>NZ_JAAMPT010000191.1 GCF_012911605.1 Flavobacterium solisilvae | reverse complement strand
GAATCAACTTCGGCAATGGCTTGATCTTTTTCTACATAATCGCCATCTTTTACTAACCATGTTGCGATTTCTACTTCTTTTATCGATTCGCCTGGTGAAGGCACTTTCATTTCTAAAATCATATTCTTTTGGTTTAAAGTTTCAGTTTTAAAAGTTTATTCTGAAAATTATATAATTATTTGTTATCGTGTTCTTTTATTATTTGTTTTATTTGAAAATGTAATTCTGGGATTTCTTGTGAGATTATGTTCCAAATAGTTTCATAATCAACACCTTGATAATGATGAATAATTTTATCTCTCAATTTAGCCATATAACTCCACGGAACAGAATTATATTTTAATCTAAAATCTTGGTTCAAATTTTTTGTTGCTTCACCAATTATCTCTAATGCTCTTGTAATTGCTCTTTTTAGAGTTTCATCATTATAAAAATCTTCCTCATCTAACTTTTCAACTACAGTTTGAATATAATTTATTTCAATAAAAATGTGTTTAATGAATTCTATTTCATCAGATTTTGACATAATTTACCTCTTTTAAAATATGTGGTCCAATAAATTCACTCAATCCTTTTTTAGAAACAATATCAATTTTATTGTTTTTAAAGAGATTTTCTAATAAATCACAAAAATCAATATAATTTTTTAGAGTTTTCTTTTCTTTAATTATATCAACTAAAAAATCTATATCACTATCTTCTGTTTGTTCATTTCTTACATAAGAACCAAACAAACCAATTTCGGTAACACCAAAACTTTTAATAGCTTCCTTGTTATCAATTATAGTTTTGAATATGTCTTGTTTGGTTAACATAGATATTTTAAAATTTATAATCTATTCTCTTTATTCTATTTTCTTCTTTAATTATCTAAATAAATTTTTATCAAAAACCATTCTGATGGCATCAGCATGACGTCTTCTATCTCTAGTGTGACTTCCTGCTGCTGGTGCTGCATAAGCTTTTAACGAAGCTAATCTCCACGGTACTAAATCAAAATTCATTAACATGAAACTGTATGCACCCATATTTTTTGGTTCTTCTTGTGCCCAAACAAAATCGTCTGCATTTGGATAGCTTGCTATAATTTCTTTTAACTGCTCGGTTGGTAACGGGAATAATTGCTCGATACGTACCAAAGCTACGTCATTTCTGCCTAAGTTTTCTCTTTCGGCTAGAATATCATAATAGAATTTTCCGGTTACGAAAACTACTGTTTTTACTTTTTTCTTGTCAACTGAGTTGTCATCGATGGTTTCTTGGAATTGTCCTTTTGCCAATTCATCAACTGTTGAAACGCACAATGGATGACGCAACAAACTTTTTGGTGAAAAATGAATTAATGGTTTACGGAATTTGGTTTTCATTTGTCTTCTCAACAAATGGAAGAAATTGGCTGGCGTTGTACAATCTGCTACGTACATGTTGTGACGTGCGCAAAGTTGTAAATAACGTTCCATTCTAGCCGAAGAGTGTTCTGCTCCTTGACCTTCGTATCCGTGAGGCAACAATAATACAATTCCGTTTTGGTTGTTCCATTTGTCTTCGCCACACGAAATGTATTGGTCTATCATGATTTGTGCACCATTAGAGAAATCTCCAAACTGTGCTTCCCAAATTGTCAACGCATTCGGATTGGCTAGTGCATAACCATAATCAAAACCTAAAACACCATATTCAGAAAGGAAAGAGTTGAATACATTGAACTTTCCTTTTTTGTCTTTTAAAGAATTGAGAAGTATTACCTCTTCTTCGCTGTCTTCTACTTTTACAACTGCATGACGATGCGAGAATGTTCCTCTTTCTACGTCTTGCCCTGAGATTCTAACGTCAAAACCTTCTGTTAACAATGAACCATAAGCTAGCGTTTCAGCTGTTCCCCAATCGATTGCATTGTTGTCGTACATAGTTTTTCTGTCGGTTACAATCTTTGTTATTTTGCTGATGAACTTTTTATCAGATGGTAATGTAGAAATTTCTTTAGCTATTTGATCTAGTTTCTTTTTATCGAATTTAGTGTCAAATTTTTGCAACATCACATCATCTGAAACTTGCTCAAATCCTTTCCATTCGTCTTGCAAGAAAGGTTTTATTATCGTCAAATCTTTTTTGCGTGATGCTTGAAGATTTTCATCTAGTTTTTCTTTGTATTCGTTTTCGATTTTTGTGAGATATGCTGCGTCAACGATACCAGCAGTGATTAATTTTTCTGCATAAATATCTCTTGGATTTTTGTGACGTGCAATTATTTTGTACAAAACTGGTTGCGTGAAACGTGGTTCATCACCTTCGTTATGACCATATTTTCTGTATCCTAAAAGATCAATGAATACATCGCGACCAAATTCCATTCGGAAATCTAAGGCAAACAACATGGCATGTACAACAGCTTCAGTATCATCAGCATTTACGTGAAGTACTGGCGATAAAGTTACTTTAGCAATATCGGTACAATATGTAGATGAACGAGCATCTTGGTAATTTGTAGTAAATCCTACTTGGTTGTTGATTACAATATGGATTGTTCCTCCGGTTTTATAACCATCCAATTGTGACATTTGAATAATTTCATAAACTATTCCTTGCCCAGCAACAGCAGCATCGCCGTGAACGGCTATTGGCAAAACTTTTGAAAAATCTTCAGGGAAATATTTGTCTTGTTTTGCACGAGTAATACCTTCAATTACAGCTCCAACAGTTTCCAAATGCGATGGATTTGGCGCTAAATTGATGTTGATTTTTTTACCCGATTTTGTTTTTCTTTCAGAAGTTAAACCTAAATGGTATTTAACATCGCCGTCAAAATATTCTTTGTCATAATCTTTTCCGTCAAATTCAGAGAAAATATCTTGAGTAGCTTTTCCAAAAATATTTGCCAACGTGTTCAAACGACCACGATGTGCCATTCCCATAACAAAATGTTCCACACCTTTTTCGGCAGCAGCTTCAATCACAGTATCTAAAGCCGGAATTAAACTTTCGCCACCTTCAAGCGAGAAACGTTTTTGACCAACGTATTTTGTATGAAGGAAATTTTCAAAAGAAACGGCTTCGTTTAGTTTTCCTAAAATGTGTTTCTTTTGCTCTGCATTGAAATTAGGCTGATTGTCATTAGCATTGATTCTATCTTGAACCCAGTTTACAAAAACCGGATTTTCCATGTGCATGTATTCGATACCAATATGCTGGCAATACATGTTTTGAAGATGAACTAGAATTTGGCGTAAAGTGGTAGGTTGTTTTCCGATAACTTTTGCAGCATCAAAAACAGTATCTAAATCAGCATCTGAAAGATCGAAATTAACCAAATCTAAATTTGGCGTATAAGTTCTTCTGTCTCGAACCGGATTGGTTTTGGTAAACAAATGTCCGCGAGTTCTATAACCATCGATTAATCGAAGAACGTTAAATTCTTTTTGTAATTTGCCCGAAACCAAGCTACAATCTTGATCGTTAGTTTCAGTTTTGGAAATTTGTGCCAATACTTGCTCTTCGGAAAAAGTTTCCATACCAAAGTCAAACCCTTGGAAGAAAGCTCTCCAACTTGGTTCTACGCTATCGGGATTTTGAGTATATTGTTCGTATAAATCGGCAAAAAATTGTGTGTGTGCTGCGTTTAAAAAGGAAAACCTATCCATAATTTCTAGTTAATACACTGTTTGTTAAAAAATAGTTTTGCAAAAGTATACTATTTGTACTAATCTTTCAATGATTTTAGTATATTTATAACGCTAATTATATATATATTTTTCTATGAAAAAGAATAATTTACAAGGTCAGTTAAAAACGATTTCAATTGTAGCTATTTTACTGGTAAGCAGCATTTGTTTTTCACAACAAAAAAATCCCGATAGTCCTCAAAATGATTTTTGGAAAAATGTTCAATTTGGTGGTGGTTTAGGTTTAGGATTTGGAAGTGGTTATACTGATATTACTATTGCACCAACGGCTATTTATAATTTCAACGAATATTTTGCTCTTGGAACTGGAGTTCAATACAGTTATTTGAGACAAAAAGGTTTTTTCAAAAGCAATAATTATGGCGGAAGCATCATTGGTTTATTCAATCCAATTCCCGAAGCACAATTATCGGTAGAATTAGAACAACTCCGAGTTAATCTTACGTATGAAAATATTGATGTAACCGAAAATTTTTGGAACACCGCACTATTTCTTGGTGCAGGTTATCGCATGGAAAACGTAACGATTGGTGCTCGTTACAATGTTTTATTCGACAAAGATAAAAATGTATATGGCGATGCTTTTATGCCGTTTGTTAGGGTTTTCTTTTAATATTTATTCCTAAACCAAACCTTCATCCATTCTCTTTTTAAAATTAAAAAAGCAATTTGCTCCGAAAGTTCAACCGTATCAGAACCGTCGAGTTGTTTCATATTTTCTTCTGGAACATCGATAATGTAGAGTAAGTTGAGCAATTCAGCATATTTGTACTGAATTAAGCGATAAATTTTCTCGTGAAGTTGGATTTTCAATTCTTCGGGCGAAGTACTTTTTGGAAAATCAATCGCTTCGTTGGCAAAATTGAAATCTTTATTGATTTGTTCAATCAGTTTATCGTATAGGTTTTCTTTTTCGGCTTCCGAAAGTAAAAGGTCAGTATTTATTGGTGCTACAAACATATTCGATTTCAATTTCAACTTCAATTTCAAAATAATATCAATTTAAAGTATTGTAATTGACTTTTGAGATTGATTTTTGAAGTTGCTTTACACA
Organism: Flavobacterium solisilvae; assembly: GCF_012911605.1. Classification (GTDB taxonomy): domain Bacteria; phylum Bacteroidota; class Bacteroidia; order Flavobacteriales; family Flavobacteriaceae; genus Flavobacterium; species Flavobacterium solisilvae. The sequence continues at coordinate 29,959 of NZ_JAAMPT010000191.1, read as the reverse complement.
TTTCGGTTCATTAATTTTTCGCCAAACGCTTTTAAAATCATTTTCTTATCATTCGAAATATTCATTTTTTCTAAAGTTTCAAAAGCAGAAAAAGTAAAATCTTGTATGGCTTTTTGCGTGGCTTCGCTCGCGCCGGTTTGATTAAAAATATCCTTTACAGAATTGATTTTATCGGTATTATCATTGGGTTGAATAGAAAACAAATGCAACAATTGCTCTTTTTCTTCTGGTTGAGCAAATTCAATTGCTTTTAGGTACAAATAGGTTTTTTTGTTCTCAATAATATCGCCGCCAACTTGTTTACCAAAGGTTTCTGGGTTTCCAAAAGCATCTAAGTAATCGTCTTGCAATTGAAAAGCAATGCCTAAATTCAAACCAAAATCATAAATTAAATTTTTATTTTCTTCGGAAGTTTCAGCAACGATTGCGCCCATTTTCATCGCGGCACCAACTAAAACCGCCGTTTTATATTCAATCATTTTCAGATATTCAGGAATGGTAACATCATCACGCGTTTCAAAATCCACATCATATTGTTGTCCTTCGCAAACTTCCAATGCTGTTTTACTGAATAATTTGGCTAATTCCTGAAAAATTTGAGGTTCATAATCTTCAAAAAATTGATAAGCCAAAATTAGCATTGCATCGCCCGAAAGAATTCCGGTGTTAATATTCCATTTTTCATGAACCGTTTCATTTCCTCTTCGCAACGGTGCATCATCCATAATGTCATCGTGAATCAACGAAAAATTATGAAAAACTTCCACCGCAGTTGCTGCCGATAAAGCTTTGGTACAATCTACATCAAAAACTTCTGTAGCCATTAGCGTTAAAACAGGACGAAGTCTTTTTCCGCCAAGCGATAATATATATTGTATAGGTTCGTAAAGATTTTTAGGTTCTTTATTTAAAGCCAGCAACTCAAAATGGTTTGAAATTTTTTCTTGATAATTAGAAATGGACTGCATGAAAAATATTTTCGGCTAATTTACTTCTTTCTTATCGGATATTAAAATGTTAATATTTTGTTAATATTTAGGAAACTTTTTTAGTGTTGTTCGTTTCCGATTTATTTTTGCATCGAAATTTTAACAACCTTCCAATGACTGCTACTTTTTTAAGTGTAAATGCTGATGAATCCGATCTTTTATTAAGAGCTCGACTTAGCGTGCTAACTTTTTTGGCTAATTCTATCGAAAAATTAGAAGCAACAATGACGATAAATAACAACGAAATGATTGATGCTTCGCTGGAACTTTTATTTGATGCTGATAAAGATACTGGAACGATAAAGCATTTAAGTGAACCGCAAAAAACAAATAGCTTTTTAGAGATTAATCAGCAACATTTCATTCGATTTAAATCGATTTCTTTTGAAAAAGTAAATACTGAAATCAATTTCTTGAAAGGAAATTTAACGATAAACGACATTACCAAAACTATTGAGCTTGATGTTAGAATTGTTTCGATGGAAATGCAAAGTGATTTGCCAAAAGTGTTGGTTGAATTTTCGGGAAAAATTAATCGTCAAGATTTTGACCTTAATATGAATACTGAACTAGATTATAAAGGTTCAAATTCAAATCAGTTTATCGATTTGGTTGCCAACTTTGTTTTTACAACAGCACAACAATTAAATTAAAACGTTATGAAAAAGCAAATAGTCATTATTGGTGGTGGATTTGCCGGATTAAATTTTGCAAAAACAATTTCAAATAACTCCAATTTTGAAATCACATTAGTAGATAAAGTAAACTACAATTTTTTTCCACCTTTATTATACCAAGTAGCAACGGGTTTTTTAGAAATATCTTCGATAAGTTATCCGTTTAGAAAAATGCTTTCGGGTTCAAAAATTCGATTTTGGATGGGCGAATTACAAGAAATTGTTTCCAATGAAAATAAAATTATCCTCAATAATGGTGAGTTACAGTACGATTATCTTGTCATTGCTACTGGAACTGTGACCAATTATTTTGGAATGGAAAACGTGAAGAAAAATGCCATTCCAATGAAAACATTGGAGGATGCATTGAACATGAGAAACACCATGTTACAACGAACCGAAATCGCTTCCAATTCATTGGATATAAAAGAACAAGAAGAATTGATGACGATTGTGGTTGCTGGTGGCGGACCAACAGGTGTTGAATTATCGGGAATGTTTGCCGAAATGAGTAAAACCATTATTCATAAAGAATATCCAGAACTTTCTCATGTTAAAAATGCCAAAATTTATTTGGTTGATGGTGGACCAGCTTTGCTTGCACCAATGAGTAAAAATTCTCAGGAAGAAACGTTGAAACAAATTAAAAAACTAGGTGTTGAGGTTTTACTAAACAAACAAGTAGTTGATTATGATGGTCAAACGGTGAGTTTCAAAGATGGTTCAACGATTAGAACTCGAAATTTAATTTGGGCAGCAGGAGTTACGGCAATGCGTTTCAATGGTTTATCTGATGAAATGTATGGTCGAAGCAATCGTTTATTGGTTGATGAATTCAATAAAATCATCGGAACTGAAAATATTTATGCTATTGGCGATACCGCTTTTATGGAAAGTGATAAAAATTTTCCAAATGGTCATCCGCAAGTAGCACAACCTGCAATGCAACAAGGAAAAAACCTAGCCAAAAACTTGATTTTAGCATTAGCTAATAAACCGCAAAAACCATTTCAATACAAAGACAAAGGTTCGATGGCGATTATTGGTCGTAATAAAGCAGTGGTTGATTTGCCAAAACCAAAAGTGCATTTCAAAGGATTTTTGGCTTGGATGGCTTGGTTGTTTGTTCACTTAATGTCATTATCAATGCCACGAAATAAAGTTAATACATTGTATCATTGGGCTTTAGCTTATTTTTCTAAGAATTCATCACTGCGAATGATTATTCGTCCAGAGAAAAAAATTCAATAGAATTAATTAGGTGTTAAATTTGTGTTAATACTTTGGAAACTATTTTAGTGTTAAAAGTTTCCATATTACATTTGCAGTCGAAAATTCAGAGAAAATGAAAGAGAAAATTATTAAAAAAGCTACTGATATGTTTTTGAAACTTGGTTTCAAGAGCGTTACTATGGATGACATCGCCAACGAAATGTGTATTTCTAAAAAAACGATTTATAAATATTTCAGCAATAAAGAAAAATTAATTGAAGAAGGAACAGAAGTAGTACATCAAAAAATTCATTCGATGATGGATGAAATTGTTGGTAAAAATTTTAATGCCATTGAGGAAAAATTCCAAATGCGAGAAATGTTTAAAGAAATGTTTCAGTCGTTTGACCATTCACCAGCATACCAATTAAAAAAACATTATCCAGAGATTTATGAAAAAATGATGTGTACGGAAATAGAAGATTGTAGTCAAATGTTCCGACAAAATATCGAAAAAGGGATTACTCAAGGGTTATACCGAAAGGAAACAGATATCGAATCTGCAGTAAAATTTTATTACACACTTATCTTTTCTATAAATGAAAATACCATGATGGAAAAAGATGCATACGAACTTGAAGCGAAAGCACTCGAATATCACACACGTGCAATTGCAACCGAAAAAGGAATTACAGAACTCGAAAATCAATTACTTAAATCAAATATATAATCATCAATGAAAAACAAATTAATACTAACCTTTCTCTTAGCTGTTGGATTTTTGCAAGCGCAAGAGACTAAAGTCTTAACACTTAAAGACGCTATTACATTTGCTTTAGAAAATAAAGCCGATGCTAAAAAAGCAAAGCTTGATGTAGAAAATAGCGCATACCAAATTCAAGAAGTGCGTTCAAGAGCATTACCTCAAATTTCTGCCAATGGTAGTTTAAATGTAAATCCAATTTTACAATTAAATGCCTTACCAGGTGATTTTTTTGGAGCACCTGGAACTACAATTTTAGCGCCACTTGGACAAAAATGGAATTCTGTTGCTGGAGTTACTTTAAATCAAGCAATATATGATCAATCTGTTTTTATTGGTTTAAAAGCAGCAAAATCTACTAGAGAGTTCTATCAAATAAATGCACAATTAACAGAAGAACAAGTTGTTGAAAAAGTTGCAAATGCCTATTATCAAGTATATGTTACACGTCAAAACCTGAATGTTTTAGACAACAATTTGAAAAACACGACCAAAGTAAAAGACATTATCAAAGGGCAATTTGAAAATGGGTTGGCTAAAAAAATTGATTTAGATAGAACGTTGGTGAGAATTTCTAACATCAATACCCAAAGACAACAAACGCTAAATGCGGTTCAACTTCAAGAAAACGCATTAAAATTTTTGATGGGAATGCCACTAGAAACAAAAATTTCAATTCCAGAAACTGAATTTGAAGTTACAGCAACAGCTCTATCAGCCCAAATGCCAGATGCCACAAAAAGAACCGAATATTTGTTACTAAAAAAGAACGAACAACTTTTAGAATATCAAAAGAAATCGGTTCAAGCGGCATATTACCCAACGCTTTCTTTAACTGGAAGTTATAACTACATTGGTCAAGGTCCAGAAATGCCATGGTTTAAAAAACCAGCCGATGGCGTTTATTGGTCGGATTTTGCAGCAATTGGTTTAAACTTAAACGTTCCCATTTTTACAGGATTTGGAACTCGTGCAAAAGTGCGTCAGGCAGAAAACAAACTACAATCGATAAAAGTAGATCTAGAAGAAACCAAATTGGCTTTAGATTTTGAATATGAAAATGCAAAAACGCAAATAGACAACAGCATTATCTCGATTAATAATCAAAAAGAAAATGCAAAATTAGCACAAGAAGTGTTAACTAATACTAACAATAATTATATTCAAGGTTTAGCTTCTTTGACGGATTTGTTAGATGCAGAAAACGAATGGGTTGTGGCTCAAAACAACTATACGACAGCACTATTAGATTACAAATTAGCAGAAATTCAATTAATAAAATCAAAAGGAGAACTTAAAACACTAATCAACAAATAATTAAAATGAAAAAAATTATTATAACCATAGTAGTAATTGCAGCATCATTAGGTCTGATTGCTTTCATCCTAACAAAAAACAAAGCTGAAAATGAAGCTAAAACAGCTATTGTTGCTGAAAAAAATGCTTCAGTTTCAGTAAAAATTGATACTGTAAAAACAGAAGAAGTTTCGTTAGACTTCGTGTCAAACGGAAATTTTGAACCAATACAAGAACTAAAATTTTCTGCTGAAAAATCTGGAAAAGTAACTCAAGTTTTAGTCAAAGAAGGTGATTATGTAAAAGCTGGACAAACACTTGCTATTGTTAGAAGCGATGTTATAAATGTAAATGCTCAAAATGCTGATGCAGTATATCAAAACGCAGTTGCGGATTATAACCGATTTGAAAATGCATTCAAAACAGGCGGTGTAACAAAACAGCAACTAGATCAAGCAAAACTAGCCATGGTAAATGCTAAAGCAAACTTAACACAAGCAAATATTAATGTTAGTGATACCAGAATAAAGGCACCAATTAGCGGTTTTATCAATAAAAAACTTATAGAAGTTGGAACTATTCTATCTGGAATGCCTCCAACAGAATTATTTGAAATTGTAAATGTTTCCAAATTAAAATTGAATGTTACCGTTAATGAAAGTCAAGTAGCAAGTCTGAAAGTTGGAACACCAATTAAAGTAGTTACAAATGTATATCCAGATAAAGAATTTTCAGGAAAAATAACTTTTATTGCTGCAAAAGCAGACACAAGTTTAAATTTCCCTGTTGAAATTGAAATTTCAAACAACAGTTCAAACGATTTAAAAGCAGGAATGTATGGAACAGCAAAATTTGCTTCAAATCAACAAAAGCAAACCTTAAAAATTGTACCTAGAAATGCATTCGTGGGTAGTGTTAGCAGTAATCAAATATTTGTAGTTGAAAACGGAATGGCTAAACTTAAAAAAGTAACTGCAGGAAGAATCCTTGGAGATAAAGTTGAAATCTTAGACGGATTATCAAATGGAGAACAAATAGTGATTACCGGACAAATCAATCTTCAAGACGGTAGCAAAGTAGAAATTATCAAATAAAGATTTCTAGAAAGTGATAAACTTTCTAATTATCCCTATTCACTCTTTTAATAGAAAAAAATGAAATTAGCAGAAATATCGATAAAACGTCCGTCGTTAGTAATTGTATTGTTTACAATTCTTACTCTTGGTGGGCTTTTTAGTTACAGTAATTTGGGATACGAATTAATCCCAAAATTCGAAACTAATGTAATTACAATTGCCACAATTTATCCTGGTGCATCACCAAGTGAAGTAGAAAATACAGTAACTAAGAAAATTGAGGATGCAGTAGCTTCCTTAGAAAACATCAAGAAAATTGATGCCAAATCCTATGAAAGTTTATCAACGGTTTCCATTACATTGACTTCAAATGCAGATGTTAATGTTTCGATGAACGATGCACAACGTAAAATAAATGCTATTGTCAGCGATTTGCCAGATGATGCCGAAACACCTTCGTTAACTAAATTCTCCTTGAGTGATTTACCAATTATGACTATTGGTGCTAACGGAAAAATGGATGAAGTTGCTTTTTATGATTTAGTTGATAAAAAGTTAGCTCCTGTGCTTTCCAGAGTTCAAGGTGTTGCTCAAGTAAATATTATTGGAGGACAAGAACGAGAAATTCAAGTAAATCTTGATGCAGTAAAAATGCAAGGTTATGGACTCTCAATTCCTCAAGTACAACAAACTATTTTATCGTCAAATTTAGATTTCCCAACAGGAAATATTCAAACTCGTGAACAAAAAATATTAATTCGTTTAGCTGGAAAATATAAAAATGTTGATGAATTAAGAAACCTAATTGTTTCTTCTCAAAACGGAGTTCAGGTTCGTTTAGGTGACATTGCAGATGTACAAGACACTCAAAAAATAGCTGAAAAAGTAGCGCGTGTAAATCAAAAAAGTGCCATTATTCTTCAAATCGTTAAACAATCTGATGCAAATGCTGTTGCGGTTAGTGAAGAATTAGTAAAAACAATAGCCAAACTTGAAACAGATTATAAAACCAATGGATTAGAGCTTGAAATTGCAAAAGACAGTACAATTTTTACCCTTGAAGCAGCAGATGCAGTTGTACACGATTTACTTATTGCAGTACTACTTGTGGCTTTTGTAATGTTGTTCTTCTTGCATAGTATAAGAAACTCCTTAATTGTAATGGTTTCCATTCCTGCTTCGTTAATTGCCACTTTTATCGGTATTTATTTAATGGGTTATACCTTAAACTTAATGAGTTTATTAGGACTTTCACTTGTTGTTGGTATTCTGGTAGACGACGCCATTGTGGTTTTGGAAAATATTTATCGCCACATGGAAATGGGTAAAAACAAAGTTCGTGCTGCCTATGACGGAACGGCAGAAATTGGCGGAACCGTTGTGTCCATTACCTTGGTAATTGTGGTAGTATTTTTGCCAATTGCAATGAGTACAGGTTTAGTTTCAAACATTATTACACAATTCTGTGTAACAGTTATTATCTCAACATTATTATCACTAGTAGCTTCGTTTACCATTATTCCTTGGTTGTCATCAAGATACGGGAAATTAGAACACATTACTGGTAAAAATCTTTTTGGAAGAATAATTCTTGGATTTGAAAGCTATTTAAGTCGTTTTACCGATTGGATTTCAAAACTTTTAACTTGGTGTTTAGATCACTATATAAAAACTTTTATTGTTGTTTTAGTATTGTTCTTTGCATCAACCATTGGATTATTAGGTGGAGGATTTATTGGAGGTGAATTTTTTGCTGCATCTGATAGTGGTGAGTTTTTAGTTCAAATTGAAATGCCAAAAGACGCATCGCTTGAGCAAACCAATTTTATGACACAAAAGGCTGAAGCTTTCTTAAAAAGTGAACCTTATGTGTATAGCCAAATCACAACTATTGGTCAAACTAGTGAAGGTTTGGGTGCTTCACAAGCAACAGCTTATAAATCTGAAATTAATGTGAAAATGGTAGGTTTAGACAAACGTGATGAACCAGCAAATGTGTATGCCGCCAAAACAAAACGTAAGTTAGAGAAGATACTAGTTGGTGCAAAAGTAAAAACAGTACCAGTAGGTATTTTAGGAACAGCCGAAGAAGCAACTTTAGGTTTAATCGTAACAGGACCAAACGTAGAAAGTGCTATGAAATTTGCAAAAGCAGCAGAAAAAGAACTTCGAACTATTCCTGGAGCAACAGAAATTAAATTATCTGTAGAAGATGGAAATCCTGAAGTGAATGTTCAGGTTGATCGCGATAAAATGGCGGCACTTGGCTTAAACCTACAAACGGTAGGTATGACAATGCAAACAGCTTTCAGTGGTAATACAGATGGAAGATTTAGAGCAGGAGAATATGAGTATGATATCAATATTAAATACAACGCTTTTGATAGAAAAAGTATAAATGATGTAAGTAATTTGATTTTTGTTAATGATTTAGGTCAACAGATAAAGCTAAATCAATTTGCAACCATAACCGAAGGTTCAGGACCAAGTGAGTTGGAAAGAAGAGACAAATCTGCTTCGGTTACTGTGAAAGGACAAAACGTAGGTGTTCCCTCTGGAACAATTGTTGCTCAATGGCAAGAAAAAATTGATAAATTAGAAAAACCGACAGGTGTAAGTTATATTTGGGGTGGCGACATGGAGAACCAAAGCGAAGGTTTTGGGACACTTGGAGTTGCTTTATTAGCAGCAATTATCTTAGTTTACTTGGTAATGGTTTCGTTATACGATAGTTTCGTACATCCATTCGTAGTATTATTTGCTATTCCACTTTCGTTTATTGGTGCGATGCTAGCATTAGCATTAACTAATAATTCGCTTAACATCTTTACTATTTTAGGTATCATTATGTTGATTGGATTGGTTTGTAAAAACGCAATTATGTTGGTGGATTATACCAATCAACGTCGTAAAGCAGGTGAAACAGTTAGAACAGCCTTAATTCAGGCAAATCATGCACGATTACGTCCAATTTTAATGACAACAATTGCGATGGTTTTTGGTATGTTCCCAATTGCATTAGCGTCGGGAGCTGGAGCCGAATGGAAAAACGGTCTAGCTTGGGTAATTATAGGTGGATTGATTTCCTCTTTATTCCTTACTCTTGTTGTGGTTCCTGTAATTTACCAAATTATGGAGAAAATCATCAACAGAGTTTCTAAAGGCGAAAAAGTAGACTATGAAGCTGAAATGATTGCCGATTACGAACACAGGGAATTAAGCGAAGACGGATTTACACCGAAACATTAAATCTTATTATTAAATAGTATTGAATAAATATACCCCAAAAGTAATACACTATTTGGGGTATATTTAATATCATAAAAAACGTAAATATAAAGCCTACAAATCAATCAATGAAATTAAAATATTCTGTTTTAGTATGTTTCCTTTTTCTTTTTGCAAAAGGTCAAGAAAATAAAGAATTTAAAGAAAATGTTCAATCAGCAATTAACAACAGGTTCCCAACAACCCGAATGTTTGATCTAAAATTTGAAAACTATTTACCAACCGACTTCGATTCAGAATTATTTGACAATCCGTTTGAAAAAGGCGAAATCAAAAATCATTCTCGTTTTAGCGCAAGTGCCAATATCCCAATAATTAAAAAACAACGATGGAATATTACTTCTTCTTTTAGATACCGATACGAATCTTTTGAGCTCATTGATGTTGTTAATAAAGTTGACAGTTCTATAACTTTTTATGACTACAAAACAGATTATCATTATCTTTCTGGAGCATTAAGTTTTACCTATTTTTCACAACTATTAAAAAAACCAATTGTTTACAATACAAGTATAATTGTTGACGGTACCGAAAAAGATGCTGAACGTATAAAAGGTTTTTTTGGTGCTACGATAATCTTGAAAAAAACAGAACGAACCACAATTGGTGTCGGACTTATTGTTTTAGTTGATCCAACTTCTCCAGTTCCAGCTTCTCCAACTTTTTTAGTAGATCATCGATTTAAAAATTCAAAATGGAGTTTGGATTTTATTCTACCACAACGTTTTTTGTTTAAAAGAGATTTGTTCGAAAACGGAAGAATTTCTTTAGGAAGCGAACTAAATACTAGCGGATTTTATACTTACATAAACCAACCCGGATTTGCAAAAGTGTATGATTACAGAACAATTGAAATAAATACGGGTTTAACCTATGAACATTGTTTTAGCAAATCAATAATTGCAACATTTAAAAGCGGATTGGCAACAGTTTTCAATGCAAGAGTTTCAGAAAGAGGGAAAAACACCAACGATTATATTTTTTCTAACAAACAAGATGGAACGGGTTATTTTAGTATCGGATTTTCTTTTAATCCAAATTTAGATAAAAGAGCTAAACCTTAAATTTTAATTGGTTAAACAAAAAAAGGAACTCAAATTTGAGTTCCTTTTTTATTTTGTTATGTTAATGTTATTTGTTTACGATAGCTTCTTCTTTCCAAGATTTGATAGAAGAAATTCTACTTTTAGAATAATCTACTTCGCTTAATGTTTTATCATTCCAAAAAACCCATTTACCAGTTTTCTCTCCGTTAGCAAATTCTCCAATCGATTTTTTTACGCCATTTTCGTCATAAGAAACCCATTGTCCTTCAAGTTTTCCATTTTTGAAAAAACCTTGTTGTTGAATTTGACCATTTTCGTGATAATATGTAGCTTTTACTAAACTTCCTTCTTGTTCTAAAACAGGTTTCTTTTCTTGTGCAATTGTCAATCCTGAAACTAGGATTGCACTTAAAATCAGCATCTTTTTCATAATTGTAGGTTTTAGTTATTAATAATGTATGAACAAATTTATTGAATTTGTTTACAATAAAAAAACTTTTGCTTAACAATTTCATAACATTGAGAAAAACTTAACATTGGAAATAAAAAAACCTTGCCAAATGACAAGGTTTTATAAATCGATTAGAAATGAATTACTTAAGTAAACTGTCTAATTGTTCTTTTAGTTTTGGGCTTGAAGGTCTTGCTGCATCAGCATCTACAACAATTCCGTTTGGATCAATTAAAATAAATCTTGGGATAGAAGTTATTCCAAAAGCTTTTAGAAAATCTGATTCCCAGTTTTTATCAGCATATAATTGAATTCCACCTAATTGTTTTTCGGTTACAAAGTTTTTCCATTTGTCATAATCTTTTTGTACATCAGCAGAAATACTAACAAATTCAATGTTTTTTCCATGATATTTTGCTTCAATTTCCTTTAAAAACGGAATTTCAGCACGACATGGTCCGCACCAAGTTGCCCAAACATCTATGTAAACGTATTTTCCTTTCAAACTTTCCAAAGAAGTTTTTCCACCTTTATGATTTTCAAAATCAAAACCTGGCGATTTAGTGTTGTTTAGTTTTTTATTGGCAGAAATTTGAGCATAATATTGTTTTAAACCTTGTAAACCTTGAGAAATTCCAGCTTTATAGGTTGTTACAAAATTGGCATCCAAACCAGTTTGTTTATCAAGTCTAGCAATATCGCCATTTAATTTTTCGTCAAATGCTTTGTTGAATGCTGCTTCGTCAAGCGCTAACATACCGTTATAATCAAATTTTTGTTCTGCTAAAGTTTGAGCAGCAATAAAATTATTTTCATTGGAACCTTTGCCAGTAAATTTGATGGTTTCGTCAAATTTTGCTCCATCCAAAGTCATTTTTAAATCATAACCTGGCTTTAAAAATAATTGAGCATATTCAGCTCCGTCAAATAATTGGTATAAACCTTCTTTTATTGGAAAAGTAGCTTTGAATTCACCTTTTTCATCCGCTTTTATTTCTTTAACGATGGTTCGTCCATTTTTAATGAACAAAACATCACCGTTTTTATTGGTAACATTTGCTTGAAATGTCATATCTTCTTGTGCAAAAAGGGAAACCGTTACAAGAAGTGTCGTTACTAAAGTAAGCAATTTTTTCATGATTGATGTTGAATTTATTTTTTCGAAATCAAATATAGTTTTTTATAAATCACAAAAACAAAGATTAACAAAAAATTTCAAGTACTGTTTATCTGTCTAAATTGGTTTTAGTTTTTTACTTTTGCACTCAATTCGACTTGTCGGATAATTATTTAAAACAAAATTTATTCCAAAATGTATAGAAGTCATAATTGTGGTGAACTAAACGCCACACATATTAATCAAGAAGTTACACTTGCTGGTTGGGTTCAAAAATCAAGAGATAAAGGTTTTATGAATTGGGTTGATTTGCGCGACCGATATGGAATTACGCAGTTAATTTTTGATGAAAGTCGTACAGATAAAGCTGTTTTTGAACTTTCTAAAACATTGGGAAGAGAATTTGTAGTTCAAGTAAAAGGAACCGTAATCGAGCGTGAAGCCAAAAACAAAAACATTCCAACTGGAGAAATCGAAATTTTGGTAAATGAAATGACGATTTTAAATGCAGCGATAACTCCTCCATTTACTATAGAAGATGAAACCGATGGTGGCGAAGATATTCGAATGAAATACCGTTACTTAGACATCAGAAGAAATCCAGTAAAAAACAGTTTATTGTTTCGTCATAAAGTAGCGCAAGCCGTTAGAAATTATCTTTCTAACCTAGATTTTTGTGAAGTAGAAACGCCTTACTTAATCAAATCAACTCCAGAAGGCGCAAGAGATTTCGTTGTTCCAAGTAGAATGAACGAAGGACAATTTTATGCCTTACCACAATCGCCACAAACGTTCAAACAACTTTTGATGGTTGGCGGAATGGATAAGTATTTTCAAATTGTAAAATGTTTCCGCGATGAAGATTTGCGTGCCGATAGGCAACCTGAGTTTACACAAATCGATTGTGAAATGGCTTTCGTTGAACAAGAAGATATTTTAAATGTTTTTGAAGGATTAACTCGTCATTTACTAAAAGAAATCAAAGGTATAGAAGTAGATAAGTTTCCAAGAATTACCTACGATTATGCGATGAAAACCTATGGTAATGACAAGCCAGACATTCGTTTTGATATGAAATTTGGTGAGTTGAATGAAGTAGCACAACACAAAGATTTTCCAGTTTTCAACGCAGCTGAATTGGTGGTTGGAATTGCTGCTCCAAATTGCGCAACTTACACTCGTAAAGAAATCGATGCTTTAATTGATTGGGTAAAACGTCCACAAGTTGGTGCTTCGGGAATGGTTTATGTAAAATGTGAAGCGGATGGAACGTATAAATCATCTGTAGATAAATTCTACGACCAAGAAGATTTAGCAAAATGGGCTGAAATTACGGGCGCAAAAGCTGGCGATATGATTTTTGTACTTTCTGGTCCAGCCGATAAAACTCGTGCACAACTTTCAGCTTTACGAATGGAATTAGCTACTCGTTTAGGTTTAAGAAAGCCTGAAGAATTTGCTCCACTTTGGGTTGTAGATTTCCCATTATTAGAATTAGATGAAGAAAGCGGAAGATGGCACGCAATGCATCATCCATTTACATCGCCAAAACCTGAAGACATGGAATTATTGGCAACAAATCCAGGAAAAGTTCGTGCCAATGCTTACGATATGGTTTTGAACGGAAATGAAATTGGCGGTGGTTCTATCAGAATTCATGATAAAGCAACACAACAATTAATGTTCAAATATTTAGGATTTACAGAAGAAGAAGCTCGAAATCAATTTGGTTTCTTGATGGATGCATTCCAGTTTGGTGCGCCACCACACGGAGGTTTAGCTTTTGGATTGGATAGATTGGTGGCAATTCTTGGTGGACAAGAAACCATTCGAGATTTTATTGCTTTCCCAAAAAATAATTCAGGTCGCGACGTAATGATCGATGCGCCATCTGTAATTGATGACGTACAATTAAACGAATTACATATAAAAGTTGATTTGAAGTAATTTATATCAAATTCTTATAAAATAATAAAGCAGCTGTTGAAATAATCAAAAATAGCTGCTTTTTTTATGTTAAAATTTTAAATATTTTAATAAAACTTATGTCTGATTGATAGTTTTTTGCAGCAAACATTAATTATTTTGTAATTATTTAGCACTGAAATGATTGTTATGTCACAATAAAAATTATCTTTGAGCATTATTAATTATTTTTTATTACAAAATGCGCACAGGCAAAGTAAAATTTTTTAATGAATCCAAAGGTTATGGATTTATTACAGACGATGAAACAGGAAAAGACATTTTCGTTCACGCTACTGGAGTTAAAGGTGGTTCGTTAAACGAAGGTGATAGCGTTTCATACGAAGAAGAAGAAGGAAGAAAAGGTAAAGTAGCAGCTCAAGTAGTAGCTATCGAAGACTAATATATATTATTTTTTGATTACCTGGCAAATTAAGCGTCCCAATTTTGGGACGCTTTTTTTATTCAATTAATTTGTTATTTAAAATGATTTTAAATAAACCCTTTTTTAGCTATAAATAACAAACGTTTAGGGATTGTTTCTTGCGTTTTAAATATTGCGATGTATATTTGTAACTATTTTAATTTCGAGCAAATTTTAAGGTTATGCAATCAAATCAACTTGATTATTTTCCAATTTTAATGCAAATGCTTTTAGCAGTTGGATTTGTAGTTGGAACCATTATTATCTCTGGATTTTTAGGACCAAAAAGAAGTTCAAAAAACAAGGATAAAAATTTCGAATGTGGTATTGAATCCGTTGGAAATGCCCGAATTCCTTTCTCCGTAAAATATTTCCTTGTCGCTATTTTGTTTGTGCTTTTTGATGTTGAGGTTATCTTTTTATATCCTTGGGCTGTAAATTTCAAAGATCTTGGTATTGAAGGAATGATTAAAATGATGATTTTTATGTCATTATTACTTATTGGTTTCTTTTATATTATCAAGAAGAAAGCTCTTGAATGGGAATAATTAATTTGTAAATTTAGATTTAAAACTTTTATAAGGTTTAATTCTTTAAAAAATAAAGTCAGTTATACTAACATTTGATATTTAACACCTAATATCTAAAATGGAAAATAAAACAAATATGGTTGCTCCACCAGAAGGAGTTTCGGGCGAAGGTTTTTTTGCAACTAAATTAAACGATGTGGTTGGGTTAGCGCGCGCTAATTCGCTTTGGCCATTACCGTTTGCAACATCTTGTTGCGGAATTGAATTTATGGCAACAATGGCTTCACACTACGATTTAGCACGTTTTGGTTCAGAAAGAGTAAGTTTTTCTCCTCGACAAGCTGATATGCTAATGGTTATGGGAACTATTTCAAAAAAAATGGCGCCAATTCTTCGTCAAGTTTACGAGCAAATGTCAGAACCACGTTGGGTTATTGCTGTTGGTGCTTGTGCCAGTTCAGGTGGTGTTTTTGATACGTATTCTGTGCTACAAGGAATTGATAAAGTAATTCCAGTAGATGTTTACGTTCCAGGTTGTCCGCCAAGACCAGAACAAATTGTAGATGGCGTAATGCAGCTACAAGAATTGGTTAAAAACGAATCAGTTCGAAGAAGAAATTCCCCAGAATATAAAGAATTATTAGCTTCCTATAATCTATAATCATGGCATTAGACACAGTTAATATACAAAACAAAATAACTGAAACGTTTGGAAATTCAACTTCCAATTTCAGAATGCAAAGAGATATTTTTTGTTTCGATGTAGATTCAGATAAAGCATATAATTTAGTTAAATTTCTAAAAGAAGATGCTGATTTAAACTTCCATTTTCTTACCGATTTAGCTGGAATACATTATCCAGATAACGAAAAATCACAACAATTTGCGGTTACTTATCAATTACACAATTGGATTGAAAACACTAGAATTCGTGTAAAAACCTTTTTAGATGGTGAAAATCCTGAATTAAAATCGATCGTAGATTTATTTCAATGTGCCAATTGGATGGAAAGAGAAGCTTGGGATTTTTATGGAATACAATTCGATGGACATCCGCAGTTGAAACGAATTCTCAATATGGACGAAATGGTTTCTCACCCAATGCGAAAAGAATTCCCAATGGAAGATAGCGGAAGAACCGACAAAGACGATAGATTCTTTGGAAGAACAAGTTAAAAGAAAAAATAATTATCCAATTGCGATGTAAACAATTGTTTATTCGTAATTCATAATTCGTAATAGAATATATGTCAGATTTATTGTTACCACCAGAGCATCGATATGCTAAAGTAATAGAAGAAAGACGCAACGAAGACGGAAGCGAACTTTCGGTATTAAATTTAGGACCAACACATCCAGCAACGCACGGAATTTTTCAAAATATCCTTTTAATGGATGGTGAACGAATTCTAGATGCCGAGCCAACGATTGGTTACATTCATCGTGCTTTTGAAAAAATTGCCGAAAATCGTCCTTTTTATCAAATCAATGTTTTGACTGACCGAATGAACTATTGTTCTTCGCCTATCAACAACATGGCTTGGTGGATGACTGTTGAAAAATTATTAAATATTGAAGTGCCAAAACGCGCTCAATACCTTAGAGTTATCGTAATGGAATTGGCTCGAATTGCTGACCATTTAATTTGTAACTCAATCCTTGGTGTTGATACTGGTGCGTATACTGGTTTCCTTTATGTATTTCAATTTAGAGAAAAAATCTACGAAATCTACGAAGAAATTTGTGGCGCTCGATTAACAACTAATATGGGAAGAATTGGCGGTTTCGAAAGAGATTGGTCGCCAGAAGCTTTCAAAAAATTAGAAACATTCCTTCATGATTTCCCAATTGCTTGGAAAGAATTTGAAAACCTTTTCGAAAGAAATAGAATTTTCATTGATAGAACGGTTGATGTAGGTCCAATTTCTGCCGAAAAAGCAATGCAATATGGATTTACAGGTCCAAATCTTCGTGCTGCCGGAATTGACTATGACGTTAGAAAAGCCACACCATATTCATCGTATGAAGATTTTGATTTTGATGTTCCAGTAGGAAAATCAGGTGATACTTATGATAGATTTTGCGTAAGAAATGCTGAAGTTTGGGAAAGTTTAAAAATCATTCGCCAAGCATTAGATAAACTTCCAGAAGGTGCATATCATGCTGATGTTCCCGATTATTATTTACCTCCAAAAGAAGATGTATATCATAATATGGAAAGTTTAATTTACCATTTCAAAATTGTGATGGGCGAAGTTCCAGTTCCAGTAGATGAAATTTATCATGCTGTTGAAGGTGGAAATGGCGAATTAGGTTTTTATTTAATATCCGATGGAAGTAGAACGCCCTATCGTTTAAAAATGAGAAGACCTTGCTACATTTATTATCAAGCTTATACAGAAATGATTAAAGGCGGAATGTTATCCGATGCCATCGTAATATTGTCAAGTTTAAATGTAATTGCAGGCGAATTAGACGCATAAATTCAATTAAAAATTAAAAATTTAATTCTAAAAAAAAAATAAATCTTTGTGAACTTTATGCTTTCGTAGTGCACTTTGTGGTTAAAAGAAATTAAAAATGGAAAGAACACATATAAAACAAGAGATAAACATAACCGAATCGTTGATGAATCGTATCAATGAATTGATTAGTCATTATCCTGAAGGCAAACAAAAATCGGCTTTATTACCTGTCTTGCACGAAGTTCAAGATGCTCACGACAATTGGTTGAGTATTGAATTGCAAAATAAAGTAGCCGAAATTCTTGGAATTCAGCGAATTGAAGTATATGAAGTAGTTACTTTCTATACGATGTTCAACCAACGTCCAATTGGAAAATACATGTTTGAATTCTGTCAAACTTCACCTTGTTGCCAAAACGGAGTGGAAGACTTGATGGACTATACATGTTCAAAGTTAGGCGTTAAAGTTGGTGAACCAACAGCCGATGGACTATTTGAAGTTCGCGGTGTAGAATGTCTTGGTGCATGTGGTTATGCGCCAATGATGCAATTGGGCGATTTCTACCAAGAACATCTAACCAAAGAGAAAATCGATCAGTTAATTACGGATTGCAAAGACGGAAAAATCACTTTACACGATAAATAGTATCATGGGAAGAAAAATATTATTAGAGAAAATCAACGTTCCAGGAATTAAAACTTATGAAGTATATCGTCGTGAAGGCGGATATGCATCAGTAGAAAAAGCCCTGAAAAAAATGACGCCAGATGAAGTAGTGGAAGAAGTAAAAACTTCTGGACTTCGTGGTCGTGGTGGCGCAGGATTTCCGGCCGGAATGAAATGGAGTTTTATCGATAAAAAATCGGGAAATCCAAGACATTTGGTTTGTAATGCTGACGAATCAGAACCTGGAACTTTCAAAGACAGATATTTAATGGAATACATTCCACATCTTTTAATAGAAGGAATGATTACATCGAGTTATGCTTTGGGTGCAAACCTTTCGTATATCTACATTCGTGGAGAATACATGTGGGTTTACAAAATTTTAGAAAGAGCCATCGCCGAAGCAAAAGCTGCTGGTTGGTTGGGTAAAAATATATTAGGTTCAGGCTACGATTTAGAGCTTTTTGTTCAAATTGGTGGCGGAGCTTACATCTGCGGAGAAGAAACTGCTTTAATTGAAAGTTTGGAAGGAAATCGAGGAAATCCTCGTTTGAAACCACCATTTCCAGCGGTAAAAGGACTTTGGCAAAATCCAACCGTAGTAAATAACGTAGAAACTATTTCGGCTGTGCCTTGGATTATCAATAATTCGGGTGCCGATTATGCAGGAATCGGAATTGGTCGTTCTACTGGAACCAAATTAATTTCAGCTTCTGGAAACATCAAAAATCAAGGTGTTTTCGAAATCGAATTAGGTGTTTCTGTTTACGAATTCATGAATTCTGATGAATATTGTGGCGGAATGCAAACCGATCGACCATTAAAAGCATTAGTTCCTGGAGGAAGTTCAGTGCCAATTTTACCAGCCAATTTAATTTACAAAACTGCCGCTGGTGAAGATAGATTGATGACTTACGAAAGTCTTTCTGATGGCGGATTTGCAACAGGTTCCATGTTAGGTTCAGGCGGATTTATCGTTTATGATGATAGAGCATGTATCGTCAGAAATACTTGGAATTTTTCACGTTTTTACCACCACGAAAGCTGCGGACAATGTACACCATGCCGAGAAGGAACAGGTTGGTTAGAAAAAGTATTATGGAGAATTGAAAACGGTCAAGGACGCGAGGAAGACATCGAATTGTTATGGAGTATTCAGTCCAAAATTGAAGGAAATACGATTTGTCCACTTGGTGACGCGGCTTCATGGCCAGTTGCTGCTGCAATTCGTCACTTCAGAGACGAGTTTGAATACCACATTCGTTTCCCAGAAAAAATAAAAAATAGAGATCATTTTGTTGCTGAACCATTCGAAAAAGTGAAGCATTTAGTAGCAAAGCAAGAAGTTTAAAATGAGATTGTTATTATTTTCATTATTGTTTTCTTCATTTGTTCATTCGCAAAAGTTTGATGGATATGTTGTGACTAATGCAAATGACACAATAAGATGTAAATTTTTTGTTAGGATTAATTCGATTAACGAAAATTCAATCTATCCTTCTTCTGTTTGTAAAAAGGTAAAAATTTTAACAGGAAAAGGAGAGGAAATAACATATAAACCATTAGAAATAAAATCGTTTTATTTTATTGGTCCAGAATGTGATTTTAAATTTGTTAGCTTGAAAGAGGACAAAAAACAATTCTATCATGAAGTAACTCTAGGGAAAATAAATTTATACAAAATTTATTTTTCATCAACTGGGATGGAATTTTCAAATGGAGTCATATTAAGCAATGGCAAACTTCATACAATTGCTGGTTTTGGCCTAAGAAAAAAATTTGGGGAATTTATTAAAGATTATCCTGAGTTATATAATAAATGGATGAATACTGATGAATATAAGTTAAATCAATTTACTGAATTGGTTTTTTTATACAATGATCATTTTAAAAATAAATTGTAGAATTCAAAAAATAAAGAAAAACAACTTTCTAAAATAACATAGATGAAAGTAACCATAGACGGTCAAGAAATAGAAGTAGAAGCAGGAACAACAATCCTACAAGCTGCTCGTATGATTGGTGGAGAATCAGTTCCGCCAGCCATGTGTTATTATTCTAAACTAAAAGGAACAGGCGGAAAATGCCGTTGCTGTTTAGTTGACGTTACAAAAGGTAGCGAAGCCGATCCAAGACCAATGCCAAAATTAGTAGCATCTTGTGTTACTGGTTGTCAAGACGGAATGGAAGTAGCCAGCAAATCTTCTGAAAGAGTAACCGAAGCTAGAAAAGCAGTAACCGAATTCCTTTTGATTAATCATCCATTAGATTGCCCAGTTTGTGATCAAGCAGGAGAATGTGATTTGCAGAATTTATCATTCGAACACGGAAAATCAGAAACTCGTTTCATCGAAGAAAAAAGAACTTTTGAGCCTGAAGATATTGGTCCATACATTCAACTTCACATGAACCGTTGCATCGTGTGTCAACGTTGTGTAGAAGTTGCCGATCAATTAACTGATGGAAGAGTTCACGGAGTTTTAAACCGTGGAGATCATTCACAAATTTCAACATGTGTTTCTGCAGCAATTGACAATGAATTTTCAGGAAACATGATTGACGTTTGTCCAGTTGGTGCGTTAACCGACAAAACATTCCGTTTCAAATCGAGAGTTTGGTTCAACAAACCATTCAATGCACATAGAGAATGTACAACGCCTGGATGTTGTGGAAAAACAACACTTTGGATGTTTGGAAACGAAATTCAAAGAGTTACAGCTAGAAAAGATGAATACCACGAAGTGGAAGATTTCATTTGTAACACTTGTCGTTTTGACAAAAAAGAAGTATCGGATTGGGTTATTGAAGGTCCAAGAAAATTCGAGAAAGACTCTGTAATCAATCAAAACAATTATACTCGTAAAATGGATAAAGTGGTGATTGAAACCGAGAAAGGAATTCTTGAAGGTAGAGAAATCGACAGAAAAAAAATTAGTATGGCTCAAATTCCATTAGATAACAATAAAAAAGCGTAAGAAATGGATAGTGCATTTATTATAGAAAAAAGTGTTTTTATTGTTGCAATTTTTGCGATAACCATGGTTATGGCGATGTATTCTACTTGGGCTGAGCGTAAAGTTGCTGCTTTTCTTCAAGATAGAGTTGGACCAAACCGTGCGGGTTGGGGCGGATTATTACAACCGTTAGCCGATGGTATGAAATTATTTGCCAAAGAAGAATTTTTCCCAAATACACCAAACCGTTTCCTGTTTATTGTTGGTCCAGCAATTGCTATGAGTACTGCATTGATGACCAGTGCCGTAATGCCTTGGGGTGATAAATTGGAAATTTTTGGTCGAACAGTAATTTTACAAGCAACCGACATTGATGTTGCGTTATTATATGTATTCGGGATTATTTCGGTTGGAGTTTACGGAATTATGATTGGTGGTTGGGCTTCAAATAACAAATTCTCATTAATGAGTTCGGTTCGTGCCGCTTCTCAAATGGTTTCTTATGAAATCGCCATGGGATTATCCATCATCGCTTTGTTAATGATGACAGGAACATTGAGTTTGAAAGAAATCGCTGCGCAACAAGCTGGAATGAATTGGAATGTATTCTATCAACCTGTTGGATTCTTGATTTTCTTGATTTGTGCTTTCGCCGAAACCAACAGAACACCTTTTGACTTAGCCGAATGTGAATCGGAGTTGATTGGTGGTTATCATACGGAATATTCTTCCATGAAAATGGGATTCTATTTGTTTGCTGAATACGCTAATATGTTTATTTCATCAGCGATTTTAGCTGTGTTGTATTTTGGTGCTTACAATTATCCTGGAATGCAATGGATGGTTGATAACGTTGGTGTAAATGCAGCAAACATTCTTGGAATTGTAGTATTGTTTATAAAAATATGTTTCTTCATCTTCTTCTACATGTGGGTAAGATGGACAATTCCACGTTTTAGATACGATCAATTAATGCATTTGGGTTGGAAAATTTTAATTCCATTAGCCATTGTAAATATTATGGTAACTGGAATTTGTATTCTAGTTTTTAAATAAAAAAGTATGTCAACAGCTATTCAAAATATATCATTATCAGGCAAGAAAAAGCAAGTTTCCAATAAGGAAATGACGTTTCTTGAAAGAATGTATCTTGTTGCTATCGTAAAAGGTTTGTGGATTACCATCAAACACTTTTTTAGAAAAAAAGCAACGATTCATTATCCAGAGCAAGTTAGAGAATTTAGTCCTGTATATCGTGGAAGACATATGTTGAAACGCGATGAGCAAGGAAGAGAAAACTGTACCGCTTGTGGTTTGTGCGCACTTTCTTGTCCTGCAGAAGCCATCACAATGAAAGCCGAAGAACGCAAAAAAGGCGAAGAACATTTGTATCGTGAAGAGAAATATGCTTCAATTTATGAAATCAATATGCTTCGTTGTATTTTCTGTGGATTATGTGAAGAAGCTTGTCCAAAAGATGCTATTTACTTAACACTTTCAAAAGAGTTAGTTCCGGCACAATATGACAGAGAAGATTTCATTTTTGGAAAAGATAAATTAGTAATGCCACTTGAAATGGCTTTGAAAAATACCCAACTAAAAAACGCTAACTAATGTCACCAGTTTTAATTACATTTTATTTTTTAGCTGCCTTTACTTTGGCAACAGCGTTTTTAACTATTTATAGTAAAAACCCAATCCACAGCGCTATTTATTTGGTGTTGTGTATGGTTTCAATTATGGGACATTATTTGTTGTTAAACGCACAATTTGTTGCCATTGTTCAGCTTATCGTTTATGCTGGAGCTATTATGGTATTGATGCTTTTTACGATAATGTTAATGAATCTCAACAAAGAAGACGAAGTACACAAACCGAGAATTACACGTCTTGGCGCAATCGTAGTTTTCATCCTGATGAGTATCGTTTTGATTACGATTTTCATCAATTCAAAAACGATAATGGGCGAATATGACAGTTCAGGAGAAGATTTTCAATCGATAAAAGTATTAGGAAAAGTATTGTTGAACGAATATATGGTTCCATTTGAATTTGCCTCTATTTTATTATTAGTGGCAATGATTGGAACGGTATTATTGACTAAAAAAGAAAAAGACCAGAAATAATGATAGAGAATATTTTAAATATTATTGGTATCGAAAACTACATTTTCCTAACCGTATTGCTTTTTTGTATTGGGGTTTTTGGAGTATTGTATCGTAGAAATGCCATTATAGTTTTTATGTCCATCGAGATTATGTTGAATGCGGTTAACTTACTATTTGTAGCATTTTCAACCTATCATCAAGATGCCGAAGGACAAGTTTTTGTGTTTTTCTCGATGGCAGTTGCCGCAGCAGAAGTAGCCGTTGGTTTAGCCATATTAGTTTCGGTTTTTAGAAACCTTGGCTCGATAGATATTGACAATTTAAAGAATTTAAAAGGATAATTGAAAATGGATACAAACTTGGCTTTATTATTACTATTATCTCCATTTGTTGGATTTCTTTTCAATATTTTCTTTGGAAAAAAAGTAAGCAAAGGAATTTCTGGCGCAATCGGAACTTTGACAGTTGTAGTCTCATTTTTATTAAGTATTTGCTTTTTTGCACAATTAAATCAAAACGGGAAACCATTTGAAATTTCGCTTTTCGATTGGATACAAGTAAGTAATTTCAAATTGGATTTTGGAATTTTACTAGATCAATTATCATTACTTTGGTTATTATTCGTTACAGGAATTGGTTCGCTAATTCACTTGTATTCGATTAGTTATATGCACGATGATGAAAATATGCATAAGTTTTTTGCTTATTTGAATTTGTTCGTGTTTTTCATGATAACATTAGTTGTTGGAAACAATTTATTAGTAATGTTCATCGGTTGGGAAGGCGTTGGATTATGTTCGTATTTACTAATCGGATTTTGGTATAAAAACCAACCATACAATGATGCGGCAAAGAAAGCTTTCATCATGAACCGAATAGGAGATTTAGGTTTCTTGATTGGAATGTTCATTATTGCTGCATTATTTTCAACATTAAATTACGCTGAAATTAAATCTGCTGTTACTGCTGGCGATGCAAACTCTGCTTTACTTGGTTTAGCTGCATTATGTTTATTCATTGGAGCTTGTGGAAAATCAGCACAATTACCTTTATATACTTGGTTACCTGATGCGATGGCTGGACCAACTCCGGTTTCTGCATTAATTCACGCAGCAACGATGGTTACGGCAGGTATTTTTATGGTAACCAGAATGAATTTCTTATTCGATTTAACACCAGATGTTCAAAATATCATCGCTATTGTTGGAGCAATTACGGCTTTGGTTGCGGCTTCTATCGGATTATTGCAAAATGACATCAAAAAAGTATTGGCTTATTCAACCGTTTCACAATTAGGTTTAATGTTCCTAGCTTTAGGATTAGGTGCTTACACGGTTGCTGTTTTCCACGTAATTACGCATGCGTTTTTCAAAGCGTGTTTGTTCTTAGGTTCGGGTTCAGTAATTCACGGATTGCACGGCGAACAAGACATGAGAAAAATGGGCGGTTTGCGCAAAGCAATGCCAATCACGTTTTGGACGATGATGATTTCAACGTTGGCTATCGCAGGTATTTTCCCTTTTGCAGGTTTCTGGTCAAAAGACGAAATCTTGATGGTTGCTTTTGGACATAATAAAGCATTATGGATTGTGGCTTCTATTGCATCAATTATGACAGCATTCTATATGTTCCGATTGATGTATTTGACTTTCTTCCGTGAATTCAGAGGAACAGAAGAGCAAAAACACCATTTACACGAAAGTCCAAAATTAATCACTATTCCATTGGTAATCTTAGCGGTTTTAGCTGTTATTGGTGGCGCAATTAATTTACCGGGAAGTATGTGGTTAAACCATTTCTTAGAACCTGTTTTAGCGGCAAAACACGAAGCACATCATTTAGGAACGCAAGAATTTATCTTGATGGGAATTGCGTTGGTTGGTGCAATTGTTGGAATTATTTGGGCAAATGCTAAATATATTAAACAAGGTTTTGTGCCAAAAGAAGATGCCGAAATCGTTGGTTTTTCAAAAACGATTTACAATAAATATTATGTGGATGAATTTTACACATTCTTAATTGTAAAACCATTAAATGGATTGTCAAACTTTTTCAGAACTACGCTTGAACCTGCATTAGGGAAAGTAGTTTATGGTTTTGGAACAGTGGCAAACGGAATTGGATCTCAAGGTAAAAAATTACAAAATGGTAATATCGGTTTGTACTTATTTGTATTTGTACTAGGTATTTGTGCCATCATAACTTATTTATTCATAGCTCAATAATTTTCATATAATGGATGTAACTACATTATTAATACTACTTTTAATTGGAGCCGTTGCAACACTTGTTTCGGGTGATAAACTAGCTTCAAAAGTAGCTTTACTATTCAGTTTAGTCGCTTTCGGATTATCAATTAATTTACTTTTACAATTCAATCAAGGAACCGACATTGGTTTTGTTTCCAATTGGATTGCTAATCCAAAAGTTGCTTTGGCACTAAAAGCCGACGGTTTATCTATGGCAATGGTTTTATTGACTACAGCTTTAACACCGTTAATTATACTATCATCGTTTGGAAATAGTTTTAATAACAGCAAAAATTTCTATGCTTTGGTATTGTTCATGGCATTTGCTATGGTTGGAACTTTCCTTGCTGCCGATGGTTTGTTATACTACATTTTCTGGGAATTGGCATTAATTCCAATCTATTTCATTGCCTTAATTTGGGGTAATGGCGACGTTGACGAACGTAAAAAAGCAGTAGTGAAATTTTTCATTTACACTTTAGCAGGTTCGTTATTCATGTTGGTTGGATTTGCTTATTTATATTCAAAAGCAGGAAGTTTCCTTTTGGAAGATTTATACAAATTAGAACTTTCACATTGCGAACAGTTTTGGATTTTCTTTGCTTTCTTCTTGGCATATGCTATCAAAATTCCAATTATTCCTTTCCATACTTGGCAGGCAAAAGTGTATCAAAAAGCACCAACAGTTGGAACGATGTTACTTTCGGGTATTATGTTAAAAATGGGATTGTTCAGTGTTATCCGTTGGCAATTACCAATCGCTCCAGATGCCGCAAAAGAATACATGCCAATCTTAATCGGATTGAGTATTGCAGGAGTAATTTATGGTTCAATTGTTGCGCTTCGTCAAAAAGATTTGAAAAAATTATTGGCTTATTCTTCTTTGGCACACGTTGGTTTAATCGCTGCAGGTTGTTACACTTTGACAGTTGACGGATTAAATGGAGCAGTTTATCAAATGATTGCTCACGGTTTTGTAATCGTTGGGCTATTCTTTGCTGCCGAAGTAATTTTTAGAAGATTTGAAACCAGAAAAATTGATGAACTTGGTGGAATTCGTTCACAAGCTTCAGGATTTACTTCTATGTTTATGATATTGGTTTTAGCATCGGTTGCTTTGCCTGGAACATACAACTTTGTAGGAGAATTTACCGTTTTATATAGTCTAAGTCAAGTGAATATTTGGTTTGCAGTAATCGGTGGAACGACCATTATTCTTGGAGCTTACTATATGTTGAAAATGTTCCAAAACGTAATGCTTGGCGAAACCAATACCAAAGTTTTTAAAGATGTAAACGTTAGTGAAGCAATTGTTTTTGTAGCAATTATTGGTTTCCTTTTGTTCTTCGGATTGTATCCAAAACCAATCAACGATTTAGTAAATCCAGCGATTAAAGAAATTTTAGCAGTAATAAATAGATAATAAAATGCAAGTATTAATAACAATAGTATCATTAGGAGTTTTTTGTCTGTTGGCAGAGATTTT
This sequence comes from Flavobacterium solisilvae, assembly GCF_012911605.1. GTDB lineage: Bacteria > Bacteroidota > Bacteroidia > Flavobacteriales > Flavobacteriaceae > Flavobacterium > Flavobacterium solisilvae. The sequence goes on along the minus strand of NZ_JAAMPT010000191.1, from coordinate 3,196 downwards.
CAATTTAAGAAAACTACTGGTTCCAGTTACTGTAATTGGTTTACTTGGCGTTTTAGGAATTTCGTTAAACCTTTGGTCAATTGATAGTTCGATTGACACTAATTATTTAAACATGATGGCAACAACTAAGTTTTCATCAGCGTTTTCATCACTTTTTATTGTGTTAACGATTTTCATCTTGTTGATGAGTGACGATTTTTATAAAGACATCCCAACTAAATTTTCTGATTTTATTGCCATAAAAATATTTCTTTTGGCTGGAGCAGTTGCAATGGTTTCGTTTACCAATTTGGCGATGTTCTTTTTAGGGATTGAAGTTCTTTCTATTTCATTATACATTTTGGCGGCAAGCCGACGATTAGATATTAAAAGCAACGAAGCTGGAATGAAGTATTTCTTAATGGGATCATTTGCTTCGGGAATTATTCTATTCGGAATTTGCTTGGTTTATGGCGCAACAGGATATTTCAATTTAGAAGAAATTTACGCTTTATCCGAAGGTGTTGGAATGCCAGTTTGGTTTCCAATTGGTGTTACACTAATCGTCATTGGAATGTTATTCAAAATAGCTGCTGCACCATTTCATTTTTGGGCACCAGATGTTTACGAAGGTTCGCCAGCATTGACAACAGCTGTCATGAGTACTTTGGCAAAAGTAGTAGCCATGGCAACCTTGTATAAGTTATTAAGCGGAATGACCGTTGCGCTTGGATATAAAGTAGAATTGTTGATTGTAATTATTTCGATACTTTCCATGACCATTGGAAATATTATGGCATTACGTCAAAAGAATGTCAAAAGAATGTTGGCTTTTTCGGGTATTTCTCATGCTGGATTTATGCTGATGTCATTGTTAACTTTATCAACGGCAGCTTCAACACTTTTATATTATACAGCCGCTTATGCCTTAGCAGGAATTGCAGCATTTGCTGTAATCATAATGGTTACAAAAAACAAAGAGAACGAGAATATTGAAAACTTCAACGGTATAGGAAAAACCAATCCATTGATGGCTGCAATTTTAACTGCTTCGTTATTATCGATGGCAGGAATTCCTATTTTCTCTGGATTTTTTGCTAAATTCATGTTGTTTAGTGATACCGTTAAAGCTGGGTTTTTAATCGTTGTTATTGCAGGAGTTATCAACTCAATTATTAGTGTTGGTTACTACTTCAAATTGATTTTAGCAATGTATACTAAAGAATCAAATGAAGAGAAAGTAGCAATTCCTTTTGCTTATACAATTGTAGCAATTGTTGCTATAGTTTTAAATATTGTTATTGGAATTTATCCTTCTTTGTTGACCGATTTGCTACAATAAGAATTAATTCATTTTTTACTATACAGCCATCAGGAATTTCTTGATGGCTTTTTCTTTTAAATTGTATAGTCCAACGATAGAGTTTGCTATTAAAACAGCTAATTTGGTAGTTTAGACAAATTAAAACCATAAAAAAACGCAACAAAGTAACTTAACATTACTACATCATAGTTTCAAAAAGGCAAGTAAAATCAAGCCAAGTAAAATCAAATTTGATTAATCAGTATGTTTTTACAGATAAAATAAATAATGTATAGTTTTTATAACATAAAAGTAAATTTTGTATAAAAAAACATAGTCTATTTTTATAATCTATAAACTTTATACTTTATGAAAATGAGACTAAGACATCCATTTGAGAAGGCATTTCTATTTATATTGCTGTTCCTTACAACAGTTTTTAATTCAAATGCACAAAACATATTGACCAACGGCGATTTTGAAACCGGCGGAAGAGGTGTTGGCTTTTTGGTACATGATTATATTTTAATTAATCCCTTAACCGGAGTTAGTTCGCCAGGAACTTATGCAAGAACAACTAATCCAACATTGATGAATTCTACCTATATTACAGGTGGAGATCATACAACTGGTTCTGGAAATATGCTTGTCATTGATGGTTCAATATTAACTAGCCGTTTTTTCTGGACAACAGGAAATACTGGTGGAGCAATTGGCGGATTTACACCAGGTTCAACGTATACATTTTCGTATTGGATAAAATCAGTTTCCAATGCTGTAACTTCAGATGAAACGACAAGAGCGAATATTGGTGTATTTTTTGTCAATGCCAATAATGTAAATCCTACTACACCTAATACTTTAGCGCCATTACCTTCGGAAGGATGGCAAAAAGTAAGTTATTCATTTGTGGTTGCTGCCGATAACGTTATGGTTCGTTTAAGAACAATGAATTCTGGAATGGTAGGAAGCGATTTTGCAGTGGATGATTTTTCTATTACCGAAGGTGGACTTCCACTTTCAGGTTCATTTGCAACGATAAACCCAACATGTCCAAATGCTACAGATGGTTCGATTACTGTTACATTATCTGGAGGAACTTTTCCTTATGGAACATATAATTTGACTGGAATAACAACTCAATCAAATACGACAGGAATTTTAACGGATTAGGTGCAGGAACTTACAATATATCTGTTTTTGATACAAATAATGAAGAATACACGGCTTCAAATATTGTGTTAACTGTTCCAAATGATTTACAAGTAAGCAGTCCAACTACAATTTGTGAAGGAGAAACAACAACGTTAACAGTTTCCGGAGGTGATGGAAGTTATACATGGACAGCTAATCCTGCGGATAGTTCGATTACCAATCCAAATGAAACTACTCAAAACGTTAGTCCATCAGTAACAACCACTTATACAGTTACATCTGGAGCAATTTCTTCGCCAGACAACTTGGTTATCAATGGTGATTTTTCTCAAGGTGATACAGGATTTATTACTGGATATACATTCGTAGCTGATCCAAATCCTTTTGGTGTTCAATCATCTTATTCTATTGTAACCAATCCAAATGCATGGTTTACGGCATTCGCAGCTTGTGGAGATCATACAACAGGAAACGGAAACATGGTCGCCAGCGTTTAATAATACAGCAAATGGAACGTATACCTTTACACCAGCAGCAGGAAGTCACACTAGAGATAGACGTCGTCATGCTGATGCCATCAGAATGGTTTTTGATAAAAATTTATTTAGATAATAACACACTTATAAAATTATAAAGGTTGATTTTAGAAATGAAAGTGCCTTCACCAGGCGAATCGATAAAAGAAGTAGAAATCGCAACATGGTTAGTAAAAGATGGCGATTATGTAGAAAAAGATCAAGCCATTGCCGAAGTTGATTC
>NZ_JAAMPT010000190.1 GCF_012911605.1 Flavobacterium solisilvae | reverse complement strand
AATTGGCGCATCGTTTACAACAATAGTTACTGTTCCGGTTTGTGGTTGACTACAAACTGGTGTTCCTGAACTCGCTACACTTATCAATTGGTATACAAATGTTCCCGAAGCGGTTGTTGGTACATTTATCGTATAGCTATTTCCTGTACTGGTAACTGGTGGTTGAACTACCGTGTCTAAACTATAAGTAAACGTATAAGGTGCTGTTCCGTTAAATCCTGTCAACACTACTTGTGGTTCTGCAAAGTTCAAACAGGTTGTTGCTGTTCCCGAAATTGATGCCGTTGGCAAGGTTACAACTGTTACCGTTGCTGTACCACTTTGTGGCTGGCTACATGCTGGTGTGCTTGCGCTTGAAACGCTTAGTAATTGGTAGTTAAATGTTCCACCATTAGCAGTCGATACTGGTACTGTTACGCTATTTCCTACTGTGGTAGTAATAGTTTGTGTAGCGTTATTTTGATCTAAATAGGTAAACGTATAAGGTGCTGTTGCATTCGCTCCAGTAAAGGTTATCGATGGATTAGCTGCACCTTGACAAACTGTCGTTGTTCCACTTATTGTGGCTGTTGGTAATGGATTTACGGTAATCGTAGCTATTCCTCCAACTAATTGCGAACAGGTTGTTGCTGGGTTAGTTACATTTATTAAGGTATAACTCGTGCTTGTTGTATATGCCGAAGTAATCGTTGCACTTCCTGATGCGTTTAACGTCACACTTCCCGTCGTTCCCGGATTTACTAAATAATTCACTACCGCATCTGGTGTTCCTGTAAAAGTTACCGTTGCACTATCTCCTGAACAAATTGTTGTTGTACCCGAAATTGTGGCGGTTGGAAGTGGATTAACCGTTACAGTAGCTGTTCCACTTTGTGGTTGACTACAAACTGGTGTTCCTGAACTCGAAACACTAACTAATTGATAAGTAAATGTTCCTTGAGTTGCCGTTGAAACTGGAATAGTATGAGTATTTCCTGGAACTGTAACTGATTGAGGATTACCTGATGAATCAATAAAGTTAAAAGTATATGGTGTTGTTCCATTAGCTGCTGTAAAGGTTATTACTGGATTAGCATCACCTTGACAAACCGTTGTTGTTCCAGATATCGTTGCGGTTGGTATTGGATTTACCGTTACAACTGCTGAACCTGTAAGCGTTTGCGAACAAAGTGTTGTTGGGTTTTGAACGCTAACTAATGTATAAGTTGTATCGGCTGTATATGCCATACTAATTGTTGCATTTCCTGTTGCATCCAATGAAATAGTTTGATTTGAACCAGAGTTTATAGTATAAGTTACTACAGCATTTGGAGTTCCTGTAAATGTAATTGTAGTTGTATCGCCTTCACAAATAGAAGTCGTACCTGAAATTGTTGCTGTTGGAATTGGATTTACAATTAAAGTAAAACTTGTAACTTCAAATTGAGTTGGATCGGTACTGCTTTCCATTCTAACAAAAATCTCTTGTCCGTTAACTCCTGTAAAATTATTTGTTGGACTAATTGGACTGACATCACCATTTGCATCGGCTAAGTTCAAATGCAAAGTAACAACATAATCTGCTGGATCATTGGAACCAAGAGCAACTGCTATTTGTGGTGTTAAATCAAATATTGCATCAGCACTTCCATAACTCGTTTCACATAGTGTTAAATCTGGTGGTGTAACTGGTCCACAATCATCTACTATCAATTGAAATGGTTTAACAATAGTACATCCTTCTAGACTTAAATATATTGCTGCGTAAATTGTCTGTCCATTACTTGTAAAAGCTGTTGGAGTTGAAATTGGATTAGCCAAAAGATCGGCTTCTGCAGCAGTTAAATGATACGTTATTTCATAAAGTGAAGGTGTTAAACTTCCTAATATAATAGGAGTATTTTCTTCTAAGTTAAATATATTAGAACACTCTGTTAAATTAACAGGTGAATTGGTTACATCAGGATTAACATTTAATGTAATGTCAGAAGTTGCTGTTTGAATTACATTACAAATAGAATATTCCGCTTTAAGAGTATAAGTTGTTGTAGCCGATGGACAAACTGTAACGGTTGGTCCCGTACCAATTTGAGTTGTACCTTCATACCAACTAACTGACATTGGAATATTTGGTCCAGTTGGTGTAAATCGCCAAGCTTCTGATACGTTATCAAAATTATTTGGATCTGAAGGTGTTGGGTCTGTATTAAATGGAACAGCATTTCTTCCTGGTGCTGCATATCCTTGTGTACCTGTAGCGTCCATTATACCAATTATACCTCTACCTCCATTCCATCCAGTACATGCAGTTCTTCTTAGTACATAAACTTCAATAATATTTGAAACTTCATACAATACAATTTGTGTGGTTGAAACTCCAATATCATTTCCACAAGAAAATTGAGGTAAATCTTTATAGTTAACAATAAATTTTCGGCATGGATATGTTCCAACAACCTGATAATTAATGTTTTTAAAATTTGGAGCTTGATTAGGAACAGCAAAATTAGTATCTTGATACACACCCATAATTGAATTACTAACATCTCTAGCTAAATTAGCATCGTTTACATAATCGGTATTTGGAATTGGTAAGTTATAATCCCAACGACATCTTGGGAAATCAAGAGGTGGAGTCTGAGGATGATATTTAAAGGTTATTATTCCATTGGTACCCACTTGGAGCGATGTATAATTATTGCCAAAAAAGCAAAAGTTCATACCCGCAGGAAAATTAAAAACATCGTGCCAGTCATCATCACCTAAAGTTCTTGTATCAGTTGGAGGCAATGGATATAATTGTATCCATGAAGGATTTTCAAAAGGTGCTTGAGGACAAAAAGGTATTGAAGTAACCGCATAACTTGTTGTAGATGGCACATCTGAAATATTAGCTTCTAATGTTCTACACTCATTTGTTGTACACAATGTCAAATCTAGTGGTTTTGTTCCAGGTGCTGGAACTGTTTCTACCGTAGCACAACCATTTGGAATCACTAAAATTACAATTTCTTCATTAGTGTATTGTCTTTCACAAAAGGTAAAAAAGTTTCTAACATTAGTCATTGTATAGGTATGCGTTTCCTGTAAAGCAGGTGTTACCCAATTTACTGTTCCACTTGCAGGAATATTAACCGTATAAGTTGTAGGATTGGGAAATGTACCATAATCAACCAAGGTAACTGTAGATTGTGGCGTTCCTGTAATGGTTACAGATGCTGAATTTCCTGGACAAATTGTAATATCCGCAGGCAATGTTGCAACTGGCAATTGATTGACAGTTACCTGAACTGTTCTAGTCAATGGCGCACATGAACCAACGGTTGATGTAGCCGTATAAGTTGTTGTAACCGTAGGTGAAACTACAACTGTATCACTATTTGGTGTGGTCAAAGAAGAATCAGCTGGTGAAGCTGTCCATGTATAAGTAGAAGGACTTCCACCTACTTCTAAAGTAGCTGAACTTCCAATACAAATTGCTGTATTAGCTGTAATCGATAAACGTGGTCCAACTACTATATTAGTTAAAGTTGTTGATGCAGCTGTTGGTGTAGTACTATCAACTACTGCAACTGTGTAAACTCCTGGTGCTAAACCAGTAAAAACTCCAGTAGTATTTGTTCCTGTTCCAGCACCAGATAACGTATAAGTATAAGGTGCAGTTCCTCCAAAAGCCGTCGCTGTAATCGAACCATCATTTGGCACAGCACAGAGCGCATTGGTTGCATTTGCCGTTAAAATCAAACTACTTCTTAAAACAAAATCATCTACTGCAAAATCATTCCCAACTGCATTTCCATTACTATTAGACAATGATATTTGTACTGTAGTAGCCGTTGCTACAAATGAGTATAAAACTTGTTTCCAGCCATCAGCAGGCAATGGTGCCAATGTACTTCCTGAAAGTAATGTTACTAAATTACCACCCGTAACTTGCACATCTATATTGGCTTGTGTTGTTGGATCTGTAACCAAATCTGAAACTGATTTTATCCAATAACTAAAATAATATGTTGTCCCAACAACCGCAGTAGTAACTCCACCGCCAGTATTTCCTGCACTCCAAAAAGGAGTTCCAGGAGTTGTATTTCCGTCAATAATCAACATTCTTCCAGCTCCAGTTGTTCTATCGCCTTCAAAATTAAAATCGGCTGTGTTTAACCTTTTTGGAAAATTTGCAACACCAAAGTTTCCTGGAACAGTTGTACCAGAAAATGGTGTCACCAATTGGGTATATCCAGCACCATTGGTCACAAAACCAATTCCAGAACCGCCTGTTTCAAAGCCCGGATTGGATATTAAATTTTGTGCTTGTATCTGAATTAAACTTAGGAAACTAAAAAGAATTAGTAATTTACTTTTCATATACGTTTTTTTATTTTTTAAAGGAGCGAAATTTACATAAATTTAAGAAATATTTAGCTTATTTTTTAAATATTTTCAAATATTAACACTATGAGAATTTGTTTAGAATAATTATTATCTTTGTCACTTCAAAAAAATAACCTACGTAAATCTTAGTTTTTAATGATAAACAATGATAATTTTCAGGATGAGATTGGTGATAACCATATTGCAACTAACGCCTCAAATCCTGTAAGAAAAGATGCCTTTGACATTCCTGATGACAAAAAAATCGAATTAATAAAAAAAGATGTCGAAAGTATTCTGACAACTCTTGGAATGGATTTAACAGATGATAGCCTAAAAGGAACTCCAAATCGTGTGGCCAAAATGTTTGTAAAAGAAATTTTTGGCGGATTAAATCCTAACAAAAAACCAAGTTCATCTACGTTTGCCAATAATTACAAATATGGCGAAATGCTGGTTGAAAAAAACATCACTGTCTATTCAACTTGCGAACATCATTTACTTCCAATTGTAGGACGAGCTCACGTGGCTTACATCTCTAACGGGACAGTTGTTGGTCTTTCCAAAATGAACCGAATTGTGGATTATTATGCCAAAAGACCTCAAGTTCAAGAACGTTTAACGATGCAAATTGTTCAGGAATTACAAAAAGTTTTAAACACCGAAGATGTAGCGTGTGTTATTGATGCCAAACATCTTTGTGTGAACTCAAGAGGAATTCGCGATATTGAAAGTAGCACGGTTACATCAGAATTTGGTGGAAAATTCAAAGACGAAAACACCAAACGTGAATTTTTAGATTACATTAAATTAGATACTCAGTTTTAAATTTAGAATTTAGAAGTTAGAATTTAGAAGCTAGAATATAAAACTTGGTTTGAAATTATTCAAATCTGACTTGCAATAATAAAATCAAAAGCAAAAATGCAACTATATAAAAATCATACATTAGAATTATACAACTCGCTTTCAGGAAAAAAAGAAACCTTCACTCCTATTCATGAAGGTAATATTGGCATGTATGTTTGTGGACCAACGGTTTACAGCAATGTTCATCTTGGAAATGTGAGAACATTTATGTCTTTTGATATGATTTTCAGGTATCTGCAACATCTTGGATATAAAGTTCGCTATGTTAGAAACATTACCGATGCTGGACATTTAACCGATGATGGAAATGTGGAAAACGACCGTTTTGTAAAACAATCGCGTTTGGAAAAACTAGAACCAATGGAAGTTGTTCAAAAATACACTGTGGATTTTCACAAGGTTTTGGACACTTTTAATTTTCTTCCGCCAACGATTGAACCAACAGCAACCGGACATATTTTGGAACAAATTGAGCTTACACAAAAACTAATCGACAAAGGTTTTGCTTATGAAAGCAACGGTTCGGTTTATTTTGATGTGTTAGAATACAACAAACGTGGCATGAATTATGGCGAATTGAGTAATCGAAATATCGAGGAACTTTTTGCCCAAACACGTGATCTTGATGGTCAAAACGAAAAGAAAAATCCTCAGGATTTTGCACTTTGGAAAAATGCTTCTCCGGCACATATTATGCGTTGGAATTCTCCTTGGGGCGAAGGTTTTCCAGGTTGGCATTTGGAATGTACCGCTATGAGTACAAAATATCTTGGCGAAACTTTTGATATTCACGGTGGCGGAATGGATTTGAAATTTCCGCATCACGAATGTGAAGTTGCGCAAGGAAAAGCTTGCAATGGTCATTCGCCAGTAAATTATTGGTTACACGCCAACATGTTGACAATGAACGGACAACGAATGAGTAAATCAACTGGAAATTATATTTTGCCAATGGAATTAATCAATGGCGATAATAATTTCTTTGAAAAAGCGTTTCATCCAAATGTGGTTCGTTTTTGTTTTATGCAAGCACATTATCGTAGTGTTTTGGATATTTCAAATGAAGCTATGGTTGCCAGCGAAAAAGGTTTGCAACGTTTGATGGAAGCTCTTGAAGTGGCTAAACTTTTAACTCCAAATAACTCATCTACTTTGGATATTTCGGCTTGGAAAAAAAGCTGTTATGATGCGATGAATGACGATTTTAATACGCCGATTTTAATCGCTAATTTATTTGAAGGTATTCGTTTTATTAATTTGGTAAACGACAAAAAAGAAACGCTTACTGCTGAAGATATTGCTACTTTAACCGAAACGATTTCAACATTTATTTTTGAAATTTTAGGGATAAAAGACGAAAAAGCAACTTCAAATAATTCTGAAAAACTAGAAGGTGTTGTTAAAATGCTTATCGGAATGCGAAACGAAGCTAGAGCTAACAAAAACTTTGCTTTATCTGACCAAATTCGCGATGAACTTTTAGCATTAAACATTCAATTGAAAGACGGAAAAGACGGAACTTCGTTTATTTTGTAACTATTTGGAAACTATTAAAATCATGCTTAAAAAAATTTTAATAGCGCCATTTTTGTTCCTCATTCGGTTTTATCAAGTGGCAATTTCGCCATTTACACCTCAAACCTGTCGATTTGAACCTACATGTTCAAGTTATTTTATTGAAGCGTTAAAAGTTCACGGACTATTTTATGGTTTTTATCTTGGTGTAAAACGAATTTTGAGTTGTCATCCATGGGGAAAAACGGGTTATGATCCTGTTCCCGAAAAAAAATGTAATCACAAATAGTATATCGCATTGACAATTTATTGTTATTTTTGAAAAAATTATACAAGTTATGATCTGGAATCCATCAGAAGGAATTGATTTAGGTTTTTTTATTATTCGTTATTATAGTTTGATGTTTGTCGTAGCCTTTGGTTTAGGTTGGTACATCATGAAACACATTTTTATAAGAGAAAAGATTGATTTAGAAAAACTCGATACACTTTTTATTTGGACAGTTATTGCTACACTTCTTGGTGCAAGATTAGGTCATGTTTTTTTCTACGACTGGGAATATTACAGAAATAATTTAACTGAAATTCTATTGCCATTCAAATTTGAAAATGGATTTGAATTTACAGGTTTCCGTGGTTTAGCTAGTCATGGTGCAGCGATTGCTATCATTATTGCCGTTTATTTTTACAGTAAAAAAGTCGTTCAAAAACCAATGCTTTGGGTTTTAGACCGAGTGGTTATTCCGGTAGCTTGTGGCGCAATTTTCGTTCGTTTAGGTAACTTTTTTAACTCAGAAATTGTTGGTAAAGAAACCGATGCAACCTATGGAATTAAATTCGTTAGAGATTTCTACTCGCCAAAAGATGCTGTAAATGCAACTCAAATTAATGATGTAAACGAAGCTTACAATGCTATTGCAACCAACCCACAGTTTGCTGCTTTGTTAGAAAAAGTTCCTTATAAATATCCAGCGCAATTGTATGAAGCGATTGGCTATGTATTCGTTTTTGCTATTCTTTTCTTTTTATATTGGAAAACAAACACGAGAGAAAAACACGGATTACTTTTTGGTTATTTCCTAATCATGCTTTGGTCTGTTCGCTTTGTAGTGGAATTTGTAAAAGAAAGCCAAGGCGGAATTGAAAGTCTTTTTGGTGTATTATCAACTGGTCAATGGTTGAGTATTCCGTTTATTTTGGCTGGATTGTTTTATCTTTTCCTTGCCGAAAAACCTTTCGATGAATATTTTAAAGACGAAGAGTAAATCTTAACTTATAAGTTTTTTTTTCTAAAACCATTAAGGCATTTAAGTTCATATAAGTTTTACTCTTAAATGTGCTTAAATGCCTTATATGGTAAATTTTCTACTTATTCCGTTTCAGCAGAATGTGATTTAGCATAATTACGCCATTTTTCTACACATTCCTGAATATCCGATGGAATTTCGGTGTCAAAACGCAAAAATTCTTTCGTTGTTGGATGTTCAAATCCTAGTGTTTTGGCGTGCAACGCTTGTCTTGGCAACGTTTTAAAACAATTGTCGATAAACTGTTTGTATTTGGTAAACGTTGTTCCTTTCAAAATTAAATCGCCACCATATCGAGCATCGTTAAATAAGGTATGACCAATATATTTCATGTGAACACGAATTTGATGCGTTCTTCCGGTTTCTAATTTGCAGGAAACTAAAGTTACATAACCAAATCGTTCCAACACTTTATAATGAGTAACCGCATGTTTTCCTTGATCGCCTTCGGGATAAACCGCCATTTGCATTCTGTCTTTTGCATGACGAGCAATGTTTCCAACAATCGTTCCTTCATCGTCTTTTACATTTCCCCATACCAAAGCAATATATTCTCTTTCAGAGGTTTTTTCTTCAAATTGTTTTGCCAAATGCGTCATCGCGGCTTCGGTTTTTGCTACAACTAGAAGTCCTGAAGTATTTTTATCAATTCGATGAACCAATCCTGGTCGTTCACTTGAATTCATTGGCAAATTATCAAAATGAAACGCCAATGCATTGACTAAAGTTCCAGTGTAATTTCCGTGTCCAGGATGAACAACTAATCCTGCTGGTTTATTAATAACCAAAAGTGCATCGTCTTCATAAACAATATCCAGCGGAATATCTTCGGGAATAATATGATTTTCAAACGGCGGATGCGTTAACATCACTCGAACTACGTCAAAAGGTTTTACACGATAATTGGATTTCACCGGAATATCATTTACCCAGATATTTCCATTTTCGGCAGCTTGCTGAATTTTATTTCGCGTAGCATTTTCGATTAATTGCATCAAAAATTTATCAACCCTAAGAAGCGATTGACCTTTTGGAGAAACAAATCGATGGTGTTCAAATAATTCGTCTTCTAAATCAGAGAAATCGGTAGTATTTGTATTCATCAATTATTCGGCTATTGGTGGAATATCAGTACTATCAACAGCGGTAGAATCAAGCATGGTATCGTCAAAAACTACTTTTCCATCGCCAAGAACTAAATCAATTTTGGAAGATTTTAGTACTTTTTCGCCTGCTTTAATTCTTTTTCCGTTGATAGACATTTCAAGAACCATGTCTTTTCCTAAATAAGGTTTATAAGTAATTGTTCCTTCTTGTAAACCTGCAGCTTTCAACGTTGGAACAGCTTGACGATAGGTTTTCTCAATCAAATCGGGAACAGCAACCATAGTAAAGGTTTCGGCATTGATTTTGAGATATATTTTTCTTCCTGCTTTTACTTTTCTACCTGGTTTTGGTTCTTGATCCACGATAGTCAACTTTGGAAAATCAGGATTGTAATCAACTGTATCCAATATAATATAGTCCAACGAAATATCGCTTAACTTTTCTTCGGCTTGTTCTACACTTAATTTGCTCAAATCGGGAATGGCAATTTCTTGTCCGTGATTGGTAATATAATTTAAACTATTAAAAAATAAAAATGCCAATGCACCAACAACTCCCATTGCAAAAAGCATTTGGGCAAAAAACACTTTACTCGTTAAATATTTTCTTAAACTCATAAATTTTTTATTTAGGCAAATATAAGAAACATCAAAGGTAATTCGTTTGAAAAAAAATGATAATTTTGTTTAACTTTAATTAAATAATAAATGAACGTAGCTGTTGTTATGGGTGGATATTCCGACGAATCGGTAATATCATTACGAAGTGGTCAATTGATTTTAAATCACCTTGACCAATCAAAATACAAACCTTTTGAAATACATATCTTAAAAGAAGGTTGGCATTGTATCATAGAAAATGAAAAATATCCCATCAACAAAGCAGATTTTACGTTCACTAAAGACAATCAAGTTATAAAATTTGATGTAGTTGTGAATACGGTTCACGGAACGCCAGGCGAAGACGGACATTTACAAGCTTATTGGGAACTAATTGAATTACCCTATACAGGTTGTAATTATTACCAATCGAGTTTAACATTTAACAAAAGAGATACACTTTCGGTATTATCAAAATTTAATATCCCAAAAGCCAAATCAATTTATTTATCCAAAGGCGATACCATTGATGGAACTAAAATAGCTGCCGAATTAGGTTTGCCTTTTTTTGTGAAACCAAATCAATCTGGAAGTAGTTTGGGCGTTTCTATGGTAAACTCTTTGGATGAATTACAAAAAGCATTAGATTTTGCATTTGCCGAAGACAATGATATTTTGATAGAATCGTATTTAAAAGGAACAGAAGTTTCGGTTGGTGTTCTTAATTATAAAAATGAAGTTACTGTATTAGGATTGACAGAAATTGTTTCAGAGAATAAATTCTTTGATTATGAAGCTAAATATTTAGGTAAATCCGAAGAAATAACACCAGCTCGAATTTCATCTGAAACCGAAGAGTTAGTTCGAACTACTGCAAAAAATGCCTATAAAGCATTAGGCATGATTGGTTTTTCACGAACTGATTTTATCGTCATGGATGGCATTCCACATTTTATAGAAATCAATACCAATCCGGGTTTATCGCCTCAAAGTATTTTTCCGCAACAAGCAGCATTTGCTGGAATTCCTTTTAGTGATTTACTCGATAACGAAATTGAGTTGGCTTTGGCTAAAAAACCTATTTGGAAAAAATAACCTCATCACTAAATACCCAGAAAAGTATAAATGATTTTCTTCGGAACAAGATTAAGGTCTATAAAGAAAGGAATGTTAACTCATGTTCTTTGTCAATACTGTGGAGAAGACAGTGAAATGGAATATGATTTTCAACAAAAATACTTTCATCTTTACTTTATTCCTTTTTTTCCATTAAAAAAGAAAGTCAGTGTTTGTTGTGAAAACTGCTACTCCGTTTTTGAAGGCAAATATATTGACCAAGCTATTCAAGTAAAATTAAATCGTGTAACCGAAAGACATCCAATCAATACACCTATTTGGACGTTTTCGGGAATTATTTTACTAACTTTACTCATTTCTTGGGCTATTTGGCAGTCTGATAGACATTCGCTTGTTGAAACAGATTATATAAAAAACCCTAAGAAAGGCGATGTTTATTTTGTTGAACATTCACCCAAAGAATATACCACTATTTACAGTACTTGGCGCGTGGATAAAGTTGACAACCAAAACGTTTATTTTACCTATAACGATACATCAGTAACTAAATATACTAAAGTTTTTAGTATTTTGTCAAATAATCGATATACTACTAAAAAAGGAATTCTTTCCCGAAAAAAGATAGAAGATCTTTTTAAAAAAGACAGTATTATTTCAATAACACGAGAATAAAATGAAAAGAAAAGCCGTTTTCCCGGGATCATTTGACCCAATAACCTTAGGTCATTTTGATATTATCAAAAGAGGAATTTCGTTGTTTGACGAAGTGATTGTAGCCATTGGTATCAATGCCGATAAAAAATATATGTTCTCACTTGAAGACCGAAAACGCTTTATCGAAGAAGCTTTTAAAGACGAGCCAAAAGTTAGCGTGATTACCTATGAAGGTTTGACCATTGATTTATGTAGAAAACTAAACGCTGACTTCATTCTTCGTGGACTTAGAAATCCGGCCGATTTTGAATTTGAAAAAGCCATTGCACACACTAATCGAAGATTATCCAAAATAGAAACCGTCTTTTTACTAACTGCTGCCAAAACGTCCTATATCAGTTCGAGTATCGTTCGCGATGTTATTAGAAATGGTGGTGATTATTCGGTTTTAGTTCCCGAAAGCGTTGTGGTTAAATAAATTTGATTTTATTAAAAAAATATAAAGCCTTTCTCAATCTTTAAATCTACATGACAAAACAACTACCAAAAATCGCTTCACTCCTATTTCTTTTATTTTCATTTCTTCCGCAGCAAGGTATAAGCCAAACCATCACAGCCAAGATTATTGATGGGCAAACTGGCGAAAGCATTCCGTATGCGAATATTATTGTCAATAATTCTGAAAATCTAGTTTCTAATTCAGAAGGTTATTTTACACTTTCTGAGAAAAATAGCGATGATGCCGTTCAACTTTTGGTTTCCTATTTGGGTTATGCTAACCAAACGCTTACCGTAGCCGAACTGAAACGCAATCAAAACAAAATCAGTTTACAACCCGGAATGATTGAGCTTAGCGATGTTACTTTGAATGAAAAAAAACTGACCGCTTTGCAAATTATGGCAAATGTAAAAGCTAATTTAAAAAACAATTATAGCATTCAAAAAAATGCTACAAAGGATAAAATCTTCTTTAGAGAATCAGGTTATCTTACTCCAAAAATACTTAATGTAGAAATTGATAAATCGACGGGTTTTACCAAAGATGGTTTGAAAAAAGCCAATAAAGAAATTGCCGCATTTACCTCAAAATTAATCACTAATCCGCCAAAAGAATACACTGATATTCTTTGTGATTACTACCATTCTGTTACCCAAAAAGAGAAAATGGTTTATTCCACAAAAATGGATGTCATAAAAGCTACTAAACTAAAGAACGAAAACAATGCGGTTTCACTGGACGAGCTTGAAAAATCGGCTGTAAACATCTTGTTGACACATTTAGACACAACCAAATACTACCGAATAAAAAGCGGTTGGTTTGGTTCGCGCGATACCATTTCGCTACGAAAAGACTTCAATAAAAAGAAAAACAAAACTAAAAACACCCGATTATCTTCTGCCAAAAACAGTTTGAACATGTTTATGTATGAAAATAGTATTATCAACACTGCAAAGTTCAATTTTATTGATAACCACGAACTGTATGACTATAAATATGAAGGTGCCAAATATTCTAGCGACAACGAATTTATCTACGTGGTTAGTTTTAAACCAAGAAAAAGCAAAGCCAAATATGTAGGCAAACTGTATATTTCCGAAAGTGATTTTGCCGTGCTTCGAGTGGATTATAATTTAGCCGAAGGCAAAAAAGAAGGCGGATTTAACATGAAACTTTTACTAGGTGTAAAATCGTTGGAGAATGTGAGTAACGGAACGATTATTTATAAAAAATCGCCTTCGGATAACGGTTATCACTTGCATTATGTTTCTCAAGAAACCGGACAATACATTTACTTAAACCGACCATTGAAGTTTATCGAGCTCACCGATGAAGAGAAAGACGTAGTAGCTTTTGACCTAAAACTAGAAGCCAATCAACGAGAGAAAATTGAGTTTTTAAACATTGCCAGAAGCGAAATTGACCATGCCGATGTTGAAAAAATAAAAGAAGAAGAATTCAATTTCATTAAACTAAAAGCTTATGATGCTAGTATTTGGAAAAACTATATTGCCATAGAACCGCTAGCCGAAATGAAGCAGTTTAAAGCGGAGGATTAAAAAACTTCTTCATAACTGGTGTTTTCTCTTTAATACACATTAGTTTTGTTTTTAACCAAATTACCAGCTGCGCAAAGTCTCCTGACTTTGAGCAATAAACAACACCGCTCCCGATTTTATTATTACCAGCTGCGCAAAGTCCCAGCTGCGCAAAGTCTCCAGACTTTGCGCAATAAACAACTCCACAACCTTTGTCAAAGTTTTGAACTTTAGCAAAGGTTTTTTATTTCTGTTGATTATATTTTTCTTACTAGTATTTTGGTATATTTGAGAAAAGGATTGTGAAGTTTTTCATCGTCCCGTTTTATTTGAAACAATACAAAATATTACATGAAAATTGCAATCTATCTATTTTTTTTAATTTCAAATTTAGGTTTTGCCCAAATGCCTGAAACAATAATTGAAAGTTCTCATCCCGATTATAATTGTAAAAGAACAAAAAATACTTCCTTTCAAAAATTAGCCGCTAGTTTTCCACTGAATAAAACAAGTAAAATACAATTGGTGTCTTTTGTTTATGTCAATACAATTTTTATCGATAATGATGGCAACCAAACGCACTCAATAATAGATAGTCTTCCAAGAATTGGTAATAAATTAGATTATAAAAATTTAAAAGAAGTTAAAAATCTTGAACTACCAAAAATTATTGAATTATCTGATATACTTTATAATTTTAACTATGATCCAAAAAAGGATGCTACTTTTCTTGGTACAAGCTGTTATGAACCTCGAAATGCAATTGTATTTTTAGATAATCAGGATAACATTGTAGAATATATTGAAATTTGCTTTTCATGTCTTGGTTATCATGTTTTTAATAAAAGTAAATTTGGCGATTTTTGCACAGGAAAAATTGATTTGATTAAAAACTTCTTTTATGCAAACGGCATCATGTATGGTGTATTAAAAGAATAATATTATTCTAATAATGTTTATCTACAATCCATACCTATAAACAACATAAGCTCAAATAAAACACAACCTTTGTCAAAGTTTTGAACTTTAACAAAGGTTTTTTAAAAATAAAACTAATTAAAAAGCACACTTATACTATGGTGGAAGATCAAAAAATTGTGAATTGTGATGATAAGGCGAGAATTAAAAGAATAGCTTTCGTTTTTAGTTGTCCTGGTCAAGAAGAAGAAAAGACCAAAAAATTAGTTTCTGGAATGACAGGATGTAATTTAGAAAAATTATTAAAAAACATAAAAGATGAAATCATAAAAGAAGATTTTAAAGACCGATATGATTTTACAATCACCAACTCTCATAATGAAGTTCATTATAAAGCATTGAATAATAGAACTGAACCTTTAAATTCAAAAATAAAAGAAGTAAAAAATCTTGAAAGATTAATAAACGAATTGAAAGAAGCAGAAATAATCATTTGCTTTGGAAAAAAATCAAAATATGCTTTAAGTCAAATTAAAAATCAACTTAAAGAAAACACCAAAGTACTTCATTCGCGTCATTTAGGGTTAATGTCTTTAAACCAAATTGAACTAGAAAAAGAAATTACTAATAAAACAGACGAAAGAATAAAAATAGTAGCTCAAAAAATAATAGATGATTATAAACAAAAGTCAGCTGAGCAATGTCTTTCTATTGAATTTGTCTAAAACTATCTTTGGTTAATCCAAAAAATGCAATCCAAATAAAATCGTTCTTGGAAAACCGCGAACTATCTATAGAATTGCATATATAAATATTTATTTCAAAAAAAACTCTAAACTCCCAACTTACTTCACTTCTTCCTCAAACAAGAGCTTTATATTTTCGTAGGAGTTTTTCAGAGCTTCTTTCACTTCTTCGGGATTGAACCAAGCTACTTTTTCAATGCCTTCGTTTTCCTGCGGCACAGGAATACCTTCAAAACCAGATTGCATTTCAAACCAATGCGTAACTTTTAGTTTGTATTTTCCGTTGCGTTTAAAAATATGATAGGTTTTTTGGAGTTTTTGGGTAATGAATAATTTACCAACTCCAGTTTCTTCTTCTACTTCGCGCAAAGCGGTTTGATCAATCTCCTCGCCTTTTTCGGTTCCGCCTTTGGGTAAATCCCATTTTCCGTTTCTAAAAATGAACAATACCTCGCCTTTTTTATTGTAAACTAATCCGCCGCCAGCTTTACAAACAGGAATTTTCTCTTTGATTTTTTTCAAAATTGCCTTTTCATCAGGATAATACAAATTCGCTTTCTGAATTTTGTTATTATGCATTTTGATGATGAGTTGCTCAATATCAACACTTTCTAACAAGAACAATTGAAAATCGGTTTCTTTAGCAACTTGATTTGTTAAGAAAAGAGGTTTATCGTTGACAAAAACTTTATACATTTGTGGTATGATTTTTAATAAAGACACAGCCGAAAAAACAGCCGAATTGCTTTTACAAATAAATGCAATTAAATTGAATCCTAAAAATCCTTTTACTTGGGCTTCGGGTTGGAACTCTCCTATTTATTGCGATAATCGTTTAATTCTCTCATTTCCAGCGATTAGAAATTTCGTTAGAGAAGAATTTTCTAAGCACATTGAAAAAGAATTTGGAAAACCCGATGTAATTGCTGGTGTTGCCACTGGCGCAATTGGAATTGGCATGCTTGTTGCCGAGTACATGGGATTGCCTTTTGTTTATGTTCGTCCGGAGCCAAAAAAACACGGAAGACAAAATCAAATTGAAGGTTTTATTCAAAAAGGACAAAACGTGGTGGTTGTAGAAGATTTGATCAGTACTGGAAACAGTAGTTTACTTGCCGTTGACGCTTTGAAAGAAGCTGAATTGCACGTGAAAGGAATGGTTGCTATTTTTACGTATGGTTTTGATGTAGCAACAGAAAACTTCAAAAAAGCCAATGTAGATTTACATACGCTAGCCGATTATGAACACTTACTGCATTTAGCCGTAGCCAAAAACTACATCACCGAAAAAGAATTAGCAACATTACAAGAATGGCGTAAAAATCCATCGACTTGGAGTGTTTAGTATTAAGACAACAGTATTAAGTATTAAGATAAAAGTATTAAGACAAATGAATTTAGAAAGCCCAAAAGTAACCGTAGAAAAATCAGCTGAGTATTTATATACTGCTTTGTCTGATGTAAAAAACTTTGAAAAATTAATGCCTGAGAATATCGCTAAATTTGAAGTTTTGGGCGATGATATTTTTAACTTTGGATTAAAAGGAATGCCGGAAATCAAATTAAGATTAAAAGAAGGCGTACCACATTCTAAAGTAAATCTTGCTGCTGCAAGTGATAAATTGCCGTTTACTTTAACCGCTAATCTTGACACCGTTTCTGATAATTCAACCGCTGTTCAATTGGTGTTTAATGGTGAATTCAACCCAATGATGGCAATGATGATTAAAGGTCCAATTACTAAGTTTATTGAGACTTTGGCACAGAATATGGGGAAATTATAATTTCTTAACCTTTTGTCATTTCGACGAAGGAGAAATCACATAACATTATAACTTGATGAGATTTCTCCTTCGTCGAAATGACAAAAAACCTAAAATCAATTTATTTATTGTAAATATTTAATAAAAAAATAGCTTAAAATTAGCATTGGAACAATTGCCGCTAATAAACGGTATGTTTTTGGCGATTTATTTAAAAATAACATAATCAAATAAAAAATACTAAAAGCTATAATTAATCCGCCGATTATAAATATTCCATAAATAACACCATTCATACAACTGGTTTTGTTTTCGGTTCCATAGTATGAAGCATTAAAAATCAAGAAAAAAACTATCATACAGAAATAATACGATATCGTTGACATCACAAACATTATCATATCACTATTAAGTTTCTTTTTATCCATTTTTTATTAATTACTTCACCGTTGTCAATCGCTTATCGATAACACGTTCCATATAATCTTGAACAAAAGCTTTACAGCGCAATTCCAGCGAATCCATTTCAGAAGTTCGATTTTTGATTAGATTGCGTTCCATTGCTTTGTCATTTTTATCGTAAAAACCAATGACCTTTTTCCCGTCAAATGTGCAGATGTAATTTCCTTCCATATATTGATATACATTCGAACCGTATTTAATCACAAAAGGAGGAACTTGTTTTTCGTTAACCAAACTTCTACCCCAACTTCTAAAAGGTTTTTTGTAACCAATCATATCCAAAAGCGTTGGATAAATATCGATTTGTTGTGCCCAATCATCGTTTACACCAACATACTTTTCATCTGGCGTAAAAAACAAAATCGGAACGGTATGTTTGTTGAATTCTTTTCTGTATTCGTCGTAAGCGATTGTATTTCCGTGATCGGCAACTAAAACAAATATCGTGTTATTGTACCAAGGTTGCTTTTTGGCTTCAGCAAAGAAACGTTTCAGTGCAAAATCAGTATAACCAATCGTTTGATGAATATTCACTGTTCCTTTATCAAATTTTCCTTCATATTTTTTTGGAACAACATAAGGTTCATGCGATGAAACCGAAAACAATGTTGCCATAAACGGTTGCTTCTTTTCAGTCAATGTTTTGTTGAAATACTGAAAAAATGGTTCGTCCCAAATTCCCCAAACGCCATCAAATTCGGCATCATTGTTAAATTCATTTTTGCCATAATAATGATCATAACCCAAAATATTCCCGAAACCTAAAAATCCCATCGAACCATTTGGTGCACCGTGAAAAAAGGAAGTGTCATAACCTACGCTTTTCAAAGTGGTAACTAATGATTCTATCTTTTGCTTCGGATAAGGCGAAGACGTAAACGCCACTTTAAACGACGGAATTCCAGCAATAACGGATGACATTCCGTGGATGGATTTATAACCATTAGCATACGCATTCGTATAAATCATACTATGTTGCGCCAGCGAATCAATAAAAGGTGTATAACTCTTAAAATCAGGGATTTTGGTATTCTTATTGAAAGCTCCGCTATATTCTCGACCATAACTTTCTAGAATAAAAATTACGATATTAGGTTTAGTTTCTGGGTTGTTTTTATACTGCTTTATCGGAACAATTAATTTATCAACTTGTTCTTTAGTAAGGTAATTTTCTTTTTTAAAAGCATTTGCAGTCCAAGTTCTAATAATAGCAAAAGGTGTATTCAAAACCAAATCAGCTTGCGACGGATTGGTCACATAACGACTGGCATCCAAAAGATTAATTGGTCGCGTACTTTTCTTAAAATCACCACGAATTCCACCAACACACAAAGCAACGATTAAAAAGAAACAGGCGATTGACGCTGCGAAATACTTTATGGACGGTTTTTCAGTTGAAGTAATCTTGACCTTTTTATACAATTTTATCCAAATAAATGTCGTTACAAAAAACAGTAAAAACACATGCCAATAATTAATCAAAAAGTTGAAAAACAAAGCCGCTTTGTTGCTTTCATTTTCTAGTGATTCTAGAGATGCTTTCGTACTTCTGCCAAAGATAAATCGGTAATAAATAAAATCAACAAAATTGAACGCATACATCAATAAA
The DNA here is from genome assembly GCF_012911605.1 of Flavobacterium solisilvae. Lineage (GTDB taxonomy): Bacteria > Bacteroidota > Bacteroidia > Flavobacteriales > Flavobacteriaceae > Flavobacterium > Flavobacterium solisilvae. The sequence goes on along the minus strand of NZ_JAAMPT010000190.1, from coordinate 8,077 downwards.
TTGGTCACAAAATACAAATAGAACAAAAAGGTTTGGTATCCTTTTTTGGCATTAATAACCAAAGGTAAAATTGAAAAAAGGATAAATAATCCGTTGATGTAAAGTATCGAAGTGGTATCAAATGCTAATCCGTGATAACTCAGTCTAAAAAAGTCAAAAACACCATCAATTTGTATTAGCGAACTGTTGTAAACAAAAAATAAAACTCTCGCTAAAAAATAGAATACATAAGCTAATAATATCCTATAGAATAACGCTTTATATTCTTGTAAACGGGGAAATTTATGCATTGTAGATAGAAAATATTTTTTGCAAAACTACATATTTCACTACTACATTTAGCATATTTTAAATTTTTATTGTGTTTCATTACAATATTCCTTAATTTGCATCAAATTATTAACCACAATGACAAAAATCACGCGTCTTTTTGACTTTCCATACTATCAGTTAGAAAAAAATAATCTACCTAATTGTCTTGTTACTAAATATGACGGACAATGGATTTCAACTTCTACTCAACAATATTTAGATAAATCCAATGCTGTTTCTAGAGCTTTGATTCGATTAGGTATTCAAAAAAATGATAAAATAGCCATCATTTCTTCTACCAATAGAACGGAATGGAATATTATGGATATTGGTTCGCTTCAAGTTGGTGCTCAAACGGTTCCAATTTATCCAACCATTGCTGCCGAAGATTATGAATACATTTTGAACCATTCAGAATCTAAATATTGTTTTGTTTCAGATGATGTGGTTTATGAAAAATTAATGGCAGTAAAACATAACATTCCATTGCTACAGGAAGTTTATTGTTTTAATGAAATTGGCGGTTGTAAAAACTGGAAAGAATTATTGGAACTTGGTGCAGACAAAAGCAATCAAGATGTTGTTGAAGACCGAAAAAACAATGTAAAACCAGAAGAATTAGCCACGATTATTTATACATCGGGAACGACAGGAAAACCAAAAGGTGTAATGCTTTCACATAATAACATCGTGTCGAATGTACTCGACAGTTCGCCTCGAATTCCGTTTAACGAAGGAACAAGTGTTGCGTTGAGCTTCCTTCCTATTTGTCATATTTTTGAACGTGTAATTTTGTACATCTATCAATATTATTCGGTTTCTATCTATTTTGCCGAATCAATTGAAAAACTTTCAGACAATATTAAAGAAGTAAAACCAACTGTTTTCTCTGTTGTACCAAGACTTTTGGAAAAAGTATATGATAAAATCATTGCAAAAGGCGAAGATTTAAACGGAATTAAAAAGAAACTGTTCTTTTGGGCAATTGATTTAGGTTTGCGCTACGAACCTTATGGTGCCAATGGTTGGTGGTATGAATTCCAATTGAGCATTGCTAGAAAGTTGATTTTCAGCAAATGGAAAGAAGGTTTAGGCGGAAACTTGAATGTAATGGTTTCAGGAAGTGCTGCATTACAACATCGCTTAATCAGAGTTTTTGCTGCCGCAGGAATGCCAGTTATGGAAGGTTATGGTTTAACCGAAACTTCTCCAGTTATTGCGGTTAACGATCAGCGAAACAAAGGCTTCAAAGTTGGAACTGTTGGTCGAATGATTAACAATGTAGAAGTTAAAATTGCTGCCGATGGCGAAATTCTTTGCAAAGGTCCAAATGTGATGATGGGTTATTACAAAGACCAAAAACTTACCGACGAGGTTATTATTGACGGATTTTTTCACACTGGCGATATTGGCGAAGTTGATACTGACGGTTTCTTGAAAATTACTGACCGTAAAAAAGAAATGTTCAAAACTTCGGGAGGAAAATACATTGCGCCACAATTAATTGAAAATGCCATGAAACAATCCTTATTTATAGAACAAATCATGGTAATTGGTGATGGCGAAAAAATGCCTGGCGCTTTTATTCAACCGAGTTTTGATTTTATCAAAGAATGGGCAAAACGTAAAAACCTCAACGTTGGAACAACCAATGCCGAAATAGCTTCCAATCCTGATGTCATTGCTCGAATTGAAAAAGAAGTCGAAAAAATCAATGAAAAATTCGGTAACTGGGAGAAAATAAAACGCTTTGAACTTACTCCAGATATTTGGTCTATTGACGGTGGACATCTTACGCCTACGTTGAAATTAAAACGTAAAATTGTCATGGAAAAATATAAAGATTTGTATCAAAAAATATATGGTTAATTAGTTGATTATTTGTATTGAACACCTTATGAAGAAAAACTATCTTTTACTATTTATCCTACTTTCAGGTATTGCGTTTGCACAAAAAGAATCTGTTACTACCACCATTGACAGAAAAATTGATGATGCCTTCAATTTTATCAATACGGGAAATCCTAATAAAGCAATTCCTATTTTACAAAAAATTAATGCAGATTCTAAAAGTATAAATTACAAATTAGGAATTTTAAAAGCCGGTTATGCCTTAAATCTTATCTATTACAACAAAGCCGATTATAACAAAGTTATCACGCTTAGTGATGAAGCCATAAAAGCCGGTAAAGAAATAAAAAGCTATGTTTATCTTTCGCATATTCACAGAAATAAAGGTAATGCCTATGGCGAATTGGGTTTTATAGACAATAGCGGAAAAGAATATTTTCAGGCATTAGAATATGCTAAAAAGCTGAAAGACAAAAACGAAAAATATTATGCGGTAGCTTTGCTGTATGACAATCTTGGCGGTTATTATGAAAAAATAAAAGCACCGCAAGACAGCGTTTTTGCCTATATGGCGAAAGCATTGAAAGAAGTGGAAAAAATCAGTGATAACGAGGCTAATAAATCTATGGTCGCTGCCAAATACAGTTTGATTGCTTTTGAATACATGTGTTTTGGCGTAGAATATTCTAAGTTAGGCAAACCGGAAATTGCCGAAGACTATTTCAAAAAATCCCTTGAAATTTGTGAAAGTAAAAAATTCATGTCTTTAATAGACGAAATCATTTTGTTAAGCGAAATGGGACGTTTTTATTATTCGCAGAAAAGATATGTCGAAGCGATAAAATATGCTGAAAGAGGTTTGCTGACAGAGAAAAATTCGGGTTCGGCAAAAATAAGACGAGACCTTTTTGAAACGTTATCCAAGTCATATTTGGAAATAAACAAAACAAAAGATTCTAAAAAATACTTGAATCTGTTCACAATATTAAATGACAGTATCTCAAAAGTAGAAAAGGAAACAGTAAACATCAGCTCTAATGATATTGCAACCAAACAAGACGAAAACCATCTTGCCAATATCAAGAAAATATCGGTAATTTATATTTTGGCCGCCGGAATTTTGGTTTTGCTTGTCGCAAAATATTGGAAAAAACGCAATATAAAACTGAAAAAGAAGTATGAAGAACTCATCGCTAATTTGGAACTAAAAGCAAAAGAAAACACCGAAAAACCTGTTGCTTTCAAAGAAAACGCAAAGCAAAAATCCTTAACCATTATGGACGAAACAGTAAATGTATTACTGGAAAAACTTTCCAAATTTGAAAAATCGCACAAATACACCAAACAAGATATGAGTCTTCCTTCTCTTGCCGGTCAATTAAATACTAATACTAAATACCTTTCGGAAATCATAAAACAACACAAAGGAAAAAAATTCAGTGATTATATCAACGGTTTACGAATAGATTATATCACAGAACAACTTTATATAAATCCTACTTACAGAGAATACAAAACAAGCTATCTGGCTGAATGTTCCGGATTTTCTTCAAGAGAAGTCTTTACTGTTGTCTTTAAAAAAGAAACAGGAGTTTCACCTTCTTATTTTATTGAGAATTTGAAGAGTCGTTAATTGCTTTTTTAAAGCAATGTTCAGTCGCTGTTTTCAGTTGATAACCAAAACACCAAGTCATCATTTGTAAAAAAGTTGTAGAAATTTGTGTAATTTGCGTTGAAAAAATGACTGTAAATATCAGTGTTCATTTTTTAATTATCTTATAACCCCTAAAACAAAAAAGCAATCCTTTCGAATTGCTTTTTCTCATTAATCTAAATAATATATTACTTAGAAACCACAATAAATTCTGAACGTCTATTAAGCTGGTGTTCTGCTTCGGAACAATCAGATTTATTGGTTGGTTCACAAGGACAATTATTTACTAATTGAGTTTCTCCATAACCTTTTGCTGTTAATCGGCTAGCAGAAATTCCTTTATTGATTAACCAATGACGAGTAGATTTTGCTCTTCTATCTGACAAGCGCATATTGTATTCATACGTTTGACGACAGTCTGTATGCGAACGAATATCTATTTTCATCGTTGGGTAATCTTGCATTACCTGCAATATTTTTGCAATTTCTATTGCAGCATCAGGACGAATATTTGATTTATCCAAATCGAAATAAATGATAGGAATATTCAATGTTTTGGCTAAATCCATTCCTTCTTCAATTTCTACTTTGGTTTGTTTCAAGGCAATATCTACCATAGTCTCGCCGGTAGATTTTGGTGTTTTTATGTATTTTTCTTCAGTAGAGTATTTTTCTTTTTCAGCTCTTACTCTGTATGAAGTATCACATTTTACATATTCTTTACCAAAACTGTATTTACCGTTTTTATCTGAAACCGTTGTTGCAATCAATTTGCTGTTTTGGTCAAACAAACTCACTTTTGCATCGGCCAATATTTTGCCGGTTTCAACATCTGTAACTGTTCCTGCAAGTAGATGTTCACAAGCCAATTTCTTGATTTCGGTAAATTTATAGATATCATCATAACCTTGTCCGCCTTCTCTATTTGAACTTAAAAATCCGGTACGGGTTGTTGGATCAAAATAGAACGCAAAATCGTCCATTGGTGTATTGATAGGCTTTCCTACGTTTATGGCTTCGTCATAGCTGTTTCCTGTAATTTTTGATACAAAAACGTCCATTCCGCCAAGACCTTGTTTCCCTGTTGACGCATAATACAATTCGTTTTCAGAAGTTACAAAAGGGAAACTTTCTCTGCCTTCGGTATTTACTTTTGAACCTAAATTTATTGGTGTCCCAAAAGTTCCATCGGCATTAATTGCTACTTTCCAAATATCGGCATCGCCCAAAGTTCCCGGCATATCCGAAGCAAAATACAACCATTTTTCATCAGAACTCAATGCCGGATGTGCTACGTTATAATCATTGCTGTTAAACGGAAGTTCGGTAATATCTGTCCATTTTCCGTCTTTTTGGGTTGCTCGGTAGATTTTCAACAAAGTGATTCTTTCATCATCAAAACCTCTCTTTTTAAGATAGTTGTTTCGAGTGAAATAAATCGTGTTTCCGTCTTTGGTGAAAACCGGAGTTGCTTCGTTGAATTTTGAATCTAATTTATCCGAAAAGAATTTTGCCGATTGTTGTTTTCCGTCTTCATCTGCTTTGGAAGAATACAATGCGGAAAATGGCTGGTCATTCCAACCTTGTGTACGAGGAGCAATTTTTCCTGCTTTTCTTGTTGAAGCAAAAATCATTTCGCCGTTGTAAATTGTTGTTCCATAATCTGATAATTCAGAGTTTAAATCGCCTGCATTTTCTATGGTAAATCTTCCTGAATTCTCCTCGATAACCTGCAAGTAATTTTTCTCTGAAACAAATAGTTTTGCTCGGTCGTCAGCACCGTTTGCTTTGTTGAATTTATCCATATATTCCCTTGCTTTTTTGTAATCGCCAACGGATTTCAAACTTTGGGAATAACGGTAATAATATTCAGCATCAGTAGCTTCGGGTTTCAACGCAAATAATTCAGCATACCATTTTGCAGCATCAACATATTCAGCATTAAAATAATATGAATTACCTAATTTTTCGAGCATATCTACTGATTTATAACCTTTGTTGGCTACTTTTTTGTAGGTTTCTATGGCATCGATATAATTTAGGTTATTATACTCTTTGTCTGCTCTTTTTACCTGTGTTTTTTGTGCATTGGAAATCGTAAGTCCGCCCAATAACAAAATACTTATGTATATAATTTTTTTCATATAATTTGTTTTTCTGTTAGAAGAATCTTGGTGAAACTATACGTTTAGATTTGTTAAATAACTCATATCTCAAGAATATTTCGTGAGAACCAGAATTATAATTTGCTAGTTTAGTGGTTTCTGCGTCATAGGCATAACCAATAAACCAGTTTTTGTCAATTTGGAAACCTGCCAAAGCACTTACTGCTGCCGACCATCTCCAAGCTACACCCAAAGTCAACTTTTCGTTGAACCAAAAGTTACCTGTTACATCTAATTGTAACGGAGCACCGTTTACCGCTTTTGCTAAAGCTGCCGGCTTGAACTGAATATTATCTGCAAGATCAAATACATATCCTGTTATTAAATATCCGTGCATACGTTCGCTTGGTGTTGACTTTATGTTATCATCAAAATGTTCTGTTTCTAAAATATTAGGAACGGAAAATCCTGCATAGAATTTATCTGAATACAAATAAACTCCTGCTCCAAAATTTGGTGAAAATTTATTTTCGATATTATTTTGAAAAACGTAGTCGCCAGGAGTTACTGTAAGCATTGAATAATCTACGTCAAGCATGTGTGCCGTAGCTTTTAATCCGAATGCTAATTTGTAATTATCAGAAACGGGTATGGTATAAGAAAAATCTACTGAAACAGTATTTTCTTTTGCTACACCAATACGATCTCCTACCACTGTAAGCCCCAATCCTATACGTTCTCCAACAGGTGAATGTAATGAAAATACTCCTGTATCTGGTGCGCCTTCTAAACCTACCCATTGGGTACGATACATACCAAAGATGCTTAAAACATCTCTTGAACCAGCATAAGCCGGATTGATATTTATTGTATTGTACATATATTGTGTGTATTGCGCATCTTGTTGAGAATACCCAAAAGAGCTTGCAAACAACAGAAGGTAAATAATAAAATGATTTGTTTTCATACTTTATGTATTAAATCCCGGCGATTTCGTTCTTTTTTAAAAAAATCGCCGGAAAAATTAATTATTGACTAACGTATATATATCCTGTTTTTGAGTGATGTTTACCATCAAATCCTAAATATTTCAATACATACCAATAGTGACCTGTTGGCAATCCGTCGCCTTGATTAATAGTTGTTCTTCCGTTAGAAATTCCTTTGAAACCATTTACATCTGAATTTTCATAATTTTTAGTTTCAAATACTTTTACTCCCCAACGGTTGAATATTTCAATTTCATTAGAAGAATAACAACCTAAACCATAGATGTGCAAATAATCGTTTATTCCGTCGCCATTTGGAGAAACACCGTTGTTCACGATAATTTTACATCCGTCAGGTAACTCGATAACTGTCGGGTCGTCCGGATCACCATCATTGTCAGCATCAACATTACCAAAGTCATTTGGGTCATCTGATGTATCAGAAACAGCTTCACCATTTGTTCCAACTGCCGTAGCCGTTGCTTGGTTTGTGATAGAACCTGCAACCAAATCTGGTCCTACGATAACATAATTAGCTGTATAGGTAGCCGATTCGCCTACTAATAGTGTTCCTTCCGGAGAACCGAACATAGCACTTACAAATACCGGTACAGGTGTATTTCCTGCTCCGCTGAAATTAGTTTCTGTAACAACAACATTATTCAATGTAGTATTTCCTGTATTGGTTATTACAAAAGTATATGTTATCGTTTCGCCTGGTTGAGCATATCCGTCAGCATTTTCATCATTGAAATAACCTACTTTTGTCAATGCAATATTTGGGGCTTGCTCCAAAATAACGATTGTTGTCGTGTCATTCGGGTCAAACGGTGTTGGGTCTTCCGATTCATCGAATACAATATCGCCGTTTGGACCTTCTCCTTCCACAAAAGCGATATTCAATACCTGACCGATATTAATATCTTCCTGAATAATGTTATAAGTTACTGTTGCCGTTCCTATTTGTCCCGGTGCTAATGTTGAAGGATTTACTACTAAACCACTTACTCCAATAACCGTATCATCAATAGTCAAGTTACTTACCGTTACGTTTCCTGTATTGGTTACCGTAAAAGTGTAAACAATCGTATCGCCTACGTTTACAATAGTATCAGCATTCGCATCAGTATAAACACCGTCTTTCAATAAAGTGATTTGTGGTGTTT
>NZ_JAAMPT010000189.1 GCF_012911605.1 Flavobacterium solisilvae | reverse complement strand
ATCCTTAATTATCCCTCTTATTTCCAAAACCTCAACAAAAACAAAAAGATTGTAGTAAACAGCGGGAATATGACTTGCAAATAATCAACAAAGAATCACTCCAAAATTTTATACTTATATATGTATGATTTATTTTTTTGCTGCTTTCTTTTCCCAGAATTCTGTAAGTTCGTCTATATCGACTGGATTGGCAGCTTCTTGGTTTACTAATCTTCCTCGTGTAAATGCGCGATCGAGTATGGATTCTATAAGAAAGTCTTCATTCACTTCGTAGGGAAGGTATTTTGCTTTTAGACTTATATCAAATAATTTAGCGGTATTGTTTGACCAAAATGCTTTCCAACCGCTTTTATAGTCTTTTATTAGTTCGAATGTTGTGAAACCGGTTTGTCTATGGATTAGCTTTACTAATATTTGTCCTTGTTTACGGGAGAGTTTTTTTAATTGAGCTGTGAATTCGTTCTCCATATAGTTCTCGACTAACTTGAAGTATTTCTTTTTTTCTTTGTTGGTTTTTAACTTTTCAAGGTTTTTGTTCAGAAAGGTCAATCGGTCGGCAGCTACTTTTGCAAAAGGATATACTTTGTAAACTCTGCTTTGAAGTAATAGAAAATCTTTCTTCTCTTGAGCCGACATATTATCGCGATAAACAAATAACTCGGGTAGTTTTATTGTATCAGAAGAGGTTGAATCTATTTCAAAGTGGACTATTTCCTTTTTAATAGTATCGGTTTTTACTTGAGCTAATGAGCTTATATAGAAAAACAGTAATAAGACGATTATTTTAAATCTCTCCATGGTTAGTTAAAATTATTTGTAAAAATATAGATAATCACTACAACTCTAATGCCAAATTTATATTTTAGCAAAAAAAAATTATGGCAACTAAATCTATACTTTCTAAAAGTTCTATTTCCTTTTTGGAAAAATACCTTAATAATGCTTCTCCAACTGGTCACGAATCGGAAGGACAAAAAATTTGGATGGACTATCTTAAACCTTATGTTGATACTTTTATAACGGATACCTATGGAACGGCTGTTGGAGTGATTAATCCTGAAGCCAATTTTAAGGTTGTTATTGAAGGTCATTCGGATGAAATTTCGTGGTATGTAAACTATATTACTGATAATGGTCTTATTTATGTAATAAGAAACGGCGGAAGTGATCATCAAATTGCGCCTTCAAAACGTGTAAATATTCATACTAAAAACGGAATCGTGAAAGGTGTTTTTGGTTGGCCAGCCATTCATACAAGAAATCGTGGCAAAGAAGAATCGGCTACTTTACACAATATTTTTATTGATTGTGGTTGTTCTACTAAAGAAGAAGTTGAAAAATTAGGCATTCATGTAGGTTGTGTGATTACTTATCCTGATGAATTTATGATTTTGAATAATGATAAATTCGTATGTAGAGCAATCGATAATAGAATGGGCGGATTTATAATTGCAGAAGTTGCTCGTTTATTAAAAGAAAATAAAAAAAAATTGCCTTTTGGTTTATACATTGTAAATTCTGTTCAGGAAGAAATTGGTCTTCGCGGTGCCGAAATGATTACGCAAACCATCAAACCAAACGTTGCCATTGTTACCGATGTTTGTCACGACACTTCAACGCCGATGATTGACAAAAAAATTGAAGGTGATCTTCAAATGGGAAAAGGTCCAGTTATTGCTTATGCGCCAGCAACTCAAAACGTTTTGAGAGAATTAATTGTTGATACTGCTGTAGAAAACAAAATTCCATTTCAGCGACACGCTACTTCGAGAGTTACTGGAACTGACACTGATGCTTTTGCTTACAGTAACGGCGGAGTTGCATCGGCATTGATTTCGCTTCCGTTGCGATACATGCATACAACGGTTGAAATGGTTCACAAAGAAGATGTCGAAAATGTGATTAAACTGATTTATGAAAGTTTACTTAAAATAGAAAACAATCACAATTTTTCTTATTTCAAATAAAAATCAAAAAGCATCATTATCACAATGATGCTTTTTTTCTAACCCAAAAACAAATTACTAAAACAAATTCTTAAAGTTTCATTTCTTCCACTTTTAATGAGGTTTTATTGTCAGACATTGGAAAACGCTTCATATTTTTATTTATTTTCTCAAAATCCAATGGATAAGTTTCCGTTGAAACTGTACTTTCGATGATTTGGTTATCTTCCAAAATAACATCTTCCAATGTTCTATCGATGCATAATGGTTGATAGTCTTCTGTTTCAGCTTGAATAATTTCGTTGTCCATTTTTATTTCATCTACAATTGATGAGTGATAAGTCGTTAAAACATTTGAAGGACTAAAATAAAGCGGTTCTACTGATGCAACCGAGCTAACTTCAAGTTGATTATTACTTACTAAAGTCGTGATAAACTGCTCGTTTTCTAATTGTGGCTGAAAAACTTCTTTTGCAGAAGCATTACTAAAAGTAACAAAACTTAATGCTACAATTCCTAAAATTTTGATTGGTGTTCTCATGATGATTGATTTTTTTTTAATTGATTGATGATGATTTTTTTGGTATTGTTATTAATATCCTATGCAAATATATATCTAAAACAATATACCTTGTATTGCATAGTACTCAAATTTAACATAATTTTAACAAATTGATATTTTTAATCAAATCTTATAATCTTGAAAGAAAAACAACGCTTTACATTTAAAGCGTTGTTTTTAAACTAATTTAAACCTGTTTTAAGTAAGCAACAGCTTCGGTAGCATTGGAATTCACTGCATATTGCAATGCTGTTTTTCCATTATTGTCTTTTGCATCAGCTTTTGCTCCATTTGCAATTAACACTTTTAGGATTTCAACTTTGTTGTATCTCGCTGCTAACATCAAAGGAGTTGAACCATTGGATTGTTCGTTAACATTAACGCCATATTCAATGAATTTTTTAACCGATTCTAAATCACCTTTCGTAATTGCGTTACAAAGTGGTGTGTTTGTGTTTTCAAAAAACTCCATTTGAGTTTTTGATGTTGAAGTTTCGTTAGCAAATGAAACATTTCCAAATGCTAAACAAGCCAGTCCTAAATAAATGATTGATTTTCTCATGATGATTAAATTATTTTGATTAATAAAAGAATAGACGATGGTTCTTAATATTCGTTACACCAAAGAGTTAACTATAACATTTATTTAACATTACTAACAAAAAAAGCCACGAAATACGTGGCCTTTAGCTATTTATAATTTTTAACTTATTTGTTTAAAAACTGTAACACATTATTTTCTATTCGATTATGAATATCCGAAATATCGGCTTTTACAAATTTGTCACCAATAATATTTTCAAATAATTCGATGTAACGTTCAGAAACCGTTCCTATATATTCATCTGTCATATTTGGAATAACTTGTCCTTCTTTTCCTTGAAATCCGTTTTCAATTAACCATCGACGAACAAACTCTTTTGACAACTGTTTTTGTTCTTCACCTTTTTCTTGTCGTTCCTGATAACCATCAGCATAAAAATAACGAGACGAATCGGGTGTATGAATTTCATCAATCAAAAAGATTTTGCCATCTTTTGTTTTTCCAAATTCATATTTAGTATCAACCAAAATCAATCCTCTTGAAGCTGCAATTTCAGTTCCTCTTTGATACAAAGCTCGAGTATATTTTTCTAAAACCAAATAATCTTCTTCTGTAACTATTCCGTTTGATAAAATAGCTTCACGAGAAATATCTTCATCGTGTGAACCATTATCAGCTTTGGTTGTTGGCGTTATAATCGGTTCTGGAAGTTTATCATTTTCTTTTAAACCTTCTGCTAAAGTAACACCACATAAAGTTCTTTTTCCTGCCGCATATTCGCGAGCAGCATGACCAGCAAGATAACCTCTAATTACCATTTCAACTTTAAATGGTTCGCAAAGATGACCAACGGCTACATTTGGATCAGGAGTTGCAATCAACCAATTTGGTACAATATCTTCGGTTAATTGCATAAATCGTGTGGCAATTTGGTTCAGAATTTGTCCTTTATAAGGAATTCCTTTTGGCATTACGACATCAAAAGCAGATAATCTATCGGTAGCAATCATAACCAATAGTTCATCATTGATGTTATAAACTTCTCTTACTTTGCCTCTATAAACAGATTTTTGATTAGGAAACTGGAAATCAGTTGTTGTAATTGTATTCATTATTGTTGTGTTGTTGTGTGGTGCAAAAGTAACTAATAGTATTATGGAATACAAACAAAAAAGAGCAGTTAATAACTGCTCTTTCTATTTAACAAAAATCCTTATTAGAATTTTAAATTATATGTTGCTCCAATTCCTACTGCTTGAAGATTTGTATCATTTTCAGCAAAAGTATTTTGGAAGTAAGCATAAATATTCCAGTTAGAATTATGGTAACCAACTTGTGGGTTAACATAAAGTCCACCAGCGTTATCTTCAACATTAGTAAGGAAACCATAACCTAAATCAGCTCCAACGAATACACCTTCGTTTTGGAAATAATATCTTCCAAAAGCAGCCACTGGAACTAAACCGAAATCATCAAAACCATCTTTTCCAAAGAAATGGTTGTAACCAGAAGTTAATCCAATTCCAAAATGAGGTGTTACTAAATATTGACCTCTTAAATCCAATCCTAATGCAAAAGAAGAAACATCAGAAGCATCACCAACAGGTAAAGCTGCGTTTAGTCCTAATTTTAACCACGAGTTTTTAGCATTGATTTCAACATCTTGAGCAAAAGTTGAAGTTCCAACAATCAAGGCGAATAATAAAATTACTTTTTTCATTTTTTTATAAATTTTAATTTAACAATTTCCCTTTTTACAATTTCCGTGCCAAAATCTGACAAGAAACTATTTTTCACATCGGAAAAATCGGTAAACAACTAAAAACAAAAAAGTTACAACCAATAAAAAAGCCTGACATTTTGTGTCAGGCTTTTTATATTAATCATGGTTTTCGATGCTTTTATAGGCGTCAATTACTTTTTTAACCAATCGATGGCGAACAATATCTTTATCATCAAGGTATAAAATTCCAATTCCTTCTACATCTTTCAAAATCAAAATAGCTTCTTTCAATCCCGAAATCGTTCTTCGTGGCAAATCAACTTGTCCTGGATCGCCAGTTATAATGAACTTAGCATTTTTTCCCATACGTGTAAGGAACATTTTCATCTGCGAATGAGTTGTATTTTGTGCTTCATCCAAAATTACAAAGGCATTATCCAACGTTCGTCCACGCATAAAAGCCAACGGTGCAATTTGGATTATTCCTTTCAGAATATAATCTTCCAAAGTTTGTGGCGGCAACATATCGCGCAACGCATCATATAAAGGTTGCATGTATGGATCCAATTTTTCCTTCATATCACCAGGAAGAAAACCTAGATTTTCTCCAGCTTCAACAGCAGGTCGAGTTAATATAATTCGCTTGACTTGTTTTTCCTTTAATGCTTTTACTGCCAATGCAACTCCAGTATAGGTTTTTCCAGTTCCAGCTGGACCAATAGCAAAAACCATATCGTTTTTAGATACAAAATCTACTAGTTTCTGTTGATTAGGCGTTAGTGCTTTGATGAGTTTTCCGCCAATTCCGTGTACCAAAATCTTATCGTGATCAGGCATACGTTGTTCTTCACTAGAGTTACTTTGAATAACTCTATCAATAACATTGGTATCAATATTATTGTATCGTGTAAAATGCAACATCAATCGGTTAAAACGATTTTCAAATTCATCCAATTCTTCTTTTTCGCCAAATGCTTTCAAAATTGTGCCGCGAGCTACAATTTTAAGTTTTGGATAATATTTTTTTATCGTTTCAAGATGAGTATCTTGTGCACCCCAAAATTCTTTTGGAGCAATGTCGTGTAATTCAATGATACGTTCGTTCAAAAGCAGTAGTATTAAATTAATTTTTTAGCTAAAAATAAATTAGCTTTGCATTCAAATTTAATCAAAATAGATGATTGATTTTTCTATTTTTGGAACAGATTTCTATCAAGTTATAAACAATTAATGTCAATAATTACTCTTACAACAGATTACGGATTAAAAGACCATTTTGTTGGTTCATTAAAAGGAAAAATTCTAACCGAATTTCCCGAAGCAACCATTATTGACATTTCTCATGACATTGATGCGTTTAACATTGCCGAAACGAGTTATATTATAGGTGCAGCTTATTCTAGTTTTCCAAAAGGAACGGTTCATTTAATAGGTGTTGATATTGAAAGAAATCGTGAAACGCAACATATTGCTATGCAATGGAACGACCAATACTTTATTTGTGCCGATAATGGTGTTTTAAGTATTTTAACCCAAAAGATTATTCCGCAAAAAATTGTGGCTATCAATATTCACGACCGTTTACACAGTGATGCAACCGATTTGGATGTTTTTGTAAAAGTAGCGTGTCATCTTGCAAAAGGCGGTTTGCTCAACGTAATTGGCAAAGAAATCACTTCTATTAAAGATGTAACCGAATTACAAGCAACAGTTTTAGACAACCAAATTAAAGGAAATGTAATTTATATTGACCATTATGGCAATGTAGTTACTAATATTTCCAAAAATCTATTTCTAGAAACTGGAAAAGGTCGTCCGTATGAAATTACATTTGGTCGAACCTATGAACTTGGTCCAATAAGAAACAAAAAGATTTACCCTATCAAAACCATTTTATCAAAATATTCAGATATTATTTTAGACATATATTCTGTAAAAGATCGTGAAGGCGAAAAATTAGCTATTTTTAATGAAACTGGTTTTCTTGAAATTGCTGTTTTTCGTAGTAATCCTAAAACCGTTGGTTCAGCTTCAAGCTTATTGGGATTGAATTATTATGATACTGTAATTATTGAATTTAAAAATTAGTATTATGAATGGATTAAAATATATTAAATCAAAACAACAAAATTGGGCAAATAGAAAAAACTACAAACTTGTTGGTGGTACCATTCCTGATAAAGGAGAAAAAAATTATGTTGAAAGTTTATATAACAATTTATTTCAAGAATTAACACCTGATAATTCATCTCAATTTAAAAAAGGTGATGGAGGAGAAACTAAGGACAATAAATTTCGATTAGCAAAAATGAAAGCAATTCATTCATCTTCAGCTATAGTAGTAAACGTATTTCAATATTGGCAAAAGAAAAAAGATATCACGCCACTTGCTTATGTAAATGGACTATGTTCTAAGTTTAACAGTTCCCAAAAAAAGATTTTTTTTGAGCAACATTTTGAAATAAGCTCAGACAAATCAAAATTTCCAAAAACTCCAAACATTGACATCGTAATAAGAAACCAAAATGGTAAAATCTATGCGATAGAATCTAAATTTACAGAACCTTATGGTAGAAAGCATAAAGGAATAAAACAAGAATATATTAATAGTCTTTCCTTTTGGAATGGATTAGATAACTTAAAAAAATTAGCAGAGGAAATATGCCCTGATGACAATAAATTTCAACATTTGGATGCTGCACAATTAATTAAACATATTTTAGGATTGAAAAATAAATATAAAAAGAGTGATTTTCACCTTTTATATCTTTGGTACGACGTAATTGGACAAGAAGGAGCAAAACATAGAAAAGAAATTGAACAATTTGCAGAAATAGCAAGAAAAGACAACATAAAATTTAGCCAGCGAACATATCAAGAGGTTATTATAAAATTAACACAAGAATTTTATATTGGAAATGAAGAATATTGTAATTATTTATCCGATAGATATTTATAAAAAACATAACTCATTTAAGAATACTAATATCAACTCCAACCAATCTAAAAACAAATGTTCATACGCATCGTAAAAATGAGTTTTCACGAAGAAAATATTCCAAAATTCATGGAAAATTTCAATTTAATTAAAGAAAAAATACGAAACTCGCCAGGAAACCGTTATCTAGAATTGTATCAGGATAAAAACAATCCCGAAATCTTTTTTACCTATAGTTTTTGGGAAACCGAAGAAGATTTAGAAAATTACAGAAAATCGGCTTTGTTTGATGAAGTTTGGACATTTACCAAAAAATTATTCAACGACAAACCCGAAGCTTGGAGTGTAAATAAATTAGTTTCTTTGGTTTAAAGTTTAACGTTCCAAGTTGAAAAACCTGAAGCTTTAAACCTGAAACTTTAAACAAAATAATATAAAATGAAATCAATCGCATTAAGAGAAATTAAATCCTTTTTTGGTTCGCCAATTGGTTATTTGGTTATCGCCATTTTTCTGTTGCTCAACGGATTATTCCTTTGGGTTTTTGACGGAGAATACAATATTTTACAAAGCGGTTTTGCCGATTTAAGTCCGTTTTTTACACTTTCGCCATGGATTTTAATTTTCCTTATTCCAGCAGTAACGATGCGAAGTTTTTCGGATGAAAAAAAACAGGGAACAATCGAGTTACTTTTGACCAAACCGTTATCGATTTGGCAAATTGTAAACGGGAAATTCCTTGGCGCATTTCTTTTAATCGTTATCGCCATTATTCCAACATTAATTTATGTTTACGTAGTTTCTTCTTTAGGAATGGATAGCAATATTGATTTAGGAAGCACGATGGGTTCTTATTTTGGATTGTTATTTTTAGTTGCCGCTTATACTTCCATCGGAATTTTTACTTCAACGTTATCCGAAAATCAAATTGTATCTTTTATACTTTCGGTGTTTTTATGCTTTTTATTCTATTATGGATTTGAAGGCATGACTACTTTGGTAAAATCACAATCGGATGTAATTTCACGAATTGGAATGGATTATCATTTTAAAAGTATGGCACGTGGTGTAATTGATACGCGCGATGTTCTTTACTTTTTGAGTGTGGCGTTTTTATTTTTATCGCTAACCGTTATTAACTTAAAATTGTTGAAATCCTAATGAAAACAGTACAACATAATTTCAAGAAAATCATTGTTATTCTGGCTGTTTTGGTTGGAATAAACATTGCTGGTCATTTTATTTTTAAACGATTTGACTTAACAGCAGACAAACGTTATACGTTATCCGAAACGTCACTTCAAATTGTAGATGAAATAACGGAACCTGTTTATATTGATGTTTTTTTGGAAGGAAATTTTCCAGGAGAATTCAAAAAACTTCAAACGGAAACCCAGCAATTATTAGAAGAATTTAAAGCAGAAAATCCGAATGTTATTTTCCAATTTGTAAATCCGTTGGATGAAGAAGCTAATCGTGATGAAACCATTCAATCGTTTTTGGAACGCGGTTTAACTCCGGTAAATGTTACGGTTAACGAAAAAGGACAACAAACTCAGGAAGTTGTTTTCCCATGGGCAATTGCTACTTGTGGCGATAAAAGTATCAAAGTTCCATTGTTGAAAAACATGATGGGTGCATCGACTGCCGAAAAAGTAATCAGCTCGGTTCAACATCTTGAATATGCTTTTGCTAATGCCATAAATTCGGTTTCAAAGGAAAAACAAAAACGTGTTGCTGTTATCAAAGGAAATGGCGAATTAGAAGACAAATACATCGCTGATTTTATCAAATCAGTCAGAGATAATTATTACATCGGAACTTTCACCTTAGATTCTGTTGCAAAAAGTCCAAACGAATCGCTTAAATATTTAAAAAAATATGATTTAGCGGTTATTGCAAAACCTACCGAAGTCTTTACTGATGCCGAAAAACAAGTGCTTGACCAGTTTATTATCAACGGCGGAAAAACCCTTTGGTTGATGGATCATGTTAGCATGGAAATGGATAGTTTAATGCAAACAGGCGAAAATTTAGCGTTTCCACGTGATTTGAATTTGAACGATATGTTCTTTAAATATGGTATTAGAATTCGACCTGATTTGATTAAAGATTTAATGAATGCGCCTATCGCTTTAGCAACTGGTCAACAAGGTAGTGCAACACAATACAGTCAGTTTCCATGGTTTTTTTCACCAGCAGTTTACAGCGAATCGACTAATCCAATTGTGAGTAATTTAGACGTTATCAAATTTGAATTTGCTAACCCAATTGAACCTTTAAAAAACGACATCAACAAAACGGTTTTATTGACATCTTCTAAATATTCAAAACTTATTGGAACACCAAGCGAAATCAATTTAAACATGGTTGAAGAACGTCCAGAGCAAAAAGAATTTGCTGGTGGCGGAAATTATCCTGTTGCTGTTTTATTGGAAGGAATATTTCATTCAGCATTTGAAAATAGAGTTCTAGCGTTTAACGACAATACGTTTAAACCTGTTGGAAAAGACAATAAAATGATTGTAATTTCTGACGGCGATGTTATTAAAAATCAATTGGATAAAAACTTCCAACCCTTGGAATTAGGTTATGACAAATGGACCAATAATTTGTATGCCAACAAAGAATTCCTGATGAATTGTGTAAATTATTTGCTTGACGACAACGGACTTATTAACATCCGAAGTAAAGAAGTTAATTTACCAATGTTAGACAAAGAAAAAGTAGTCGAAAACTATACAACGGCACAAATCATAACCGTTGGTTTACCGCTAGTTGTCTTATTACTATTTGGTCTTGTATTTACATTTTTGCGTAAGCGAAAATATAGTAAGTAATGTTAATAAAAAACTTTTTGAAATCTATTAGTTTAAGATATATTTGTAAAAATTAAATTCACTATGAAGTTTATAGTATCGAGTTCATACTTATTAAAACAATTACAGGTTTTAGGTAGCGTTATCAACAGTAGCAACACCTTACCTATTTTAGATAATTTCCTTTTTGAATTAGACAATAAAACGTTAACCGTTTCTGCATCTGATTTAGAAACTACGATGTCTGCCACTCTTGAATTAGAATCAGACAGCAAAGGAAGCGTTGCCGTTCCTGCAAAACTTTTGTTGGATATTTTAAAAACTTTTCCTGAACAACCATTGACGTTTACCGTTGAAGAAAACAGCACAATTGAAATTAGCTCTAATTCTGGAAAATATGCTATTGCTTATGCGCCAGGAGAAGAATTTCCAAAATCGGTAAATCTTGACGAACCATCATCAACAGTTGTTCCTGCCGATGTTTTAGCAACAGCAATTAGTAAAACAATTTTTGCTGCTGGAAACGATGATTTACGTCCAGTTATGTCGGGAGTTTTCTTCCAATTTTCTCCAGAAGGTTTAATTTTTGTTGCAACCGATGCTCATAAATTAGTAAAATATGCTCGTACCGATGTAAAAGCGTCGCAAGTAGCGGATTTTATTATGCCAAAAAAACCTTTGAATATTTTGAAAAGTATTCTTGGAGCAACCGATAGCGAAGTTACAATTGAATACAACGATTCTAATGCAACTTTCTCTTTTGACAATTATGTATTAACGTGTCGATTAATTGATGGAAAATATCCAAATTATGAAGCCGTTATTCCAAAAGAAAATCCAAACAAATTAATGATTAATAGAAACATGTTCTTGAGTTCTGTTCGTCGTGTTGCGATTTTCTCGAATAAAACGACACACCAAATTCGTTTGAAAATTGCTGGTGCAGAATTAAATATTTCTGCTGAAGATATTGATTACTCAAACAAAGCTGAAGAACGTTTGACTTGTGATTATCAAGGCGACGATATTCAAATTGGGTTCAACTCGCGTTTTCTTTCAGAAATGTTGACCAATTTAACTTCAGATGAAATTCAATTGGAAATGTCAATGCCAAACCGCGCTGGAATTTTAACCCCAATTGATGGTTTAGACGAAGGCGAAACCGTTACTATGCTTGTAATGCCAGTAATGTTAAACAACTAAAACTAACTAACCAATTTTTATATTTGAAAAACCGTTTTGTTTAAAATCAAAACGGTTTTTTTTATGCTTAAAAACGTCAGTTCGAGTGTTTTTTGTGTAGAGAAACGGAAAAAAAAATGTATGAAGAACCTATTTTCAATGAAATTTCCATTATTCTCGATACGATTTTTTTCAAAAATCAATCGAACTGACGAAAAACTAATTACTATTCATTAATTACTCCTTACTAAATTTTACCTTTGTAAAAATTTTTAAAAATGATTTCACAAGAAACGATTGTTGCTTTAGCTTCGCCATCTGGTGCTGGTGCAATTGCAGTTATTAGACTATCAGGAAAAGATGCTATTACTATAGCCGAAAGTGTATTTCAATCGGTTTCAGGAAAAAAAATCAGTAATCAAAAAACGCATACCATTCATCTTGGTCATATTGTTGACGAAGGAAAAACATTTGATCAAGTTCTTTTATCTATTTTTAAAAATCCAAATTCCTATACAGGCGAAAATGTCGTTGAAATTTCGTGTCACGGTTCAACTTACATTCAACAACAAATTATTCAATTATTACTTCGTAAAGGTTGTAAAATGGCACAAGCTGGCGAATTTACGTTGCGTGCTTTTTTAAACGGAAAACTCGATTTATCGCAAGCCGAAGCTGTTGCCGATTTAATTTCTTCGGATAATGAAGCGTCGCATCAAATTGCGATGCAGCAAATGCGTGGCGGATTTAGCTCTGAAATTGCCAAATTGAGAGAAGAATTATTGAATTTTGCTTCGCTAATTGAACTCGAATTAGACTTTGCCGAAGAAGATGTAGAATTTGCTGATAGAACACAATTCAAAGAACTTTTAACCCGAATTGAATTTGTTTTAAAAAGATTGATTGACAGTTTTGCTGTTGGAAACGTGATTAAAAACGGAATTCCCGTTGCTATTGTTGGCGAACCAAACGTTGGAAAATCAACGCTTTTAAACGCTTTGTTAAACGAAGAACGAGCAATAGTTTCCGATATTGCTGGAACAACTCGCGATACAATTGAAGACGAATTGGTCATTAACGGAATTGGTTTCAGATTTATCGATACTGCCGGAATTCGAGAAACCAAAGATGTTGTGGAAAGTATTGGTATCAAAAAAACATTTGAAAAAATCGAACAAGCGCAAGTGATTTTGTATTTGTTTGAAAGTTTAAAGTTCAAAGTTCAAAGTTCGGAATACATCATTGAAATTGAAAAGATAAAAAATCAATTTCCGCTGAAACCATTGGTTGTTGTTATCAATAAAATTGATTTGCTGTCAGAAGATGAAATTCAAAACATTAAGGAACAACTTGAAAATTTAAACGTTAAACTTGAAACCATTTCTGCTAAAAACAACCTCGGAATTGAGGATTTAAAAAGTCAATTGCTATCCTTTGTCAATACTGGTGCTTTGCGAAATAATGAAACAATTGTTACCAATACACGTCATTATGATTCATTGATAAAAGCATTGGAAGAAATCCAAAAAGTAAGATTTGGTCTCGACAGCGGTTTATCTTCTGATTTAATGGCAATTGATATCAAACAAGCGTTATATTACTTTGGAGAAATCACAGGAGAAGTTACTAATGATGAGTTATTAGGTAATATTTTTGCGAATTTCTGTATCGGAAAATAACTAAGTATTCCAAACTATCATATTTCTACGTTTCAACCCTTATAAACAAAGGTTTTTCTATGTTTCAATGGATAACTTTGTTTACCCTTTTATATCATTTTTTTACTACTAATTGTACTACTATGTTTGTAAATCGGTTTCAATTATTGAATTTTATGATACCATAATCAGTAATACTTTGTAAATAAAGGAAAGTTACTTTCCAAATTTTTTACACAAACAAAACCACTGATTTTAATCGTAAAAACTATAAATGAGCCACCTAACTATAAAAAAAGTTTGTTTAGAATGTAGTGATGAATTTATTGCAAAAAGTAGTAAAGGAACCTATTGTTCAAAAAAATGTTTTAAAAGGAATTACAGAAAATTACTAAAACAAAATTCTGTTGTAATTCCAAAAAATAAACCAATTATAACCAAAGAAAATCTAAACTCAAAACACTATTTATCTGTAAAAGAAGCTGTCATAGTGTTTGATATTTCAGAAGTAACTCTTAGAAGATTAATAAAAGTAAACAAACTAAACTACATTTGTTTAAAAAACAGGTTTATCTTTTTAAAATCAGATTTAGAGAAAATTATAAATCATTTACTTCTAAAATAATTGTAGAAATCTTTATTTTCCCATGTAGAATAAACTTCTTCTAATTCAGTTGTTAAGAAAGTTTTATTATCAATATCCTTATGTTTTACTCCACATTCCTCTGCTATTTTATAAAAACTATCTGATGGATAAAGTAATTTATCAGATATAAAAACTATAATTGTTAAACAACGTCTTCTGTTTTCAAACTCATAAACCATTACCTCTTTTAAAATTTTAAATAAAAACGGCATTTTTGCTTCCTTTTTTATTATGTAATCATCATAAATACCCGATTTTATACATAAATCTTCATAAGTAATATAACTTCTTTTGTGAGCTAATTCAATAAGAATATCTCTAATCTTTCCCTTATAATCTACGTAATTATTATAAAACGACATTTACCTTTTGCAATTATTATATATTAAATTCTTCATCAGAATAATCATCTTCATATTTCTTCCTACCTTTTTTAATAGTTGGTAAATCTGAATATTTTATCGGTCCAAGTGGTTGTGGAATATAATCATTTTCTTTTTTAGATGTTGTACTTTTCGAAGTTAATTTCGGAACTCTATTAAGTTTTGTTTGTTCCATTCTCCTAATACCGTCTTCAATAATATCACCTATTTCATCTATCGGATTTTCTTCTTCTCTACTAAATTCAATAGTTCTCACAACTTTTTGTTTTTTACGGTATTCTGATTTTATTTCATATTCTGATAAAAACTGTTGTTTTAATAACTGTTTTGTCCAATTGGAAATACTACCAACACTCACATTCATTATTTTGGCAGTTGTCTCTCTCTTTTTTACATATCCATCAGGTAATTTACTCAAAGTATTATATTCTCCCCATAGTAACTTTGCTCCTGTTGTTAATTCACTATGATTATATATTTCAAATGGAAGAACACATTCAGTTATATATTTCTTATTTTCTTCGTCGTCAATTATTAGATATTCTATACTCTTTAATTTATCTGTTAAACGATGAATTTGTTTATTATCTAAATCATTTACTAAATATCCTTTTTTAATTAAACTTTTTCTACAAAGTCGAACGATATTCGGATGTAACGATAGTAATTTCCCAATATCTACACTGGTATAAATTGTATAACCTTTTTTTAAATCAAAAGTGTAATCCAAAGATAGAATTAGTTTTTCATTATCCGATAGTTCTCTATTTGTTAGTATTTTAGGATATACTTTAATATTCAATCTTTTGTTAAATTTCATTTTATCTCCCATAAAAACTACTACTTTTATTTATACTTATGTGGTTATACCACCTTTTCAATACTGTAAATGTATAAAAAACATCACTAATATTGTTCTTCTATATCACTGATTTTGTTTTACTACCTCACCAATTTTGTACTTCTATATCACTAATTTTGTTTTACTTTCTCACCGATTTTGGTCTTATATATAAATAGATAATCAATAAACATAAATAACAAATAAAAGTTAATAAAGCAAATAGGCAAACAACTGTCGTTGTTGCGATTTGTTTTTTAATTTTCTCTCTTTATAAAATGAATTTGTCTTCCTATTGAATTTAATTACCATTAATCTTTAACTACAATTACCACTTTCACTGATAACAGTAGTTAAAGATTAATGATAATAATTATTTATATTTTAACACTTTTTGAATATATACTAAATCTAATTTCACTTTGAATTAAAATAAGATTGTTATACATCTTAAAATATTTTAAATGTGTTCTCTATTGGAATATCAAATAAAATTGTTGTAACTCCTTTAATTTAATATTGTACTTAATTATTAATTGTAAATATGTTTTGAATTATTTAGTTTAAAAAATATTACAAAATTTCTGATTTTAATTCTTTTGAAAAATGTTATATTCTGTGATGTGAAAGTAGTTTAACAAATCAGAAAGTCTTAAAGTAGGTTATTTTCTATGGTTTCCTGTTGTTTTGTGTTACTAATTAGGAGGAATGTTACATCATAATTAGTAACCAAAAAAGAGGAAACGATGAAAATTTATTTATCTGTACGTAAGGGTCAGCAGTCGAAAAAGAATGCTGAAAAAGGAAAACCAAAAATGAATAGTTTGTTTTTGATGTATCACAATGAGGAAACCAAAAAAAGGACTTATGAGTTTTTGAGATTATACCTTTATGATAAACCGAAAAATTTTTTAGAAAAGGAACATAATAAAGAAACTGAACAATTAGCAGAAGCAATAAGAGCGCAAAAGATATTGGATATACAAAGTAGAAAACACGGTTTTGTAAGTAGTGTTAATGGAAAAATTGGTTTTTTAGAGTATTTTAAATTAATGGTTGAAAAAAAGAGTGATAGTAATGGAAATTACGGGAATTGGTTGAGTACTCTTAAACATCTTACAAACTTTTGTAAAGGAAATGACATCCAATTATCTAAGGTTGATGATACTTTTTTGGAAAGTTTTAAAATATATTTACTTACTAATAAAATATCCTCGAGAAATGGAAAGTTATCACAAAACTCTGCACTCTCCTATTTTAATAAAGTAAGAACATCATTAAAAGAAGCTTACCAAACTAAAATGATTGCCGAAAATCCAATAAACAGAGTAAAAGGTATCAAAGAAAAGGAATCTAACAGACAATATTTAACTTTAGATGAACTACAAAAATTAGTAAAGACTGATTGTGATTATCCAATTATGAAAGATGCTTTTATATTTAGTTCACTTACGGGTTTACGATTTTCAGATATTAAATCGTTAAAGTGGAAAAACATTACTTACGATTCGCAAAATGGATACATTATTAAATTTACACAACAAAAAACAAAAGGTGTTGAAAATCTTCCGATTAGTGAACAAGCTATTAGAATAATAGGAGAAAGAAAACATGACGATGATTTTGTTTTTAGTAGTCTGATATACAGTGCCTACCATAATAAAATTCTTCATAAATGGATTGAAAAAGCTGGAATTGATAAACATATAACATTCCATTGCGCTCGACATAGTTTTGCTACTTTACAATTAACTATGAATATTGATATATACACAGTAAGTAAATTATTAGGTCATCGACATTTAAAAACTACTGAAATATATGCAAAGGTTATTGATAAGAAGAAAATCAATGCAGTAGCAAATATGCCTGATTTGAATCTATAAAGAGACTTTAAATAATAAAATCGTTCCGATTATCTTAAAACTACCATTGTTTTTGAAAGATAATATTTAATCGAAAAATCGAAATCGTAAATATTAAAAACAAAAAATTATGGTAGTTAGTTGTACCCCAAAAGAAGTAGTAGAACTTATTAAAATAAGAGGTTTTGCCAATACAGAAGAAGCCTCATTATATTTAGGATTGAGTATTCATTATGTAAGAAGATTGGCAAGAGAAAAAACACTTAGTTCATTTAAACCAAATGGAAAATGTATTTATTTTAAAATAGAGGACTTAGATAATTTTCTTTTAGGAAATAAACGAATTGATAATAAAAAAATATCACAGAAAGCTGCTAAATACATTTTTAATAATCGTTAAAAATTTATGGTGCTTTAACTTATTATTTCATCTATTATGAGGACATTTATTCTTCTACTATTGGATTTTGTGGTAAAAAATCTTTAGGGGAACAATTAAAATATTCTGCTAATTTATTGATGTGAGATAAGTTATATTTCGCTCTCGACTTTGAACTCTCAACATCACCGATAAATCCGATTGATAAGTTAAGAGAATATGCAAGTTCCTTTTGAGATATGTTTTTCTCTGTTCTCATTCTTCTAACTGTATCAATTACATATTGTTCTATTGGTTCTAAACTCGAATTATCCATAAAATTACATTTGGACAAAGTGAGTTAATGATTAAAAAATATTCACTCGTACATATACGAGTATTTAATATAATTCTGATATTTGTAAAAAAATATAATACAAATGAAAAAATATTTATTGAGTACAGTTTTGATATTCGCTTTAATTTCGTGCAATAGTGATAATGACAACTCGATTGATGTTCAACCAAGTTTAATTAATAAATGGAGTTTAGAAACTTGGAAATACAATAATAACAATCAATCATTAACTTCTTGTGATAAGCAAGGTTACATTAAATTTAATAGTAATGGAACTTTTGAAAGAAAAGATTATTACAATAACAATGGAAGTTGTGAAATTGAGGGAAATGATAATGGAACTTATGCTTACGATTCAACAAACAACAAAATAACTCTTAACTATACTGATGTAAATGACGGACCACAAACAGAAGTATTAAACAATGTTTCATTTACAAATACAAAATTGAACTATACTTGGGATGAAGATAATAATGGAAGTGATGAACACTTTTTAGAATTTTTAAAGAACTAATACTATGAAATTAAATTTTGTGATTTTAGTTTTTACTTTACTTTGTATATCATGCAATAAAAATAAAGAGGTTTCAGAAGAAAAAAATAATGATGGAACAGATAAATTTATTTGCACTAAAAATGATTTTAGCAATTTTGTTGTTTTCGGTTCATCATCTGATAAATACAACAAACCATATGTGGTAACTTATGTATTTAAAGGAAAAATTAAAAACAATACAGAGAACATATATGAAAAAGCATATATAAGAGGAGAATTAATATTAGTGCTTGAAAATGGAAATGAATTAACTTGTGATGATATAAATTATACAAAAGATTTTGGAGGAGATGGAGTTAATCCTGAAATAAGAGATAATTGGAAACCAAACGAAGAATGGGATATTGAACAACTAAAATCCTGTAGTTTTCCAATTGAATATTTTGATTATCCTGTAAAAGAAGTCTTCACACAATACTATTTACAACTTACCGACCAAATTAATAAAACTGAGACTGAATTATTGATCTCACAAAGTGATGTTACAAGTAAATGGAAATTAGCTCAAAAAAAGGTTGAAAATAATTCTGTTGATTGTGGAGATAATGCTTTTGATTTATCGAAGTTTTTGAAAACTAAACATTAAAAACATGACACATATAATTTATTAAAAAATAATGTATTAACATTTTTTTATGACATTTTGACGTAAAAAATTTGTTAAAAGTATCTTAATCTGACATATTCTATTAAATTCTTTTGTGGAACATTTTTTGAACAATTAAAGAAAAAATCTTCTTATGAATTTAAGTTTTATTTTCTCATTGTTCGATAAAAAAAATGTATCAGTTATAGATGAAGTTACATCTGTATCATCTCTCGCTCCTAAAATTTTAACAAAAAAAGAAGATTTAGAAAAAGTACAACCCTATTTAGATAAACTTAAGGATACTTTAAATGCAAAGGGAATAAATAATATTGCTTTAACTGGAGGATATGGTTCAGGGAAAAGTTCATTATTAAAGACGTTTCAGCATTGGAATAAAAACGAATATAATTTTTTGAATATATCTTTAGCTGCTTTTAATAAAACAGAGGAGAACACTCTAAAAAATGAAGAACTTGAAAGACAACTTGAAATCAGTATATTACAACAAATTATATATAAGGTTAATCCTGTAAATCTGCCTGAATCTAGATTTAAGAGAATTGTTAATATCCCTAATTGGAAACTTTGGGGATTAATTCCAATTAGTTTTACTATTTGGTTAATGAGTGTTATCTTGCTATTTAAGTACAATTATTTAGATAAATTAAATCCAAATACATGGACTTTTAGGTTTAAAGATTTAGATTTCAGTACAAATTTAATATTCATTTTTTCTTTTTTAGGAATTGGCTATTTTTCTAAGTTAGTAGTTGAATTATTCAGTAATTCTAAGATAAATAAGGTAAACTTAAAAGGAGAGATTGAAATTGGAGATAATTCCAATAAATCTATATTGAATGAGCATTATGATGAGATTCTATATTATTTTGAAAAAAACAATTTTAATGTAGTTGTAATTGAAGATTTAGATAGATTTGATAATACAAACATTTTTACAAAACTTCGTGAACTAAACATTTTACTTAATAATGCGGATTCAATAAATAACCGAAACTGCTATAAAGATTTTGGTATAAAATTTTTATATGCAGTTGGAGATGATTTATTTAATGATAAAAAGGAAAGAGTAAAATTCTTTGAATATATAATTCCTGTTATTCCATTTATTAATTCTTCTAATGCCAATGAACAATTAAAAACATTAATAAAAGAATCTGATTTAGAAGAAAACGTATTTCCTAAAGAGTTTCTTTCTGATATAACCACTTTTATTGATGATATTGATATGAGGTTGTTAATCAATATCTTCCATGAATTTGTTATTTACAGAAACATACTAAAACCTGATGTTTTAAAAGGTAATGAATCAGAGCTATTTGCAATGATAACTTATAAGAATATTGACCCTGAGGATTTTAATAAATTGAACAATAAAGAGGGTAAATTATATAAATTGATAAATGAAAAAAAGAAATATACACAAGCATTGCTAACCCAAATAAATAATAAAATTATAGATAGAGAAAATGAAATTGAAAATATTGATAATGAAAATATTTCAGACGTCGAAGAATTAAAAAGCATATATCTTAAAACAATAATAAACAAGCTTCCATCTACTTACTTAATAAGTAATGAAAATATTAATGACGACATATTTAATAAATTAGGGGATAAAAAAGTAGTGAAATGTAAAGAATATGACAACTATTACAGACAACTTTATGATCGTGAATACCCTATTGTTTTTTCAGAAATTGAAAATGAAGTAAATCCAGATTTTAATTACAATGAAAGAGTCGAATTAATTAAAAATAAGGATAAGAATAAGAAAAATTTATTACAAAAAGAGATTGAAAAATTAAGGTCTGAAAAATCAGAAATTGAAAATTGGGATTTAAAACAAATTTTTAAAGAAGTAGATATAAATCAGTATCTAAATGATTTTACGAATAATGGCTTATTAAGAAACCTCATTTTGGAGGGATATATTAATGAAAATTATAATGATTATATTTCGTTATTCCACGAGGTCTCTTTAACAAAAGAGGATAAAAAATTTGAAAGAAATGTAAAAAGTGGTTTTTATGAAGGCTTTGAATATAAACTAACACACATTGAAAATTTAGTTGATAATCACATTGATTTAAAGTATTTTAAAAGAGATACTATATTAAACTTTGATTTGCTTAATTATTTAGGAAATAACTATAATAGATATACAGAAAAATATGATGCAATTATTGGTGTATTATCCAATGAAAAAGAAAAATCAATTGAATTCATTGATAAATATATATCGATAGAAGAAAGACCATTAAAGATATTTATTGAGAAATTAGTAAAAAATTGGAAAGGTTTTTGGGATTACATCTATTTAAAAAGCAACTTTACACCTGAAAAAGAGGATAAATATCTATCGTTAATTATTCAGTTTGGATTAATAGATGATATTCTTTCATCACAAAACAATAATACTTTGACTACTGCAATAACGCAAAAGTCTCATTTTCTTTCATTGGTAAAAAGCACAGAAGAATTTAACTATTATGGTAAAATAACGAAACTTATAGAGAAACTTAATGTTAAATTCGAAGAGTTAGAAAATCCAAATAATGAAACAAAAGAACTATTTAATTTTGTTTTTAACAACAATTACTACCAAATAAACAAAGGTAATATTCTACAAATGATTACTTTGTATGGAAATGTTGATGATGAAAATGATTTCGAAACTTCTAACTACGGAACAATATTACAGTCTAATTGTAAACCTTTAATTGATTATATAAATTCTAACATAAATACCTATGTAGAAGATGTTTATTTAAAGTTAGAACAAAATATTTCTGAAAGTGAAGAATCTCTATTAGAACTATTAAATAATGTAGATTTAGAAGATAAATTAAAAATTAAAATAATTCAGAAACTGGATACTCTTATATCTGATTTAAGTAACATTGAAGATATTGAAATAAAAAAACAATTATTAACTAACTTAAAAGTAGTCGCAAATTGGAAAAATGTAATTGATTATTACACTAATTGTGAAAAAAAGATTGATGAAATACTTGCTGAATATTTGAATACAGAGATAGTAAGCAATAAATTATCTGAAATAAAAATAAGCAAAGAAGATAAAGAACTTGAGAAAAGTGTTTTACTTTGTAATGATATAAATGATGATATTTATATTAATTTATTGAAAAGTACATATTACATCTATAATAGTTTAAATTTTGAAGATTTAAACGAAATTAAAGTTGAAAACTTAGTAAAGAAAAATTTATCAACTACAAAAGCAAACTATGATAAATTAAGAGAAGGATTTGCTGATAATCATATAACATTGATTGAAAGAGATTTTAGTAAATTCTTCGATAAAATTGAGGATTTTGAAACAGACGAAGAAGATATTTTAATGATATTAAAATCTGATAAAATTACTATTGATAATAGATTTAAGTATATTTCTAAATTAACTGAACAAACAATTATTGATAATAAAGCAATTGCAAAAAAAGTTGGTGAAATTATTCTAAGTAAAACTTCTAAAGTTGAATTTGCGTATAATGCAATTGAAAGTATTATAAAAAATTTAGATTCCACAGAAAATAAAGTTAAATTCATCAATCTATATTTTACACAACTTAGTAATGATAACATTATATTATTAGTGAAAAGTTTAAGTTATAATCATAGTGAATTATTTGTAAAGAGAAAAAGACCTTTATTTAATGATAATAACCATAATAGAGAATTATTAACTAAATTGAAAACAAAAGGATTAATAAATAGTTTTGGTAATGATGAAAAAGATAATTCTAAAATCAGAGCAGTTGCTAACTATTAAAAATCAATTTATAATGTCTTACAAAAAATATTATTTGTTATTTATTTTAGTTTTAGTGTATTTTCTGATAGTAATTTTTGCTAATTACATAGACTTTTTACCTGATTTACTAAACATACAGAAATTTAATCCGAAAGAATATTTTGGATTGATTCTTAGTTCAATTTCATCAATTTTTGGAGTATTAATGGCGGTAATCATTTTAACAATTGAATTTTCTAAAGAAAAATTAGATAAAAATAAATATATCGGTTCTTTAGATAATCAATTAATAATTAATTCTATACATTTTTCCATCAGCTTAATTTCTTTATCATTTTTTGCATATGTAAGTATTGATGAATTTGATGATTCTAAAGGTATTACTATTGGTTACTATATAGGATTATTGTTCTTAATTTACATTTATTCAATATTTCCCGTAATAAAAAAAATTGTAGGTAAGAGTAGTCAAATTAAAAAAAATATTGAATTAGCAAACTTAATTACAATTGAATCATTTAATTCAGTTTCTAAATATAGATATAAAGACGAAAGTCAATCTTTTGAAAATAGCGACACTTTAAAAATACTAAAGAAAGAAATTGATAAATATATTTTAAACAATGATATTTCTTCATATGAGAAAATTAATGACGACATTTTAAAATCAGTATTAAAGCTTATTGCAAAAGGTGATGATAAAGAAAAATGTGATATAATTTTTGATGGTTTGACATGGCTATGGAGAGAAAATTCTAAAACAGCAATAAGAGCTAATGATTCTCAATACTTTGACTTTATTTGGTATTCAATTAGAGATATTTATAAGCATTTTGCTGAGAATGGTTCAAATCTCCTTAATTTACAAGAGATTAGTTTATTCGTTAGTTTAGACTTAAAAAATTTGTACATTAAATTAGGAAATACAATTTCGCTAACAACAGCTTTAGATTGTATTGAAATTTCATTTAATAATAATATTTATAAGAATTGTCCTTCACAAGAAGATTTAAAGGAGTTAATTAGATCATATGAAAAAGGAGATTTTGAAGATACTCCTTTTTATTCATCTATGCAATGGAGTGGTATAAAAGAGATATTGAGTTATATAACAACTATTTGTGAAATAGCTATTAAACTTTCTGACAAAGACTTGTTTGAAGAGTGCAATAGAAGATTAATAACAATTTGCACGCATATAAATTTTCATTTTGACACTCTTGGAAATTATCAAAAAGGATTTTTAACTTGGAATTCTTTAACAACCTCATTTTATCTTTCAGAGAGTGCCTTAAAACAAGATTTATATGAAACTACTTTAGATTGTTTTGATGTACCAAATTATTTTATAAGTAGATTGATAGAAAATCAAACAACTGATGAAAGAGATATTAGAGTAATTTTAACAACACTTGGAAATCATCTAATAAATGCACTAAAAGAAAAAAAATTATATACTAATTATGAGTTTGGTACTCTTAAAGATTTTTGTTTAATTGGAATTCATTCGATAAAAAATTATAATAAAAATTCATTAGACAAAAAAACTATTGACTATTTCTACAAATATTTAAAATACTTAAAAATCTATATTGAAGATAATAAAATAGAAGAGTTTTCAAAAGAGTATAATGATATTAAAAGAGCTGTGAGTCATTTTATTAATGTATTTAAAAGTTTTGATGAATTTAATACTAATGAAAAACCATTAAAAAAATGGATTAAATTACAAAATAATTTTAAAGAAATTTCCAACGAAAAAGAATTCGGATTTATTAAATGGAGAATATAGAATCACTTAAATTAGATTAAGAAAATTAATGACATAATAACAAAAAAAACATTGATATTTTACTAAATAGGATACTATAAACATATAAACCCACTAAAATAAATAAAAGTCATTTTCTGTATCGGAAAATAATCATCAATACACATTCTATTTCTTCACAGCCGAAAATAGACTTTTAAAAACCATAACAATACCAACGGTCAAAAGTCCAACAATCAATCCAAAACCAAAATCCTTAACGATTGAAGGAACTGTTGGAAATAGATGGTGGAAAAAATCAATATTATGGACAAATATTCCTCCAGAAACTAACAGTAAAGCAATTGTTCCAACTACAGATAGAATTTTAATAATCATAGGCAAAGCCTTCACTAAAAATTGTCCAAAAACAGACAATAATCCTTTATCATCTGATTTTTTTATCAAAAAATAACCAGCATCATCCATACGAACAATCAGAGCCACAATTCCATAAACACCAATTGTTGCAATAATTGCGACAAAACTTACCGAGAGAATTTGTGTCAATAAAGGATGTTCATGCTCTATCACTGTAGCTAATGCAATAATTACAATTTCTAAAGAAAGAATGAAATCTGTTTTTATAGCAGAGCCGATTTTTGATTTTTCAGAGTTTTCAGCAGTATCAGGCAGTACACTTTCTTGCAAAACTTCATGCCCTTTCTTTGAACGGTGAAAAATAAACTCTACAATTTTTTCGGCTCCTTCATAAGCTAGATAAATTCCTCCCAAAACTAAAATAATAGTAATCAATACTGGAAAAAAATAATTCAACAAAAAAACAACTGGTAAAATTATCAACTTATTAATAAAAGAACCTTTTGTAATTGCCCATAAAACAGGTAACTCTCTTGAAGAAAGAAATCCAGTTGCTTTTTCAGCATTAACAGCCAAATCATCCCCTAATATTCCTGCCGTTTTTTGAGTTGCCAGTTTACTTGTTACTGCAACATCGTCCATTAAAGCCGCTATATCATCTAAAATTGCAAAAAAACCTGAAGCCATAATGTTCTATATAATTAATTGATTAATGCTGTAAAAATAGAAATAAACCTTGCTACAAAAAATTTTCTCTATAAAAAAAGTAAAAAATAGAGGTCATATAATCTCTTAAAACTACTTATCATAGTCTATTTTTGGTAGCTCATCTACTTTTTTTCATTATTATCCATCCCACTAAGAAAGAGGTGCTTTATAAACAAAAAAGCCTGTCTAAATTATAGACAGGCTTTATAAAAAAAGGCGGCGACATACTCTCCCACAAATTGCAGTACCATCTGCGCAATCGGGCTTAACTTCTCTGTTCGGAATGGGAAGAGGT
>NZ_JAAMPT010000188.1 GCF_012911605.1 Flavobacterium solisilvae | reverse complement strand
TGGTTGCGAGCTATTCCTTGTATATGTTGCATCACTAAAAATAATGAATTTATCTTTTTCTTACAACTATTTTACTATATTTGGTACTAGGATTGTGGAGGTTTTTTCACAGTCTGACGTTGGTGGCAATTATAAGCGAAATCCTACTATGAAAGGGAAAAAAGTAATTATTTTAATATTAACACTTTTATTTTTGACAAGTTGTACTCGTGGATACAAAGTTGAAAATGGAAAAGTTTATTATGAATATTGGAATGAAGGAAGTGGACAAGGAAAGCGTTTAATCGAACAAGCAGACGCAAAAACTTTTCGTGAATTGAACTTTGACAGTGAAAGCAACTTTGAATTTGGAAAAGATAAAAATCATTTATTTATTGATGGAGAAGTTATAAAAAATATAGATCCTAATACCTTTAAATTTATTGGAAACTATATTTTTCGTGATAAAGATTCTGCTTATTTTTTTGGGTTTTATAATGACTTGAATGATTGTGTTATTGAAGGAATAAATCCTAATAAAATTGAATTACTTAAATATCCTTGGGCAAAATCAAACAATATTATA
Organism: Flavobacterium solisilvae; assembly: GCF_012911605.1. Classification (GTDB taxonomy): domain Bacteria; phylum Bacteroidota; class Bacteroidia; order Flavobacteriales; family Flavobacteriaceae; genus Flavobacterium; species Flavobacterium solisilvae. The sequence goes on along the minus strand of NZ_JAAMPT010000188.1, from coordinate 20,476 downwards.
ATTCACGGAAGCGACACGATTACTATTGATGATGCAAGTGAATTTAGTCCTATTGATGAAGATTGGGGAAAGACAAAAAAATACATAATTAATAATAATCAAATATTATATGATGCCGATTTAGAAACTTTTAAAACTACAAGTAGTTTTGAAGGAAGGGATAAAAAATATAGTTACGAATCTGGTTTTATTAAAGAAAATGAGTTCAAAAAAATGAATTTCAAAACATTTGATTTTGAAAATAAAGATTTTTGCCAATTTGAACCTATCGTATTTGTTAACATATATGATAAATTAAAATCATATGACGAAGACAAGAATAAAAGGATAGAAATTATAGAAAAACTAAAATCAAAAGGGTTTACAATAAACAACACTAAATATTTAAATTGGTTAGGTGCATCAAAAGTTATTCGAGTTTCTATGACAAATAGTTCGTGTAATTGCGTTGTAGAAAAGCTTTATCGTTACGATTATTCAAAACCAGCAAAAACTAAAGAGATATTTGAAGTGACTGAAAGAATACACTGTAATCAAAAAAAATGAAAATAACTGCCACCAACAGCGGTTTTGTGAGATTGCGAATTTTGTGGTAAATTCACGTTTATATTTCGCAAGAAATTTTATCTTTAACAGAAAATAATCGGTTCCGAAGCTCGCAACCTCGCCTATCTCATCAGTGTTCTATGAATATTACGAAGATATTGAAGTGCTAAAATCACAATTAAAAAATGACGCAGAGCAAATTCAATGTATTGTTTCTAATGACATTATTGATAACAGCATTCCATTTGGAAAAACCCAAAAACCAGAACTTTGGGATTATGCGGATAATGTTGATACGATAGCATTTTTGTTGTCGATTTGATAAAAAATTCGCAATAAATCTTATCAACGAAAACGGTTTCGTTAATAAACCCTATTGATTATTGCGAAATTCTAATCGCTTTTTTTATAGTAGTTTCCGTAATTTGCATCTTTAATTTTTTGAAAATCAAACTATGAAAAAACACAACTATAGTGCCGGACCATGCATTCTACCTCAAGAAGTATTTGAAAAATCAGCTCAAGCCGTTTTAAATTTCAATAATTCGGGATTGTCTATTTTAGAAATTTCGCATCGAAGTAAAGATTTTGTTGCGGTTATGGACGAAGTTCGCGCGTTAGTATTGGAACTTTTAGGTTTAGAAGGAAAAGGTTACCAAGCGTTATTTTTACAAGGTGGCGCAAGTTTAGAGTTTTTAATGGTACCACAAAATTTAATGAAAGTTGGAGGAAAAGCCGCTTATCTCGATACCGGAACTTGGGCAAATAACGCTATTAAAGAAGCCAAATTATTTGGCGAAACGGTTGTCGTTGCTTCTTCAAAAGAGCAAAACTACAATCATATTCCAACCGATTACACTATTCCTACTGATGCGGATTATTTTCACTGCACGAGTAACAACACCATTTTTGGAACACAAATGAAATCATTTCCAAAAACAAATGTTCCAGTAGTTTGTGATATGAGTTCGGATATATTTTCAAGAAGTTTAGATTTTTCACAATTTGATTTGATTTATGCTGGAGCTCAAAAAAATATGGGTGCAGCAGGAACTACTTTGGTTGTGGTAAAAGAAGAAATTCTAGGAAAATCAGGAAGAACTATTCCAAGTATTTTGGATTATGAAAAACACATCAAAGCAGAAAGTATGTACAATACACCTGCTGTTTTTGCTGTTTATACTTGTTTATTAACCTTACAATGGTTGAAAAATCAAGGTGGAATTCCTGCTATCGAAAAAATAAATGAAGCAAAAGCTAATTTATTATATAATGAAATTGACAGAAATCCATTATTCATTGGAACAGCCAATGTTGCAGACCGAAGCAATATGAATGCTACGTTTTTATTAGTAAATCCTGAACATCAAGAAACATTTGACAAAATGTGGAAAGAAGCCGGAATTTCTGGTCTTGCTGGTCATCGTTCTGTTGGCGGTTATCGTGCTTCAATGTACAATGCTTTACCATTAGAAAGTGTGCAAGTTTTAGTTGACGTAATGAAAAAATTAGAAGAAGTTGTGTTAGCACAATCACAATTAGCAGAATAGTCTCTTTTGAGCTGGGTTTTAGCCCCGATTGTAGTGGAAATCCTTTTTTGCGTCAGTTCGAGTTTGCGAAGCAAGTATCGAGAACAAGCAAAAAAGATTGAAACGAAAAGCGGGAATTAGCTCCTAAAATAATTCACAATTTATAATTCACAATTTATAATTCACAATTTACAATTAAGATGAAAATATTAGCCAACGACGGAATTTCTAAAAGTGGAATTAAAGCGTTAGAAAAAGGTGGTTTTGAGGTTATTACCACTAAAGTTGCACAAGAACAAGTTGCCAATTATATAAATCAAAATAACGTTTCAGTGATTTTGGTTCGTAGTGCAACTAAGGTGAGAAAAGATATTATTGATGCCTGTCCAGGATTAAAAATTATTGGTCGCGGTGGCGTTGGGATGGATAATATTGATGTAGAATATGCTCGTAGCAAAGGAATTCATGTAATTAATACGCCAGCGTCATCATCAGAAAGTGTGGCTGAATTAGTTTTTGCACATTTGTTTACAGGTGTACGATTTTTGTATGATGCCAACCGAAATATGCCTTTGGAAGGCGACACCAATTTTGACGGATTGAAAAAAGCTTATGCCAACGGAATTGAATTGCGTGGCAAAACATTAGGAATTGTTGGTTTTGGACGAATTGGTCAAGCCGTTGCCAAAATGGCACTTGGATTAGGAATGAAAGTTATTGCTGCGGATAAATTTGTAGATAAAGCCGAAGTAAAAGTTGATTTTTACAATGGGCAATTCATCAACGTAGAATTTGAAACCGAACCTTTGGAAGATGTTTTCAAACACGCTGATTTTATTACGCTTCACGTTCCTGCTCAAGATGGTTATGTTATAGGAAAAGATGAATTTCAATTACTAAAAGATGGTGTTGGAATTGTAAACTGTGCTCGTGGCGGTGTGATTGATGAAGTAGCTTTAATAGAAGCTTTGGATACAGAAAAAGTAGCTTTTGCAGGATTGGATGTTTTTGAAAACGAACCAACTCCAGAAATTCAAATATTAATGCATCCAAAAATTTCGTTGACACCACATATTGGTGCTGCAACATTAGAAGCGCAAGACAGAATTGGAATTGAATTAGCCGAACAAATCATCAGTTTATTAAAGAACGAAAAGTAATCTTTTTTTATCTCGCTGTGAATTTTTTCATACATTTGATATATTAATCACTTAAAAAAGTATAAAATGTTTGAGCAATTAACAGAACTAGTAAAACAATATGGTGGCGAAGCTGTTGTAAACAATTCGGCTGTGCCAAATGAACAAAATGATGCGGTGATGAGCGAAGCCAGTTCTTCAATCATTGACGGTTTAAAAAGTATGGTTGCCAATGGTAATATTTCTGAATTAGCAGAAATGTTTCAGGGAAATAACGCTGGAAATAATTCAAATCCTGTGGTAAAAAATTTAATCGAGCAAGTTTCTGGAAATTTAGGTTCAAAGTTTGGATTAAGCAGCGAAGCTTCAACTGGAGTTGCCAATAATTTAATTCCTCAGGTTTTGGAAAGTTTAATCAATAAAGCTAAAAACCCTAACGATAGTAGTTTGAATATTCAAGACATAATCAACTCTATTTCTGGTGGAAATGGCGGCAGTTTAATGGATGCTGTTTCAAAATATGGCGGACAATTTGGACTTGACCAAGATGGTGATGGAAAAGTTGGAATGAGCGATGTTACAGCTGCTGTTTCTAAAAAAGGTGGTTTAGGCGGATTGCTTGGTAGATTGTTTGGGAAGTAAAATCATTTATTCATAAAATTTAAAAGCCGTGTTTATTAACATGGCTTTTTTTTTAACACTTTAACAGTAAAACCATTCGAAAAACTTCCCTAATTTTATAGAAATTCTTTTCAGATGAAATCTATTGTTTCAATATTGATTATTCTTCTTTCCGTTATTGGTTGTAATAGCACAAAAGATATTGGAACAAATTCTAATGATATTGCTTCAAGAAAAGTTTCAGATACAGTAAAAATTGCCAATGATAGTTTGGAATATGAAGTCATTATTATCGATCCTGGTTTTAGTTCTTGGATAAATGGTCGTGCTTTTCCTCGTGGTTATCATTCAGAAAATTTTATGCGCTTAAAAAATATTCAATTTGTAACAGAATGGAACATCAGAGTGCAAAATCCATATCAATATGATCCAAATTTATACACTATGCGAATTGATTATGATCAAAATGTAAATTATGGATACGAAGTGAATTATTTAATTTATAATTACTTTATTTATTTTCAAAATACTTTCAATCAAAGGTTAGCAGGTGGATTTGTGCCAAACCGATAATACCTTATATTTGCAAAAAAACAATATGGCAAGTTTTAAAGAACGCTGGAATATTACCTCAAATTGGCAAGTATTTGTTATTTTGGTCGTATTCGCAATTACAGGTTCTTCGTCTGCTTTATTGGCAAAACCTTTTCTATCACTTTTTGGAATTTCAAAAGAAACGCTTTCAGGTTGGATTTATTATCCGCTATACATTATTATGATTTTCCCAATTTACCAAGTACTTTTAGTTTCCTTCGGGTTTATTTTTGGACAATTCAAATTCTTTTGGGCATTCGAAAAGAAAATGCTTCGCAACATGAAACTAGGTTTTATCGTTAATTTATTTGAGAAAAATTAACGACTTTCCTCCTTTTCACCTTTAATTACATAAGTATAAATCCACATTAAGGTAAACGACGGAATAAAATCAGTAAATGGAATTATTTCTTCAAAAAATGTCATAACTCCAGCTATTTTTCCTGAGAAACCTTTATACATTTTTGCCATCATATAAGCAGCAATTGGTGCCCAAAACAAATCGCCTATTTCACCTAAAACAGGAATTAAAAACGTAGCCATTCCTACTAAATCTAGAACAATACTAAGCATTAGTTTTTGGCTTTTGTCAGCTTCAAAAGTGCTTTTCTCTATAGTTTTAATTTGTGTTTCCAATGTGTAAAAAATATAATAATTATTTATAAACTAAATAATTATCAAAACTAATGCCAACTTATTCCGACTTCAATAAATTAAAGAAATCGTTTCGATTTTCCTTTTCATTAAAAACGCCACCGTACTGAATGGTTGATGTAAAACTGCTTTCATCTTTAATACCGCGACTAGAAACACACAAATGTTTAGCTTCCATAACAACAATGACATTTTCTGTTTCCAAAACCGATTTCAGTTCATTGAAAATTTGCATAATTAATCGCTCTTGTACTTGTGGACGACGCGAATAATAATCGACTATTCTATTCAACTTTGACAACCCAATTACTTTTCCGCTAGAAATGTAACCAATATGTGCTTTGCCAATTATTGGTAAAAAATGATGCTCACAAGTAGAATTAAAACTGATATTAGCTTCAACCAACATTTTGTCGTAATGATAACTGTTCTCAAAAACAGATACCTTTGGTTTGGCTGCAGGATTTAAGCCAGAAAAAATCTCTTTGATAAACATTTTAGCAACACGATGTGGCGTTCCTTTCAAACTATCATCTGTCATATCCATACCCATTTCATGCATAATTTCGTAGAAATGATTTTCAATAACTTTCATTTTTTCTTCGTCTGATTTTAAGAAAGCATCTTTTCTCATTGGTGTTTCAGCAGAAGTCATTTGATGATTATCACCTAAAATATCGTATAATTCTTTTTCAATAACAGTTTCCATCTATATTTATTTTTTGTTTAACAAATATAGATAAATATTAAACAAAAAATAATTATTAACAGAACTTTATTAATTATACAACCATAAATAAAATTGATATTAATTATAAAATACTTCGTTTCTTTGTAAAAATTACATTGCTATGATTAGTGCAAAAAATATTCATAAATTCTACGATACTTTAGAAGTTTTAAAAGGAGTTGATTTACACATTGCTAAAGGCGAAATTGTTTCCATTGTTGGTGCATCTGGTGCAGGAAAAACTACTTTGTTACAAATACTTGGAACATTGGATAATCCATCTAAATATAATGAAACTTCACTTGAAATAAATGGTGAAAACATTCTGAATATGAAAGACAAAGAGCTTTCTAAATTTAGAAACTTGCATTTAGGTTTTATCTTTCAGTTTCATCAATTATTACCTGAATTTACAGCTTTAGAAAATGTTTGTATTCCTGCTTTTATTGCTGGAAAAGAAAAAGCAGAAACAGAAGTTGAAGCCAAAAGATTATTAGAATATCTTGGACTTTCTCATAGAATTAATCATAAACCAAGCGAACTTTCGGGTGGTGAACAACAGCGTGTTGCCGTTGCTCGCGCTTTAATCAACAAACCGTTAGTCATTTTTGCAGATGAACCTTCAGGGAATTTAGACACGCATTCGGCGGAAAATTTACATGAATTGTTTTTTAAACTTCGTGATGAATTCAACCAAACCTTTGTAATTGTTACCCATAACGAAGAATTAGCAAACATGGCAGATCGAAAATTGGTTATGGTTGATGGATTGATTACCTAAAATATGAATGCATCAGAACTCAAGGAATTTCTAGACGAAAAAGTCATTTTGTATAACAATCCAAACTTTATTGAAACCGATCCTATTCAAATTCCGCACCGGTTTGAAAGCAAAGAAGATATTGAGATTGCTGCTTTTTTAACCGCAACTATTGCTTGGGGAAATCGTAAAATGATTATCAACAATGCTTCAAAAATGATGACATTGATGGGAAATTCGCCTTATGACTTTGTGATGAACCACAGCAAACATCAACTTGAAGATTTGGATGGTTTTGTACATCGAACATTTAATTCAGTTGACTTTCAAACGTTTATCATTGGGTTAAAAAATATTTATACAAATCACAATGGTTTAGAAGCTGTTTTTGCTTCAACAGAAAAAACCATGCAAGAAAATATAAGCGAGTTCAAGCGATTGTTTTTTGAAATTCCGCATAGCAATCGAACAACCAAACACATTTCGGATCCATTGCAAGGTTCGGCTGCCAAACGAATTAACATGTTTCTCCGTTGGATGGTTCGTCAGGATAATTGTGGCGTTGATTTTGGCATTTGGAAAAGCATTTCACCATCAAAATTATCTTGTCCGTTAGACGTTCATTCGGGAAATGTAGCTCGAAGATTAAACTTGTTAACCCGAAAGCAAAATGATGCTAAAGCATTATCAGAATTAGACACGAATCTAAAATTATTAGACCAAAACGATCCTGTAAAATATGATTTTGCTTTATTTGGATTAGGTGTTTTTGAAGGATTTTAGAAAACTTTTTTCCAATTCTTTTCAACCATTTTTTGTAATTCTTCTAAAGAAATAGTTTTACACAAAGCCGCTTTTTGATAGACTTCTTCCAAGGTTTCTTCGATGGTATCGGTTTCGAGAAAGAATTTATCGTTTGGTATGGATTTAAAAACAGTTTCCATTTCTTTATTACGAAGTAAATATTTCCCAAACGAAAGATAAAATCCGTTATCGATTAGTTGCTTGGCGAGTTGTTCACTTTTTGAAAAACCATGAATAACAATTGGAACTGAAATTTTTAAGCGCTTTTTTATTTCGATTAATTCATCAAAAGCAGCAACCAGATGCAATACCAATGGTTTTTGATACTTTTCGGCTAAAGCGATTTGTTTCTCAAAAACTTCGATTTGCAATGCCATTGGAACTTCAATTCGCTTATCTAAACCACATTCGCCAAGGGCTAAACATTCCGATAATTTCAGTTTTTCTTCTATAACTTGTAAATCCGTTGCTAATCGAGTTTCATCAATATACCAAGGATGAATGCCAACTGAATAGTTTAAAATAGTTTCATCAAATTCCCATGGATATTGATTTACCAGTTCAAAAACATCTGGATTATTGGTAAAATTATGGGTATGTAAATTGTAGAATTTCATTAGTCGTGGAATTTTTTAACTCCGGCTTTTATAGCAATTGGCAAATCGTTTTCCATTGGAACAATTGGGCATGAATATTTGTAATTATAAGCACAATAGGGATTGTAAGCTTTGTTGAAATCAATCGTCCATTCGAGTTCTTTTTGGATACGACAATCAATATATCGTCCGCCAATATAAGTTTCTTCGCCATTTGTCGTATCTGAAAACGGCAAGAAGAGATAATCTTCATAACCTTCTTTTTTAATCAAATCCAAATTTTGATATACGCTCAACTTGTATTCGTTTCCTTCAAAAGTAAAATGTAACTCGCCATATTTTTTATAAACAGGAAGTCGCGCTGTGGTGGTTTTCATTTCAAAAGGCTTTTCTTTTCGCGTTCGAATGAATTTCGCTTTAATGATGAATTCATCCGATATAGGAAAAAAATCCAAATGGGTAAAAGTTTTAAAATCTTCTTCCGTCAACGGACTTTTCTCTTTATCGGCGTAACTTTTATTGAGTTCATCCTGAAATTCCTGAGCTGTTTGAGTAGCATTTTCTTGTGCAAAAAACAACGAACTTGCAAAAATGAATACGATTGAAAACAATGATTTCATAAAAAAGTATTTTCAACAAAAATAGTTCAAAAGTCCTAAAGTTAACACAACAAAGTGAACTAGAACTTTGTAAATTTGCTGTATCAATCAATCATCATGCTGCAAACTGCTCTTCAACGCTACATCAATAACTTCAAAGGTTTTTCAAGAGAAATCTGGATATTGACTATTATCACGTTTATCAATCGTGCTGGAACAATGGTTTTACCTTTTTTGTCCAAATATTTAAACGAAGATTTACACTTTTCCTATAGTCAAGTAGGTTGGATTATGGTATGTTTTGGCGCAGGTTCGCTTCTTGGTTCATGGCTTGGTGGAAAACTGACCGATAAAATCGGGTTCTATCGTATTATGATTTTTAGTTTGCTCTTTAGCGGATTAGGAATGTTTACACTTGTTTTTATCAAAAGTTTTACGGGTTTATGCATTGGTATGTTTATTTTAATGAGCATTGCCGATATGTTTCGACCAGCCATGTTTGTTTCACTTGGCGCATATGCCAAACCTGAAAACCGAACTCGAGCGTTGACTTTAGTTCGATTAGCCATCAATCTAGGATTTGCCGCTGGACCAGCAATGGGTGGATTAATCATTATGGGAATTGGCTATGAAGGATTGTTTTGGGTTGACGGAACTTCGTGTATTGTTGCTATTTTAGTATTTTGGCTTTTGGTAAAAGAAAAGAAAAAATCAAAGTTTCAAGACAAAGAACATCCTGGCGAAGTATTGACGACTTCCGTTTTTAAAGACAAACCATTTTGGTTTTTTCTCAGTATGTGTTTGATAACCGGAATATTATTTTTCCAACTCTTCAACACCATTCCGTTATATCACAAGAAACAATTTAGTTTAACCGAATTCCAAACCGGTTTGTTGTTAACCATGAACGGAATAATGATTTTCTTCCTCGAAATGCCGATTGTAAGCTTTGTTGAACGAAAAGGCATCAATAAAATCAAAGTGGTAACCTTAGGTTGTTTTTTGATGGCAATTAGCTTCTTTTTGTTACTTGTTTCAGGGTTTACCTCTGTTTTAGTGATGATGATGATTGTGATGACTTTTGCCGAAATGTTTGCTTTTCCTTTCTCTAATTCTGTGGCATTAAGTCGCGCACCAAAAGGTCACGAAGGTCGATACATGGCAATTTATACGATGAGTTTTAGTTTGGCTCATATTTTTAGTCCAATGATTGGAATGGAAATGATTGATAAATTTAGTTTCTCGTCCAACTGGATTTTAATGGGAAGCATTGGATTAATTGGAACAATTTTAGGAATTATAACCTATCAACTCGTTCAAAAAGAAATACTTAAAAAACAACTCTCTTAAAAAATAGTTAAATAACTATAAAAATAGTTGCGTAACTACAAAAATAGTTATACGTTTGTTCTGTCCATTTAGGAAAACGATAAAAAACGAAATGACTATGCAAAAGTTAACAAACAAAGAAGAAGAGATTATGCAAATTTTATGGAAGCTAAAAAAAGCTTTCGTAAAAGAAGTCCTAGCCGAAATCACCGAAGATCAACCTCATTACAATACACTTTCTACCATCATCCGAAACTTGGAAGAAAAAGGATTTGTTGGACACAATGCCTTTGGAAATACACATCAGTATTTTCCAATTGTTCAAATGGAAGATTATAGAAAACGTTTTATGAATACCGCTATCGAAAACTATTTTGATAGTTCGTATAAAAACCTTGTTTCTTTTTTTGCCGAAGAAGAAAAGATTTCGGCTGACGAACTAAGAGAAATTTTAGCTATTATAGAGAAGAAAGACGATAGATAAAGGATGTTACACATTCTAAATTCTGAATTCTAAATTCTAATTTTTTAATTAACAAACTATGGAAACCATTTTCATTTACTTATTAAAATCCAGCGGATTGATTGCTATGTTCTACTTGGCGTATCATTTTTTGCTTAGAAAAGAAACTTTTTTTGACAGCAACCGATGGTTTTTACTATTAGGATTGATTACTTCACTCCTATTGCCGTTGTATTTTATAAAGAAAGTGGTTTATGTAGAACGACCAAAAGTAACTGTAAATGATTTTGTTTCCTATGCCGAAAAATCAACAACCTCTTTTTCTGAAATTCCTGTTGTTGAAACGTTTGATTGGATACAATTTATTGGATTTAGTTATATTATTATAGTTTGTGCTTTTGGTCTAAAAATTATCTTTAATTTAGTTTCACTATTTTTAATAATAAAAAATAATCAAATAACTAAAAAAGAACACTTTAAGTTACTTAACTTAAATAAAAATATTACTCCATTTTCTTTTTTTAATTACATTGCATACAATGCCGATTTGTATTCTAAAGAAGAATTGCAAAGTATACTTCAACACGAAAAAATACACAGCCAAGAAAAACACTCAATAGATGTTTTACTTATTCGCTTGTTTTGTGCTGTTTTTTGGTTCAATCCATTCATTTGGTTGTACAAAAAGGCAATTCTTCAAAATCTAGAATACATAGCAGATAACAAAGCAACCAAACATTTAGAAGACAAAAAAGACTATCAAATAACTTTATTGAAAGTAGTTGCTAATCAAAACTGTCTATCAATTGCAAATAACTTTAATCAATCATTAATCAAAAACCGTATCGTTATGTTAAACAAGAACCATTCTAACAAAAAGAATTCATGGAAATATGCAGTCGTGCTTCCTTCTTTAATTTGCTTTATATTTTTATTTCAGGTAAAAGTTGTGGCGCAAGATCAATTTATTGAACTCAAAGATGGAACAACTACTGTTTCTGAATCAAAAGAAGTAACGGAAATAGATCAAAAAGAAACAGGTGAAATTGGATTGTTTCAAAAATCAGATTTAAAATCTAAAGAAGTAAGTTATGTTTTTGATAAAATTTCAACTGATGCTGAGTTGAAAAATGATGCTCAAACACTTAAAAGAGAACATAATATTGATTTGACATTTTCTAAAGTAAAAAGAAATAGTAAAGGCGAAATAATTGCTATCAAAATCAGTTATGACGATAACAAAGGAAATAAAGGAACGACAGAACAGATTAGAGATATTCCAATAAGAGCAATATTTTTTAGAGCAATTATATCTGAAAATGGTAAAAATGAATTAGGTTTCTATGACAATTCTGAAATGAGAGCAGAATTCAAGGATAAAAATACTAGTGATAAAATAGCTTTTATTGAAAATATAAGCGATGACGCTTTGATTTATGTTGATGGAGAAAGATATACTAAAGAATTTCTAAATGAACTTGATCCAAAAGGATTAGAAAAAATAGAGGTTTTAAAAGATCTAAATTCATTGAAAAAATATGATGCAGTAGGCAAAAAAGGAGTAATTGTCATTACAACTAATTGGTCAACAAAACCCGCCGTTCCAAAATCTGATTCTCCAGTCATTTTTACACTAGAAAACGGAAATGAAATTGTTGTACACAATCGTGCTAATGTCAAAATACCTGGATATCCAATTATAAACTTTACAGAAAATGAACCTGTTTTTATTATAGATGGAGTTCAACAAAAAAATTCCAGATTATCATTAGAAAGTATTGATGTTTCAAAAATTAAAACAATCAAATTATTGAATAAGAATAATGAAGATCCAAAAAATAATGATACCTACAAATTTATAGTAACCACTAAGTAAGATAAATCAAACTCTATGGAAACCATTTTCATTTACTTATTAAAATCCAGCGGATTGATTGCTATGTTCTACTTGGCATATCATTTCTTGCTTAGAAAAGAAACTTTTTTTGATAGCAACCGATGGTTTTTACTATCAGGATTGATTACTTCACTCCTATTGCCGTTGTATTTTGTAAAGAAAGTGGTTTATGTAGAACGACCAAAATATACCATGGAAGATTTGATTGCTTTTTCCAATCAAAATCCGGTAACAATAAAAGAAGTTTCGGCTGTTGAAGCATTCGATTGGATGCAACTGGTTTGGGTTAGTTATATCATCATCGCTTCGTTTTTAGTGATCAAAATCATCTTGAGTTTTATATCGCTATATCGAATGCTTTTTCAACAGCAAATTATTAAAAAAGAACAATTTAAACTAGTTAATCTAAATCAAAACATCGCTCCTTTTTCGTTCTTTAATTATATAGTTATCAATCCCGATTTATATACAAACGAAGAACTGCAAAGCATTTTATTACACGAAAAAATCCATAGCCAAGAAAAACATTCCATCGATGTTTTAGTAGCCAAATTGTTTTGTGTTGTGTTTTGGTTCAATCCATTTGTTTGGTTGTACAAAAAAGCCATTTTACAAAATCTAGAATACATTGCCGACCAAAAAGCGATGCATCAAATGGAAGACAAAAAATCGTATCAACGCGCTTTATTAAAGGTAGTTTCTAATCAAAACTGCTTATCGATTACCAATAATTTTTATCAATCATTAATCAAAAAACGAATCGTTATGTTAAACAAAAATCAATCACGCAAAAGAAATTCATTAAAGTATGTACTCATCATTCCTGCTTTAATTGGTTTTATCTTACTGTTTCAAATTCAAACCATTGCTCAAGAAAAGAATTCGGTTGTAGCTTTTGCTAGTCCAATCAATGAAGTAAAAGTTAAAATCGACAAAAACTCATCAGAAGAAAAACTAAAACAAGAAGCCAAACGTTTGAAAGAAGAACACGGAATTACTTTAAAATGTTCCAAAGTAAAACGTAATTCTAACGGCGAAATCACTGAAATCAAGGTAGAATACAAAGACAAAAACGGAAACAAAGGTACTTCTCATATCAAAGGCGATGAACCAATTGAGCCATTTGTTTTCTTTAAAAGTGATAATAACCTTTTAGGTTTTTCTAAAGCAAAAACTCATACAGTAATTTCAAGTAATGATAAAATGGTTGTAAATGGTAATCACGTTATCTTAAAAGGTTTAGGAAGAATTGAAATTGATTCAATTACAAACAATGATATTGCCTATGGTATTGGAATAGATGAAGATATAGACAACCAAACTGTTACCATAACAAGCGGCAACCATCCACAAGTAATTGTAAACGGAAAAGTAATTACAGATAATAAAGCAATTGCTAATCTAATGAACATGAATTCTATAGAAATTGAAAAAGCTTTAGCCGAAGCAGACAAAAATTTATCCATGAGTTATTCATACAGCAGTGATGACGATGACAATATTACCATCAATGGAATAAAACTTTCTGATTATAAAAGTGGTGCTGTTAGCGATGCCAGAGTTCAGGTAAATAAAATGAAACCTGAAATGAGAGAAAAAGTAAAAAAAGAAATCGAACGTTCTCGCATTCAAATTGCTAAAAGCCGTGAAGATATCGCCAAAAGTCGTGAAGATGTAATGAAAGCACGTGAAGAAATAGCCAAAGCAAGAATAGAAACTAGAGAAGCTATAAGAAATGCGGCTGCATTACATTCGGATAAAACCAAAAGTGAGATTGACAAAGTTAAAGCCGAAATTGAAAAAGTAAAAGCAGAAATGGCAAAAGCCAAAGAAGAATTGGCAAGAGAAAAAGCAAAGCAAAAACGTTAAATTTTTGTAAACACTGTTTCAGAAATTAAGACAACTTTTTAAGTTTGAATTCAAATAAAAGCAATAATTTAAAACCTATAGAATATGAAAAACAAATTGAAATTAGCCGTAGCCTTAGTGCTTACCTCTATTTTTAGTTTTGCTCAAACTAGCAGTAAATCATTTACTTGGGACAAAAAACCTTCTAAAGAAAATGTAGTAATGACTTGGAACGCAACTACGCCAGAGCAAGAAATGAAAGACGATATCAAAGCCTTGGCAGAATATGGCGTTACCATCAAATATGCTAATGTAAAGCGTAATGACAAAAACCAAATCACCGCTATCGACGTTTCCTACGAAGATAAAAACGGAAGCAAAGGTTCGTTAAGCTACAAAAACAACAAACCTATTGCGACGATTAAATTCTACAAACAAGACGACGAAGTAGGTTTTGGAAATCCATCCAATTCATTTGAAGATGTAATGGCATTTAGCGATTTTGGAAATGGCGAAGCGTTCAAGCTATTCAACTTCAATTTTGACAACGATAGCATTCCGTCGTTTAAATTTTCTACGCCTGAAAAAAAATCGATTACGACCAAAAAAAGAAGCATTTATAAAAAAGACGGTAAAAAACCATTGATTATCGAAAACGGTCAAGTTGTTGAAGGTGGCGATGATTATACTGCTGAAGAATTAGAAAAAATCAAAGAAGAATTTGGAACCAATGAAGACGATGAAATCAGTATTTTCTCTGACTTTAATTTTAATGAGCAAAAAGATTTATCGAAGCAAATGGAAAAAATGCAAGAGCAAATCAATAAGCTGATGGAGAAAAATGGTTTAAGTGATAATAAAGAATTAGAAGAATCTAAAAAAGAATTAGAAAAAGCCAAGAAAGAACTTCAAGAAACCAAAAAGGAAATCGAGAAAACAAAGTCTAGTTTGAAAACTAAAAAAGTATAACAAACTGTAACAAAATCTATTGAGAAGCCACTAACCTATCTAGTGGCTTTTTTTATTCAAAATTGTAACAAAAGTCAACTTCAACTTCAAAAATCAATATCAATATCAACTTCAATATCAATATCAACTTCAATATCAACTTCAATATCAACTTCAATATCAAAAATCAATCAAAAATGAACAAATTAATCCTAATCACTACAGCTTTCCTATTAGTATTTGTAACCCAAGTTTCAGCACAAAACGGTTACAGCATTGCTGGAATAATCAGTAACAACCAAAACAAAGCTTTAGCATCTATTCAAATTACGTTGACTAATGCCAATGATAATTCGGTGGCAAAAATCGAAATCAGTGATGCTGATGGAAACTTTGCTATTCAAAACCTAAAAGAAGGCAATTACAAAGTCGTTATCGATGATATGGAATATTCGCCGTATCAAAGTGAAACGATTAGTTTAAACGCTTCAAATCCAAAAGCGAACCTTGCTCCTATTATTTTAACTTCTAAATCGGCAACCGATTTGAATGAAGTAGTGATCAAAAAGAAAAAACCATTTGTAGAAAACAAAATCGATAGAACCGTTGTCAATGTGGATGCATTTATTACCGCTGCTGGTGGCGATGCTATGGATGTTTTGGAGAAATCTCCAGGTATTATTGTGGATCAAAACGGAACGATTACTTTCAAAGGTAAATCGGGAGTTCAAGTGTTTATTGACGATAAACCAACCTATCTTTCGGGAGCAGAACTAGAAGCGTATTTAAAATCACTTCCGGCTAGTACTTTGGACAAAATAGAATTAATGACTAATCCGCCAGCAAAATATGACGCAGCTGGTGGCGCAGGAATTATCAATATCGTTTCTAAGCGTTCCAAAGTGAGAGGTTTTAATGCCAACTTAACTTCTCGTTTTTCTCAAGGGAAACGTAGCGGAAACCGTCAAGGATTGAATTTTAATTATATGGAGAATAAAATTCGTGTCTTTGGAAACGTTGGCTATGGTGAAAACAACCCAATTAATGATTTATTTATTTTCAGAAAGTTTAAGAATACCGATGGTTCGACCAATAGTTTGTTTTACCAAAATAGTGATATTGATACCAAAATAAAGTCAACCAATGCCCGAATTGGCATGGATTATTATGCTTCAGATAAAACGACTATTGGGTTTGGATTATCAGGTGTTTTAAGAAATAATAACCAATTTTCGGATGTTCGAAGTGAAGTTACCGATGCTAATTCGGTATTAGATTCTTCTATTGTTGCGAATAATCTAAACAAGCAAAAGTTCAAAAATGGCGGAATTAACTTTAACCTTCGTCATGAATTAGACAGTTTAGGACAACGCATTACGGTGGATTTGGATTACTTAAAATATGACACTTCTAGCAAGCAAACGTTTAACAACTATATCTACCAACCTGATAATTCACTTTCTAGCCAAGATCAATTGAAAGGTTTCTTGCCTTCTGATTTGAATATCTATGGTTTAAAAACTGATTATACCTTGCCGTTTAAAAACGGAAGCACGTTTGAAACGGGTTACAAAGTAAGTTATACTCAAACGGATAATATTGCCGATTATCGTGATGTTGTTAATGGTGAAGAAATACCTAACTATAGCACGAGTAATCACTTTAAATACGACGAAATTATAAATGCAGCGTATGTCAATTTCAATACCAATTATAAGCGTTTTGGTATCCAAACGGGTTTGCGTGTAGAAAATACTGAATCGAGAGGAAATCAATTGGGTAACGTAGAACAAGCTGCCTCTAAATTCAAGCGAAATTATACTAATTTGTTCCCAACGGTTTTTGTACAATACAAACTAGACAGCATCGGCAATAATCAATTGGTTGTGAATTATGGAAGACGTATCAACCGACCTTATTTTCAAGACTTAAATCCGTTTATTAGTCCGTTGGACAAGTTTACCTTCTATTCGGGAAATCCTTTCTTAAATCCATCGTTTGCTAATAATTATGAGTTGTCTTATCGTTACAAAGGAATGTTTTCTACAACACTGAGTTATGGTTCGTCAAAAGATGATATTAATGAAACAATAGAAATCAATGACGGCATTTATTACAGTCGTCCAGGAAACATTGGTAAAAGTGAGTATTTTAGTCTTAATGCCAATCTTCAATTGGAGTTTACCAAATGGTGGACTTCCAACACTTATACCGAAGTAACACATGCTAAATATAAAAGTAAACTCTACACCGAAGACTTAAACTCGTCGGGAACGTTTTGGGTATTTTCGATGAATAATAGTTTTAAGTTCAACAAAGGTTGGTCGGCTGAATTGAGTGGTAATTATCAAACCGATATTGTTTCGGCTCAGTTTGTGTTGTTGTCGCGTTCCAATATCAACATTGGAGTGCAAAAGAAATTATTGCAAGACAAAGCCACGATTAAGCTTTCGGCTAATGATATTTTCTATTCTAACATGAACAACGGAATTATCAAAAACCTTCAAAACACCGATGCCAATTGGACCAACAAACTCGATAGCCGATTTGTTGCGTTAACGTTTACCTACAGCTTTGGAAAATCGTTTGCACCTAAAAAACAGTACAATTCCAATGGTGCACAAGACGAAATGAACCGAGTTAAGGGATAGTTTCGAGTTGGGAGTTGCGAGTTTCGAGTTTGAAGTTGACTTTTGAAGTTGCTATTGCTATTGAAACTTTTCTTTTCTTTGTATAAAGTTATTTTTATATGTATAAACTACTGGCTAAACTCAACAAACTGCTTCTTCCTAGCTTTACCAAGCAAGGATTGGATGTTTCAAAAGCAAAGAAATGGCAACTGGCTATTATCGCTTGGCGGTATTATGTTACTTCTCGGGCTTTGGATTAAATTTAGAATTTAGAAGTTTTGAATTTGAAGTTGCTTTTTGAATTTGAAATTGAAGTTGTCATTGCTATTGATATTGAGAATGTTAATTTGATTGGGGTGATTTATATTTAAAATTTGAAATTTTATATCTAATTTTATTTGCAGCATTAACAATATTCTCTATATTTGCACCCACAAAAAAGGCCTCGTGGCGCAACTGAATAGCGCATCTGATTACGGCTCAGAAGGTTACAGGTTTGAATCCTGTCGAGGTCACGGAATAAAGGAAAGCTCTGATGAAAGTCGGGGCTTTTTTTATTGTTTTAAAGAAAAAAAACAGTGATTTTGGTAATGATGGAATTGTTTTTTCTATTCTATATGCCTATGCATTAGTAAAAATAAAAAACGAGGTGTTTTTAGAGACGGAATGGTTCTAAATCTTCAAGCGGTATTCCGCTGTAGTGTGCGTAATCTTTGAACGTTACCTTATAACGCTTAGCGGTTTTGCCGTAGAAGACTTTCATGTCAATCATTTTTTGAGATGCTGTACGCGGTGAACAGCCTTCTATGCGAGCTATATCACTAGTGGTAATGCAAATCTTTAATAGTTTTACTGACATTTTCTAATTTCTTATACTGGCGGCTATTTTTTTCTTGGGTTTTCATTGTTAGTGTTTTTTAAATTAATTTGGTGTATTTCTTTTGTGAAAAAGAATACTACAAACATAGCATTAAATAGATGAAGTTAAAAGTTTAGTTTTTAACAAAAAAGCTGAATTATTAACAAAAATGACATGTTTTATAAACACTTATAATTGCTTATTGTGTTAATTATATTTATTAATTGTGTTGTGAATACTAACTTTCTTTTGACCGCTCTACTTTTCAATTGTATTTATTAACTTTTATTGGGTTTTGTGAAATGTAAAAATGTGTTGATAAGTGAAATTTTTATATTATTGGTGCTTCTCGATACTATTTTTATAATAACAAACTGGCATTTGAAGTAATGAAAATCACTCGAAGTGACGGATGCAGGATTGTTTCTTATTTTCTGGGTTATTTTTTATGGCTTGTTTATGCTTCAACGATACTTCTTCAATACTTTATCTATACCTTATCTATACTTCTAGCATACACTCGGCATACTCTATTAATACACTGGTCATACACTCCTGATACACTAAGGGTATTTATGATAGTAATTTAGGATGGGTATTCTTTTTTTATACCTTTTTGTATATCAGGTTTTTAAAGGGTTATTTCGGCAATTATGGTTGTTTTATGTCTTTTTTGGAGATTTATAGCCACTATGGTCTTTTTTTAGCAACTTTGGTTGGATATGGCAGAATTGACAAGGGCTGGGAAGCTTGCTCGATAACTTTGCGTCATTATTAATTATTAATTTTTTTTAAGATGGCAAAAGTTAGAAGCTTGATTAAAATGGAAGGTACGATGGAAGATCTTACCTTCTACAAGGGAACGGATGGTTACCTTGTGCGCACCCGCGGTGGTGTTAGTAGAAACCGAATTTTGAACGATCCTGCGTTTGCTCGTACCCGAGAGAACGGAATGGAGTTTGGTAGTATTACCGGTTCGGGGAAATTGTTGCGGACTGCATTAGGTCCGATGGTGTTTAGAGCGAAAGACAGTAAGCTGACTAGTAGGCTCGTGAAGGTATTGGCGCAAGTCAAAAACATGGACACTGTTAGTGCTCGTGGTTCTCGTAATGTAGCAGAAGGACTGTCTAGTAGTCCTGCCGTTGCGCTTTTGGAAGGATTTGATTTTAATGTTAAAGCTTCGCTGGGAAGTATTTTGAATTCGATTGTTACTGTGGATGATGCTACTGGAACGATTAGTATTGCGGAATACAATCCGTTGGAACAAATGAGAAGTCCTGAAGGTGCTACTCACTTTAGTTTGCAAGCGGGGTTTTTAAAGATTGATTTTGCCACTGGCGCTTATGAGCTTTCTTTAAGTCCTGAGGATGTTTTTGCTTTGGAAAACAATACTGTTACGCCTGAGCTTATTCCTGCTGCTGTCCCTACTCTAGCTGGTACTGGAATGCATCTTCTTTTGATTGAGTTTTTTCAAGAGGTGAATGGTTCGCAGTATATGTTGAACAATGGTGCTTTCAATGTATTGAACTTGGTTAAGATTAGCTAGGTTGGTTGGGTTGTTTTTGGGAAACGTCTCTCTTTTTTGGGAGGCGTTTTTTTTTAGGTTCCCGCCTTCGCTGGAATGACAATGCGCGGGAATGAGAAAGGGAAATTTTTTTGCCACAAATTGCACGAATTAGCACAAATTATTTTTGGATTGAAGGATTGAAGGACTTGGGGATTGGAGGATTGAAAGATTGAGGGATTGAAAGACTGATGGATTTTTTTTCTCGCAAAGACGCTAAAGCGCAAAGATTTTTTACCATATAAGGTATTGAAGGGCATTTAATTGATCGCTTTGCTCGTGGTTTTGCCACAAATTGCACGAATTAGCACAAATTAATTGGTGTATAGTTTTTTTGCCACGGATTTGACGGATTTGGGTTTCCGT
>NZ_JAAMPT010000187.1 GCF_012911605.1 Flavobacterium solisilvae | reverse complement strand
ATATATTTGACCGCTATGGAAAACTATTAAAACAAATCAGTTCGAAAAGCGACGGTTGGGACGGAACGTTCAACGGACAGTTAATGCCATCAACCGATTACTGGTTCAAGGTAGAATATCCAGAAGCCGGTGTTATGAAAGAATTTAAAGCGCACTTCTCGTTAAAACGATAAAATACTAACCCACTAAAACCACTCAATTGAGTGGTTTTTTTATGGAAAAGTTTAGCTTTTACATTTTATAGAGTTAATATTGGATTACATTTAATAACTTTATTGGTTAATAGTGATAGCTTTTGAATTAGGAAGTAAATAAAAAATTGAACAAAAGAGATGAAATGAGAAAGTATTTAAGATATATATTTATTATCGGTTTAATTCTAACAGTTAATTCATGTGATTTTTTAGATCACACAAAAAAGTATGTTCAGATTAATTCAAATGTTGAATTAGATTTTACAGTTAATCAAATTGAATCAAAAAATGGATTTATATTAAACAATGAATTTTACTATGGAGGTGGAGTTTATTTGCAAACAAATAAAAAGTTTCCAAAATGGATTTCTGAAGAAATATCAATAGATGATGGTACAGCCATTTTTAGTGATGATGGGCAAATACTTTTAGATATTTGGAAGATAAAAACTCCATTTCAAATTTATAAGAAATCTAATTCAAATATTTTGAATTTAATAAAAAATAACGACACATTGCAGTTTAGGATATATTAATAAGACAATATAAAATGAGAAAAAAACTAAGCTTTTTGTTTACAATTATAGCTTTGTTTAGTAATTGTATTTTAAAAAATCAAAAGCCTTTTAATTTATACAAATTAAATTTTAAGGATAGTTTGGTAATTGATGTAGTTAAGACATCGATTCATAACAAGGCTTTGATTATTAATGATTCTGTTGTGTTCTATAAAACAAGTAGATTAATCTTTGAAAGTTATAATCCAAGATAGCTGTTTGAAAAAACAAAAAATAAGAAGTTACTCAATGAAGAGTATATTTACGCTCCTGATATTTCAGAAGTTGACGTTCCTTATAAATTGATTAAATGTAAAAAATCAAATATTTTTCAAATTATAAAAAATCAAGACACTCT
Organism: Flavobacterium solisilvae; assembly: GCF_012911605.1. Classification (GTDB taxonomy): domain Bacteria; phylum Bacteroidota; class Bacteroidia; order Flavobacteriales; family Flavobacteriaceae; genus Flavobacterium; species Flavobacterium solisilvae. Next base: position 19,023 of record NZ_JAAMPT010000187.1, on the reverse strand, counting down.
TAATTTTGATTTTGAAAATATTGATGAACTTGATTATTGATGATTTTCAACAAAGAGTGTTTGATGAGCAGATATAATATTTACAAAACCAATTCTGTGTAAAGTTTATCGAAAGTTTTATCTAAATCAGTGCTAAAACCTGAATGAGGTCGAGAAGTTTGTATGCTCGAACTTTTTATTGCGGTAAGCCATCGGAAGCGTTCGGCAATGTCGAAAGTAGCAATTGGACCACCATCTTTTTTGCCAGAACAAATTTTGTCGAAAGAAGCTAAATTGATTTCTAATTGTTCGATGTCAAATTCAGGAGCAAAAAGGTGAATTTTTTCTACAGGAATATGGTATTCCATTCGCAAATATTTTTGTCTTTTGCTAAAAAGCATCAACCCAATATTGATAAATTCTTCGCGTTCTACTCTTGGCACAACACGAATTACAGCGTAATCATATAAGTGTTGTTCTTGCATCTTGAGCTTGTTTTAAAAAGATTTCTGCATTTGCTAATCGGATGGATAAAAACTGAAAATAGACTTCTTTTATTTCTTCTGGAGATAATGATTTGTCTTCCCAAAGTAACCAATCTTCGGGTATTTTGTTGACTAATTCTTTGATGCTGTTTTCGGTTAATTTTGATGTAAATTCGTTGTGTGCTTCTTCAAGTTTTGTGGCTTTTGGTAATAAAACATGGTCTTTAATTAGTGTAAAAGGTGTTATTGCAGTGGTTTTCCAATTGTCCCAAGAATGATGGAAATAAAAAGCGGCACCGTGATCGATTAACCAAAGTTCTTTTTTCCAAATCAGTAAGTTGGTGTTTTTAAATGTTCGATCCACATTGGTGATAAATGCGTCTAGCCAAACGATTTTTGAAGCTAATACTTCATCGCAGTCATTTGTTGCAGCATCATAGGTTATTGCGCCAGAAAGATAGTGTAATCCTAAATTTAATCCTTGACTGAATTTCAGTAAATCTTGAATTTCTTCATCGGCTTCGGTTCTTCCAAAGGCTTCATCAAGAGTTGCAAAAACTAGTTCGGGAACGGGTAAACCAAGATAACGCGCTATTTCTCCGCCAAGAAATTCGGCAATTAATGCTTTAACGCCATGACCTGCGCCACGAAATTTTAGTACATATTTAAAATCATCATCGGCTTCGGCAAGAGCCGGCAAAGAACCGCCTTCACGAAGTGGCGTGATGTATCGTGTGACGTTTACTGTTCGTAGATTGAAATCCATATTTTGTTATTCGAATAACAAATATACAGGAAAAGATGGAGTTTTTTGTTTTCTAACAGTAAAGCTGAGTTTACGATATTGTATTTGTTTGAGTTAATTAATCAAAACTAAACTTCTTTCTGCTTTTTATGATTCGTTTGTTTGCTAAATCATTTTCTATAAAGTACCTTTGCCGAAATTCCGATATTTAGGAATTGAAAACCCTAAAAGTAAAGCATTGAACGCTACTGTAAAATCATTTTCACTCAAATCTATCACTACTGATTTTAAAGAAATCACTAAAGCAGGTTTAGCCGTTAGCGTGGTTTTTTCATCAATAGCTGGATATTTGCTTGGTTTTGATGATGCTAATCCGTTTAGTTGGACAACTTTAATTATTCTTACTGTTGGTGGTTATTGCATGGTTGGTGCTTCTAATGCTTATAATCAGGTAATTGAAAAAGACCTCGATGCTAAAATGGATAGAACTAAAAATCGTCCAGTTGCTTCGGGTAGAATGTCGCCTAATCATGCACTTTTTGTGGCAAGTCTTTTAACGATAATCGGATTGGTATTGTTGTATTCCATCAATCCAAAATCGGCAATGTTTGGCGCGATTTCTATATTTCTGTACACAAGTATTTATACGCCGTTAAAAACCTACACGCCACTTTCAGTATTTGTTGGAGCTTTTCCAGGAGCAATTCCATTTATGTTAGGTTGGGTTGCTGCTACTGGCGAATTTGGTATAGAAGCTGGAACATTATTTTTAATCCAGTTTTTTTGGCAATTTCCCCATTTTTGGGCAATCGGTTGGTTTTTGTATGAAGATTATGAAAAGGCTGGATTTTTTATGCTTCCAACAGGAAAAAAAGACAATTCAACCGCTTTGCAAACTGTTTTGTATTCCTTTTGGTTGCTAGTTGCATCATTGTTGCCAGCGTTGGGATATACAGGAAAACTTTTTCTTTCGCCAACTGCGGCAGGTTTAGTATTTTTGCTTGGCGTTTGGATGATATTTTATGCCATCAAACTTTATCAGTTAAGAACAGCAAAAGCAGCACGAACATTAATGCTAGTGAGCGTTTCTTATATTAGTCTTTTGCAAATAGTATATATAGTAGATAAATTTTTAAGATAGTTATTATGACAATGACCGCCGAAGAACATAAAGCAAGATCATCAAGATCATACAAACTGATTTTGTTGTTTGCTATGTTGAGCATGACTATGATGTTTGCCGGGTTGACCAGTGCATTTGTAGTAAGTAAATCACGTGGCGATTGGTTGCAGAATTTTCAAATGCCAAGCGCTTTCTATTTTAGTACCCTAGTGATAATCTTGTGCAGTATTAACTTTGTTTTTGTAAAGAAAGCAATAAAAAAAGACGATAGAAAAACAACAACTACACTATTGTTGACCATTCTTGCATTAGGATTATTATTTGTCTATTTACAATTTCAAGGGTTTGCAGAAGTAAAAAATGCAGGATACTATTTCACGGGTCCAGGAAGTAATGTAACCACAACCTTTCTATACGTAGTGGCAGCAACACATCTTGTGCACTTGTTTGGAGGAATTATTTCACTTTTAATCATAATTTATAATCATTTTAAACAAAAATACAATTCAGGTCAAACCCTTGGAATTGAGCTTGGTGCAATGTATTGGCACTTTCTTGATTTCTTGTGGATTTATTTGTTTTTATTTTTATATTTCTTTAAATAAGAAAAAAAATCTAAATTTGGGAACTTTTTAACGAATTAACTTTTATGGGAGCGACAGTTACTACTGCAAATACTACAGGAAACACTTGGGGTGGAGGAAATGAGCCAATGGGAGCAAGTTATGGTAAAATGATGATGTGGTTTTTTATCGTATCAGATGCCTTAACATTCTCTGGATTCCTTGCTGCTTATGGGTTTTCTAGGTTTAAATTTATTGATACTTGGCCTATTGCCGATGAGGTGTTTACTCACTTCCCGTTTTTACATGGTGTTGATGCACCAATGTATTATGTGGCATTAATGACCTTTATCCTTATTTTCTCTTCAGTAACAATGGTATTAGCCGTTGATGCTGGTCATCAAATGAAACAAAAGAAAGTAGCATTTTATATGCTGTTAACCATCGTTGGTGGTTTAATCTTCGTTGGTTCTCAAGCTTGGGAATGGAAAAATTTCATCAAAGGAGAATTTGGTGCAGTAGAAACTAAAGGTGGAAGTATTCTTCAATTTATTGATAAAGATGGAAAAAGAGTAAAACTTGCCGACTTTGCTGCAACGCTTCACGAAGACAGAACTCAACACAAAGCAAGTAACGGTGTTTGGTTTGAAAGCGAACCAGCTTTACCAACCTATTCTGTTGCCGAAGTACAAGCTGGTTTCAAAGCGCATCCTGATTTATTAATTAGAACGGAAGCTATTTACAGAGGAACAGATGCTGAGAAAAAAGATGCTAAACTTCATCCAGAACTTAATAAAGTAAAACACAAAACAGTCCTTACTCGTGCAGAATCAGAAGCTATGTTAGCAAACGGTGCTTTAGTTGTAGAAGGTGCAAATCTTCAACATAATGAGTATGGAAGTAAATTATTTGCTGATTTCTTCTTCTTTATTACTGGTTTCCACGGTTTCCACGTATTCTCAGGAGTAATCATCAATATTATTATTTTCTTAAATGTTCTTTTAGGAACGTATGAAAAAAGAAGAAGCTACGAAATGGTTGAAAAAGTTGGACTTTATTGGCACTTTGTAGATTTAGTTTGGGTATTCGTATTTACATTCTTCTATTTAGTTTAATCTTGAATTTATAACCATTATGGCACACGATAATCACGCACACGAATCACACACTAAAAAGATCTGGATTGTTTTTGGAATCCTATCTATAGTAACGATAGTTGAAGTTTATTTAGGAATCATCAAACCAGCAGCGTTGGTAATGAATGATTTACTTGGAATGAACTTATTAAACTGGATATTTATTATTCTAACACTATATAAAGCTTACAAAATTACTTGGGCTTTCATGCACATGGATGGCGAAAAAGCAAGTCTAAGATGGGCAGTTGTTGGAACTACAGTTTTCTTAGTCTTGTATTTAATATTCATACTTTTGGTAGAAGGAAATTACGTTTATGAAGTCTTTAGAGACTCAACCATTAAATGGAATTTTTAACACTATATTAATTCAAAAAAAGTCCCGATGTTAATCGGGACTTTTTTATTTTTGTATTCGACAAATTAGTCACTCAAGCCATGAAAAAAAAAGCAGTTCTAATTATTCTATTCATACTTCCGTTAGTAGTGTATCTTTTCTTTGCTACTGGAGTAAACAGCTTTATAAAACTTCCAACACTTACCGAAAAAATCGCGGATGTTAACCCAAATTGGAAGTCACTCAACGGCGAAAAGGTAACCCTAAATGATAAGATAACCATTCTAGGATTTTCAGGAGAAAACATCATGGAAAACAGAGGAAACTTTTTTCTGTTAAACCAAAAAATATATAACCGAAATAAAGAATTCAAAGACTTTCAAATCGTTTTCATTGCGCCAGATGGAACTCAGGATAAAGTGAAAAGCATACTAGAACGATTGGATAAATTAACCGATACCAAAGGCTATCATTTTGTATTTGCTAAACCCGAAGAAATTCAGGCTTTTTTCAACACAATGAAATTAGTAGGTCAACTGAACGATAACTTTGGTTCGCCTAATGTGTATATTATCGACAAAGAACGAAATCTTCGCGGAAGAAAAGGAAAAAGCGTTCAAGGAAAACCCGAATATCGTGAAGGTTATAACGTTCAATCTTCGGCAGAATTGCATAACGAAATGACCGACGATTTAAAAATTATTCTGGCCGAATACCGTTTGGCTTTAAAAAAGAACAACAGAAAAGATGCTTTTCGCGACAAAATAACCAAAGAAGTAGAAACAAAGATTCAGCAAAATGAAAAATAAATCATACATCGGAATTTCATTGGTAGTTCTAGTTTTCGGAATTATTTTTATTCCAAAAATTATCGAAAGAATTAAAAACGGAACGGTTGTTCAAGGCGACCGAATTGATGGTGTTTCCAATCATAAAAATAAAGATGTAGAAACAGGTTTGGTAAAAATTGGTCCAGCGCCAAAGTTTGAATTAACCAATCAAGACGGAAAAACAATTTCCAACAAAAACTATGATGGAAAAGTATATGTTGTCGAGTTTTTCTTTTCAACCTGTCCAACCATTTGTCCAATCATGAATAAAAACATGGTTACCATTCAAAACGAGTTTTTTGGAAATCCAAATTTTGGTATTGCTTCCATTACCATTAATCCCGAAAATGATACCGCAGCAGTGCTAAAAAAACACGCCGAAGAATTAGGCGTAAAATCAACTAATTGGCATTTTCTAACGGGTGATCAAAAATACATTTACGAAATAGCCAACAAAGGGTTCAATCTTTATGCCGGCGAAAACAAGAATGCTAATGGCGGTTTTGAACATTCAGGATTGTTTGCTTTGATTGATAAAGAAGGAAACATTCGTTGCAGAAAAGACCAACACGGTAATCCAATTTTATATTACGACGGATTAGAAGCCAAAGGAGTAAAAGCAATTATTGAAGACATAAAAAAATTGATAAATGAGTAATCAAGACAACGGATTAGAAAAAAGATTTAAAAGCAGTATCGTTTTTGTATCGATACTAATTCCAATAGTAGTTGCCATTTTATTTAGCATTAAACTAAAAGATTTTGGTATCAATGTAGAACCTTTATCTTTTTTACCACCAATTTATGCAGGAATTAATGCATTAACTGCAATTCTTCTGGTAATTGGAGTTATAGCCATTAAAAACGGTAATCGTGAAAAACATCAAAAACTAATGACAGCAGCAATTGGTTGTTCAGTGGCTTTTCTTGTCATGTATGTTGCCTATCATTTAACCGCTGATTCTGCAAAATATGGTGATACAAACCACGACGGAATTGTTAGCGAAGTTGAATTAGCCGAAGCAGGAATCATGCGATTGATTTATTTCTTTATTCTAATTACGCATATTTTATTATCTATTATCATCATTCCATTAGTATTGTTTACTTATGTTAGAGCTTTGGCTGAGCGTTTTGATAGGCATAAAAAATTAGCCAAAATCACTTTCCCAATTTGGTTATATGTTGCCATAACTGGAGTAATTGTTTACATCATGATTTCGCCTTATTATGCAAACTAAGTCAAAAAACAAAAGTCAAAAGTCTAAAGCAAAAAGCAAAATGAATAAAGGATTGTTCTTTACTCTTTGCTCTTTACTCTTTGCTCTTAATGCCAGTGCTCAATGTGCTATGTGTAGAGCTTCATTAGAAAGTAATGGCGATACAAAACAAGCCGAAGCAGTAAACGATGGAATTGTCTATCTAATGGCAATTCCGTATATCTTAGTTGGTTTGCTTGGGTTTGTTATTTATAAAATGTACACGAAGAAGAATTAATTTTTAAAATTAACTTTATAAAAACATTATGGAAAAATCAGTTTCAGAGTTAAGTTTTGGATTAGTTTTATGGCAAATGTTAGGATTGATTATTCAAATAGGCGTAATAATTATACTTTACAAAGTAATTATTTGGTTTTTTAAGAAACCAAAGAAAGCTTAAAATTTGAACTGAAAGTTTTTTTCAAACTATTCCATCCCGTCAATCAAAACTTTCATTTTTCCTGTGGTGGTGATGAAAGCAATCATAGCTTTGTCGGTCAATTCTACTTTTTCAAATTCAAAGTCGTTCATCGTTCCGTTAACGAAAACACCTTTCATTGGTGAATAATTATTCAAATAAGGCAACATGTTTTTCTTTCCTTCGTCCAAGTTTTCTTTGATAGAATATCGACAATTTTCTTGAATTTTTCTTAAAATCATGCCTTGTAACAACCAATTGGCGGTTTTGGTCAACAAACCTTTGGTGTTCAAAACATAATCCATTTGGTCAAAGTAAATTTCCTTCGTAATCGAATTATAATTTGGAATTCCCGATAGGTAAATCGTTCCGTTAATACTTCCAGTCATGTCGAGTGCAATAATAATTTTGCTGTCTTTGTGCCAAAGCGAAACATTTTGAACCACAATTTTTCTGCTGCCTGAGGCAAATTCTTTTCCTTTAAAATTAGAAGTAATTATTTTCGACGCACTATCATAAGTAGAAATCGCAGCAATATTAGCAGTTACTTTGTCAGGAACATTGATAACGGGTTTGAATGCAATTTTAGTTCGGTCAAACGTGTTTTTTGGTTGTTGACCAACCATTGTTTCCATGTTGCATTTTAGTCCTAAATTCATGTTGATTTTTGTTTTGCTCAAAACAGCATCAGTTACATAAACTTCTATCGGAATGAGTTTAAACCAAGTTTGATATTGTTCGCTAGTTTGAAACGGCGTACTCATTTTGTCTAAAACATCGAGAACGTAAGGTTTAAAATCAGCAGTTTCATTAATGGCTTCATCAATTTTCTTAGCCACTTTCGATTTAAAAATCGACAAGGTTGGATTGATAATATAAGTAATCGGAACATTTTTTCCAGCTACAGTAATCGTTGGACTTTCACTCCATTCAAAATCTTCAATTTTAGAAACGGTATTCATTTTAAAGTTAGACAATTTTGCATCGCTAACCAAGGTAATTGTACCGTTTAAATTGATTTCTCTAGTATCGTTCAAACCCATAAAATCGGTTCCATATTTGAATTTAGACCAAATTTTTAATGGCAAAACCGATACTATTTTTCCTTCTTTTTCAGAAATTTTAATTGGAGCTGTTTTCCAAATTTTCATTTCGGTTTTGTCGTCTTGCAAATTAGAATCGTCATAAATTTGTCCAGTCAACGTTTTGTTTAATTGATGCTCGATTTCTTTCAGCGAAATTTCCAATGGCATGCTAATAAACGAAGTGGAAGTTTTATAAACCATCGGCGAGTCATCGCTTGGTAATGGTTTTAGGGTTTCAATTTTTTGGGCAGTAGAACAACCGTTTAAGACAACCAAAGCCAAAAAGAAACAAAGCAATAACGATACTATTTTCATAGGAATAAATAATTGTGCTCAAATTTATAAATAAAAACCTGTAACATATTTAAAAAACTATAGTCTAAACAGTAAGATTTTTGATTTAATTATTTAACAAAAACTATACCTTTGTTACTAATCATGTTTCAAGGACTTTTTAACAGTCAAACTATGAACAATAAAACAACTTTTTTTCTCACAGCATTTTTTCTAATTGGATTGGTTTCATTTGCCCAAACTAAAAAATGGACATTGGAAGAATGCGTTTTTTATGCAGTAGAAAACAATATTTCCATTCAACAATCGGAATTGGATTTACAGAATGCTAAAATTGACAAGAACTCTGCTTTAGGTAATTTTCTTCCTAGTTTGAATGCTGGAGCAAATCATTCGTGGAACATTGGTTTGAATCAAAATATTACAACAGGATTGTTAGAAAATCAAACAACTCAGTTTAGTTCTGTTAGTCTAAATTCAAGTATTGATATATACAACGGACTTCAAAACCAAAATAGACTTCGTAGAGCAAAACTTTCTGAACTTGCATCACAATACAATCTGTCAAAAATTCAAGATGATATTTCGCTTTCTGTTGCCAATGCCTATTTGAATATCCTTTTCAATAAAGAGAATTTAAAAGTCCAACAAGCACAATTGGTTAATGATGAACAACAGTTGACAAGAAGCGAAGAGTTAGTTAAAGCAGGTTCAATACCTAGAGGTGATTTGCTTGATGTAAAGGCTACAGTTGCACTTGATAAACAGAAAATTTTGGCAGCAGAAAACACTTTGTTGATATCAAAACTTAGTTTAGCTCAATTACTCCAGTTAGAGGATTTTAAAAATTTTGATATTGTTGAAGAAAATCTAAATGCAGAACAAAGCGCGACATTATTAGAAAAACCTCAAACTATATATGGAAAAGCGCTTGAACATAGAATAGAAATTAAAGTTGCAAAAACAAATTTGGAAGTTGCAGAGAAAGATGTGAAAATAGCCAAGGGAACTATGCAACCAAGTTTGACAGGTTTTTATAGTTTTAGTACTCGTGCTAGTTATTCTGATAGAATAATAGGTATTGATGGTGGAGGAAATCCAATAGTTGCTGGACCATTACCTCTTTTTGATCAATTTAGTGATAATAAAGGACATAACTTTGGTTTGCAGCTAAATGTTCCAATCCTTAATGGATTTTCAGCTAGAAATAATGTGGCAAAATCTAAAGTAAATTATGAAAGAACAAAAAATGCATACAATCAAGCAGAACTTGATTTGGAAAGAAATGTTTACACTGCTTTTACTGATGCAAATGCCGCTTTGAAAACATACGAAGCTGCTGTTTCTACTCTCGAAGCTAGAGAAGAAGCATTTAATTATGCAAAAGAAAAATTTGCTGTAGGCATGATGAATGCTTTTGACTACAACCAAGCACAATTGCTTTACACAAACGCTCAATCTGATCTGATTAGAGCAAAATATGATTATATTTTTAAAGAAAAAGTTGTTGAACTCTATTTTGGAATCCCAATATTAAAAAAACCATAAAAACCATGTCAAAAAAGAAAATATACTGGATAGTTGGAATTTTAGCCGCATTACTTATTGTTTTAATCGTTTTGAAAAAGAACGGCTCAATTGGTAATAACGATGAATCTATTGAAGTTGAAACGGCAGCAGTAAACGAAATTACGATTGTTGAAACAGTTTCGGCTACCGGAAAAATTCAACCTGAAATTGAAGTAAAAATTTCATCTGAAGTTTCTGGAGAAATTATCGCTTTGCCGATAAAAGAAGGGCAAGTAGTGAAAAAAGGTGATTTGTTAGTAAAAATTAATCCCGATTTATATACTTCGGGTTACAACAGAACTATTTCTAATTTATCAGGAACAAAAGCAAGTTTAAGCCAAGCCGATGCCACTTTCAGAGAAGCAAAAGCAAGTTATGATAGAAGCAAAACACTTTTTGACAAAGGAATCATTTCTCGCTCAGAATGGGATAAAGCTGTGGCTGTTTTTGAAGGTGCAAAAGCTACCAAAGAGAATGCCTATTATAATGTTCAAAGTGCAAATGCTACGGTAAAAGAAGCTAAAGATAACTTAGGAAGAACAACTATTTATTCGCCAGCCGATGGAACAATTTCATCGCTTGGTGTTGAATTGGGAGAACGAGTTTTAGGAACACAACAAATGACTGGAACCGAAATTCTTCGTGTTGCCAACCTAAACAACATGGAAGTTGAAGTAGATGTAAACGAAAATGATATTGTAAAAGTTAGTATTGGCGACAGCACAAAAATTCAAGTCGATGCTTATTTGAAGAAAGAATTTAAAGGAATTGTAACCAGTATTTCTAACTCGGCAAGTACAACTACAACGGCTGATCAAGTAACTAATTTTAAAGTAAAAGTTAGAATTCTAAAAGAATCGTACCAAGATTTATTGGAAGGAAAACCAGCAACTTTTTCGCCTTTCCGTCCAGGAATGACAGCTACGGTTGATATTATTACTAAAAGAAAAGAAAACGTTATTGGCGTTCCAATTAGTTCGGTAGTTGTTAAATCCGACACAGCGGCAACTAAAAAATATGAAGTGAAAGACGAAGCCGAAGGAAAAATCACGTCTAAAAACGACAAAAAATTTGAATGTGTTTTTGTGAAAAATGGAGACAAAGCCAAAATTAGAATTATCAAAACTGGAATTCAAGATGATACTAACATTGAAGTCATTTCTGGCTTGAAAAAAGGCGATGTGGTTATCACTGGTCCATATACAACAGTTACTAAAGACTTAAATTCGGGCGATAAAGTAAAATCTAAAAACGATTCTAAAGCGAAGAAACCAGAGAAAAAATAATGACATATATTCTTAACATAGAAACCGCTACCAAAAATTGTTCGGTTTCTTTAGCTAAAAATGGCGAAACTATTTTGTGTAAAGAAATTGCCGAACAAGGTTATTCTCATGCCGAAAAGCTACATGTTTTTATTGAAGAAATTGTAAAAGAAGCTAATGTCAATTTCTCCGAAATTAAAGCGGTTGCTGTGAGCAAAGGTCCAGGTTCTTATACAGGTTTGCGCATTGGAGTTTCGGCAGCAAAAGGATTGTGTTATGCATTACAAATTCCGCTGATTTCTATTGATACGATGCAAGTTTTGGCAAAAAAAGCTAATGTTGATGGTTTAATCGTCCCGATGATTGACGCTCGTAGAATGGAAGTTTACAGCGCTGTTTTTGATAAAAATCTCAATAAAATAAAAGAGGTTGAAGCCGAAGTTTTAACTGAAAATAGCTATCAGGATTTTGACCAAACGGTTTATTTTGTTGGCGATTGTCAAGAAAAATGCCAAACGGTTTTGGTTAAAGATAACTTCAAGTTTTTACCCGAAATTATTTTTCCCTCAGCAAATGAAATGAGTGTTTTGAGCTTTGAAAAATTCCAAAACAACGATTTTGAAGATGTAGCTTATTTTGAACCGTTTTACTTGAAAGATTTTATGTTGACGAAGTAAGTTGAATTTAATTTTATAGATTTTCTCAGAAAATAATATATCTATGAACTTGTCATTCCGAGGAACGAGGAATCTCATATTCTAAGTTAAATTCATCTCAACTTGATGAGATTCCTCGTTCCTCGGAATGACAAAATAATACATTTTTTATATTATTTACTTCGAAGCTTCAATTGTATATGGTTGGATAGAAACCCCAGCTTTGTCAAACGCATCTTTACATTGTTCCAAAATATCCGAACTCATACTACTAAAATCAGCATTTTTTGCCCATGGTTGAATGGCTAAAACAATGGAAGTATCAGTTAAATTTTTAACAGAAACTGCAGGTAATGGATTTTTTAACACTTTCGGATGATTGGTCATGACTTTCATAACAATGTCTTTGGCTGTTTTTATATTGGTATCATACGATAGTGAAAACACCAAATCAGCTCTGCGAACACCTTGTAGAGAATAATTAATTATAATTCCGTTAGACAAAATTCCATTTGGAATAAATATCGTTTGGTTATTTGAAGTAAGTAACTTTGTGGTGAAGATTTGAATTTCATTCACAGTTCCAGCAACGCCTTGTGCTTCAATGCTATCGCCAACACGAAATGGTTTGAATAAAATAATCAAAACACCACCAGCAAAATTAGACAACGAACCCTGAAGCGATAAACCAACGGCTAAACCTGCCGCACCAAGAATAGCAACAAACGATGACGATTCGATGCCAAGTCGGGAAATAACGGTAATGAAAAGCAATAATCGTAATGCCCAAAGTAAACTGCTTGCTAAGAAACGTGAAAGTGTTGGGTCAAATTCATTTTTAAGCATTATCTTTTTCACCATACGGTTTATCAATCGGATACCGTAAAGTCCAATAATTAAAATGAATATAGCAGAAATCAGTTTGGGTGAATAAGCAATCAAAGCGTTGATAAACTCGTTCACATATTCTTCAAAGGAATGGATGTATTGCAGTTCTTTCTTTTCCATAAATAATCATAAAAAATCCCGATGGAATCGGGATTAATTTAATAAAGCAAAAATACGATTTTTTAAATTAATCGGCATTTTCGTCAGCAGGTTTAACAATATCTTCTGCTTTTGTTTTGATTTCTTCGGCATCTTCTGAAGCATCATTTGCAAAAGAATTTACTTTTTCTTTCACACTTGCTACTGCATTTTCAGCAAATTCCTCAGCTTTATCCGCAAATTCGCTAGCTTTTTCTTTTACTGTTTCTACTGCATTTTCAATAGCTTCGGTTGCTTGTGGAACATATTCGCTTACTTTTTCTTTAGCAGTTTCGGCAAAATCTTCTACTTTGTCAACCAATGGCGCAGCAGCTTCTTTTGCTTTTTCGATTGTTTCTTCTGCAAAAGTTTCTGCCTTGTCAGCTACTTCGCTTACTTTTTCTTTGGACGAACCAAATAAGTTTTTAAAAAATCCTCCGATTCCCATAGTTGTAGTTTTTAATTGATTAATAATAACAATATTACAAAAATTTATGATTGCAATTTTAATTCAATTAAGATTTCTTCTAAATTATCGGTTGGTTTTTGACAGGTTCGATTTTGACACAAATACAAAAGTGTTTCATTTTCTACAAATCGATTTTCTAGAAATGGAAGTTTAGAAACGTTTTTACCTCCAGCGATTATAGCATTTGGAAAATAATGCTGATTGATTTTTAATCCAAATTCGATGGTTTTTTCTCCACAAATAGCGATTTCTTTTTGCTGTTCGGAAAAGTTTAGTAACAAGTTCAACCAATTGGAAAATGCCGACGGATAATCAATCGTTGGGATAATATGTTGCAGCATTTGCTGGCTTATTTTTTCAAAATAGTTGTTTTCAAAATAAATGCTCAATTTGAAAAGAACGTTTGCCATAACTGAGTTTGCTGCCGGAATTACGTTGTCTTCTACTTCAAAATGTGGCGTAATCAAATCGCTGTCTTGTCGTGAAGTGAAACGAAAAAATTGTTCTTTTTCATCATAAAAATAATCCAAACAATGATGTACTAAATCTTTGGTTTTATGTAGCCAATTTTCATCAAAAGTAACTTCATATAATGAAATAAAAGCTTCCATTACATGAACATAATCTTCGAGATAAGCATTGATGGTCGCTTTTCCGTTTTTATACGTTCGGAATAAATTTCCATCAACATTCCAGAGTTTTTCAATGATGAAATTAGCGTTTTGTAATGCGATTTTCAAATATTTTTCGTCATTCAAAGCTTTGTAAGCATCCACAAAACCTTTGAGCATTATCGCATTCCAAGACGTTAAACATTTATCGTCCAATCTTGGTTTGTTTCTTTTTTCTCTTTCGAGATAGAGTTTTTGTTCCCAAGATTTTTTCTTTTGTTCCAATGTTTCAATGGCGATATTTTGCTGTTTTGAAATTTGTTCCAAAGATTGGTTTTGGATTAAAACATAATTTTCGTGTTCCCAAAACCCGAATTCATTCACATTAAAAACTTCTGAAAATAATTCAAAATCTTCTTGTAAAATGGCTTGAAGTTCTGTTTTTGTCCAAACATAAAATGCGCCTTCTTCCAGATGCTTTTCTTGGTTTAAACTGTCTGCATCAAGTGCGGAAAAGAAACTTCCTTCAGCTGTTAGCCATTCTTTTTCAACGAAATTTAGTGTTTTTTCAATAACTTCTTTGTACAGTTTGTTTTTGGTTAATTTATACGCATTAGCATACAATGAAACCAATTGTCCGTTGTCGTAAAGCATTTTTTCAAAATGTGGAACGTGCCATTTTATATCTACGGAATAGCGAGAAAATCCGCCATCAACCGTGTCAAATAATCCGCCAAAAGCCATTTTGGTTAATGTTAAATTTACAAATTCCAAAAGTTTTGAGTTGTTGGTTTGATAAGCGTAACGAAGTAAAAATTCATAATTGGTTGGCATCATGAATTTTGGAGCTCGAGCCATTCCGCCAAAATCCCAATCGAAGCTTTTTTGCCATTTTTCGATTAGTTTTTCAAGAATTTCAAAGTTGAAATCGGTTGTGGTTTCTGTTTTTGGAATGATGCTAATGGATTGCAATCCTTCGTGTAGTTTTTCGGCATAATCCAGAATGGTTTCGGGAGTTTGGATGTAAATTTCCTGAAGTTTTTCGAGTGAATTTATCCATTCGTTTTTTCTGAAATATGTTCCGCCCCAAATTGGTCTTCCGTCGGGCAAAGCGACAACATTCATTGGCCAACCACCGCGACCAGTCATTATTTGGACAGCTTTCATGTAAACGGCATCAATATCTGGTCGTTCTTCGCGGTCGATTTTGATATTGATAAAATGAGCATTCATCACGGAAGCTACTTCTTCATTTTCAAAACTTTCGTGTTCCATCACGTGACACCAATGACACGCTGAATAACCAATGCTGATAAGGATTAGTTTGTTTTCTTTTTTGGCTAAAGCCAATGTTTTTTCGTTCCACGCTTTCCAGTGCACGGGATTGTTGGCGTGTTGTAATAGATAAGGACTGGTTTCTTGATTTAGCTCGTTCATTGTTGTAGTTTAGCCCAGATAGAGCCGATATCCTCGCGTAGTTTACGGAGCGAGATAAAGGCGAAAGCTGGAAATAGCTCCTAAAAAAAAATAAAAAAAGCGCCATAATTTATGACGCTTAAAGGTATGGCTTTATTTTGAAATTGTTATCCGTTTAAAGCTTCAACTACAATTTCGTTATCGCTCAACATACTTTTTAGCATATTTTCAATACCATTTTTTAATGTAAATGTTGATGATGGACAACCATTGCACGAACCTTGAAGTACAACTTTTACTTTTTTGCTGTCTTCATCATAAGAATCGAAAAGGATGTTTCCGCCATCGGCTGCAACGGCAGGTTTTACGTATTCTTCAAGTATGTTGATGATTTGCTGAGACGTAACATCAAGATTGTCGAAATTTTTGATTTGCTGTTTTTCTTGTTTGGTATCGGTTGCAATTAAACTTTCGTCCAAAACGGTTCCACCATTTTCAAGGAACTGTTTGATGAATGTTCGCAATTCCAACGTGATTTCATCCCAAGAAATGCTGTCATATTTGGTTACGGAAACGTAATTTTCGGTGATGAAAATTTCTTTTACGTAGTGAAATTTGAATAATTCCTGTGCCAAAGGTGATGCTGCTGCTTCGTCAATATTTTTGAATTCGGCCGAAGTTTTTGTTAAGGCTTTGTTGACTACAAATTTTAGCGAAGCCGGATTTGGTGTGGTTTCGCCATAAACTGAAATAGGTTGTTTTTTTGTCGCGTTTTCGGTTGGAAGCACAATTACACCGCCATCGTTTACAAAATTTTCAATTTGCTCGGCAACATCGTCTTGAACGTCTTTCCAATCGACAATGCTAAATCGTTCGATAGCAATAAAATTTCCCGAAATGTAAACGGTTTTTACAAACGGAAGGTAAAAAAGTTGTTGCGCTAAAGGTGAATTTTTGGCTTCATCGATGTTTTTGAATTCAAAATTTTGGTTTTGAGTGATGAAATCAGGGAATTCAAATTTAATTATTGTTGGGTTTTGCGTTTCTTTTATAGAGATTTTCATTTGTATTGTATATTTTTTTGCAAATTTAACAAAGTTATTTTCCATGATTAACTATATTTGGGCTTTTAAACAAATTATTAACATTTGAACAACATATTGTTATGTTTATGTTCCTAATAATCAGTCGATAATGAAACAAAAATTACTTATATTTTCTTTGTTTTTGCTTTTTTCAAAAGTACTGGCGCAGCCAATAACGGTTAATACCAATCAATTTACTGTGCCGCAATTGGTTCAGGATGTGCTTTTTGGAAATGGAACTGCAGGTTCGTCTTGTGTTGGGACAATTTCAAACATTACTTGGAGTACTGGGACAAATTTTGGTTCTTCAAACGGTATAGGATATTTTACGAATACGAATCCTAACTTTCCACTGACTAATGGAGTGATTTTGAGTACGGGAGAAGCAACAGCTGCTGTTGGACCAAATAACAATCAACAAAATAATGGTAGTTTTAACGGTTGGCCAGGAGATAATCAGTTGTTTAATTATATTCAAGGTTTAGGGATTGATGTTGGATTGACAAGTTACAGAAATGCTACGATATTAGAATTTGATTTTACACCGTTGACAGATGAAATGAGTTTTGATTTCTTATTTGCATCTGAAGAATATGGATCAGAGCAATGTGCATATTCTGATGCTTTTGCTTTCTTTTTAACTAATCTTACTGCTTCTACGCCGCCAATTAACCTGGCATTGGTTCCAGGTGCCGTTACTGAAACGCCTATTGCGGTAACGACGATTAGGGATTGTGCTTATTATACTGGTAGTGGACCTAATTGTCCTGATGGAACACCTTGTTCTATGAATCCACAATTTTTTGGAAATTTTAACGGACCAACAGGTTCAGCTACCAATTTTAATGGAGAAACGGTTTTAATGACGGCTTCATCAACGGTTATTCCTGGGAATATTTATCACATCAAATTAGTTGTTGCCGATAGGAATGATAATATTTTAGACTCAGCGGTTTTTCTTGGTGGAGGAAGTTTCAATATTGGAACTGCGGATTTAGCAGGTACTGGAATTTATGATGGATTAACCGATTTGATTATCAGTGATGGTCTTGGAATTTGTGATGGTGTTGAAATTACTATTCAGGCAGGAGCAGTTGCTATGCCAGGTGTAACTTATCAATGGACTCGTGATACATTTGTTATTCCAGATGCTACTACCAATTCTTATACTATCTCTCAAGGTGGAGAATATGGAATTGTGATTACATATCCTGGAGGTTGTCAACAAACGGATACTATGACGGTTGAGTATTTTCCACCAGCTTTAGTGTTAGGAACGCCAAATGATTTAACGCAATGCGCCGCGCCTTTTAATTTAACACAAAATCAATCAATTATTGTTAATGGGCAAGCAAATGGAGGTGTAAGATATCATCATTCTTTGGTTGATGCGCAATCGATTAATAATGAAATTACTAATATCACGAATTACCCTGGAGTTAATGGTGAACAAATATTCGTTGGAGTTGAAGAGCCAAGTGGCGGTGGATGTATTTCCGTAACTTCTTTTTATCTATATATTGATGAAGAATTGTGTCCTAAAAGTCCACAGCCAGTTCCAAATTTAACTGAATGTGAAAATAGTTTTAATAGTAATGCCGCAACTTTTGATTTAACACCACAAACAGCAATTACATTAGGAACTGCTGATCCTACCGAATATACAGTTACTTATCACTTATCTCAAGCTGCAGCTAATGCTGGAACTGGAGATATTAGTCCGTTGAATGCTTTTCCAGGAACTAATAATCAAGAGATTTTTATTAGAATGGAGCAGAATATAAATCCGACGGTTTATGGTGTTGTAAGTTTTACTTTAATTACAAATCCCCTTCCAACCGCCACAATTTCGGGTACTACGACAATTTGTTCAGGCGATAGTGCAACGATAACTTTTACAGGAACACCAGGTGCGGTGGTGAATTATTTAGTAAATCCGGGAACGACGGGAAGTGTGACATTGGATGCATCAGGAAGTGCAACGATTACTTCGGCATATACAACAAGCACGAGTTATACCTTAATAAATGTAACTAACCCAACGACAACCTGTTCGCAATTAGTTGGAGGAATAGCTACGATTACCGTAAATCCATTACCAACAGCCACAATAAGTGGAACAACGACAGTTTGTCAAGGTGCTGCTAATCCATCGATAACCTTTACTGGAGCAAATGCAACAGCACCATATACGTTTACCTATTTAGATCAAAATAACGCTACACAAACTATTACTACCACAGCAGGAAATAGCGTAACAGTGCCAGTATCGACTGCTAATGGTGGAACATTTAACTATCAATTACTAAGCGTTTCAAGCGCAAGCACACCAGCATGTAGCCAGCCACAAAGTGGTACAGCAACAGTAACAGTTGTAACCTTGCCAACGGCATCAATTTCAGGAACAGCGACAACCTGTTTGAACTTTGCAGAACCACAAGTAGTGTTGACAGGATTTAACGGAACAGCACCTTATACGTTTACTTACAGTTTAGACACCGTAGTTCAACCACCAGTTACCAGTACAGGAAATAGCTATGCAATAAATGCACCAACAACCGCTTCGGGAACATTTGTATACCAATTGATAAGTGTAGCGAGTTCAGGAACACCAGTTTGTAGTCAACCACAAACCGGAACAGTAACTATTGTTGTAAACGATGCGCCAATT
>NZ_JAAMPT010000186.1 GCF_012911605.1 Flavobacterium solisilvae | reverse complement strand
GGAACGCCGCCAGTAATTACATTTTCATTAACGGTTAAGTCAAACTCAGCTTGTGTAATGGATGATCCTGTGCTACATTCGTTTATTGGTAATGGTGTTACAGCTAATGGTAATGGATTTATCACTAAATTGAACGAACTTACCGTGTTACAGCCTGTAACATTATCACTGATGTTGATCCATATTTGTTGTGGATTACTGGTGTTAGTATAACTGTTTGGTAAACCGTTTGTTTGGTTTTGCGCATCGGTTTGAGTTGCGTAATAAGTTACCGTTACGCCTGTTTGTCCATTGGCGATTTCTAACGTTTTGGTGTCTAAGGTAAAGACTTCTTCTTCATCGCCCGGATTGTTGTAATCACACAACGCATAATCCGTAATGACCGGATTGGCTAGTGGTAAAGGGTTGATCGTTATAGTAAAAGTTGAAGTTGTTGTACATCCTTGACGTGTAGCTCGTATCACAATTGTTGCAGTAACAACAGTATTTGAATTGTTAACCGCTGTAAAACTGGATATCGTTCCGTTTCCAGAAGCTGCTAATCCAATAGAAGGCGTATCGTTTGTCCATGACAATACAGAATCGCTCGGATTAACTGTATAAGCTGGCATTGTAATCAATTGCCCTGAACAAGTTATAACATTTGAAGGTAAATTAGTCAATACCGGCTTTGGATTTACAGTTACAAGAACGCTACCACTTATGTTTTGACCACAAGCTGGTGGCGAACCATTATTATCAACAATACTTACCAAACTGTACGTTGTATTTACTGTCAAACTCTCAGTCAAAATCCCAACATTTCCAGCTGGACCAATAGATACCGTTTGGTTTACTCCGCCATTAATTGTATAAGTAACAATAGCATTTGGCGTTCCTAAAAAATTAATAATGGTGGAATCTCCTTCACAAAGCATTGTTGTTGCTCCCGAAATAGTAACCGTTGGTATTGGTTCTACTGTAACGATTGCCGAACCCGAAACCGTTTGACTACAAGGTGGCGTTCCTGCTAAACTTACATTTACTAAAGCATAAGTTGTATCTGAAGTTAAGACTGGATTTAAAGTAGCTGCTCCTAATCCATCCAAAACAATGGTTTGATTACTTCCGCCATTTACAGTATAAGTAACGGTTGCATTTGCCGTTCCAGTAAAAGTAATTGGAGTTGTATTTCCAGAGCAAATAGTTGTCGTTCCAGAAATAGATGCCGTTGGCGGAGCACTAATCGTGATAACTGCCGAACCGCTTTGAGTTTGATTACAAGCTGGAGTTCCTACTAAAGTTACACTTACTAATTCATATATCGTATTGGCAACTAAAGCTGGAGTTGTTAGTGTTGCAAAACCGGTTCCGTTTAACAAAATTGTTTGATTGCTTCCTCCATCTACAGTATAAATAACTTCGGCATTTGGAGTTCCACTAAATGTTATAATAGTCGTTGAACCCGAACAAATAGTTGTCGTTCCGCTGATAGTAACCGTTGGAATAGGAAGTACCGTTATTGCAACTGAACCCGATACATTTTGGCTACAAACAGGTGTTCCATTTGTAGAAACACTTACTAAGTCATACGTTTCAGTTGCTGCTAAAACTGGAGTAGTTAACGAAGCTGTTCCGGTTCCGTTCAACAAAATCGTTTGATTGCTTCCACCGTTAACAGTATACGTTACTGTAGTATTTGGCGTTCCAGTAAAAGTAACAACAGCTGTATCTCCAGAACAAACACTCGTTGTTCCTGAAATACTTGCCGTCAATACTGGCGAAACCAAAACAGTAACAGATTGATTAAGTGGCTGGTAACATATAACATTTCCTGAACCATCAAGTCTTCTAACACCAGTTAAAGTAAAAGTTGTACTTGCTGTTGGTGTATAAACAATATTATACAATCCCGATGCATTTAGTACATTGGTTATCGTTGGTCCGCCGCCAACATTATAATCAAATGTAGCATTTGGCGTTCCAGTAAAAGTTACCGTTACACTATCTCCATTACAAATTGAAGAACTTGACACAGAAATAGTCGCATTTGGCACTTGATTAACTACTAAATCAAAATCGGTGGTAGTATAACAACCTGCAACATTATTGGTTACCCTAACATAAATGGTCTGCGGATTACTTGTATTCGCATAGATATTTGGTAACGGATTTACATTATCAACAGCATCTTCTAATGAAGTATGAAAAGAAATTGTGTTGTTAGTTGTATCAGGATTAATTGAAGGTCTAACGGTATCAAGATTAAAAATTCCAATATTTGGTGTATTGCTACAAGTACTAACATCTGGAATAGAATTAGCCGATGGTGGTGCTGTAAAAGCTCCTGTTCCATTGGTTGCTGTTCCAGTCCATTGAATTTGAAAACCACCATCGCCAACTGGTCTATCAATAACAATATAATAGGATTGTCCAGCCAAAACATTCAACCATCTAACATATCCATTACCGTTACTTCCAGGACCAACTTGAGTAGCAAGCGATGTTCCATTCATTCCTGTATGGTTACTGGTTAAACCCGCTTCTTGAGGATTGGTTGTTGCACATCGAATTGGACTTCCCAAAGCACCACAAACTGGATTTGGTCCAAAAACCCAAAAATCATAGTCAACAGTAATGCTTGGATCATCGGGAATTATTTCAAAACCCAATGTTCCTGCTTGAACGACATTTACTAGTAACCAAATTGTATTACTCTCAAATCCGCCGCAAGCATTAACTTCTTGTGTATTTCCAGAACCACTTGCATTTGAACTAAAAGCGCCGTTACCACATACTATTAGTGCGTTAACACAATCATTAGGTTGTGTTTGCGCCCAAGCGGTAGTGGCAAACATCAGCACTAAAATCAATCTTACAACTTTAATCATTTCATCTCTTTTTTATACGAACAATAGCCAATTTCGGCTTTTCACTGAAATTAGCTATTGCTTTTCAAGCATTGTAATATAAACGTTAAACGGTTTTTAGTACAACAACTGTTTTATTTTTTTACAATCAAAAACTCAGAACGTCTGTTTTGAGCATCTTGTTCCTCAGTACAATTGGTTCCGCATTTAACTTTTTGCTCTGTACTTCCAAATCCTTTTCCAGAAATATTTCCTTGAGAAATTCCTTTAGAAACTAAATATTGAACTGTAGATTGTGCTCTTCTTTCAGATAATTTTAGGTTGTAATCATTGCTTCCTTTGGAATCCGTATGCGATTTTACAAAAATTACCATCGAAGGATTGTCTTTCATTACTTTTACTAATTTATCCAATTCGGCTGCGCCTTGAGCTGTGATATTACTTTTATCATATTCAAAGAAAATTGGATTTAAAATTACTTCTTTATCCGTGATGATAACTTCCGATGGCGTTAAAGAAACCTCAACTGTTGTTGCACCAGCTTTATCGGCTTTTACGGCAGAAGAAGTTGATTCAAAGTTTTGTGCCGAAATTTGTAATCCATAACCCAAATTACATTCTATTGGATAACTTACTTTTCCTTCTGAATTGGTTTTTTCAGTAGCAATTACATTTCCTTTTGCGTCCAAAATTCCAACCGAAGCATTAGCCAATGGCGATTTTGTTTTCGCATTTGTAACCAATACAATAGCTTCTGCTTTGCACAATGGCGATGCTGAATAAATAGCGTCATTTCCATTTCTGTTAGAAGAAAAATAACCTACATTTTGGCTTTTATTAAAACTAAATGCAAAATCATCTTTCTCAGTATTTACAGGCTTTCCTAGATTTTTTGCAGGCGAAGAACTATTCATATCGGCTTTAAAAATATCAAAACCACCTAATCCTTGTCTTCCTGAAGAAGCAAAATACAAGGTGTTATCTTCGTCAATAAAAGGGAAATTTTCTCTATCGGCTGTATTTACATTTGGACCTAAATTTTGAGGCTTTCCATATCCGTTTGCTTCAACAGAAATTTTCCAAATATCAGATTCGCCCAAACCATTTGGCATATTAGAAGCAAAATACAACGTTTTTCCATCCTTGCTCAAACTTGGGTTTGTAACCGAATAACTTGTGCTGTTAATTGGCAAAGCTTCAACATTTGTCCATTCCCCATCAACTTTTGTCGCTTTATAAATTCCTTGTTGACCAACTTTGATATTGCTTTTTTTGTTTTTTTCATATTGACCTTCGCTGTGTCCATCGCGAGCAAAATACATTGTATTTCCATCAGCACTTAAAGTAACTGGTCCATCATGAAAAGGCGTATTCAATTCTTTTATCTGAGAAGGTTCAGAGAAATTTCCTTTTTCATCTCTTGTTGCTTGATAAATATCCAAATAAGGTTGCTTGTTCCAGTTATCAGTTTTATTAGAACTATTTCTAGTACTTGCAAAATAAAGTGTGTTATCATTGGTTAACAAAGCACCAAAATCACTTTGACCTTTACTGTTGATATTTGTTTGAGCAACATCAAAAAGCTTTGAATTATTTGCCAAACTTGGAATATAATTTGGATTAGCCAAATGTTCTTTTGCTCGTGCATCTGAAGGAATCATTTTAGCAAAAACATCCATTTGCTTGTTAGCTTCCTGATATTTTCCTAAAACTTTCAACGTTTGCGCATAGCGATAATACGTTTCGGCATCGGCTTTACCTTTTGCAGTAGCTTTTGCAAACCATTTTGCCGCATTTTCTGAATCGAATACGTTATAATAACTATCTGCTAATTGCGTGTAAATATATTCGTTGGCGTTTTTACCTTCGGCAAGCTTGGTATATTCATCAATAGCAGCAACATACTGGTAACTTTCAAAAAGTTTATCGGCTTTTGCAGTCGCACTATTTTGTCCGTAACTTGCTGTTAGCATTAACATCAAACTAAGTGTGATATATGTTTTGTTCATGATTGGTTGTTTTTAGAAAAATCTTGGTGAAACAGAAACTTTTTTAGACAAATTTAAGTCAAATAATAACATAAATTCATGTGAAGATGGAGCAGTTCCTTTTATATCAGAAATTACATGGTCATAAGCATATCCAATTCTTATAGATGGCGTAACGGCAAAGTTCACCATTGCTCCAAAAGAATCGTCTAAACGGTAGGTTGCACCGATTTCATATTTTTCAAAAAATAGAAAATTAGCAGAACAATCTAACGATGTTGGTGCATCAAAAGCTGATTTCAACATAGCCGATGGTTTGAATTTTGTATTAGCCGATAAGTCAAACACATAACCACTGGTTAAAAAGTAATGTAACGTTTCTGAACCAAAATTTAATTCTTGTCCGTTTCTTGTAATATCAAGATGTTTGCTTTTTAACATATTTGGCACCGAAAAAGCAGCGTAAAATTTATTGGTATAGAAAAATAATCCCGAACCAATATTCAATTTTATGTTATTGCTGTTTTCATCAAATGCAAAATCGCCAGGTTGTTGTGTATAACCATTTCCAATATCTGAAAGTAATCCGATTTTTTGGAATGTTGCTCCAGCTTTTAAACCAAAAGCCAACTTACTTTCTCCGCCCATATTGATGGTGTATGAAAAATCTCCGTAAAGATTATTTTCTTCAACTGGACCAATTTTATCTGAAATGGCAGACAATCCTAATCCAACATTTTTTCCCACAGGACTGTGAATAGAAAAAGTGGCAGTTTTTGGCGCACCTTCAAGTCCAGCCCATTGTTGACGGTAAAGTAATGCACCCGAAATGCTTTCTTTTGAACCTGCATACGCTGGATTTACAACGTTCATATTATACATATATTGTGTATAATGTGGATCTTGTTGAGCTTTTGCATTCCACGCAAACGACAACAATACTACCAATACTAAATATCCTTTTTTCATTAGGTTTATCTTTTAAATTTAATAATCGTTTCGCTTGCTTGATTAATATTCACGGTTGATGTAAACCCAACCTGTTTTGTTTCCGTTTGTAGTTTCTAAACTGTAGAAATAAGTTCCATCTGGTAAATCTTTTCCACCATTGGTTTGACCTTTCCATTGATTGGTATAATTTCCAGAGAACGTAAATACCTCAACACCATAACGGTTGAATATTGTAATTTTTCTCACTCCAAAACCAGTCAAATCAAACGTATCATTCAATCCATCATTATTTGGAGAAATTCCTCTCGGGATAATTTGACAAGGATTGCTTTCTACTGTATAAGTCGCCGATGAATCACATCCATTTAATCCAACCGTAAGTTCAAATGTTAACGGTAAATTCAACGATGGATTTTGAGCCAAATATTCTTCGACATTGAGCGTTTCATTTGTTCCAACAGTTGAACCGTTTTGTGTCCAAGTATAAGTTGCAGCATCAGTATTAAATGCTGGATTAACTACAAATAATGTCAACATGCTGTTTTCACATTTTTGATCAATTGTAAAGGCTAAACTTTCTGAAATAGTAATTTCAAAAGTGCTTTCGCCACCAACATTACAAGCTGCCGGATTTGGTTCAATTCTGTATTTAATTAAATACGTTCCAGCTGTACTGTTTGCAAAATTAATTTCTCCCGTAGTTGTATTGATACTTAAACCAGCTGGTGCTGAGAAAAGTCCACCAGTTGTAAATCCTGTTGCATAATTTGGCAACTCACTTGCAGAACCAGTACAATAGGTTAAATCAAAATCAAAATCAGTTTCTGGAGTAATGATTGGGTTTACCGTAATTACAGCCGAACCGGTTTGGTTTTGGCTACATGCTAAAGAACCTGGAGCAGCAACACTAACCAATGCATACGTTGTCGTTGTTGATAATGCCGGAGTTGTAATTGTAGCATTTCCAGAACCATTCAAGACAATCGTTTGATTTGCTCCGCCGTTAATTGTATAAGTAACCGTAGCATTTGCTGTTCCGTTGAACGTTATTGTTGCTGTAGAACCGTCACAAATTGCCGTTGTTCCAGAAATTGTAGCTGTTGCTAATGGCTCAACTGTTACTAATGCAGAACCCGATAAGGTTTGTGTACACGTAATTCCGTTTGTAATTGAAGCGCTTACCAAGGCATAATTTGCATTAGCTGATAAAGTTGCCGTTGTTACTGAACCATTTCCTGTTGCATCTAAAGTAGTTGTTTGGTTTGAACCACCGTTTACGGTATAAGTTACTACTGCATTTGGTGTCCCAACGAACGAAATTACAGTTGTTGTTCCTTCACAAATAGTTGTTGTTCCCGAAATTGTAGCCGTTGGTATATCATTTACTTGAACTACGATTTGAACTCTTGTACCTTCACATCCGTTGGCATCAACTGCTGCTACGTAGAAAACTTGTGAATTTCCTGCTGTAGCTGTACTAGGTGTTGGAGCAACAGTTGTTCCTGTTCCGCCAGTTGGCTGTGTGTACCAAATCATTGTATTTCCTTCAGCAACGGTTGCTGTTAAAGCTGTTGCGGTATCGTTTAAACAATAATTTATTGGAGACGTTACTTGAGGAACATCGGTTGTACCTTGCTTTTCGATAGTAATTGATTGCTCACAGTAACGTGTTTTCCAATGGAATACATAATTACCTGGCGAATTAAATCCAGTTACAGCAGTTGTTCCGCTATTTGGCGAAGCAATTACTACAGTCGAAGGGTTATTTTCGTCAGCTATCCATTGACCAATTCCTCTTGCTACTAATGTAGTTGTTGTAGTGGTACAATCTAAAGTTACTCCTTCTTCGGTTGAAATTTCTGTTGGAATTTTGAAATTGGCTGCATCTATTATATGTCCAATTGCATTTTCTTTTGGTCTGAAAATAAATCTTGTTTTTGTTTGACCAACAGGAACATTATAAGTTCCAGAAATAAATTTCCATTGAATTTCATTTGTAAAATCTTCTATCACTAATTCAAATGGACCAGAAACTGGACCAGCATAAAGTTGAATAGATGATCCGCCAGCTCTTGAACCACTGGCAAAACTATAATCTACTTCAGTCGCTTCAGAAGTGTCCATGTCTTTATACAAACCTTTGATGTTTGGATCATTTGGATCCCAAGTTTCAGGTTCATCGGCTGTAATTTGAAGGTGTTGACCACCTGAATAGGATTGAGAACCTATTGAATTTATCGATTCACTAAAGAACATTGTTCCCCAATCAGTATTTGTTCTCCATCCTGGAACAACCAAGTGAGTAATAATTGTTGAAACACCTGTAACTTCTTGCATTGCTAGTTTTTCAAAATCATAGTTGAATGCGTTGATGTCACACATATCATTAGGTGTTGTTACACAAATTGAGAATGTTTTTGAGTTTGGTATAGTATCGTTTAACTTTAATCTGATTTTATAGGTTGTTCCAACAGTTAGCTCAGAAGAATATATTGCTGTAAACGAGTTGTTGTCGCTACATCCTTTTTCAACCAAAGAACCATCTGTTAATTCTTCATATAACGATGTGATAATTCTTGGCCATGGACCTTCGAAAGAAGAATCGTAATAACTTCCTGGTGCTAAATCTTTAATTTCAATATAATGTACTTTAGAAGTTGCTACAAAATCAAACCAAATATCGCCACCATTTACACCTTCACAAGTTGTTGGAACTGTTGATGCTGTAGCTCCAATAAATGATGCTTTTGTTCCAGAAGCGTTACACATTTCGTCAGCATTTGTTTGAAGACGAATAGCGTTTGCTGGTTCATCATTACGAACAAATACTTTTGGACCTGACCAATAACTGTTATCATTTGTTCCACAAATTGCTCTAACGAAAAATTCGTAAGTTCCAGCTGTCAAATCAGCAAAATCAGCTGCAATTGGTGTATAATTTGGTGAATTAACTATTATTCCTGATTGTGGTAAAGTTCCGTTTTCCATTGGTTGTATAGCTACTTCCCATTGTGCTTCAGAACCACCAGCTGTCCATGAAAGAACACCTTGATTGTTCACTGCTAAATTTGTTGGTTGTGGACAAGTGATCACGCCACAACTAGCAAATCCTGTGTATAAATTTGTATTTACTGTACCTAATCCAAGTGGACTTGTCCAAATTACGTTATTGAACTCATCTTTTAGAACCATTTGAGCTTCTGAATATTGAACTCCGCTTCCAAATCCATTCCAATACAAATTAAATTCTACTCCTGTACAAAGGAATATTGTATAATCTAAACTCGTTTGTCCAAATCCAGGGAATTCAATTGCTTGTACTTCAACTCCGTTTTGCATTACGCTAACATTGTCAGTTACTGTACCTGTATTTCCGTTAGTAACTGTAATTGTGTATTGACAAACATTGGTAAAATCACAACGTGTTGTAAATTCAAATGGTCCAACCCATTGGCTACCA
This sequence comes from Flavobacterium solisilvae, assembly GCF_012911605.1. Classification (GTDB taxonomy): domain Bacteria; phylum Bacteroidota; class Bacteroidia; order Flavobacteriales; family Flavobacteriaceae; genus Flavobacterium; species Flavobacterium solisilvae. Next base: position 9,596 of record NZ_JAAMPT010000186.1, on the reverse strand, counting down.
CCATCAGTACAAATTGCTCTGATGTAGTATTCATATTTTGTAGCAGGAGTTAAATTGGTTACTGTATAAGGATGTGCTGTTGCCGTATGTAAATATTCTGGCAATGTATCTCCTGTTGGTGCTGAAGTTCCAAATGGTTGAACAGAAATTTCCCAAGAAGTTTCGGTTCCGTTTGGTTGCCAATTGATACTTGCTGAAGTATCAATGATATTTGAAACACTAACATTTGACACTGATGGACACGCTGGAACATCTTCAATAATAAAGTTATCTATGAATAATAATTGACCTCTATAATTCCATGGATTTGGTGGAAAATAAGGAATATAAAAACCAAAATTAATATTGGTTGGAGCTGTAATTCCTGTTAAATTGATAACCGCTTCACGAACTACTGTATTATTAATAATTTCATGAACAAAAGTAACATTCAACGGACCTGAAGCTGTTACATCGGCATTTCCAGAGATTGTAATAACATTTCCATTAATAGCTGTAACGGTTGATCCAAAAGGAATTACCCAACCTGGAATATCTACTCTATCGCCTATTCTAACACCATCTGTGGAAGTCATTGTTATGGTATTAACTCCAGCAATTGTTCCTGTAGCATCAGTAGGTATTACTTTATTATTTTCATAAATAATTGTATTGAATTGCGTAATATCTGTACCATTTGAAGAAATCTTAACTTTCAAGTCTTCTTCATAATATTCACTATATGTTTTGTAATAAAAACGTAATCTTTGGTTTGGTTGAACTGTAATTGTTGGTGAGATTAACCAGTCATCATTGTTACCATTATTCCCAGTAAACATTCCCGCCATCATTTCGCCAAAAATAGGGTTTACAGTAGAGTTTAATTGCCATGTATCTCCATTAACATTTCCATCAATTATTCTCCAACACGATTTTGTATCCGATGTTGGTTCAAAAGTTTCAATAAATGGTGATGGATAAACTACACAATCAGTTCTGAAAAGGAAAGGTCCACGCCATTCACTTTTTTCAGTTTCACTACAAACTGCTCTTACATAATATTCATAAGCAGTATTTGGTTGTAAACCACCTTGAGTTGTTGAAGGCGTTGTTTGAACAGCAATTCCATTTGAAGTAGGAATGCCATCACCAGGTTCTTGTATTTTTACTTCCCAAGCAGTTTCATTGTAACCAGCTGTCCAACCTAATGTAATTGAATTTTGAGTTGGATTAGTTGCTGTTAAATCTGTTGGAAATGGACAAGCTGGAGCATCATCAATTGTTACATCATTAATAAACATTATCCCCGAATTATTAAAATCGGTCATTGTTGGTGGTACTCTAAAAGCAATATACATTACACCTGTTCCAGTAAACAACGCTGTTCTTTCTTCGTAAGATGTATTTGTAAAATCATGAGAAGGAATAATCGTCGTATAAGTAGCAAAATCTGGTGTTGTAGATAATAATACTTCAAAATTACCTCTTGGTGCTGGATTAAAAATACCCGTTACAGCTCTGTAATTGTAACGAAGCCTTTTTAAGCCAACCGCGTTAACTGGTCCACTTACTAACCAATCATCAAAACCTCCAAAAGGAATAAAGAATGAAGGCGCAGCTTGTATTGTTGCATCATTTTCATTAATTCTCCATTCGGTGTTATCACCAGCAATATTTCTTTGAGACCAACAGAATTTTTTAGTATCTGGATCGCTATCGTTAAAACTTTCATAGTATGGTGTTGGTTGTGGGTCACAAAGTGTGTGGAAAAATATTGGTCCAGCCCAAATACTTTGCTCTGTTTCATTACAATAAGCTCTAACGTAGATTTCATATCGTGTTGACGGAATTAAATCAGTTAAAGTATAAGGATTTGTGTTTACAAGAATTCCAGTTGTAGTTGGCGTTCCTGTTCCTTCTGGTTGCGCTACGATTTGCCATTGTGTATTATTATAACCATTTGTCCAAGATAATTCTAATGAAGTATTGGTAATTGAACCTGGCGTAATGGTTGGATATAATGGTTCCGAACAAGCCGGCATATCTTCAACATATACATCATCAATATAAAATTGTATCCCAGTTTGTAATGCACCTGATGGTAATTTCCATGCAATATTAACACTTCCAGTAATGTTAGCAGGTATTGGAACAATCATTTCGATATAATTGTATGCAGTTGTGTAAGATGCTAAAGGAACTAATACCGTTGTAAAATCTTCTTCTCCAACTCCACTTGTTGAAAGTAATATTTCAAACGAACCTGGTCCGCCAATTGGATTATCAACTATTAATCCCCAATTTCCATAAACTTGATACTTAAATCGAAGTCTTTTTTGCGTTACACCGTCAAAATTAAATTGTGGCGTAATCAACATATCATTAGTGTTGTTGCCTGCATTTCCTGTTGCAAGTTTTGCTACTGGTTCACCTTGCCAATCTCCACCATAATTGAAAGCATAAGCATCATTATTCAAATTTAAAACTGCCCAACATGGTTCAGGAATTCCATTGGCTGTTGATGCATTGGTAAATCCAGTATAATAAGGCAATGGTTGTGTATTACATTGTGTTGTAAATGCTCTTGGTGCTGACCATTCACCAGGTGTTCCGTTACAAACTGAACGAACATATAAATTATAAGCCAATCCTGCAGTAAGTCCTGATAATGGATTGTTTACATTAGTTGATGTAGCAATTGTTCCTGTTTGTCCAGCTGTTGGTGCAGGCGATGTTGCCGGTAAAGCAATATATTCCCATGCGCTAACTAAATTTTGAACATTATCCCAAGAAGCCGTTGCTGTATTTTGTTGTAAAGCATCAATAGTTATTGATGGTTGAGAAGGTGAAGGACATGTTGAACCACTAATCGTAAATGTAAAGCATATTCCAGCACCTGGATTAGTACGCTGGTAAGGCGATGAGATTACAAAAACATAATTATGTCCTGCTTCTGCATAAAAATTTGGAATTTGTGCTGTTAAAGCATTACTCGTTGTTGCAATTGCACCTAAACAAGCTGCAGAAGTTCCAACTCCAGCACAACCATCAAATACAAAAACACTTGAAAGATTGTTATAACAATTATTTCCACCTCCGCCAGAAATTACATTGGCAGTTTGTGTAATATTTATCAATCCCGATGTAGTTGGTGTATAAGACAAATAAACATGATTTCCAGATAACAAATTCATTGTTTGTCCTATTGGCTGACAACTAAATCCTTGGCTATTCATTTCTACATAGGTATTTGCATCATAAAATTGATCCAAATTTGCGCTTAAAACATAAGGTGTTGTCGTTACATCCGGAGGAATGGTTATTGAAGTATTACAAGACAATCCAACTGTTGTTGTTGTAAAAGGAAACGGTCCAGCCCAAACACTATTAGTACTCGAATCACAATTGGCAATGATATAAACATCATAACTTGTTGACGGATCCAAACCTTCTGCAAGGTAACTGTTTCCAGTTGTTATTCCAGTTGGACTGTGTCCAGCTCCGGTTGGCACAACGTCTATTCCAAATTGTGTTGCCGTTGGATGTGTCCACGAAATTGTCGCTCCATTTTCTGAAGGTACAATCATTGGGTTTGTAACTGGCGCACAACTCGAAATTACTCTTACATTATCAATAAACCATGAATCACCACTTGTTGCTGTTGTACCTGTTTGATTAGTAACCGCAACAAAAGCTAAATAAACTGGAATTCCCGAAGGAATTGTTGGAATATTAATAATTTTTTCTTCCCAAGTAGTTGCCGCAACGTTCAGTTGAGCTTCTGTCCAAGATTGTAAAATAGTATTGAAACTAGCTAAATCGGGTTGATTTGCAGTTGAAATTCTTAACTGATAAATCGTTCCTCTATTAGTAAAACTTCCTTGTTTAGTAAAAAAGCGAATTTGCCCATCGCTTGGTGTTAAAAACTGAGGCGTAATCATGAAATACTCAGCTGTTGTTCCTTGTGTATTATTGGAAGCAGGATTTACTGTTGCTCCGCCGCTACTTAAATATCCGCCAGTTGGTGTATGAACCCAATTGTTAGTAAAAGTAGTTTGCGTTCCATTTTGTGCGCCGCCAACTGCCCAAGTAACTGGAATTCCAGTTTCGAAATTCTCGATAGCAAGTTGACTATATCCAAAACTGGAAAACAGTAACATCAATAACACACAAAACTGCTGAAGAACCATTTTGTCAATACGACGACCTACATTAGTATCATTTTTTTGAAAAAAACCGCTTTTGGTTTTTAAAAATGTAGTTTCGAAAAAAGGATAATTTTTCTGCATTTTATTATTAATTATTTAGTTGGTTTAATTTTTTTAATTTGAAAAAACTCATTTAGAAATCTCATTTATTTTTGATGAAATTTAACTTCAAAATTTATTTTTTTAACGGAAAAAGTAATTCAAATTCTCGTCCTGTTTTTTTTTAAACATCCTTTTTAGATTTTAAGTTAAATCGAGCTCTTTTTTACTCAAAAAGCAAACAAAATTTAACAAAAAAAAGACTGATTTACAAACAAAATCCTATTCAAAACACAAATGCAAAGCACTGAATACAAAGACAAAATGGATTTAAAATTTGTTTTTTCTAATTCGTTACACTAAGATACAAAAATAACTACGGAGTAAAAATCGATATACTTTGTAATTTACTGAATTTACAAAGTATAATCGGGGAAAAATAGAGAAAATATGGCAGTTTAAACCTCTTTCCCTTTTTTATTTTGGAGTACAATAATTTGATTTTTTATCGTGGTAATTTCTTTGTTTTTTCGTTTAATAATTACATAAAAAAACAAAACAACAGCTATAAAAACGAATGATAAAATCAACAATAAATAATAGAATTTTTTTGACAATTCAGCTCTTTTTTCTTTGAGCTCGGCTTTCTTAACCCGAAGCGATTCTTCAACCGAAATTCGCTCACGATCTCTAATTAAGTTTTGGGTATCGATAAACTTTTGCTGATTTGTATTAAATTGATCCCAAGTATTTGTTGCCAAATAATTTTCGGATAAACCTTTATAGATTTCTTGATTTAAAATTAAATCGTTTACATCCGAAGAAAGACTCAATGCCTGATTTAAAGCATCGATTGCTTCGGAATTTCTTCCTTCTAAAGCATATATTTTTGCCGAACCTTTTAAAGCAAATGCTTCTAAACTTTTTGCATTCACTTTTCTTGCAATTCGGGCTGATTCTTGGAAATTTTCCAATGCGAGTTTGTAATTATTTAGCAATAAATAACAATTTCCTTTGTTATAAATAATGATGCTAATCTTTGAATCTACTTCGGCATTTTTTGCTTTTTTTAATTCGGCAATTCCTCTATTGAGATAGGTTAATGCAACCGTGCAACTTAGTTTTTCTTTATAAATAAATCCTCTAACGCTGTAATTTTTTCCCAATTCAACATGAATTGAATCTTTATGTGGATATTCTGCAATTAACTGTTCAGCCTGATCAAGATATTGTATTGCTTTATCATAAACTTTTAGCTGATGGTATTGAATTCCTAGTTTATTGGTAATATTTATCTTGAGCAGTTGGTCATTTGATTGATTCAACAATTCCAAAGCTTTTATAAGATAATCTAATGATTGTTTATAATCTCTTTTTGCAGAAAAGGCATCTGAAATTAATTTATATCCTTTTATTCTATAATCTATATTATCACCAGCTTCTTTTACTACTTTTTCTCCACTTTTTACAGCATCATCTGGACTTGTATAAATATGAGTGGAAGCTGCATTGATAACACTATCTAGTTTTTTATATTCTTGGGCATAGAAAAGCTGTGTTGATAGTAAACCAACAACGCACAAATAGAATAAAACTGTCTTTTTAGTATTCATTATTTTTCAATCAAATTATCTTCTTTCTCCTGATTTAATAATTCTATAAACTTTACTGGCGAAATTCCTGTAATCGATTTAAAAACGGTAGCAAAACTACTATGTGACGAAAAACCACAACTTTCGGCTAGATAACTAATTTTGTAATTGATAAAATTAGGATCGGTTTTTAGTTTCTCAATGATAAAATTAATTCTAAGTCTATTGATATAGGTATTGAAATTAACGTTATAATGCGTGTTTATAATCTCCGAAAGGTATTTTGTATTTGATTCCAATTGTCCTGCAAGAACTGCCAGCGAAATATCTTTGTTTAAAAATCGTTTTGAACTTTCAAATCGCTTTAATTTATTCAAAATATGAAGTTCTGTTTCTTTTAAAATTAAGTTCTTTTTAGGTTCTTGCTTTTTATCGGTAATGCTAAAATTACTCAACAAATTACTTCGTGTAATTTCGATATAATTAACAACTTCGTTCAAGCTGTTTTTGCGTTGTACTACTTTTTGCCAAAAGAAAACACAACCTAAAACTACTAACAACAAAAATCCTGAAATAATGTAAACAATGTTTAAATAATTACTTTTTTCATCGGTATATTCATTCTCAAATCCATCTGAAACAAGATTGTAAGCCGTGTTAATATCTTGTTGCTCACGGGTTTCAATTTCGGTTTGTATTTCAAAAAAATTAGCGTTTGTGCTTTTATACTCTTCAATATTATTGAGTGCCAAATAACTTTTAGCTAGTTGCTGCGTTATTTTTGCCTGAAAATAGAGATTGTCAAATCGCTTGACATATCCCATTGCTTCTTCGGCAACTGTTACTGCTTTTTGGTGTTCATTTTTTAGAAAATACGTTTTTGATAAACCAAATAAAACATTAATCTTAGAATAGCTATTTTCTTCTTCGTTTTGATTAATCATTTTTAATGCCTTTTGAAAAAAATCTTCGGCTTTGATTACTTCCTTTTTTTTGAGATATAAATTACCAATTGTTGTAAGTTGGTCAATTTTTAACTCATTAAAATCATGATTATCAATGTTTTTTAAAAAATCTTCTTTTTCTAATAACGAAATTCCTTTTTCCAGCTGATTTTCTTCTAAATTAAAACGAGCTTTCTCTAAAATTATTGATTTTTCAAGGTATTTTTTTTGATTATCATCTAATTTATTTTTCGAAAATTGGGTTTCAAGATTATTCAAAATCTCTTTTGATTGTTCAAAAAGTGAAAGTTCTCTTAGAATATCAATTTTAGTGATTTCGATTTTTATTTTTTCAAATTCTGTAAGATAATCTTTATAGTTTTTTTCTTCGTAAAGAAAATTTAATGCACTTCCATAATCGCCTTTGGCAATGTAGGCTTTAGCAATCAAAAAATTGGCTTTGGCTTTTTCTTTGTTGCTAGTATTGGTTTTACTGAGTAAATATTGAGCAACTTTTAGTGATTGATCGGGATTAGAATGCAGTAAACTCTCAATGTCATCAATTAAATTATGTTTGTTTGTAAAAGTTTGCGCATTGCTATTTATATGGAAAAATCCAAAGAGAAGTATTAACAAAAAAAATCTATTGGTTAGTAACAGATTTTGCATTGTGGGAGAAATTTGTTTTTATTTTATTACATTTTCACTAGCAAATATATACAAAAATAAAGACATAAATGGCATATTTCAGACAGACATAGCTTATTGGTGAATTTATAAAATAAAAAAACCTTCTCAACGAATTGAGAAGGCTTTTCCCTTTAAAAAATATAAAAAAACTTAACTTACTTTAATTACTTTAACCGTTTTTGATTTCGAATTAGATTCTACTTTTACAAAATAGGTTGCTGCTGGAAGGGAACTTAAATCAACTTGAGTTTGATTACCGCTTGATTTACTTTCCATCATTACTTGTCCTAGCATATTCACTACAGTAACTTTTGTGATTTCTTCAGAATAAGAAAGGAAAACAACACCCGAAGTTGGGTTTGGATAATAGCTAAAATTAGCATCATCAAATCCGCGAGTATCCAATGTTACCGTAACTGTAACTGCAAACGGTTCACTTGAACATCCTGAAGAAACATTTACCGCATAGTATGTTGAACCAGTAGTTACAATTGTTGTTGAATCTAAAGGATCAATACCATTCAAAGCATTTGCTTCCGAAGCATACCAAACAACAGTTGATGGTGTTACAATTAAATCTGCCAAAGTAGCATCGTTTACATCATCAACTTCAACCGTTTGATTTGCATCACCAGTTGGTGTAGCAGCAGAATTAATGGTCAATTCTAACGTTTCATTAACGGTACAACCATCACCATTAGTAGTTGTTCCAGTATATGTTCCGCCAGTTGTATAACTTAAACCTGTTACTGACCAAGTATAACTATCGCAAGCTGTTTCAGTAGTTGTATTTGTCAATGCCGTTGTTGGACCAGCAACCGTTACGGAAACTGTAACATCTGGACAACCTACATTTGAAACCACAACCGAATGAGTTCCAACCGTTAAACCTGTAATGGTAAATGCTCCATCAACTAACGTTGCGTTTTGAGAGGTTCCGCCATTTACTGTATAACTAATTGCTGACTCTGATGGTGTTTCGTCTGACATTGTAATTGTTGCTGAACCATCATTCCCTTCAAAGCATGTTACAGCTGTTGTTGTTGCTGTTCCAATTGTTGCACAATCTTGAACTGGCGCACAACCAATTGTTGCTGTAACAGCAACTCTAGCTGAACTACAATATTCCGTTACATCCCAATCGAAGAAGTTATTGTAACTTGCTTCTGTTGTTCCGTCAAAACTATTTGCGGAAGCGGTAAAACTAATTGCTCCACTTACTGTAGGTGTTGTTGCTGGGAAACTGCTTAATCTACCTAAAACGTTTGTTGAACTTAAACCGTTTGTTGCTAATAATTTATATCCTGAACCAGCTGGAATGTCATAATTTAATACAACTGTATTTGAAACCGAAGCCGAAACCGTTCCAACATTTGTAGCCGGAATAAAAGTAACAGCAGTTGTTCCCGGAACTTGAACTCCATTTTTATCAAATAATTTAATTGTAATTGGCGCACCAGCATCAACTGCTCCAGCAGTTTGTTTTGGATGCACTTTTACAGAATTTAATCGAATATTTGTAGAAGTATTAAACACTATACCACTAAATGGCGCAGCTTGAGTTCCTGTTCCAGCAAAAGTTTTACCAGCAGTATAATTTGATGTGTTTTCTGCCGCTACATAATAAGTTGTAGTTTCAGTTAGTGTTGGCGCATATGTTGAACCAGTCGCTATTGAAACTCCACCATTTGCGTTTTCATACCAATTAATAGTTCCAGTAGAAGCTGTTGCTTCTAAAGTAGCTACACCTGGATCACAAATAGTTACTGGAGTAACTGTTGGCGCTTGGTTTGTAAAGTTAATTGCAACAGGTGTAGAATTTGCTGTACTTGGACCAAAAGGACAAGTTACTACACAACGATAGTAAGTATCGCCAGTTGGAGTTGCTACATACGTTGAAGCATTTGCTTCTGAAATATCAGTGTAATTTGTTCCACCATCTGTTGAAGATTGCCATTGATAAACAATGCCACTTCCTACAATTTCATTTTCTAAACGTAATGTAACAATTTGAGAGCTACACAACGTCAGGTTGTGAAAAAACTTCATTTTCAATACAAATTCACTTAATTAAAAGCTTATAAATTGATTTTAAGCCAAGGTATATTTTGAAGTAGTTTGATTTGTTCCCAAAATGATACGAA
>NZ_JAAMPT010000185.1 GCF_012911605.1 Flavobacterium solisilvae | reverse complement strand
TGACTAATTTACCCTAAAATTTAGGTGGTCAATTTGGACTGGAATTGGGTGGTCAGTTTGCACCGAAATTGGTGGTCAATTTAGACTGGAAAGTGGTGGTCAATTTGACCGTTTTTTCCAGGTAGACTGTCAATTATTAATTGCTTTGATTTAATATCCATAGGTTTCAGTTTTATTGTAAAAAAATGTCCCAAAAATTTATAAAATTTGGGACAAACTATATATCTAATTTTAAAATCAATTATTATTCTATCAACTTATTTGGATTGATAACAGGTAAAATAAAATTACTTAAAGCTGTACCTTGAAAACGTGTCATTAATATTCCTCTTGATGTTGAATATGTAATTGCAGCTAAAGCATTTCCTAAAGCAGGACTTATTGTAACTGTATTATCTTCTTCTAATTTGGTTAATTCTTCAATGTTATCCACATGAAAAACATAGACAAAACTGAACGCTCCGATTGCTTCTTCTCCATCTTGTTTTTCACTTTTGGTTTCAACATTTACTGAAAAATCAGCTTTAATTAATTTATCTGGAATATTAAAGCCTAACTCAAAGTTTACATTGAAATTGTGTCCTTGAACTTTTTCTTCTTCAAAATCGAATGGACTATTAATTTGTCCTTTTATGATTTTAAAATCAACAATTTCAATTTTTTCAGGTTGTAATAAATTAGCTGACATTGGCTAATGCTGTTTTATTGTTTGATTTTGATTTTTTCCATGCACTTGTATATGCTACATCAGTATTTATAGCATTGTTTCTGTAAACAGTTACATATCCAGTTGTTCCCATTGGCTTTCTTTGTGGAACATTAATAATTGGTTCCCCAAGTTCTGCTTCAAGTTTGGCTAAAGAACGTAACGTAAAGTTATGTTCTCCTACCAACCATTTGTTAACTTCGGAAGGTCTTTTTTCTAGCTTATCTGCTAAATCTTTTTGGCTAAATCCTTTTGCTTTTAACAACTGATTTACTCGAACCACGATATCAGCATATAATCTCGCGAAGATTTTTGTTTCTTCCGGTGTTTCTGCTAAAATTCTTTGTGCTACTTTGCTTCTCATTGTTTTGGATTTTTAGAGGATGATTTCATCTGAACCATCATAATTAGTAAGTTTTCTATGTTTTTCATTTACAATTATTGTTCCATCTTGTAAAGCTTCATTAATTCGTTTTGCGAATTCACATGCTGCTCTCCATTCTAAATGCAATGAACTTGTTTGATTTGTTGGACCATCTTTGATACCTCCATTGAAAAGTATAACTATGTTGTTTGTGATTTTTAAGGCGTATAATCTTAATGGAAATTCTGGAAAGTGGTAAGTAATATTTTCGATTGTTCTTTTACCTTGGACAGGTAATCCCTTAACTTCGTTTTCATCTCTATTGAATAATTCATCTATTGCTCCGTGATCATTACCAATTGATAACAATACAAAAGACAACAATTCTTGATTTGCTTCTTTATATTCTGCTATTGCATCATATTTTTCAAAGAATAAATCAGTTTCATTTGTCTCGGCATCATCATATTTTACGGTGTAAAAAGTGCATTTAGCAGCTTCATCATCCCATATTTCTAGAGCAAATATATTCACTTTATTATTAGTTTGCAAACAAAAATACACTTTTAAGTGTATTTTATGATTATTTAATATACTATTTAGTTTATTTTTTCAAATGTAAGAATACTATTTGTTACTTAAAAACTATTCTTTGGTATTTATATCATCGAGCAACATCACATACATACTACTTAAAATAATTAATAAGATATATAAAAATTTTATACCGTAGTAAAAGATTAGAAAATTCAAAATAAGATTTAATATAAAAAAAAGATTTGTTGTAAAATTTGTTACGATAAGAAAATTAAAATCATCAATACTTAAAAATGTAAATAGTATAAGCACAATCAAAATAACTGATAAAACAATTTCATATGATATGTAAGCAATCAATTGTTCAGAGAATTTTTTATATAGTTTAAAGTAATTAATATCTATTTCATTCAAAGATTTCTGTAATTCCTTGCGCTTATTCATTTTGTCGGATACGGTAATCAGAAGACTAAAAAAAAGTCCAGCAAATATGCTTATCCCTGTAACTAAATAACTTGCTATGCTTTCTTTAATTGTAACTCCTAAAGAAAGTAATACAACAGAAACAACTATTGGAAGGATATAATAATAAAACTTAACAACTTTTTCATTTGCTACTTTTTCACCATTATGCTGTTTGAAAAGATTATTTAAAGCATCTTTCCTAATTTCTGAAATTTTTATTTTATCCCAACCCCAAAACATACTATTCTGTTTTATAACCTATTTCTACTTTGACTTTTTCTAAAATACTATCTGAAAACTCTTTAACTTTTTCATAATCAATATTACCATTGATCAATAATTCTTCTGGAAGAGAAATTGTAGGTGTAATTTTAAATTTACTTTCTATTTTAGCATGAGCTTTTTTTCCTTTATCATCTTCATAATAAAGCGTTGTTTTAACATCTTCGTCATTGGTAATTTCTAAATCCTCCAAATCAATTCCAATTAATTTTTCATTTTTGTAAAAATCATCAATAAAATTTTTGACTGGAGTTTCTTTGCTAAAACCACTAATTTCAATCTTTATTTTAATTCCTTCTTCATCAGTAAAAGCGTAATTAAATGCTTGTCTAGCTTCTTTGCCTAATTTAGATTTTATGAATGAAACTTTTTTTACAACACTTCTATTAATAAAACTTTCTTTTATTTCATTAGGGACAAATCTTGTTTCCGAAAAAGAAGTGTTATATCTGGTATAAAAATCTTTAAGAAAATCAATCAATAAAGTTGTTATACCAGAGTTAGAATAATTTTGTATCATTAAAATTCCAACTTGAGAATTAGGAGGTGTCCATATTTTAAAATAGTGTGGAAGTGCCATTATTTCATCATTACTAAGTTCTCCAGTTGAATTTGAATTATCATTTATTTTGTAAATTTTATGATTTAATCCTCTATTTCCTCCAATTATTATTCCATCAATTACATTTGAGTTTGAGTAACTTTTTATATCATCAGATGAAATACCTTTAGTACCTTCCTTATTTAAACGAAACTTATTCTTAAAATCTTTAATAATTTCAATTTTAAATCTATTGTATAATTCATCTTGTTCAACTAATAATGGATTTTTGTCAGTTGAAAAAATAAAATTCTTTCGATAAAACTCATTCAAATTAAAGTATTCGCCTTTTTTTACATTCTTTTCTTTTAAAGCAAATGTATAAATCGATAATTCTATGCTGTCTGCTGCCATTTATTTTATAATTTTTTAATCAAACAAATGTAAGCAAAATACACTAAATTAAATTTATTAAAATCATTCAGAGTTAATTAAGTAGTTGCTTAATTCGTATAATTTTATTTTGTTTTTTTGACTTGTTTCCAATTGTGCTATCTCAATAAAAGCAATATCATTAGCAAATGCTTTTTCTCCAATTAAATGCTCAATATGCACATAAACAGCTTCTCGAAGTCTTGGGTTGTCTTTGTGGACGATATAGTTTTTGAGTAGTACTTTTATTCCTAAATCAGTTGGTTTGTTTGGGTTTTCTAGTGGGATGAAATAGATTTCACTTATTCGTAAAGTTATGCCGTAATATTCTAGTGGTTTGTCGGTGCCATTTTCGTATTTGGTTAGGTTTGTTTCGGGTTGAAGGAACGCTGTTATTTTCCAACGTTCTACAACTGGTGCATGATGGACTAGTAATTCTACTTCTTTGAAAAGGTATGGATTTCCATTTGCAGTGATGATTAATTCGCCGCCTTTAGTTTTGTTTTTGATGATGAGGTCCAGGTCTTTGTTGTATTGATGTAGTATCTCGATTAGTTTGTCGAAATGGATTTTTAGTTCGTCTTTTGAGATTTCGTTTAGGAGTAAGAAAACGAAGTTGTTTTGTTGGAAGTGGTTCCAGAAGGTTGTTATTGTTTTCATGTTGTTAGTTTTTTTTAACCGCAAAGAGCACAAAGAAGGCACAAAGCTCGCAAAGCTTTGTTATCTCTTGTCTGGTGTTGATTTATCATAAGCTATCAAGTTTACCATTTACTCACGCTTTATTATTGTTTTTTTGGTGTTCGTGATTATGCAATTTATTTACGTTTGTCTTTAGCTACATTTTCGAATGCTATTAAATTGCATAATTCTCTTAATCTGGAGCGAACTCGGTTGCCGTAATGTTTTTCTATTTCTGTGGCGGATAGGTTTGTGGTTATGTGGGTTAGGAGTTTTTTTGAAATGAATAGATCATATCTGCTTAATAGAATTTCTGCCATTACATTGCATTCGTTTCCGAAGTATTTTAGGTTGTTTTCTGTTCCTAAATCGTCAAAGCAATAGGTTCTTGGTTCGGATTGGTATAGTTTGCCGATGCTGTATTTGTGAATTATTTGGTAGCCGTCCTGGATAAATTCAAAGCTTATGTCTCGACAGGGTTTTACGAAAAACTTATGTTCTGTTGCTGTTAGGTATTTCATTAAGTTCATCAATGATGTTTTTCCGCAGCCGATTGGTCCAGTTAATAGAATTCCTTTGTTGAGGTTTATTCCATATTGAAAACAAGTTGGTTCGTCTTTTAAGAAATAAGCGATTAGTTTGTATACGATTTGGTAATCGGTTTCAAGGATTTTGAAATGATTGCCGTATAGTTCGATGCCTTTAGCTTCGAGCCAATTGATTACTTCGGTGTAGCTGTAATGTGATTTTATATTTTCATTCATTGGGTTGTTTTTTGTTCGCTAAAGCGAAGTTTTTGGAACACGGATGACACGGATTAAACAGATTTACACGGATTTTTTTGTTTTAACCGCAAAGAGCACAAAGTCCTTCGACAAGCTCAGGATGACAACGCAAGGTTCGCAAAGTGAGATTGCTTCGTGCCTCGCAATGACTAAAGTGGTTCTGAATAGTCTTTGTCGGTTGTTGTGTTGAGTTGTTTTGCTCTGTTGGGTTGTTCTGCATTTGAAATGAATTTTGGTGCGTTAATCATCCAATTTTGTGCTGCTGCTTGCCAATCGACCATTGGTGTTTTACCTCCGACTAACCAACCGACACTTTTGAAGTAATTGTAGAATTTTTGAGCTTCTTGTTCCGGAAAGTTATTTTCTTGGAAATAGGTTTTAACTTCTTCGATTAATGGATGTAACTTTTCTTCTTTTTTCGCGGAACTTTTTTGCCAACTATTTTTTATTTGATTTTCATCGGAGTTGGCGAATGCAAAATTTTCATTCTGCATTTCTTCTTTTTCTTTTTTCGCGGAACTTTTTTCTTCTTTTGAATTTTCATTTTCTAAATTGGAATTATTTATTTCTTCAAAATTTTTTGTGTGCTTTTCCAAGTTTGAAACGTTTTTATCGTTTAAAATGTTTGTATTGTTTATATAGTTTATAGAAGGTACTACTGCTTGTTCAGTACCTGTTTCACTACTAGTATAAGACTTGTTCAAAGCTTGTTCAGAAACAAGTTCAATAAGTGGTTCATTTTTTGGTTTTCTTTCGGATTTTGGCAGCGGTTTTAAATCTTCCGAAAAGTTGAATAAAATGACATGACTTCCTTTGAATGGATTGTAAGATGGTTCGTAATTGATGTAACCCAAACTATGCAAGTTCTTCAGACATTTATGATAGGTTGCTTTGGAACTGATTTTGCTTATTCGCATTACCTCATCGCGATTTATGCTGATTGGATTTTTGAAACGGTTGCAGTTCCAAAATTGAAATAAGGCAATGTATAAGCTTACGTGTGTTGGATTTAGCGTTTTATCAATGGCTACTTTCTCAAAGAAACCAGTTAGGTGTTTAATGTAGTTCATGTTGAATTACGAATTAAAAATTATGGTTTACAAGGTTCTCGATACATTTTCCTAAAAAGCTGTCGCATTTTAGAAAAACACTCGAACTGACGATTAGCTTACTATTTGAACAGAGTAGGCAAAGCATTTACCTTATTTCCATTTAATAACTTATCAATATCTGAATTGTCATAATACATGATGCCACCTATTTTGGTATAGGTCAGTGTTCCGTTGATGCGGAGATTTTGTAAAGTACCGGGAGAAATGTTTAACAGTTTGCGGACTTCATTAGATTTGAGCCACTGTTTTGTTTGTTGCGGTTTGGATTGAATGATTTCTTTTAAATCGTTCAAAAGAAGACTTCTGAATTCGTTTAAGTCTTCGCGAGTGATAACTTCGATTGCCATAACGTATGTTTTAGATTGTTATGGTACAAATTTGTAGTATTTGAATAGTTTTAAATCACAAGTCAATCACAAGTTGTGATAGATTTTTATGTAAAGTATTGTATTTATTAGTATTAATGCAAGTCGTCTGTGTTTTCCATTCGTTTTACTAATTTTTCTTTTAGTGTATTGAGGAACTTTGTTTGGTCGGATTTTCGCATTCTAATTTCAAGGAAAGCTCTATGATACTGACCTAAATCGATATTGAACACATTTTCGAAATATTCTGCAATATCTTTCAAATCTGATGCACCATTATTGAACACACCTTCGGTATGCAAAGCATATAAAAGTTCTATTAACGCGACCTTAGAACCTGTCCAATTTTGCTTGACCTTGGAATTGACTTGTGACTTTTCTTTTGGATCTCTATTTTCCATAATTAATAACTTGTCTTCAAGATAAACTTGGATTAAATCATGCGCCAAAATTTTTGCCACTTTAAAATCATGAGATGTTGAAAATGTGTGGTCTGCTTCGAAATAAAAACTATCTAATGCCATCTTAATATCAAATTTTCCTCTCGTGAAATATTTGATATCTAAGTAATTACTTCCTGTGCGATAATATCTGTAAAAATCTAAATTGTTATCGAAGTAACGTTTTAACTTATCTAATTCATTGTTTAGATATTTTTTTAAAATACGTTCGCCACCATGTGGTTTTTTGGTTTCAATTTTGAAAATTACATTGTAATATATTAGTTTTGAAGTAAACTTTGGTTTTATATTTTTGAAAAAATCTATTTCTTGTTCTTGATTTTTAAATTTTTCTTTGAGAAACAAAATTTTAAGTTTTTGAATTGAAACTATAATAATTTCAATTGCTTTTTCGCATCGATTAATTGTATCATCAAATTCTATATCTATAAAATTCAGCTGTTCATTTAAGTCTGAAAGTAATGTGTTTATTTTTAAATTCAATTCTAAAATATTTTAAAAACGTAAAACCTCTGTCATAATACCAAAACGGATTGTATTGATTTGGTGTTGAAAATAAATGTTATAGTAATCCATACCGTGATAGAATTGAACATAGAATCCAATATCTTCTAAAAATTTTGGATGATAATAAACAATTAAACTTGTATTAAGTCGGTCTATATTAAAAGTATCCCAATTATTCATATTATCAAGCATCAAAGTAGTTTCAGCTTTTACAGAAAAGTTTGCTCTTTGTTCTTTGTTTTTTATTAGATTACTTTTCATAGGAAGCTTGTAGGCTAAAAAGGTATTGTGCCATCGAAGTCCACTATATTGACCTTGAAGTTCTTCTAACATCCATTTTTTTGGATGAATTTCAATAGAGCTTTTAATAAATTTGAAGGCATTGAGTTGGTTACTGTAAGATGATTTTAAAAATCCAATTTCTATATAATTTGTTGCAAAATTTCCGGATTGTAAATTGACATCTCCATTTTCGGTATAGAAATTTCCGTTTTGACCATTCGAATGATGTGCAATTTTACCAAAAAGTGTTAATTTATTGGCTGATTCTTTATGTCCTGTTAGAAAATAAATGCTATTTGAGGAATATAACTGGGTGTTTTTACAGGATATGAATATTCATCAAACATTCTTATAATGATTTGAGAGGTAAGTACTGCCATTAATCTTGAATCTTTACGTTTTCGAATTTTAAAATTAGGACTAACATTTGCTTCAAATAGTAAGGGTTCTAAATTACCAATATCAAAAGGAAATGTAACATAACTTTCTCCTTGGTTAACTTGTGCTATTTTATCTAAAGATAGAATTGCTGTTGTATCTACTTTAGTTTGAGCTGAAGTTATGGTCGTTATTACAATAATAAAAACTAATACTATATTCTTTTTCATATTTTATTGCTAATTCGTCTATATTTTCAGATATTTTACAAGAAAGAAAATAATATTTTTCTACATTTTAGTATTAATTAAAAAAGACATAGACAAGAATTGTTTTAATTTTCTAAAAACCACCATTTTGGTTTATATTGTTTATTTACTAACCCAAATTTTTTGATTGCATGCGTTTCAAGATGTGTAATTAAATCAGGAATAGAATCAGTTACAAAAAGGAGCTTCATATCTTCTGGACTGATGCTTTCATTTTCAAGCATAATTTTAATATGATGACAAAGTTCTTTATGATAATCTGAATCAAAAATAATTATCGGAAAGTTTTTAATTACTTTAGTTTGTATCAATGTAAGTGCTTCAAATAATTCATCTAAAGTACCAACTCCACCTGGCATCACTACAAAGGCATACGAATATTTTATCAAAACAACTTTACGAACAAAAAAATAAGGAATATCTATCCATTTATGTAAATATGGATTTGGTTTTTGTTCTCTTGGCAATACAATATTGCAACCAACAGAATAACCATCATTTTCAAATGCTCCTTTATTTGCGGCTTCCATTATTCCTGGTCCGCCACCTGTCATTATTGTAAAACCTAATTTAGAAATTTCTGCACCAATTTTTTCAGCATTTTTATAATGTTCTGATTCTGGTGTAAACCGAGCCGAACCAAAAATAGTTACGCATGGACCAAGGAAATGTAATTTTCTAAATGCTCTTATAAAATTAATTTGAACCCTAAATGTGAACATTAGCTATTTAAATCTCGATAGCGGACCTCGAAAGAATAAAGATTCATTCGTAACTAATTTATTACCATTCATTTTTAATACCTTTTAAAAACTTAAACTTCTAATTTGATTTTTTATAACTCCAAACCGCCATGCCGTTTACAAATACTGCAAATCCGGTAACAATTAATAGGTTTGGCAATACTTCATAAAATCCGGATCCTTTTAGTAGAACCATTCTTATGAACTCTACAAAGTATCGAATAGGGTTTAACAATGTTAAGCTTTGCGCCCATTTTGGCATACTTTCGATAGGTGTAAATAAACCACTCATTAATATGAAAATCACCATAAAGAACCACGCAATAAACATTGCTTGTTGTTGGGTTTCGGTATGATTAGATATGTATAGTCCGAATCCTAAAATTAATAGTAAATACACTGATGTGAAACCATAAACAAGGAAAATATTACCTAGCATGGGAACATTAAAAACAACTTTAGCTATAAGCAAACCAACAGTCAAAATCACTAAGCCAAGTACCCAAAATGGAAATAATTTTCCAACTATAAACTGATATTTTTTTATTGGTGTTACATTAATTTGCTCCAATGTACCTAACTCTTTTTCTCTAACTATATTCATTGATGACAGAAATAAAGTAAGCATAGTAACCAATAAAACCAAGATACCTGGAACCATAAAGGTTTTGTAGTTTAAGGTTTTGTTGTACCAAAAAGACGGTATAACTATAATATTTTGAGGTATTTCTTTGTTTCCTGAAAAATAGTTGGACTGCATTTGAATATTTTGATTGTATGTATTTATGATTTGTGTTACATATACATTTTCAACACCTGCTGTTGCAGCATCTATAGCATTAATACTTACTGAAATACTTGTTTTTTGGTCTTTTTGAAGGTCACGATTGAAGTGAATTGGAATATTTACAATAATGTCGGTTTTTCCTTTTTGCATTTCTTGGATAGCTTCTTTTTCAGAAAAATAGGGTTCTGTAACTTTAAAATAGGTTGAGGATTTAAACGAATTTATTAAATCTCTTGATTCCCGACTTTGGTCATTGTCAACAAAGGTTATTGCAATATTTTTAACATCGAATGTAGCTGCATTTGACAAAATTAATAATTGCAAAATGGGTAATATAAATATAAGTTGAAGCATGCTTTTATCTCTAAAAATTTGCTTGAATTCTTTTTGTATGATGAATAATATTGTTTTCATAATTTATTTTTATATCCCAATGATTGTTTTTAAACCTTTACAGTGATACTATTCTTATTCTAGTCTAATTTTATATTTTTTGATGCTCAATGTTATAAAAAATACGGTCATCCCAATTAATATAAGGGTTTCTTTCCATATATATTGAATTCCGACTCCCTTGAGCATAATGGCTTTTACAATAATAATGAACCATTTTGCAGGTATGATGTTACTGATTACTTGCATGGGTAAAGGCATACTATTTATAGGAAATATAAATCCTGATAGAATAATTACTGGTAGCATCAAACCCATTAATGATAACATCATTGCGGTTTGTTGAGAATTAGAAACGGTAGAAATTAATATTCCCAATGAAAGAGCAGAAATGATAAATAATATACTTTCAAAAGCTAACAAAAAGATGCTTCCATTTATAGGCATTTTGAACACAAAATAGCCTAATGTTAATATTACGATTGCATTGATAATGGAAAGGAAAATATAAGGAAATACTTTTCCAATAATTACTTGAAATGGTTTTAATGGAGAAACTAAAAGAATTTCCATAGTGCCTAATTCTTTTTCTCGTGTGATAGAAATTGAGGTCATCATAGCTGAAACAAGCATTAGAATAACGGTCATTACACCTGGAACAAAATTAAAAACACTTTTGAGTTCAGGATTATAAAACATTCTCGATTGTACTTCAACCTTTACCGAATTACTATTGGATTGTTTTTTTTGCGATTGATAATTTTGTATAATTGCTGAGGTATAATTTGCTATTGTGTTGGCAACATTAGGTTCGGTCGCATCGGTAATTGCTTGAACTACTGCTACTTTTTTGGTTTCTAGATTTTTACTAAAATTTGGTTCGAAAATAAGAACTGCCTTGATTTTTCCTTTTTTAAATTCTGATTCTATGTCGCTTTCTTTTTCAATTTGGTTTTCAACATTAAAATAGGGTGATGCTTTTATTTTATAGATAATTTTTTGTGTTTCTATATCGTTTGATTGGTCTAAAATGGCAATGTCAACATTGTTAATTTCATTTGTTATGGCAAAACCAAACAATAAAATTTGGGCAATCGGCATACCAAACAGAATAAACAAAGAACGTTTATCTCTAAAAATATGGTAGAATTCTTTTTTTACAAATCCGATAAATCTTTTCATTTGTTTTTTGTTTCTAGTTTAAGTTTCAAGTGTTGTAGTGATTTATTATTCTATATTCCTTGCTAATTTTAAAAAAACTTCATTCATAGAATCTACTTTGAATTGTTGTTTTAAATTTTTTGGTGTGTCTAAAGCTTCAATAGAGCCGTCAACCATAATAGAAACTCGGTCACAATATTCTGCTTCATCCATGTAATGTGTGGTTACAAAAATGGTAGTACCTTTATAAGCTTGTGTATAAATCATTTCCCAAAATTGTCTTCGGGTTATTGGGTCAACGCCTCCTGTTGGCTCATCGAGAAAAACAATTTTTGGCTCGTGCAGTAATGCAACTGAAAACGACAATTTTTGTTTCCAACCCAATGGTAACGAACCTACTAAATTATTTGCTACTTCTTGAAGTTCTAATTCTTCTATTAATTGTGCGATTTTTTGTTTGATTTGTATTCTTGATAATCCATAAATTCCACCAAAAAAAGTAATGTTTTCTTTAATAGTTAAATCATCATACATTGAGAATTTTTGGCTCATATAACCAATACTTTTTTTTACCATATCGGCTTGTGAGTGAACATCAAAACCTGCAACATTGGCTTCACCTGAAGTAGGATTTGAAATTCCAATCAACATTTTCATAGCTGTTGTTTTCCCTGCTCCATTGGCTCCTAAAAAACCAAAAATTTCTCCTTTATAAACATCAAATGAAATGCCTTTTACAGCAGTAAAATGACCAAACTCTTTTGTTAAATTTTTTACAGATATTATTTTTTCTCTTTCCATTTTTTTGTTTATAAGTCCATGAAAACATCTTCAATGGTTATTGTAGCAGGTTTAATAATTATATCCGTATGATTTTTATTTTTCAAATAGGTTTGTAAATCGTTTGGATTGAAAGTTGCATTTTTATCTATGTAATGTACAAACTCCCCAAAAGCATAAACACTGTATTGATTAGGATAATTTTTTAAATCGTGAATCAATCCGTGTGTGTTTTTTGCTTGTACATCATAAATTACTTTTTCGTAGTTGTTAATGATATTTTCAGGTGTTTCTATTTTTAAAATTTTGCCTTTTTGAATTAATGCAATTCTATCGCAAAGAGAAGCTTCATCCATATAGGGTGTTGAAACTAATATTGTAATGCCTTTTTGTTGTAATCTTTTTAGCATTATCCAAAATTCTTTTCGAGAAACGGGATCAACTCCTGTAGTTGGTTCGTCAAGAAATAATACTTTTGGAGCATGAATTAACGCACAACATAATGCTAATTTTTGTTTCATTCCGCCCGAAAGAGCACCTGCTCTTCTGTCTTTGAATGGTTCAATTTGAATGTATATGTCTTTAATTAAATCATAATTTTCCTCAATTGTGGTTCCGAAAATAGTGGCAAAAAAATGTAGATTTTCTTCAACAGTTAAATCTTGATATAGCGAGAATTTTCCTGGCATATAGCCAACAGAGTTTCTGATTTCTTTGAGTTGTTTGACTACGTCAAAACCTGCTACTTCAGCACTTCCTTCATTGGCAACTAAAAGCGTAGTAAGTATTCTGAAAATAGTTGTTTTTCCTGCGCCATCAGGTCCAATTAAACCAAATAATTCTCCATCATTTACATTAAAAGTAATGTTTTCGACTGCTTTTAATTTTTTGTAATATTTTGATATGTTTTTTACAGCAATACTCATTATTTCATCAATAAGAAATTACTTTCATCAATTGCTTTTACTGCGTGTTTTACATTTTCTTCAATCATTACATAAGTGCCTGAATTGAGATTAACGACTGTTCCTTTATCATCAGTAAAAACAGCATTTCCTGAAATGCAAACTAACAATGCAGGTATTTTTGAAACGTGCTCTTTAAGTGTTTCACCTTTTGCTATTTGCAATGAAATTACTTTAGCGTCTTTTGGTTCAAATAATAATTGTGTTTGAACTGGTTTATTTTCGGTATGTAAGTTTTTTAAAATCATTTGAAATATTGATTAAATGTTAGGAACGAATTTTGAATTTCTGTAAACTGATTTGCTGATTTTTCTTTAGAAAACGAATCGACTAACTCTATATATGGAACTAACCATTTGTGAAGTTCGTCATGAGCTTGTCCTTTCATGGTACAATTTGATGTTAGTAAATCAATATTTGTCTTTAATTTATCGGCTAACAATGAATAATTTGTGCTTTTTTCTTGGTCAAAATGTATTATGTCTTTTTCCATATTACGAATGTGTAGCATCATATTATCATCTACCTTCCATTTTTCACCATTGTTTAATTGAATTGTTTCGCTTTCAGAATGTTGGTGTTCTTCAGTTTTAATTTCAGTAGCTTTTTCTTCTTTCGATTTCGTATTACAAGAGAAAAGAAGTAAACTAAATGTAGCTAAAAGGGCAATTTTTATTTTTAACATGTTCTATAATTTTTTAATTAATATTTAATCCACATTTCTGCTGGCATTCCGATTTTTAGACTACCGTCATTTTTTACTTTTACCTTTACGGCATAAACGAGATTTACTCGTTCTTCTTTTGTTTGAATAATTTTAGGAGTAAACTCTGCCGAAGATGCAATCCATGAAATGTTTCCTTGATATGATTTCATATCTTTTTCAGCATCAATTTTTACCGATACATTTTGTCCAACTTTTATTTTTGACAACTGTGTTTCGCTTACATAGATTCGCAAAGTCATTTCAGAAATATCAGCTACCTTGTATAGTGGTTTTCCAAATGCTGTTATTTCGCCTGGTTCAGCATACTTAGTTAAAACAGTTCCATTAATAGGGTTAATAATTTTACTTTTTGCTATTTGATCATTGATTCTAGCAATTTGTACATCTATCGATTTTAAGTCATTTAAAATAGGTGCATTTTGAGTTCCGACACTTTTTATTTGCTCTTCGATAACTTTTACCTTTCCTTCAATTTCATCTACTTGTCGTTTAGTTGCAGCATTTTCAGCATACATATTACTGATTCGGTTTTTCTCTAATTTAGCTGTTTTTAATTGTTCATTTAAGACGCTTTTTTGTGATATTATATTTGCGGATTTTGACGACACGGTGCTTTTAGAGGCAATTAATTGTTGTTTCGCAAAATGTAATTGTAATGTATCAACTAATCCTACTTGTAATTGAGATTTTAATTCATCTCCTTCTTCGACTTTTAAAAACTCTATTTTACCGTTAGCTTCTGAAGAAATAGTTATTTCAGTTGCTTCAAAATTCCCATAACCGTCAGCTTTGTCGTTATTTTTGTTACAAGAAATTAACCCTATCGTTGCTAAAATTATTATGCTTATTTTTTTCATTTTTTTAAATTTTTCGGGTACTATTTTATTTTCCTTTAATTATTTCGTAATTTGATTTAGCAGCTGCTAATTGAACTTCATGCGTTTTCAAAATATTTTTTGCTTCAAATAAATTGGTTAATTCTATAAGATATTCAGACGATGTTATCACACCATTTTTTAATTGAGCATCTGAGGATTTAATAACTTTTTCACGTATTTGAATTATTTCGGTATCAGAAAGCAGCAGTTGTTCTAATTTTTTAATTTCAAAATCTTGCTCTTCTAATTGTATTTTGTTATTTAATTCAAATGTTTCTTTCTCAGATGTTACTATTTCTTTAGATATATCCAATGCTTTTTTATCTGTTTTGGTTTTGCCCCAATCAAAAATATTCCAATTCGCTTTTAGGCCAACAACATAAAATGTTTGAAAAGAATTGTCTAACATGTTTAATCCGGGATTACCATAACCCGCTTGACCAAAAGCATTTATTTTTGGAAGATTTGATTTAGATAGTACACTTTTCGAGAACTCTAATTGCTGATTTTGTAAATCATAAAATGCAATTTCAGGTCTTGTTATATTAGTGCTATTTGAATATGAAACTGGTTGTATTAAAGTTGTTTCGGTATCAATATCTGAAAAAGTTAATTCTGAAAGGTTATTTAATAATTTGATGTTTTCAAATTTAATTTCTGTTAATTGTTGGTTTATTTTAATAATTTCTGCTTCTAAAACCTGTTCTGATGACGGAAGAATTGCTCCAAATTTGACTCCCGATTTCACTTCCTTAACTTTGGAAATTAATAACTCTTTTTTTGAAGATAGTAGTGCTTTTTTTTCTTGAAGTAACAAAATAGAAAAGAAATATTGACTGATTCGAGTTTTTATTTGGTATAAACTAACTTCTATTAGTTGTTGTTGTGTTTTGGTTTGTGCCTCTTTTAATTTTGCATTTGCATCAATTATTCCACCATTGTACACTAATTGATTTACATCTAAAGTTGCTCTATATTGATCTTTATTTAAAGATTGAACCCCTGGAAGTGAAGTAGGTAATCCAATCACATCAGATTGATAAGTTGCTTGTGCGTTTACATCGATTTTTGGTAATTTTCCTTTGCTTAATGCGTCAATTTCATAACTTGATTTCTGTTCTAATAAACCTGTTTGTTTTGATAAAGGATAATTTTTTGTAGCTAATGAGTAACAATCTTCCAAGGTTAAAGTCTGTTGTGCATTTGAATATATTGATATAAACAATACTATCAGTATGATTAACTTAGTTTTCATAATTTATATTTTTATTGAATTAATGATAAACTCAGCCACTTCCGTTTTTCTATTTTCTAGTATTTTATTGTAGCTTTCTTTATCCACATTAACAAGCGCCATCAATAGCGGTTCTCCGATAAAAGGAAAAATATTTAAAGAGATAATATTGATAAATAACTGTTCGGCTTCGATTGGTTTAATAATTCCTTGATTTATAGCATCACTTACTTGAAGTTTAAATTTTTCAATGGAAGGAAAATTTTTTTCAGAGCGAAGCTTTTGAACAAATTCTGGGTTTTTATTTAATTCTTGTACTACAAAATTTGGTAAATAGGGATGTTTGATTACAAACGAAACATAATTTTCAGTGAACTTTCGTATTTTTTCAAATAAGTCACTATCATCATTTAACACTTTATTTAATTGTGGTGCTAAAAGCGAAAAAGCACTTTTGAAAACAGCTTCAAATAATAATTGTTTGCTTCTATAATAATAATGTAATAATGCTTTATTAATTTTTGCTTTATCTGCTATTTCTTGCATTCTTGCACCTGCCATTCCTTTTTGCTGAAATATTTCTTTTGCAGCTATTAATATTTCAGTTTCTGTATTTTCAGTTTTAATTTTATTCATATTGTTTAATTATATAGTTTAACCATTTGGTTAACAAATTTACTAAAATAAAATTACTAAAATAGTATTTATGCTTTTTTTAACAAATAATAAAGTCTTAATAGCTTTAAATAGCCTTGATTACTAGAAATTTTTAGCTTGTGACTGAAGATTTTTTCAATATATTATTGTCTAAAATTGAAAATTTATCTTTTAAAATCTTCATATCCTCACTAACCTTTCTATCCAAAACTTTTGCGTAATGTTGGGTTGTGTGTAGGTTTTTATGGCCAAGCATTTTACTAACTGTTTCAATAGGAACACCATTGGTAAGTGTCACAGTAGTAGCAAAAGTATGTCGAGCGATATGAAAAGTTAATTCTTTTTCAATTTCACAAACTCCGGCTATTTCTTTTAGATAGGCATTCATTTTTTGATTTGACAAAATAGGTAATAGTTTATCTTCATTGATACATTGTGGATGATTTTCGTATTTATCAATAATCATTTGTGTAACCGGAAGTATTGGGATTTTGGAAGCACTTTCAGTTTTTTGTCTGTGAGTAAATATCCATTTCTCGCCGTCAATACCATAGTTTATATGCGTCTTTGTTAAGTTTTTGACATCTATGTATGCCAAACCAGTAAAGCAGCTAAAAAGAAAGATGTCGCGTACTAATGAAAGTCTTTCAGTTTTGAAATCTTTTTCGATTATGGATTGGATTTCTTCTTCAGTAAGATAAACTCGCTCAACTTCTTTGACTTTGGATCTATAGTTTGCAAATGGATTTTTATCAAGCCAATCATTGGCCAAACATATCTTGATTATTTTATTGAAGTTTTTGATGTATTTCACTGCAGTATTATTTGCGCAGTTTCTAACGCTTCGTAGCCAGAATTCGTAATCGGTAATAAATGCATGGTCTATTTTTGTAATATCGATATCAGAAAGGTTGTATTTCCATTGCATAAACTCGATAGTATGTTTCAATGAAGTGGTGTAGCGTTCCAGTGTTCCTGGAGCATATTCTTTACCAACCAATTCTTTTATTTTGTTGTTGTGGTCTTGGAAGATGGGAACGAGCATACGCTTGGTTTCGGAAAAACCAAATAATTCATTTTTTAAATTCTCTGAAGTTATACTAATGTCTTTTTTGAATAGTTTCTTCTCTGCTTCTAAAACTTGATTTTTTAGATAATCAAGATGACTATTGATTGTTCTAGCTTCTTCATTAGTGCCTTTTACTTTGCTACCTTCTGAGGACCATTTATCGGGATTAATGTATTTGTTGGTGCTAAACTCAAATCGTTTGGCATTGACTGTAACTCTAGTGTAGATTGGACAAACTCCTAAATTGTTGACTTTTGCTCTCTTGATGTAAAAGAGAATTGATACTGATGTGTTCATTGTTGGTAACCTTAAAGTTAGTATTAAATTTATTCGATTTAATAACTACACACAAGATGTACATTTTTTGAATATGTTGTTGAACACCTTGTAGTAGCGGTGCTTTCGTTGCGAGGTGTCACTGAAAATTTAATTTTTTAGTGACACCTTGAAAGACACCTAAACTTTGAGATTTAATGAATAATTTGATATAACCCTAAAAGAAAAACCCACTAAATTGTTGAATTTAGTGGGTTTTAGTACCGTTTGTATTTCTACTGGCGGAGAAAGAGGGATTTGACTACCTATTTCAACGTATTATATAACAGCTCGTTACAATTGAATTTTTATTTGGGTAACCGATTTTACCCCCTTTTTAATCGTAAAAATTACATTTCATTT
>NZ_JAAMPT010000184.1 GCF_012911605.1 Flavobacterium solisilvae | reverse complement strand
TTCGTATCATTTTGGGAACAAATCAAACTACTTCAAAATATACCTTGGCTTAAAACCAATTTATAAGCTTTTAACTAGGTGAATTTGTATTGAAAATGGAGTTTTTTCACAACCTGACGTTATCACCAAGGTTTTCAAAGAAGTTCTTTGATTTGTATTTGATGTCATATTTTGTTCTGTCAACACTGAAGTTAGCCGTAGCTGTTTTTCCTTTAACTGCAATTACAAAAGTAACTGGTTTAGTAATTCCTTTGATAGTCAAATCGGCAGTTACATTATAAGTTCCATCGCCATTATCTGAAATCAATTTGAAATCTAATTTTGCAGTTGGATGTTTTTCTACACCAAAGAAATCATCAGCTTTTAAATGTCCGTCAAGGTTTTTCTTGTAATCACCTGTTAAGTCAGTAGTGTTGATAGAGTTCATGTCAACAGTAAAGCTTCCGCCTTTTAATTTGTTTTTAACGAAAACTAAAGTTCCTTCTTTAAAGTTGATTGTTCCACTGTGTTCACCAGTTAGTTTTTTTCCAACCCAGTTGATTTTACTTTTCTCAACGTTGATTTTTTTGTTTTGTGCTGTAGCTACAGTTGTTCCAAAAGCTACTAATAATGCTAATGCAATAGTTTTTAAATTTCTCATAATAATTGTTTTAGATTTATAAATTGATAAAAAGTTCTTCGTTTGATTTACGCACTTTTGCGTAGTGTTGAGTAGCGTCTTCTTCATGACGATAACCAATTGTAGCAATTAAACTAGCATTTAATCCTAGTTGGTCAAAACCAAGAATTTCGTTTACTGCTGCAGGTTCAAAACCTTCCATTGGGGTAACGTCTATTTTTAATTCAGCCGCTGCGTTTAACAGGTTTCCTAATGCTAAATACGTTTGTTTCGCTGTCCAAACATTTCTAGCTTCTTCTGGAAGTGTAGTTATTTTTGATTTCATGAAATCGGCATAACCTTGAACGCTTTCAACAGGAATTCCTCTAGTTTCTGAAAGATTTTTGATGTAAGCATCAATTTCGGCATCACCAAAATTGGTAATATTAGCAAAAACAAGTAGGTGTGAAGCATCAACAATTTGAGTTTGTCCCCAAGCTGCTGGTTGAATTTTTGCTCTAATTTCAGGATTTTCAATGATAAATACCTTGTAAGGTTGTAATCCATAAGAGGAAGCTGAAAGTTGGATAGCTTCTTTTAGAATTTCAAAATCCTCAGTTGATACTTTTTTGGTTGCATCAAATTTTTTGGTTGCATAACGCCATTTAGCGTCGTTTATAAAGTTGCTCATAGCTATTTTTAATTATTTAAGGTTCTAAATTTTTCTAATAAATGGTTTAATTGCGATAATTCTTCTTGAGTTAAATTGTTGGAAAATAGTTTTTCATGTTCAATTACTTTTGGATCTAATTCTGACAACAGTTCTAATCCTTTTGGTGTAATTTGTACTTCAATTTTTCGACGATTATCGGGACAAACTTCTCTAGTAACTAAATCTTTCAAAAGTAATTTATCAATCAATCGAGTAGTGTTGCTGTTTTTTGCAATCATTCGCTCTTGTATCACACACATGTTGGCTGGATTTCCTTTTTGACCTCTAAGAATTCTCAAAACGTTATATTGTTCACTAGATAATTCATATGGTTTTAAAACTTCTGCAAATTTCTCGCCAATTACACTTTGTGTGTATATAATATTGAGGATAATTTTTTTGCTATCGTCAATATTTACGGTTGATTTAATTACGTCTTCGATTTTCATATTTGTACTATCGATATTTGTAGGTACAAATGTAAAGACTTTTTTATTTGTATATACAATTGTTGTGTTATTTTTTTGTTAAAAAAAAATTTTAACTGAAAAGAGTAGTAGCATTCAATCGGTTTCAAATGATTAAAAAATGTATCTTTGTTACACTAAAATAAGTACTATGAATTTATCTCAAAATGATTGGATTTCCCAATTAGAAGCCGATACAAATGCTGTAATTCTTGACGTTAGAACCGAAGACGAATGCAACGAAGGCATTATTCCCAATGCTATAATGATTGATATTTATAAAGGTCAAGGTTTTATTTATCAAATAGAAGAATTAGACAAATCCAAAAATTATTATGTGTATTGCAAAGCTGGCGGAAGAAGCGCTCAAGCTTGTGCTGTGATGAACCAACTAGGTTTTGAAAACACGTTTAACCTCGAAGGTGGATTTATGCAATGGAAAGGCGAAGTTGCTTTTCCTGAAGAAAAATAATTCAAAATGAATATTTCTGTTTCAAAAAAACCTCGAATTGTTATTATTGGCGGTGGTTTTGCTGGTATTGCTTTGGCAAAAAAGCTTAAAAATACCAATTATCAAGTGGTTTTGCTTGATAAGCATAACTATCATACGTTTCAACCGTTGTTGTATCAAGTAGCAACTGGCGGTTTGGAAGCAGGTTCGATTGCTTATCCTATTCGAAAAGTAATTCAAGGTTGCGACGATTTTTATTTCCGATTGACTTCGGTGAAAGATATTGATACTGAAAACCAAAAGATAATTTCTGAAATTGGCGATTTGCATTATGATTATTTAGTCATTGCTACAGGTTCTAAAACCAATTATTTTGGCAATAAAGAAATTGAGCGCAACGCTATGTCAATGAAAACCATCCCACAATCGTTGAATATCAGAAGTTTTATTCTCGAGAATTTTGAACAAGCGGTTTTAACGAAAGAGGAAACCGATAGAAACGCGTTGATGAACTTTGTGCTAGTTGGCGCTGGACCAACTGGTGTTGAACTTGCTGGAGCTTTGGCTGAAATGAAAAAGGAAATTCTGCAAAAAGATTATCCCGATTTGGATATTTCCCAAATGCAAATCAATTTAATTCAAAGTGGCGACAGAGTTTTGAACACGATGAGTGAAAAATCATCCATTGCTGCCGAGAAATTTCTAGTTGATTTAGGCGTAAAAGTTTGGAAAAATGTTCGTGTAACTAATTATGATGGAAGAATAATTTCCACCAATTCTGATTTAAGTTTTGATTCCGCTACCGTGATTTGGACAGCTGGTGTTCAAGGTGCTACAGTTCACGGACTGGATGCCAAAGCTTTGGTAGAACGAGTAGAACGCATTCGCGTAAATCAATTTAATCAGGTAAACGGTTATGAAAATATTTTTGCCATTGGCGATATTGCTTCGATGGAAACCGAGAAATTTCCGCAAGGTCATCCAATGATGGCGCAACCTGCCATTCAGCAAGGTGATTTATTAGGGGAAAATTTCAAACGATTGTCTCAAAATAAACCTATGAAGCCATTTGAGTATAACGACAAAGGTTCGATGGCAACCATTGGTAGAAACAAAGCCGTTGTTGATTTGCCAAAATACCATTTTAACGGATTTTTCGCTTGGGTAGTTTGGATGTTTGTGCATTTGTTTTCGCTAATTGGTTTCAAAAATAAAGCTGTTGTTTTCATGAATTGGATTTACAATTACATTCGTTTTGATCGCGAAGGTCGTTTAATTGTTCGTCCATTTAAAAAGAGAAGTTTTACGACTTTTACTTCGGATGAAATTTAAATTACCATATAAGACATTTAAGAACATGTAAGTTTGATGTTTTTCTTTTTTTATATGAACTTAAATGCCTTATATGGTTCAAAAATCAACAGTTAATTTGTTTTTAATGAAATCTAAAAAAATACTTTTTCTGCTAATGATTTCGGGAATATTCTTTTCCTGCAAATCGTATCTTGATTCAACCAAATCAGAATCGCTTTTAGATATTACTACCGAAACTGATGAAAATAAATTCGTAAACCTGAAGAATTATAGCAATGATTTCGTTTATGATATGAAATATGCCACAGCCGATAATTTTCTTAAAGAAAAAGTATATCCTTGTGACGAATGTTTTCTTCGTGTGAAAACTGTTAAATCATTATTGGCTGCGAATAAATCATTTATCGAAAAAGGTTTTAAAATCAAATTATATGATTGTTATCGACCGCGAGCCATTCAGCGAAAAATGTGGAAAATCGTTCCTGATGCTAACTATGTTGCCAATCCCAAAAAAGGATCTATTCACAATAAAGGTGGCGCAGTTGACATAACGTTAGTTGACTCGCTTGGAGTTGAACTCGATATGGGAACCAAATTTGATTTTTTTGGCGAAGAAGCATCGCATAATTATCTGAATTTTAACGATACGATTATTCAAAACCGAAAATTTCTAAAAGAAATAATGCTACAAAATAATTTTTCTTCCTTTGATTCCGAGTGGTGGCATTACAATTTAAACGGAAGCAAAGCCGACAAAGTAGAAAACCTTAAATGGAAATGCGTTAATTAAAGCATTTTAAATAGTCAATAAAATAATTCTCCGGTTCGTAAGTTTTATTGTCTAATACCGAAACTAGTGAAGTTTTGAATGGATAATCTAAGGTTTCTGTTCCATAAAGTATTCTCATGAAAGTAACTTTTGAAGTTTTTAAGTCTTCAAAATTTTCTTTGGTAAATAGGAAAGTAGCAGTAGTGATGCGGTTGTTTTTTCCATCTTCACTTCTTAGTAAAGTACCACAAGTTTCATGACCGTTGTAACGTAGCGTTACGATTTTACCATTATTTAATTGAAGGTAAATTTTAGAATTTTTATCAAAGCAATTTGCTTTAATAAACTCATTACTTTGTTGTAACATTTCAGTTTCCAATGATAAAATACCGTTGTTTGTAGATAACGTAAAGTATATTCTATTCGAATTTCCTGCAAAACTTCTCTCAAAAACGAGTTGCTGTTTTAATGATTTATAACTTCCTAGGCTATCTGTAAATTCACGGTCAATTTCACAAGGTTTTTGGGCAAAAGTGTTAAACGAAGTAAGTATAATAAGTGCTAAAAAAATCTTTTTCATGGTTTTTGTTTACTGTTCAGATATTAATTAATCTGTTATAATTTGTGAAAATTAAATGTATTAAAATTAATTTGTGATAATTCGTGTAATTTGTGTTTTAAATAAAATCTGCGTTTATTTTAATTTCTCGCAAAGTACTACAATTTTCGAATTTGTCATATCGGTTGTAAAAAAAGAATACAAATTTCCACCATCTTTTATTTTCCATTTCTTTCGAATATTTTCTACGGTTTCTGGAAAATTTCGAGTGGTAATATTCGCTTTTTGATTTTCTAAAAACGACTTCATATTCGCTTTGTTGTAATCCAATGTGTTTTTAATTTCAAAAACTCTGCCAGGAAAATCCATTATTTCATTTGAAGTATAAAGGTGTGAATGTTGATGTAGTTTTTCTAATCCAAATTGTATTGCAATTTCATCAAAACCGCCCGATTTCATGATGGCAGCATTGGGTTCAAAAAGATACTTTTTTGGAACAGAATAATTCGTGTTTTTTACTTCTGAATTTAACTGAAATTGAAATGTTTCTTGTTTGTTTTTCAGTAAATTAATGGTTTTTATTTCAATCGTTGATTTGTGGTTTTTATTCAGAATAAAAAGCAATTCTTTTACTTCGTTTTCTAACGCAACAATGTGAATTTGGGCAATATTTTTTAGTTCTGAAATTCCTGAGGAAATATCCAAAATCGGAGCTGTTTTTATCATGATGTTATCCGAGAAACTAAAGTAAAAATCCAGCAATTCAGGAACATTGGGCAAACAATCTTTTAGCATAAAAACTTTTCCTTTGGCATCATTTCGTCTTGACGGATCAATATAAATCCAATCAAATTTTTGATTTAATTTCTGTAAAACTTCAGAACTATCATCGGCAAAACACTTTACGTTTTTGACTTTCAATTGCTCAAAATTATGTGAAACAATTTCAGATAATTCGGTGTTAATTTCACAATGAACTACGTTGTTTAGCGTTTTGGAAAAATAAAAATCATCTACACCAAAACCTCCAGTTAAATCGATTAAACTTTCTCCAAAAACCAAAGAAGCTTTATATTCAGCCGTTTTTTCGGAAGAAGTTTGCTCCACTGAGATTTTACTTGGATACAAAATAGTAGGAGTTTCAAACCAAGTTGGAAGTTTGGATTTAGCTTTTTGTTTGGCGGCTAATTGTTGTAAAATAAGCGCCCAATCCGTTTCAGGAAAAGGATTTTTTTGCAATGCTACTTTGGATACATCAGTATTGATATGATTATCAATAAATTGTTGAATTTTTATTTCTAAAATGGTAAAATCCAATGGAATATTTTTATTAATTGGTAAAGAACTTGATTTTAATTATTAAAAATATAATTCAAAATATTAGCGCCCATTTTTAGTGCTTTTTCTCTCACTTCTTTTGGGTTGTTATGTACTTCGGCATCTTCCCAACCATCACCTAAATCAGTTTCATAGGTGTAAAGTAGTACCAATCTATTACCTTCAAAGATACCAAAAGCTTGCGGACGTTTATTATCGTGTTCGTGAATTTTTGGCAAACCGCCTGAAAAAACATTTGGTTTTTGGAAAATAGCGTGATTTGCAGGAATTTCAACTAATTGATTGTTAGGAAAAATACGTTTTATTTCTCTGCGAATATATTCGTCCATGCCGTAATTATCATCAACGTGAAGAAATCCGCCAGAAAGCAAATAGTTTTTCAGGTTTACAATTTCGGCATCGCTAAAAACTACATTTCCATGACCAGTCATGTGCACAAACGGATAGCCAAAAATATCAGGACTTCCAGGTTCAACGGTTGCTGGTTTTGTTCTGATTTTTGTATTTATCGTTTGATTGGAATACTTAATCAAATTAGGTAAAGACGTTGGATTAGCATACCAATCGCCACCTCCATTGTATTTTAAAAGTGCGATTTCTTGGGAAAAACCAATTGAAGTAATCAGTAATAAAAGGAATTGTATTTTCTTCATAAATTTTTAAATCTAACTTTCATTAGCAAAAACAACCGAATGACATGCAACAACAGCAGCAGTTTCTGTTCGTAATCTCGTGTTTCCCAAAGATACAGGAATAAATGAATTTTCTATCGCTAATTGGATTTCTTTAACAGAAAAATCACCTTCTGGACCAATTAAAATAGTAACATCTCTGCCATTTTCTAATTCGTTTTTCAAAGATTTTTTATCGGTTTCTTCACAATGTGCGATGAATTTTTGACCATGAAAATTTTTTTTGATAAAATCTTTAAAAGCAATTGGTTCATTTAACTTTGGAAGATAATAATGCAGAGACTGTTTCATTGCGCTTTCCAAAATCTTCTGAAATCTATCGGTTTTAATCACTTTTCTTTCGGAATGTTCGCAGATAATTGGTGTAATTTCTTGAATGCCGATTTCGGTAGCTTTTTCAAGAAACCATTCGTAGCGTTCGTTCATTTTTGTTGGCGCAACGGCAAGATGCAACTGAAATTTTGGAGTTTCCTGTTTTTCAAATGAGTTGATTTTTACAGTGCATTTACTATCCGAAGCAATCGTAATTTCTGAAGTAAATAAGTAGCCAAAACCATTGGTTACGTATAAAATATCGCCTTCTTTTTTTCGTAAAACTTTAACGATATGTTTGCTTTCTTCTTTGTCAAAAACAAAAGAAGTTGCGGTTTCGGTTATATTTGGATTGTAGAATAGTTGCATTTTTCAGTTGACAGTTATCGGTTGACAGTTTTTAGTTAAAAAAACACAAGATTAAAACTCAATTCTTGCTTTGGAAACCGTTGATTGATCGACAAATTTATCGTGTAAAAACTTTTGATAACCTACAATTCCAATCATGGCGGCATTATCCGTTGTGTATTCAAATTTAGGAATAAAAGTTTTCCAACCGTATTTTCCTTCGGCATTTTTTAGCGTTTCTCTAATGCCAGAATTGGCAGAAACTCCACCGCCAATTGCAATTTGAGTAATTCCGGTTTCGGCAACAGCAAGTTTCAGTTTATCCATCAAAATATCGATGATAATCTGTTGAACCGAAGCACAAATGTCGTGTTTGTTTTCTTCTACAAAATTTGGATTTTCGGCTACATTTTTTTGGACAAAATATAAAATCTGTGTTTTTAAACCCGAAAAACTAAAGTTCAAACCGTCAACTTTGGGTTTAGTAAACGGATATTTTTTTGGATTTCCTTCCTTAGCAAATTGGTCAATTAATGGTCCGCCAGGATAAGGTAAACCTAGTATTTTTGCGGTTTTGTCAAATGCTTCACCAACAGCATCATCGGTCGTTTCGCCAATGATTTCCATGTTGAAAAAGTCGTTCACTTTCACGATTTGTGTATGTCCGCCAGAAATAGTCAATGCTAAAAAAGGAAAAGTTGGTTTATCAAATCCTTCTTCGTCAATAAAATGTGCCAAAATATGAGCATGCATATGATTTACAGCTATCAACGGAATATTCAACGCCATCGATAAGGATTTGGCAAAAGATGAACCAACTAATAATGAACCCATCAATCCTGGACCTTGCGTGAAAGCTATTCCAGAAAGCTGTTCTTTGGTAATATTGGCTTTTTTTAGCGCAACATCAATCACTGGAACGATATTTTGTTGATGCGCACGTGAAGCTAACTCAGGAACAACGCCACCATATTCTTCATGGATATTTTGTCGTGCAACCACATTAGAAAGCACTTTGTCGTTTTGTAAAACAGCCGCAGCAGTATCGTCACACGAACTTTCGATAGCTAAAATAAAAACTTCATTTTGTTGCATAAAAGGCACAGATTTTGATTTATATTTGACAATCCTACGGAAAAATCAAAAATAGTATTTTCTGCAAAGGTAAATTTCTTTCCTAAGCCATCGAATTATTTGGAAAAAAATAAAGAAAATAACAGGTTTAAAAAATTCAAAAAGATTTTTCTTCGCACAATTGTTGTGCTGTTATTGCTATTGCTTTTATTGAGCATTGCGCTTTCTACGCCTTTTGTTCAAACGAAAATTGCTCGATATGCTACCGACGAAATCAATAAATCCTATGGAACCGATATTAATATTGAAGAAGTTGCGGTTACCGTTTTTGGCGGTGTAAAACTTAAAAAAGTCTTCATTCGAGATCATCACAAAGATACTTTGATATTTATTGATCGTGTAAAAACGAATATTCTTGGCGTTAAAAACATATTGAACAACAAATTGATTTTTGGTGATTTGGCTGCCGATGGTTTATTCCTGAATATTAAAAATTATAAAAAAGAACCTCATACAAATCTTGATTTATTCATAGACGCTTTTGATGATGGAAAACCAAGTTCAGGAAAATTTTTGTTGAAAGCTGATAATCTTACGTTGCGAAACAGCCGTTTTGCGATGACCGATTATAATAGAGAAAATCCAAAAGATGTTGATTTTACTAAACTAAACGCACATTTGGAGAATTTTAAAATCAAAGGTCCAAATGTGTATGCAGCCATTAAAGAAATGTCTTTTCAAGATCATCGAGGTTTGTTTGTAGAAAATTTAATTTCGGATTTCACATATACGAAGAAAAATATCAAACTTGAAAATTTATCGGTTAAAACCAAGAATTCTTTCTTAAAAGGAAAAACAATTTTAAGTTATAATCGAAAGGATTTTAGCAATTTTAACAACAAAGTAATTTTTGATGTTGAAATTGATAGTTCTACTTTATCGACCAATGATATTCGTTATTTTTATGCTGAATTGGGCAAAAACAGAACGTTTGCACTAAAGTCAAAAGTGAAAGGAACTTTGAATGATTTTTATGCAACCAATTTGAATTTAAGAGATGATAAAAACTCGATTATTCGTGGTGATGTTAACTTTAAAAATCTGTTTCCAAGAAGTCCGGGCGAATTTTATATGGATGGTGATTTCAAAAAAATCACGTCCAATTATGATGATTTGACCACACTTTTGCCTAATGTTTTGGGTAAAAAACTCCCAACTTCGTTAAAGAAACTGGGACAATTTCAGTTTACCGGAAAAACAGAAGTTACACAAACTTACATTAATGCCGATTTTGTCATGAATACTGCATTAGGATTAATAGAATCCGATTTGCACATGGAAAATATCGACAATATTGACAATGCAAAATACAAAGGAAATGTAATCCTAGACAACTTTGATGTTGGTACGATTTTTAACCAAAAAGATGTTGGTCGCGTGACAATGAACATCGATGTTGACGGAAAAGGATTTACTCAAAAATTACTCAATACAACCTTTGTTGGCGATGTAAATCGAATAGCATACAACGGTTATACGTATAGAAATATTATTGTTGATGGATATTTCAAACAACCAATTTTTAAAGGAAAAGTATTTGTAAATGATCCAAATCTTTACATGGATTTTGATGGAAATATTGATTTAAGTAAAAGAGAAAAAGTAATTGATTTTAAGGCTAAAATAGATTTTGCAAATCTTGAAAAACTTAGAATTATTAATGATAGTGTTGCCGTTTTTAAAGGCGAAATCGATATTCAAGCGGTAGGAAATAATTTGGATAATTTTAAAGGCGATGTTACGCTGACCAATGCTTCTTATCAAAATAAAAAAGACCTTTATTTTGTTGATTATTTAAACATCAATTCAAGTTTTGACCAAAGTAATGAGCGAACTATTTTAGTTTCTTCGCCTGATGCGGTTGAAGGAAAAATTGTGGGTAAATATCAGTTTGCGCAATTGCCAAAAATGGTGGAAAATTCACTGGGTTCGTTATATACCAATTACATTCCGAATAAAGTTCAAAAAGGTCAATATCTAAATTTTGACTTTGATATTTATAGTAAAGTAGTTGAGATTTTCTATCCCGAAATTTCGTTGGCAACTAACACTAAACTCAAAGGAAATATAAGCTCTGATTCCGACGATTTTAAACTCGATTTTACTTCGCCACAAATCAAAGCTTACGACAATACTTTTGATAATTTATTGCTACAAATTGATAATCGAAATCCGCTTTACAAATCGTATGTTCAGCTGGATAGTATTAAAACGAAGTATTATAAAATCCGTGATTTTAGTTTGATTAACACAATGGTTAACGATACTTTAAATTTTAGAACCGAATTTAAAGGTGGAAACCATGGCAATGATTTTTATAATTTGAACGTTTACCATACGATAAATAAAGACAATAAAAACGTAGTTGGTTTTGATAAATCCGAAGTGCAATTCAAGGATTATCTTTGGTATATAAATGAAGAAGATAAAGGCGAAAACAAAATTGTATTTGATAAGAATCTTCAAAATTTCTCTTTTGAAAACATTACCGCATCACATGAAGGCGAAAAAATTAATCTAAACGGATTACTCAGCGGAAAGTTGAAAAAAGACTTCAAACTTACCTTTGATAATGTCAATTTAAATAAAGTTACGCCCGATGTTGACAAATTTAAGTTTGACGGAAAGCTCAATGGAGTAGTAGATTTTAAGCAAGATGGTGAAGTATTTCAGCCTACATCATCGTTGTTGATAGAAGATTTATTCGTCAATAATATTGAATTAGGAAATTTAGATTTAGACATTAAAGGCGACGAAAGTTTGCAGAAATTCTACCTTTCATCATCGCTTGAAAATGAAAACGTAGATTCGTTTAATGCCGATGGTTCGTTGGAAATTATTGACAAGAAAACGTTACTTGATGTTGATTTAAAGTTTGATAAGTTTAATTTAGGTGTTTTAGGAAAAATTGGCGGCGATGTCATTACAAACATTCGTGGATTGGCTTCTGGAAATGCTCGAATTGATGGAAATATTGATGATTTAGATTATAACGGAAGATTATTTGTTAATGAAGCAGGAATAACTATTCCGTATCTAAATGTAGATTATGTTTTTGAAGACCGAACAATTGTTGACGTTACCGAAAATAAATTCATCATTAGAGAAACGGATATTACTGATACTAAATTCAATACAAAAGGTTCGATTAGCGGATTTATCAAGCACAAGCAATTTGGTGATTGGGAATTGGATTTAGGCATCGATACCAAACGACTTTTGGCTTTAAATACTGTTGATCACGAAGATGCGGCTTATTTTGGAACAGCATTTATGAATGGTTCAGCGTCAATAAAAGGACCAACGGAAGCATTGGTTATTTCGGTTAATGCCGAATCGGAAGAAGGAACCGATATAAAAATTCCTATTAACGATTCTTATGCTTCAGAAGAAAATGGTTTCATCCGTTTTAAAACTCCTGATGAAGCTAAGAACAACAAGTCAAAAGAAGAACGAAACTATGGCGGATTAGAACTTGAGTTCAATTTTGATATACTTCCGAATGCCGATATTGAAGTTATACTTAATAGAGACTCCGGTCATGGAATGAAAGGAAACGGAAGAGGAACGCTTATGTTTGAAATCAATACACTTGGAAAGTTCAACATGTATGGCGATTTTCAGGTATGGGATGGTTATTACAACTTTAAATATGGAGGATTATTGGATAAAAAATTTGAAGTAAAAAAATATGGTTCGATTGTTTGGAATGGCGATCCAATGGCGGCAACATTAAATCTAGAAGCTGTTTATAAAACTACTGCAAATCCAGCTGTTTTAATTGATAATCCATCGTTTAACAAGAAAGTAGATGTAGAAGTTATAATTGGAATTAAAGGAAGCTTGATGAATCCTGAACCCGATTTTAATATCGAATTTCCAAACGTAGCTTCAACCTTGCGTTCTGAATTACAATATAAATTAGACGATAAAGATACACGACAAACACAAGCGTTATCATTACTTTCTTCCAATTCATTTTTAAGCTCCGAAGGATTAAGTCAATCGCAACCTACCAATCTTTTATTCGAAAAAGCAAGAAGTCTTTTTGCTGATATTTTTGCCACTTCTGATGGAAAGCTGACTATTTCTCCCGATTATGTTGGAGCAGATAATAGGCCAGGTTCTGAAACAGATGGACAAATTGGATTATCGCTTTCTTCAAAAGTAAATGATCGTATAACTATAAATGGAAGAGTTGGTGTTCCAGTTGGAAGTAGCGTTAACGAATCGGCGGCTGTTGTTGGCAATGTTGAACTTCAGTATAGAGTAAACGATGACGGAAGTTTAAATCTTAGAGTATTCAATAGAGAAAATGACGTGACTTACATCGGTCAAGGTGTTGGTTATACTCAAGGTTTGGGTATTTCGTATCAAGTAGATTTTGATACTTTTAAAGAATTGGTAGCCAAAGTGTTTAAAAATAAAAAATTAAAAACAGCTTTGCCAACTCAAACTGAAATAGAAGATTCTTCTCTCCCAGATAACTTCCGTTTTAATACACCTCCAAAACAAGACAAGAAAACACCATCGGAAACTAAACCAAATTCCAACAAAGAAGGCGTTCCTAGTAAAGAGGATTAATGCCTGTTTTCTAATAAATCAAAAACTTATCAACGAAAACGTTTGAATTTTACCAAGATTATTAAATTATTAATAATAGGGGTAAGATAATGGTACTTGTTTGCTAAATTTACATTTTAAAGTTAAAAAAATGTCGAAAACGATAAAAAAAATAGGTGTACTTACCTCAGGTGGAGATGCACCAGGAATGAATGCAGCCATTCGTTCTGTAGTAAGAACTTGTGCTTTTCACAACGTAGAATGCGTTGGAATTTATAGAGGTTATCAAGGAATGATAGAAGGCGATTTCAAAGAAATGGGACCAAGAAGTGTTAACAATATCGTTAATAAAGGTGGAACTATTTTAAAATCGGCTCGTTCCAAAGAATTTAAGACTAAAGAAGGAAGACAAACGGCTCACAAAAATCTTGTTGCTGCTGGTGTTGATGCTTTGGTGGTTATCGGTGGTGATGGTTCTTTTACTGGTGCCGAAGTGTTTAACGAAGAATTTGGTTTTCCAGTAATGGGAATTCCCGGAACGATTGACAACGATATTTATGGAACAAGTCATACATTAGGATATGATACTGCGTTAAATACTGTTGTGGATTGCATCGATAAAATTCGTGATACAGCCAGTTCTCACAACCGACTTTTCTTTGTAGAAGTTATGGGAAGAGATGCAGGTCATATTGCATTAAACGCAGGAATTGGCGCTGGAGCAGAAGAAATTCTAATCCCAGAAGAAGATTTAGGATTGGATAGATTACTAGAAT
Source organism: Flavobacterium solisilvae (assembly GCF_012911605.1). GTDB lineage: Bacteria > Bacteroidota > Bacteroidia > Flavobacteriales > Flavobacteriaceae > Flavobacterium > Flavobacterium solisilvae. Next base: position 3,093 of record NZ_JAAMPT010000184.1, on the reverse strand, counting down.
CACTTCAAAAGAGTAAAGCTTCAGGAAAATCATCAAGTATTGTTGTAGTAGCTGAAGGTGATAAAATGGGTAAAAACGTTTTTGAACTAAAAGATTATATCGAGCAACATTTACCAGAATATGACATTCGTGTTTCAGTTCTTGGACACATGCAACGCGGTGGTTCGCCATCTTGTTTTGATAGAGTTTTAGCTTCACGATTAGGTGTTAAAGCAGTCGAATCTTTATTAGAAGGAAAATCAAATTTCATGGTAGGAATTCTTCAAGATGAAGTAACCTTAACGCCATTGGAACAAGCAATTAAAGGTCATTATCCAATTGATATGGAATTGCTTAGAGTTTCTGATATTATGTCAACGTAATTCAAATTCAAAAGTCAATATCAAATTCAATAGAATTTGAAAATTTAATAAAAACAAATAAAATAAAATTTAAAATAAAATGTCTAAAGTAAAATTAGGAATAAACGGTTTCGGAAGAATTGGAAGAATTGTTTTCAGAGAAACAATGAATAGAGATAATGTAGAAGTTGTTGCTATCAACGATTTATTAGATGTAGATCATTTGGCTTACTTGTTAAAATATGATTCAGTTCACGGACGTTTTAATGGAAAAGTAGAAGTTAAAGAAGGAAAACTATATGTAAACGATAAATTTATTCGTGTTACAGCTGAACGTGATCCAAAATTAATCCAATGGGATGATAAAGATGTTGACGTAGATATCGTTGCAGAATGTACAGGATTTTTTACTACTGTAGAAACTGCTAAAGCTCATATTGAAGGTGGAGCAAAAAAAGTAATCATTTCTGCGCCATCGGCTGATGCTCCAATGTTTGTAATGGGAGTAAACCATAACGAAGTAAAACCAACAGATACAGTGGTTTCTAATGCTTCTTGTACAACAAACTGTTTGGCTCCATTGGCAAAAGTAATTCACGATAACTTTGGAATTGTAGAAGCTTTAATGACTACAGTTCACGCTACTACTTCAACTCAAATGACTGCTGATGGTCCGTCAAGAAAAGACTGGCGTGGTGGTCGTGCGGCTAGTGTAAATATTATTCCATCGTCAACCGGAGCAGCAAAAGCAGTTGGAAAAGTTATTCCTGCGTTAAACGGAAAACTAACAGGAATGTCTTTCCGTGTACCAACTGTGGATGTTTCTGTAGTTGATATGACAGTAAAAGTTGCTAAAGAAACTTCATACGAAGAGATCATGGCAGTATTGAAAAAAGCATCAGAAAATGAAATGAAAGGAATTTTAGGTTATACTGAAGATGATGTAGTTTCTCAAGATTTCGTAGGCGACTCAAGAACTTCTATTATTGATGCTAAAGCCGGAATTGGATTAAATTCTACTTTCTTCAAATTAGTTTCTTGGTATGATAACGAGTATGGATATTCAAGCAAATTAATTGATTTAGCGGTTCATATTGCTAACGTAAAATAATTATATTTACAAAATCCCGATTGGAGTAAAATCGGGATTTTGTATTTTTAAAAACTAACCCAAAACGCATGAAATTATTAGTAGACAGCGGTTCAACCAAAGCTGATTGGATAGCAATTGACGATAACGGAAAAGTATTATTTACCACACAATCATTAGGTTTAAATCCCGAAGTGCTCGATATAGATGCCGTGATTGAACGATTAAATGATCGTTTTGATATAGAACACAACAAAGACAAAGCTACTCACGTATTTTTTTACGGCGCAGGTTGTGGAACAGAGCGAATGAAGAAATTTTTAACGGCTGTATTTCAAGGTTATTTTAGAAATGCAATAGTTGAAGTTCACGAAGATACCTTTGCTGCAGTTTATGCTACCACGCCAAAAGATGAACAAGCCATAGTTTGTATTCTTGGAACTGGTTCAAACTGTAGTTTCTTTGATGGAAAAGAATTGCATCAAAAAGTTCAATCCTTGGGTTATATTGCCATGGATGACGGTTCTGGAAACCGATTTGGAAGACATTTATTAAGAGGTTTCTTTTTTAATAAAATGCCTGAAACACTAGCAGAAGAATTTAGAACCGAATATAACTTAGATGTTGATGTAGTAAAAGCAAATCTTTACAAAGAAGACAATCCAAATGCCTATTTGGCTACGTTTGCTAAATTTATCATCAAGCACAAAGACCATGAGTTTTGCAAAAAAATCATCAAAAAGGAATTAAAATCGTTTGTGAAAAACTACATCATGCAATATGAAAACTACAAAGAAGTTCCGGTACATTTTGTAGGTTCAATAGCGTTTTATCTAAAAGAGGAATTGGAAGTAGTGCTAACAAAATATAATATCAAAATTGGTAATGTACTTCGAAGACCAATCGACGGATTGATTGCATATCACATTTTAAATAAATAGTTAAGAAAACCTGACCGTTACGTCAGGTTTTTTTATTTTTACATCATAATTAATAAGCGAGATTGCTTCAAGCCTCGCCATGACATATGGAAATAGCTATAATTGCACACGACGGAAAAAAAGCTGACATGGTTCAGTTTATCAATAAAAACAAGCACTTGTTGCAAAAAGAAAATGTAAAACTAATTGCTACAGGAACTACTGGAGGAAAGGTAGAAGCCGTAGGCATTAAAGTAAAGAAAATGCTTTCTGGTCCGCTTGGTGGCGATGCCCAAATTGCCGCTCGCGTAGCCGAAGGAAAAACTAAAATGGTTTTATTCTTTAAAGATCCAAACTCAAGCCATCCACACGAACCGGATATTAATATGCTTATCCGAATTTGTGATGTACATAATATTCCATTAGCAACCAATGAAGCTACGGCGCAGTTGCTATTGTTGGGATTGGATGAGATGGAGTAGTTGCTAGAATTATTAAACCTGTAAAGTTTAAAAAAGAAACTTTTATTAAATCCCTTCAAAAGCTTTGTTTTTTTGAAGGGATTGTTTTTTATGTTTTTTTTGAAAAATCGCTGTTATTATTCGTTTTTATTCCAAAGGCTGCAAATTCCAGTGATATTGACCACCTAATTCCAATTTAAAGTGACCACCTGATTCCAATTCAAATTGACCACCTAATTTCGGAGCAAAATGACCACTTCCATTTTTCATTAAAAACTACT
>NZ_JAAMPT010000183.1 GCF_012911605.1 Flavobacterium solisilvae | reverse complement strand
GCAAAAATAAAATGAGTATTTTAAATGCTATCAGAAATAAAATTATTCATAGAATTTTTGCCTTAATAAATAATGAAACTATTTATCAAAAAGATTTTGTAATATCATAGAAATCGAACTGGCGAAGCAATGACAAGTTTGAGAAAAAAGTTTGAGGTTAAAAATTTTAATTATTATTTTAAAAAATTTTATAGATTTGAAAAAGTAATAGTTATTAAACATAATAATCATTTTAGAACAATTGACTTCCATGTAAAAGTATTCAATTTGAATTGATTATAAGAAATAAATAGTCATAATAACAACGTTATTATAGGTTTAAGGAACTGTCGGAAATGCCGAAACAGCGACAATAAAATATCTGAAAGTAGGTTTAGTATTCTAATTTAATAATTTATGAGAAAAAAAATTTACCTAGTAGCAAGTTTATTATGCATGTCATTATTTTTCAATAGTTGCGGTGTTATGTTTGGCGGTAGCAAATATAATGGTACTATTAAAGTAAAAGACAAACCAAACGCAGAAATATTTGTTAATGGTCAAAAATTAGGTAATGGACAAGCCACTAGTCTTTTTTCAAGAAATCAACCATTAGTTGTTGAAGTGAAACAAGAAGGTTGTCCTTCTAAAACTCAAACTTTCGATAAATCTTTTAGAACCGGAAACTTTATACTTTCTGCATTATCATTTGGACTAGTTGGAATTGCTGTAGATTTAGGAACAGGTGCATCTTATAAACCTGCTCACAACTCAAATTCAGCAATTAAAAAATTGAGTGACAAAAATTATGAGTTTGAAGTAGATTACTCAGAATGTAAAAAATAAAAAATTGATAGTACTGATTATCAATCCTTGTCAAGAAAAAATCCCATCACGAGATGGGATTTTGTTTTATAGTCCGTGGCTATTTTCAGGTTGCTCAGTATCGATGTTGAGCATTTGCCAAAGTTTGTCTTTTAGTTCGATTAATCCTTGATTAGCAACTGAGGAAATAAACATATACGGTATTCCTTTGAAAGATTTATCCAATTCTTGTTTCATTTCGGCTTTAAGTTCGTCGTCGAGCATATCGCTTTTAGAAATGACTACCAATCTATCTTTGTCGAGCATTTCTGGATTATAACGACGAAGTTCGTCAAGCAAAATATCGTACTCTTTTTTAATATCATCGGCATCGGCTGGAACAAGAAACAACAACGTTGAATTTCGCTCGATATGACGAAGGAAATAATGTCCTAATCCTTTTCCTTCGGCTGCACCTTCTATAATTCCTGGAATGTCGGCAATGACAAACGATTGAAAATCACGATACGCCACAATTCCAAGATTGGGTTTTAAGGTCGTAAACGGATAATCAGCAATTTTTGGTTTGGCTGATGTTAAAACAGAAAGTAAGGTTGATTTTCCAGCATTTGGAAAACCTACTAAGCCTACGTCTGCTAAAACCTTTAATTCCAAAATTACATCTAGTTCTTCAACTGGCATTCCTGGTTGTGCATAACGCGGCGTTTGATTAGTGGAACTTCTAAAATGCCAGTTTCCTAATCCGCCTTTTCCACCTTTTACTAGAATTCTTTCTTCGCCGTGTTCGGTTATTTCAAATAGAATTTCTTCGGTTTCTTTGTCGCGAACTACGGTTCCAAGTGGCACTTCGATGATTTTGTCTTCGCCGTCGTGTCCTGTACTTCGTGAACTTCCGCCATCGCCACCATGACCAGCTTTGATGTGTCGAGCAAATTTTAGGTGAAATAATGTCCAAAGTCCTTTGTTTCCTTTTATGATTACGTGTCCACCACGACCACCATCGCCACCATCTGGTCCGCCTTTTTCTATGAATTTTTCGCGGTGCAAATGTGATGATCCTTTTCCTCCTTTTCCTGAGGAAACGTATATTTTTACGTAGTCTACAAAGTTACCTTCTGTCATTGTCTTTTTCTTTTTGCTTTAAGCAATAAGCTTATAGCTGTTTTTTCATGTAGTTTTTGTGGCTAGCTTTTTAGCCCTGATTGTAGTGGAAATCCTTTTTTTGTTTTTTTTAGCAATTGCACTTCGACTGCGCTCGGTGTGACAAAAACAAAAAAAGATTGTAACGAAAAGCAGGAAAATGGTTTATTTTTTGCCCTAACGATTCGCTCCTTATATTTTTATTCTATTATTGATTTTACTAGTACTTTGTCAATTTTTACGCCATCCATATCGATGATTTCGAGTTCGAGTTTGTTCCAGATTAGTTTTTCGCCTTGTGTTGGAATTTTACCCATTTCGGTCATGATTAGTCCGCTTACTGTGGTTACGTCGTAATCGTTGGTTAGTTCGTCCATGTCGAAATAGGTTAGGAAATCGTGTAGCGAATATAATCCGTCAACGAGCCAAGTTCCGTCTTCGCGAGACACAAGTTGGTATTCGTCTTCGTCAAAATCAGATGCTTCGCCAACGAGTGCTTCGAGTATATCGTTTAGCGTGATAATTCCCTGAAAAACACCATATTCATCGGTTACAAAAGCGTAATGCACTTTGGATTTTTTGAAATTTTCAAGTGCTTTGTATGCTGATGTGTGCTCGATTAAATAGACCGGTTCTTTGGTTATCGATTTTAGGTCGAAATTTCCTTTTTCGAAATTGGCAAACAAGTCTTTCATCAAAACGACTCCTTGTACTTCGTCAAGATTTTCGTTACAAACGGGATAAACGGAATGCAATTCGTCGAGTACTTTAGTTTTTATTTCTTCGATGGTATCGTCAGTAGAAAGGTAAACAATCCACTTTCTATGCGTCATCAAGGAGTTTATTTTTCTATCGCCAATGTGGAAAACGCGTTCCACGATGTCTTGCTCTATTTCTTGAACTTCTCCACCTTCAGTTCCTTCTTTGATGATGGCTTTGATTTCTTCTTCTGTTACTTTTCCGTCAGCAGTTGGTTTAATTTTAAATACATCTAAAACGAAATCTGTTGAAACGGTTAATAACCAAATAAATGGTGCTGTTATTACAGAAACCATTTTCATGGGTACGGCAACGGCTTTTGCAATAGTCTCAGGATAGTTTAGACCTATTCGCTTTGGGATTAATTCGCCCAAAACTAGAGAGAAAAACGTTAAAACCACTACTACTACTCCAACAGCAATACTTTGAGAATAAGGCTGCAATGAGGCAAAACCATCAAAAAACAACTTTACGTCATCGGTAATTTTATCACCAGAATAAATACCGGTTAAAATCCCGATAAGCGTTATCCCGATTTGTACAGTTGATAAAAATTTGTTGGGAGAATTGGCTAAATCTAAAGCCACTTTAGCATTGGTATTGCCTTTTTTTGCGGCAGTTTCTAATCGGTTTTTTCGAGCAGAAATGAGCGCAATCTCAGACATTGAGAAAACTCCGTTCAATAAAATAAGAAGAAAAATTATAAAAATTTCCAATTGAAAAATGTTTGATTAACCTTTACAGGCACTAAGTTACAAATTATCTATTACTTTGCTAACTCTTTTTGTAACTTCTTCGATGGTGCCAATTCCATCTACAGCATAAAATTTTTGTTGTCCTTTGTAATAATCCATCAAAGGTGCGGTTTTTTCGTTATATTCTTGGTATCGATTACGAATTTTTTCTTCGTCTTGATCGTCAGGTCTTCCAGAGGTTTTTCCTCTTTCTAATAATCGTGCTACCAAGATATCATCGTCAGCTTCAAGTGCAACCGTTGCTGTGATGTTTTGTCCTTTGCTTTCAAGAAATTTATCTAAAGCCGCAGCTTGAGCTAATGTTCTTGGAAAACCATCAAAAAGAAATCCTGCTGAATGTGGGTTTTTATCTACTTCGCTTTGCAACATTTGAATGGTTACTTCGTCTGGAACTAAATCGCCTTTGTCCATAAATGTTTTGGCAAGTTTTCCTAAATCGGTATCATTTTTAATGTTAAATCTAAAAATATCTCCTGTTGAAAGATGTGTTAAATTGTATTTTTCTTTTAAAAATTCAGCTTGTGTGCCTTTTCCTGCACCTGGTTTTCCGAAAAGAACGATGTTAATCATTTTATTAAAAGTTGTCTGTTATTATTTGTTGTCTGTTATTGTGCTAATTGATATACGTCTGGAAGATTTCTACCCAATCCATCATAGTCTAAACCATAACCTACAATGAATTTATTTGGAATTCTGATACCGATATAATCTATTTTGATGTCTTTTTTGTATGCTTCTGGTTTGAAAAATAGTGTTGCTATTTTTAAATGTTTTACTTTTTTATCTTTAAAAATAGCTTTCAATTCTTCAATTGTATTTCCTGTATCAACAATATCTTCTACTATTACAACCGTTCTTCCTTCTAAATCTTGGTTTAAACCAATTAACTGTTTTACTTCATTGGTCGTTTCCATTCCTTCATAGGAAGCCATTTTAATGAAACTCACTTCACACATTCCTCTGTAATTTTTCATTAAATCAGACAAAACCATGAAAGAACCGTTTAAAACCCCAATAAAAACTGGAACTTCATCAAAAAAGTCGTCGTCCATTTGTTTTGCCATATTTTGAATTGCAAATTGTATTTCTTCAGAAGAAATGAATGGCTCAAAAGATTTATCGTGAAGATGTATCATTATTTTTGATTTAAAATAAGTTGCAAATTTAATGAAGTATAAAGTATTAAGCAGTAAGTATTGACACTTTTTTGCAAATTAGATATATTTACCAAATGAAAAGCCAAATGTATCAAAAAATCGAAGCCAGTACATGTCACGTTGCTAGCCGAAAAATGGTTAGCAATTTTGCTATGAAAAACGAAAATCATCTCGATGAAATGATACGATTAGCATTTGATATCGAACACGATTTACATGTAAAAGCGTTTTGGAGTTTGGACTTGGTTTGCGAAAAAAAATTAAAACAATTTGCTGTTTACATAGAAGATTTCTGCATCATACTTCCAAAAATTAAAGACGATTCCGCATTACGACCAGCAACTAAAATAGCTTTCTTTTTAACCAAAAGTAATCATAGGAAAAACGGCATTTCGCTCACACAAGAACAAGAACACAACTTAATTGAAGCGTTACTTGACCGATTAATTCAAGACGAAAAAGTAGCTTCAAAAGTATATGCCATGAAAGCGCTTTTTGTTTTAGGCAAAAAATATGATTGGGTTCACGATGAATTAAAAATGATTATTTCTCAAGATTATTCCAATCATTCTGCGGCTTACCAAGCAGCAACAAGAAATTTATTAAAGAAACTCAACAAATAGTATTTTCTGAATTCTAAACTCTGAATTCTAAATTCTTACTCTTATCTTTGCGCAAACAACTACAACTACAAAATGAATTATTTCTCATCCGATTTTAAATTAGGAATTCTCGGTGGCGGACAATTAGGTAAAATGTTACTCGCCGATACTAGAAAATTTGACATCCAAACCTACATTCTCGATCCAAGTGAAGAAGCGCCAAGTCAATTTGGCGCAACAAAATTCTTTCGCGGAAGTTTAATGGATTTTGATACGGTTTATCAATTTGGCAAAATGGTAAATTTGCTAACCATCGAAATTGAAAATGTAAATCTTGATGCTTTAGATAAATTAGAAGCTGAAGGTTTACCTGTTTATCCTTCGCCAAAAACCTTGCGATTAATTCAAAATAAAGGTCGCCAGAAGGATTTTTATGTTCAAAATAACATCCCAACTTCACCTCATCAGCGTTTTGTAGATTTAAATGATTTGAGAAAATCGTTAGAAAAAGACGAATTAGAAATGCCATTTGTGTGGAAATGTGCGCAGTTTGGCTATGATGGAAATGGTGTAAAAATCGTTCGTTCTACATTAGATTTGGTAAATTTACCCGAAGTAGAATGCATTGCCGAACAAATGGTTCCGTTTAAAAATGAATTGGCTGTAATTGTTGCTCGTTCGGTTTCTGGCGAAGTAAAAACCTATCCTGTAGTGGAAATGGAATTTCATCCCGAAGCCAATCAAGTAGAATATGTAATTTGTCCTGCTCGTATAGACGAAAAAGTGGCTAAAAAAGCAACCGAAATAGCACTTAAAGTTTCAGAAGCTTTCACTCACGTTGGTTTATTAGCGGTAGAAATGTTTCAAACCGAAGATGACGAAATTTTGGTTAACGAAGTTGCGCCAAGACCACACAATTCGGGACATTATAGTATTGAAGCAAGTTATACTTCTCAATTTGAAAATCATTTACGTGCCATTTTAGATTTGCCTTTAGGAAATACAAATAGTAAAGTTGCTGGAATTATGGTAAATTTGGTCGGCGAAGAAGGTTTTTCTGGACAAGTAATTTACGAAAATATCGAGAAAATAATGGCAATTGATGGTGTAACGCCACACATTTACGGCAAAAGAGAAACAAGACCATTTAGAAAAATGGGACATGTTACGATTGTAAATGAAAATATGGATGAAGCTAGAAAAATTGCTGAGAAAGTGAAGAATAGTATTCGAGTGATTAGTTAAAAATTATTATAAATTATGAATTTTAAATTTTAAACGAACGTAATTACAATCATTTAAAATTTAAAATTTAAAATTCAACATATAAACATGAGCAAAGTAGCCATAATAATGGGTTCTATTTCCGACATGCCAGTCATGCAAGAAGCCATCGACATCTTAAAAGGATTTGACATTGAAACCGAAGTAGATATCGTTTCGGCACACAGAACACCCGAAAAATTATTTGATTTTAGCAAAAACGCCCACACACGAGGAATTTCAGTAATTATTGCTGGTGCTGGTGGCGCGGCTCATTTACCCGGAATGGTCGCTTCGATGTCGCCATTGCCAGTAATTGGTGTTCCTGTAAAATCAAGTAATTCAATCGATGGATGGGATTCGGTTTTGTCGATTTTGCAAATGCCTGGTGGCGTTCCGGTGGCAACTGTTGCGCTAAACGGAGCAAAAAACGCTGGAATTCTTGCCGCACAAATCATTGGAAGTCATGATAAATGTGTGCTTGACAAAATTATCTTCTACAAAGAGAGTTTGAAAGAAGCGGTGAATAAAGCTTCAAATGAATTGAAAAATAAATAATTGCACAAAGTCACACGAAGTTAAACACAGAGTTACACAAAAATCTCTGTGAAACTTTGTGAAAAAACTTTGCGAAACTTAGTGAAACAAAAAATGAAAATACTAACACAAAAATTCAATACAAAACACGATACTGCTCCATTTTCTCAAATTAAAATGGAAGATTATAAACCTGCTTTTATCGAAAATATCGCTTCGGCAAAAGCAGAAATCGACGCTATTATCAACAATCCAGAAGCTCCAACATTCGAAAACACGATTGAAGCATTGGATTTTTCTGGTGATGCATTAGAACGATTATCATCGATTTTCTTCAATTTGAATTCGGCTGAAACTTGTGACGAAATGCAAAAAATCGCTCAAGAAGTAACACCATTATTGACCGAATTCAGTAACGATATCACTTTGAATGAAGATTTATTCAAAAGAATAAAATCGGTTTACGAGCAAAAAAACACTTTAAACCTTACCACAGAACAAGCGACTTTGCTAGATAAAAAATTCAAAAGTTTTTCTAGAAACGGCGCTTTATTATCGGAAGAAAAGAAAGCTAAACTTCGCGAAATCGATACTGAATTGGCTAAACTAAAATTAACGTTCAGCGAAAATGTTTTGGCAGAAACCAATAATTATCAACTTCATATTACTAATGAAAACGATTTAAAAGGTTTGCCAGAAGGAACAATTGAAGCCGCAAAATCGTTAGCAAAAAGCAAAAATCTTGATGGCTGGATTTTTACCTTAGATCATCCAAGTTATTTACCATTTGTAACTTATGCCGAAAATCGTGAGTTGCGAAAAGAAATTGCTATCGCAGCCGGAAAAAAAGCATTTCAAAACAACGAATTTGACAATCAAGAAATCACACTTAAAATTGCGAAATTACGTTTTGAACGTGCCAATTTATTAGGATATGAAACGCATTCACACTTTGTTTTAGAAGAACGAATGGCGCAAAATCCCGAAAAAGTTAAATCGTTTTTAAATGATTTATTGATTAAAGCAAAACCTGCAGCCGAACGTGAATTTGCCGAATTAACTGCTTTCGCTAAAGCATTAGACGGAATTGAAAAATTAGAAAAATGGGACGGCGCGTACTATTCTGAAAAATTGAAACAGAAATTATTCAATTTGGATGATGAAAAATTGAAACCTTATTTTAAATTGGAAAATGTCTTGAATGGCGCGTTTACCATTGCAAATAAATTATTCGGATTAACTTTTACCGAAGTTTTTGACATCGACAAATACCACGAAGAAGTTACCACTTACGAAGTAAAAGACGAATTTGGAGCATTAGTAGCCATTTTTTACGCCGACTTTTTTCCACGACCAGGAAAACGAAATGGCGCTTGGATGACGAGTTTCAAATCGCAATACATAAAAGACGGAAAAAACGAACGACCACATATTTCCAACGTTTGTAATTTTACAAAACCAACCGAAACCAAGCCTTCACTTTTGACTTTTAATGAAGTAACGACGTTATTCCACGAATTCGGTCACGGATTACACGGAATGTTAGCCAACACAGTCTATCCAAGTTTGTCTGGAACGTCTGTGTATTGGGATTTTGTGGAATTACCAAGCCAAGTGATGGAAAACTGGTGTTACGAACCAGAAGCGTTGGCATTGTTTGCAAAACATTACGAAACTGGAGAAATTATTCCGCAAGAGTATGTTGAAAAAATCAAGGAAAGTGCAAGTTTTCAAGAAGGCATGGCAACATTGCGTCAATTGAGTTTCGGGCTTTTAGACATGGCTTTTCACAGCAATAATCCAACCGAAATTACTGATGTAAAAGCGTTTGAAAAAGCAGCATTCGAAGGCACAACTTTATATCCTGATGTTGCTGAAAACTGTATGAGCGTTTCGTTTTCGCATATTTTTGCTGGCGGTTATTCGTCTGGATATTACAGTTATAAATGGGCTGAAGTTTTGGATGCCGATGCATTTGCGTATTTCCAAGAACAAGGTATTTTCAATAAAGAAGTAGCCACAAAATTTAAAGATAACGTACTTTCAAAAGGCGGAACCGAATTACCAATGGAATTGTACAAACGTTTTCGTGGTCAAGAACCGAAGGCTGATGCGTTGTTGAAACGTGCTGGGTTGATATAATATGAAAACGAAAGAAAAATTACAATTAATCGAGGATACTTGGAGACATTACATATGGGAATATAATTTCTTTCGAAAAAAATTAAATTTCAATAATGAGTTAGACACCAATTACGTTGGAGTAATTTTTGGATATTTCCATGATACCTTACCTATTTTGGAAAGCATAAAACTTGATAAGAAAAACTCATTGGAAAATCGTTTTTTAAATTCTATTGGTATTCTCCAATTGATTTACGTGCAACAAGATTTAATTTATGAATTGAACAAATCATTTGGTTTAAAGCACAAAATAAACTTTAGAAAAAATCGTGAATTAAGAAATGAATTAATTGGACATCCAATAAGTAGAAGTAAAGATAAGTCCCTAAAATCTTTTTGCCTTTTTGGATTTCATCCAAATGAATTAGGTGATATCACCTATTTAAAATATCAAAAAGACAATAATTTTAAATTTGAGGCGAGTGGTTATTTTACTGACGAAGTTATAAGTAATCATTTTTTAATGCTAAATGAAAATTTTGATTTAATATTAAAGAAAACAAAGGTTATAATTTCAGAATTTAAAAGAAAATCTATTGAAATTTTAGAAAATTTAGAAAAAACAGAATTCAAAAATTTAGTAAACATAGTCAATGAAAATTTCAATTATTTTTTAGAATCTGACAAAGTTTTTCATTACGAAAGAATTTTGAATTGTTATGAATTAATAGAAACTCATAAAAGATACAAATATAATATAGATTTATTTTTGAAGAATCTCAAGTCTAGTTTAATTGAAAACATCAATAACATCAATAACAAATATTTGAACAAAAAAGAAATTATTGATAATGAATACGAAAATTTGTCTAGCAATTATTCCTTTGGCAAACTGTATAATAATCACCCAATATTTGGAATTTCATATTTTAAAGAAACCTTTTCAGAAGACAAGAAAGTTATTGAAGAACTTGAAAATATGGAAAATAATATTGAAAACGATTTTGAGTTTTATTCTTCTTATAATTACCTTCAATATTTATTAAATGTAAATTATCCTGATTTTTTCAAAGATTAATTACTTCAAAAACTATCCTAAATCATTTAAATACAAGACCGAAAACCAATAAAGGTTTTCTTTAAATAAACTTTCATTTTTTTTTGAAACTTTAAAAACTTTTACTTAACTTTGTCCTATCAAAATGAAATAACCATCAAAATGGAATTCAAAGAAGCTAAAAATAAATTCGTTCAAACTTGGGGTGCTTTGGGCAGTCAATGGGGAATTAACAAAACCATGGCTCAAATCCATGCGCTTTTGATGGTTTCGCACGAAGCAGTTTCTATGGAAGATATTATGGAAGAATTGCAAATTTCAAGAGGAAATGCTTCAATGAATTTAAGAGCTTTAATGGATTGGGGAATTGTTTATAAAGAATACAAAGCTGGCGAACGTCGTGAATTTTTTACAGCTGAAAAAGATTTAGACGAACTAGCCGTTAAAATTTCAAGAGAACGAAGCAAACGTGAAATAAAACCTGCATTAAAAGTTTTAAAAGAAGTTTCTGCATTAGAATCTGACGGAACAGCTGCCGAGAAACATTTTGTTGATCAAACATCTAAATTGTATGACTTCGTTCTAAAAGCAGATAATATGCTGGACAAAATAACAGAATACAAAGACAATTGGTTAGCAAAACTAGTTGTAAAAATAATGAAGTAAAACCTTTTTTTAATCAAAACTTTCATTTTTTTCTGAAAGTTTAAAACAATAGATAATTATGAGACAGTTTGTATTTTACCTAAATCTAATTCTTACAATAGTATCTTTATTAGGAGTATTTATTGATAATGTAATTAACTATGATATAGATAGTGTTGGATTTTTAGTTCTTCTTGGATTATTTCAAGTTTTTATATCCTTCATCTTTACATTTTATGCAATTGCTCACAATAGACTATTGCTTATTTTTTACATACTTTATTGGTTTATTGTGGTCTTATTTTTTAAGTTTTATATAAATGAAATCTTCTATATGTGCCTTCTTATAGCAGTTTACAATTTATATCTAAACTATTGTAGTTTCTCAAATTCAAAATATAACATCATTAAACCATGAACCTAAACATTATTGGTTACGTAATATATTTATTGATAACCACATTCATCATTATAAATGTCGGTAAAATTTGCTACCGAAATGGAAATATTTACGTAGCTCAATTGATACCTGAACATAAAGATTTATGCCAAAAAACAAATCAAGTGTTGCTTATTGGATATTATCTTTTAAATCTGGGTTACTGTGGGATGACGCTAATTTCTTGGGACAAAATCATTTCCTATCCACAATTAGTTGAAGTAATTTCGATTAAAACCGCAACAATTATTTGCATCATTGCCATGCTTCATTACTTCAACATTTATATCATTACAAAATACATTCAAAAATTAATTTAAATCTTTATACTATGGAAACTACAAAAATTTTAATCGGTTATGCTATTTATTTACCAGTTGCTTTGTTTTTAACCTATTATGTTTCTAAAACTTTGTTCAAAAACAGTAAAATTTATATGCTTGATATTTTTAAAGGTCGCGAAGAAATTGCAATTGCAACCAACAAACTCTTTGAAACTGGATTTTATCTGTTGAATTTAGGATTTGCTTTGATGATTTTAGAAATGAACCTTTATGACAATACGTATCAACTTTTGATAGAAAAATTGAGTTATAAAATTGGTGGTTTTACAATCTATCTCGGATTGATGTTGTTCTTAAATCTTTACTTTTTCTTTAGAGGAAAAAGAAAAGCAAGAGAAACTCATACTGAAGAAAGAATTGTTTTTAAAGCGTAAATCAACAAACAAGACAGGTTTTGAAAACCTGTCTTGTTTATAATATAACTACCATCAACCACCATAAAATTGGAATGCTTTCTACCCAAAACGAAGCGTAATATCGAGAACGATTTTCATGTACAAAAAGTAAAAATAAAACCGTAGTTACTGCTAATCCTGTTTTTACAATTAAAAATTCAAGGATAAAATCTTCGGATAAAAGTTCAAGCAAAACAAAAATCAACATCAATACAACGCCAATTTGCTTGGTTTTAAAAACGCCAATTTGCTGCGGAACGGTTTTCAAATGTGGATCATCAAATTTCAAATCGATGATTTCAAAAATTAAAACCAACGTAAAAATTAGAATAAATCGCTGAACAGCTACTAAAAAAACATAACTATCAAATGACAATTGACTATTGATAATTGGCAGAAAAAGTGTTACGCCAACCCAACAAATCGCTACGATATAAATCTTAATTCCAGCCCAGTTTCGAGCATTTTTTCTATTCGGAAAAAAAGGCAAAGTGTATAATAATGTTAGTGCTAAAAATCCAAAACCAATAAGTTGAGTTATACTTTCCAACTGATAAAAAAAATATCCCGAAGCTAGAAAAGCAATTGAACTCAAAACTGCAATCGCTTTCAATTCCAATCGCATTTGGAGTTTTTGGCTTCGCGCTAAAGCATCATATTTGACAAAATTATAACCAACGATTGTTCCAAAAAAAGCAAATAACGAAACGTTTTCTATGTCCTTTATTTGAAACAAAAAACCAGTCATTTGCGTTAAAGCAAAAACCGACAACGCCACATGAATGCTACCGTTGACATAAAAGTCGAATATTTTTTTTAGTATTTTCAATGAATAAAAAAGGAGTTTTATAAAAAACTCCTTTCTGATTTTATTGCTTAACCATTTTAATAATTTGCACTTTTTCTTCGGATTGAAGTTTTAGCAAATATACGCTCGAAGGCAATTGGTTGATACTAATTTTTGAATTTAACAATCGTCCTCTTTGAATTTCTTTTCCATCCAAACTGAAAATCGAATACAAAACATCGTCAAACTCATGAATAACATTTATTTCATTTTCAAATGGATTAGGATAAACCGTGAACAATTTTTTCACTTCATCAATCAAACCTAATTCTTCTTCCACTGCAATTGAAACAATAAACGAAACACTTCCACCAGAATTCGTAGCCGTAACTTCATAATCCGTAGCCGATTGTAAAACCGTTGGCGTTCCAGAAATTATTCCGGTTGTTGTGTCCAATGATAATCCGTTTGGTAAACTTGGACTA
>NZ_JAAMPT010000182.1 GCF_012911605.1 Flavobacterium solisilvae | reverse complement strand
GTACAACGACTACAACTTATGCTACTACTGCTACAAACAGCACAGGTTTTAACTGGAGTTTGAGCAATGCAGCAGCAGGAAACATCAACGCTACCACAGGAGTAATGACATGGGCAAATGGTTTCTCAGGAACAGTAGATATTCAAGTAACTGCTAATGGTTGTAACGGTCCTTCTTCACAAGTCGTTAAAACCGTTACCGTCAATCCAAATAATCTTGGGGTAAGCTCAGCTTCGGCTACACCTACTTTGTGTATCAATACGGCTTTAGTATCTAGTATTACTCATACCACTACAAATGCTATAGGCATTCAAAACAATGGAGTTTCGGGTGCAAACGGTTTGCCTGCTGGTGTAACAGCAACTTGGTCTTCAAACACTATTACTATTAGCGGAACACCAACAGCTAATGGCGTTTTTAATTATTCTATTCCATTAATTGGAGGTTGCGGTAATGTAAACGCAACAGGAACAATTACTGTTACCCTTAACAGTAGTGTTGGCGCAGCGTCATATTCTCCTATACTATGTATCAATACTGTTTTAACAACCGATATTACACACACCACTTCTTTGGCAACAGGAATTGGAACGCCAGCAAATTTACCTCCGGGAATAACGGCAAGTTGGAGTGCTGATACTATTACCATCAGCGGAACGCCAACTGCTTCGGGTGTTTACAATTATAGTATTCCAGTGGATGGCTGTGGAACAGTAACCGCTACCGGTACTATTACTGTTGAAGATGCTGTTAATCCAGCGGGAACAATCGGCGGAGCTATTGGTAATAACATAGTTTGTCAAGGGCAAACAGGAGTTGTTTATACTGTTCCTGCTATTGCCAATGCTACTGGTTATGTATGGAGTTTGCCAACAGGAGCAACGATAACTGCAGGAGCAAATACCCATTCCATTACAGTTTCTTATTCAACATCAGCGACAAGCGGAAACATTACCGTTTATGGCACTAATTCTTGTGGAACCGGATCGGTTTCTACCGATTTTCCTGTAACGGTAAACACTCTTTCCGTTGCACCAACAAGCATCAGCGGAACGACAACTATTTGTCAAGGAAATTCTACAGTTTTAACAGTAACAGACGGAAGTTTAGGAACTAACGCTATTGCCGAATGGTTTAGCGGTTCTTGTGGCGGAACATCTGCTGGAACAGGAAACAGCATTACGGTATCGCCAACCACTACAACCACTTATTATGTTAGATATAGTGGAGATTGTAATGCAACAGCATGTGCCTCGGTTACTGTAACGGTTGACACTATACCTGCAACAGCTGGGCCAATCACAGGAACAGCAACAGTTTGTCAAGGAGATACAGGTGTTACCTACACTATTCCTGTTATTGCCAATGCTACAGGTTATGTTTGGGATTTGAGTGCATTTTCAGGAGAAGCAACAATAACCGCAGGAAACAACACTAATACCATTACCGTTAATTTCTCAAATACAGCAACATCAGGAAATATAGCCGTTTATGCTACTAACGATTGTGGCGATGGAGCGGTTTCAGCCAATTATCCTGTTACGGTAAATATTCCTTCTGTTGTGCCAACAAGCATCAGCGGAATGACAACCATTTGTGAAGGAACTTCTACAACATTAACATTAGTTGGAGGAACACAAGGAACAGGCGCAACTGCTGAATGGTTTAGCGGTTCTTGTGGCGGAACATCTGCCGGAACAGGAAACAGCATTACTGTTTCTCCTACCACTACAACCACTTACTATGTAAGATACAGCGGAAGTTGTAACATTACAACTTGTGCCTCGGTTACTGTAACGGTTGATCCATTACCAGTTGCCGCAGGAGCAATCAGCGGAACTGCAACTGTTTGTCAAGGGCAAACAAGTGTTGTTTATACTGTGCCTGCTATTGCCAATGAGAATGGTTATGTATGGACCTTGCCAACAGGAGCAACGATAACTTCGGGAGCAAATACTCATTCGATTACGGTTTCTTTTGCAAATAATGCAACATCAGGAAATATAGCCGTTTATGCTACTAACGATTGTGGCGATGGAGCGGTTTCAGCCAATTATCCTGTTACGGTAAATATTCCTTCTGTTATGCCAACAAGTATTACTGTTGGAGCAACACCTATCTGTGAAGGAACTTCTACAACATTAACATTGGCTGGAGGAACACAAGGAACAGGCGCAACTGCAGAATGGTTTTCAGGTTCATGTGGCGGAACGCCTGCCGGAACAGGAAACAGCATTACGGTATCGCCAACAACTACTACCACTTACTTTGTAAGATACAGTGGTGATTGTAACACAACAACATGTGCTTCGGTTACTGTAATTGTAAATCCATTACCAGTTGCCGCAGGAGCAATTTCTGGTTTAACACCTGTTTGTCAAGGGCAAACAGGTGTAATTTATACTGTTCCGGCTATTGCCAATGAGAATGGTTATGTATGGACCTTGCCAAGCGGCGCAAGTGGTTCATCTACTACTAATTCAATTAATGTTAGTTTCTCAAATACAGCAACATCAGGAAATATTACTGTTTATGGCACTAATTCTTGTGGCGTTGGAGCTACTGCAACATTAGCTATTACCGTAAATATTTCACCTTATATTCCAAACAGTTATACTCAAACCATTTGTAGCGGAGATACAGCAACGGTTACTCCTGCAAACGGCGGAGGAAATATTGTTCCTGCCGGAACGACATATTCATGGGGATTGCCTACTCTTTCTAGCGTTGGTGTAATAACCGGAGCAACGGCACAAACAGGGCAAAGCTCTTTTTCACAAACCTTAACAAATACTACAAATACACAACAAACCGCTGTTTATAATGTAACAGCAACAACTGGAGGTTGTTCTGCTACTGTATTTATCATAACCGTTTATGTAAATCCAAGACCTACCGTAGCGGTAAGTCCGGCTTCACCTCCAAATGTTGAAACGTGTTCGGGAGCAACCATAACGCTTACACCTTCTAACCCTAATGGTATTTCAGGAGGCATCAGTTATAATTGGAGCCGTACTACTCCTGCCGGAGTTTCGGGCTTAGTATCAGGAAGCGGTTTAATATCAGGAAGTTTAACCAATAGTAATTCAGCATCAACAGATGTTGTTTACACTATTACAGCAACAAGTGCTGCGGGTTGTGCTTCCATTAGTCCGGCGACTGTAACTGTTAGG
The DNA here is from genome assembly GCF_012911605.1 of Flavobacterium solisilvae. Classification (GTDB taxonomy): domain Bacteria; phylum Bacteroidota; class Bacteroidia; order Flavobacteriales; family Flavobacteriaceae; genus Flavobacterium; species Flavobacterium solisilvae. Next base: position 8,359 of record NZ_JAAMPT010000182.1, on the reverse strand, counting down.
GTACATCCTACACCAACAGCTACTATTTCTAATCCTACACAAACTATTTGTTCCGAAAGTTTGGCAACAATAAATCTAATCAACCCAACAGTTACCGGAGCTACTACTACTTATAGCATCAGCAGTGGCAGTAATGCTAATGTAACAGGAAGTTTAACACCATCGGGTTCAAGCATCAGCGGTACATTGACCAATACAACCAACACGACGCAGGTAACAACTTTTACTGTTTCTGCCATCGCAAACGGTTGTACTAATACAATAGGAACAGCAACTATTACTGTAACCCCAAAACCAACAGTTTTAGCAACGCTTACAACTCCTGCATCAATTTGTAGCGGAGATGCAGTAAACATCAATCTTACTAATCCTAATGGTGTAGCCGGAACTACTTATGAATGGACAAGTAACAATCCTGGCGCAGGAATTGCTAACGGAAGTAGTGGTACAGGCAACATTGCAGGAACGTTGACTAACAACGGTACTGCCAATATAACGGTTACTTTTACCATAAGAGCTGTTGCAGCAGGTTGTAATTCTAACGATACTACTGTGAGTATCACGGTACGACCTCGACCACAAATAAACGTTACTAACAATAACCAGTCTATTTGCCACAATACAGCAATGACGGCTATGAACATAAGTACCAATTTAACCGGAACTACTACTTATAGCTGGACAAGAGATAACGGCGATTTAACAACCGGAAACATTAGAGGTATAGCTGCTTCGGGAACAGGAAATTTACCTACAAACATCTCGGGTACATTAACTAACCACACAACTTCAACTCAAACTACAACTTTTACCATAACCGCCACAAATGCTAACGGTTGTACCAACACTACTACTGCAAGTGTTACGGTTTATGCACCGTTGGTAGCACCGGTGATAGGATATTCGCAGGAAGTTTGTGGTAGCTTTTTTGGCATTGGTGGTGGTGAAGCTGTTCCATTGTATATGATTACCCCGGTATCGGGCGGTTCAGGAAACTATTCTTATCAATGGCAGCAAAGTACAAACGGAACAAACGGATGGACAAATGTTGGCACTACCGCTACTTATACTCCTACCGCAGAAGGTTATTACCGCTTGATAATAACAGATAACAACTGTTCTCCATCTCAAAGTGTAACAAGTAATAGTGATGTACGTATAAGACTTACAGGCGCTAGCATAACCAGTCCTAATATTAGCGGTGGTTCTGCAACACCTGTTTGCAACGGTGCAACAATACCTACAATAAATGTAAGTATAGCACATAGTTTTCTTTCTGACGTAAGGTTTTATTGGACTGTTAACAACAGTTATATTAACCCAACATCTGGAGGTCCTGTTGGTACTACTGTTTCAACAGGTTGGTTTACAGAATCTACAAGTCATTTTTTTACGAATACTTTCACAGCTAATAATCATACTAATAGTACACAAACAAGTATTATTACAATAACTCCAAGGTTTACCCAAGGTAGCAATTCTTGTAATTCTGCTAGCGCTACAAGAACCATCGAAATCCGTCCTATACCGAGAGTAGCTTCTATTAGTTCACCAAGCACAACTATTTGTAGTGGTAGTACTACTAATATAAATGTTGTAGGTAACATTACTGATGCACCAATGTCTTTCGCTTGGCAAATAGTAGGTTCTTTACCGGCAGGAGTTACAGCAAGTAGTACTTCAGGTACTTCAGGAAGCATATCAAATATTCCAAGTCCGGGTACGTTCAACCTTGGAGTAACTTTAACAAATACTGGTACATCAACTCAATCTGTAACATTTAGAATTACACCTAGTTCTCTTTATTCTTCTGTTAATTGTACAGGAGTTACACAAGACATTATTATTCAAGTAGCACCAACAGTATTAGGAACAGTAAGCAGCGACCAAACCATTTGTAGTGGTGGCACTCCTGCACAACTTACTCTTTCAAGCGTAACGGGTGTAAGCATATCTCATCAATGGCAAAGTAGTACAGATGGAACAAATTTCTCTCCTATTACTCCAAGCCAAACAGGTACAACCTATACTCCACCGACATTAACGCAAAGCACTTGGTATAGAGTTTTACTTACCTCAACGCCTGTTGGTGGTGTAACTTGTACTGCTTATACAAACAGCGTTAAGATAACCGTAAACAGTATTACTTCGGCGGGAACAATAGCAAACTCGCAAACGGTTTGTTTACCAAATCCTGCTATAGCTTTAACAGGAACAGCAGCAACAATTCCTGCTGCAAACGCAAGTGCTACAATTACGTATCAATGGGAAAGCAGTACAACAGCCGGTTGCAATAGTGGGTTTACTACTGTCACAACTGATAATGCCGCTAATCTAAACTATACCATTCCGGCAGGTTCAATAACTCAAACCACCTATTTTAGAAGAAAAACTACTTCTACCCTTAATGGAGTATCGTGTTTAGCCTACAGCAATTGTATCACGATTACACCTAATAGTGTAGCGGGAGGCAATGTAAGTGCTAATCAAATTATTTGTCAAGGCGCAACTCCTGCATCATTAAACCTATCCGGTGCAACTGCCGGCGCATCGCTTCAATGGGAAAGCAGTACCAACACTACTGATTGTGTTAATGGAACTTGGACTACTATTCCAGGTGCAACCCTTGCTACTTATACACCATCAGCATTAACCGTAACTACTTATTACAGAGTTAGCGTTACTTCAACAGTAAATGGCGTGTCTTGTAGTACTTACAGCAACTGTGTAACCATAACCGTAAATCCAGCTGTTGATCCAGGAAGTATAAACAGTAACCAAACCGTTTGTCATGGTGGTAATCCAGCGGCTTTTACAGGTTCAGCTGTATCTGGTGCAACTCATTACCAATGGCAAATCAGTACTGATAATACCAATTTTACAGATATTTTCGGAGCGACTGCTGAAGGCTATGATGCACCCGGACCAATTAATCAAATTACGTATTACCGCAGAATAGCTTTTGCTACGCAAAACGGCATTGTATGTCAATCTAATCCTACTAGTAGTGTAACCGTTTTTGTCAATCAAATAGTTGGTACTCCTACAATAACAGGAACGCAATCGGCTTGTAGTATTGCTACTGTAATGGCATTAACTGTTACCGCTCATCCAACAGGAACCGGCACTAGAACATACTATTGGCAAAGTAGCACTACCGGTTGTGCAGGAACATGGACAGATGTTACACCTGCAGCAACAGGAAATAGCTATACGCCAACCGGAGCATTTACTGCAACCACTCATTACCGCATTAGAGTAAGTTCAACTCTAAATGGGGTTACTTGTACAGATGTTTTCAGTAACTGTATAGAAGTAACCTATACCGGTAAAACTTGGAATGGATTGGTAAGTGATAATTGGAATGAACCTAATAACTGGACACCAATCGGAGTTCCAAACAATACACATTGTGTTGTTATACCAAATGTAACCATCGACCCAATAATTCAAGGAACTAACTATGACGCATTCGCTTACAATTTAAGTGTTTTAGCTGGTGGAAAATTAGAAGTAAATAGCACAAACAATATTACAGTTACCGATTTTGTAAATGTAAATGCTACTGGATTATTTGATATAAAAAACAATGCTAGTTTAGTCCAAATAAACGACAGCGCGATTAACGTTGGTAACATCAAATACACGAGAGTAACACGTTCAATGACACGATATGCTTATGTATATTGGGGTTCACCAGTTGAACAAAGTGTTTTAAGTCAAATTCCAAGTCAATTTGACCAAAAATATCGATGGGAACCAAATACTGGCGCTCCTGACGGAACTTGGTTACCACTAACAACTACAACTCGCGGAGAAGGTTTCATCACCAGAGTTAAAAATATTGCACCATTCAATACAGGAACTGGAACAATAACATTCCCATTCACTGGAAAGCCAAATAATGGAATCGTCAATATAAATGTCAACAGCTATGATAGCAGTTCATTAGTGACAGCAAATACTACATTACTGGCCAATCCATATCCAAGTATAATTGATGCTGAAGAATTTTTAACACATCCAAATAATACTGAACTAGGCGGAACATTATCTTTCTGGACTTCAGTAACACTATATTCTGGTTCTGGTCCTTATAATACTCAGGATTATGCGAGTTGGAATTTAACTGGTGGAACTGTTACCGCAAAACCTCCAATTACTGATCCGTCTGAAAGTTTAAGACCAACAGGAAAAATTGCTGCTGGTCAAGGTTTCTTTGCTCAAGTCTTTGCAGATGGTCAAATTAGTTTTAACAATGATATGAGAGAAAGCGGAAACAATTCACAATTCTACAGAACAAATACTAATGAAAAACATAGAATTTGGCTAAACTTATATGATCAAACTAAGTTCAGACAAACACTTGTTGGATATATTGACGGTGCAACCAATGATTTTGATAGACTGTATGATGGTGATTCGTTTACAAGCAATGAAATCAATATTTACTCACTAATAAATAACCGTGCACTTGTAATTCAAGGTAAAGCGTTGCCATTTGAAGATACCGATATCATTCCGCTTGGTTATAAAATCACATCGGCAGGAAGCTACAACATCAGTATAGATGAATTGGATGGTATATTTGCTGGAAATCAAAATATTTATCTGAAAGACAATCTATTAAACACTATCCATGACATCAAAGCAAGTCACTACACGTTTGTGACAGGTAGTGGAACTTTCAACGACCGATTTGAATTAGTTTTCCAAGCAAATGCTCTTGGTATAGACAATCCAACTTCAACAGTGGCACAAGCCTATATTAAAGATGAAACATTGTATATCAATGCTACCAAAAACATTCAAGAAATTATATTGTTTGATATAGCTGGAAAAAAATTAACCACATTTGTTAATGATATTCCTGTAAACAGTTTCAAAACCGAATTTAACTATCCAAATGGTGTTTACATCGCCAAAATTATAATGGATGATAATTCAATCGTTAACGTAAAAATAGGAAACTAAAATTCATTAAATTTTCTATAAAAATGCCTCAAAAAGTAATTCTTTTTGGGGCATTTTTTTATTCAAAAAAGTAAAAACTTCCAAAAGCGATGAATTAGTTAACGTTACGGATGAAACACTAAAAGTTGGCGATTTACTAACCGTTAGACTAATCATCAAAACTGAAAACAATTTGGAATTTGTGCATTTAAAAGATTTGAGAGCTTCGTGTTTGGAACCTGTAGATGTAATTTCGGGATATCAATCAAGCAGCAATTGTAGTTATTACAAAAGCACAAAAGATGTTGCCACACATTTCTTTTTTGATGCTTTAAATAAAGGAACTTATGTTTTGGAATACGATTTACGTGTAACCAATTTGGGTTCGTTTAATAATGGTATTTCTACGTTGCAAAGTATGTATGCGCCAGAATTTTCTAGTCATTCGGAGAATATCAAGATTAAAGTTGTGGAGTAAGTATATAATTCCTAACAGGTTTTCGAAACCTGTTAGGTTTAAAATGTTTACAAAAAATTAATTCAAATCCTGTTTAGCCCCGATTGAAGTGGAAATCATTTTTATTGTTAAGAAAAAGGCATCTCGACTGCGCTCGAGGTGACAAACAATAAAAATATTGTAACGAAAAGCGGGAAAATGGATTGCTGATACATCCCAAGCGATTCGCTCCAAATTACTTTTACAGCTGGCTTTAAACCTGACAGGTTTATTTAGGAATAAAAAAAACTCCGAACTAATTGCTTAGCTCGGAGTTTTTTTTATAAACCTTTTCAGGTTGGATTATTTCACCAATGTCATTTCGTCAACGATGTGTTTTGCGCCCGAGAAGTTCTCGATAACCCACAATACATAACGAATATCTACGTTGATTGTTCTTTGTAATTTAGCGTCAAAGATTACGTCACCAGCCATTGCTTCGATGTTTCCGTCGAAAGCTAGTCCGATTAATTCTCCTTTTCCGTTGATTACTGGCGAACCTGAATTTCCTCCTGTAATATCGTTGTCAGTCAAGAAATTCACGTGAAGCGAACCGTCTTTGTCAGCATAACGACCGTAGTCTTTGTTCTTTTGCATTTCAAGTACTTTTACCGGTAAATCGAATTCTTGATCACCTTTTTTGTACTTTTTAACTTGTCCAGCTAAAGTTGTGTAGTTATTGATAGTTGCATCATTACGCTTGTCTGCTGGTAATGAACGAACTTTTCCATACGTTAAACGTAATGTTGAGTTAGCATCTGGATATTTGATAGTTCCAATTTTAGACTCTCTCAAACCTTCAACTAAAAGACGGAATCCTGCTGAGTAATCGTTTTGTGCTTTTGTAATTTCGTCTGATTTTGTATTGTAATGCGTTAACATATCGTTAGTTAACGTATACAATGGATCGCTTTCAAGCATTGCTTGATTTGGTAAAGCTAAAAATGCTTTAATTCTATCCATTGAAGTGAAGATACTTAAATCAAACGCTGCGTTTACATATTTAGTAAAATCGTTGTTATTTTCTTCAGCTATTTTTTTAACAGATGGTGCAATGGCATAACCTGTAGCTTTTGTAGCATATAATTTCAACTGAGCAGCAAGTATGTCTTTTTCTGCTGGTATGTGAATTTCTTTGTACATTTCAGTAGCCATTTCTTCGATAGCTGGAGCAAGTTGAGCACGTTTTGCTGCATCTGCTTTTACATAAGCATCAAGCTGACGACCTAGTGTTCTTCCAATAGTTCCAAAAGAAGTCGTTCTGAACAATTGCATCATGTAGTTGTCGTGTCTTGACTTTTCGTTAGTTAACGCATAAAACTTGTTGATGTTGTCAACCGCAGTTCCATATTTTGCTTTGTTTGCTGGTTTGTTTGCCCAAGCATTGAATTTTTTCTCCTGAGCTGCTTTTGTTTTAGCTGTACCAAATTTGGTTAAAGCGTCAATCATTCCTTGACGGTTTTTCCAGTAGTTAGCCGTTTGAGCATATTTAGAAGCATACATTAAATTGATAGCTTCGCTTTGATCCATGTATTTTTTCATTCCGTCCATACCCGTTTTTGCACCTTCAACCCAAGCAGGATAAGCAAACTTCACGTTTTGCTCAATTCCGCTTGCTGGCATCCAACGGTTTGTTCTTCCTGGATATCCTAAAATCATAGCATAGTCGTTCTCTTTTACACCACCAATATTTACCGGCAAATAGTGTTTTGGTTTTAATGGAACGTTGTTTTCTGAATATTCTGCTGGCGAACCATCAGCGTTAGCATACACACGGAACATAGAGAAATCTGCTGTGTGACGTGGCCATTCCCAGTTGTCTGTATCACCACCAAATTTTCCTAAACTTTCTGGTGGCGTTCCTACTAAACGAACGTCTTTATAATCTTGGTATACAAAATAGTAGTATTCGTTTCCTTGAAAGAAAGGACGAACCGATACGGTATATTTTCCACCTTCGTTATTTTCTTTTTCAATTTTTGCAATTTCTGCATTGATTGCTTTTTCTCTATCAGCTTCGCTCATTCCTGGAGTTACTACTGCCAAAACTCTCTTAGTACAATCATCCATTCTAACGAAGAAACGAACAAAAAGATTTGAAGGTTTCATTTCTTCTTTTCTATTTGCTGCCCAAAAACCATCTTTTAAATAGTTTTTTTGCTCTGATGAAAGTTCAGCAATAACATCATATCCACAGTGGTGATTGGTTAACACTAAACCATCTTTTGAAACGATTTCAGCAGTACAACCTCCGTTAAATTGAACGATGGCATCTTTTAAACTGTGGTTGTTGATGCTGTAGATTTCTTCGGCTGTAAGTTGTAAGCCCATCTTTTGCATGTCGCGGTGGTTTAATCTTTCAATAAACATTAAAAACCACATTCCTTCGTCAGCTTTTACGCTCATTGGCATAAGCATAATCCCTGCAATTAAGGAGAAAATAATTTTTTTCATTGTAAAAAAATATAATTAGTAATAGATTGAATACTAATAGTCTGCAAAGTTTTCAAAATGTTACACCTTGAAACGAAACTATTGGCGGTGCGAAGATACTTTTTTTTAACGATATGGATTTAAAATTTTGTTAAAACGAAAACGATTTAGTTGGGAGTTAGAAATTAGAATTCAGAAATTAGAAGTTAGAATTTGAAAATTATTATTTCAACATAACGTTTGTCATTCCGTAGGAATCTCAAAAAACAAGTTTATGATTTAGTATTATTTTATCATCTAGTTTGTCATTCCGTAGGAATCTCAAAAAACAAGTTTATCATTTAGTATTATTTTATCATCTAGTTTGTCATTCCGTAGGAATCTCAAAAAACAAGTTTATCATTTCTTATTATTTCAACGTCTGGTTTGTCATTCCGTAGGAATCTCAAAAAACAAGTTTACAATTTAGTATTATTT
>NZ_JAAMPT010000181.1 GCF_012911605.1 Flavobacterium solisilvae | reverse complement strand
GCATTGTCAATGGTCATTGTAGCCGATAGCTGCAAGTCGTTATAGTTCGGCATCTGTACCAAGACATCCACGGTGTAAACTCCGGCATTGGTTTGTTCATTGCCTGTATAAGTTATCGTTGCACCGGCAGGAACTCCCGTAGCAAATATCGAATGAGCCGTGCCATCATAAGTAAACGTACCATTATTGAAGATAACACCTGTGATGGTTGCATTGTCAATAGTCATTGTAGCCGATAACTGTAAATCATTATAATTCGGCATCTGTACCAAGGCATCCACGGTGTATGTTCCGGCATTGGTTTGTCCATTGCCTGTATAGGCTACCGTTGCTCCGGTTGGTAATCCCGAAACAAATATCGAATGAGCCGTGCCGTCATAGGTAAATGTTCCGTTACTGAACGTAACACCTGTGATGGTTGCATTGTCAATGGTCATCGTTGCCGATAGCTGTAAATCATTATAATTCGGCATCTGTACCAAGGCATCCACGGTGTATGTTCCGGCATTGGTTTGTCCGTTGCCTGTATAGGCTACCGTTGCTCCGGCAGGAACTCCCGATGCGAATATCGAATGTGCCGTGCCATCATAAGTAAATGTTCCGTTGTTGAAGGTAACTCCTGTGATTGTCGCACTGTCAATAATCAAATTCACATTTTCTGTAGCAGCTAAATAATTAGCTGTTTCAGAAACAGAAACGGTTACCGGATAGTTACCGACATCGGTATAACCTTGTTGTGGTGTATATACCAAAGTAGTTTCATTATGATTTAAAGTAGCCACAACATTTTTAACTGTTCCGTCATACAGATGGGTTTGTGTATTATTGGTGGTAATAACTGATTGCGCTTTGTTAATGGTTAAAGATGCCGTTCTTATGACCGTATTACAACTTGCTGCTGTATCCGAAATAGTTGCCGTAATGATATAAGCACCTGCATTGGTAGCGGTATTACCCAATATAGTCTGATTATTTGCATCGGTTATTTCATAGGTAACGGCTGCTCCAGATGGAATATTCTGGGCAATAATGCTGTGCGGATTACCATCATACGTAATTATGCTGTCAGTAAAAACTACATTACTGAAATCAATAGTCGATGCACAATGAAACTCATACGTTCCCATATCTATATTTGTTCCGTTCAACCTTGCATTTCCTGCCAGGTCTTTTGTCGTAGCATTCAAACCAGGGAACAATGTATTATTTCCTGTATTAACCACAGGAGCATTTAATTTCAATGTATAATCTTCTCCTGACGGATTGGTGAAAACATCGGTTATTAAAATCCCTGTTGCATCTATATTTCCATTGGCATTAGCGGACGAACCCTCTACCAAAGAATGCTGTGCAGTATAAGGTCCCGAAACTGTGCCGAAAATAATAGAATTATGAAACGTGATGCTTCCCGTTCCTATGGAATAAACAGGATCTGTCCCGATATTATTTCCTATAGTAACATTGGTTAACTGTAACGGAGCAATTGTCAGATTTATGATTGCGCCACCGGTATTCACTGCCGCATTATTGGCAAACAATGCATTGGTTACCACAGGTGAAGAGTTGGTAACACTGAACATTCCGCCTCCATTATTGGCAGTGTTTCCGGTAAAGGCTACATTGGTCATCACCGGGGAAGAATTGGTTACATTATACATTCCGCCGCCATCATTGCTGGCGGTGTTGTCTTTTATAACCGCATTGCTAAGCGTAATAGAAGCGGTTCTGTTGTATATACCTCCGGCGCGAGTTGCCGAATTATTTCTGATAACCAGATTGTTAAAAGCAGGTGCGGTATTGTAATTATGCATTGCACCACCATCACTGCCTGTTCCGTTCATCAGGGTAAAGCCATCCAGTAGGGCAGTAGTGCTCAGTCCGTTGTTGTAATTCCAGATTACAGGCCTTACATTCTGTCCGTCCAGAACAGAACCATCTCCCATTCCTTTATTAGGTAAAGTACGGGTATTCCAGTCAGTGGTGTTGCTTACAGGATTAAAACCGCCATAGATTTCCACGTTGTTTTTCATAATAAAACTGTGGTTACCTACCGGATAATTTCCTGTGGCAACGTAAACCTTTTGCACATTCGTTCCATCTATTGCCAGCTGTAAAAGACCTGTGGCATCTGCCCACGAAGAACCGTTTCCTAAACCTGTGGCAGCAGGTTTTACATAGGAAATGCCGTTAGCATCGGGCTGGATAAAAAATTCATAAGCTCCCAAATCAATATTTGTTCCGTTCAATCTTGCATTACCTGCTAAATCTGTGGTAGAAGCGTTCAACCCTGTAAATAAGGTATTGTTTCCTTTATTGACAACAAAAGCAGCTCCTCTTAAACTGTAATCTCCTGCCGCCGGATTGGTGAAAATATCGTTAACGGTAATGCCCGCAGCATCAATATTCCCGTTTGCCGTACTGCTGTTTCCTTCAATGAAGGAATGTTGCGAGGTATAAGTGCCGGAACCCACTGTAAGTATAGAGCCAAAAACAATAGAATTTTTAATATCCATCGTATTGGTATTATTGATAGCAAGAGCATCCGCTACGCCGCCTGTATTGCCGGCAATGGTAACATTATTAAGTATTGCCGACACATCGACATTATCTAGAGCAATACCGCCTCCTGTACCACCGGCACTCACGTGATTGTCTGTAATCAACGTATTGGTAATAACAGGATGGCTATAAGCTTGAACAAAAACCCCTGCACCAATTTTAGCCGAATTACCCTTAATAATCACATTGGAGATAATGGGAGAACTCTGTACCCAGCAGGCGATACCTCCGCCATAAGAAGTTGAACTACCCACATAATAAGAAGTATTTCCTTTAATCACTAAATTCGTCAGTGTAGGCGAGGCATTGTGGTGATTGTATATTCCGGCGCTCCAGGTTTCAGCATAGCCACCTGTAATGGTAAAACCGTCCAGAACGGCGGTGTTGTCGCAACCAATATTATCCATAACCCTTCCTGCGTTATTAGCAGTCAGGACAGAACCTTCTGCCGTTCCCTGATTGGGTAGAATGCGGTTGTGCGTTAAATCGGTAATATTGTTAACAGGGTCAAAACCTCCGTAAACCGCCACACCGGTTTTCAGGCGGAAGCTGTTAGGCAAAGGCACGCTGTAAGTACCCACGGCAACAAAAACCTTTGTAGCACCGGAGTTAATAGCTCCCTGCAAGTTGGAAGTAGCATTTGCCCAGCTTGAACCGTTTCCGGTAAAGCCCTCACGTACATAAATAATAAGGTTGGCATCGGGTGTGAGAACCGATTGATTTTCATACGCCCCCATATCTATTACCAATCCAGCTAAACGTGGACTTCCCGAAAGGTCTTTGCTTGTAGCCAATCCTGCGTAAAAGGTATTGCTGCCTGCGTTAATTGCCAGAGATGTATTTGACAATTGGAAATCTGTCCCAACAAACAATGGGTCAGTATTTGCCAGATTATTATCTGCTGTGTTTCCTGTGGTGTAGCCCTGGGTAATGCTGTTTTTAAGTGTAATGTTTCCGGCGTTGTTTTCTATGTCGGCTCCCGCTATGGTAGGATTATTGTTTTTCAGATTGTTCCAGATGATGCTGTTATATACTACCGGGACAGAAAATCCTGCATTATATATTCCTGCTCCCCTGCTGGTTCCCAAAGCAGTGGTCAACGAATTGCCTGTTATGGTGACGTTGGTAATGGTAGGGGTCGAAAAATTGGTATTTATTATTCCGGCTCCCGAAACATCGGAAGCAGCATTTAAAACGAGATTTCCGCTGATAACCGAATTGCTGATAAGCGGGCTGGAAGCAGAGTTATAAATTCCTGCTCCCGATACCGTAGCATTATTGCCTTTGACAACCAAGTTCCTGAGCGTGGGCGAAGCATATACGTTGCGAATGCCGGCACCCTCGGAATAACTGCCGCCCGTAATGGTAAAACCGTCTAGTACGGCGGTATTATCCATTGCCGTTGCAGTAGTAAATACGTTCCAGATAACAGGTCTTACATTTTGCCCGTTTAATATAGAGCCTTGCCCATTGGAAGCATTCGGCATAATACGGTTATGGGTTAAATCGGTAATTCCGTTTAAAGGGTCGAAACCACCATATATTGCCAGGTTGTTTCTCATAATAAAGCTGTTGGCTCCTACGTTATAGGTTCCCGCAGCTACAAATATTTCGGTAATGCTGTTACAACCCGCTGCTGCCGAAAGGGCAGTATGCAGATTACCCATAGCGCTGCCCCAACTGCTGCCGTTGCCCGTGCCGCCCGTTGCAACATACAGACGGTTTACGTTGTTGTACAGAATAAGAGAAGCATCTGAAGAAGTAACATTGCCACAGCTATTGGATACGGTAACTTTGTAGTCTGTAGCATTGTAAGATGCACCCGGATTGGTAAATGTAAGCGTGGCACTTGTAGCTCCTGATATTACACTGTTATTCGTTAAAGGAGTGCTGCCTTTATACCATTGATAGGTTAAAGCACCACCTGTGGCCGTAACACTCATACTTACAGAACCGGACGAACAACTGGCTACATTGACAGGCTGTGCCGTTATAACAGGCGATGCATTTACTGTAATATTGGCAACCTGAGTGGTATTGCCCGAGGTCATATAACCTGCCAGTGCTTTTACCGTACCATTGCCAGTTGTAGCTGCCGTGTAGGTAGCGGTTGCCGTACCATTGGCCTGTATGGTTGCCTGTGCATTGCTGATGGTACCATTAGCAGCACTGAAAGTTAACGGCATACCTATGAGACGTGATACATTGGCAAGAGACATTGTGGTACCTGCCGAATTTTGCAGTACACTTGCCGTAACAGTGGTACCGTTTGCAGTACATAAAGTGTTGGTACTTGCCGTAGTTTTCAGTACTAATTGTGGCTGGGTTATCAAAGTGGTCGGGGGAACAAAAGAACCGCTTACCACCGTTGCGACTTCGCTACAAGTACCCGAAGCTTGCGGGTCGGTATTGCAGCCCCACCAGTTATTGGTGGCATCTACTGTTGCACCACCACCATTCCCAAGATAATACGAATACCCTTCTGTAACGTACAATGCGTTTTTGACAGTGCCGGCGGCTACTGTATTATTGCTGAAATAATTATAATTGACCGCTGTCGGAAAATCCGTACCAATAAAAATAGCTCCTCCATTCCCGGGATAAGTATCCCAGCCCGCAAGAGAATTGCCCGTAAAAATATTATTTTGAATGACTGTATTAAAGCTGGTAGCGTAATCTTTTTTTTCTGCATATATGTAAATTGCACCGCCTTGTTCAAAACTACTATTCCCGGTAAAGCTGCAATTGGTAATACTTGTACTTCCGGTAACAGGAGCAGTAGCATTGGCATAAGTATAATACGAAATAGAAACTGCACCTCCACTACCCACAAAATAACCACCACCACTATAATTGTATGCTGTATTATTAATAAAAGAACACTGATCGATATTAATGATGCCTGTCGATGCATAAGATATAGCACCTCCATCCCCTCCCATAGGGTCAGTATTTCCTTCAAAAGCACAGTTGGTTATTGTTATGACATTACCGGGCCCACCACAAAGAATAGCTCCACCGCCATAATAATCGGATGTTACATATCCGTTAGTAAATGTAATGCCTGATATGCTTGTGCTTACATCTGCAATCTCAGCCGTCGGATTAATAAAAAAAATACGATCCCGGTTGGTGTTGGTCATACTGATAATGGTTTGCCCGAGTCCTGCACCTATAATGGAAATATTCTGCGCATTATTACCAAAATGAATCGTCCCCATCGTAAGGTTATAGGTACCGGCAGGCACATTGATGACATGGGGTCCGCCTCCGGCAGCATCGGCAGCAAGGATAGCGCCCCGAAGCTGGTTGGTAGCCATACCGTCTGTGGTATTGGTAACATTGTAGGTTATGGCATAAGCACTGTTGCTGATGCAGAACATACCCAACAGCAGTAGTACTGTGTATTGTATGTGTTGAATAATTCGATGTAAAAATGTCATAAAACAGGTTTTAATATTTATTTTGGGAAGCATAGCCACCGGCATTGATATAATAATTCAGGGCTAAAAAGGGCATCATATTGTTATGAGGAAGATCGCCACCTGTTTTGCCTATGGCATTGGTGTTCATAAGAGCGCCTTTCCCTTTGTTTTTTGCATAGTTGACAATAGCAGGTCGTGTTGGACCATTAGCCCAGACGTTGTTTGCAGGTTTTGCATCATTGCCCGATAAGCCGGCATTGGTATTATGCCTGTGTCGGGGTAGTTGTGCCTTAGTTAATATGACCTCTTTTTCCCCGGCATTTTCGCCAAGCTCATAAGAGGTAAGCTCATTGGTAGTACCGTAACTTACGGCAGCTTTGCCTCGCAAATCTGGTAAGCAAAAAGTATCACCCTCGCCGCCATAAGTGTAGCCGATTACAGAGAATAAGTTGAAATATGCTGATACCTTCAGCTTGCGGCCATCACAAAAAAGCCAGTTTTTGGGAACCAACGGGATAGATAAGGCTTTGATGGCTCCGGTAAATTCCTCATCGTCATTAAAACTTTCTGTAGGATGCATCCCATCTAAACAAATACAATAATTAAGGCTTAAATAGGGCGACATATTCTCGTGCTGCAGGTTGTCACCGGTTGGGGCAAGTGCTTTATCGCTCATTATTCTATTGTTAGATTTTGCATATCCGGTATTTGCTGCCCAAAAATTATTTGCCAAAGCAGTATCATTGGCATCTTCACTGCTTGCCATAGCTCCGTGATTGTGTGCGGGCATTTCTTTTATGGTAAGCCTGTGTGCTTGCTCACCGGCGTACAAAAAAGCAGGATATCCGGCTCCGCTGCCTATTACTACCCTTCCCCGCAAATCCGGCAACGCAAAGTTTGTCTTACCATCGCCACCAAACCGGTTGCCCAGCAGCGCATATAAAGCAGGATTACTGCTGACAGGTAATAATTGGCCTTCGCATTTTGCCCAGCCTTTAGGGGCAAAATCAAATCCGAATAATCTTATTTCTGATGTATATTGTTCCATTGTTATATTTTTTTTGTGTTATTTAATGAGGATTAGGAAGTGTACCGCTTTCTGCGATAATGTAGGACATTGCAAGTACAGGCATCCTGTTTTCGTGCGGCATACCATCGCCTTCGGGCAATATGCTTTCATCGTTCATCTGAACATTTCCTGTTGTTGCTGCATAAATATTGCCTTTTGCTCCAGCCCAAAAAGCATCGGAGGCATCTTGGACCTCTGCATTACCAGCATCATTACAAGCGGGAGTGTGTTGGTGTGCGGGTAAGTGACTTGTTTCCAGTATTACCGTTTCGGCACCGCCTTTGCTGCCTTGTGCAAATGCGGTGCTTTGCCCTAATGGAATTCTGCTTCGCAGATCGGGCAGGCAAAAGGTGGTAGCTGTACCACCATATAAATTACCAAGTAAGCTTGCAAGTGCTTCGTATTCGTTAATAGGAAGCTCTCTACCATCGCAAAGAAGCCAGCCTTCCGGGATTGTTGCTCCTGAGAAAAGCTTGATTTCTCCAATGTAGTTAAATGTGTTTGTCATAATTTTTGTTTTTAGTTAGCTATTAGCTATGATTTAGAAATATTATATAATAATTATTTTGCTACACTTTGAAAGTCACCTGAATGACAGTATACTATCAATACGTTTGCTACTTTCGCTTTTTTCTTATCCAAAAAGCAGTCTCTCGTTAACTGAAATTGGTCAACAGTGTTCTCTAAACCGATACGGAATTGAGGAATGATTTTGAGGTAAAAAATGAAATACAACATAAAAGGACAAGATATCTCGAAAGGACAAATCGTTCATTATTGTATTTGGAAAATGAAGCGGAATGGGAATTTCCGAAAATGCGCGTTATAGGCTGAATGGCAAAAGAAGATTTCACATTAAGCCAATTTCTAAAAGAAAGTAATGATTGTTTCAAAGCAGCGTGAATTTTAAAATTACGATGAGTAAAATAAACGCATTTTGCTTTTTAAGGAGTAAAAAGAGACATCACAAAAACATCACAAATGAAAATTATTACTGTAAATCAATTAATTATAAATAAAATCATTTATTACATAATTGTGATCAATTAAATCGTTTTAATAAGGTCTTCTACTGTTGCGCTTTCAGAAAGTTCTAATTTTTTACGGATACGGTACCAATTGGTATGAATGCTTTGGGTGGAAACTCCTAAAGCAGATGCCATTTCTTTTCTTGAAAAATTGAGTTTTGCCAAACAAAGAAAACGGGTTTCTGCCAAAGATAATTGCGGATGTTTTTCTTTAAGCTGCGTTAAAAAATCGGAATGTACCTGCTCAAATAATAACTTGAAATTTTGCCAGTCCTCTTCGGTGAGAATAGTAGATTGCTGTAACTGAAATATGATATCGTTATTCACATTTGTAGCTGAAGCAAGCTGCTGCTTCATATTTTCTATAAGCTGTCTTTTTTCCTGGATTCTTTTTTTGAAGCCATCTAACTTAAGTTCAGAAAGCTTTAAATTTTGTTCTGTTATTTCAAGTTGAGAACTCAACAACAGTTGTTTTTGCAGGTTAAGCTTTTTCTTGTTTTTAGAAATAAACAGGAATACACCTGTGCCTAAAATAAAAATAACAATCAATGAAATAATGATGATATTTTTTATCTTTTTGTCTTTTTCGTAAATCTGAAGTTCCATTTTTGACTGTAACAATTCCAATTGGCCGGAGGCTTTTTCTACCACCAAAGCATTGTATTTGCTGTCACGTATTTTTTCTGCAATATGCAGGCTGTCTGCGTATTGCAAAGCCGTTTTGTAATCATTGATCTTCAGATAATACTCGTGGGATACTTCATAATAATTCCGTTTTGCCTGTTCTAATTGCTGTTGTATCCCGAAAGTATTGGTTTCGGGTTTCGGGAAAGAATTGGAAGTAAGTAACAGATAATGACGGGCTTTTGTCAAATCCCCAAGTTTAAGATGGACTTTTGCCATATTTACAGCCGCATTTTGCTGTATATCGACAGAATAGCTATTGCTGTTAATTCTGCAATCTTCCGAAAAATACTCCAATGCCTTTTGATATTCTCCTTTCCTAAACAGAACTTCGCCTATGCTACCGGCAGTTAACCCAATCCATATATCATTCTTGTACTCAATAGCTTTTTTATGGGCAATATCCAGATAAACATAAGCACTGTCGAGCTGGTTTAATTTCAGATACGAAACCCCAAGCGTATTATACTGCTGTACATCGAGGTTGTTGTTATATTTAGGCAACTTTATGGCTTCTTTCATATAGGCAACCGCCTTTTCATAGTCCCGGAAAAAGAAATAATCTAAGGCGAAATCGTGCAGGTATTTCCCCATCATAGGCACATTTTCGTAACCTATTTTTTTGAAGATATCATCGGCAGCCAGCAGATTTTCAAAAGCATCGGCATATTGTCCGTTACCAAACTGAATTTGACCAATCGCAACCAAACAATCACCAACGTGAAACATATCATTTCTTTGTTGGCATTCCTGCTGTAATTTTTTAATCAGTTCAATTTTCTTCTGTATGTTCTTTTCATAGAAAATAGGTTTCCCCTGGATGTTATATTGAACGTGGCTAAGTAGTAATTGGTCATTCTGCTGCTCTGCAAATTTCTGAAGCCCGTGAAGAAATGAATCGAATTTATCTGAATTTACAAGATTATTTTCTTCCATATACCCATTCATAAACCGGATACGCTCTGCCGGAGAAAGAGGAAACAGACGACTGTCTATATCTATGTTCTGAGCTGGACAAGATATAAATGAAAACAGAATAAAAAGAATTCCGAATAAAAACTGTTTTAGCATTAGTACATTTCTAAAAAGTTAATAATTTTTGAAATGTTAAAAAAAATACTAAAACAAGACTAATATAATTTGCGTGCAACAGTAAAATTTTTAAGCTTTTGGCAAATTTAACTATTTCTAAAAAATTAGACTAATGTGAGGGGTTATCTTTTTAGTTAGGTCTGGTTTTAATCTTTGATATATTTTTACTGAAAATTTATTTTAAACACATAGTGCAAATTCCAGTGATATTGACCACCTAATTCCAATTTAAAGTGACCACCTGATTCCAATTCAAATTGACCACCTAATTTCGGAGCAAAATGACCACTTCCATTTTTCATTAAAAACTAC
>NZ_JAAMPT010000180.1 GCF_012911605.1 Flavobacterium solisilvae | reverse complement strand
TTCGTATCATTTTGGGAACAAATCAAACTACTTCAAAATATACCTTGGCTTAAAATCAATTTATAAGCTTTTAATTAAGTGAATTTGTATTGAAAATGAAGTTTTTTCACAACCTGACGTTTTGAGGCTTTAAGAAGTTGGGGATTTGTAAGCCCGAAACTTTCGATTAAACACTGGAATTCAAAAGTACAAAATAAACTTTAAATTAAGCCGAAAACCCCAATTTCTTAAAACCGCTGTTAGCAGTAGTGCTTTCATTTTTTACTCTTATGCTTTTTTGTAAATATGTTTTTTTTTTCATTTTTTTTCATTCAATTTAAAATGATTTTGATAAATGTTTAAATAAAAAACTTAAACATAGTATAATTGGTAAAGCTAACCAGCCAGTAAAGTAAATTTCTACACCATCTTCACCTGTTCCGTAACATAACGTTTCTGCATCAATATATATTCTTGCTAAGCAGGCTTGTAAACAAAGATATTCTATAAAATTAAAAAGAGTCAGTTTTGTCAAAGTTAGATTTTTAGTTTTCATTAGGTTTTTAATAAAAATAATCGGCAAAGTAAAAGCTAAAAAACTTGTCAAAATCCATACTAAATTCCAATAATTAACACAATTTAAACTAATTTTTTCTGTCAGATTTTGAAGTGAGAAAAACAAGTTTCCTGTTAATCCAGGAATAAAAATTGCAATGAGACAAAAAATTAATGTAGGTTTCAAAAAATTAGATTTCATTTTTTTGTCTTTTTTTGTCGATTTTGTTGGTTTTTTGGCGCATTACTGCTAACGGTTTGGGGCTTTGCGTTCGGGCGGGATTAGAAGCACGAATGTTCAACCTTGCACCAAAGTTACAAAAAAGTACGAATGTTCAATTTAGCACTTCAGCCCGCCTGACGCAAAACCCTTGTTATGCCTCGTTCTTCTGTTCGTCAGTGGTTGGTCTTTATTTTTGAAAATGTTTGTCCCACGAATTTTGTTGGTTTGTCTTTGTCCTTAATTGCAAAGTCAATAGCTTCTTGTACCAATGCTTTTACTTTCGGGTTTCTGTAATCGATTGTTGCTTTTACGTCTATATGCCTGATTAAATTACCTGTTCCTGTTAGCAGTTTATTTGGGTCTTTCAAAAGAGTTCCTTTGTTAAATCCTAAGCTTAAGTGGTTGGTATAAATTGGTATCATACAAAACGCATCTGATAGTTTTTCGGAAATTGAAAAAACGGCTGTCAAGGCGTGGGTGTGATATAAAAGTTCATTACTGTCTGGGTTTAACTCTAAAATGTAATGCCGTAGGTTGCTGTATAAATCAATGACTTCTTGGCTTTTAAGGTCTAAGAAAAATTGAAAATCGGGGTGTATTGGTCTTGCTTTTATCATCTTGCATTGTTGTCGTATTGCATTGCACAAATCAAATTTCCGTCAGTGTCCAAAAACTTTGTAATCCAACCCACATAAGGAATAACAGTTTTTGGCATTAAAATTTGTCCGCCATTATTTTTTACTCGTTCAATAATATCGTCCACATTTTCAACGCTAATGGTACATTCCAAGCCAATTATTTTTTCGGGAATAGGAGAATAATTTCTTGACTGCAAAGCACCAATTAATTCTCCTTTATCTGAATTGTCGTCTTTAATTTGTAAAAAGTCTTGCTGTCCAAAGGACTGAAAACCCCATTCAAAAACTTTGCTGTAAAAATCTTTTGCCCTACTAACATCGTCAGTATAAATTGCGAAATGTGATAACTTATTTTTCATTTTTTAGTTTCTAAATTATTGTAAAATCATTTGCCGGAAACTCCTTGCAAACTTTTAAGCTGTGTATTTAATAAAGTGGCTAAATCTTCGGTTGATGATGAAATAGTTTTGGCATCGTTGCAGTAAGTTGTTGCATTGCCACCTATCCAAAGTTCGTAGCCTTCTGTTTTCAGCGTTGCAAAATCAACCCATTTTTCGGGTTGTTTTTTTTCTAAAAATTCGCCACATATCAAATACGTTTCTGTTTCATACAGTTTAAGAAAAACATTGCGAAATTCAACACTACTATTTTGTTTGTTTTTGTAAAAATCCTGCACCGTGCTATTCATTAAAAATGTTTTTATGGTATCGGAGGCAGTAATGTTGTCTTTCATTGCAGTTGTCTGATTGGTGTTAGAAGATTTGTTTTCTGTATTATTTTGACACGAATACAAAAGAATAATAACAAGGGTTGAAAGAAGAAAGAATTTGTTTTTTAAGATTTTCATACTACTATTTATTTTAGATTAAATTGATTTACGATATTCCATTTACCGCCATTTAGTTGTTCAATAATCGAAACGGTTTTGAACGCAATTTTGGACGGCAGTTTTTGTTTTTTTAATTTCTCAAATATTTCATCTGTGCAATTTCCGTTTCGTGGATGAATGAGTGTTATGTGTGGATGTAAAATTGAGATGTTATTAATTCCCGTATTTGCTAATAATTTTTCCCTCAATGAATGAAACGAATGATTACTTCCTTTTCCCTCAATTAGTACGCCTTTGCCGTCATCAGACCTACGGAGATTTCCAAAATTTATTTCTAACATATACTCATTTAATTCTGAAAGATTTTTAGTTACATTTTCAATGTCTGTTAGTTCATCATCTCTTAGCAAAGTGATATGACACCCAATTAAGCTGTACTGTTCAGGATTATATTTTCTTCTGATTTTTTCAATGCTTTCCTTAAATGGTTCGTCAATGAAAAGAGTTGCCTGTACTCTTCGGATTTCATCATTATTTGCTGTCTTGACTTTTTTCATATTGCTCAATTTCTTTGTAAAATTCAATAGAGTTAATAATCGGTGTCCATTCTTTACCTTCAAAAATCATTTTGAACCATTTTTTATCTCTGTTTGAATATTTGATATTGGCAAATAACCAAACAGCCCAATAAGTAAATAATAAAGTAAAGAAACCGTTTACAAGAATGTAGGCAATATTTCCGCTAACTATCATTTCTTTTGACAAATAAAAGGTTGTCCAAAAGGGTAACTGTAACAAGAGAATTTTTGCAGACCACAGCGTTGAACCTTTTAAGTAGGATAACTTTTTTTGAGCAGTAACAACGCTTTCAGAAATGTTTACATTAGAAATCATTATTAGCTGATAAATGTAAATACCAATTGCAACGGCAGTCAATAAAAGCTGTGCAGCAGCCGAATAGAGGAAAAATAAACTTATCTTATCATACGCATTCACAAAAAGATTTGTAACAATAATACCGCCAAACAGCACCCAAATAATACCGACAAATAGTGTAAATATTTTTATCGGTTTCATTTCAGATAATGTTGATTTTGTTTTTATCCGCAATATTTCTTGCGTATTTTTTTTGTTGAGCGACAATGCTTGTTCTACTTTGTCGTCATACATTTTCCATAGGTTTAAAACTTCTGTATGTTCCATTTTTTTTATTTTTTAAATTTTTGAGTTAATAACATTTTAATTCTGCTGACCTTAGTGCCAGCGTTACTTTCGCTTATACCTATAATTTCGGCTATCTCTTTATGAGATTTTTGTTCCAAATACAGTAGCATTATGGCTTTGTCCATTTCTTTCAATTCGTATATGAACTGTTGTAGCAAGTTCAAATTGTCTTCCATTTCCTGATTAAATAAAATGTCAGAAACAACAAGCAAACTATCGTCTATATCAACTTTGTTTTGAGTAATAGTCCGCTGTTTTCGATAGAATGAGATTGCTACATTTAATGAAATGCGATATATCCAAGTAGAGTATTGAAACTGCGGATTGTAATTGTCAAATCCTTTCCAAAGCTGGTAGATTATTTCCTGTATTAAATCCTTTCTGTCTTCGCTATTCTTGCAATAGTTATTCGCCACCTTATACAAAATACCCTTATGACTGTCTATTACCGAAAGGAATTTATCTTCCTTTTTCATAGGCAAGTGGGTTTATGTGTACAAGTTCTATGAGAAAGATTTGGGTTTCTGCATTATTTGCAGATAAGTTGCTTACAGTTTGCGTAATCTTTACTTTAAAGGAGCAAATGATAACAAGCATAATAGCTACGCCACAAAAAAGAGGATAAATTTTCTTAAAGTTCATTGTCTGTATATTTTAAATTGAACACTATTTTCCTAATTATTCGCAACGGTCATTCAAAAATCACAGAAATAAACTTTTATTTTTTAGATAAGCAGAATTTGTAAAAAATTGTCGGTCGCTTTTTGTTTGTCAGCCCGAAAGTTTGGAGTTAGCACGGTCGTCCATAGAATGAGGCATAACGTCAGACTGTGAAAAAACCTCCACAATCCTAGTACCAAATATAGTAAAATATTTGTAAGAAAAAGATAAATTCATTATTTTTAGTGATGCAACATATACAAGGAATAGCTCGCAAC
>NZ_JAAMPT010000179.1 GCF_012911605.1 Flavobacterium solisilvae | reverse complement strand
GCAGGAGTTTACACCGTGGATGCCTTGGTACAGATGCCGAACTATAACGACTTGCAGCTATCGGCAACAATGACCATTGACAATGCAACAATCACAGGTGTTATGTTCAATAATGGTACGTTTACTTATGACGGAACAGCCCATTCGATATTTGTTTCGGGCACTACGGCAGGCGCTACGGTAATCTATACCATTACAGACTCTCAAAACAATACGCAACCTGGAAATTCAGCGGTAAATGTTGGTGTTTATACTGTAACAGCAATAATCAGTATGGCTAATTATGAAAATTTGGAATTACAAGCTATCTTAACAATTGATAATGATTTAGGAATTTCCGAATCAGAAGAAGAAACAAAGATATCTGTATATCCTAATCCGTTTACAGATATAATCAAAGTTTCAAAAATTGAAAATGTTAAAGTGATTTATGTATTTGATATATCTGGCAGATTAGTAAGAACATTAGCCCCATCTACCGAACTTAATCTGTCAAACTTAGCCCAGGAATCGTATTTGCTTGTGATCGTTATGGAAAACAATTATAAAAAGTCTTTTAAAATTATAAAAAAGTAGATAGTCTATATCAGTAAGATAAAAAGCATTTGCAACCATTAGTTTTACATAAGTGGGAGAAATTAACTCCCACTTATTATTTGCTAATTATAATTTTTATTTCAACATCCTCAATTAATCTATATGAATAAATTTTACAATGAAACCTAACTTAAATTAGAAACTACAATCCAAAAACTGGAGATTGAAACCTCTGCTCGTTACAAAGAATTGAAGCGATGACATAGCTTTTCCTGAAAACTTTAAAATAAAAAAGCAAATTCTTAAATGAGTTTTTCTATCTTTTATATTAAAGACTAATCTGTGAAAATCGGTCTTTAAAATTTCATAGCCAAAATCCAAGAGAAACACTTATTTGTTCTCAATAATCCCAGCAACAAGAGCAATATAAATCGCCTTTTGCGTATTGCCATTAGCTCCGGCAGTAGCACCAACAATATTAGTCGTTAGCCAATCCCAGTCAAGATCCGTGTTCTTTTTTGGACGCTTTTTCTTCAGGTAAACACTATGTCTCGTGATGGAGGTTATCGATAAGATAATAGCTTTCTCATTTGAACTGTAAAGAGTTTCACCTGTAATTGTATGTTCATAACCGGTAATGTAATCATAAATTACTGCATAATCGTCACTCGAATGAGTATAAAATAACAACTCTTCAATGTATTGGCTTAAACTGATTTTTGCTTTTTCAGATAAATCACTGGATTGCAAAAAATCCTGTAGCGCAATATCGGGTTGACTAAGTAGCTTTTCAAACTCTTGGGGTAAAATTAGCGAACCTGTTAGGGTAGAGAAATAAGGATGTAATGTAGCTTTAGAGTGAAGCAAGGCAACAATACTGTCCGTTTCGGTTGGTAAAGGAGAATGAGCATAATAAGAAGTCAAGATTTCATTATGAATCTTACCAGCATCATCAAACGGGTTAGAAGGATTAATAGGTGAATTATAACTCTTTTCACTGATTTTGGCTGCGCTCAAAGCATTGTTGTTTTCCTTTACGGGAGTATCACAGGATATACAAACCAGTACCAGTAATAGGTACAAATAATAAATTTTCATGTTGAATGTGTTTAAATGTTACTGATAATTTTTTTAATCAGTTCATTTCGCCCGGGGTAATCTGAACAGTATGGATTAGCTTTAACTGTTGTGTTAAAACCATTTTGAATTCGAGCCAAAACTAAATCAGTCCAACAAGCTCCGCAACTCAACTGATAATGGTTTACAGAAAACAAACTAGTCAATTCTAGAATCAACAAATTGCAATGATTGTAGTTTAAAAACAGTTAAGGTCTATATGTGAGCGATATACATTCATTTAAAGTGCCTCTTATCTATTTTTCAGTATATTTATTTTTTACATCTACAAATGGATACTTACAAGGGTAATATTCTGACTTTTAACCATAATTTATTGAAATGAGAAAACTATTCTATCTGATAATACTTATAAAATCGTTGGGGTTATATGCAGAAAATAAGTATGCTCAGGAAGGAATTGAATCCAAAAAGCTAAGTTTCTCAGAGTATGAAAAAAAAGTCATCAAAAACATAAAAGACACCGCTAAGGCATTGGATTATGCCAATCTATGGCTCAAAGAAGCAAAAAAGAGTAATAATGTGCAGCAACAAGCTTTGGCATACAAAGCCATAATGCATTTGGTTGAAAAGAAGTTCAGGATGATTTATGCCGATAGTCTATTGATCAAAGCAAAAGAAACGAAAAATGACGTCACTATTGGAGGAGCATACCTAACAATTGGTGCAGCTTTCTATGACAATAAAGAATATACCAAGGCACTGGACAATTATATCATAGCGAACAGTTATATTTCAAAAACCGAAGATCAATACTTAATTCACAAGGTAAAATACACCATCGCGCAAACAAAATATTACCTTGGATATTTTGAAGAAGCAATTGCTTTATTCACGGATTGTATTGACTTTTTCAAAGAAGAAAACGAGACCGGTTATTTAAAATCATTGCATGGAATTGCTTTGTGTTACACCCAAACAGGAAGATACGATTTAAGTTCGTTTCACAATTTGCTGGGAATAAAAACATGCAAAGAATTAGAGAACGATGAAATGATACCCTATTTTAAAAACTCCGAAGGAATAAACCAATATAAAATAAAAAAGTATCAGAAAGCGATTAAACTACTGGAGGAAACAATACCCGAAATCGAAAAAAGGAATGATTATGTAAGCCTGACCATTACGTGGTTCTACTTGGGCAAATGCTTTTGGGAACAAAATGAAAAAGAAAAAGCAGTATCTTATTTCATTAAAACAGATCAGTTAATTACGGAGAAAAATTTTATCCGACCTGATTTACGAGAAAACTACGAACTACTTATAGAGTATTACGATAGTAATAACAACTTAGAAAAGCAATTACAATACATCAATAAACTTTTAGCAGCAGATAAAATTCTACATAAAAACTACAAATACCTTTCGTATAAAATACACAAAGAATTTGATACAAAGAGCTTGCTAAAAGCAAAACAAGATATCGAAAACAAACTGATTTTCAATGAGAGAATATACACTATTGCGTTTGTCTTTTTAACCACTTCAATAGTCGGAGTAACTATTTGGCATTTTAGAACAAAAAGACGCTACAAACAAAGATTTAATGAAATAATGAAAGACAAACCTGCCGAAGTCTTTCAAGAACCAATCCATACAAATAAATCCAAAACCAACATAAATCCGGAACTAGTAAAAGAAATACTGCAGAACCTGAAAAAGTTCGAAGACAAGAAAAAGTATTTGGAAAAAGACATGAGTTTAGTAAAAATGGCTTCAATGCTAAACACCAATACAAAATACGTATCAGTAATAATTTCGGAATACCGCGGTAAAAAATTGACCAATTATATCAATGATCTAAAAATAGACCATGTAGTTGAACTATTAAAAAACCACAACAAGTACAGAAATTATACAAACAAAGCCTTGGCAGAAGAAGTTGGTTTTGGCTCAACCCAAATTTTTACCAAAGCATTCATCAGCCGAAACAAATTCTCCCCTACCTATTTCATCAACGAACTAAAAAAACAATTTTCAAATGAAGAAGTTTAAAAGTAATTCTTAAAATTTATTTAGGAATTAATTTGTGAAAATTCGTGAAATTTGTGGCTTAAAAAACTACACTTTACATTTATTAAATTTCCACTTCGGATATACTTCTGAAATAAAAACAACCAAACCATACAATTTTGCACCATAATTTAATAAAACATACGTTATGGCTGGAAAAAACGGTCAAATTGACCACCACTTTCCAGTCTAAATTGACCACCAATTTCGGTGCAAACTGACCACCCAATTCCAGTCCAAATTGACCACCTAAATTTTAGGGTAAATTAGTCA
>NZ_JAAMPT010000178.1 GCF_012911605.1 Flavobacterium solisilvae | reverse complement strand
TATTATTCTAGTAACAAATCAAACTACTTCAAAATATACCTTGGCTTAAAACCAATTTATAAGCTTTTAACTAGGTGAATTTGTATTGAAAATGAAGTTTTTTCACAACCTGACGTTTTGGGGCTTTGCGAAGGCTGGGATTAGAAGTACTAATGTTCAAATTTAGCACAAAAGCTAATAGAAAGTACAAATGTTCAATTTAGCACAGAAGCCCAGCTTTTGCAAAACCCCTGTTACCTGCTGGCGTTTTCTTCGGTCTGTATGTCGCTATAAAAGTAACTAAATTTTTTTTAATTCTTTGTATCTTTCAAATGCACTTTTTGTCAATTCTGTTAGTTCTTCAAAAAGCTTGTCATCTATGTCTTTGAAGTTAAAACAAGATTTACCTTGCATTCTGTTTTTGAGTTCTTGGCTTATGTCGTCAAACAATTCAGGGTAATAATAAATCGGCATTAAATGAAAAGCTACATACGATTTCTTTATCTGAACTGCTCCAAAAAATTCTGCTTTTTTGTTGCTTTCAGTTGTTGGTGTGTTTAGGTAATAATTGTCTGCCTTATCGTGCAATATGGATAATTGCAATTCATATTGGCTTAAAATTGATTTCAGTTTTTCAAATGTTTTGCTATTGTCCATTTGATTTGAGTTTGTAAAGTTTATGTCCTAATAATGTTGAGGGAATAAAAACAAGTAAACCAACTACAATAAACCAAGTTGGGTGAGGCAAAGAGAAAAAGTTGGCTACTGCTGAAAGTGTCAAAATACAACCTGCAATAATGGGAAGTTTCTTGTTATCTGACTTGCTAATAAGTTTTATTAAAAACCCACAAAGTAATGAACCAATTACCCAACCTGCTAAAACCAATAACCAAAGTGAAATTGGCTGATTTTCGTAAAATGCTCTTACTGCAATAGTGTTTTTGTAGTCCAAAGTTGTTGGTGCTGGGTGCAGATTGCCATTAATGGTTTCGGCAATTAAGAAAGTTATTATGGCTGTTGCCAAACCTACAACTACTGAAAGAATATTTCGTTTCATATTTTTATTTTATTAAATGAACTGCAAAAGTAGTCCAACTTTTGTGGCGGAAATTGTAAAAATGTAACCATCATCGAAAAGGGATAAAATGTGGGACAATTTTCATCGTTGGATTTTGCTCTACCAATTTTACATATTCGGTGGGTTTTATATTGGTAAACCTTTTGAAATCGTTGTTAAAATGTGCTTGGTCAAAATACTCTAACTCGTAAGCAACATTTGTAAGTTTATCTGATTTTGAAGAACTAATAGTTTTTAATGTTGTCTGTAATCTATTCAAAGACGATAGCATTTTTGGCGAAACACCTGCATATTCTTTTGACAGGTTATTCAAGTGTTTTCGTGAGATATTAAACTGTTTACAAATTTCATTTATAGATAAGTTCGTTCGGTTGTCCAATAATATTTCTATGGTTGAAATAAGTTTTTTGTTGGGTAGTTTGTTTGTCAATAATTTGCGATAGAGAAAATTCTCAACGAATAAGAATTTTTCGTTCAAAGATTGGGCCTCTTGTAATTGTTCCCAAGTTTCGTTTGCTTCCTTGTTGAAAATGTTGTCAAGCGAAATATAATTGTCAGTATAATAGTGTAATGGGTCGTTAAGAAAAATAAATGCTCCCAATGTTTTAAACTGAACCACCAACATTTTGCTTGTTCCATAGCTTTCTACATTTGTTGGTTTGGTTTGAAGTCCTGCAACCCAATGTTTTTTGTAGTCAATATATTTTGTAAATTCTTTGTCAGTAAAAAGTTTAAAGCTGTCTTCAAGATTAAAAATTAAACTCATAGCGGTTTTAGGAAGTCCTGTTCCTTTGTTATTTCCTTCAATATAAATTATACTGTCAATATAATTGTCAAGAGGAAATTTCGGTATGTGTTTTTGATAAATCATTTCCGTCTGTTGAGGTTTGTCGGTGTCGTTCGGTACGCTTGCAGGTAACTAGCATATAGGCGTACCAAAGGTTCGCTAATCAACCTACAACTGGGTGTATAGGCGAACCTTTGGTTCCTTTTATTTCTCAAAAATAGTAAAATTAAAATTATAAATCATCATAAGGACTTTTAATATGTTGAATACTTTTGGTGCTCACATGGGTATACACTTCAGTAGTTTTACTACTACTATGTCCTAATAGTTCTTGAATGTATCTTAAATCGGTACCACTTTCTAATAAATGTGTAGCATAGCTATGACGCAGCCAATGCAAAGTTACTGGTTTAACAATCCTTGCTTTATTGAGTGCTAGCTTTAATACTTTTTGCAAACTTCTACTGTCATAAGGCGTTCCAGCATGCTGTCCTTCAAATAAGTAAGTTGTTGGTTTGAACAATTTATAATATTCTCTCAGCATCTCTAATATCTTTGGGCTCAACGGTGCAATCCTATCTTTTTTTCCTTTGGCGTTTTTTAGCAAAACAATGTTACGTTTAGAATCTATATGAACTGGTTGTAATGCTAATAACTCTCCACAACGCAATCCACAACTATAGATCAAACTCAACATCATTTTGTGCTTTAAATTGCTATGCGCTTCTAGTATAGCTTTTACTTCCTCCTTACTCAACACATTAGGCAAAACCTTTTCCCGTTTTGGTCGGTGTATCTTGTCAACTTCAATCTTAGTATCTCTACATGTTTTAAAATACAATTTAATCGAATTTACTATCTGATTCTGATACGATGACGACAATCCGCTTTTCAAAATATACTCATTATTATATACAATCACATCCTCATTGCTTATATCGGCTATAGCTTTATTATTATAAAAAACTAGAAACGATTTTAAAGCTTCGCTGTAAGTAACAATGGTACTCTCGCTATACCGCTTAGAACGCAACCATTGTTTAAATTTGGCTATTTGTATAATTCCTTCATTACTAGGCAAGGTGTCAGCCACTAAAGGTAATTTAAAACGTTTTCTGTTTTCATCTGTATCGGGCAAATGCCAAAGCTTTAAAGTTTGACTCCATCTACAACCTTCAATTTGTTTTATACGCACTATCAATGCCGCGTTTTTTTCAAAAAAAACAGCTATCCGCTTTTCACCTTTGTGTTTTATGATTTTGGCTTCCCATTTCATAGTGCTAACTTTTAACTCCTAAATGTAGAAAAAAATAGATTACGATATTCTTTTTCGAACATAGGACAAATTTCCTACTAGTTTTTTTAGCTTTTTTCCTGGTCGGAAAATAATTGAAGCACGAGTTACATTATCTTTAGAAACACCTGCTGCGGTATCGCTAGCAGTTCCTTTTACACTTATTTGAAACGTGCCCAAAGGTTCTAGTCTAACGATTTCGCCTTTTTCTAAATGGTCTTCCAATACTTTTACTAAACTAATGACTGCGGCATAACAATCAG
>NZ_JAAMPT010000177.1 GCF_012911605.1 Flavobacterium solisilvae | reverse complement strand
GTAGCTGGTTGCGAGCTATTCCTTGTATATGTTGCATCACTAAAAATAATGAATTTATCTTTTTCTTACAACTATTTTACTATATTTGGTACTAGGATTGTGGAGGTTTTTTCACAGTCTGCCGTTACAGGCAAGCGTGGAAAAATGCACTAAAATCACAAAAACGCTTTTCACAGTAATTTAAATAAATCTAACGGTTTTATGTTTTTAAAAAATTAGACTGATGCAGTATAATGTCCCCAAACACCTTAAAGGTCTCACAACTGAGGAATTAAAAACCTCTCGAAAAAAATTTGGTTTCAATCAAATAGACGCTATTAAAAAAAATGCGTGGTATAGGATGTTGCTCGATATTTTGAAAGAACCAATGCTGCTTTTGCTTATTGCGGTAACAGTTATTTATATAATAGTTGGCAATTATTCCGAAGCTATTTTTATGTTGGGCGCTATTATTGTCGTTTCTGGCATTTCATTCTATCAAGACAATCGCAGTAAAAAAGCACTGGAAGCGTTGAAAAAATTGAACGAACCGTTAAGTACTGTTATCAGAGATTCAATCGTGATGCAAATTCCCACAAACGAAATTGCCGTTGGCGATTTGTGCATTGTCGAAGAAGGAAAAATGATTAGTGCTGATGGCGAAATTGTGCACAGCAATGATTTTTCAGTTAATGAAGCCTCACTAACAGGTGAAAGTTTTTCAGTATTTAAAAGTCAAGAAACCGAAGATAGAAAAATATATAGCGGAACGCTGGTAGTATCTGGTTTGGCCATCTTTAATGTAGAGAAAATTGGAGCAGAAACCAAACTAGGGAAAATCAGTCAATCCATTCAAGATATCAAAGAAGTTCATTCGCCACTGCAAATTCAGATTACCAAATTTGTAAAGGGAATGGCGATTATTGGTGTTATCGTGTTTCTGATGGTTTGGGGATTTAGTTACTGGAAATCAGGAGATATCATACAAAGTTTACTCGCTGGATTAACCTTGGCCATGTCTGTGCTTCCAGAAGAAATCCCTGTAGCCTTTACTACTTTTATGGCTTTAGGTGCCTGGAAATTAATGAGTGAAGGTGTGATAATTAAACGTAGTAGTGTGGTCGAAACATTGGGCAGTACTACAGTGATCTGTACGGACAAAACGGGAACTATTACTGAAAACTCCATGCGACTGAAACTTTTATTTGATTACAAATCAAACAAGGTTTTTGAGGATACGCAATTCAATACACCTGAGCTTTCAGAGCTTATTCGTTTCGCTATGTGGAGTAGTGAACCCATTCCGTTTGATCCCATGGAAAAAACACTGCATCAAATTTATGAGCAAACACAATCCAATGATGAGCGGAAGAATTTTCAAATGATACACGAATATCCATTAGAAGGGAAACCTCCAATGATGACGCATCTTTTTGAAAATAGTTTAGGTGAAAGAATTATTGCAGCCAAAGGTGCGCCCGAAGCCATTCTTGCCGTTTCTAATCTTACGGAAAGCGAGAAGGACAATTTACGACAACATATCATCAATTTCGGAGCGCAAGGGTACCGAGTACTGGGCGTGGCTAAATGTAATTTTGAAGGCAATCACTTTCCTGAAAAACAACAAGATTTTTCATTTGACTTTTTAGGATTTATCGTTTTTTACGATCCACCGAAAGAAAACATTCAAGAGGTATTTAAAAAGATATATGCTGCAGGCATCAAGGTAAAAGTAATTACGGGAGACAATGCAGATACGACAAAGGCTATTGCTCATCAGGCAGGAATTATGAACGAAACACCAGCGGTAAACGGAACGGAAATCGTTCATCACACAGAAACAGAATTGATGGAACTATCTAAAAACACCACACTTTTTACCAGAATGTTTCCTGAGGCAAAATTGGCAATGGTAAACGCTCTTAAAAAGAACGAGGAAGTTGTTGCAATGCTGGGGGATGGTGTAAATGATGCACCTGCTTTAAAAGCAGCTCATATTGGTGTAGCGATGGGAAATAAAGGAACAGAAATCGCAAAAGCAGCGGCAGCAGTAGTTATTGCAAATGATGATTTAGACAAATTGGTCACTGGAATAGCGGCTGGAAGAAGAATTTATGCCAATCTCAAAAAAGCCATTCAGTATATTATATCCATTCATATCCCAATTATTCTAACGGTTTCTTTACCCTTGTTTTTGGGTTGGATATATCCGCATATTTTCACACCGGTACATGTTATTTTCTTGGAGCTAATCATGGGGCCAACCTGTTCTATTGTCTATGAAAATGAGCCGATGGAAAAAAATACAATGCTAGAGAAACCTCGTAAAATGACCGAGACATTCTTGAGCTGGAAAGAATTAAGCATGAGTATTATTCAGGGATTGGTCATTACCGCAGGCGTACTAACAGCCTATCAGTATGCTGTACAAAACGGAAGTAACGAAGCAACTACACGTTCAATAGTTTTCACAACTTTAGTATTTGCAAATGTGTTTTTGAGTATGGTTAATCGCTCATTCATTTACAGTGTATTTGATAGTTTTAAAAATAAAAATACATTGTTCCCATTAATCCTTGGAGCATCTTTGTTTTTACTTATTGCAATACTCTATATTCCGCCATTCGCTTCTTTCTTTCAATTGAGTAGTATAAATTTCCAACAATTCTTAATCTCAATTTTAATTGCTGCCGTGTCGGTGTTGTGGGTCGAAGTGTATAAATGGGTTAAAAGGTTGAAAATAAATAGCTAAAATTACACAGTTAACGAAAGCGCCAGCCTGTAACAGGCGTTTGGCTCAATGGCGGGTTAAGTGGTTAATTGAACATTCTACCTCGCATCAACTTTTGTGGTGTATTGACAGTTTTGTGCTCCGAAATCCGCCACTGCGCCAAGCGCCAAAACGTCAGGTTGTGAAAAAACTTCATTTTCAATACAAATTCACCTAGTTAAAAGCTTATAAATTGGTTTTAAGCCAAGGTATATTTTGAAGTAGTTTGATTTGTTACTAGAATAATA
>NZ_JAAMPT010000176.1 GCF_012911605.1 Flavobacterium solisilvae | reverse complement strand
CGGTTGGGACGGAACGTTCAACGGACAGTTAATGCCATCAACCGATTACTGGTTCAAGGTAGAATATCCTGAAGCAGGTGTTATGAAAGAATTTAAAGCCCATTTCTCATTGAAAAGATAAGATAACAAACAACAAAAAAACCACTCAATTGAGTGGTTTTTTTTATGGGATTAAGTGTTATTTAAATTACTTTTATGAACCTTGTGTTTTCATACATTCTTCATACAGTAAGTAGGGCGAAGGTATACTTTAGCTATGTAGCAGTTGGGAGTTGGGAGATTGATATGTTTTGAAATAATTATACAGATAAATAAATCCTATTACAATTATGCAACTTATTGATTTTATGTTTTTGTTTATTTTCTTGCTTTGCTCTTAGTTTTAGCCACGGATTTTACGGATGAAACGGATTTATTTGCTTTGTTTGTTTTTTTAACCATTTAGAGAGTTAAGGGTAGTTTAGATTGGTCGCTTTGCTTGTGGGTTTTTTAAACACAAATTTCACAAATTAAATTCGCTTTGCTCATGGTTTTTTCTCGCGAAGGCGCAAAGGCTTAAAGACGCAACGTTTTTTTGTGAAGGATTATACCAATTATGTTCGCTTTGTTCATTTTTTTTTTTAAACCATTTAGGAGTTTAAGGGCATTTAAGATTGTTTGCTTTGCTTTAAGGGGGTTTGCTACAAGTTACACAAATTTTCACAAATTGTGATTGCTTTGCTAGTCTTTTACTATGTAAGAAGTTTAAGGACATTTAAGGTTTTGCTTTGCTCGTGGTTTTAGCCACGGATTATACTGATTGTTACTGATTTTTTTCTTGAGTTTCTGAAGCTTTTGTAGTAGAGGTGAGAAGTTTTCTAATATGTTTTTTTTATTTTGTTATTGTATTAGATGACAGGAGAGGTTGATTTATGTACTTCTTTGTGGATGGGTTGTTGTACTGGTTTTGGTGGGTTTTGGTTGTTGGGTTCCTATATTGGTGGAGGATAGGGTTACCCTTGTATCAAAGGGATTACATGTTCTAATTGAAGTCCTGTGTAGTGACAAAACTCTTCAACTGCCACGAGTTGGTGTGGCTCTTTTTGATAGTGTTTTTTTACTTCAATTAGGAGTAATCGAGCGTATCGATAACTTCTTCCTGTAATTCTTTGAACGTCTTTAGGGTATATGCAAACTCTTTTTACTTCTGGTTTCATATACTTTTTTCTCTTTTCACTAGGCTATCCTATTGGTATAGCTTTAGTTGTCATTCAAATATATACAATTTTTTTTACTTTTTACTTTTTTTGATGGGATAAAAAAGTACTCTTTAGTCCTTATTGGTCCTTCTTGGTCACACTCTTTTTTTTGGCTCAACAAAGTGGCTAATCTTTGCTTCATAATTCGGAATTAGATGCATCACGATTAGGAATTATAGGGTTTGAATGAGTGTACCTCAAACATTCTTTTTTATTCACTTAAATTTTATAATTATGGCCAGACAGAAGGGCATTATTAAACTAAAAGGTACTATCGGAGATATTACTTTTTATAAAACCAAAGATGGTTATTTGGTTAAAGAGAAAAGCGGTGTTGAAGCTTCTCGTATTGCGACTGATCCTGCTTTTCAACGTACTCGTGAAAACGGTTCGGAATTTGGTAGGGCAGGCAAAGCCGGAAAGGTATTGCGCCTAGCTTTTAGACCATTATTGTTGAATTCTTCCGACAGTAGAATGGTTAGCCGATTAACTCAGTCGATGATGAAGGTTATTCAGGCGGATGCTGTTAGCGAAAGAGGTTTGCGTAATGTTATTGATGGTGAAACAGAACTCTTAACGGGTTTTGAGTTTAATATCAATGGGAAGTTGAGTAACAGTTTGTTTGCTCCTTATACCGCAACAATCGACCGTGTTAGTGGCGAGATTAGCATTGACTTGGCTAGTTTTGTTCCAATACAAATGGTGGCTGCACCTACAGGAACTACGCATTTTAAGGTGATTTCGGGTGGTGCTGAGATTGATTTTGAAGCGGGAACGTATATCGTTGCCAGTTCAGAAACGGCTATCCTACCTTGGAATGCTACTGCTACTGCCGTTATCTCTCAAACAAATGCTGTTACCGCTGCGAGTATTAAACCATTGTTTTTAGCCTTGGGGATTGAATTCTACCAAGAGGTGAATGGACAAATGTATCCGTTGAAAAATGGTGCTTATAATCCGTTGTCCTTGGTCGCTGTTAGCGGTGTTTAGTAGTTGGAATTTAGAAGTCAGAATTTAGAAATTAGAATTGTGATTTTATTCTTAACTAGAACTTACTTCCCTGATGGTACTAACGGAATGTTGCAGATTGATGCTCAATTGGTTTGTTACACCATTGAGTTGCCTTGGAAAGAAAACCAAGCCCGGATTTCGTGTATACCTGAAGGGAAGTATTTTATCAAGAAGCGGTACAGCCAGAAGTATGGTTGGCATCTTGAAGTTTGTGATGTTCCCAATAGAACTTATATTTTGTTTCATCCTGCTAATGATGCCCAACGTGAATTGCAAGGTTGCATCGCTCCCGTATTGAAGCTTTCGGCTCCCGGAAAAGGGATATTGTCTAAAAAGGCTTTCAACTTGTTGCAACAACATGTGTATGCCGCCATAGATTGGAAAAAACGGTCAAATTGACCACCACTTTCCAGTCTAAATTGACCACCAATTTCGGTGCAAACTGACCACCCAATTCCAGTCCAAATTGACCACCTAAATTTTAGGGTAAATTAGTCAT
>NZ_JAAMPT010000175.1 GCF_012911605.1 Flavobacterium solisilvae | reverse complement strand
CTTAAACACTTATCCTTGCCAGCAACGGTAACTCGTAGGCTCATTATGCAAAAGGCACGCCGTCACCCCACGAAAGGGCTCCGACCGCTTGTAAGCGTATGGTTTCAGGATCTATTTCACTCCGTTATTCACGGTTCTTTTCACCTTTCCCTCACGGTACTGGTTCACTATCGGTCTCTCAGGAGTATTTAGCCTTAGCGGATGGTCCCGCCAAATTCAGACAGGGTTTCACGTGCCCCGCCCTACTCAGGATACCACTATCCTTATCTTCTCTTACTTATACCGGGCTATCACCGTCTATGGCCTACCTTTCCAGGTAGTTCTAATTCAATCCGCAAGAAATGTCGTGGTCCTACAACCCCAGTATTGCCGTAACAACACTGGTTTGGGCTAATCCGCGTTCGCTCGCCACTACTTACGGAATCACTTTTGTTTTCTTCTCCTCCGCCTACTTAGATGTTTCAGTTCAGCGGGTTTGCCCATCTATCGATGTACTATGTCTTCAACATAGTGGGTTGCCCCATTCGGAAATCTTCGGATTAATCTGTATGTGCCAGTCCCCGAAGCTTATCGCAGCTTATCACGTCCTTCTTCGCCTCTGAGAGCCTAGGCATCCCCCATACGCCCTTATTTTGCTTATTGTACTTTTGTCATGTACATAAATGTACACAACGTGTTCTTTCTACTTTGTTATTATTTTCTTATCTCAATATGTCAATGAACTTTTTTCGCTAAAGCGAATTGTGGAGAATATCGGAGTCGAACCGATGACCTCCTGCGTGCAAGGCAGGCGCTCTAGCCAGCTGAGCTAATCCCCCTTATTCAGTTGGCAGTGTTCAGTATTCAGTTTTCAGTAACTTAACTTTACATCCAAATGAGTTAGTGAATTGTCAACTCTAGAATTTCCAAGCGTAAAATAGTAGTCCCGGGCAGACTCGAACTGCCGACCCCTACATTATCAGTGTAGTACTCTAACCAGCTGAGCTACGAGACTCTGTATTTTGCTTTTTTTTATTTTGAACCAACAGCGAGAGTAATTAAATCTTTAATTCTAAACCGACTTTTTATAGTCTCTAGAAAGGAGGTGTTCCAGCCGCACCTTCCGGTACGGCTACCTTGTTACGACTTAGCCCCAGTTACTAGTTTTACCCTAGGCAGCTCCTTACGGTCACCGACTTCAGGTACCCCCAGCTTCCATGGCTTGACGGGCGGTGTGTACAAGGCCCGGGAACGTATTCACCGGATCATGGCTGATATCCGATTACTAGCGATTCCAGCTTCACGGAGTCGAGTTGCAGACTCCGATCCGAACTGAGAACGGTTTTGTAGATTCGCTCCTGGTCACCCAGTGGCTGCTCTCTGTACCGTCCATTGTAGCACGTGTGTAGCCCAAGGCGTAAGGGCCGTGATGATTTGACGTCATCCCCACCTTCCTCACAGTTTACACTGGCAGTCTTGCTAGAGTTCCCGACACTACTCGCTGGCAACTAACAACAGGGGTTGCGCTCGTTATAGGACTTAACCTGACACCTCACGGCACGAGCTGACGACAACCATGCAGCACCTTGAAAAACGTCCGAAGAAAAATCTGTTTCCAAATCTGTCGTTCCCCATTTAAGCCTTGGTAAGGTTCCTCGCGTATCATCGAATTAAACCACATGCTCCACCGCTTGTGCGGGCCCCCGTCAATTCCTTTGAGTTTCATTCTTGCGAACGTACTCCCCAGGTGGGATACTTATCACTTTCGCTTAGCCACTGAAATTGCTCCCAACAGCTAGTATCCATCGTTTACGGCGTGGACTACCAGGGTATCTAATCCTGTTCGCTCCCCACGCTTTCGTCCATCAGCGTCAATCCACAAGTAGTAACCTGCCTTCGCAATTGGTATTCCATGTAATATCTAAGCATTTCACCGCTACACTACATATTCTAGTTACTTCCTTGTAATTCAAGTCTAACAGTATCAATGGCCGTTCCATCGTTGAGCGATGGGCTTTCACCACTGACTTATTAAACCGCCTACGGACCCTTTAAACCCAATGATTCCGGATAACGCTTGGATCCTCCGTATTACCGCGGCTGCTGGCACGGAGTTAGCCGATCCTTATTCTTACGGTACCGTCAAGCTCCCTCACGAGGGAGTGTTTCTTCCCGTACAAAAGCAGTTTACACACCATAGATGCGTCTTCCTGCACGCGGCATGGCTGGATCAGGCTTGCGCCCATTGTCCAATATTCCTCACTGCTGCCTCCCGTAGGAGTCTGGTCCGTGTCTCAGTACCAGTGTGGGGGATCTCCCTCTCAGGACCCCTACCTATCGTAGCCTTGGTATGCCGTTACCACACCAACTAGCTAATAGGACGCATGCTCATCTTGTACCGTTGGAACTTTAATTATTAAATGATGCCATTCAATAATACTATGAGGTATTAATCCAAATTTCTCTGGGCTATCCCTCTGTACAAGGCAGATTGCATACGCGTTACGCACCCGTGCGCCGGTCTCAAGGAAGCAAGCTTCCTCTACCCCTCGACTTGCATGTGTTAGGCCTGCCGCTAGCGTTCATCCTGAGCCAGGATCAAACTCTTCATCGTATATTTTTTGTATTTTTAGACAAAGTCTAG
>NZ_JAAMPT010000174.1 GCF_012911605.1 Flavobacterium solisilvae | reverse complement strand
GTTGCGAGCTATTCCTTGTATATGTTGCATCACTAAAAATAATGAATTTATCTTTTTCTTACAACTATTTTACTATATTTGGTACTAGGATTGTGGAAGTTTTTTCACAGTCTGACGTTATGCACAAGTTTAAAAAAACGAAACGTAAAAATTGAAATCAAAACTTTTCATACTATTATTTTTTCTACCGTTTACAAATTGTAATCAAATGAATGACATTGAAAAAGCACTTCTTATCGAAGACGAAACAAAATCTCTATTAGCAGTTGGAGAAATTGTTTGGAAAAAAACAGAAGCCTCAGATAATTTCGAAAACTTAACTGAAGCTGAAAAAACTTTTATTTATGTTGAAATGCTTGAAGCAGAAATAAATAATGGAGGATTTGATCAATATTTTTATAATACAAGTGGGGATTATTATTCGGAATCATTACAAGCTTACAAAACAATTGGAGCCCATAAAACAGTTAAAATAATTGAGGAAGCTTTTAAATTATTTCCTGTAAATCCAATTCCAAAAGATAATGAAAAAAGGCAAGATATTTTAGAAAACGTTGATGAAGAAACATCAAAGAAATGGAATGCACTTGAGGATAAATTCTATGAATATGAGGAAAATATTGGTGGACTATTATTGGAATTTGTAAAGAAAAATAAATCTGAATTTAAATAAAACCTGTGCATAACAGCGGTTTTGTGAAATGGCGGGTTTAAGGATTTATCAGTAATGGTCAGTGAATATTTTTCTTTCTCCGAAATAAGTTTTTTCTCTCTAACTTTTCGGTATATTTGTAAACATCAGTAACAAAAAAACCGCCACTTCACAAAGCCGGCGGGACGTTAGCTGCAACTTTATGAAAACCATTATAAACATAGAGAAACTAAAAATTTACAATTCGTATGGTGGTGACATTGACGGAATTTGTCGTAACAATCGACCAATTGAAAAAGCAGTATTTGGAGATAGTTTAGACAATACTTGGAATTTAATTACAAACAAACTTCAAGATATAGAACTAATTTCTAAACGACTTGTTTCTTATGAATATAAAAAAAACGTTTTAACTGAATTAGAAGAGATAACCAACAAGGAAACATTTAAATTATTTACTGACAAAATTCCATTTTATTCAGACTTTCAAAAAGTAAGACAAATTCTTGAAACTATTAAAAGCTGGACAACAGACGAAACTGATACAGTTTGGGCTGGTTATGATAACGGAAAAGAATTCTTAATTGACTTAAATACTGACATTGAAAAAATTAGATTTTGTGACTTTGAAACGTTAGTCAAACTTAATATGGAATTTGCTCCAACTTCAACTTATCAAGAGATTTCGCTATCAAATGGTTGGTCTGAAGAATTTTTAAAACTTGCCGAACAGTTTGATAGATTATATAACGTAATTAAAAAACAGACAGTAATAGAAAACAAACGAGAATGGTGGAAATTTTGGTAGACTTAATAAAAGCAGCAGCTAACAACGGTTACAAGTAATGGCTAGTTCAGTACTATTCCGAAAATTCTCCGAATTTTCTAAAATAAGTTTATATTTGTTATGGCTTGGTAATGGTTTACGCCACTACTTGTAGCCGCAAAACGTTAGCAGTAACCTATGAAAAAATCCTGCAAAATGACAAAATTCGGAAAATACATTATTATATTCGTTTGCTTCACCCATTTATTCTTTTCATGTAAAACCACTGAAAAAGTCTGTTTCAAAAGCAAATCGGATTGGAATTATCAAATAGAAAAAATTTTAGATACTACTAAACTATATGTAGAAACGGAACTTATTAGTAAAGTTCGTGACACAAGTGATATTTTTTTAAAAAATGAAAACAAACTAATCAAAAAAAATAGACCTGCTATCAAATTTTATGGAAATGGAAAGTTTGATTATTTTACTCAAACTGATTCATCAAGCTATAACAAAATGGTAATTCATGGAAAGTATAGAATTTACAATGATACAATTCAAACTTGTAGACAATATTGGTCCGCACAATCTGGAAAATATTATGAATCCCAAATTTTTATTATAAATTCGGAGGGAATTCTACAAACGATTTCGGAAGACATAATTTCTGTCTATAAAAAACTTGAAAAAAATTAAGGCTACTGCTAACAGCGGTTTGCTTCAATGGCTACTTCTGGATTTTCCTACGAAAAATCCGCTGCTGAATGGAATGTTTTGTTATATTTGTAATGGCTTGGTGTTAGTTCAACGCCACTGACGCCAAGCGGCGGAACGTCAGGTTGTGAAAAAACTTCATTTTCAATACAAATTCACCTAATTAAAAGCTTATAAATTGGTTTTAAGCCAAGGTATATTTTGAAGTAGTTTGATTTGTTCCCAAAATGATACGAACTAAAAATAGCTTTAAATAGGTCGTTTTTATCAAAAACAAACCT
>NZ_JAAMPT010000173.1 GCF_012911605.1 Flavobacterium solisilvae | reverse complement strand
GTTGCGAGCTATTCCTTGTATATGTTGCATCACTAAAAATAATGAATTTATCTTTTTCTTACAACTATTTTACTATATTTGGTACTAGGATTGTGGAGGTTTTTTCACAGTCTGACGTTAGCAGCCACATTATGACGACACAGCAACCCAGACATATCATCATTTTGACAATCGCTATTTTCTTTGCGTTTGCGACCAAAACTTTTGGACAACGTGTTACAATAAATTCGGGTGTTGACACCACAGACCAAGACATAAAAGCTGTAACAACCCTTTGGGCAAATTACCTAAAATCAAACCCGAACAAGGATAACATAAAAGACAGTCCATTTTGGGCAGACACCGAGAAAAAGAAATTCCCAAAAGTTGACCAACTACTCAACGCTATCAATTCGGATTATCCAACATATTCAATGGGAAATCCAACAATTTTGTATGTAAAACCCAAAAACGATTTTTTTGAAATTAAAACTTTGTTTAGTTGGGCAGACAGTTTAGAAAGTGTTTATGTTTTATGTATCACTTCTGTTTTTGCGAAAAAGGAAAATGAACAATACAAACTTTACAATGCCTTAACTGTAAATAGCAATAATTGGAAAACAGAAAAACTTGGAAACGTAACATTTCATTTTCCATACTCACATACGTTTGACAAGAACGAAGCAAATAAATTATTGCAATCCATTGACGACCTGACAAAACAATGGAATTTACAAACTATTCCTATTGACTATTATTTTGCCGACACCTACGAAAAAGTTTTGCATTTACGAGGGCTTGACTATTCTATTGTAATGGGTAATAAAGACAAACCAAGTGGGATGTCTGACTTAGACACAAAAACAGTTTTTGCAGGCGGTCTTGGCGAAAATTATTTTCACGAAGTAGTTCACATTTATTTGAACAATCTTTTTCCTAAATCTCCATTAGTTGAAGGTTTGGCAGTTTTCTATGGTGGTTCTATGGGACACGACTTAAAATGGCATTTGACACGACTAAATGACTACCTAAATCAACACGCAGAAATAAATTTAAACGACTTTGAAAAATTTTGGTATATGGACAACTTTACTAATCCAAACAGCACAATTCAAGGTTTACTTTGCTACATCGCATTTAAAAACGGAGGGCTTAACAAATTAAAAAAACTAATGTCGCACGAAGATATTTATACTGCCATTGAAAAAGAATTTGGAATTAAAAAAGACGGACTAAACGAATATTTACGACAACAAATAAATGCAAACAAAAATTGACAACAGAAAAAATGCGGCTGCTAACACCGTATTGGCAATAGGCGGGCTGAACGGCTTCGTATCAACGGAAGTGCAAAATTCAACTTCTGTTCTTCGATTAAAGTTCAGTGCTAAAAATCCCGCCCATCGCCAATACGCGGCACGTTACCAGTAATAGCTTAACAAAACTCCTGAAATGAAGTTCATCTTATTTTTACTTCTATCTTCTTCCCTATTTGCTCAGAATAATTGCTTGAAATATCAACAGAGAGTTTTTGATAGCGACACTTGTTGTTGGAGAAAATTGTCAAAGGAAAATAAGTTCGAAGCCAGTGCAGAATTGATCAAAGAATATTTAGAAA
This sequence comes from Flavobacterium solisilvae, assembly GCF_012911605.1. GTDB lineage: Bacteria > Bacteroidota > Bacteroidia > Flavobacteriales > Flavobacteriaceae > Flavobacterium > Flavobacterium solisilvae. Next base: position 598 of record NZ_JAAMPT010000173.1, on the reverse strand, counting down.
ATGGAAACGTTGAAAACAGAATGTCATTAAATTGGCACGCTGGACAGATGTTTGCTTTTGCCAGAAAAGATAAAGAAGCGTTGAAATATTTTGGCAAAACCTATTCGATATTTCAAAAATGGTTTGGCGGTGAAGATGGAAAAGCTTGGTATTATTTTGCTAAAGGAACTTCGGCATTTATCAAAAGAGACAAACCGAAGTTTGAGAAAATAATTAGAAAATGGAAAACCAAACTTCCCGAAAACAAGAATTACGCCGAATTGTTACGGTTACTAAATAATTGGGGCAAAGATTATAAAAACGCTACTACTGGTAACAGCGGTTTCGCGCAATAGCTTGCAAGCATTGCGCCGGAATCCTAACGGATTCCTGAAACCTTGTCTTCCGCATACTATTTTTTCTTAACTTGCCGCTACTGACGCCAAGCCGCAAACCGTCAGCTTGTGAAAAAACCCCATTTTCAATACAAATTCACCGAGTTAAAAGCTTATAAATTGGTTTTAAGCCAAGGTATATTTTGAAGTAGTTTGATTTGTTCCCAAAATGATACGAACTAAAAATAGCTTTAAATAGGTCGTTTTTATCAAAAACAAACCTT
>NZ_JAAMPT010000172.1 GCF_012911605.1 Flavobacterium solisilvae | reverse complement strand
GTTGCGAGCTATTCCTTGTATATGTTGCATCACTAAAAATAATGAATTTATCTTTTTCTTACAACTATTTTACTATATTTGGTACTAGGATTGTGGAAGTTTTTTCACAGTCTGACGTTATCTGCAACCTTATATCGCTTATGGAAAAACAATTTATAGATATTTTTAAAGAATTTTTATTATCAAAAGGTTATCCTGAAAATAGTCTATTGTTTGAATTCAAATCCTCTAAAATTCACCCAAAATTCAGACCTGATTTATTAGTTATTGATACAGAAAATGACAATTTTTTATGTTTATTTGAATTTAAATCTTCAACTTGGGAAAAAAGTGATTTAATTAATGAAATAAACTATTATCAAGATGATTTTCTATCAAATTTACAAGAAGATATACCTGTTTATTTAGTTTTAAGTTTTGGATTTGGAAAAGATTTTCAAATTTTCGAATTGACAGATGGGGCCCTAAAACTAATTCCAGATGATGAATTCCCAAGATATGAAACCCTTGTATCACAGCAAAAAACTGAGGAAAAAATTGAAAAAGAAAGAATCCAAAAATATAAAATTGGAGAATTAAAAGAAAGAAAAAAAAGAGTGTGGTTAAGCTCAATGCTTTCCATTTTAAGTCTTGTCGTTGGAATAATTACTGTGGTTTACTCACTAAATTTGAATAAAAAAACAAACAACTCCTCAACTTTTTCATCATCTTGCAATTGTGATTCGATTAAAACTGAAATAAAAAATTTGAAAACATTAATAAATCAAATTGACAAAAAAACAAATCAAAATGTAAGTTCGTCCAAGAATAACCCTGTAAATTCGGATATAGCAGATTTAACAAATAGAATAGAAGTTATTGAAAAAGGAATTTCAGACAATCCTGAAAAAACACTTTCGTTACTTAATATGAATAACGACATTTCTCAATTAGAAAAAAGTGATGAATCTTTAAGGGAAATCAACAAAACAGAAATAGAATCTTTAAAAAATGAAATGGAAAATCAAAACTCGTGGATATCAGGATTACTAATTACAATTTTTGGCCTTGTTTTAAGTTTTGCAGTTCCAAATCTTTTGGCAAATATTAAAGAAAATAAATAAAACTAAAAAGGCTGCAGATAACATAGTATTGGCAAAATGCGGGAGGAAGGGATAATTGAAAGATTTGTCACATTTAGCCGCCGCTGCTTTTTCGTATTGATTTTTTTCTTAATTTAACAATCCGAAAAAAGCATCGGCTCCACGCAGTCTAAATTGAATTTTCAGTTAAATTAAGCCCGCACTTCGCCAATACTTTTTCCGTTATGTGCAATTTCACCGAAACAGCGTCCAAATAAAGGAAAAATTAAACGAATTATTTGAGTATAACTATCATTTTAATAAAAAATGGATTGAGTTTTTGACGGAAAATTTTTAAGAAGTTCCTGAGAAATCATTGGAACTTATAAATCATCTAATGAACGCTCAACAAATATGGAACGCTAGAATTGAAAATGAAACTGAATTTGGGGTTTGGCAAATTAACGATTGGAATAACATCTCGGACATAAATTATGAAAATTATACAAAAACTTTGAAAATAATTCGTGAAAAAAGTCTTGAAAATGTAATTGAATACCAAAATTCAAAAGGACAAAAATTTACAAATAAAATTGAAGATGTTTTATTCCATATTATAAACCATTCGACTTATCACCGTGCTCAAATTGCAACTGATATTAAAAATTGTGGAATAGAACCGATTAACACAGATTATATTTTTTATAAAAGAAAAATTGAAGAATAAAGAAACTGCACATAACAGTGGTAACTGTTGCACAACCTCAATAAAAAACTAAAATTTTAAAATATTTATAAAAAGTAACCTCTTTAGAAGCTATTTTAAGGAAGTTTGTTTTTTTGTTTTGTTCTCGATACATTTTTTGTTCCGTTGCTCTGCACAAAAAATACTCCTTTAGATTTGTTTTAATAAATTTAGGTAAATTTAGAAAAGAGAAAAGTGTTTAAGTAAACTAACAATTACTCCGAGTAAAACTCATAGTTCGATTAAGACTTAAACACTT
>NZ_JAAMPT010000171.1 GCF_012911605.1 Flavobacterium solisilvae | reverse complement strand
TTGCGAGCTATTCCTTGTATATGTTGCATCACTAAAAATAATGAATTTATCTTTTTCTTACAAATATTTTACTATATTTGGTACTAGGATTGTGGAGGTTTTTTCACAGTCTGACGTTATCTGTAATTCTATGAAAAACCGTGTCATAAAAGTAATTATAGGAATTTTTCTAATCTTTATTATTGGACTTTTTATTCGACCTCAAAAAGTAATATATGAAGCAAAAATTTCTGGAAAAGTTATCGACGAAAATGGAATTCCAATAAAAAACGCTGTAGTTTCAAGAATTGAAGAAAAACGGTGGAAAAATAAACAATGGGGTTACGAAGAACACTCTGAATATAAATCTCAAACTACAAAAACTGACGATAATGGAAACTTTTTTCTTGAACAAAAATCTCGAATAGACTGGTTTCATACACCACTTGATTTACCTTTTGCTTGGTGTTATGCAGATTTTGAAATTTCAAAAAACGGTTATGAAACTTTCAAAACAAAATTTGATGAATACAAATCTTATAAAAAAAATGGTTGTGATGCGTGTGAAAAAATTGAATTCAAACCCAAAATAACTTTAAAAAAGAACTACAGATAACATTGTATTGGCAAAATGCGGGGAGAAGTGCAAAATTGAAAAGCAGGAAAAATAATCCGCTCATGCTTTTCAATTCTGCAATTTTTTGTAAGTTAGCATAATCGAAAAAGCATTCGCTACGTTTGGTCTTCCTTGAACTTTCAGTTCTTCGAAAGCCCGCACTTCGCCAATACTTTTTCCGTTAGCGGGCATTGTAGGACGACCCAACGAAAACAGAATTTTGAAATTTTAAAAGCAATAAAATGACAAATAACATGCCGACAGTAGAAACACAAATGTTAATCAGAAAACCTATATCAATCGTTTTTCAAGCTTTTATTGACCCAGCTATTACAACTAAATTTTGGTTTACTAAATCAAGCGGACAATTAGAAGTTGGCAAGACAGTCACTTGGGAATGGGAAATGTATAATGTTTCAAGTGGAATACAGGTAAAGGAAATTATACCAAATAAAAAAATTACAATTGAATGGGATGACCCAACAACAACGGTTGACTTTGAGTTTACAGCATTAACAGATAACTCAACTTATGTCGTTATTAAAAACTACGGTTTTAGCCAAATAGGTGACGACTTAATCGAGATAATTAAAAATAATACCGGTGGTTTTACTACCGTTTTGGATGGACTAAAAGCTTATTTGGAATTTGGAATTGAACTTAATTTAATAAAAGATAAATTCCCTCATTTAGGTCAGAAGTAATAACATTAAAAACAATCCATTAAAAAATAAAATTATTATGCGTACAAATCATCAATCAAAATATCAGACATTAATTAAAGCCCCAATAGAAAAAGTTTGGGAAGCATTAATAAATCCTGAATTAGTAAAACAGTACTTTTTTGGCTCAAATCAAGAAACAGATTGGAGTGTTGGTAGTAAAATTTTATGGACAGGGGAATATGAAGGCTCTAAGTATGTTGACAAAGGCGTAGTTTTGGAATTTTTACCCAACAAGAAACTTTCTTATTCTTATTTGAGTAGTTGGAGTGGATTGGATGATAAACCCGAAAATTACCTATTAGTTTCTTATGAAGTAACTCAAACAAAAGGTGGAACAGAATTGATTATCACGCAATCAAACTTTGATGAAGAAAAAGCAAAACATTCTTCTGAAAATTGGGCAGTAGTAATTGACGGATTAAGGAAACTTGTAGAAAAGTAAACAACGACCCGCTAACACGGGTTTTGCGTCAGGCGGGGTGACGTACAAACTTGGAGCTTTTTGCTTCTATTCAAGTTCAGTGTTGGTTGACAGTTTTGTGCTCCGAAACCCGCCCGAACGCAAAGCCCGAAACCGTCAGGTTGTGAAAAAACTCCATTTTCAATACAAATTCACCTAGTTAAAAGCTTATAAATTGGTTTTAAGCCAAGGTATATTTTGAAGTAGTTTGATTTGTTCCCAAAATGATACGAACT
>NZ_JAAMPT010000170.1 GCF_012911605.1 Flavobacterium solisilvae | reverse complement strand
CGTATCATTTTGGGAACAAATCAAACTACTTCAAAATATACCTTGGCTTAAAATCAATTTATAAGCTTTTAATTAAGTGAATTTGTATTGAAAATGAAGTTTTTTCACAACCTGACGTTCCCGCGCTTGGCGTCAGTTGCGAGCTTCGGAACTGATGATTTTCTGTTAAAGATAATATTTCTTGCGAAACGTTAACGTGAACTTACCACAAAATTCGCAATTGCGCCAAACGTGTGTTGTGTGCTGTTTTTTTATTCTTTTAGTGTGTCAGTTCTTTGTTTTACAACTCTTTCATTTATTATTTTTTGATAATTTTTAATTTTCATCGCAGTTGTGTCATTAGGGTAATAATCCCTTTCTGTTATTTCTTCTCTAAATTTTATTTTCCCTTTTTTGTCGAAATGGTATTTTTTATAATATACGTTATCCATATCCCAATCGTGTGTTGTCAAAATTCTATTTACATTATCTATTTCGTCAATACCTGCGGCAGATAATTCAGAATGTTCAAAAGTTTTGGTTTCATTATTGAAAAGCATAATAACAGTTGCACTTGTCATTGGCATACTGCCATATTCATAAAGAGTAAAATCCTTAAAACCGTCAAAATTATAATCTTCAAAATGACGTTTGTTTATGCTGTCAAAATAGGTTGCAGATTTGTAATCATAGTTATCTTCATATTTTGGCTGATACTCATATTCTAAAAGTAGTTTTTTTGTTTTATAATCGTACAATTTCATTGTAATTTCAAGTCCATCATTATTGTCAATAACAAAAAAATGTTCCCAATAACACAAAAGTTTGTTTAACAAAAATGGATTACTTTTTTTAGTAAGCGTATCGGCTTTGTGTTCGGGTAGTGCTTCGGTAGCAACAGTATCAGCAACAACGACTTTATCTACAGTCAAATTATTTTGTATTGCATTTTTGCAACTTGCTACAAGTAGAATAATAAATATGTAAGTGAGTTTTTTCAAAGTTTAGTTTCCGTAATTTTCGTTACTGCATTTTTTTACTTTTCGTTTGGCTATTTTCTCAAATTTACCAATTTTCCTATTCGCACGCCAAGCTTTTTTAATTTTAGTGTAAAATTCGGCGTTGTTATCTGTTTCTTTTACAAGAGCAATAATTTCTGCATCAGTACCTTTAATTGTATGGCAATATTCAGTTAGTTTGTTTCCTTGTAATTCTTTTTTATCAATTTCTAAAATATCAATTATGATTTTTTTTGTGTTTTCAATTTTGAAAAATAATAATAAAGTTTTAGTATCAGAATAAGAAAAAGCTATGCCAAAATCAGTATCAAAATTTTCCTTTTGTAATAAAAATCCACTTTCACTTTTTATTTCTTTTCCTATCCAATACTTTGTGTCATTCTGTTGCGAATAACTAGAAGAAAAAATAATCATAAATAAGTAAATTATATTTTTCATAAAATCATTGCTAAAGGTTCAATTTTAAGAGGTTCGCCATAAAATAGCACACAACTTGTTTATATGCTCAGTTTTTTATTGTTTAGTTGAGCAAAGCTGACCTATTTCTAGTAGATTTGCTCAATTGCTATTGCGTTTTATTTTTTTATAAATCATCAAAAGGACTTTTTATTTGCTGAATATTTTTTGTACTAACGTGTGTATAAATTTCAGTTGTTTTACTGCTATTATGTCCTAATAATTCCTGAATATATCTTAAATCGGTT
>NZ_JAAMPT010000169.1 GCF_012911605.1 Flavobacterium solisilvae | reverse complement strand
GCTATTCCTTGTATATGTTGCATCACTAAAAATAATGAATTTATCTTTTTCTTACAACTATTTTACTATATTTGGTACTAGGATTGTGGAGGTTTTTTCACAGTCTGACGTTAGTGGCAAGACTACGCGAAATCTGCAAAAAACAACTTTTAAGATTATGAAACAACGAATAATTATTCTGATTTTACTTAGTAATTTTTTTATCTCATTCAGTCAAGAAAGGTATGTTTATGAATTTGAAAAAATTCAAGGCATAGATACTATTCAAAAAAAAGAAATATTAAATGATTTGTTGAGTCATGCAGAATTATTTGATAATAAATTCTTTATAAGTTATTATGGAAATGAGAGAATACCAACGTTTTATATAAAAGAAAATGACTTCTGTTTGTCTTTAAATTTAGATTTCTCTGACGAAACAAATTATAACATTATTGGTTTATCTGAAAACCAACAATTTATTTATATTAATGGAGAAGGAAATCATTCGACAAGACAAACTCAATTTGGATACAAATATTTATATATAGTCAATTTAAAAAACAACACGTATTTACAAATACAATATTATTCTTCAATTATTTTTTGGGAACCTAATGAAAACGACCCAAATGAACTTAACATGATAAAAGAGAATACAGTAAATAGTTCAAAAATCGCATTAACAAAAAATGGCTTTACTGTTATTAGTAACATTTTTAGTATTACAAATGACGAAAAAATTGACTATGATGTAATTCAAAGTGGAGAATATGAACTTGATGAGTTTAAACTCAAAAAAACTCAGTACTACAATACAGTATTGATGAAATTTACACCGATTAAATATTTAGAAAATATTGCTATCGGAATGACAATAGAAGATTTAAAATTAGTATATCCATATATTAGTTTTATTGAAAAAGAAAACATTTATCAAACTTGTACGGACGAAAGTACGTTAGGATTTGAAGTTTGGGATGGAACTGAATTGTTAGGTTATGTAGATAACAACTTATCTGACAATAAAATTAAAAACCTTAAAGTAATATCGCCAAGATTTAACTTTAATAAATTGAATACAAACACAACTGCCAGTGAAATTCTAAAATATTATCCAAAATCAAATGTTAGGCTTGATAATTTAACGGAATGGGAACACATTTACATCAAGGAACTTAATATCGAACTTGTTTTCAAAACTAATGACACTAATAGAATTGGAAAATATAAAAATGAAAATTTTGTGAAACTGAAAAATGGAAAAACTAAAGTAGATTTTATTCAAGTTTACTAAAAGTCCAGCCACTAACAGCCGTTTGGCAAGATTGCGAATTTTGTGGTAAATTCACGTTTGCGTTCCGCAAGAAATTTTATCTTTAGTGGAAATTAAACGGTTACGAATTTCGCAACCTCGCCAAGCGGCGGAACGTCAGGTTGTGAAAAAACTTCATTTTCAATACAAATTCACTTAATTAAAAGCTTATAAATTGATTTTAAGCCAAGGTATATTTTGAAGTAGTTTGATTTGTTCCCAAAATGATACG
>NZ_JAAMPT010000168.1 GCF_012911605.1 Flavobacterium solisilvae | reverse complement strand
GTTCGTATCATTTTGGGAACAAATCAAACTACTTCAAAATATACCTTGGCTTAAAATCAATTTATAAGCTTTTAATTAAGTGAATTTGTATTGAAAATGAAGTTTTTTCACAACCTGACGTGCCGCGGCTTTGCGTTGTGGGGGATTTTTAGCACTACTGTTCATACGAAGCAGAAATGTTGAACCTTGCACAAATGTTTCTACGAAGCACGTCAGCCCCCATAACGCAAAACCGCTGTTAGTGGCTGGTGTTCTTCGGTCTTATCGGTATCCAAATCTCTTCTTCTGATGTCGGGTCGTTGTTTTTGTATTTGTCGCCCAACACTTCAAAATGCGGTCGGTCGTCCAAAACGTAGTCTGAATTTGGCAACCAAGTTCCCAAAATGTATTGAAAAATTGAATTATCTGTGCTTAAACCTTTATAGTCAAAAACCGCATAAAGTCCGCTTGGCAAAACAAAAGTTTCCATTTCGTTTGGCACGTTGTGAAAGTCTGCAACTTCAACTGTCGCCCACCTTTCAAATTCATTTGTCGGTTTGAAGTCCGCAAAATGTGTTGGTTTGTAAACAACCATTGAAATTAAATCATTCGTCAAATTGTTTGTGATTTCTTTTCGTCTTGGTGTAAAACTTCGCCATAATTCGCCAATTTTGTAATTAGCAAAACTCATTGTTAGTCGCTTTCCCACTAATTTCTTTTCGTTTAATGTTTCAATTCTTGGTGTCATTTTTCTATGTTAATATCATATTTGTCTAAAAGTCCTGAAACGCCCAAAATAGAAAATTTTGCTTTCTTAATTCGGTTAATTTCTGGGTCAATGGAATAATTGTAAGAAGTCCGAAAGTCGGCTTTTTCAAGTGTCGTATGGTCAAAAACGGCTTGTGCCAAATTGCAGTTGTCAAACACGGAACTTGTCAAGTCAGCTTCTGCAAAGTCGGTTTCTTGTAACTGCGAATTTTTGAAAACGGTCTTTTTGATTTTTGTCTTAAAAAATGAAGAATGGTTGAGTTGGCAACCGTCAAACGAAAAAGAAAGTCCAAACTCGTTGCAAATGTCAAAGCGAAGTCCTAACATTTTGCAGTCTTTGAATTTTACGTCCCGAAACGCTGTCTTGTTGAGCTTCGTCAAACTGAAATTACAACCGTTAAATGTGCAGTCTATAAACTTAAATTCTGAGAGGTCGCTGTCGGCAAAGTTGCAACTGTTAAAAATGCAGTTTTCGTATTCGCCTTTTGTCAGCGTGTCGTTTCGGTCAAAAGTTTTGTCTTGTATGTATGTTTCTGTCATTTGGAACGGTGTCTTGTTACACTTGCCACTAACGTCAGACTGTGAAAAAACCTCCACAATCCTAGTACCAAATATAGTAAAATAGTTGTAAGAAAAAGATAAATTCATTATTTTTAGTGATGCAACATATACAAGGAATAGC
>NZ_JAAMPT010000166.1 GCF_012911605.1 Flavobacterium solisilvae | reverse complement strand
TCGTATCATTTTGGGAACAAATCAAACTACTTCAAAATATACCTTGGCTTAAAACCAATTTATAAGCTTTTAACTAGGTGAATTTGTATTGAAAATGGAGTTTTTTCACAACCTGACGTTTGGCCGCTTTGCGAAGGCGGGGATTATCAGCACTAAACTTCATAAGAAGGACAAAGCTTGAATTTAGCACTTCACAGTCATAGAAGCACGAAACCCCCGCTTTTGCAAAACGGCTGTTAGCGGTTCGGGCTTAGTTCTTTCTTCCCTATTTTTCAAGCCAATCCTTTATTTTTTCTTGTATCTCTAAATAGCTTTCTTTGTTTGGCATATGTTTACAATTTTTGACAATATGGGCTTCTTTAAAATTCTTAAATAATGCTTTTGCTCTATTAATAGCTTCGAGGCCTGGAAAAAATACATCATCATCCGCAACTATCATGTAAACGGGATTAGTAAAGTTGCATACATCTTTTTCTTTTAGCAAAGTAGGTCTTCTATAGTCCATATTTAATCCTAAAAGAAGAGCCTTTTGCAATCTAAACATAAAATCGTCTTCTTCGGGTACAAAAGCTTTTGTGAATTTTCTAAGGTCAGTATCTCTCTTGGTAATAAGAAATTTGATTAATGGGTAAGTTAATCTAACCATTGATACCCCAAACTTTCCATTTACCAAGCCACTAGGAACAACAAAAATACAGTTGCTTACCATTTCTGGTTTGTAAGAGATTAGCTTCTGGAGTATATATGCACCATAAGAAATTCCGATAAAATTCGCTTTATAAATGTTCAAATCATCCAAGACTTCAGTAGCCCACTGAGCATATGAGTTATTGTCTATGTTTATTCTGTTTTCATCGCTTTTAGTAGCTTGACCTATTGTGTCTATCGCATATAGCAAATAGTCTTTTCGCAAGTCTTTTACAGCTTCAAGTGTCAAAGGTGCACCCGCATTTATTCCGTGAAACAGAACTATTGGCTTGCCGTTTTCATTACCGGTTTTAATAACCCTTGTTTTACCAAAGGAGGTATTCACATCAACTTCCTTGTAGTCAATTTGTAAGCTATTTAGCTTTTCTTCATAAAGACACATTATGTCAGTCTTTGCTGTTGCGTTTTTATATAATGGTTTCATCAAATAAATTAATTTTAAAAGTAAACATTTTCCAATTATACCAATAGGTTACTAATCTTTTTAGCCTGACCACTAACGTCAGACTGTGAAAAAACCTCCACAATCCTAGTACCAAATATAGTAAAATATTTGTAAGAAAAAGATAAATTCATTATTTTTAGTGATGCAACATATACAAGGAATAGCTCGCAACC
>NZ_JAAMPT010000165.1 GCF_012911605.1 Flavobacterium solisilvae | reverse complement strand
CAGTTCGATTTCTATGATATTACAAAATCTTTTTGATAAATAGTTTCATTATTTATTAAGGCAAAAATTCTATGAATAATTTTATTTCTGATAGCATTTAAAATACTCATTTTATTTTTGCCTTCTTCTACTTTTCTTAGATAATACACTCTCAGTTCATTATCTAATCGTATTGCACTCATTGCTGCTAAATGTAGCACCTTTTTCAACTCTTTATCTGCAAAAACTGACACTTTAGGTTTAAATCGGAGCGATGTTCCTGATTGATGATCAAATGGAACTACTCCAGCATAACAAGCCATTTTTCTAGGGTTGTTAATTCTACAAAAACCTTGAGTTTTAGTAATCATCATCCAAGTTAATACTTTTCCAACTCCCGGTATGGTTCTCAATCTATTTGACTGGTCTTGTAATATTTGGTCTTCTTGTATAATTAATTCAATTTTATGTTCAATAATTTTTAGTTGTTTATCAATGTTTGATATCAAACTTTGGTTTAGTTTGAGAAGCTCTTTATCCATCTTCATTGACTTCATTAATTTGTAATCGCATTGTTGTTTTAATAAACCAGATTTGATTTTGATTCTATGTTTTCTCTCAGTTTGCAAGACTTTTAATTTTTTTATAGCTAATGTATTAGGTTGCCATTGTGGTAAATCCATATGATTTTTTTCAATGAAATAAACAATTCTTTCAGCATCAACTTGATCATTTTTACCTCTTACTAATCCTAAACTTTTTTTCATATGAATAGGATTGATAACATAAACTAAAAAAGAAAATTTTTCTAAGGCTTCATAAAGGTTATAATTATATCGACCAGTATTTTCCATGGCTACATAAGTTAAACAACTACTTTTTTTAAACTTATTAAAAAACTTTTTACAGCTTGAAATACTATTTTCAATAGTATAAAAAGTGTTGTTATTATTCTCTTTAATACAGATGTCTAACGTTTTATTGCTAACATCAATTCCAATAAAAATGTTTTTCATAATTTTGTTTTTAAGACGTTAAAAGATTAGAGAATATTCATCAGTAACTCAACTCCTTGATAATGGGCTTCACTCCCTAATTTCTATCTGAGATTTTGATGACAAAAGTGTTTAAGTCTTAATCGAACTATGAGTTTTACTCGGAGTAATTGTTAGTTTACTTAAACACTTTTCTCTTTTCTAAATTTACCTAAATTTATTAAAACAAATCTAAAGGAGT
>NZ_JAAMPT010000164.1 GCF_012911605.1 Flavobacterium solisilvae | reverse complement strand
GTTGCGAGCTATTCCTTGTATATGTTGCATCACTAAAAATAATGAATTTATCTTTTTCTTACAACTATTTTACTATATTTGGTACTAGGATTGTGGAGGTTTTTTCACAGTCTGACGTTAGGTGCTATTTTTCCCAAAACGAGACGAATTGTAATTAAATACACATTATGAAAAAAATTATTGCTTTAATTCTAATTATGCTTTTTTTACAATCTTGCAAAAATGATGACTTTTTTTCAGCCGGAAAATTCTATAAAATGACTGATAAAAAAAACAAATTTGAAATGTACATGACTTTCATTGAAGATAGCACTATTGCTTTTAATGCAGATACTTTGATGACTTGTGGATGGAATTTTTTAAAATATTCAAAGAATAAAAAAGGTATATATATAATAGTTGAGGAAAAACTGGATACAACTTGGTTGAAAATTGAGAACGACAAAATTGTAATGCAAAATAGTCTTCAAAATGATAGTTTTGATGAAATTGATTTTTCTTCAAAAAAAGTTGACAGCATATCTCAAATTATAAATAAAGTCAAAAGTTTCTCAGACAAAAAAATTAGATTTAGTTGTGAAATTAACATTAATGAAGTTCCTTATTTTTATGACAATGCAATTGCAGAAATCAAATCAAACTTAAAAAATCCGAATAGCGCAAAATTCAGAGAAGTTTACATTCATCCTTACAAAGATATTATTGACGATAAATACCAGAATACACAGATTAAAGTTGTTTCAGTGGAAGTTGAAGCTACTAATAGTTTTGGAGGTTTTACAGTTGATACATTTTATGTTTATTTCACACCAGATGCAAAGAATTCTAAAAATTATGAATTAAAGTTTAGTGATTCACCATTATACAAATCGATTTTGGATAGAGTAAAAGAAATGCATGAATTAAATGTTGAATAAAAAACAGCACCTAACAGCAGTTTGCAACAACTGCGTGGCTTGGGTTTCTCACCGAATTTTCTGCGAAAATTCAAAGCCAAGTTTTGTACTTGGAATCATTAGTAATAAATCGTCGCAGCTGTTGCAAGCCGCGGCACGTCAGCTTGTGAAAAAACCCCATTTTCAATACAAATTCACTTAATTAAAAGCTTATAAATTGGTTTTAAGCCAAGGTATATTTTGAAGTAGTTTGATTTGTTCCCAAAATGATACGAAC
>NZ_JAAMPT010000163.1 GCF_012911605.1 Flavobacterium solisilvae | reverse complement strand
GTTGCGAGCTATTCCTTGTATATGTTGCATCACTAAAAATAATGAATTTATCTTTTTCTTACAACTATTTTACTATATTTGGTACTAGGATTGTGGAGGTTTTTTCACAGTCTGACGTTACAGGCAAGCGTAGGACGACACGACCCGACAATAAAAATGAAATTTAAAGTATAAATGACAGAACAAATTGATATAGATTTTGACTTTCGACAAGACAGTAAATGTGGCGACCCTGATACGGACAGTCCAAAATTATATGAAACTCACAAGTTGTTATGGAGTAAAGAATTACCAAACGGAAAAGAATTCATCTTGGAAATTAAAGGAGACAGTTATGGAAGATTTCTTTTGAAAAACAACTTTACAATGAATTTGTCAAGCGACAGAATGTGTCCTCATTTTGACGGAAAATATAATAACAAGTTTGACGGTTGGCTTTCAGATATTGAAAGAGAAGAACTAAAACATAAGGTGCGGACAATTGGCGGACACATTGTTTTTCCAGCACATAAAAAGAATGGATTTACAATTAATCAAGCCAGAGGAGTAAGTAGAATAATTTGTGACAGATTTGACTTGACATTGGAGTGCATAAGACGTTTTTACAAAGACGAAGAAAGTCCACTTTCAAAGACAATCACAAACTACAAAGACTTTTTTGACTTGTTCGTGGACTTCAAAGGCTATGTTGGCTTTTTCCATTTACAAGACTTTATTGACCAACAAGAGCAAATTGAATTTTCTTTACCGTTTGACAATTTCAACAGACCGCCATTGCCTCAGACAATTGACGAGTATAGACAATATAAAAAACATACTTTAGATTTAGTGGAGAAAAGAAATAAACGTATTTTGGAAACCATAACAAGCGGACAATATGCAAATTGAAAAGCACATAAAGACAAGAACGCCAGCCTGTAACAGCCGTTTTGCAAAAGCGGGGGTTTCGTGCTTCTATGACAGTGAAGTGCTAAATTCAAGCTTTGTGCATCTAATGAAGTTTAGTGCTGAAAATCCCCGCCTTCGCAAAGCGGCAAAACGTCAGGTTGTGAAAAAACTCCATTTTCAATACAAATTCACCTAGTTAAAAGCTTATAAATTGGTTTTAAGCCAAGGTATATTTTGAAGTAGTTTGATTTGTTCCCAAAATGATACGA
>NZ_JAAMPT010000162.1 GCF_012911605.1 Flavobacterium solisilvae | reverse complement strand
CAACAGATTATGAAGTTACAGTAACGAATTCTGGCGGAAGTACAACTTTTACCTTGTCGATTGCAGTGATTGATGTTGCACCAAATGGTTTAAGTTATACAACGCCAAATGTTTTCACAATTGATGAAGCAATCACCAATTTAGAACCAACAGTTTCAGGAGAAAATCTGGTGTTTTCAATCGCTCCAAGTTTACCAAACGGATTATCATTTGATACAATAACTGGAATAATTTCTGGAACGCCAACGGTTTTACAATCGGCAACAGATTATGAAGTTACAGCTGCGAATTCTGGTGGAAATACGAGTTTTACCTTGTCGATTGCAGTGATTGATGTTGCTCCAACTTTACTAAGTTATGCAACGCCAAATGTTTTCACCATCGATGAAATAATTGCCAATTTACAACCAACGGTTTCGGGCGAAAATTTAGTATTTTCAATTGTTCCAAGTTTGCCAAACGGATTATCATTTGATACAATAACTGGAATAATTTCTGGAACGCCAACGGTTTTACAATCGGCTACGGATTATGAAGTTACGGCAACAAATTCTGGTGGAAATATAAGTTTCACTTTGTCAATCGAAATCATTGATGTTGCTCCAAATGGTTTAAGTTATACAACTCCAAATGTTTTCACAATTGATGAAGCAATCACCAATTTACAGCCAACAGTTTCGGGCGAAAATCTAACTTTTAGTATTAGTCCAAGTATACCAAACGGATTGTCATTTGACACAACAACCGGAATAATTTCTGGAACGCCAACGGTTTTACAATCGGCTACGGATTATGAAGTTACGGCAACAAATTCTGGCGGAAGCACGAGCTTTACATTGTCAATCGCAGTGATTGATGTTGCGCCAACAATGTTGAGTTATACAACGCCAAATGTTTTCACAATCGATGAAATAATCACGAATTTAGAACCAACGGTTTCAGGTGAAAACTTGACTTTTAGTATTAGTCCAAGTTTACCAACTGGTTTATCATTTGACACGGCAACCGGAATAATTTCTGGCACACCAACGGTTTTACAATCAGCTACGGATTATGAAGTTACAGCAACAAATTCTGGTGGAAGTGTTTCGTTTGTTTTATCAATCGAAATTATTGATTTAGC
>NZ_JAAMPT010000161.1 GCF_012911605.1 Flavobacterium solisilvae | reverse complement strand
GTAGCTGGTTGCGAGCTATTCCTTGTATATGTTGCATCACTAAAAATAATGAATTTATCTTTTTCTTACAAATATTTTACTATATTTGGTACTAGGATTGTGGAGGTTTTTTCACAGTCTGCCGTTATGTGCTATTTTAACTCAGAATCAAGAACTAATCAATTCATAAATGACATTAAAAAATTACATTCTAGCCATATTAATAATCTTTATTTCGTCTTGTAAACAATCAGAAAACAATACTGAAGATGAAGTTGTAATGACAGAGAATTATTCTTTGTCGGTACCTAAAGATTTGGAACGAACTAATAATCTGAATGAACTAGCAAAAGTTCAATTTCAAAAAGTTGACGAGGATTTGTATTTTATTGTATTGGAAGAAACAAAAAAAAGTTTTGAAAATGCAATCAAGTTAAAAGTTCATAAAACAACTCCAAGTCTTTTTGGATATTATCAAGTTGTAACAAGTCATTTTGATGAGCTCTATGATGATTTCAAAATAACCGATTTTGGAAGAACTAAAATTAATTCGTGTAATGCAATTGTTTTCTCAATGAGTGGAAAAGGATTAGATGATGGTAAAAAGGCATTTTTTAGATACGCACTAATTGAAGACAGTAACAATTTATATCAAATTATGTCGTGGACAAACATTAATTATAAAGATAAATTAATTGGAAAAATGGGTGGAATTATAAACTCATTTAAGTCTAAATCCAATTCAAAATAAAAACAGCACATAACAGGCGTTTGGCAAGATTGCGAATTTTGTAGTAAATACACGTTTATTTCTCGCAAGAAATTTTATCTTTAACAGAAAATAATCAGTTCCGAAGTCCGCAACCTCGCCAAGCGCCGGAACGTCAGGTTGTGAAAAAACCCCATTTTCAATACAAATTCACTTAATTAAAAGCTTATAAATTGGTTTTAAGCCAAGGTATATTTTGAAGTAGTTTGATTTGTTCCCAAAATGATACGAACTAAAAATA
>NZ_JAAMPT010000160.1 GCF_012911605.1 Flavobacterium solisilvae | reverse complement strand
GTTCGTATCATTTTGGGAACAAATCAAACTACTTCAAAATATACCTTGGCTTAAAACCAATTTATAAGCTTTTAATTAAGTGAATTTGTATTGAAAATGGGGTTTTTTCACAAGCTGACGTTATGTGGCTTGCTCTCAGTGGCGTTGCACCAACACCAAGCCATTACAAATATAATAAAACATTCCATTCAGCAGCGGATTTTCCGTAGGAAAATCCGGAAGTAGCCATTGAAGCAAACCGCTGTTACCAGTAGGTTTAATGTAAAGTTACAGTTTCATATAATGATTGACACCAATCAATAATTTCACCAGCTTTATTTAATTCAACAGTATAATATTTTCCGCTGTTTTGATATTTTTCGTGTACAATAACAAAAATTCTGTCTTCATATACTTTTGGATAATGAACAAATAACTTAGGAAAATTTCCACGATTAAATTTTCTGATTTTAAATTTCTTTTTGTCAACATTTGTTAAATCGAGTTCCAATCTCATATCTTCAAATCTCCTCCAATATTTTGAATATTCTAACTTTTCAATATTTTTACCATAATTTGGAAGCTTTGTCTTTAAGCAATCAGATGGGACATAATAAATTTCTTCACCAGAATCATAGTTAAGAGATTTAAACACAATTATTTTCCTTTCAACAGGATATATTTCAAGAATAGTGTCTTTATAGAAATTAAAAGCTAATTGTTCGTAGAAAGGATATTCTGATTGTGAAAAACAATTTACATTTATTGACAGGAAAAAAATAATTGTAGCTAAAATTCTATTGTTCATTTTATGCAGATTTTCAAAACTTACTGGTAACGTCAGACTGTGAAAAAACCTCCACAATCCTAGTACCAAATATAGTAAAATAGTTGTAAGAAAAAGATAAATTCATTATTTTTAGTGATGCAACATATACAAGGAATAGCT
>NZ_JAAMPT010000159.1 GCF_012911605.1 Flavobacterium solisilvae | reverse complement strand
ACAACTTTGAATTATAACTAAAAAACAAACTTCCTTAAAATAGCTTCTAAAGAGGTTATTTTTTATAAATATTTTAAAATTTTAGTTTTTTATTGAGGTTGTGCAACAGTTACCGCTGTTAGTGGTAGTTATTTTGATTGATAATTTGGTATTAGTTTTTGAATCAATTTTTGGCCAGAAATGAAACCTATTTCAATCACTTTACTTTTTGTACTGTCGGAGAACACCTTAATGTTTGCAAAAGTTTTTTCTTCATTAAAATATATGGTGGCGTTTCTGTTTTCTAATTTTGAATGGAAATGAAATTTAGGATTGATTTCACTTGCATATTTGTGAAATTGATCATTTGTGATGCCTTCCTTTTCATTTTTTATAGATATAAGTTTCGCAATGTTTTCATTATTATAAAGAAAAGTGATTGTGTCGTTTTTTTTATTAGGTATTTTACTTTCTTCTAGGTAATCTCCTTGTTTTTGTGAACTCAAAATACTTCCTTTAAATTTTTTATCATTAGCATCTTTGCTAATATCTATTTGAGAATACGATATTGAAAATGAAAGAAAACAGAAAAATAAAATCAAATACTTTGAACTTTCGAAACCAGTTTTTTTTGCGCCCATAATTTTCAATTTGTTACATTAAGTTATTAAATTTTCCGAATAGTTTGGCTAATTACCGCTAACTAGTTTATAGGTCTGATAAAACAAGACCTATACATCCAAAATTGGGAAGACAGGTCTGACTAGCATCAGACTTTTTCTTTTCTGTAAATATATAAATAAAACTTATAAATCATCAAAAGGACTTTTTATTTGCTGAATATTTTTTGTACTAACGTGTGTATAAATTTCAGTTGTTTTACTGCTATTATGTCCTAATAATTCCTGAATATATCTTAAATCGGTT
>NZ_JAAMPT010000158.1 GCF_012911605.1 Flavobacterium solisilvae | reverse complement strand
AGCTATTCCTTGTATATGTTGCATCACTAAAAATAATGAATTTATCTTTTTCTTACAACTATTTTACTATATTTGGTACTAGGATTGTGGAGGTTTTTTCACAGTCTGACGTTACCAGTAATTGTTCGACAACTAAACTTTAAACGAGAATGAAATTCCTGAAAGGCTGTTTAATTACATTTATAATATTTATTGGAATTTGTATAATTGGATGGTTCTCGTTCAAAAGCAATGTTTTGGAAAACTTGGAAAGTTTAAGCGGAAAGGTGAAAGACAATTGGGAAAAATATACAGAAAACATAATAGAAAGGAACGCAGAATTTGCTCTACAGCAAGCCAAAAATGATAGTTTAAAATATTATTTGAAAAACTCAAACGAGCTAATAAAATCAAAAGAATATTCTAAAGAACTTGAGTTGAACGAATACAAACTAAATAGAATTTTGATGGTTAATAGTTTAAAGTCAAATTTGAATGAGAAACTTAATTTGAGTTTAGATAATTACAACCAAGCTGTAAAAGAATATAATGTTTACAGAGTTACATTTCCAAATTCACTAATTGCCAGAAAAACTAAATTCCAAAAGTTTTACAAATATTTTGATATCCGATACGGAATTGAAAATGAAAAAACAATGGCTAGAAAAAAGGAAAGAGAGAATTGGATTAAGAATGGCGGACCATTGCCACAATAACAACTACTGGTAACAGCGGTAACTGTTGCACAACCTCAATAAAAAACTAAAATTTTAAAATATTTATAAAAAATAACCTCTTTAGAAGCTATTTTAAGGAAGTTTGTTTTTTAGTTATAATTCAAAGTTGT
>NZ_JAAMPT010000157.1 GCF_012911605.1 Flavobacterium solisilvae | reverse complement strand
CACGTACCCAAATGGTTTGTCCATTGCTTGCTGAATAGTTATCTGCTGGAATAATTGGAAGATTACCTGCTTCTGCTTCGATCTGACTGGTGTAATACTCCACCGTATAGTTGCTTGCTGGTAGTGGTTGTTGGGCTAAAACATCGGCTGTTCTTATGGTTAAATCCACTGTCATCTGACCATTCTGGTTGTTGGCATTGGTATCACATACTTCGATATCATCTAAATCAATTGGTGCTATTGGACTTGGATTAACTTCTAACGTTATTGGCATCACACTAAAACAGCCTGTAACTGGATCTTCTGCTCTGACATATAGAATTTGTACAAACGGATTGATGTTTGTATAAGCCGTTGTCGATAAGGCATTGGTTCCTTGTTGTGCATTGGTCAGCGTTTCGTGGAACGTGATGGTGTAAACTTCGCCTCCTAATATATCGGCTTCTAAAGTCGATAAATCGAAGTCGGCAAAACCGTCCTGATTGTCATCACATATAATATATGGTGTGGTTGGCGGTATTGGTTCTGGCAATGGTTCTACTCGAATGTCC
This sequence comes from Flavobacterium solisilvae, assembly GCF_012911605.1. GTDB lineage: Bacteria > Bacteroidota > Bacteroidia > Flavobacteriales > Flavobacteriaceae > Flavobacterium > Flavobacterium solisilvae. The sequence continues at coordinate 184 of NZ_JAAMPT010000157.1, read as the reverse complement.
ATCGTAGAAATAACATAACAACCTGTAGCATTATTGGTAATACGAATTCCTAACGTTTGAACGTAAATCGTGGTATTTTGGTAAGTTGGGGTTGTTATTGCACTAGTATTGTTTTGGGCATCGGTTAAACTTGGATAGAACGTTACGCTCATTCCAGTTTGTCCTAGCAGTACTTCTTCTACTT
>NZ_JAAMPT010000156.1 GCF_012911605.1 Flavobacterium solisilvae | reverse complement strand
TGGCAAACAAAGTAACAGACATGAGTAAGATTAGAAAAGTAATTAAATTTCACTGTAGTGGCAAGAGTAAGTTATTTATTAGCAATTACTTATCACTTTCAAGAAATACGGTAAAGAAATACATTTCTTTATTTGAACTTCTAGGCTTAAGTTTTGAAGCTATTGATGCTAAAACAGATGCCGAACTAGAAGTTTTGTTTTCACAGAATACCGTTGAAACCATAGAACCCAAACTACAAAAGCTTCATGATTTTTTTCCACAAATGGAGCGTGAACTCAAAAAAGTTAGAGTTACTATCCAACTCATGTGGGAGCGATATATTACTATACATCCTGATGGTTTTAAGAGTTCTCAATTTAGGCATCACTTTAAAATATGGGGTAAACGCGTGAATCCAGTGATGCATATGAATCACAAATCGGGTGATAAAATGTATGTGGATTATGCTGGAAAAACACTTTCCATTATTGAAAAAGAAACGGGAGAGATTAAAGAAGTACAGTTTTTTGTTGCCATACTAGGTGCAAGTCAACACACGTATGCTGAAGCTTCTATAAGTCAACAGAAAGAAGATTTTGTAACTTCTGTAGAGAATGCTATGCGTTTTTTTGAAGGCGTTCCAGCAGCAATTGTTCCAGATAATCTAAAGTCAGCCGTGATTAAAAGTAGTCGTTTTGAAC
>NZ_JAAMPT010000155.1 GCF_012911605.1 Flavobacterium solisilvae | reverse complement strand
TCAAGGAAGCAAGCTTCCTCTACCCCTCGACTTGCATGTGTTAGGCCTGCCGCTAGCGTTCATCCTGAGCCAGGATCAAACTCTTCATCGTATATTTTTTGTATTTTTAGACAAAGTCTAGTTATCGATTTATCGATTTCCTTACTCTCTTATTTTGTCTCGTTATCAAAACGAGACGGCTGTCAATCCAATATGTCTATGAACGTTTTATTCTTTCTTTTTCGCCTCTCTTTCGGTTAGCGGGTGCAAAAGTAATACTTCTTTTTTAACTGACAAGCTTTTTTGAAAATATTTTTGATTTATTTTTTTTAAACTTGTTTATCAATTAATCGATGAACTTCCTCTCTTGCGGGGTGCAAATATAGAAATCTTTTTTCTCCTAATCCAAATCTTTTTGTCCCTTTTTTTTACTTTTTTCTTAACTCGTTGATTTTACATATTATGCAAGCCAAAATTTTTTCAAATTAACAAATCGTTTACCCATTAGCCCCGATGGAAACGTAAATCCTTTTTGTTTTTTTATCCTTAATTATCCCTCTTATTTCCAAAACCTCAACAAAAACAAAAAGATTGTAGTAAACAGCGGGAATATGACTTGCAAATAATCAACAAAGAATCACTCCAAAATTTTATACTTATATA
>NZ_JAAMPT010000154.1 GCF_012911605.1 Flavobacterium solisilvae | reverse complement strand
TAAGGTTTGTAATTTCTTGGATGAATAGCGATTCGGTTGTATTTGTAGAAGATTTCAACTGTAGTTTTGGTATACAAAAGTTTTACTTTTTTCCTCACATATTGGTACGGAACACTGTAATAACTCTTGTCTTGACTCAATAACGCATGACCGTTTTGCATTACCGTAGCAAAGGATTGGTATTTGATTTCAAAGCGTTCTTGAGGTAATGGACGTAGTTTTTGTTTCTCATCTTCCATAAATAATTCATAGCGAGAATAGGGTCTTCCTGTGAGCTTTTTATGATTATGAATATCTAATAAATCCCAGATTTGTTGGTTTAACTCTTCTAAACTATAAAACTGTTTTTGTTTTAGATGTACATAAATTCTTCGATACAAGATTTTTACAGCTCCTTCAGCTAAAGATTTATCTCTTGGTTTATAAGCTCTTGCAGGTAATATAGTAGTTTCATAATGCTCTGCTAAATCGGCCAAGGTTTCGTTAATTGTTGGTTCAAAACGACTACTTTTAATCACGGCTGACTTTAGATTATCTGGAACAATTGCTGCTGGAACGCCTTCAAAAAAACGCATAGCATTCTCTACAGAAGTTACAAAATCTTCTTTCTGTTG
>NZ_JAAMPT010000153.1 GCF_012911605.1 Flavobacterium solisilvae | reverse complement strand
TTGGATCGTTGGTCAAAGTCGTATCGCCTACCAATGCTGCTGATGGGTTGGTGATTTCATTGGTATTGTTTTCTAAATCGGTCAACGTTGGGTAATACTGTAACGTTAAATTCGTATCGCCATTTAAAATATACGCCTCGTTTTGGGTTAAATCAACGATTGCTTGTCCTGAGTTGGTTGCGTTTTCACAAACTGCTGGTAGCACATCTGGATTGGTATTTGGCTCTGGCGCTGGCAATACTCTGATGTTTAACGTGGTATAACCTACACATCCTTGCGCACTGATGATACGAACTCCTAACGTTTGTACTGCTGGTGATACATTGGTATAACTAGTAATAGTCGTGATTTGGTTGGTGTCGTTTTGTGCATCTAGCAAACTTGGATAGTACTGGAAGGTATATCCTGGCAAGGCTGTGATTTGTCTTACCGTTAAATCAAATACTGCAAATTGGTCGTTTGGTAAAGTATCACATTCGTTGATTGGTTGTGGCGTTGGTACTACTAATGGTATGCCAACAATTACTTGGAATGTGCCTAAATTATAACAACCCGTTGCGTTGTTTTCTACACGTACCCAAATGGTTTGTCCATTGCTTGCTGAAT
>NZ_JAAMPT010000152.1 GCF_012911605.1 Flavobacterium solisilvae | reverse complement strand
CGTGAACTGTATGTGGTCCAAGTGGTACATTGGTAAATATTCCGCCGTTGTCCAATATTGGTCCATCATCTAGACTGTAATGGTAAATTCCATAACCGTCGTTAGTTACCGTGATGATTTGTTGCTCGCTAAAGGCATTGGTTACTGTATAAGTCACGTTTGATGCCAATCCGGAACGGATTACCGTAAAGCGTGTTCTATCTGGCGTAGTATCGGATGCACATTGTAATGCACTGTTGCTTATCGCTATTACGCTAAACTCTACTTGGGCATCGGTTACTTCGGTTACCGTTAAGGTTGGTCCGGTTTCGCCTGCTATCAAGTTGCCGTCAGCATACCATTCGAAGGTGTAATTACCTGTTACTTGACTGTCTAATATCAAAGTATTGTTCACCGTTGTTTCACCAAAGTCAACACACGCAATATTGGTCGATGCTACGATATTTGGCTCTGCTAGTTGCTCTACGATGACATCAAAACTATCGGTGATGTAACAGCCTGTAAGGTTGTTTTCTATTCTAACCCAATACGTTCCGGTTTGTACTTGGT
>NZ_JAAMPT010000151.1 GCF_012911605.1 Flavobacterium solisilvae | reverse complement strand
GTAATTCAATGCGATGGGATTGGTGTATGAGTCGGTCTAAAATGGCATCAGCTATGGTTTTTTCTCCAATTATATCGTACCAACCTTGAACTGGTATTTGAGAAGTTACGATTATAGAACCATTATTGTGTCTATCTTCAATGATTTCTAAAAGCGTAATTCGGTTTTGACTATCTAATGCTTGAAGTCCAAAATCATCTAATATAATGACGTCTTGTCGTTCTATTTTGGCTAATTCTCTTAGATAAGAACCATCAGCTTTTGCCATCTTTAGCTTAGCGAACAACTTAGATGTGTTGTAATAACTAACTTTGTATCCTTGAATACATGCTTGATAACCTAATGCAGTTCCTAAAAAACTTTTACCTACTCCTGTGCTTCCTGTAATTAATACATTCTGATTTTTCTCAACAAAATCGCATGCAGCTAATCGTAAAACTTGGTTTCTATCTATATTTCGCGAAGTATCAAAATTGATGTTTTCAATATTGGATTTGTAATGGAATCGAGCGTTTTTAATGCTTCGCTCAATACGACGATTGTGGC
>NZ_JAAMPT010000150.1 GCF_012911605.1 Flavobacterium solisilvae | reverse complement strand
GTTGGGTAATACTGTAACGTTAAATTCGTATCGCCGTTTAAAATATACGCCTCGTTTTGGGTTAAATCAACGATTGCTTGTCCTGAGTTGGTTGCGTTTTCACAAACTGCTGGTAGCACATCTGGATTGGTATTTGGCTCTGGCGCTGGTAATACTCTGATGTTTAACGTGGTATAACCTACACATCCTTGCGCACTGATGATACGAACACCTAACGTTTGTACTGCTGGTGATACATTGGTATAACTAGTAATAGTCGTGATTTGGTTGGTGTCGTTTTGTGCATCTAGCAAACTTGGATAGTACTGGAAGGTATATCCTGATAATGGGGTAATTTGTCTTACTGTTAAATCAAATACTGCAAATTGGTCGTTTGGTAAAGTATCACATTCGTTGATGGGTTGTGGCGTTGGTACTACTAATGGTATGCCAACAATTACTTGGAATGTGCCTAAATTATAACAACCCGTTGCGTTGTTTTCTACACGTACCCAAATGGTTTGTCCATTGCTTGCTGAAT
>NZ_JAAMPT010000149.1 GCF_012911605.1 Flavobacterium solisilvae | reverse complement strand
CGACACAATTATTACGCGTAACTCAAGGACCAACGGCAGTAACACCAACGCCATTAGAACGATGCGATCCAAACAATGATGGCTTTGAAGTATTCGATTTAACCTTAGCAACCAATCAAATTGCGGGTGGAACACTGCCACCAGACGTAACGGTAACCTACCACGAAACCGAAACAGATGCCTTGTTAGGTTCTAATCCGTTGAGTAGTCCATATGCAAATATCACTCCGAACCAACAAACGATTTACGTAAAAGTATTCTTTACCACAACAGGCTGTTCGAATTATGTCGAACTAGAATTAATCGTCAACCCAACGCCAGAAGCGACCGAGCCAACAGATTACCATTTATGTGATTACACAGGCGCAGTAGGTTATGAGAGTTTCAATTTAACGAGTAAAATAGCGGAGATTTTAGGCAGCATTAATGCGGCAACACATACGGTAACATTCTATACAGATTTCACCCAAGCCCAATTAGGAACAGGCAACATCACCAATGTAACGGCTTATACCAATG
>NZ_JAAMPT010000148.1 GCF_012911605.1 Flavobacterium solisilvae | reverse complement strand
GTCGTATCGCCTACCAATGCTGCTGATGGGTTGGTGATTTCATTGGTATTGTTTTCTAAATCGGTCAACGTTGGGTAATACTGTAACGTTAAATTCGTATCGCCGTTTAAAATATACGCCTGATTTTGAGTTAAATCAACTAGTGCTTGTCCTGAGTTGGTTGCGTTTTCACAAACTGCTGGTAGCACATCTGGATTGGTATTTGGCTCTGGCGCTGGTAATACTCTGATGTTTAGCGTGGTATAACCTACACATCCTTGCGCACTGATGATACGAACTCCTAACGTTTGTACTGCTGGTGATACATTGGTATAACTAGTAATATTCGTGATTTGGTTAATATCATTTTGTGCATTTGATAAACTTGGATAATATTGGAAGGTATATCCTGACAAGGCTGTGATTTGTCGAACCGTTAAATCAAATACCGCAAATTGGTCGTTTGGCAAAGTATCACATTCGTTGATGGGTTGTGGTGTTGGTACTACTAATGGTATGCCAACAATTACTTGGA
>NZ_JAAMPT010000147.1 GCF_012911605.1 Flavobacterium solisilvae | reverse complement strand
TTAATACTTCCTCTAAACTTCTAGCAGAATATTGGGTGTTTTTTTCTTGTCCTTCAAAAAGATAAGTTTTTGGACTATATTCTTTATAATATCTCCTTAATAAATCTAATATTTTTGCAGACAATGGTGTAATTCTATCTTTCTTACCCTTTGATTGTCTTATGATTACAATATTTCGTTTAGAATCAATATCAGAAAACTTTAAATTCAATAGCTCACTGCGGCGCAATCCACAACTATAAATCATCGAAAGCATAGCTTTATGCTTTAAATTGCTATGGGCATCAAGTATTTTTTTTACTTCTTCTTTGCTTAACACATTAGGCAAAACCTTGGCTCGTTTTGGACGATGTATTTTTTCAACTTCAATCATAGTGTCTTTAATTGTTTTGAAATAAAGTTTAACTGCATTAACCACTTGATTTTGATAGGAAGAAGATAGTTTATTTTTTAAAATATAATCATTGTTGTAACGAATAATATCCTCATTTGTAATCAAATTGATACTTTTTG
>NZ_JAAMPT010000146.1 GCF_012911605.1 Flavobacterium solisilvae | reverse complement strand
TTAATACTTCCTCTAAACTTCTAGCAGAATATTGGGTGTTTTTTTCTTGTCCTTCAAAAAGATAAGTTTTTGGACTATATTCTTTATAATATCTCCTTAATAAATCTAATATTTTTGCAGATAATGGTGTAATTCTATCTTTTTTACCCTTTGATTGTCTTATGATTACAATATTTCTTTTAGAATCAATATCAGAAAACTTTAAATTCAATAATTCACTGCGGCGCAATCCACAACTATAAATCATCGAAAGCATAGCTTTATGCTTTAAATTGCTATGGGCATCAAGTATTTTTTTTACTTCTTCTTTACTCAATACATTAGGCAAAGCCTTGGCTCGTTTAGGTCGGTGAATTTTTTCAACCTCAATCTTCGTCTCTTGTATTGTTTTAAAATAAAGTTTAACTGCATTAACCACTTGATTTTGATAGGAAGAAGATAGTTTATTTTTTAAAATATAATCATTGTTGTAACGAATAATATCCTCATTTGTAATCAAATTGATACTTTTTG
>NZ_JAAMPT010000145.1 GCF_012911605.1 Flavobacterium solisilvae | reverse complement strand
TGTTAGAATGCTCCCCTACCACTTATACTTACGTATAAATCCATAGCTTCGGTAGTATACTTATGCCCGATTATTATCCATGCTCGTCCGCTCGACTAGTGAGCTGTTACGCACTCTTTAAATGAATGGCTGCTTCCAAGCCAACATCCTAGCTGTCTGGGCAGACAAACCTCGTTTTTTCAACTTAGCATACATTTGGGGACCTTAGCTGATGGTCTGGGTTCTTTCCCTCTCGGACATGGACCTTAGCACCCATGCCCTCACTGCTGTAAAACATTATATAGCATTCGGAGTTTGTCAGGAATTGGTAGGCGGTGAAGCCCCCGCATCCAATCAGTAGCTCTACCTCTATATAACTATTATCAGCGCTGCACCTAAATGCATTTCGGGGAGTACGAGCTATTTCCGAGTTTGATTGGCCTTTCACCCCTACCCACAGGTCATCCGAAGACTTTTCAACGTCAACCGGTTCGGACCTCCACT
>NZ_JAAMPT010000144.1 GCF_012911605.1 Flavobacterium solisilvae | reverse complement strand
ATTTCCGGTTACTTGACTGTCTAAAACCAAAGTGTTGTTGACCGTCGTTTCGCCAAAATTCACACACGCAATGTTTGTCGATGCTACGATATTTGGTTCGGCTAGTTGTTCTACAATAACATCAAAACTATCGGTGATGTAACATCCTGTAAGGTTGTTTTCTATTCTAACCCAATACGTTCCAGTTTGTACTTGGTAATTTGCCAAGTCTTGGATAGGATTTAATCCTGCTTCGGCATCGGTTTGACTGTTGTAATAGAACGTTACCGTGTAATCGGTTGGACTTTGACCTGCGCCTAATACATCATCGATGTAGTCTGACAATGGATTGCCAAAATACAAAGTTTGTCCATCGTTTACACCATCAATATCATCACAACTCGCAAAATCTGCCAATTGGGTTGCCACAATTGGTTTTGGATTAACTTGTAAAATAAAGCTTCCTACTTCGCTTGGACATCTTGTTGTGGCAGCAGCATTGG
>NZ_JAAMPT010000143.1 GCF_012911605.1 Flavobacterium solisilvae | reverse complement strand
TTTTTTGTTGAATGTTGGTGAGCGTGGTGCTGGTTTCTTGAGCGTCGTTTTGGGCTAAAGCGCTTAGATATTCTTGGGTTTTGGTTTCGATATACTCCAAGTGTTTATCTATTTTCTTTTGGTTGTAATTTGCTTTCTTGCTGTTGTGTGCTCTGGATTTTGTACCATCAATAGCGATGGTTTCGCCTGCAATTAATTCGGCGTCTTTTAAAAAACTAACAAACAGTTTGAAGAGTTGTTTTAGTGCTTTAGGGTTGTCTTTTCTAAAGTCAGCAATACTGTGATAATTTGGACAAATAGCTTCTAAAAGCCATTGCAATTCAATATTGCGAAGACACTCTTTTTCTAATCGTCTCGAGGAACGAATACCGTTTAAATAACCATACAAATAGATTTTTAAAAACACCTTGGTATCAAAACTTGGGCGACCTTCGGTTTTTAATACTCTGGGTGTAAATCCTATTTTCTCTAAATCGATACTG
>NZ_JAAMPT010000142.1 GCF_012911605.1 Flavobacterium solisilvae | reverse complement strand
GAAGAATTTGAATTACCCAATCACAACAACATCAGAGGAAAAAACTATTACAAATAAATTAAAACCAAATACTTATGAATGAAATTACTACAACCAAAATGAAACAAATGAAGCTTTATGGCATGCATAATGCTTTTAAAACCGCCATCGAAAGTGGAAAAACAGACCATTACACGCTAGATCAGTTTATCGCAATGCTCATTGATGCCGAATGGGATGAACGTCACAATCGTCGCATTGAGCGAAGCATAAAAAACGCTCGATTCCATTACAAATCCAATATTGAAAACATCAATTTTGATGCTTCACGCAATCTGGATAGAAACCAAGTTTTACGATTAGCTGCATGCGATTTTGTTGAGAAAAATCAAAATGTATTAATCACAGGAAGCACGGGAGTAGGTAAAAGTTTTTTAGGTACAGCATTAGGTTATCAAGCTTGTATTCAAGGATATAAAGTCAGTT
>NZ_JAAMPT010000141.1 GCF_012911605.1 Flavobacterium solisilvae | reverse complement strand
TTAGGAGTTAAAAGTTAGCACTATGAAATGGGAAGCCAAAATCATAAAACACAAAGGTGAAATGCGGATAGCTGTTTATTTTGATAAAAATGCCGATTTGATTTCACGTATAAAAAAAGTGGAAGGTTCACGATGGAGCCAGTCGAAGGGTTTTTGGCATGTTCCGAATACTGTTGAAAATCAAATTAGGTTTAAAATATTGGTTAGTTTACCTTCAGCGGAAGGTATTGAAGCGATAGAGAAATTTAAACAACATCTTCGCTCTAAACGATATAGCGAGAATACTATTAAGACGTATAGCGAAGCATTACAGTCGTTTTTTACTTTCTTTAATTCAAAAAGTATCAATTTGATTACAAATGAGGATATTATTCGTTACAACAATGATTATATTTTAAAAAATAAACTATCTTCTTCCTATCAAAATCAAGTGGTTAATGCAGTTAAACTTTATTT
>NZ_JAAMPT010000140.1 GCF_012911605.1 Flavobacterium solisilvae | reverse complement strand
CATCCATGAAATCAACCAAACCATTTCGTGCCAATTCGTAAAATTTGTGTCAACATCACAAACTTAACTACTCTTAACTCTCTACATGGTTCAAAAAGAAACGAGCAAAGCGAGTAAATCCATAAAATCTGTACAATCCGTGGCAAAAACAACGAGCAAAGCGAGTACATCCATGAAATCAAGCAAACCATTTCGTGCCAATTCGTAAAATTTGTATCAACACCACAAACTTAACTACTCTTAACTCTCTAAATGGTTCAAAAAGAAACGAGCAAAGCGAGTAAATCCGTAAAATCTGTACAATCCGTGGCAAAAACCAACGAGCAAAGCGACTACATCCATGAAATCAACCAAACCATTTCGTGCCAATTCGTAAAATTTGTGTCAACATCACAAACTTAACTACTCTTAACTCTCTACATGGTTCAAAAAGAAACGAGCAAAGCGAGTAAAT
>NZ_JAAMPT010000139.1 GCF_012911605.1 Flavobacterium solisilvae | reverse complement strand
GTTGGGTAATACTGTAACGTTAAATTCGTATCGCCGTTTAAAATATACGCCTCGTTTTGGGTTAAATCAACGATTGCTTGTCCTGAGTTGGTTGCGTTTTCACAAACTGCTGGTAGCACATTTGGATTGGTATTTGGCTCTGGCGCTGGCAATACTCTAATGTTTAGCGTGGTATAACCTACACATCCTTGCGCACTGATGATACGAACGCCTAACGTTTGTACTGCTGGTGATACATTGGTATAACTAGTAATAGTCGTGATTTGGTTGGTGTCGTTTTGTGCATCTAGCAAACTTGGATAGTACTGGAAGGTATATCCTGGTAAGGCTGTGATTTGTCGAACCGTTAAATCAAATACCGCAAATTGGTCGTTTGGCAAAGTATCACATTCGTTGATGGGTTGTGGTGTTGGTACTACTAATGGTATGCCAACAATTACTTGGA
>NZ_JAAMPT010000138.1 GCF_012911605.1 Flavobacterium solisilvae | reverse complement strand
TCTAGTTTGTCATTCCGTAGGAATCTCAAAAAACAAGTTTATCATTTCTTATTATTTCAACGTCTGGTTTGTCATTCCGTAGGAATCTCAAAAAACAAGTTTACAATTTAGTATTATTTCAACATCTAGTTTGTCATTCCGTAGGAATCTCAAAAACCAAGTTTATCATTTCTTATTATTTCAACATAACGTTTGTCATTCCGTAGGAATCTCAAAAAACAAGTTTATCATTTAGTATTATTTTATCATCTAGTTTGTCATTCCGTAGGAATCTCAAAAAACAAGTTTACAATTTAGTATTATTTCAGCATCTAGTTTGTCATTCCGTAGGAATCTCAAAAAACAAGTTTATCATTTCTTATTATTTCAACGTCTGGTTTGTCATTCCGTAGGAATCTCAAAAAACAAGTTTACAATTTAGTATTATTT
>NZ_JAAMPT010000137.1 GCF_012911605.1 Flavobacterium solisilvae | reverse complement strand
GTAATTCAATGCGATGGGATTGGTGTATGAGTCGGTCTAAAATGGCATCAGCTATGGTTTTTTCTCCAATTATATCGTACCAACCTTGAACTGGTATTTGAGAAGTTACGATTATAGAACCGTTATTGTGTCTATCTTCGATGATTTCTAAAAGTGTAATTCGGTTTTGACTATCTAATGCTTGAAGTCCAAAATCATCTAATATAATGACGTCTTGTCGTTCTATTTTGGCTAATTCTCTCAGATAAGAACCATCGGCTTTAGCCATTTTTAACTTAGCGAATAACTTGGATGTGTTGTAATAACTGACTTTATATCCTTGAATACAAGCTTGATAACCTAATGCTGTACCTAAAAAACTTTTACCTACTCCCGTGCTTCCTGTGATTAATACATTTTGATTTTTCTCAACAAAATCGCATGC
>NZ_JAAMPT010000136.1 GCF_012911605.1 Flavobacterium solisilvae | reverse complement strand
TTTGATTTAACGAGCCAAATCCCAGATTTATTAGAAGGCAATCAAACCACGCCAGTATCAACCTACAGCGTAGCGTTTTATGAGGATGCAACCTTAACAACATTGATTACAAATCCATCGGCATATACCAATCTGACTAATCCACAAACCATCTATGTAGTAGTAACCAATACCAATGCCGCTACCACAACAAGATGTCCAAGCGAAGTAGGAAGCTTTATTTTACAAGTTAATCCAAAACCAATTGTGGCAACCCAATTGGCAGATTTTGCGAGTTGTGATGATATTGATGGTGTAAACGATGGACAAACCTTGTATTTTGGCAATCCATTGTCAGATTACATCGATGATGTATTAGGCGCAGGTCAAAGTCCAACGGATTACACGGTAACGTTCTATTACAACAGTCAAAGCG
>NZ_JAAMPT010000135.1 GCF_012911605.1 Flavobacterium solisilvae | reverse complement strand
GTTCAAAACGACTACTTTTAATCACGGCTGACTTTAGATTATCTGGAACAATTGCTGCTGGAACGCCTTCAAAAAAACGCATAGCATTCTCTACAGAAGTTACAAAATCTTCTTTCTGTTGGCTCATTGAAGCTTCTGCATATGTGTGTTGACTTGCACCTAGTATGGCAACAAAAAACTGGACTTCTTTAATCTCTCCTGTATTTTTATCAATAATAGAGAGTGTCTTTCCAGCATAATCTACATACAATTTATCACCCGATTTGTGATTCATATGCATTACTGGATTAACGCGTTTACTCCATATTTTAAAGTGATGTCTAAATTGAGAACTCTTAAAACCATCAGGATGTATAGTAATATATCGCTCCCACATAAGTTGAACTGTAACTCCAACTTTCTTGAGTTCGCG
>NZ_JAAMPT010000134.1 GCF_012911605.1 Flavobacterium solisilvae | reverse complement strand
CGCGTAACTCAAGGACCAACGGCAGTAACACCAACGCCATTAGAACGATGCGATCCAAACAATGATGGCTTTGAAGTATTCGATTTAACCTTAGCAACCAATCAAATAGCGGGCGGAACATTGCCGCCAGACGTAACGGTAACCTACCACGAAACCGAAACGGATGCTTTATTGGGTTCTAATCCGTTGAGTAGTCCATATGCAAATATCACTCCGAACCAACAAACGATTTACGTAAAAGTATTTTTTACCACAACAGGCTGTTCGAATTATGTCGAACTAAAATTAATCGTCAACCCAACGCCAGAAGCGACCGAGCCAACAGATTACCATTTATGTGATTACACAGGTGCAGTAGGTTATGAGAGTTTCAATTTAACGACCAAAATAGCGGAGATTTTAGG
>NZ_JAAMPT010000133.1 GCF_012911605.1 Flavobacterium solisilvae | reverse complement strand
TTTGAAGTAGTTTGATTTGTTCCCAAAATGATACGAACTAAAAATAGCTTTAAATAGGTCGTTTTTATCAAAAACAAACCTTTTCTCTTGTAAGGTGAGTTCCATGCTTTGAGTTTGGCTAGTAAATCGGGCACACCAAGGATATTGATGCTGCGTTTGATGTTATACACTAGCATTATCAAACTGTGTTCGCCGTTTACTTTCTCTAATCCTATTAAATTGGTGTGGTTATAACCCCATTTTCGTTTTATTGTTCCAAAGATGTGTTCGTTGATTTCTTGGCGTTTTCTATAGAGTTGCTGGTTGGCTTTATAGCGTTTGTTGTTTTCCTCTACTGCATCAGCATACTCACTTCGGTCAATCTCTCTTCCGCCTTTTCGGCTGGTACATTGGTCTTTTACTG
>NZ_JAAMPT010000132.1 GCF_012911605.1 Flavobacterium solisilvae | reverse complement strand
CATCGCTAACACAAGCTGATTGTTATGCCGCAGTCATTAGTTTAGTAAAAGTATTGGAAGACCATTTAGAAAAAGGCGAAATCGTTAGACTAGAACCTTTGGGCACGTTTCAAATAAGTGTGAAAGGAACTGCTAGTGATAGCGCAGCAGGTGTTTCTAAAGATAATGTAACTCGTGCTTCAATTATTTTCCGACCAGGAAAAAAGCTAAAAAAACTAGTAGGGAATTTGTCCTATGTTCGAAAAAAAATATCGTAATCTATTTTTTTCTACAGTTAGGAGTTAAAAGTTAGCACTATGAAATGGGAAGCCAAAATCATAAAACACAAAGGTGAAATGCGGATAGCTGTTTATTTTGATAAAAATGCCGATTTGATTTCACGTATAAAAAAAGTG
>NZ_JAAMPT010000131.1 GCF_012911605.1 Flavobacterium solisilvae | reverse complement strand
GTTTTTTTGCCACGGATTTGACGGATTTGGGTTTCCGTTTGCGCTGGAATGACAATGCGGGGGAATGAGAAAGGGTGATTTTTTTGCCACAAATTGCACGAATTAGCACAAATTATTTTTGGATTGAAGGATTGAAGGACTTGGGGATTGGAGGATTGAAGGACTTGAGGATTGAAAGATTGAGGGATTGAAAGACTGATGGATTTTTTTTCTCGCAAAGACGCTAAAGCGCAAAGATTTTTTACCATATAAGGTATTGAAGGACATTTAATTGATCGCTTTGCTCGTGGTTTTGCCACAAATTGCACGAATTAGCACAAATTAATTGGTGTATAGTTTTTTTGCCACGGATTTGACGGATTTGGGTTTCCGTCTGCGCTGGAAT
>NZ_JAAMPT010000130.1 GCF_012911605.1 Flavobacterium solisilvae | reverse complement strand
GCTAAATCAATAATTTCGATTGATAAAACAAACGAAACACTTCCACCAGAATTTGTTGCTGTAACTTCATAATCCGTAGCTGATTGTAAAACCGTTGGTGTGCCAGAAATTATTCCGGTTGTTGTGTCGAATGATAATCCGTTTGGCAAACTTGGAACAATTGAAAATACTAAATTTTCGCCCGAAACCGTTGGTTGTAAATTGGTAATTATTTCATCGATGGTGAAAACATTTGGCGTTGCATAACTAAGTAAAGTTGGCGCAACATCAATCACTGCAATCGACAAGGTAAAAGTTGTACTTCCACCAGAATTCGTAGCCGTAACTTCATAATCCGTAGCCGATTGTAAAACCGTTGGCGTTCCAGAAATTATTCCGGTTG
>NZ_JAAMPT010000129.1 GCF_012911605.1 Flavobacterium solisilvae | reverse complement strand
CTGATTGTTATGCCGCAGTCATTAGTTTAGTAAAAGTATTGGAAGACCATTTAGAAAAAGGCGAAATCGTTAGACTAGAACCTTTGGGCACGTTTCAAATAAGTGTAAAAGGAACTGCTAGTGATAGCGCAGCAGGTGTTTCTAAAGATAATGTAACTCGTGCTTCAATTATTTTCCGACCAGGGAAAAAGCTAAAAAAACTAGTAGGGAATTTGTCTTATGTTCGAAAAAAAATATCGTAATCTATTTTTTTCTACATTTAGGAGTTAAAAGTTAGCACTATGAAATGGGAAGCCAAAATCATAAAACACAAAGGTGAAATGCGGATAGCTGTTTATTTTGATAAAAATGCCGATTTGATTTCACGTATAAAAAAAGTG
>NZ_JAAMPT010000128.1 GCF_012911605.1 Flavobacterium solisilvae | reverse complement strand
GGTAATGGGTTGATTTGAAGTTCTAATGTTGTATTAGCATAACATGCCGGAGAACCATTAAAATGTGCTCTTACATAAATTGTTTGTGCTCCTGGAACTATATTACAATACAATCCTGTTAATGGATTGGCTCCAGTTTGGGCATCTGTTGGTGTTTCATGATACGTGATAACCACATTTGGATCGGTAGAGATTTCTGCGTTCTTTTGGGTTAAATCATAACAGTAAATTCCATCATTGTTTAAGCTGTCATCACATACTTCAAATGGTGTTGGTGTATTGATAATTGGCGCATCGTTTACAACAATAGTTACTGTTCCGGTTTGTGGTTGACTACAAACTGGTGTTCCTGAACTCGCTACACTTA
>NZ_JAAMPT010000127.1 GCF_012911605.1 Flavobacterium solisilvae | reverse complement strand
GGTAATGGGTTGATTTGAAGTTCTAATGTTGTATTAGCATAACATGCCGGAGAACCATTAAAATGTGCTCTTACATAAATTGTTTGTGCTCCTGGAACTATATTACAATACAATCCTGTTATTGGATTGGCTCCAGTTTGGGCATCTGTTGGTGTTTCATGATATGTGATAACCACATTTGGATCGGTAGAGATTTCTGCGCTCTTTTGGGTTAAATCATAACAGTAAATTCCATTGTTATTTAAACTGTCATCACATACTTCAAATGGTGTTGGTGTATTGATAATTGGCGCATCGTTTACAACAATAGTTACTGTTCCGGTTTGTGGTTGACTACAAACTGGTGTTCCTGAACTCGCTACACTTA
>NZ_JAAMPT010000126.1 GCF_012911605.1 Flavobacterium solisilvae | reverse complement strand
GAATAGCTCGCAACCAGCTACAAGTAAGCAGTCTAGAAGATACCATCAGTCAGGACAATCCCGTTCGATTTATAGATGCTTTTGTTAACAGTATCGACTTAGAGAAAATAGGATTTACACCAAGAGTATTAAAAACCAAGTGTTTTAGCTCAAGTTGTTTCCCTAAAACAAGGAAAGAACTTGGCTTTTATAAAAACAACATTTTTTGACTTCAAAAACTCGTTTATAAGCACTCCAAGTTTTACAACTTTGAATTATAACTAAAAAACAAACTTCCTTAAAATAGCTTCTAAAGAGGTTATTTTTTATAAATATTTTAAAATTTTAGTTTTTTATTGAGGTTGTGCAACAGTT
>NZ_JAAMPT010000125.1 GCF_012911605.1 Flavobacterium solisilvae | reverse complement strand
TCAGCGCTGCACCTAAATGCATTTCGGGGAGTACGAGCTATTTCCGAGTTTGATTGGCCTTTCACCCCTACCCACAGGTCATCCGAAGACTTTTCAACGTCAACCGGTTCGGACCTCCACTATGTGTTACCACAGCTTCATCCTGCCCATGGGTAGATCACACGGTTTCGCGTCTACCACTACTGACTATAGCGCCCTATTCAGACTCGCTTTCGCTACGGATCCATGTCTTAAACACTTATCCTTGCCAGCAACGGTAACTCGTAGGCTCATTATGCAAAAGGCACGCCGTCACCCCACGAAAGGGCTCCGACCGCTTGTAAGCGTATGGTTTCAGGATCTATTTCACT
>NZ_JAAMPT010000124.1 GCF_012911605.1 Flavobacterium solisilvae | reverse complement strand
TCAGCGCTGCACCTAAATGCATTTCGGGGAGTACGAGCTATTTCCGAGTTTGATTGGCCTTTCACCCCTACCCACAGGTCATCCGAAGACTTTTCAACGTCAACCGGTTCGGACCTCCACTGTGTGTTACCACAGCTTCATCCTGCCCATGGGTAGATCACACGGTTTCGCGTCTACCACTACTGACTATAGCGCCCTATTCAGACTCGCTTTCGCTACGGATCCATGCCTTAAACACTTATCCTTGCCAGCAACGGTAACTCGTAGGCTCATTATGCAAAAGGCACGCCGTCACCCCACGAAAGGGCTCCGACCGCTTGTAAGCGTATGGTTTCAGGATCTATTTCACT
>NZ_JAAMPT010000123.1 GCF_012911605.1 Flavobacterium solisilvae | reverse complement strand
GAAGGGTCGATTGGTGTCGGGTCTTCTGAGTCGTCAGTTACAGGGTTGTTGTTCGGGTCTGTTCCGGTTGCGGTTGCAATGTTGTGAACTCCACCGTTGTTGATGTCGGCTTGTGTGATTGTATAGGTTGCCATTGCTGTTCCCACTTGTCCCGGTAACAACGTACTTGATGTTACTATCAAGTTCGATACGCCGATTACGGCATCATTGATTGTCAAATTGTTTACGGTTACGTTTCCTGTATTGGTTACCGTAAAAGTGTAAACAATCGTATCGCCTACGTTTACAATAGTATCAGCATTCGCATCAGTATAAACACCGTCTTTCAATAAAGTGATTTGTGGTGTTT
>NZ_JAAMPT010000122.1 GCF_012911605.1 Flavobacterium solisilvae | reverse complement strand
CTAAAAGCCATTGCAATTCAATATTGCGAAGACACTCTTTTTCTAATCGTCTCGAGGAACGAATACCGTTTAAATAGCCATACAAATAGATTTTTAAAAATACCTTGGTATCAAAACTTGGACGACCTTCGGTTTTTAATACTCTGGGTGTAAATCCTATTTTCTCTAAATCGATACTGTTAACAAAAGCATCTATAAATCGAACAGGATTGTCCTGACTAATACTGTCTTCTAGACTGCTTACTTGTAGCTGGTTGCGAGCTATTCCTTGTATATGTTGCATCACTAAAAATAATGAATTTATCTTTTTCTTACAACTATTTTACTATATTTGGTACTAGGATTGTG
>NZ_JAAMPT010000121.1 GCF_012911605.1 Flavobacterium solisilvae | reverse complement strand
TTGGTGCAACATCAATCACTGCAATCGACAAGGTAAAAGTTGTACTTCCGCCAGAATTCGTTACTGTAACTTCATAATCTGTTGCCGATTGTAAAACCGTTGGCGTTCCAGAAATTATTCCAGTTATTGTATCAAATGATAATCCAGTTGGCAAACTTGGAGCGATTGAAAACACCAGATTTTCTCCTGAAACTGTTGGTTGTAAATTGGTAATCGCTTCATCGATTGTGAAAACATTTGGCGTTGTATAACTTAAACCATTTGGTGCAACATCAATCACTGCAATCGACAAGGTAAAAGTTGTACTTCCGCCAGAATTCGTTACTGTAACTTCATAATCTGTTG
>NZ_JAAMPT010000120.1 GCF_012911605.1 Flavobacterium solisilvae | reverse complement strand
GTACAACGACTACAACTTATGCTACTACTGCTACAAACAGCACAGGTTTTAACTGGAGTTTGAGCAATGCAGCAGCAGGAAACATCAACGCTACCACAGGAGTAATGACATGGGCAAATGGATTTTTTGGAACGGTAAACATCCTTGTTACTGCCAATGGCTGTAATGGTCCATCTTCTCAAGTTGTTAGAACAGTTACCATAACACCAACCGTAGGAACACCAACAGCAATAACAGTTTCGTCAGGAACAGAACCGACATGTCAATTACCAAACGGTACAACGACTACAACTTATGCTACTACTGCTACAAACAGCACAGGTTTTAACTGGAGTTTGAGCA
>NZ_JAAMPT010000119.1 GCF_012911605.1 Flavobacterium solisilvae | reverse complement strand
CTACTAGCGCCGTAAAAGTTTCTAGATTTAAGTTTTCTTTGGCTTCTAGAGCAATGGCCGAAAGTGCATTTTTATCGTTGCGGTTGATGGTGTGCGTTGCCACAACCAAGTTGTGTTTATCGTCTACCGCTGCTTGAATATTATAAGACACTTCTACTACTTGCCCTTGAACCAAAAGTGCTCTTGCATCACAATCAGTAGTGCTCACTTGCGGTTCACCACTGGTTTTGAGTTGCTCTTCTAGCAGTTCATATTTGATTTTGTTTTGCTTTAAGCGTTCTATTTTTTGTTGAATGTTGGTGAGCGTGGTGCTGGTTTCTTGAGCGTCGTTTTGGGCTA
>NZ_JAAMPT010000118.1 GCF_012911605.1 Flavobacterium solisilvae | reverse complement strand
GCTACAAGTAATCAGTCTAGAAGATACCATCAGTCAGGACAATCCTGTTCGATTTATAGATGCTTTTGTTAACAGTATCGACTTAGAGAAAATAGGATTTACACCCAGAGTATTAAAAACCATCCATTATAGCTCAAGTTGTTTCCCTAAAACAAGGAAAGAACTTGGCTTTTATAAAATCAGTCTTTTTAGACTTCAAAAACTCGTTTATAAGCAGTCCAAGTTTTACAACTTTGAATTATAACTAAAAAACAAACTTCCTTAAAATAGCTTCTAAAGAGGTTATTTTTTATAAATATTTTAAAATTTTAGTTTTTTATTGAGGTTGTGCAACAGTT
>NZ_JAAMPT010000117.1 GCF_012911605.1 Flavobacterium solisilvae | reverse complement strand
GTTCGATTTATAGATGCTTTTGTTAACAGTATCGACTTAGAGAAAATAGGATTTACACCCAGAGTATTAAAAACCGAAGGTCGTCCAAGTTTTGATACCAAGGTATTTTTAAAAATCTATTTGTATGGCTATTTAAACGGTATTCGTAGTTCGAGACGATTAGAAAAAGAGTGCCTTCGCAATATTGAATTGCAATGGCTTTTGGAAGCCATTTGCCCAAATTATCACAGTATTGCTGACTTTAGAAAAGACAACCCCAAAGCACTAAAACAACTCTTCAAACTGTTTGTTAGTTTTTTAAAAGACGCCGAATTAATTGCAGGCGAAACCATCGCTA
>NZ_JAAMPT010000116.1 GCF_012911605.1 Flavobacterium solisilvae | reverse complement strand
TTATAAATCATCAAAAGGACTTTTTATTTGCTGAATATTTTTTGTACTAACGTGTGTATAAATTTCAGTTGTTTTACTGCTATTATGTCCTAATAATTCCTGAATATATCTTAAATCGGTTCCACTTTCTAATAAATGCGTAGCATAACTATGTCGAAGCCAATGCAAGGTAACAGGTTTATTTATAGAAGCTAATTTAACACTTTTTTTTAATACTTCCTCTAAACTTCTAGCAGAATATTGGGTGTTTTTTTCTTGTCCTTCAAAAAGATAAGTTTTTGGACTATATTCTTTATAATATCTCCTTAATAAATCTAATATTTTTGCAGA
>NZ_JAAMPT010000115.1 GCF_012911605.1 Flavobacterium solisilvae | reverse complement strand
TAGTACTAATAATCCGTAAGCTTATGTACGTCGCATCTTGTGTCTCGTTTTAATTAATGAGACACAAGAGCAATCTTTCAAAAAAATAAATTTTCTTTATCTCAGTATGTTAAGATATTGTTCTAATTATTAGTTGTTAATTATTAATTAGAAAGTAATTGTCCAAAGCAATTATAACCTTTTAAGGTGGTTATTGCGTCGGGGCTCACCTCTTCCCATTCCGAACAGAGAAGTTAAGCCCGATTGCGCAGATGGTACTGCAATTTGTGGGAGAGTATGTCGCCGCCTTTTTTTATAAAGCCTGTCTATAATTTAGACAGGCTTTTTT
>NZ_JAAMPT010000114.1 GCF_012911605.1 Flavobacterium solisilvae | reverse complement strand
CATCAGCATACTCACTTCGGTCAATCTCTCTTCCGCCTTTTCGGCTGGTACATTGGTCTTTTACTGGACAGGTTTTGCAAGCTGGTGTGCGGTATTTTTGGAACCTGTAACCACTTTCCTCTGTTCGACCTGTTTTCTTGTGCCAACTGCCTGTGGTGCTTAGCGTTTCTCCTTGCGGACAAGTGTAGGTATTTGCTTCTTTGTTGTAAATAAACTTTGTTACAAAATACTCGGGTTGTGTGCCGTTTTCGTTGCTCTTGCCTTGATCGGGTTGGGCTACAATGGTGGTAATATTGTTCTGCTTGCAGGTTGCTATTTCTCTACCGT
>NZ_JAAMPT010000113.1 GCF_012911605.1 Flavobacterium solisilvae | reverse complement strand
GGTTCTATAATCGTAACTTCTCAAATACCAGTTCAAGGTTGGTACGATATAATTGGAGAAAAAACCATAGCTGATGCCATTTTAGACCGACTCATACACCAATCCCATCGCATTGAATTACAAGGCGAATCCATGAGAAAGAAAAGAGGAATCAACAAAGAGTAATTTTAGTATATTTGAATCACAAATTAACACAAGAAAAAAAGTAGTTTTTAATGAAAAATGGAAGTGGTCATTTTGCTCCGAAATTAGGTGGTCAATTTGAATTGGAATCAGGTGGTCACTTTAAATTGGAATTAGGTGGTCAATATCACTGGAATTTGCA
>NZ_JAAMPT010000112.1 GCF_012911605.1 Flavobacterium solisilvae | reverse complement strand
GATACGATTGTTTACACTTTTACGGTAACCAATACAGGAAACGTAACTGTAAACAATTTGACAATCAATGATGCCGTAATCGGCGTATCGAACTTGACAGTAACACCAAGTACGTTAACACCGGGACAAGTGGGAACAGCAACGGCAACGTATGCAATTACACAAGCGGACATCAACAACGGAGGTGTTCATAACATTGCAACAGCAACCGGAACAGACCCGAACAACAACCCTGTAACTGACGACTCAGAAGACCCGACACCAATCGACCCTTCAAGTCCTGATTACGACCCAAGTTGTCCGACCTGTACATTTACAGACTTAG
>NZ_JAAMPT010000111.1 GCF_012911605.1 Flavobacterium solisilvae | reverse complement strand
GTTTTGATACCAAGGTATTTTTAAAAATCTATTTGTATGGCTATTTAAACGGTATTCGTTCCTCGAGACGATTAGAAAAAGAGTGTCTTCGCAATATTGAATTGCAATGGCTTTTAGAAGCCATTTGCCCAAATTATCATACTATAGCTGACTTTAGAAAAGACAACACCAAAGCACTGAAACAGCTCTTCAAACTGTTTGTCAGTTTTTTAAAAGACGCCGAATTAATTGCAGGCGAAACCATCGCTATTGACGGCACAAAATCCAGAGCACACAACAGCAAGAAAGCAAATTACAACCAAAAGAAAATAGATAAACACCTGG
>NZ_JAAMPT010000110.1 GCF_012911605.1 Flavobacterium solisilvae | reverse complement strand
TACTTGTTCCACTAGCTAATGCTGGCGACCAAGTTCCACCTGTTTGAGCATTTGGACCTAAAAGTGCAAACAAATCTTGCTGTGGACTATTTTGACAAACCGTAATTGAATTATTATTTCCTGCTTCTGGACCTTGATTGATTATCACTTCAACAGTTGCAGTATCATCAACACACGGAGCAATTCCAGCTACAGTATAGGTATAAGTTGCTGAAACATCAATCGCTGGATTTAAAATTCCTGTTCCACTAGCTAATGCTGGTGACCAAGTTCCGCCTGTTTGAGCGTTTGAACCTAATAAAGAAAATAAGTCTATCGCAT
>NZ_JAAMPT010000109.1 GCF_012911605.1 Flavobacterium solisilvae | reverse complement strand
TGAATAAATTACCGCGGTAAATTTCTATCTTTGTTCTGACAAGTATTAATAGTAACTCTTATCCATTAAAAATATGGCCATACTCATTACGCCAATTGGAAAAACTAATCCAACGCAACCCAATGCACCGCTGCTTTATTACCCAAAAGCAACTAAAACAGGCGAAGTAGATTTAGAGAAAGTAACCGAAGAAATTGCTCAAGCTACATCGCTAACACAAGCTGATTGTTATGCCGCAGTCATTAGTTTAGTAAAAGTATTGGAAGACCATTTAGAAAAAGGCGAAATCGTTAGACTAGAACCTTTGGGCACGTTTCAAA
>NZ_JAAMPT010000108.1 GCF_012911605.1 Flavobacterium solisilvae | reverse complement strand
GGTACATTGGTCTTTTACTGGACAGGTTTTGCAAGCTGGTGTGCGGTATTTTTGGAACCTATAACCACTTTCCTCTGTTCGACCTGTTTTCTTGTGCCATCGACCAGTAGTGCTTAGCGTTGCACCTTGCGGACAAGTGTAGGTATTTGCTTCTTTGTTGTAAATAAACTTTGTTACAAAATACTCCGGTTGCGTGCCGTTTTCGTTGCTCTTGCCTTGATCGGGTTGGGCTACAATGGTGGTAATATTGTTCTCCTTGCAGCTTGCTATTTCTCTACCGTTGTGATAGCCTTTATCTACTAGCGCCGTAAAAG
>NZ_JAAMPT010000107.1 GCF_012911605.1 Flavobacterium solisilvae | reverse complement strand
GCCGATAGCTGCAAGTCGTTATAGTTCGGCATCTGTACCAAGGCATCCACGGTGTAAACTCCTGCGTTGGTTTGTCCGTTGCCCGAGTAAGTTACCGATGCGCCGGCAGGAACTCCCGATACAAATATCGAATGAGCTGTACCGTCATAGGTAAATGTTCCGTTGTTGAAGGTAACACCTGTGATGGTCGCATTGTCAATGGTCATTGTAGCCGATAGCTGCAAGTCGTTATAGTTCGGCATCTGTACCAAGACATCCACGGTGTAAACTCCGGCATTGGTTTGTTCATTGCCTGTATAAGTTATCGTTG
>NZ_JAAMPT010000106.1 GCF_012911605.1 Flavobacterium solisilvae | reverse complement strand
CTTGGTACAGATGCCGAACTATAACGACTTGCAGCTATCGGCTACAATGACCATTGACAATGCAACAATCACAGGTGTTACCTTCAGCAACGGAACATTTACCTATGACGGTACAGCACATTCGATATTTGTATCGGGATTACCAACCGGCGCAACGGTAACTTATACAGGTAACGCTCAGACCAATGCAGGAGTTTACACCGTGGATGCCTTGGTACAGATGCCGAACTATAACGACTTGCAGCTATCGGCAACAATGACCATTGACAATGCAACAATCACAGGTGTTATGTTCAATAATGGTACGT
>NZ_JAAMPT010000105.1 GCF_012911605.1 Flavobacterium solisilvae | reverse complement strand
CCGAAGATCCAGACACAGGTTGTTTTAGCGTGATGCCAATTACATTAGAAGTTAACCCAAGTCCAGTTGCACCAATCAATTTGGATAACATCGAAGTATGTGATACCAATGCCAACAATCAAAATGGTATAATGACAGTGGATTTAACCATAAGAACACCAGATGCTTTGGCACAACAACCACTGCCAGCAAGCAACTATACGGTGGAGTATTACACCAGTCAGATCGAAGCAGAAGCAGGTAATCTTCCAATTATTCCAGCAGATAACTATTCAGCAAGCAATGGACAAACCATTTGGGTACGTG
>NZ_JAAMPT010000104.1 GCF_012911605.1 Flavobacterium solisilvae | reverse complement strand
TGGAAAAAACGGTCAAATTGACCACCACTTTCCAGTCTAAATTGACCACCAATTTCGGTGCAAACTGACCACCCAATTCCAGTCCAAATTGACCACCTAAATTTTAGGGTAAATTAGTCATTAAAAACAGTTACTTTCTTTCATGTTGTTAGCCCATACATTCGTACAAAAAATACGGATTATGGCAAACAAAGTAACAGACATGAGTAAGATTAGAAAAGTAATTAAATTTCACTGTAGTGGCAAGAGTAAGTTATTTATTAGCAATTACTTATCACTTTCAAGAAATACGGTAAAGAAATA
>NZ_JAAMPT010000103.1 GCF_012911605.1 Flavobacterium solisilvae | reverse complement strand
ATGTTCCGCCCGCTATTTGATTGGTTGCTAAGGTTAAATCGAATACTTCAAAGCCATCATTGTTTGGATCGCATCGTTCTAATGGCGTTGGTGTTACTGCCGTTGGTCCTTGAGTTACGCGCAATAATTGTGTGGTTGTGCTATAACATCCTGTGGCTATATTTTGTACACGAACATGAATAATTTCGTTGTCGTTTCCTAAATAAGCGGTTGCTGGTGTTATTGGATTTTGTGGCGTTTGTGCATCGATTAAACTGTTGTAATAGGTTACAATCATCCCTGGAACGCCGCCAGTAATTACAT
>NZ_JAAMPT010000102.1 GCF_012911605.1 Flavobacterium solisilvae | reverse complement strand
GATAGTCGATGATTTGTACGCCTGTGATGCTTACAACGCCACATGAAAACCCGTTTGGATCGCGCATATCCCATACGTGAACTGTATGTGGTCCAAGTGGTACATTGGTAAATATTCCGCCATTGTCCAATATTGGTCCATCGTCTAGACTGTAGTGGTAAATTCCATAACCGTCGTTTGTTACCGTGATGATTTGCTGCTCGCTAAAGGCATTGGTTACTGTATAAGTCACGTTTGATGCCAATCCGGAACGGATTACCGTAAAGCGTGTTCTATCTGGCGTGGTATCGGATGCACATT
>NZ_JAAMPT010000101.1 GCF_012911605.1 Flavobacterium solisilvae | reverse complement strand
TTGGCACAACAACCACTGCCAGCAAGCAACTATACGGTGGAGTATTATACCACCGAAGCCTTAGCAGAAGATGGCGATTTTCCAATTATAAATACCACAAATTATTCAGCAAGCAACGGACAAACGATTTGGGTACGCGTAGAAAACAACGCTACAGGATGTTATAATTTAGGCACATTCCAAGTAATTGTTGGCATACCATTAGTAGTACCAACACCACAACCCATCAACGAATGTGATACTTTGCCAAACGACCAATTTGCGGTATTTGATTTAACGGTTCGACAAATCACAGCCTT
>NZ_JAAMPT010000100.1 GCF_012911605.1 Flavobacterium solisilvae | reverse complement strand
GGTTGAAGGTGTATCGTAAGGTATGCTGGACTGGTTAGAAAAGAAAATGTAGGCATAAGTAACGATAATGCGGGCGAGAAACCCGCACACCGAAAGACTAAGGTTTCCTCAGCTATGCTAATCAGCTGAGGGTTAGTCGGGTCCTAAGGCGAACCCGAAAGGGACAGTCGATGGCCAACGGGTTAATATTCCCGTACTACTGTTAATTGTGATGGGGTGACGGAGTGATGAAAGTACCGCGAACTGACGGAATAGTTCGTTAAAGCACCTACCTATAGGTCTTGTAGTTAAATGCGCA
>NZ_JAAMPT010000099.1 GCF_012911605.1 Flavobacterium solisilvae | reverse complement strand
TTTCAAAATCTACTCAAGAGAAGATAAGGTTATACAGACTGCTTTTTAAACTTGTCAGGTCAAGTGCAAAAATTCATCAGGACGAATTACTTGTTTTACCGCGGTAAATTAGATAAGTTATGGCGGTAAATTGAATAAATTACCGCGGTAAATTTCTATCTTTGTTCAGACAAGTTTTAATAGTAACTCTTATCCATTAAAAATATGGCCATACTCATTACGCCAATTGGAAAAACTAATCCAACGCAACCCGATGCACCGCTGCTTTATTACCCAAAAGCAACTAAAACAGGCGAA
>NZ_JAAMPT010000098.1 GCF_012911605.1 Flavobacterium solisilvae | reverse complement strand
TACCACCATTGTAGCCCAACCCGATCAAGGCAAGAGCAACGAAAACGGCACACAACCCGAGTATTTTGTAACAAAGTTTATTTATAATAAAGAAGCAAATACCTACACTTGTCCGCAAGGAGAAACGCTAAGCACAACAGGCAGTTGGCACAAGAAAACAGGTCGAACTGACGAAAGTGGTTACAGGTTCCAAAAATACCGCACACCAGCTTGCAAAACCTGTCCAGTAAAAGACCAATGTACCAGCCGAAAAGGCGGAAGAGAAATAGACCGAAGTGAGTATGCTGATGCAG
>NZ_JAAMPT010000097.1 GCF_012911605.1 Flavobacterium solisilvae | reverse complement strand
CGCGTTTACTCCATATTTTAAAGTGATGTCTAAATTGAGAACTCTTAAAACCATCAGGATGTATAGTAATATATCGCTCCCACATAAGTTGAACTGTAACTCCAACTTTCTTGAGTTCGCGTTCCATTTGTGGAAAAAAATCATAAAGCTTTTGTAATCTGGGATCTATGGTTTCAACAGTATTCTGTGAAAACAAAACTTCAAGTTCGGCATCTGTTTTGGCATCAATAGCTTCAAAACTTAAGCCTAGAAGTTCAAATAAAGAAATATATTTCTTTACCGTATTTCTTG
>NZ_JAAMPT010000096.1 GCF_012911605.1 Flavobacterium solisilvae | reverse complement strand
CGCGTTTACTCCATATTTTAAAGTGATGTCTAAATTGAGAACTCTTAAAACCATCAGGATGTATAGTAATATATCGCTCCCACATAAGTTGAACTGTAACTCCAACTTTCTTGAGTTCGCGCTCCATTTGTGGAAAAAAATCATGAAGCTTTTGTAGTCTGGGATCTATTGTTTCAACAGTATTCTGTGAAAACAAAACTTCAAGTTCGGCATCTGTTTTGGCATCAATAGCTTCAAAACTTAAGCCTAGAAGTTCAAATAAAGAAATATATTTCTTTACCGTATTTCTTG
>NZ_JAAMPT010000095.1 GCF_012911605.1 Flavobacterium solisilvae | reverse complement strand
TTACCGTGTTACAGCCTGTAACATTATCGCTGATGTTGATCCAAATTTGTTGTGGATTACTAGTGTTGGTATAACTGTTTGGTAAACCGTTTGTTTGGTTTTGCGCATCGGTTTGAGTTGCATAATAGGTTACCGTTACGCCTGTTTGTCCGTTGGCAATTTCTAATGTTTTGGTGTCTAAGGTAAAGACTTCTTCTTCATCTCCCGGATTGTTGTAATCACACAACGCATAATCCGTAATGACTGGATTGGCTAGTGGTAATGGGTTGATTTGAAGTTCTAATGTTG
>NZ_JAAMPT010000094.1 GCF_012911605.1 Flavobacterium solisilvae | reverse complement strand
TTACCGTGTTACAGCCTGTAACATTATCGCTGATGTTGATCCAAATTTGTTGTGGATTACTAGTGTTGGTATAACTGTTTGGTAAACCGTTTGTTTGGTTTTGCGCATCGGTTTGAGTTGCGTAATAAGTTACCGTTACGCCTGTTTGTCCATTGGTGATTTCTAACGTTTTGGTGTCTAAGGTAAAGACTTCTTCTTCATCTCCCGGATTGTTGTAATCACACAACGCATAATCCGTAATGACTGGATTGGCTAGTGGTAATGGGTTGATTTGAAGTTCTAATGTTG
>NZ_JAAMPT010000093.1 GCF_012911605.1 Flavobacterium solisilvae | reverse complement strand
GCTCAAACAGGCGGAACTTGGTCACCAGCATTAGCTAGTGGAACAGGAGTTTTAAATCCAGCGGTTGATGTTTCAGCAACTTATACCTATACTGTAGCTGGAATTGCTCCGTGTGTTGATGATACTGCAACTGTTGAAGTGATTATTAATCAAGCTCCACAAGCTGGAAATAATAATTCAATTACGGTTTGTCAAAATAGTCCACAGCAAGATTTGTTTGCACTTTTAGGTCCAAATGCTCAAACAGGTGGAACTTGGTCGCCAGCATTAGCTAGTGGAACAAGTA
>NZ_JAAMPT010000092.1 GCF_012911605.1 Flavobacterium solisilvae | reverse complement strand
GCACACAACCCGAGTATTTTGTAACAAAGTTTATTTATAATAAAGAAGCAAATACCTACACTTGTCCGCAAGGTGCAACGCTAAGCACTACTGGACGATGGCACAAGAAAACAGGTCGAACAGAGGAAAGTGGTTATAGGTTCCAAAAATACCGCACACAACAGCTTGCAAAACCTGTCCAGTAAAAGACCAATGTACCAGCCGAAAAGGCGGAAGAGAGATTGACCGAAGTGAGTATGCTGATGCAGTAGAGGAAAACAACAAACGCTATAAAGCCAACCA
>NZ_JAAMPT010000091.1 GCF_012911605.1 Flavobacterium solisilvae | reverse complement strand
TGTTTTCTATTCTAACCCAATACGTTCCGGTTTGTACTTGGTAAGTAGCCAAGTCTTGGATAGGGTTTAATCCTGCTTCGGCATCGCTTTGACTGTTGTAATAGAACGTTACCGTGTAATCGGTTGGACTTTGACCTGCGCCTAATACATCATCGATGTAGTCTGACAATGGATTGCCAAAATACAAGGTTTGTCCATCGTTTACGCCATCAATATCATCACAACTCGCAAAATCTGCCAATTGGGTTGCCACAATTGGTTTTGGATTAACTTGTAAAATAA
>NZ_JAAMPT010000090.1 GCF_012911605.1 Flavobacterium solisilvae | reverse complement strand
CATAACATCTTGTAGTGTTGTTTTCTACGCGAACGTATAGGGTTTCTTGGTTGATCGTTCCATTGGTATAAGCCGTTACATTGGTGATGTTGCCTGTTCCTAATTGGGCTTGGGTGAAATCAGTATAGAATGTTACCGTATGCGTTGCTGCATTAATACTACCTAAAATCTCCGCTATTTTGGTCGTTAAATTGAAACTCTCATAACCTACTGCACCTGTGTAATCACATAAATGGTAATCTGTTGGCTCGGTCGCTTCTGGCGTTGGGTTGACGATTAATT
>NZ_JAAMPT010000089.1 GCF_012911605.1 Flavobacterium solisilvae | reverse complement strand
GATACGATTGTTTACACTTTTACGGTAACCAATACAGGAAACGTAACTGTAAACAATTTGACAATCAATGATGCCGTAATCGGCGTATCGAACTTGATAGTAACACCAAGTACGTTAACGCCGGGACAAGTTGGAACAGCAACGGCAACGTATGCAATTACACAAGCCGACATCAACAACGGTGGAGTTCACAACATTGCAACCGCAACCGGAACAGACCCGAACAACAACCCTGTAACTGACGACTCAGAAGACCCGACACCAATCGACCCTTCAAGTC
>NZ_JAAMPT010000088.1 GCF_012911605.1 Flavobacterium solisilvae | reverse complement strand
CAGTAAAAGACCAATGTACCAGCCGAAAAGGCGGAAGAGAGATTGACCGAAGTGAGTATGCTGATGCAGTAGAGGAAAACAACAAACGCTATAAAGCCAACCAGCAACTCTATAGAAAACGTCAAGAAATCAACGAACACATCTTTGGAACAATAAAACGAAAATGGGGATATAACCACACCAATTTAATAGGATTAGAGAAAGTAAACGGCGAACACAGTTTGATTATGCTGGTGTATAACATCAAACGCAGCATCAATATCCTTGGTGTGCCCGATT
>NZ_JAAMPT010000087.1 GCF_012911605.1 Flavobacterium solisilvae | reverse complement strand
TGGATTAGTTTTTCCAATTGGCGTAATGAGTATGGCCATATTTTTAATGGATAAGAGTTACTATTAATACTTGTCAGAACAAAGATAGAAATTTACCGCGGTAATTTATTCAATTTACCGCCGTAACTTATCTAATTTACCGCGGTAAAATAAGCAATTCGTCCTGATGAATTTTTGCACTTGACCTGACAAGTTTAAAAAGCAGTCTGTATAACCTTATCTTCTCTTGAGTAGATTTTGAAACCACAAACCGTCAAGTCGGTATCATATCAGAAA
>NZ_JAAMPT010000086.1 GCF_012911605.1 Flavobacterium solisilvae | reverse complement strand
TTTGAAACGTGCCCAAAGGTTCTAGTCTAACGATTTCGCCTTTTTCTAAATGGTCTTCCAATACTTTTACTAAACTAATGACTGCGGCATAACAATCAGCTTGTGTTAGCGATGTAGCTTGGGCAATTTCTTCGGTTACTTTCTCTAAATCTACTTCGCCTGTTTTAGTTGCTTTTGGGTAATAAAGCAGCGGTGCATCGGGTTGCGTTGGATTAGTTTTTCCAATTGGCGTAATGAGTATGGCCATATTTTTAATGGATAAGAGTTACTATTAA
>NZ_JAAMPT010000085.1 GCF_012911605.1 Flavobacterium solisilvae | reverse complement strand
AACGTCAGACTGTGAAAAAACCTCCACAATCCTAGTACCAAATATAGTAAAATAGTTGTAAGAAAAAGATAAATTCATTATTTTTAGTGATGCAACATATACAAGGAATAGCTCGCAACCAACTACAAGTAAGCAGTCTAGAAGACAGTATTAATCAGGACAATCCTGTTCGATTTATAGATGCTTTTGTTAACAGTATCGATTTAGAGAAAATAGGATTTACACCCAGAGTATTAAAAACCGAAGGTCGCCCAAGTTTTGATACCAAGGTGTTT
>NZ_JAAMPT010000084.1 GCF_012911605.1 Flavobacterium solisilvae | reverse complement strand
GAAGTGAGTATGCTGATGCAGTAGAGGAAAACAACAAACGCTATAAAGCCAACCAGCAACTCTATAGAAAACGACAAGAAATCAACGAACACATCTTTGGAACAATAAAGCGAAAATGGGGTTATAACCACACCAATTTAATAGGATTAGAAAAAGTAAACGGCGAACACAGTTTGATCATGCTGGTGTATAACATCAAACGCAGCATCAATATCCTTGGTGTGCCCGATTTAATAGCCAAACTCAAAGCATGGAACTCACCTTACAAGAGAA
>NZ_JAAMPT010000083.1 GCF_012911605.1 Flavobacterium solisilvae | reverse complement strand
CCAGATTTATTAGAAGGCAATCAAACCACGCCAGTATCAACCTACAGCGTAGCGTTTTATGAGGATGCAACCTTAACAACATTGATTACAAATCCATCGGTATACACTAATTTGACTAACCCACAAACCATCTATGTAGTAGTAACCAATACCAATGCTGCTGCCACAACAAGATGTCCAAGCGAAGTAGGAAGCTTTATTTTACAAGTTAATCCAAAACCAATTGTGGCAACCCAATTGGCAGATTTTGCGAGTTGTGATGATATTGATGG
>NZ_JAAMPT010000082.1 GCF_012911605.1 Flavobacterium solisilvae | reverse complement strand
TCAAGTTCGATACGCCGATTACGGCATCATTGATTGTCAAATTGTTTACGGTTACGTTTCCTGTATTGGTTACTGTAAAGGTGTAAACAATCGTGTCGCCTACGTTTACAATAGTATCTGAATTTGCATCAGCATAAACACCGTCTTTCAACAAAGTGATTTGTGGTGTTTGTTGTAAATCCGTAAAGGTACAAGTCGGACAACTTGGGTCGTAATCAGGACTTGAAGGGTCGATTGGTGTCGGGTCTTCTGAGTCGTCAGTTACAG
>NZ_JAAMPT010000081.1 GCF_012911605.1 Flavobacterium solisilvae | reverse complement strand
TCAAGTTCGATACGCCGATTACGGCATCATTGATTGTCAAATTGTTTACGGTTACGTTTCCTGTATTGGTTACTGTAAAGGTGTAAACAATCGTGTCGCCTACATTCACAATAGTGTCAGCATTCGCATCAGCATAAACACCGTCTTTCAATAAAGTGATTTGTGGTGTTTGTTGTAAATCCGTAAAGGTACAAGTCGGACAACTTGGGTCGTAATCAGGACTTGAAGGGTCGATTGGTGTCGGGTCTTCTGAGTCGTCAGTTACAG
>NZ_JAAMPT010000080.1 GCF_012911605.1 Flavobacterium solisilvae | reverse complement strand
GCACCTTAGGATTCTCTCCTCGACTACCTGTGTCGGTTTACGGTACGGGTACTGTTAATCTAAGTTTAGAGGTTTTTCTTGGAAGCCCTTAGGTACACTATCACTTTGTCCGAAGACTCCGCGTACTATCGCATTTCCCCAAGTCTTGCGCATTTAACTACAAGACCTATAGGTAGGTGCTTTAACGAACTATTCCGTCAGTTCGCGGTACTTTCATCACTCCGTCACCCCATCACAATTAACAGTAGTACGGGAATATTAACCCGT
>NZ_JAAMPT010000079.1 GCF_012911605.1 Flavobacterium solisilvae | reverse complement strand
GCACCTTAGGATTCTCTCCTCGACTACCTGTGTCGGTTTACGGTACGGGTACTGTTAATCTAAGTTTAGAGGTTTTTCTTGGAAGCCCTTAGGTACACTATCACTTTGTCCGAAGACTCCGTGTACTATCGCATTTCCCCAAGTCCTGCGCATTTAACTACAAGACCTATAGGTAGGTGCTTTAACGAACTATTCCGTCAGTTCGCGGTACTTTCATCACTCCGTCACCCCATCACAATTAACAGTAGTACGGGAATATTAACCCGT
>NZ_JAAMPT010000078.1 GCF_012911605.1 Flavobacterium solisilvae | reverse complement strand
CATCATCTAGACTGTAATGGTAAATTCCATAACCGTCGTTAGTTACCGTGATGATTTGCTGCTCGCTAAAGGCATTGGTTACTGTATAAGTCACGTTTGATGCCAATCCGGAACGGATTACGGTAAAGCGTGTTCTATCTGGCGTAGTATCGGATGCACATTGTAATGCGCTGTTGCTAATGGCTATCACGCTAAAGACTACTTGGGCTTGGGTTACTTCGGTTACCGTTAAGGTTGATCCGGTTTCGCCTGCTATCAAGTTGCCGT
>NZ_JAAMPT010000077.1 GCF_012911605.1 Flavobacterium solisilvae | reverse complement strand
CTACTAGCGCCGTAAAAGTTTCTAGATTTAAGTTTTCTTTGGCTTCTAGAGCAATGGCCGAAAGTGCATTTTTATCGTTGCGGTTGATGGTGTGCGTTGCCACAACCAAGTTGTGTTTATCATCCACTGCCGCTTGAATATTATACGACACTTCTACTACTTGCCCTTGAACCAAAAGTGCTCTTGCATCACAATCAGTAGTGCTCACTTGCGGTTCGCCACTGGTTTTGAGTTGCTCTTCTAGCAGTTCATATTTGATTTTGTTTT
>NZ_JAAMPT010000076.1 GCF_012911605.1 Flavobacterium solisilvae | reverse complement strand
GAAGTGAGTATGCTGATGCAGTAGAGGAAAACAACAAACGCTATAAAGCCAACCAGCAACTCTATAGAAAACGACAAGAAATCAACGAACACATCTTTGGAACAATAAAGCGAAAATGGGGATATAACCACACCAATTTAATAGGATTAGAGAAAGTAAACGGCGAACACAGTTTGATCATGCTGGTGTATAACATCAAACGCAGCATCAATATCCTTGGTGTGCCCGATTTAATAGCCAAACTCAAAGCATGGAACTCACCTTA
>NZ_JAAMPT010000075.1 GCF_012911605.1 Flavobacterium solisilvae | reverse complement strand
CTGTCATTACACCATCCTGATTGTTGGCATTGGTATCACA
Organism: Flavobacterium solisilvae; assembly: GCF_012911605.1. GTDB lineage: Bacteria > Bacteroidota > Bacteroidia > Flavobacteriales > Flavobacteriaceae > Flavobacterium > Flavobacterium solisilvae. The sequence continues at coordinate 223 of NZ_JAAMPT010000075.1, read as the reverse complement.
TACTTCGATGTTATCCAAATTGATTGGTGCAACTGGACTTGGGTTAACTTCTAATGTAATTGGCATCACGCTAAAACAACCCGTGTCTGGATCTTCGGCTCGTACATAAAGAATTTGTACAAATGGATTGATGTTAGTATAGTTCGTTGTCGATAAGGCATTATCGTTCGTTATCGCATTATCTTCAGTTTCATGGAAGGTAATAATGTAGTTTTCACCTCCT
>NZ_JAAMPT010000074.1 GCF_012911605.1 Flavobacterium solisilvae | reverse complement strand
TGCCAATTCGTAAAATTTGTGTCAACATCACAAACTTAACTACTCTTAACTCTCTACATGGTTCAAAAAGAAACGAGCAAAGCGAGTAAATCCGTAAAATCTGTACAATCCGTGGCAAAAAACAACGAGCAAAGCGAGTAATCAACCAAACCATTTCGTGCCAATTCGTAAAATTTGTGTCAACATCACAAACTTAACTACTCTTAACTCTCTACATGGTTCAAAAAGAAACGAGCAAAGCGAGTAAATCCGTAAAATCT
>NZ_JAAMPT010000073.1 GCF_012911605.1 Flavobacterium solisilvae | reverse complement strand
CACACAACAGCAAGAAAGCAAATTACAACCAAAAGAAAATAGATAAACACCTGGAGTATATAGAAACCAAAACCCAAGAATATTTAAACGCTTTAGCCCAAAACGACGCTCAAGAAACCAGCACCACGGTAACCAATATTCAACAAAAAATAGAACGCTTAAAGCAAAACAAAATCAAATATGAACTGCTAGAAGAGCAACTCAAAACCAGTGGCGAACCGCAAGTGAGCACTACTGATTGTGATGCAAGAGCACTTT
>NZ_JAAMPT010000072.1 GCF_012911605.1 Flavobacterium solisilvae | reverse complement strand
GCTAATCGTAAAACTTGGTTTCTATCTATATTTCGCGAAGTATCAAAATTGATGTTTTCAATATTGGATTTGTAATGGAATCGAGCGTTTTTAATGCTTCGCTCAATACGACGATTGTGGCGTTCATCCCATTCGGCATCAATGAGCATTGCGATAAACTGATCTAGCGTGTAATGGTCTGTTTTTCCACTTTCGATGGCGGTTTTAAAAGCATTATGCATTCCATAAAGCTTCATTTGTTTCATTTTGGTTGTAGT
>NZ_JAAMPT010000071.1 GCF_012911605.1 Flavobacterium solisilvae | reverse complement strand
GGACAAATAGCTTCTAAAAGCCATTGCAATTCAATATTGCGAAGACACTCTTTTTCTAATCGTCTCGAACTACGAATACCGTTTAAATAACCATACAAATAGATTTTTAAAAATACCTTGGTATCAAAACTTGGGCGACCTTCGGTTTTTAATACTCTGGGTGTAAATCCTATTTTCTCTAAGTCGATACTGTTAACAAAAGCATCTATAAATCGAACAGGATTGTCCTGACTGATGGTATCTTCTAGACTGCTTA
>NZ_JAAMPT010000070.1 GCF_012911605.1 Flavobacterium solisilvae | reverse complement strand
GTAATCCACAACAAATTTGGATCAACATCAGCGATAATGTTACAGGCTGTAACACGGTAAGTTCATTCAATTTAGTGGTAAATCCATTACCATTAGCTGTAACACCATTACCAATAAACGAGTGTAGCACAGGTTCATCCATTACACAAGCTGAGTTTGACTTAACCGTTAATGAAAATGTAATTACTGGCGGCGTTCCAGGGATGATTGTAACCTATTACAACAGTTTAATCGATGCACAAACGCCACAAAATC
>NZ_JAAMPT010000069.1 GCF_012911605.1 Flavobacterium solisilvae | reverse complement strand
CCAATGATAATCCGTTTGGTAAACTTGGACTAATACTAAAAGTCAAGTTTTCTCCTGAAACCGTTGGTTGTAAATTGGTGATTATTTCATCGATTGTGAAAACATTTGGTGTGTTGTAACTTAACAACGTTGGCGCTAAATCAATAATTTCGATTGATAAAACAAACGAAACACTTCCACCAGAATTTGTTGCTGTAACTTCATAATCCGTAGCTGATTGTAAAACCGTTGGTGTGCCAGAAATTATTCCGGTTG
>NZ_JAAMPT010000068.1 GCF_012911605.1 Flavobacterium solisilvae | reverse complement strand
CCAATGATAATCCGTTTGGTAAACTTGGACTAATACTAAAAGTCAAGTTTTCTCCTGAAACCGTTGGTTGTAAATTGGTGATTATTTCATCGATTGTGAAAACATTTGGTGTGTTGTAACTCAAACCATTTGGAGCAACATCAATCACTGCAATCGACAAGGTAAAAGTTGTACTTCCACCAGAATTCGTAGCCGTAACTTCATAATCCGTAGCCGATTGTAAAACCGTTGGCGTTCCAGAAATTATTCCGGTTG
>NZ_JAAMPT010000067.1 GCF_012911605.1 Flavobacterium solisilvae | reverse complement strand
CGATAATTTGGATAATATAATCCGCTACTGCTTGGTCAATACTGTTTGCCCAATCAATAAACCGACTAGCACTCCAATCAGCAACAAACTGGTGTGTGCTGGCTAAATGTTCCGCAATAGTAGTATAATCGTAAGGTTTGTAATTTCTTGGATGAATAGCGATTCGGTTGTATTTGTAGAAGATTTCAACTGTAGTTTTGGTATACAAAAGTTTTACTTTTTTCCTCACATATTGGTACGGAACACTGTAAT
>NZ_JAAMPT010000066.1 GCF_012911605.1 Flavobacterium solisilvae | reverse complement strand
CGATAATTTGGATAATATAATCCGCTACTGCTTGGTCAATACTGTTTGCCCAATCAATAAACCGACTAGCACTCCAATCAGCAACAAACTGGTGTGTGCTGGCTAAATGTTCCGCAATAGTCGTGTAATCATAAGGTTTGTAATTTCTTGGATGAATAGCGATTCGGTTGTATTTGTAGAAGATTTCAACTGTAGTTTTGGTATACAAAAGTTTTACTTTTTTCCTCACATATTGGTACGGAACACTGTAAT
>NZ_JAAMPT010000065.1 GCF_012911605.1 Flavobacterium solisilvae | reverse complement strand
GATTAGAGAAAGTAAACGGCGAACACAGTTTGATCATGCTGGTGTATAACATCAAACGCAGCATCAATATCCTTGGTGTGCCCGATTTAATAGCCAAACTCAAAGCATGGAACTCACCTTATAAGAGAAAAGGTTTGTTTTTGATAAAAACGACCTATTTAAAGCTATTTTTAGTTCGTATCATTTTGGGAACAAATCAAACTACTTCAAAATATACCTTGGCTTAAAACCAATTTATAAGCTTTTAACT
>NZ_JAAMPT010000064.1 GCF_012911605.1 Flavobacterium solisilvae | reverse complement strand
TTTTTTGTTGAATGTTGGTGAGCGTGGTGCTGGTTTCTTGAGCGTCGTTTTGGGCTAAAGCGCTTAGATATTCTTGGGTTTTGGTTTCGATATACTCCAAGTGTTTATCTATTTTCTTTTGATTAAAATTGGACTTCTTGCCATTGTGAGCTCTAGATTTTGTGCCGTCAATAGCGATGGTTTCGCCTGCAATTAATTCGGCGTCTTTTAAAAAACTAACAAACAGTTTGAAGAGTTGTTTTAGTGCTTT
>NZ_JAAMPT010000063.1 GCF_012911605.1 Flavobacterium solisilvae | reverse complement strand
GAACTGAGGAAAGTGGTTACAGGTTCCAAAAATACCGCACACCAGCTTGCAAAACCTGTCCAGTAAAAGACCAATGTACCAGCCGAAAAGGCGGAAGAGAAATAGACCGAAGTGAGTATGCCGATGCTGTAGAGGAAAACAACAAACGCTATAAAGCCAACCAGCAACTCTATAGAAAACGCCAAGAAATCAACGAACACATCTTTGGAACAATAAAGCGAAAATGGGGATATAACCACACCAATTTAA
>NZ_JAAMPT010000062.1 GCF_012911605.1 Flavobacterium solisilvae | reverse complement strand
TGTCCATCGTAGAAATAACATAACAACCTGTAGCATTATTGGTAATACGAATACCTAACGTTTGAACATAAATCGTGGTATTTTGGTAAGTTGGGGTTGTTATTGCACTAGTATTGTTTTGCGCATCAGTTAAACTTGGATAGAACGTTACGCTCATTCCAGTTTGTCCTAGCAGTACTTCTTCTACTTTGCTGGCTAAATCAAATATTTCGTAGCCAATGTTGCTTTGGTCTAAATCACACAAACTGT
>NZ_JAAMPT010000061.1 GCF_012911605.1 Flavobacterium solisilvae | reverse complement strand
TTAAATAGGTCGTTTTTATCAAAAACAAACCTTTTCTCTTGTAAGGTGAGTTCCATGCTTTGAGTTTGGCTATTAAATCGGGCACACCAAGGATATTGATGCTGCGTTTGATGTTATACACGAGCATTATCAAACTGTGTTCGCCGTTTACTTTCTCTAATCCTATTAAATTGGTGTGGTTATATCCCCATTTTCGCTTTATTGTTCCAAAGATGTGTTCGTTGATTTCTTGGCGTTTTCTATAGAGTT
>NZ_JAAMPT010000060.1 GCF_012911605.1 Flavobacterium solisilvae | reverse complement strand
CCAGCACACACCAGTTTGTTGCTGATTGGAGTGCTAGTCGGTTTATTGATTGGGCAAACAGTATTGACCAAGCAGTAGCGGATTATATTATCCAAATTATCGAAAGTAGAAATCACCCCGAGCAAGCTTATAAAAGTTGTTTAGGGATATTGAACTTTGAGAAGAAAGTTGGAAAACAACGATTAATCAACGCTTGTAAACGCGCACTTGATTTTAGGATTTACAGCTTTAAAGCCATCCAAAACATTT
>NZ_JAAMPT010000059.1 GCF_012911605.1 Flavobacterium solisilvae | reverse complement strand
CCAGCACACACCAGTTTGTTGCTGATTGGAGTGCTAGTCGGTTTATTGATTGGGCAAACAGTATTGACCAAGCAGTAGCGGATTATATTATCCAAATTATCGAAAGTAGAAATCACCCCGAACAAGCCTATAAAAGTTGTTTAGGGATATTGAACTTTGAGAAGAAAGTTGGAAAACAACGATTAATCAACGCTTGTAAACGCGCACTTGATTTTAGGATTTACAGCTTTAAAGCCATCCAAAACATTT
>NZ_JAAMPT010000058.1 GCF_012911605.1 Flavobacterium solisilvae | reverse complement strand
AACTCTATAGAAAACGCCAAGAAATCAACGAACACATCTTTGGAACAATAAAGCGAAAATGGGGATATAACCACACCAATTTAATAGGATTAGAGAAAGTAAACGGCGAACACAGTTTGATCATGCTCGTGTATAACATCAAACGCAGCATCAATATCCTTGGTGTGCCCGATTTAATAGCCAAACTCAAAGCATGGAACTCACCTTACAAGAGAAAAGGTTTGTTTTTTGTAAAAACGACCTATTTAA
>NZ_JAAMPT010000057.1 GCF_012911605.1 Flavobacterium solisilvae | reverse complement strand
TGATTGTTGGCATTGGTATCACATACTTCGATGTTATCCAAATTGATTGGTGCAACTGGACTTGGGTTAACTTCTAATGTAATTGGCATCACGCTAAAACAACCTGTGTCTGGATCTTCGGCTCTTACATAAAGAATTTGTACAAATGGATTGATGTTAGTATAGTTCGTTGTCGATAAGGCATTATCGTTCGTTATCGCATTATCTTCAGTTTCATGGAAGGTAATAATGTAGTTTTCACCTCCT
>NZ_JAAMPT010000056.1 GCF_012911605.1 Flavobacterium solisilvae | reverse complement strand
TATAAAAGTTGTTTAGGGATATTGAACTTTGAGAAGAAAGTTGGAAAACAACGATTAATCAACGCTTGTAAACGCGCACTTGATTTTAGGATTTACAGCTTTAAAGCCATCCAAAACATTTTAGAAAATAACTTAGATAACGCTGATAATGAGCAAGAAGAAGAATTTGAATTACCCAATCACAACAACATCAGAGGAAAAAACTATTACAAATAAATTAAAACCAAATACTTATGAATGAAAT
>NZ_JAAMPT010000055.1 GCF_012911605.1 Flavobacterium solisilvae | reverse complement strand
GGTGGAACTTGGTCGCCAGCATTAGCTAGTGGAACAAGTATTTTCAATCCAGCAATTGATTTGTCTGGAAGTTACACTTATAGTTTAATTGGAAATGATCCATGTGATAACGATGAAGCAATCATTACTGTAATCGTAAATCCAGTTCCAAATGCAGGAAACGATGTTGCTAATTTTACTATTTGTTCTAATCAAAATGCGATAGACTTATTTTCTTTATTAGGTTCAAACGCTCAAACAGGC
>NZ_JAAMPT010000054.1 GCF_012911605.1 Flavobacterium solisilvae | reverse complement strand
GGTGGAACTTGGTCGCCAGCATTAGCTAGTGGAACAAGTATTTTCAATCCAGCAATTGATTTGTCTGGAAGTTACACTTATAGTTTAATTGGAAATGATCCATGTGATAACGATGAAGCAACCATTACTGTAATCGTAAATCCAGTTCCAAATGCAGGAAACGATGTTGCTAATTTTACTATTTGTTCTAATCAAAATGCGATAGACTTATTTTCTTTATTAGGTTCAAACGCTCAAACAGGC
>NZ_JAAMPT010000053.1 GCF_012911605.1 Flavobacterium solisilvae | reverse complement strand
TGGATTAGTTTTTCCAATTGGCGTAATGAGTATGGCCATATTTTTAATGGATAAGAGTTACTATTAATACTTGTCAGAACAAAGATAGAAATTTACCGCGGTAATTTATTCAATTTACCGCAATAACTTATCTAATTTACCGCGGTAAAACAAGTAATTCGTCCTGATGAATTTTTGCACTTGACCTGACAAGTTTAAAAAGCAGTCTGTATAACCTTATCTTCTCTTGAGTAGATTTTGAAA
>NZ_JAAMPT010000052.1 GCF_012911605.1 Flavobacterium solisilvae | reverse complement strand
GTAGCACAGGATCATCCATTACACAAGCTGAGTTTGACTTAACCGTTAATGAAAATGTAATTACTGGCGGCGTTCCAGGGATGATTGTAACCTATTACAACAGTTTAATCGATGCACAAACACCACAAAATCCAATAACACCAGCAACCGCTTATTTAGGAAACGACAACGAAATCATTCATGTTCGCGTACAAAATATAGCCACAGGATGTTATAGCACAACGACACAATTATTACGCGTAA
>NZ_JAAMPT010000051.1 GCF_012911605.1 Flavobacterium solisilvae | reverse complement strand
TTAGCATAGCTGAGGAAACCTTAGTCTTTCGGTGTGCGGGTTTCTCGCCCGCATTATCGTTACTTATGCCTACATTTTCTTTTCTAACCAGTCCAGCATACCTTACGATACACCTTCAACCTTGTTAGAATGCTCCCCTACCACTTATACTTACGTATAAATCCATAGCTTCGGTAGTATACTTATGCCCGATTATTATCCATGCTCGTCCGCTCGACTAGTGAGCTGTTACGCACTCTTTAA
>NZ_JAAMPT010000050.1 GCF_012911605.1 Flavobacterium solisilvae | reverse complement strand
TTAGCATAGCTGAGGAAACCTTAGTCTTTCGGTGTGCGGGTTTCTCGCCCGCATTATCGTTACTTATGCCTACATTTTCTTTTCTAACCAGTCCAGCATACCTTACGATACACCTTCAACCCTGTTAGAATGCTCCCCTACCACTTATACTTACGTATAAATCCATAGCTTCGGTAGTATACTTATGCCCGATTATTATCCATGCTCGTCCGCTCGACTAGTGAGCTGTTACGCACTCTTTAA
>NZ_JAAMPT010000049.1 GCF_012911605.1 Flavobacterium solisilvae | reverse complement strand
TTGCTCTAGAAGCCAAAGAAAACTTAAATCTAGAAACTTTTACGGCGCTAGTAGATAAAGGATATCACAACGGTAGAGAAATAGCAACCTGCAAGCAGAACAATATTACCACCATTGTAGCACAACCCGATCAAGGCAAGAGCAACGAAAACGGCACACAACCCGAGTATTTTGTAACAAAGTTTATTTATAATAAAGAAGCAAATACCTACACTTGTCCGCAAGGACAAACGCTAAGCACTA
>NZ_JAAMPT010000048.1 GCF_012911605.1 Flavobacterium solisilvae | reverse complement strand
TGGCTACAACTAGGTTGTGTTTATCGTCTACCGCAGCTTGAATATTATAAGACACTTCTACTACTTGCCCTTGAACCAAAAGTGCTCTAGCATCACAATCAGTAGTGCTCACTTGCGGTTCGCCACTGGTTTTGAGTTGCTCTTCTAGCAGTTCATATTTGATTTTGTTTTGTTTTAAGCGTTCTATTTTTTGTTGAATGTTGGTGAGCGTGGTGCTGGTTTCTTGAGCGTCGTTTTGGGCTA
>NZ_JAAMPT010000047.1 GCF_012911605.1 Flavobacterium solisilvae | reverse complement strand
GTCCGTTGCTTGCTGAATAATTTGTGGTATTTATAATTGGAAAATCGCCATCTTCTGCTAAGGCTTCGGTGGTATAATACTCCACCGTATAGTTGCTTGCTGGCAGTGGTTGTTGTGCCAAGGCATCTGGTGTTCTTACGGTTAAATCCACTGTCATTACACCATCCTGATTGTTGGCATTGGTATCACATACTTCGATGTTATCCAAATTGATTGGTGCAACTGGACTTGGGTTAACTTCTA
>NZ_JAAMPT010000046.1 GCF_012911605.1 Flavobacterium solisilvae | reverse complement strand
GTCCGTTGCTTGCTGAATAATTTGTGGTATTTATAATTGGAAAATCGCCATCTTCTGCTAAGGCTTCGGTGGTATAATACTCCACCGTATAGTTGCTTGCTGGCAGTGGTTGTTGTGCCAATGCATCTGGTGTTCTTACGGTTAAATCCACTGTCATTACACCATCCTGATTGTTGGCATTGGTATCACATACTTCGATGTTATCCAAATTGATTGGTGCAACTGGACTTGGGTTAACTTCTA
>NZ_JAAMPT010000045.1 GCF_012911605.1 Flavobacterium solisilvae | reverse complement strand
TAGCCACGCACACCATCAACCGCAACGATAAAAATGCACTTTCGGCCATTGCTCTAGAAGCCAAAGAAAACTTAAATCTAGAAACTTTTACGGCGCTAGTAGATAAAGGCTATCACAACGGCAGAGAAATAGCAACCTGCAAGCAGAACAATATTACCACCATTGTAGCCCAACCCGATCAAGGCAAGAGCAACGAAAACGGCACACAACCCGAGTATTTTGTAACAAAGTTTATTTATAATA
>NZ_JAAMPT010000044.1 GCF_012911605.1 Flavobacterium solisilvae | reverse complement strand
GCACACAACCCGAGTATTTTGTAACAAAGTTTATTTATAATAAAGAAGCAAATACCTACACTTGTCCGCAAGGACAAACGCTAAGCACTACTGGTCGATGGCACAAGAAAACAGGTCGAACTGAGGAAAGTGGTTACAGGTTCCAAAAATACCGCACACCAGCTTGCAAAACCTGTCCAGTAAAAGACCAATGTACCAGCCGAAAAGGCGGAAGAGAGATTGACCGAAGTGAGTATGCTGATG
>NZ_JAAMPT010000043.1 GCF_012911605.1 Flavobacterium solisilvae | reverse complement strand
TGCCTTCTAATAAATCTGGAATTTGGCTCGTTAAATCAAATACTTCGGTGTTGTCGTTACCTGTTGGATCGGATTCACAGATTTGGTACACATTATTGGTGCCAACAATATCTACTGTTGGCAACGGGTTGATGATGTAACCTTGTGGTACAACGGTATAACACTTTCTTCCGGTATGGTCGATGGTATTGTTACCCGAAACAGCGATGTAAACATATTGTACCAAATTAATTGGATCGTTGG
>NZ_JAAMPT010000042.1 GCF_012911605.1 Flavobacterium solisilvae | reverse complement strand
GAAAATAACTTAGATAACGCTGATAATGAGCAAGAAGAAGAATTTGAATTACCCAATCACAACAACATCAGAGGAAAAAACTATTACAAATAAATTAAAACCAAATACTTATGAATGAAATCACTACAACCAAAATGAAACAAATGAAGCTTTATGGAATGCATAATGCTTTTAAAACCGCCATCGAAAGTGGAAAAACAGACCATTACACGCTAGATCAGTTTATCGCAATGCTCATTGATG
>NZ_JAAMPT010000041.1 GCF_012911605.1 Flavobacterium solisilvae | reverse complement strand
CATCAGCAAAGTTTTCTAATCCTTTTATATTCCATGTGTCGTGATAACCATCGCCATTTGGTGTAAAGTAATGTGGATAGTCGATGATTTGTACGCCTGTGATGCTTACAACGCCACATGAGAACCCGTTTGGATCGCGCATATCCCATACGTGAACTGTATGTGGTCCAAGTGGTACATTGGTAAATATTCCGCCGTTGTCCAATATTGGTCCATCATCTAGACTGTAATGGTAAATTCCAT
>NZ_JAAMPT010000040.1 GCF_012911605.1 Flavobacterium solisilvae | reverse complement strand
AGCGATGCCGAAGCAGGATTAAACCCTATCCAAGACTTGGCTACTTACCAAGTACAAACCGGAACGTATTGGGTTAGAATAGAAAACAACCTTACAGGCTGTTACATCACCGATAGTTTTGCTGTTATTGTAGAACAACTAGCCGAACCAAATATCGTAGCATCGACAAACATTGCGTGTGTGAATTTTGGCGAAACGACGGTCAACAACACTTTGGTTTTAGACAGTCAAGTAACCGGAAAT
>NZ_JAAMPT010000039.1 GCF_012911605.1 Flavobacterium solisilvae | reverse complement strand
CATTATCTTCAGTTTCATGGAAGGTAATAATGTAGTTTTCACCTCCTAAAATATCGGTAATTAAAGTCGATAAATCGAAGTCGGCAAAACCGTCCTGATTGTCATCACATATAATATATGGTGTTGTTGGCGGTATTGGTTCTGGCAATGGTTCTACTCGAATGTCCATCGTAGAAATAACATAACAACCTGTAGCATTATTGGTAATACGAATACCTAACGTTTGAACATAAATCGTGGTAT
>NZ_JAAMPT010000038.1 GCF_012911605.1 Flavobacterium solisilvae | reverse complement strand
CATTATCTTCAGTTTCATGGAAGGTAATAATGTAGTTTTCACCTCCTAAAATATCGGTAATTAAAGTCGATAAATCGAAGTCGGCAAAACCGTCCTGATTGTCATCACATATAATATATGGCGTTGTTGGCGGTATTGGTTCTGGCAATGGTTCTACTCGAATGTCCATCGTAGAAATAACATAACAACCTGTAGCATTATTGGTAATACGAATACCTAACGTTTGAACATAAATCGTGGTAT
>NZ_JAAMPT010000037.1 GCF_012911605.1 Flavobacterium solisilvae | reverse complement strand
TAAACTTGGATAGAACGTTACGCTCATTCCAGTTTGTCCTAGCAGTACTTCTTCTACTTTGCTGGCTAAATCAAATATTTCGTAGCCAATGTTGCTTTGGTCTAAATCACACAAACTGTATTGTGGATAGCTTGGCTGAGTGGAATTTGGTAGCGGATCAACGATTAAGTCTAACGTTACGATGTCATAACATCTTGTAGTGTTGTTTTCTACGCGAACGTATAGGGTTTCTTGGTTGATCGT
>NZ_JAAMPT010000036.1 GCF_012911605.1 Flavobacterium solisilvae | reverse complement strand
TTTGGTACACATTATTGGTGCCAACAATATCTACTGTTGGTAACGGGTTGATGATGTAACCTTGTGGTACAACGGTATAACACTTTCTTCCGGTATGGTCGATGGTATTGTTACCCGAAACGGCGATGTAAACATATTGTACCAAATTGATTGGATCGTTGGTCAAAGTCGTATCGCCTACCAATGCTGCTGATGGGTTGGTGATTTCATTGGTATTGTTTTCTAAATCGGTCAACGTTGGGT
>NZ_JAAMPT010000035.1 GCF_012911605.1 Flavobacterium solisilvae | reverse complement strand
AGTAAAATAGTTGTAAGAAAAAGATAAATTCATTATTTTTAGTGATGCAACATATACAAGGAATAGCTCGCAACCAGCTACAAGTAAGCAGTCTAGAAGATACCATCAGTCAGGACAATCCAGTTCGATTTATAGATGCTTTTGTTAACAGTATCGATTTAGAGAAAATAGGATTTACACCCAGAGTATTAAAAACCGAAGGTCGCCCAAGTTTTGATACCAAGGTGTTTTTAAAAATCTATT
>NZ_JAAMPT010000034.1 GCF_012911605.1 Flavobacterium solisilvae | reverse complement strand
GCCACAATCGTCGTATTGAGCGAAGCATTAAAAACGCTCGATTCCATTACAAATCCAATATTGAAAACATCAATTTTGATACTTCGCGAAATATAGATAGAAACCAAGTTTTACGATTAGCAGCATGCGATTTTGTTGAGAAAAATCAAAATGTATTAATCACAGGAAGCACGGGAGTAGGTAAAAGTTTTTTAGGTACAGCATTAGGTTATCAAGCTTGTATTCAAGGATATAAAGTCAGTT
>NZ_JAAMPT010000033.1 GCF_012911605.1 Flavobacterium solisilvae | reverse complement strand
CAAAACTTGGGCGACCTTCGGTTTTTAATACTCTGGGTGTAAATCCTATTTTCTCTAAATCGATACTGTTAACAAAAGCATCTATAAATCGAACAGGATTGTCCTGACTGATGGTATCTTCAAGACTGATTACTTGTAGCTGGTTGCGAGCTATTCCTTGTATATGTTGCATCACTAAAAATAATGAATTTATCTTTTTCTTACAACTATTTTACTATATTTGGTACTAGGATTGTGGAGGTT
>NZ_JAAMPT010000032.1 GCF_012911605.1 Flavobacterium solisilvae | reverse complement strand
AACGATCAACCAAGAAACCCTATACGTTCGCGTAGAAAACAACACTACAAGATGTTATGACATCGTAACGTTAGACTTAATCGTTGATCCGCTACCAAATTCCACTCAGCCAAGCTATCCATCATACAGTTTGTGTGATTTAGACCAAAGCAACATTGGCTACGAAATATTTGATTTAGCCAGCAAAGTAGAAGAAGTACTGCTAGGACAAACTGGAATGAGCGTAACGTTCTATCCAAGTTT
>NZ_JAAMPT010000031.1 GCF_012911605.1 Flavobacterium solisilvae | reverse complement strand
TTTGAAGTAGTTTGATTTGTTACTAGAATAATACGAACTAAAAATAGCTTTAAATAGGTCGTTTTTACAAAAAACAAACCTTTTCTCTTGTAAGGTGAGTTCCATGCTTTGAGTTTGGCTAGTAAATCGGGCACACCAAGGATATTGATGCTGCGTTTGATGTTATACACCAGCATAATCAAACTGTGTTCGCCGTTTACTTTCTCTAATCCTATTAAATTGGTGTGGTTATATCCCCATTTT
>NZ_JAAMPT010000030.1 GCF_012911605.1 Flavobacterium solisilvae | reverse complement strand
ACGATCAACCAAGAAACCCTATACGTTCGCGTAGAAAACAACACTACAAGATGTTATGACATCGTAACGTTAGACTTAATCGTTGATCCGCTACCAAATTCCACTCAGCCAAGCTATCCACCATACAGTTTGTGTGATTTAGACCAAAGCAACATTGGCTACGAAATATTTGATTTAGCCAGCAAAGTAGAAGAAGTACTGCTAGGACAAACTGGAATGAGCGTAACGTTCTATCCAAGTTT
>NZ_JAAMPT010000029.1 GCF_012911605.1 Flavobacterium solisilvae | reverse complement strand
GTATCGGATGCACATTGTAATGCGCTGTTGCTAATGGCTATCACGCTAAAGACTACTTGGGCTTGGGTTACTTCGGTTACCGTTAAGGTTGATCCGGTTTCGCCTGCTATCAAGTTGCCGTCAGCATACCATTCGAAGGTGTAATTTCCGGTTACTTGACTGTCTAAAACCAAAGTGTTGTTGACCGTCGTTTCGCCAAAATTCACACACGCAATGTTTGTCGATGCTACGATATTTGG
>NZ_JAAMPT010000028.1 GCF_012911605.1 Flavobacterium solisilvae | reverse complement strand
GCATACTCACTTCGGTCTATTTCTCTTCCGCCTTTTCGGCTGGTACATTGGTCTTTTACTGGACAGGTTTTGCAAGCTGGTGTGCGGTATTTTTGGAACCTGTAACCACTTTCCTCAGTTCGACCTGTTTTCTTGTGCCATCGTCCAGTAGTGCTTAGCGTTGCACCTTGCGGACAAGTGTAGGTATTTGCTTCTTTATTATAAATAAACTTTGTTACAAAATACTCGGGTTGTGTGC
>NZ_JAAMPT010000027.1 GCF_012911605.1 Flavobacterium solisilvae | reverse complement strand
GTTGTTGTTCGGGTCTGTTCCGGTTGCGGTTGCAATGTTGTGAACTCCACCGTTGTTGATGTCGGCTTGTGTGATTGCATACGTTGCCGTTGCTGTTCCCACTTGTCCCGGTAACAACGTACTTGGTGTTACTATCAAGTTCGATACGCCGATTACGGCATCATTGATTGTCAAATTGTTTACGGTTACGTTTCCTGTATTGGTTACTGTAAAGGTGTAAACAATCGTGTCGCCTAC
>NZ_JAAMPT010000026.1 GCF_012911605.1 Flavobacterium solisilvae | reverse complement strand
GTTGTTGTTCGGGTCTGTTCCGGTTGCGGTTGCAATGTTGTGAACTCCACCGTTGTTGATGTCGGCTTGTGTGATTGCATACGTTGCCGTTGCTGTTCCAACTTGTCCCGGCGTTAACGTACTTGGTGTTACTGTCAAGTTCGATACGCCGATTACGGCATCATTGATTGTCAAATTGTTTACGGTTACGTTTCCTGTATTGGTTACTGTAAAGGTGTAAACAATCGTGTCGCCTAC
>NZ_JAAMPT010000025.1 GCF_012911605.1 Flavobacterium solisilvae | reverse complement strand
TCAAGTTCGATACGCCGATTACGGCATCATTGATTGTCAAATTGTTTACAGTTACGTTTCCTGTATTGGTTACCGTAAAAGTGTAAACAATCGTATCGCCTACGTTTACAATAGTATCAGCATTCGCATCAGTATAAACACCGTCTTTCAACAAAGTGATTTGTGGTGTTTGTCCTAAGTCTGTAAATGTACAGGTCGGACAACTTGGGTCGTAATCAGGACTTGAAGGGTCGATTG
>NZ_JAAMPT010000024.1 GCF_012911605.1 Flavobacterium solisilvae | reverse complement strand
TTTTTAAAAATCTATTTGTATGGTTATTTAAACGGTATTCGTAGTTCGAGACGATTAGAAAAAGAGTGTCTTCGCAATATTGAATTGCAATGGCTTTTAGAAGCTATTTGTCCAAATTATCACAGTATTGCTGACTTTAGAAAAGACAACCCCAAAGCACTAAAACAACTCTTCAAACTGTTTGTTAGTTTTTTAAAAGACGCCGAATTAATTGCAGGCGAAACCATCGCTA
>NZ_JAAMPT010000023.1 GCF_012911605.1 Flavobacterium solisilvae | reverse complement strand
CATTCAATACAACTACGTGTCAATGGGATGTTACAGGTACACAACCAGTTCAACCAACATTGGCTTGTTATGAAACAGCTACATTCAATACGACTACGTGTCAATGGGATGTTACAGGTACGCAACCAGTTCAACCAACATTGGCTTGTTATGAAACAGCTACATTCAATACGACTACGTGTCAATGGGATGTTACAGGTACACAACCAGTTCAACCAACATTGGCTTGTTA
>NZ_JAAMPT010000022.1 GCF_012911605.1 Flavobacterium solisilvae | reverse complement strand
AATGTTGGTTGAACTGGTTGTGTACCAGTCACATCCCATTGACACGTAGTCGTATTGAATGTAGCCGTTTCATAACAAGCTAATGTTGGTTGAACTGGTTGTGTACCTGTAACATCCCATTGACACGTAGTCGTATTGAATGTAGCTGTTTCATAACAAGCCAATGTTGGTTGTACTGGTTGCGTACCTGTTACATCCCATTGACACGTAGTTGTATTGAATGTAGCTGTTT
>NZ_JAAMPT010000021.1 GCF_012911605.1 Flavobacterium solisilvae | reverse complement strand
CCAAGTCCTTCCATCCCCAAGTCCTTCAATCCTTCAATACAAAAATAATTTGTGCTAATTCGTGCAATTTGTGGCAAAAAAATCACCCTTTCTCATTCCCCCGCATTGTCATTCCAGCGCAGACGGAAACCCAAATCCGTCAAATCCGTGGCAAAAAAACTATACACCAATTAATTTGTGCTAATTCGTGCAATTTGTGGCAAAACCACGAGCAAAGCGATCAATTAAATG
>NZ_JAAMPT010000020.1 GCF_012911605.1 Flavobacterium solisilvae | reverse complement strand
TGGACTTCTTGCCATTGTGAGCTCTAGATTTTGTGCCGTCAATAGCGATGGTTTCGCCTGCAATTAATTCGGCGTCTTTTAAAAAACTAACAAACAGTTTGAAGAGTTGTTTTAGTGCTTTAGGGTTGTCTTTTCTAAAGTCAGCTATACTGTGATAATTAGGACAAATAGCTTCTAAAAGCCATTGCAATTCAATATTGCGAAGACACTCTTTTTCTAATCGTCTCGA
>NZ_JAAMPT010000019.1 GCF_012911605.1 Flavobacterium solisilvae | reverse complement strand
GCGATACGAATTTAACGTTACAGTATTACCCAACGTTGACCGATTTAGAAAACAATACCAATGAAATCACCAACCCATCAGCAGCATTGGTAGGCGATACGACTTTGACCAACGATCCAATTAATTTGGTACAATATGTTTACATCGCTGTTTCGGGTAACAATACCATCGACCATACCGGAAGAAAGTGTTATACCGTTGTACCACAAGGTTACATCATCAACCCGTT
>NZ_JAAMPT010000018.1 GCF_012911605.1 Flavobacterium solisilvae | reverse complement strand
CATCAGCATACTCACTTCGGTCTATTTCTCTTCCGCCTTTTCGGCTGGTACATTGGTCTTTTACTGGACAGGTTTTGCAAGCTGGTGTGCGGTATTTTTGGAACCTGTAACCACTTTCCTCTGTTCGACCTGTTTTCTTGTGCCATCGACCAGTAGTGCTTAGCGTTTGTCCTTGCGGACAAGTGTAGGTATTTGCTTCTTTATTATAAATAAACTTTGTTACAAAAT
>NZ_JAAMPT010000017.1 GCF_012911605.1 Flavobacterium solisilvae | reverse complement strand
GTTACCGTGATGATTTGCTGCTCGCTAAAGGCATTGGTTACTGTATAAGTCACGTTTGATGCCAATCCGGAACGGATTACCGTAAAGCGTGTTCTATCTGGCGTGGTATCGGATGCACATTGTAATGCGCTGTTGCTAATGGCTATCACGCTAAAGACTACTTGGGCTTGGGTTACTTCGGTTACCGTTAAGGTTGATCCGGTTTCGCCTGCTATCAAGTTGCCGT
>NZ_JAAMPT010000016.1 GCF_012911605.1 Flavobacterium solisilvae | reverse complement strand
CAATCGACCCTTCAAGTCCTGATTACGACCCAAGTTGTCCGACCTGTACATTTACAGACTTAGGACAAACACCACAAATCACTTTGTTGAAAGACGGTGTTTATACTGATGCGAATGCTGACACTATTGTAAACGTAGGTGATACGATTGTTTACACTTTTACGGTAACCAATACAGGAAACGTAACTGTAAACAATTTGACAATCAATGATGCCGTAATCGGCGT
>NZ_JAAMPT010000015.1 GCF_012911605.1 Flavobacterium solisilvae | reverse complement strand
CCTTTAGTATTGCGAATTAATGAATGTTTTGATATGGGATTAAAACAAAAAACCCCGAAAATCATAAGATTTAAGGGGTTTTGAAGTACTTTAAAAAGTATTTTGCGGAGAAAGAGGGATTTGACTACCTATTTCAACGTATTATATAACAGCTCGTTACAATTGAATTTTTATTTGGGTAACCGATTTTACCCCCTTTTTAATCGTAAAAATTACATTTCATTT
>NZ_JAAMPT010000014.1 GCF_012911605.1 Flavobacterium solisilvae | reverse complement strand
TGATTGTCAAATTGTTTACAGTTACGTTTCCTGTATTGGTTACCGTAAAAGTGTAAACAATCGTATCACCTACGTTTACAATAGTGTCAGCATTCGCATCAGCATAAACACCGTCTTTCAACAAAGTGATTTGTGGTGTTTGTCCTAAGTCTGTAAATGTACAGGTCGGACAACTTGGGTCGTAATCAGGACTTGAAGGGTCGATTGGTGTCGGGTCTTCTGAG
>NZ_JAAMPT010000013.1 GCF_012911605.1 Flavobacterium solisilvae | reverse complement strand
GGTTAGTCAAATTAGTGTATACCGATGGATTTGTAATCAATGTTGTTAAGGTTGCATCCTCATAAAACGCTACGCTGTAGGTTGATACTGGCGTGGTTTGATTGCCTTCTAATAAATCTGGAATTTGGCTCGTTAAATCAAATACTTCGGTGTTGTCGTTACCTGTTGGATCGGATTCACAGATTTGGTACACATTATTGGTGCCAACAATATCTACTGTTGG
>NZ_JAAMPT010000012.1 GCF_012911605.1 Flavobacterium solisilvae | reverse complement strand
TTACAGGTACACAACCAGTTCAACCAACATTGGCTTGTTACGAAACAGCTACATTCAATACAACTACGTGTCAATGGGATGTAACAGGTACGCAACCAGTACAACCAACATTGGCTTGTTACGAAACAGCTACATTCAATACAACTACGTGTCAATGGGATGTAACAGGTACGCAACCAGTACAACCAACATTGGCTTGTTATGAAACAGCTACATTCAATA
>NZ_JAAMPT010000011.1 GCF_012911605.1 Flavobacterium solisilvae | reverse complement strand
TCAGTCAGGACAATCCTGTTCGATTTATAGATGCTTTTGTTAACAGTATCGATTTAGAGAAAATAGGATTTACACCCAGAGTATTAAAAACCGAAGGTCGCCCAAGTTTTGATACCAAGGTATTTTTAAAAATCTATTTGTATGGCTATTTAAACGGTATTCGTTCCTCGAGACGATTAGAAAAAGAGTGTCTTCGCAATATTGAATTGCAATGGCTTTTAG
>NZ_JAAMPT010000010.1 GCF_012911605.1 Flavobacterium solisilvae | reverse complement strand
GTTACATCATCAACCCGTTACCAACAGTAGATATTGTTGGCACCAATAATGTGTACCAAATCTGTGAATCCGATCCAACAGGTAACGACAACACCGAAGTATTTGATTTAACGAGCCAAATCCCAGATTTATTAGAAGGCAATCAAACCACGCCAGTATCAACCTACAGCGTAGCGTTTTATGAGGATGCAACCTTAACAACATTGATTACAAATCCATCGG
>NZ_JAAMPT010000009.1 GCF_012911605.1 Flavobacterium solisilvae | reverse complement strand
CGTCAGCATACCATTCGAAGGTGTAATTTCCGGTTACTTGACTGTCTAAAACCAAAGTGTTGTTGACCGTCGTTTCGCCAAAATTCACACACGCAATGTTTGTCGATGCTACGATATTTGGCTCTGCTAGTTGCTCTACGATGACATCAAAACTATCGGTGATGTAACAGCCTGTAAGGTTGTTTTCTATTCTAACCCAATACGTTCCGGTTTGTACTTGGT
>NZ_JAAMPT010000008.1 GCF_012911605.1 Flavobacterium solisilvae | reverse complement strand
CATTGGTATAAGCCGTTACATTGGTGATGTTGCCTGTTCCTAATTGGGCTTGGGTGAAATCTGTATAGAATGTTACCGTATGTGTTGCCGCATTAATGCTGCCTAAAATCTCCGCTATTTTGGTCGTTAAATTGAAACTCTCATAACCTACTGCACCTGTGTAATCACATAAATGGTAATCTGTTGGCTCGGTCGCTTCTGGCGTTGGGTTGACGATTAATT
>NZ_JAAMPT010000007.1 GCF_012911605.1 Flavobacterium solisilvae | reverse complement strand
CATCCCATTGACACGTAGTCGTATTGAATGTAGCTGTTTCATAACAAGCCAATGTTGGTTGTACTGGTTGCGTACCTGTTACATCCCATTGACACGTAGTTGTATTGAATGTAGCTGTTTCATAACAAGCCAATGTTGGTTGAACTGGTTGTGTACCTGTAACATCCCATTGACACGTAGTCGTATTGAATGTAGCTGTTTCATAACAAGCCAATGTTGGTT
>NZ_JAAMPT010000006.1 GCF_012911605.1 Flavobacterium solisilvae | reverse complement strand
CATATTTGATTTTGTTTTGCTTTAAGCGTTCTATTTTTTGTTGAATGTTGGTGAGCGTGGTGCTGGTTTCTTGAGCGTCGTTTTGGGCTAAAGCGCTTAGATATTCTTGGGTTTTGGTTTCTATATACTCCAGGTGTTTATCTATTTTCTTTTGGTTGTAATTTGCTTTCTTGCTGTTGTGTGCTCTGGATTTTGTGCCGTCAATAGCGATGGTTTCGCCT
>NZ_JAAMPT010000005.1 GCF_012911605.1 Flavobacterium solisilvae | reverse complement strand
CCACAAAATCCAATAACACCAGCAACCGCTTATTTAGGAAACGACAACGAAATCATTCATGTTCGCGTACAAAATATAGCCACAGGATGTTATAGCACAACGACACAATTATTACGCGTAACTCAAGGACCAACGGCAGTAACACCAACGCCATTAGAACGATGCGATCCAAACAATGATGGCTTTGAAGTATTCGATTTAACCTTAGCAACCAATCAAAT
>NZ_JAAMPT010000004.1 GCF_012911605.1 Flavobacterium solisilvae | reverse complement strand
TGGCAAACAAAGTAACAGACATGAGTAAGATTAGAAAAGTAATTAAATTTCACTGTAGTGGCAAGAGTAAGTTATTTATTAGCAATTACTTATCACTTTCAAGAAATACGGTAAAGAAATATATTTCTTTATTTGAACTTCTAGGCTTAAGTTTTGAAGCTATTGATGCCAAAACAGATGCCGAACTTGAAGTTTTGTTTTCACAGAATACTGTTGAAAC
>NZ_JAAMPT010000003.1 GCF_012911605.1 Flavobacterium solisilvae | reverse complement strand
GTTACGTTTCCTGTATTGGTTACCGTAAAAGTGTAAACAATCGTATCGCCTACGTTTACAATAGTATCAGCATTCGCATCAGTATAAACACCGTCTTTCAATAAAGTGATTTGTGGTGTTTGTCCTAAGTCTGTAAATGTACAGGTCGGACAACTTGGGTCGTAATCAGGACTTGAAGGGTCGATTGGTGTCGGGTCTTCTGAGTCGTCAGTTACAG
>NZ_JAAMPT010000002.1 GCF_012911605.1 Flavobacterium solisilvae | reverse complement strand
TATCTACTGTTGGTAACGGGTTGATGATGTAACCTTGTGGTACAACGGTATAACACTTTCTTCCGGTATGGTCGATGGTATTGTTACCCGAAACAGCGATGTAAACATATTGTACCAAATTGATTGGATCGTTGGTCAAAGTCGTATCGCCTACCAATGCTGCTGATGGGTTGGTGATTTCATTGGTATTGTTTTCTAAATCGGTCAACGTTGGGT
>NZ_JAAMPT010000001.1 GCF_012911605.1 Flavobacterium solisilvae | reverse complement strand
CCACTGGTTTTGAGTTGCTCTTCTAGCAGTTCATATTTGATTTTGTTTTGCTTTAAGCGTTCTATTTTTTGTTGAATGTTGGTGAGCGTGGTACTGGTTTCTTGAGCGTCGTTTTGGGCTAAAGCGTTTAAATATTCTTGGGTTTTGGTTTCTATATACTCCAGGTGTTTATCTATTTTCTTTTGGTTGTAATTTGCTTTCTTGCTGTTGTGTG
>NZ_JAAMPT010000209.1 GCF_012911605.1 Flavobacterium solisilvae | reverse complement strand
TGCGCTGGAATGACAATGCGGGGGAATGAGAAAGGGTGATTTTTTTGCCACAAATTGCACGAATTAGCACAAATTATTTTTGTATTGAAGGATTGAAGGACTTGGGGATGGAAGGACTTGGGGATTGGAGGATTGAAAGATTGAGGGATTTGAGGATGGAAAGACTGATGGATTTTTTTTCTCGCAAAGACGCTGAAGCGCGAAGATTTTTTACCATATAAGGCATAGAGGGCATTTAATTGATCGCTTTGCTCGTGGTTTTGCCACAAATTGCACGAATTAGCACAAATTATTTTTGGATTGAAGGATGGAAGGACTTGGGGATGGAAGGATGGAAAGATTGAAGGATTTTTTTTTCGCAAATTGTATTAATTAACTGGAGCTATTGTTTTTTTTACTATTTTTTTGAAAATAGGGTAAAAACCCCCTGTTTTGATATTATTGTATGGTTTACATTTGGCGCATTAGAATGAACAAAAAGCTTCTCTCCTATTCAAAAAGGTGTTTAGCTTACACAAAAAAAACTATTATTACGGAAATCCGTAAAACAGTTTGATTTGTTTATTTTAAATTTGGTAAAAATCAGTAAAACTACGTAGCGATAAATTGTCAAAATAGTTTATTTTTGGTAGGTTTTGAAAAACCCTTTAAACTAAAAAACATAAATGAGCCTTAATACACAAAGTTTACAACCCATTATCAACTTCATTTGGTCGGTTGCCGATGATGTTTTAATTAATAAATTCCTTGAAAATCAGTATCAAGACGTAATACTACCAATGACCGTTTTACGCCGTTTGGACTTGGCATTAGAACCTACAAAAGATAAAACATTAAAAACTTTTGATGAATTTAAAAACAAAATTGATAATCTTTCGGGCTTATTGACTAGTGAACAACACGGAACAGGATTGGCATTTTACAACACTTCTCCTTACACTATGAAGAAGTTGTTGGCTGACCCTAAAAATATTGATGCTAACTTTTTAGATTACTTGAATGGTTTTTCTGAAAACGTTCAAGATATTATTACTAAATTCAAATTTAGAAATCAATTACAAACTTTTGAAGATACTGGAATTACTTTTTCATTATTAGAGAAATTCTGTAATCCTAAATTAGAGTTAAGTCCAGAGAAGATTTCGCCAATGGCAATGGGTTATATGTTTGAAGATTTAATCAGACGTTTTAATGAAAAAACCAATGCTGCTGCTGGGCGACAC
This sequence comes from Flavobacterium solisilvae, assembly GCF_012911605.1. Classification (GTDB taxonomy): domain Bacteria; phylum Bacteroidota; class Bacteroidia; order Flavobacteriales; family Flavobacteriaceae; genus Flavobacterium; species Flavobacterium solisilvae. Next base: position 414,562 of record NZ_JAAMPT010000209.1, on the reverse strand, counting down.
TTTACACCAAGAGAAATTATAGAATTGATGACGCATTTGGTGTATTTGCCTGTAAAAGATAAAATACAACAAGGTACTTTTTTAGTGTATGATCCATGTGCGGGTTCGGGTGCGATGTTGACGCAGTCGAAGCTATTTGCAACCAATCCAGAAGGTGAAATTAAATCAAAAGCCACGTTCCATTTGTACGGACAAGAAAATACTGGTGAAATGTATGCCACTTGCAAATCGGATATGCTGTTGAAAGGCGAAGATCCCGACAAAATTAAGTTTGGTTCAACCTTGAGTGAATATGGTTTTGACAATGATTTGAAGTTCAATTTTATGTTGACCAATCCGCCTTATGGTACGACTTGGAAACAAGATATTGACAACTTGAACGTTGGTACAGGCAAAAAAATAGAGATAAACGACACTCGATTTAATTTACCTATTAAGAATTTTAAAGGCGATTTAGAAAAAACGTGTTTGACCTCAAGAAGTAACGACGGACAATTGATGTTTATGCTCCACATGCTTTCTAAAATGAAAGACCCTAAAGATGGCGGTAGCCGCATTGCTTCGGTGCATAACGGTTCGGCATTATTTACTGGCGACGCTGGTAGTGGCGAAAGTGGTATTCGTCAATACATTATTGAAAATGATATGCTCGAATGTATTGTACAATTGCCTAATGATATTTTTTACAACACCGGTATTGCCACTTATGTGTGGTTTGTAACCAATGTAAAAGAAGCCAAACGCAAAGGAAAAGTACAATTAATCAACGCTTCTTCGGATGCTTTTTACAGAAAAATGAGGAAATCATTAGGAAGTAAGCGTAACGAACTGACATCAGAAAATATTGAAGCCATACAAGATTTGTATTTTGCTTTTGAAGAAAACGAATACTCAAAAATATTTGATAATGAAGATTTTGGTTTTTACCAAATAACCGTAAACCAACCCGAAAAAGACGAAAACGGAAAAATAATAAAAGACAACAAAGGCAAAGTAAAAGCCGATAGTAGTTTGAAAGACATTGAAAATGTGCCGATTAAAGAAAGCATTGAAGCCTATTTTAAACGAGAAGTATTGCCTTTTGCTCCTGATGCTTGGTACGATAAAACCAAAATGAAAGTGGGTTATGAAATAGCTTTTAACAAATACTTTTACCAATACGAAGGGTTACGCGCTTTGAGCGAAATAGCCAAAGACATTGTTTTGTTAGAGCAAGAAACCGATGGTTTATTAAAAGAAATTATTGCGTAATGGAAAACATAAAACCATATACAAAATATAAACCTTCGGGAGTTTCTTGGTTGGGAGAAATTCCTGAACATTGGGAAATAAGAAAGTTAAAATCTTTATTTAAAAGTCCAGAATCATTATTTGTTGATGGTGATTGGATTGAAAGTAATGATATTAATGGAAGTGATGTTAAATATATTACTACAGGTAATATAAGAGAAGGGAAATATAAAGAAAAAGGATCTGGTCAAATAACATTTGAAACTTTCAAAAGATTAAATTGTACAGAAGCTCTTGAAAATGACATTTTGATTTCAAGACTAAACATGCCGATTGGAAGATGTTGTTTAGCTCCTAAATTTGATAAACCTTTGATTGTTTCAGTAGATGTAGTAATATGCAGACTTGATATTGAATACAATAGAAAGTACTTTGTTTATTTGATGAACTCAAAAAGATACCAAGAAAGTACGGCATTGGAATCAAGAGGAGCAACGATGAAAAGAGTAAGTAGAACAATTTTAGGGAATTTCTTTTTATCAATTCCAAGTACAGATGAACAAACCACTATAGCCGATTTCCTTGACTACAAAACCGCCAAAATAGACCGTTTTATCCGAAAGAAAAAACAATTGATACAACTACTTAACGAACAAAAAGCAGGCATTATCAATCAAGCTGTTACAAAAGGTTTGGATGCCAGTGCAAAAATGAAACCGAGTGGTATTGAATGGTTGGGTGATATTCCTGAGCATTGGAAAATTGTCAAATTAAGATATTTATCAAGGATAACAACAGGTAATAAAAATACAGAGGATAAAGTTGAAAATGGGCTTTATGATTTTTTTGTAAGGTCACAGAAAATAGCAAAAATAAATTCATATTCATTTGATGGCGAAGGAATATTAACGGCAGGTGATGGTGTTGGAGTTGGCAAAGTATTCCATTACATAAATGGAAAGTGTGATTATCATCAAAGAGTATATCTTTTTTATAATTTTTCAAAGTTAATCCACGCCAAGTTTTTGTTTTATTTTTTACAAAAATTTCTAAAAAATGAATTAATGATTTATAATGCTAAATCTACAGTAGATAGTGTCAGACTACCTGTCCTAAAGGATTTTCTTGTTTTAGTTCCAGAATTTAATGAGCAAAAAGCAATAGTTGAACACATCGAAAAAGAAACTGAAAAACTCAACAAAGCCATTGCTACTATCGAAAAAGAAATTGCTTTGGTTCAAGAATACCGCACGGCATTGATTGCCGAGGCGGTAACAGGTAAAATAGATGTTAGAGATTATAAAGTACCTGTTTTGGAGGAAGACGATTTGGTGTATGAAGATGTTGAAGAAGAAATGGATATGGTTGCGGAGGATGGTGAGGGAATGGAAATGGAATAAATATGGAAATCAATACAAAAGTAATACTAGAAAAGTCTAAGCGATCATTGTTATTATTAACTGAGCAACTTGACACTGTTGAGATAGAAGCTTTTCAAGATTTTGAGTTAACATCAAGTGAGTTTAGAACAATGGTATCTTTTGAAAAAGCTACATCATTCTTATGTAAAAATGATACTCCAATAATTTATGTTATTGAACTTACAGATACTGAAAAGAGAAAAAAGTTATTAAAAGCATTTGAATCATTTAGTAAACTAAATAAAACAAAAACAAAGAACGAAAATCGATTAAATCATTCAAAAGATAATAAAAGAGATTCAGCAACTTTGTATGTAGGTAGTTCAACAAGTAATTTTAAAAGTCGATTGAAAGACCATTTGGGTGTAAAGAAAAGTGTTAGAACGTATGCTATGCATCTCTCTAAATGGGATAATAATTTGAATTATACCATTAGAATAAAAACATACAAGTTATCTAAAACAGAAAGAATTGTAGTAGAATTAATAGAGCAACAAATTTGGGATCAATTGCAACCTGTTTTTGGAAAAAGAAGTGGGTTGTTGTAAATAATTAGAATGGGAAATTTGAATTCAATTTTAGCGGGCACATGCACAATCAAAGATTTATTTTCATTTGAAAAGAATTATACCATTTCTATACCTGACTACCAAAGAGCTTATGTTTGGGATATTAAAAAAGTTGAAAGTTTAATAAATGACATAGAAAGTTTTTACAAAGAAAATGCCCAAGAAATTTATTATTATCTGGGAAGTATTTTGTTCTATAAAAAAGATAAAAACACTTACGAAGTTATTGATGGACAACAGCGGTTGACCACTTTGCTAATTATAGATTACGTTACTAACAAGTCTAATAGTTTATTAAAAACTAAATCAGATTTAATTAATTTCATTTTCAATTCACCTATTTCACAAAATAATATTATAAAAAACAAGGATTTTTTAATTCAAGAAAAAAATAATTTAAAAGATAAAAAATGGTTAGACATTTTTTCAAAACTTGTTGTTTCAGTTGTAATAACAGAGAATCAAGATGATGCTTTTACTTTTTTTGACACACAGAATCATAGAGGTATAAAATTAAGTGCTGTTGATTATCTAAAGTCATATCATTTACGAGAATTAAAAGAAGAACTTGGAAAACAAGAAATTTTTGCAAAAAAATGGGATTATAATAATCAAAATCAATTTTTGAATTTATTATACCATCAAATTTTATGGCGTAGCAGAATGTGGAAAGGCAGAGATGTTCGTTATGAAAATAATGATATGCTCCTAAATGAATTTCAAGAGAAAACTCAAAAACCAGAAATTAAAAATAGAATAAACATCTATAGCAATAAAAAAAATAGAATTGCAAAATCATTAGAATTCAATGAATATAGTGGAATTACACTCCAAACACTACCAATATCTTTACAAACAAAAGCAATTGATTTTCCATTAGAATTAAGACAACCGATAGAAAAAGGCATTGGTTTTTTTCTATATACAGAAAAATATGTTGAAGTTTATAATAATCTATTTGAAACAAACCACAACATAGATTCTGAAATAGGCTTGTTTCAAGATTTTTATGAAAAAGTTTATTTGAATGCAGATGTATCAGATTATTTGAAAATGTTATTCAAACTTTCCATAACAACCTATTATGACAAATATGAAGAATATCAACTTTACCCTTTTGCACTTTGGCTAGACTTTTTAATCGGTTCCTATAGAATTAAACTTGACAGCATTGTCGAGTTGACTCCTGTAAAAATAATTAGAGATGAGAGTCAAAACTTATTAGACATAATTCTACACTCCTATCAGCCCGACGAAGTTTTTCATTTTATTGAAAAAATAACTGATAACGAGATTTACAAAACAGAAAAGGTTGTAATTGAATTCAAAACTCAACATCGCGTAAAAGAAAGATATAAAAAAGCTATACTGAATTATTACCTAAAAGGAATTGAGAGCAACTTAACAAACAAGAAAAACTGGATTAATGATAGAGTCAAAGATTATAAATAATAATTTACCAATTAAATCTAATCTGGTTTGTTTAGAAGATATTGTAAAAAATAATTTGTTATTCAATATCCCTATTTACCAAAGATTGTATGTTTGGGGTAGCGATCAAATTTCTACACTGTTAGAAGATCTTTGGAGAGCTTCAACAAAAGAAGAAGACTATTATTTGGGTGGTATTATGATTGCTAAAAACAATAATAAATATGATTTAATAGATGGTCAACAACGTTTTACTACATTATGGCTTATTGGTAATGTATTGAAAAATGAGTTGTCAAATTTTGTATATCAAGTTTCGAAAGATAATAAACAAAAAAGAGTTTCTTTCGCAATTAGAGATTTTGCAAATCATTATTTTGATAACCCTAATGAGTTTACTAAATTCTCTAAAGAAGAAAAAGGGCAGTTAAAAGGAGTTAAAGATGCCGAAAGTGAAATAAATGATTTTTTAAAAGATAAAACCGAAGATGAGAAAAAAGATTTTTCAAATTTCATTTACAATCAAGTCCGTTTTATAATAACTGAAATGCCTCCTGAAATTGATGAAAACAGACTATTTGAAGTTTTAAATAACAGAGGTGTTCAACTACAACATCATGAAATTCTTAAAGCAAAAATGCTTGAGTTTATTGATGATGAAGACAAAAATAAATATGCCAAAATTTGGGATGCTTGTGCCATAATGGATGAGTATTTTGAAAAAAATATTAAAGAATTAAGTGGTTTAAAATGGCGTGATTTAACATTAAAAGAAATAGATGTTGACAAAGAAAATATTGACGCAAAAGAAGTTGGTTTAACAATTGATATTATTAACCGAGTAAATAATTCTGAGTTAACATTTGAAAATATACATTTACTAGAAATATTAAATGATAAACTAATAGAAATAAAAAAAGATGATGACGAAATAAAATATGATTCGGGTAAAGTTAGAAGTATAATATCTTTTCCGATGCTTTTATTACATGTCTTAAGAATATTTGTATATGATAATGAAGAAGACAGCGAAAATATTGTGGAAATAAATGAAAAAAAACTGATTGAAATTTTTGAATCATTTTTTGAAGAATATTCAAATAAAAAAGATGTAGAAAATTTTATTTTGTTGTTGTTAGAAATAAGAATTAAGTTTGATAAATTCGTGATAAAATGGGTTGAGAAAGATAATGAAGAACACCATTTAATAAAGAGACTTTATTTAAACAAAAACACATTACAACGCAGAGAATTAATAAAAAATGAAGGTTTTGCTCTTTTACAAAGTATGTTGTATCATTCACAACAAATAATTACGCATTACTGGTTAACACCATTTTTATATAAAATGCGAAGTACAGATAGCTATGAAGAATTATATAATTACCTCAAAAAACTAGATAATCAAATGTTTTGCAGTGAATACAAAGGTGATTTAAAATCAAGAAGTTGGAAGCTTATAGATAATGATTTAAAAACATTTAAGCCAAAAATTGAAGTACTAGAAAAAGCCGAGGGAACTAACTATTGGAGTTATTGGTTTTATAAACTAGAATTTATTTTATGGCATGAATTAAGTGATAAAAAAGGTGTAGAGTGGCAAAATTATAGGATGACAAAAAAGAATTCTGTTGAACATATTTCACCACAAAATCCTCAAAATTATGATACTAATAAAGTTTTTGATCCCATTGATTCCGATGAAGTAAGAAAAACAAAATTGGATGATTTTGGAAATTTAGTTTTATTATCTGTTGGTATGAATTCAGAATATAGTAACAAGACTTTTAAAGAGAAAAAAACTACTTTTCACGAAAAGAAAAGATTAGACTCTCTTAAATCTGCTATAATTTTTGATAATGAAACATGGAATTGGAAATTATGCGAAAAGCATAGAATTGAAATGATTAGCATATTTCAAAAATATTTAATAAAAACAATGTAAATATGAGTACAGACACTACCGAAAAAGGACTTGAAGCTCACATTACTCAATATCTAGTTGAGCAAAACAATTATGTACTTCGTGAAAACAAAGTCTATGACAATGTCAATTGTATGGATAGTGAGTTGTTATTCGAGTTTTTGGAAAAAACACAACCTAAACAAGTAGCTAAGCTAAAGCAATATCATAAAGAGTTATACCAACAAAAAATACTAAAACGCCTTAACGACCAAATACAAGCTAAAGGTATCATAGAGGTATTGCGAAAAGGCATTAAAGATGGTTTTACAGATACTCATTTGGATTTATTTTATGACCAACCAGTATCTAATTATAATGTTAATACTTATACCCTATTTCAATCCAATATCTTTTCAATAATGCGCCAGGTGTATTTTTCACCAAACAACAAAAAGTCACTGGATATGATGATTTTTGTTAATGGAATTCCGTTAGTTTCATTTGAGCTAAAAAATGAATTGACCAAACAAAATGTTGAACACGCCATTAAACAATTTAAAGAAGACCGAGACCCAAACGAGGAATTATTTAGATTAGGTAGATTGCTCGTAAACTTTGCCGTTGATACAGAAGAAGTGTGGATGTGTACTCATTTAAAAGGTCAAAAGTCCTATTTTTTACCTTTCAATAAAGGAAACGAAAACGGTGCTGGAAATCCTATAAACAAAGAAGGCATAAAAACGGATTATTTGTGGAAAAGCATTTTAACTAAAAATAGTTTAACCAATATTATTCAAAACTTTTGCCAACTTATCACAGAAGAAAAAGAATATGTAGATGAGCACAATAAGATTAAAGTAAAAAAAGATAAAAAACTAATATTCCCTAGATACCATCAATTAGACGTTGTTAGAGAACTATTAAAAGATGCTCAAGAAAAAGGTGCTGGTCAAAAATATTTAATACAACATTCGGCAGGTTCAGGTAAATCAAACTCTATTTCATGGTTAGCGCATCAACTAACAGGTTTACACGACAAAACTGGTAGCAATTTAATATTTGATACTGTTGTGGTTGTTACAGATCGTAAAGTATTAGATAAACAAATTAGAGATAATATAAAGCAATTTCAGCAAGTGAAAGGACTTGTTGAAGCCATAACTGAAGGTAGCAAGCAGCTTAAAGAAGCGCTTGAAGAAGGCAAAAAGATTATCATCACTACTATTCAAAAATTTCCACATATTGTTGAAGATATAGGCAACTTGCCTGGCAATAACTTTGCTATTATAATAGATGAAGCTCACAGTAGTGCAAGTGGTCAAATAATTAGAAAACTAAATCAAACGTTATCTCAAAACAATATTGTTACTGATGAAGACGATGAAGTAATAGATGAAACTGGAGATACAATCACCAACGAAGATTTGGTAACTATGGTTATTCGTTCGATGAAGATGATGACTAATGCAAGCTATTTTGCGTTTACAGCTACACCAAAAAATAAAACACTAGAACTTTTCGGATTGCCTTATCAAGAAGGAGATAAAACAAAATTTAAAGCTTGTCATTTATACTCTATGAAACAAGCTATTGAAGAAAAATTTATTGAAGATGTATTATTAAATTATACTACCTATCAAAGTTTCTATGCTTTATTAAAGAAAATTGAAGACGACCCAGAATACGATAAAAAGAAAGCGCAAAAGAAATTGAAAGCTTATGTAGAAAGCCATGAACATGCTATCAAAAAGAAATCGATTTTAATGATTGACCATTTTATAGAAAATGTAATTCGTAAAAAACGAATTGGTGGATTAGCAAAGGCGATGTTAGTGACAAGTTCAAGAGCCAATGCAGTAAAATATAAAACAGCTTTCGATAATCATTTAAAAAAAATAAATAGTCCTTATAAAGCCATTGTAGCATTCTCTGGTGAAATTGACAAACAAACAGAATCTCAATTAAATGGTTTTCCAAGCGCTTCAATTCCAAAAGAATTTGAAAAAAATGAGTATCGTTTTTTAATAGTTGCTAATAAATATCAAACTGGATTTGACCAACCTTTGTTACATACTATGTATGTTGATAAAAAGTTAGGTGGAGTAAATGCTGTGCAAACTTTATCAAGATTAAACAGAAGTCATCCAATGAAAAAAGACACTTTTGTTTTAGACTTTGCTAACACATCCGAAGAGATTGAGAAAGCTTTCAAACCCTATTTTGAAGGAACAATTCTAGGTGAAGCAACAGACCCAAATAAATTATTTGATTTACAAGATGCTTTAGATAATTTTCAAGTTTACAGCAGAGAGCAAGTGGAAGAATTCTCAGAAAAGATTTTATCAAACGTTCCTGTCGACCAATTACATTCAATTTTGGATATATGTTCTCATGCATTTAAAAATGATTTAAATGAAGAAGAGCAAAATGATTTTAGAGCAAAAACAAAAACCTTTGTTCGATTATACATATTCTTATCCCAAATTGTTGAATTTGAAAATGTATATCTTGAAAGATTATATATTTTCTTGAATCACTTGCAACATAAATTAGGTACAGAAGCATCTCCAGACTTTACAGTCGGTATGCTTAATAATATTGATATGGACAGTTACAGGCTTCAATTGGAAGCTACTACTAACATAATATTAGAACAAGGAGAAGATTTAAAACCTATTCCAACTGAAATGCGTGGTGGAATTTTTGATTCTGAAATTGATAAACTATCAAATATTTTGCAAAATTTTAATGAGAGATATGGCACTCAATTCGAAGATGCTGATAAAGTTCGAAAAATGGTGGAAAATATTGCTCAAGATGTTGCTAAAAATAGTGAGTTAATAAATTCATTTAAATTTTCAGATGAGCAAAATGCCCGAATCACTAGTGATCAGATTGGACAGAAAGAATTATTAAAACATGTAACAACCAATTTTGATTTCTATAAACTCATTACAGACAATATGGAAGCTAAAGAGGATTTTAATGCAATGATGTTTGGAATTGTAAAAGATTTGATTTTGAAAGGGTTAAATAACAATTCAAGTTATAGATAAAAGAAATACTCCGTAGACCAAAAAATCATGTTAAAATCGTGGAAATTAGTAATAGACGATTATCAAGGATTTTTGGTAATGAGGAAAAAGTTAATATCAAAAAAGATTAAAGAATATTATTTTTCATTGTAATGGCGAAAAAACCAAAATATTATGTAGTCTGGAAAGGAAGAGAAACTGGTATTTTCAATTCATGGGAAGATTGTAAAGCGCAAACAAATGGTTTTGATGGTGCGGTTTTTAAATCGTTTGAAACTAAAGCATTAGCTGAAGAAGCTTTTCATAATTCAAGTTCTGAATACATAGGAAAAAATAAAAAATATGTAAGCTCTTTATCAAAGGAAGAGTTATTTTTAATTGGAGAACCTGTACGTCTTCAAACTAAATTGGACTTTTGCTAAGAGAGTATTTAGTTACTAATTCAAAGATAAAAGATTTTTTTGATTTGTTGATAATTTTGATTTTTGGTACTCATTTCTTCGGTTTAAAATTGCCATTTTCTTTAATCGTTCAAGTTCAAAAATCAAATTCAAAAATCAAGTTCAAAAATCAAGTTCAAAAATCAAGTTCAAGTTCAAATTCAATTTCAATTTCAAACTTCTAAATTCTAACTTCCAACTCCCTGGAACCCTGCGAGGGTTAAACAAATTACCTTTCGTTGATGGTTTGTATAACTTCGCTACTAATTTTCAAACTTTTAAGTTTGTCTTCGTGATTATAAATCGGGCTGGTAATCATCAATTCATCGATTTTAGTGTATTCGATAAACTTATTTAACTCTATAATTAAATGATTTTTATCTCCTATAAAAGAGCAAGCCGTCATTTGATTAACATGAAATAATTCTGCTTCATTCATAGCGCCATCCAAAGTAGCTACTGGAGGTTGTAATGGTTGGCGGTTGTTTCGTATCAAACCCAGAAACATTTGATACAAACTGGTTGACAAGACTTTTGCTTCTTCGTTAGTATCAGCAGCAATTACATTGACACAAGCCATTGTTTTTGGTGAAGAAAGTACTTCTGATGGTTCAAAATTTTCTCTGTAAAACTCAAAGGCTTGAACCATTTGTTTTGGAGCAAAATGTCCCGCAAAAGCATACGGCAAACCATAAGCTGCTGCTAAAGCGGCACTATCCATACTTGAACCTAATATCCAAATGGGCACTTCTACACCTTCGCCAGGAAAAGCTCTTACCGGTGAACTGCTGTTTTCATTAGAAAAATAAGTTTGCAATACACTAACATTTTTAGGAAACTGCTGTGCTTCGTCAAAAAAATCTTTTCGAATTGCTTGTGCTGTTAACGTATCTGTTCCTGGAGCGCGACCTAATCCTAAATCAATGCGGTTGGGAAAAAGCGTTTCTAACGTTCCAAATTGTTCTGCAATGATCAATGGCGAATGATTGGGCAACATAATTCCTCCTGATCCAACTCTGATTTTTTTCGTTTGACTAGCAATATAACTTATCAAGACTACGGTAGCCGAACTTGCTACGTGTTGCATATTATGATGTTCTGCCAACCAAAATCTGTTATACTCCAAACTATCGGCTAATTGGGCTAATTCTTTGGTTTTGGTAAGTGTTTCTGAAGTAGTACTTCCTTGAGTAACAATAGCTAATTCAAGCAGTGAAATTGGAATATTTTTTGACATTTATTTTGGCTCTTTGCACAAAATTACGGCAATCCTTTTGTTAGAAAATCAATTTTAACAGAACAATAATTTGGTATTAGAAAATTATAGACTTCTCCCCTATTTTATTTACCTACTCAAAATCTTTTTGGTGACAAATTCATCAAAAATCATCAATGTAAATATAGTAAAATCAAACTCCTGATTTACTCCTTTACATCTTCTCCCTATCTTCTCCCTACTTACTGTATGAAGAATGTATGAATACATTATGTCAAATAGCCTTCTAATATCATTTTTACATTAAAAAAGTATTTTTATATTTACATCAATTCAAATTACTATGTCATTAGATAAAAGTCGGGAGTTGCCTATTTATAAAAAATCGGAACAAATCTATTCCTTGGTAGAAAGTCTTCTTGCCTCAATACCCGAAGAGGATGATTATCTTCAAGCCACTAAGCACATGATGCGAGATGATGCTATGATTATTTCTGCAAAAATAGCAGGTGCTGAAGGTGGCAATCTGTACAGCATCCGAATGCAAAATGCAGCTATTATTAGAGATCATGCTATGCATTTGTATGTGCAAGTGGGTAGTTTGCGCTTTCATAAAAGTTTTAAAGAAGTCGAATATGTGAAGCTAATTCGCAAAGAAATAGACGAATTCAGACTTCTGTTTATCGAATGGGTTGCTAGTTTTGATCCCAACAATCACTACTGGGATGAATGGGGATTGTTTAATCCGCCAGGTGCTATTCCGCCAAGTGAAGATGAAACGTATAATGATGATGATTTTGACATCAATGATTTTCTAAATGATGACGATGATGATTTTTAAGTCAAACAGAATATAAAAACTTTCTTTTTTAATGTAATAATTTAGAGCAACCTAAACCTCTTATTTATAATTAATCTACTGTCTTTTTTATAAAATGAAAAACCTATTTTATTTACTTTTATAAAAAAAATGAAATGATTTATTTTTCAAGAAAATCTCCTATCATCTGGTTAGGATTTATTTATGTATTACTTTCATTACTCTTGCGGTTTGTCCTTTTATTTCATCCTATAACACAGAGTAATTTTACCGTAGCAGAAATACTAAAAATTTTACTCTTAGGTAGCTGTTTTGATGTTTTGGTTTATAGCATTGCTAGTGTTTTTCTATGGTTATATCTCCTCTTTTTATCAAATACTAAACTGGAAAAACCTTATGGCTACATTATATTTAGTTGTTTTCTAGCGTTACTAATCTATTTGATACTAGGTAATACAATTTTACATGAATATGGTGGTGTATTACCCGAAATTGGTATTGCTTTTATAAGCATAAAGACAATATTATTTGGATTATTACTTTTTCTACCTCGCTATAGAAAACAAATTAGATTAATTTTATTTTCGTTTACACTATTCTTGTTTGTTTTAATTATTGTCTTAAATTTTGTTAGTGAATTTTTCTTTTGGAATGAGTTTGGAGTTCGCTATAATTTTATAGCTGTTGACTATTTAATATATACCAATACTGTGCTTGGCAATATAGCCGAGTCATATCCTATTGCTGGATTGTCAGTTGGAATTGGGTTACTTGTTTTTTTATTGACCTTTTTCTTGGTCAATAAAACCAAAGCTTTTTTAGATAATCTGCCTCCTTTTAAAGAGAAGTTGACTAGCGCTTTTATCTATCTTCTGTTGCTTATTTTCTCTGGATTTAGTATTCCTTTTTTGGTTAAGCTTGAGAGTTCCAACAATACGTTTGTCAACGAAATTCAATCTAATGGAGTATATAAATTTGTAAAAGCATTTCAAACTAACGAATTGGATTTTAAAGAGTTCTACCCAACACTTTCTAACGAAAAGGCTTTTGCTTTACTACATCAAGAAATTAAAAATACCAAAGATTATTCCGTTACCAGAAATATAAAAAGCAATAACCCAGAAATTAAAAAAAATGTAGTTTTAATTACCATAGAAAGCCTGAGTGCAGACTTTCTTTCTGAGTATGGCGATAAAAAACAATTAACTCCTTTTTTAAATAAATTGGCTACCAAAAGTTATCAGTTTACTAATTTATATGCTACAGGAAATAGAACCGTTCGCGGGCTTGAAGCCGTTACTCTTTGCTTACCACCAAGTGCAGCAGAAAGTGTTATTAAACGAACCGATAATAAAAATAAGTTTTCAACTGGAAGTGTTTTTAAACAAAAAGGATATACCGTAAAATTCTTCTATGGAGGCGATGCTTACTTCGATAATATGGAATCCTTTTTTGGAGGAAACGGATATGAAATCGTTGACAAAAAGAGTTTTCTACCAAGCGAAATCACATTTGAGAATATTTGGGGAGTTTGTGATGAAGATATGTATAAAAAGGCTATTTCAGAAATGAACAAAGAAGCAAAGGCAGGAAAACCTTTTTTTAATCATATTATGACTGTTAGTAATCATCGTCCTTTTACATTTCCAGAAGGAAAAATTGATTTAGATCCAAAAGCAAAATCCCGCGATGGCGGTGTAAAATATACCGATTACGCCTTATCACAGTTTTTTGTCATGGCAGAAAAACAATCGTGGTTTAAAAATACTGTCTTTGTTATCGTAGCAGATCACTGTGCTTCGAGTTCTGGAAAAACTGAATTACCACTGGAAAAATACAGAATACCAGCTTTAGTTTATGCTCCCGATTTTTTACCACAAAAGCATGAAAACAAAATAATGTCGCAAATTGACCTGATGCCTACTGTAATGGGGTTTTTGAACTTTAACTATAAAAGTTCATTCTATGGTCAAGATATTTATCATGAAAACTATATTCCGCGAGCATTTATAGCAACTTATCAAGATTTAGGCTTAGTAAAAAATGACATACTAACTATTATTTCTCCAGTAAAAAAAATAAAACAATTTGACCTAAAAATAAAACCAAAAACCAATCTAAAACCTGAATTTCAATCGGTTTATGAAGAAATACCACGCAAAGTTTTAAATCAAAAACTAGTGGATGAAACTATAACCTATTATCAAACAAATGCTTATTTACTAAAAAAAACAAATAAAAATAAACGATAAACCAACTGTTTAATTAAATATATTTTGATTTAATCACATTTCGTATTGATATAAACCCAATATTATTCAAATCAATTTCATCTCGTTTAATCCAAACCAATTCTTGAATTTCATCTTGAGCAGCAATGGCTATGCTTTCACCTTTTAAAGCACATTCATAGAAAATATCCATCGTTCTATAGGCAACATTTCTATAGATATAATTATTTGGAAATGTGGTTACATAAGATAAATTATCTGAAGTAATGGTTAATCCTAATTCTTCTTTAATTTCTCGACACGCTGCTTCTTCGGCAGTTTCATTTGGATCGATAAATCCGCCAGGTAAATCGAGTTTTCCTTTGTCGGGATTTACATTTCTAACCGTGAAAAGTATTTTATCTTCAAAAGTAAAAATAACGGCAACCGCAGCAGCAATGTTGTGATACAATACAAAATCGCAATCTTGACAATGGAACTTGAAGTTATTGTCGTAAGTGAAGTTGGTGCTGGCGCAATTGGGACAGAATTTAAAGAAATTGGTTTCGGTTGACATGCTATAGTGAAATTTTATTTACCACGAATTCGCAAATTGTTTTTTTTTATACTGATAATCAAATTGATTTGTGAAAATTTGTGAAATTTGTGTTTTACTCACAGCTTTCCAAAAACCGTGTTTTCTTGTTCGGTTACGCGGATAAATGTGGTTCGCTTAGTGAGTTCTTTTAGTTTGGATGCTCCAACATACGTACAAGTACTTCGTAATCCACCCAAAATGTCTTGCAACGTATCGATAACATCGCCTTTAAAAGCTACTTTTACTGTCTTGCCTTCGCTGGCTCGATATTCTGCTACGCCACCAACGTGCTTTTTCATGGCTGTTTCAGAGCTCATGCCGTAGAATTGTTTGTACTTTTTACCGTTTTCTTCTATCAATTCGCCACCGCTTTCGGTATGTCCGGCTAGCATTCCGCCAAGCATTACAAAATCGGCTCCAGCACCAAATGCCTTAGCCACATCGCCAGGAATGGCACAACCGCCATCGCTGATAATATGTCCGCCTAAACCGTGAGCTGCATCGGCACATTCGATTATGGCAGAAAGCTGTGGATATCCAACACCTGTTTTTACTCTAGTAGTACAAACCGAACCTGGACCAATGCCAACTTTTACAATATCAGCACCTTCCAAAAGTAACTCTTCTACCATTTCACCAGTAACCACATTACCTGCAATAATCACTTTATCTGAGAACTGCTTACGTGCTTGTTTTAAGAAGTTTACAAAATGTTCAGAATAGCCGTTTGCCACATCAATACAGATGAATTTCAACTCTGAATTGAGTTCCATGATTTGGGCCAGTTTCTTAAAATCTTCTTTTCCTGTTCCTGTACTAACCGCAATATAATTAACGATTTCTGCTGGTGCTTTTTGAAGAAAACTGCTCCATTCTTCCACCGAATAGTGTTTGTGAATGCAGGAAAACAGTTTTTCCTTAGCCAAAGCTACTGCCATTTCAAATGTTCCAACAGTATCCATATTGGCTGCCATAATGGGAATTCCTGTCCAAGTTAGCGTACTGTGTTTGAATTTGAATTCGCGTTCCAATGATACTTGCGCTCGGCTGTTTAGCGTAGAACGTTTTGGACGTATCATAACGTCTTTAAAGCCTAGTTTTAGTTCGGTTTCAATTCTCATAATTACTATGTTTGGTGGTATTCAAATGTAGCATTTTCAGGATTTGGAAATTGATGCGTTTTTATTTTTGGCAGTAATTTTTATTAACAATTGTTAGTAGCTCATTTTCTTTATAATATGTACTTGATTTAACCACAGATTATACTGATTTTACGGATTATCCTGAAGTCTCGGGATTGAAGTTGATTTTTGGGACAAATTATCGACACAATTAAATCTTTTAAATTCACTAGTTTTACAAAAAAAATAAAAAAATATATGTCTTCAGATTATATAATTGACCGCGAGTATAAAGATGAGTTTTTTCTGGATGCGGATTTAAAATACAAAGAGTTCGAAAACTGTACTTTTCACTATTGTGATTTTACGGATTGTACGTTTCAAACGGTAACTTTTGTAGATTGTAATTTCTTTGATTGTAATTTTAAAGCCACCAAGATTAATTATGTTTCCTTACGTGGTGTTTGGTTCAATCGATGTGATTTTACTAGCGTGAACTTTGCCATGACCGATCAAGTGATTTTTGAATTTCACTTTAAAGACTGTTTGCTAGATTACGCTCAGTTTTATGCCTTGAAATTAAAGAAAATGCAGTTCATCAATTGTAGTATGATAGCCGTTGACTTTATGGGAAGTGATTTAACCGAAGTATTGTTTGACAATTGCAACCTCAGAAGAACAGTTTTTATCGATACTATTCTCAACAAAGCGGATTTCTACACGAGTTATGACTATACCCTAGATTTGGAGAAAAACAAAGCCAAAAAAGCGATATTTTCTTCCGATGGATTGAAAGGTTTGTTGGAGAAATACGACATCATCGTAAAATAAAAAACCTCCAAAAGCGAACTCTTGAAGGTTTGAATTTATTTATTGTAGAAAATGATTAATAAACGAAAATGGCTCTTTCGCTCATCATTTCGTTTACTTCGTCTGCAATTTCTTCTAATAGTTCATCATTAGTTGCATTCATCAAAACTCTATCGATTAACTCAACAATGGTTTCCATATCAGCTTCTACCAATCCACGAGTTGTGATTGCTGGAGTTCCAACACGAATACCTGAAGTTACAAATGGCGATTTATCGTCAAATGGAACCATGTTTTTGTTTACGGTGATTTCAGCTTTGCCTAAAGCGGTTTCTGCTTCTTTACCCGAAATATTTTTGTTGCGCAAATCAATCAACATCATGTGATTGTCTGTTCCGCCAGAAATAATATTGTAACCTCTTTTTACAAAAGCTGCTGCCATGGCTTTGGCATTTTTTTGTACTTGCATTTGATACGTAAAAAACTCATCCGACAAGGCTTCGCCAAACGCTACTGCTTTAGCCGCAATAATGTGTTCTAATGGTCCGCCTTGATTTCCTGGAAAAACTGACATATCCAAAACGTGAGACATCATTCTGATTTCTCCTTTTGACGTAGTTAAACCCCAAGGATTTTCAAAATCTTTACCCATCATTATGATTCCGCCTCTTGGTCCACGCAGTGTTTTGTGAGTTGTAGTAGTTACAATATGACAATGTGGAATAGGATCATTCAATAAACCTTTAGCAATTAATCCCGCAGGATGCGAAATATCGGCTAATAACAAAGCGCCAACACTATCAGCAATTTCACGGAAACGTTTAAAATCCATATCACGTGAATAAGCAGAAGCACCAGCAATAATCATTTTTGGTTGCTCTTTAGTCGCTATTTCTTGAATTTTATCATAGTTCAAACGTCCTGTTTCTTGTTCAACACCATAGAAAACAGGATTGTATAATTTTCCTGAAAAGTTAACAGGCGAACCGTGTGTTAAATGTCCACCATGCGATAAATCAAAACCTAAGATTTTGTCACCCGGTTTTAAACAAGCTGCAAAAACAGCGGTATTGGCTTGTGAACCTGAATGTGGTTGTACGTTTACATATTCGGCACCAAATAAAGCTTTTGCTCTATCGATTGCGATTTGTTCAATTACATCTACTACTTCACAACCGCCATAATATCTTTTGCCAGGATAACCTTCGGCATATTTATTAGTCAATACAGAACCAGCTGCTTCCATTACTTGATCGCTTACAAAGTTCTCAGAAGCAATAAGTTCAATTCCTTGTATTTGTCTTTCTTGTTCTTCAAGAATTAGGTCAAAAATTTGTTCGTCGCGTTGCATTTCAATATATTTCGTTAAATTCAGGTCAAAATTACGAAAATCGTTTGTTAAATTAATAGTAAATGATATATTTGATTGCGAATTTTTCAACAACTAAATCAACACAGATATGCCTTCAAGAACAAACGATCCTAATAGAAAATCATGGCTAGATGTAGCCGAAAACAGTGATTTTCCTATCCAAAATATTCCTTTTGGTGTTTTCTTAACTAAAGAAGACGTAATTACTATTGGCACAAGAATTGGCGATTATGCCATCGATTTGGGTGCTTTACAACAATTAAACTACTTTGAAGGTATTGAATTAACCGATGATATGTTTATGCAAGACACGCTGAACGACTTTATTTCTGACGGAAAAAAGACTTGGCGATTGGTTCGTAACCGCATCAGCGATATTTTTGAAATCAACAATCCAAAACTACGAGATAACGCCGAACACAGAGAAATTGTTATCTTTAAAATGGAAGATGTAGAAATGCAATTACCTGTTTTAATTGGCGATTATACTGATTTTTATTCGAGTAAAGAACATGCCACTAATGTTGGAAAAATGTTCCGTGATCCCGAAAATGCTTTGTTGCCTAACTGGTTGCACATTCCGGTAGGTTATCACGGAAGAAGTTCTACTATTATTCCATCGGGAATTCCGGTTCATCGACCAATGGGACAAACGTTGCCAAACGGCGAAACTTCTCCGGTTTTTGGTCCGTCACGATTGGTGGATTTTGAATTGGAAACTGCTTTCATTACAACCGATGCTAATATCATGGGCGAAAATATTCCTGTTAACGAAGCAGAAGATTATATCTTCGGGATGGTTTTATTGAACGATTGGAGTGCGCGAGATATTCAAAAATGGGAATATGTTCCGCTTGGACCATTTTTAGCTAAAAACTTTGCTTCTTCTATTTCACCATGGATTGTAACGATGGATGCTTTGGAACCTTTCCGTTGCAAAGGACCAATTCAAGAACCGATGCCACTTCCCTATTTACAACAAAAAGGAAAACACGCTTTTGACATTAATCTAGAAGTTTATATCGAGCCAGAAAATGTTGCACCAACTTTAGTTTCGAAATCGAATTTCAAATATATGTATTGGTCAATGTCGCAACAATTAGCGCATCACACTTCAAACGGTTGTCGTGTAAATTCTGGTGATATGATGGGTTCAGGAACGATTTCTGGTCCAACGCAAGATAGTTTTGGTTCGATGCTGGAACTAACTTGGGGTGGAAAAAATCCAATAAAAATGGCAGATGGAACAGAACGTAAATTCATCAACGACAATGATACGGTGACGATGAAAGGTTTTTGTCAAAACAGTTCGGTTCGTATTGGTTTTGGAGAAGTTTCTTCTAAATTATTGCCGCCGTTTGTTAGGAAATAATCCTTCGACAAGCTCAAAAATCAATTTCAAAAATCAACTTCAATAAAAAACAACCATAAAAAAATTAACCGCAAATTCGCAAATTAAAAATATTTATAAGCTTCAATAATTTGCGAATTTGTGGTAAATCTTTAATACAATAAAAAATGAAAAATACAGCTTTAACTCATGTTCACGAAAGTCTTGGTGCAAAAATGGTTCCGTTTGCGGGATACAATATGCCGGTTCAATATGAAGGTGTAAATGCCGAGCACGAAACGGTTAGAAATGGTGTTGGTGTTTTTGACGTTTCACACATGGGTGAATTTTTACTTACTGGGGAAAATGCTTTGGCTTTAATCCAAAAAGTAACTTCTAATGATGCTTCCGTTCTTGAAATTGGCAAAGCGCAATATTCTTGCTTACCTAATAACGATGGCGGAATTGTGGACGATTTGATTATTTATAAGATGAAAGAAAACCAATATTTATTGGTGGTAAACGCTTCTAATATTGAAAAAGATTGGAATTGGATTTCATCTCATAATGATTTAGGCGTAGAAATGCGCGATTTATCAGAAGAGTATTCATTGCTTGCTATTCAAGGTCCAAAAGCTATTGAAGCGATGCAATCATTAACTTCAGTAGATTTATCTGCTATCAAATACTATCATTTTGAAGTTGGACCATTTGCCGGAATTGAAAATGTAATCATTTCAGCAACTGGTTATACTGGTTCTGGTGGATTTGAAATTTATTGCAAAAATGAAGAAGTAGAACACGTTTGGAACCAAGTCTTTGAAGCAGGAAAATCATTCGGGATTAAACCTGTTGGACTAGCTGCTCGCGATACATTACGTCTTGAAATGGGATTTTGTTTGTATGGAAACGACATCAATGATACTACTTCGCCACTAGAAGCTGGTTTAGGTTGGATTACTAAATTCACGAAAGAATTTACGAATTCTGAAAATCTGAAAAAGCAAAAAGAAGCTGGTGTTTCAAGAAAATTAGTTGGTTTTGAAATGGTTGAAAGAGGAATTCCTCGTCACGATTATGAAATTGTGGATGCTAATGGAAACAACATTGGGATTGTAACTTCGGGAACGCAAGCGCCAAGTCTAGGCAAAGCTATTGGAATGGGTTATGTAAAAACAGAATTTTCAACTGTAGATAGCGAAATATTCATTCTAATTAGAGATAAAAAAATTGCTGCCAAAGTGGTAAAAATGCCTTTTTATAAAAAATAACAATGGCAAATTCAATGGCAATGGTAAATTACAATGTCAATGAATTGATATGATAATGAAAAATACAGAAACCGTTTATCGTTTTCTGTATTTTTTTGTTTTAAACCTTTTTAGAATAAAACACATTATAGTTTAAAAACGCCGCCAAAATTAAAACTTGTGTAGAAATTTTTTCTTGACTTTTCCTTATTTGTATCTGTAAATCCAATAAATTGAGATACATCAAAAACAAGTCCTATATTTTCGGTAAGAGTTAATTTGTAACCAATTCCAGCATTGATTCCAAACTGAAATGAATTTGAAATATCTTTAGTGTCAATAGTAATTCCATCTTCGGATTTGGCTTTTGCGTCTAAAAGAAAACCACCACTAACTCCGTAATTCAAATTCCAATTTTTATTACTTCCAAAATGCCAATTAATGGCTAACGGGATAGTAAGATATTTAAGTTTTTCTGAATATTCATCTGAAAAAATTAAAAATTTAACCTCTTTTGAACCCATTGTTTGATAAAACAGACCTGAACGAAAACTCCAATTTTCATTAAAATAATAATCAACATTGGAACCTATATTTATACCTCCAACAGGTTCTGATGTGAAAATAAAAACCATAGATTGACTATAACCAATAACTGGTGATAATTCGATAGTTCCTTTATCTCTGGATTGTGAAAAACTAAAAAAAGAAGTAAATAATAGAATAATGGTAAAGATTTTTTTCATAATTTTTTTTCATAGCAATCAAATATATGCTTTTTCAAGTTATTTAAAAAAAGTAAAATGTTGTAAAACGGTTATCTTATTATTGGTATATCAAAAAAAATAAAAAAATATTTTCTTATAAATGAAAAGATTATATTTGAAATGTACTTAACCTAAAATAATTTGAACACCAAGCTAGTAAACTTTTCATTGAAAAAAATACTTTTCCTCCTACTATTTGCTCCATTTTTACTCATTGCACAAAGTGAGCAAAATCCTTGCGTAACACTATCTCGGATTAATGATATGCTTCAAAAAATGCATTATAAACCAAAACCGGTTGACGATAGTTTATCAGTTTTTGTTTATACCAATTTCTTGACGAAACTAGACGAAAACAATCGATTATTTACTGAAGCCGATTTAGAAAAATTCAAAGATTTCAAGTATCAAATTGATGATTTTATCCTAACAAAAGATTGCAGTTTTCTGGATGTAATGTATCAAACGTACAATCAAGTAGTTGAACGTTATATCAAAGCCATTACCACTTTAAATACTGAAAATTTTCCTTCAAGCAGTAATGAGAATATTGTGTTATCTCGAAAAAGTTTTCCTTATTTAAAAAACGAAACCGAAATACAAACGCTTTACAGAAAGCGAATTCTGTTTACTATTTTAAGAGAAATTGGCGAAAGTAGCACCAATAAAGACTCGCTTACTGCTAATTTTAAATCGATTTATGCCGAAAGAAAAGCGAAGGTTTTTGAAAAATTTCTCTGCAAAGCCACCAATCTTCATTTGACCAAAGAAGAATTTACCGAGCAATTTTACTCGGTGTTCTGCTCCTATTTTGATCCGCATTCCGATTATTTTTCACAAAAAAGTAAATCTAGTTTTTTCTCTTTCATTAGTTCGGATAATTTAAGCTTTGGATTTTATGTTTCACAAAACAATAACGATGAATTTATTGTTGCCGAAATTTTACCTGGAAGTGCCGCTTATTTCTCTGAAAAAATAGAAAAAAATGATGTTTTACTGAAAATCACTCATAATCAAACCGAATATGTAGTGGATTGTATTCCGGTTGAGAAATTATTTGAAATACTAAATTCAGATGCTTATAAACTTGCTGATTTTACTTTTAAAAAAGTAAACGGATTGGTGTACAACGTCACTTTGAGCAAAAAAGTTCTAAAAGATGTACAAAATAATGTATATAGTTTTGTTTTAAAAAATGGTGACAAAAAGTTTGGTTACATCAAAATTCCTTCATTTTATGCCACTTTCGATAACGGAAAATCAAGCGTTAGTCAAGATGTAGCCAAAGAAGTATTTAAACTTAATGAAGAAAAAATTGACGGTTTAATTATTGATTTACAATATAATGGTGGCGGTTCTTTGGAAGAAGGAATTCTGTTAAGTGGTTTGTTTATCGACATTGGACCAGTTGCGGTAATGAACGACAAAAACCAAAAACGAAATGTGCTGAAAGATTACTATCGTGGTTCTATTTTTTCGGGAAATATGGTAGTTTTAGTGAATGGTTTATCGGCTTCGGCTAGTGAATTATTTGCCAACGCCATGCAAGATTATCAACGCGCTATTATTGTTGGTAACACTACTTTGGGCAAAGCAACGATGCAACAAGTTTTTCCTATCCAAAAATCGGAAAATGAATTTGTCAAAATTACTTTAGAGAAATTTTATAGAATTACTGGAAAAAGCAATCAATATATTGGTTTAGTTCCCGATGTTGAAATTCCTACGCTTCTTGACGAGCAAATGCCTAGAGAAAAAACCAATCCTTCGGCATTAAAAAATGATGAAATTGATATAAAACTTAAATACCAACTTTTCAAGAATAACAACTATTCAAATGCTATTCAAAAAAGCAAAGAACGACTACAAAACTCCGTTGAGACCAAGGAAATTGAAACCTTAAACACTCAAATTAAACCTTATTTTGAAAGTAGTTTTCCGCCAATAACTTTACAATTTGAAAGTGTTTTTGACGATGTTTCTAAAATTAATTTGATTTGGAACGAAGTAAAAACATACTCCGAAAAAGAATATCCAATTCAAGTTGAACAAAATAAAATTGACTTAGAGTATCAAAAATTTGACGAATTTCTAAAAACTATTTCTGCCACAAGAAGTAAAGCTTTGAAACAAAATTTTGCCCTAGTTGAAGCCATAAATATTTTAACCGATTTAACACCTTAAAAACATGAAACTAAAAATTGTATTTGCCTTATTTTTTATAAGTACTTTGAGTGGTTTTTCACAAGAGTTTAGCAAACCTGTTGATTTTTTAACTTTCATCAACAAAGAACAAGAACTGATAGCTAAAAGTACCTGGAAATATACTTCGGCAGTTGCTCATTCTAAAAGTGCTCGAAGAATCGATGCCACAAGAAAGCAATTGATAAAAAGTATTCAATCGTCAAAAAAGAAAATTACTGATATTAAAAACGGTTATAATGGCGATACCGAATATCAAACTAAAATTGTTCAATATTTAGATTTTTGCGAAAAAAGTATCAACGAAGAATATGACAAAATCATCAATATGCAAGAAGTAGCTGAACAATCTTATGATGCTATGGAAGCTTATTTAATGATGCGAGATTTAGTCAACAAAAAAATTGACGAAGAAAATGACAAAGCAGAATTGGCTTTTAAAGAATTTGCTCTAAAATACAATATTACCATTACCAATCAAGAAAGTGAATTGTCAAAAAAAATAGCTATTTCGGGAAAGGTTTTTGATTATCATACAGCACTTTACTTAATATTCTTTAAAACTAATATTACTGATCTTAATTTATCTTTGGCTATTGAAAAGAAAGATTTAGGTGCCATTCAACAAAATGCAAGTGCTTTGCTTCTATATGCCGAAGAAGGTTTGGAAAAAATTAAAGCAATTCAACCCTATTCTAATGATAGTTCGATGTTAACAGCTACCAAAAAATGTTTGGAATTCTACAAAAAAGAAGCCGAAACCTTTGTTCCAAAAATTGTAGATTTCTACATGTTCAATGAAAAATTTGAAAATGCTAGAAAATCGATGGAAAACAAATCGGCTAAAGACCGAACCAAAGAAGAAATCGATAGTTATAACGGAATGGTAAAACAAGTTAACAAAGAAATTGAAAATTATAACAAAATGAATTCTGCTAATTTTCAAGAGAAAAGTACAGTAGTAAACACTTGGAATTCGACTGGAGACAACTTCATTTCAAAACACGTTCCAGCCAATTAAAAATAATTTACAGAAATTGGCAATACAATAATATTACCTTATTTTTGCACACTGAAAAATTAAAAAAAACGGTTTAAATAGTATATAAAATTACTATTTGAAATAATAAATAAGAAATGGGAAGAGCATTTGAATTTAGAAAAGCACGTAAAATGAAACGTTGGTCAGCAATGGCAAAAACGTTTACACGTATTGGAAAAGACATTGTAATGGCGGTGAAAGAAGGTGGAGCAAATCCAGAAACCAACTCACGTCTTAGAGCAGTTATCCAAAACGCAAAAGCGGCAAACATGCCGAAAGATAACGTAGAACGTGCCATTAAAAAAGCATCTGATAAAGATACCGCTAACTTTAAAGAAGTACTTTTTGAAGGTTATGCACCACACGGAATTGCGATTTTAATCGAAACTGCTACCGATAATAACAATAGAACTGTTGCCAACATTAGAAGTTATTTCAACAAATGTAACGGAACAATGGGAACGCAAGGTTCGGTTGAATTCATGTTTGATCATACTTGTAATTTCCGTATTCCAGCCGAAGGTCAAGATGTTGAAGAACTTGAATTGGAAATGATTGATTTTGGTGTAGAAGAAATTTTTGCTGATGAAGATGGAATTGTAATGTATGCTCCGTTTGAAAGCTTTGGTTCTATTCAAAAAGAATTAGAAAATAGAAACATTGAGATTTTATCTTCAGGTTTTGAGCGTATTCCTCAAATTACAAAAGAGTTAACTCCAGAACAAATTGCGGATGTAGAAAAACTTTTAGAAAAAATTGAAGAAGATGAGGATGTGATGAACGTATATCACACAATGCAGGAATAACATATTCAATATTAGATTTTAGATATTAAATTTGCGCCAAGAGAAATCTTGGCTTTTTTTTTATAAAAAATGCTATTGACAAAAAAAAACCACTCAAAATTGAGTGGTTTTCTTCTTCTATTAATTTTAAAATCTATTTAATAAATTCAACTTTTTGAACTTCTTCGGCATTGATGCTATCAAAGAAACCCTGTTCGTTCATCCAATCATCGCTGAATACTTTACTCATGTATCGTGAACCGTGATCAGGGAAAATTGCAATAACATTACTGTTTTCGTTAAATTCGCCTTCTTCTGCATATTGCTTGATGGCTTGCATTACAGCTCCAGAAGTATAACCTACAAATAAACCTTCTTTTTTAGCGATTTCTCTTGTAGTGTGAGCACTTTCTTCATCAGTTACTTTCATGAAATTATCAATAACGTCAAAATCTGTTGCGGTTGGAATTAGGTTTTTACCCAAACCTTCTATTCGGTAGGGATAAATTTCTTCGGCGTCAAACTCTCTAGTTTCGTGGTATTTTTTCAATACTGAACCAAATGCATCCACTCCTAGAATTCTAATATTTGGATTTTTTTCTTTTAAGAATTTTGCTGCTCCCGAAATCGTTCCACCTGTTCCGCTACATGCGATTAAGTGAGTGATTTTTCCATTGGTTTGTTCCCAAATTTCTGGACCAGTTGTTTTATAATGAGCATCAACATTTAATTGGTTAAAATATTGATTAATGTAAACCGAACCTTTAGTTTCTTCGTGTAAACGTTTTGCTACATTATAATAAGAACGCTCATCATCGGCAGAAACGTGAGCTGGACAAACATATACTTTTGCTCCTAGCGAACGCAACATATCGATTTTGTCCTTTGAAGATTTTGAACTCACTGCCAAAATACAATTGTAACCTTTGATGATACTTACCATTGCTAAACTAAATCCTGTGTTACCAGAAGTAGTTTCAATAATAGTATCGCCAGGAGTTAAAATTCCTTGTCTTTCGGCTTCTTCAATAATATATAATGCTATTCTGTCTTTAGTAGAATGACCTGGGTTGAAAGCTTCAACTTTGGCATAAAAATTTCCTTGTAAAGATTCTGTGATTTTGTTCAGTTTAATTAAAGGTGTGTTCCCTATTAAACTTAGTACATTATCGTGAGCTTTTATATTTTCTTCCATAAAATAAATTAGTCAAGGCAAAAAGAAGACACTATTTCAGTCTTCAAAACATTGCAAATTTAATAAAAATATTTTAACTATCTTTTTATTCCTTCTAAATCTAACAAAAAACTGAATTCTTTGGCGATTTCTTTAAGCGATTCAAACCTTCCCGATGCTCCGCCATGACCAGCTTCCATGTTAGTATCAAGGTATAATTGCTTATCATTTGTTTTTAGTGTTCTTAATTTAGCAATCCATTTTGCTGGCTCCCAATATTGTACTTGCGAGTCGTGTAAACCTGTTGCAATATAAATATTTGGATAATCCTGTGCCACTACATTATCGTAAGGTGAATAGGACAACATATAGTTGTAATATTTTTTTACATTAGGATTTCCCCATTCGTCATATTCTCCAGTTGTCAACGGAATGCTGTCATCTAACATAGTTGTTACCACATCTACAAACGGCACTTGTGCGATTACTCCGTTATACAAATTTGGTGCCATGTTTAGAATTGCACCCATCAATAATCCGCCAGCAGAACCACCTTCGGCATATAAATGTTCGGTTGATGTATATTTTTCGGCAATAACAAATTTAGAACAATCGATAAAATCAGTAAACGTGTTTTTCTTTTTCAATAATTTTCCATCTTCATACCATTGACGACCTAAATCTTCTCCACCGCGAACATGTGCAATGGCATAAATAAATCCTCTATCCAAAAGCGAGAGTCGAACGGTTGAAAAATAGCAATCCATCGTTACACCATAGGAACCATAAGCATAAAGCAACAAAGGATTTTTGCCGTTTTTCTTCATTCCTTTTTTATAAATCATCGAAATTGGCACTTTGGTTCCGTCAATTGCGGTTGCCCAAATGCGTTCTTCTTTATAATTGTTTTTATCAAATGTTCCGCCCAAAACTTCTTGTTCTTTCAAGATAGTTTTCTCTTTGGTTTTCATGTTAAAATCAACAAGCGATGATGGCGTTGCCAATGATTGAAAGCTATATCTTAAAATTTCGGTGTCAAAATCGAGATTGGTTGTGGTATAAGCCGAATACGTTTCGCTATTAAAAGGTAAATAATATTCTTTGTTGGTTTTCCAATGAATTATTCTGATTTTATTTAATCCTTCAGAACGCTCAGAAACCACCAAATAATCTCTAAAAATATCAATATCTTCGAGCAAAACATCTTCTCTATGCGGAATTTCATCAATCCAGTTGTCTTTAGAAGTTTTGTCTTCGGGCGTTTTCATCAACTTGAAATTGGTTGCCTCATCTTTATTGGTAATGATATAAAAATGGTCTTCAAAATGCGACACCGAATATTCTAAACCACGCGTTCGTTTTTGAAATACTTTAAATTTTCCATCGGGTTTGGAAGCCAATAACAATCGATATTCAGTTGTCATTGTACTATCGGACTGAATTAGAATGTATTTTCTTGACTTCGATTTAAAAACGCTAACGTCAAATGTTTCGTCTTTTTCGTGATAAACCAAAATATCATCGGCTGGATTTGAATCGAGTTTATGTTTGTAAATTTTATCGGAACGAAGCGTTACATCGTCTTTTCTAGAATAAAATAAGGTTTGATTATCGCTTGCCCAAGTTGAACTTCCTGTTGTATTTTCAATTTTAGTGGGTAGAATTTCATTGGTTACTAAATTCTTAATTTGAATGGTATATTGTCGTCTGGAAACGGTATCAATTCCAAAAGCAATCCATTGATTATCATCGCTTACACTTAAACCTGTCATTTGAAAATAAGCATGACCTTTTGCCATTTCGTTACAATCAAACAGAATTTCTTCGGGAGAATTTAAGTTTTCTTTTTTTCGGGCATAAATAGGATAATCTTTTCCTTTTTCAAATCGGGTGATGTAGAAATAACCGTTGTAAAAATAAGGAACCGATTGGTCGTCTTCCTTAATTCTAGCTTTCATTTCTTCGAATAAAGCTGTCTGAAATTCCTTTGTATGAGCCGTAGATTGCTGATAATATTCGTTTTCTTGGTTTAAATACTCAATCACTTCAGGATTTTCTCTTTCGTTTAACCAATAATAATTATCGGTTCGAATGTGTCCATGTTTTTCGAGTTGCTTTGGAATTATTTTCGCTTTTGGCGGCTGAATGGAATTTGACATTTATTTTGAAATGAATTTAATGTACAAAAATAAGTACTCGTGAAAGTAAATATTTTATTTTAACAATTAGTTATAAACTTAGAAATTAACAAAAAACACTATTTTTGTCTTAAACAATTAATTCCTATAAAAATGTTTGGAGACATGATGAACATGATGGGTAAACTGAAAGAAACCCAACAAAAAATTGAAGCGACAAAACAACGTCTTGATACTGTTTTGATTGACGAAAAAAGTAATGATGGTTTGCTTGAAGTAACGCTTACTGCCAACCGAAAAATTAAATCGATTTCTATAGACGAAAGTTTGCTAGAAGACAAAGAACAACTGGAAGATTATTTGATTTTGGTACTTAACAAAGCGATTGAACGCGCTACCAATGTAAACGAAGCCGAATTGGCAGCTGTTGCCAAAGAAGGAATGCCAAATATTCCTGGAATGGATTTGTTTAAATAAACTTAAAAACCAGTAAATCAAATAGTTTACTGGTTTTTTTTAGAATTTTATCTTCTCCAAAGCATCAATCACATATTCGTGCATGACTTGTTTGTAATCCAAATGGGTAACCATTCGCAAGGTATTTTTTGCCATCAAACTAATTCCAATTCGTTTTTGTTTTAGTTTTTCGATAACCAATTTATCATCAATTCCATCGTTTACTGAGAAAATAACAATATTGGTTTCAACAGGTTCAACAGTTTTTACCCAACTCAAGCCAGACAAGACTTTACCCAATTCCTTTGCGCGTTTGTGATCTTCTTCTAGCCTATTGATATTGTTATGCAAAGCATAAATTCCGGCTGCGGCTAAATAACCCGATTGACGCATATTGCCGCCAAAAATCTTTCGAATTCGAAGTGCTCGATGAATAGTTTCCGCATCAGAAACTAAAACCGAACCAACCGGACAACCCAAACCTTTTGAGAAACAAACCGAAATGGTGTCAAACAACGCTCCAAACTGTTTAGGATGTTGCTTTTTGGCCATCATAGCGTTCCAAAGTCGAGCGCCATCCAAATGGTATTTCAAATTATTTTCAACACAAACTTGCTTTATTTTTTGCAATTCTTCCAAGTCATAACAAGCTCCACCGCCTTTGTTGGTTGTATTTTCAATACCAACCATTTTTGATAATGGCGCATGATAAAACTCTGGATCATTAATTCCGTTTTCTACTTGTTCTGCCGTAATCATTCCTCTATTTCCGTCCAACAAATTAAAATTGACACCGCTATTAAACGACGCTCCGCCAGCTTCATACAAGTGAATATGCGACCATTTGTCACAAATAATCTGGTCACCAGGATTGGTATTTAATTTAATCGCCGTTTGATTAGCCATTGTTCCCGAAGGAAAAAACAATGCCGCTTCCATTCCAAATAAATCCGCTACAATTCGCTCAAATTCATTCACTGTTGGATCTTGCTTAAAAACGTCATCACCTACTTTTGCCATAAACATTGCTTTCAACATTTCCGCCGAAGGTTTAGTAACCGTGTCGCTAATCAAATTAATTTCCATATTCAGAATTCTTGTCTTACTTTCGCAATAATATTATTTAGGAGCTGATTCCCGCTATTCGTTACAATCTTTTTATTGCTTTGTCACCCTGAGCACATTCGAAGGGCAGTTTTGTGAAGCAATAAAAAGGATTTCCACTTCTATCGGGGCTAAAACCAGCAGTAAAAAAACGCAAAACTACATTATTTATGACAAATACCGAACAAATAAAAGGTATTGTAGAACGCCTTGGTGCGTTGAGGAGGTATCTTTGACATTGATGCCAAGCTAATTGAAATTACCAACGAGGAAGAAAAAACTTTTGCGCCCGACTTTTGGAATAATGCAAAAGAAGCCGAAATTATTGTAAAAAACCTGCGTTCGAAGAAAAAATGGGTAGAAGATTTTGAAAAAGGAGAAAACCTTTGCGAAGAACTTCAAATAACCTATGAATTCTTTAAAGAAGGTGAAGCTACTGAAGAAGAACTGGATAGTCAATATGAATTAACCAATACACATATTGAAAATCTGGAATTCAAAAACATGCTTTCTGATGAAGGCGACAGTTTAAGTGCTGTATTGCAAATTACGGCTGGAGCTGGCGGAACCGAAAGTTGTGATTGGGCTTCTATGTTGATGCGAATGTACTTAATGTGGGCAGAAAGTCAAGGTTACAAAGTAAAAGAACTAAACTTTCAAGAAGGCGACGTTGCCGGAATAAAAACCGTTACACTAGAAATTGAAGGCGATTATGCTTTTGGTTACTTAAAAGGTGAAAATGGTGTTCATCGATTGGTTCGTATTTCACCATTTGATAGTAATGCGAAACGACATACTTCGTTTGCCTCAGTTTATGTTTATCCATTAGTTGATGATACTATCGAAATAGAAATCAATCCTGCCGATATTGAAATCATTACTTCCCGTTCGAGCGGAGCTGGTGGACAAAACGTAAATAAAGTTGAAACCAAAGTACAATTGTTTCACAAACCCACAGGAATTCAAATTCAATGTTCGGAAACACGTTCGCAGCAAGATAACCGTCAACGAGCGATGCAAATGTTGAAATCGCAATTGTATGAAATTGAGCTAAAAAAACAACAAGCACAACGTAGCGATATTGAAGCTGGAAAAATGAAAATTGAATGGGGTTCACAAATTCGTAACTACGTTATGCATCCTTATAAATTAGTAAAAGATGTAAGAACTAGTTATGAAACCAGCGATGTTGAAGGTGTTATGAATGGTGAAATCGATGAGTTTTTAAAGGCTTACTTGATGATGATGGGACAAAAAGAAGAGTAACACATTAAATATAGTACTATACCATAAACTGTGTAAGTAGAAAAAATAATGGGGTTTTAAAACCCCATTATTTTTTTGTTTAATTTTAAATTTTACACAGTCTTATGAAAAAAGAAGATTTATTATCGGATGAATTCTTAAAGCAATTCAAAACAGGCGAAGACCTAAATGGCTTTCTTGCCCAACTACAAAAACGTGGATTAGAAGCTATCTTAAACGGTGAACTCGATGCTCATTTAGGATATGATAAGCATGAAAAATCAACTACCTCTAACTCAAGGAATGGTTATTCCAGTAAAAAAGTAAAAACCTCTTTTGGTGAATCGGAAATTCAAGTTCCTAGAGACAGAGAAGCTTCTTTTAATCCTATGATTGTTCCAAAAAGGCAAAACATGGTAGATGGATTAGAGAACGTAATTGTCTCCTTATATGCCAAAGGAATGAGTGTTAGTGATATTGAAGAACAGATTAGAGAAGTATATAATTTTGACATTTCTACATCAACGATATCACGTATAACAGAATCAGTAGCCAGTGATATTATAGCCTGGCAAAATCGTCCATTAGATCCTGTTTATTTAATTGTTTGGATGGATGGTATCGTATTTAAAGTTCGCGAGAGTTCAAAGGTTATAAACAAGACTATTTATCTAGCAGTTGGTCTTAATAGAGATGGTAAAAAAGAAGTTCTTGGTATGTGGTTAGGAAAGAATGAAAGTGCTAGTTTTTGGTTAGGTGTATTAACTGATTTAAAAGCCAGAGGTGTTGAAGATATCTTAATTACAGCAACTGATAATCTAAACGGATTTACTCAAACTATTAAAAATGTATTCCCTGAATCACAAACTCAAATCTGTGTAGTTCATCAAATTAGAAATTCTGCTCGTTATGTGGTTTGGAAGGATAAGAAGGAATTTTCAAAAGACATGAAGCAAATTTATAATGCTCCAACTAAACAGGCTGCCAAAGGAGCTTTAGAAGATTTTGCCAATAAATGGAACCATAAATATCCTTATGCGGTAAAATCTTGGGAAGAAAACTGGGAAGAATTAACTGTATTTTTTGACTTTCCAATAGAAATCAGAAAAATAATTTACACCACTAATTTAATCGAAAATCTTAATGGTAAGATTAGAAAGTACACCAAAAATAAATTATCGTTCCCAACGGATGATGCTGTTTTAAAATCCGTATATTTGGCTCTTAGAGAAGCAACCAAAAAATGGTCAATGCCAATCCAAAATTGGGGATTAATTCTCAATCAGTTCTTAACTATATTTGAAAAAAGGGTTCAACTTTAATTAAAAAAGTCAAACCCCATTATTTTTAACTTACACACTTTTTAGGATAGTGTCTTAAATATCAGTCTGTTTTAAAATTACAGTAAACTTTGATTAATTACTAAAAAATTAATCCTATATTTGCAACGAGGATTCTGAAAAGAAGTTACACCTCACCACAATAGTCGATCGCTCCAGGTCGACTTTTGTATTTTTATAGCATAGCATTTCATAAAAAAAGCCGATAACATGTATCAGCTTTTCCTATTATTTTTTCTTCTTTTTAGATTTTGACTTTTTCTTTTCTTTAGCTTTTTGCTTTGCTTTTTTAATTTTTTCCTTCTTTTTCTTTTTCTCTTTCGCTTTTTTGGCTCTAAGCTTTTCTTTTTCCTTCACTTTTTTCTTTTTCTGTTTTTCCTTTGCTTTAGCTTTAGCCTTTTCCTTAGCTTTTTTAGACTTTATCTTTTTAGCAATGGCTGCAGCTTCTTCTAAAATATCCGATTGAGAAATAACTTCGGCATCAGTATTTTCAACAACTGGCTGGTTTTCTTCCACTACATCATTGGCTTCTTCCACAACAGGTTGAACAACTTTAGTCGTTCTTCTTCTGGTTGGTTTTGGTTTTGCTTCTGTTTCTGATGTTTCAGTGTTTGGAACTTCATTTGTAGTAATCACTTCTTTAACAGTTTCTGAAACTTCGCTGGTTTGTGTTGGTTTTCTTTTAATCATAAGAATAGAAATTGATAAACAAATGTATTATATAAAACGATACTCCAATGTTAAGTTTTCATTTTGAGTAAAAACTTAACATTGGAGTATATTTTGTTCTTCTGTTTGTAAAAATTAAATTCCGATTTCTACTTGAAAACGCAAATACCAATTGTTTTTTGTAGTTCCATCGGCAAAATTTAATTTATCAAAATTCAATTCGGTTTGAAGTTTGAACGCATGTTCCCAAATGTATTTGGTTACACCAATGGAATATTGTCTGGTATTTGGTGCCAAAGTACGAATGTCATCGGCTACATTTTGAACCGAATAACGTGCAATAAATTCATAGTTGGATTTTGTACAGTAACTCGCTTGATAATCAAATCCGTTTCCAACATAAGCAAAACTGGTTTCTGTTATATCATCAGGATTGAACGTTACCGCATTTTCATTGGTAGTTCTAGACATATAACTCATCATCGCAGCCCAACCGTTATACTTAAACATGGCATCAAGCATAACTGATTTCATCGTTCGTGTATCAAATAAATCATTACCTAATTGACCTTGTGTTCTTCTCGCA
This sequence comes from Flavobacterium solisilvae, assembly GCF_012911605.1. Taxonomy (GTDB): domain Bacteria; phylum Bacteroidota; class Bacteroidia; order Flavobacteriales; family Flavobacteriaceae; genus Flavobacterium; species Flavobacterium solisilvae. Next base: position 380,295 of record NZ_JAAMPT010000209.1, on the reverse strand, counting down.
TGATTATTTTGCTGAAATGCTCCCGACAACATCAATTTTGGTTTCTTTTCGCGAACAACATCGCCTTCAAAATAAGTTCCGTCTTTGGAAAACGCACCAAATGGAAAGGCTTCAACTTTTCCGGTAACAGCAACGCCATCATCGGGTTTTTCGGTGCTGTTTCGTCCTTCACCAGTAGAAACTGCAGCTTTAAAATTATAAGAGAATTTATCTTTGAATTCATTCAAATTGTGAACTTGAAAACCAAAATCTCTATCAATCGTAAATCGAGCATTATTAATTGTTCTATCGGTCAATTGCAAACCTCCAGAAGAGTTCACACGCTGACGATTTCCTGGTAATTTTGTTTGCCCAAAACTAATGTTGAAATTCTTATTTGGACGATAGAAAATCACTGCATCACGAATGATATTGATGTTTTCACCATCGCGAATTTCACCTACATCGCCTGGCGCAAAAGATAATTGTAATGCGTATAAAAATTTTGGACTTCCTACATAACCATCGAAACGCAATCGCAAACGACGAATTTGTGCATCATAACCACCATTTTCGTCATCGTTTTTAATATAGCTTACCCTATTCTGCATTCTAAAGCGAATGTTTAATTGAAAAATGCTATCAGGAGAAGTCATTCCGATACCTTTTCCAAAATTATAATAAGGTAATACAGAAAGCTTTACATCATTATCGTCTTTGGTTTGCTTGATAGTAACCTGTGAAGTTCCGATAAAGGATATAAAGAATAAACTTAGTAATAGTATTTTCTTCATTCTGAATTTGTATAATTAGTTAGTGTTGTTTACAAAAATTTGACGTTTTCTAAATGATTTAATAACAAACGTAAATAAGTTACAAAAAAAGCCAACCATAACAGTTGGCTTGATAATGTATCAAAATATTATAAAAATAATTTTAGTAGATAATAAGTTAACGCTGCTAATACCGCAGAAACAGGAATAGTTAAAATCCAAGCCCACAATAGTTTTACGGTTACACCCCAACGAACAGCAGAAACTCTCTTGGTAACTCCTACTCCAATGATTGACCCTGTAATGGTATGCGTTGTTGATACTGGAATTTTAAAATGTTCTGTTGAAAACAAAGTCAACGCTCCAGCCGATTCTGCCACAACGCCTTCAAAAGCGGTAACTTTTGTGATTTTGGAACCCATAGTTTTTACAATTTTCCATCCACCGCTTAAAGTTCCTAATGCAATCACTGTATAACACGTTAATGGAATCCAACCTGGCATTGTACCTTTGTCAATATCGATGTGTAAGTCAAGAATTCCTCCAATAGATAATTCAGCATCTGGATTTAATTTTACATAAACCATTACTGCTGCAGCAATAATTCCCATTACTTTTTGAGAATCATTTCCACCATGTCCCAAACTAAATGCTGCTGATGATAATAACTGCATTTTCTTTAGAACTTTTTCAGCTGTAGCTGTTGAAAAACTGCTAAATAGCAAATTGAATGTTGCCAAACTATAGAAAATAATAGCAACCAAAAACCATTTGATATTATGTGGTTCACTAATAAAATACCAAAATTTATTATGAAACATTGCTTTTTCTGGAACGTAATCAAATTTTAAAACCGTGCTCAAAAACCATAAAACTAATAGCATCAATACTACAGTTAAAACTTTTGGCCATTTATTTTTCTTTGATGAATACATTAACCAAAGCGAAATAAAATAGGAAATTATCATTCCTAATAATGGAGCAAAGACAATAAATAAAATTACAATCATTACTCCAGATGGCAATAATTCACCTTCTTTGGCATCTTTTAACCAGTTTACAATTTTAAAACCATAATCTTCCACAGGAACATTGGCATCATAAAAACCGTGTGCAATTGCTGCTCCAGCAAAACCACCAATTAAAGTATGAGAAGAAGAAGACGGAATTCCTTTCCACCAAGTCAATAAATTCCAAATAATTGCAGCAATAACTCCGGCAAGAATAACGACCAAATCAATACTACTAGTATGGGCAGTTTTGGCAACCGTATCGGCAACACCAAATCCAAAAACCCAATACGCCATGAAATTGAAAACCGCTGCCCAAAGAACCGCTTGAAAAGGTGTTAAAACCTTAGTTGCCACAATTGTAGCAATTGAATTGGCTGCATCATGAAAACCATTGATGTAATCAAAAACAAGTGCTAAAAAAATGATGACAATTAATAATGTAAAATCCATAAATAATGTTTAATTTTTAAAGATTAATTATGAATGTTTTACAGAAATTTGTTCCATTACGTTAGAAACACTTTTACATTTATCTGATGCAGATTCTAAGGCAGAAAGTACTTCTTTGTATTTAATGATGTTTTTTACATCCGTTTCGTTCTCAAAAATATCAGCAACTGCTTTATCAAAAACTGAATCGGCTTTGCTTTCCAGTTTGTTGATTTTTTTACAAGTATCTTTAATCGCTTTATGATCTTTCATATCTTTCAATTCCTTGATACCAACTTGTATCAACTGACATGCTTCAACGTTAATTTCGGTTAATTTTCTAATAGACTTTGTAATTTTATCTACTTGATACAAACGCATTCTGCTTGCTGCTCCATGCATAAAATCAGCTACATTATCCATTGCCTTTACCAAAGCATAAATATCTTCTCGATCAAACGGAGTAATAAAATTTCTACTTAACTCTAAGTGTGTTTTATGAGTGATTTCTTCAAGTGTTGCCTCAAGTTCTTCTACTTTTTTGAAATACTCTTCACGCTCTACTTTTGGCGCGTTTACTGCTTCATGCAAAGTTTCTGCTAATAAAACTAAATTAGATGCTGCTTGTTCAAAAAGTGGGAAGAATTTTTTATCTTTTGGAACTAAAAACTGGAAGATGTTGTTTAATGTCATGATGTTAAAAATTTGATGCAAATGTATTACTCTAATGTTAAGTGAATATTAAATATATATTGATCATTTTGACTGAAATTTACAATTTGTTAACATTAAAAAATCAGACATAAATCTGTATAATTTTTGGCTTTGAAAACGTTTTCGTAGATTAGCAACCCAAATAAAAACAACAACAATATATTTTACAAATGGATATCAACTTCAATAAAAACGAAGATCATAACAGACTTTTATTATCAGATTTAAAACAGCGTTTTGCCAAAGTAAAACTTGGCGGCGGTGAAAAACGTATCGAAAAACTTCATGCCGAAGGCAAAATGACCGCTCGTGAACGTATTGATTATCTGCTTGATGAAAAAGCAAAAAGTATCGAAATTGGTGCTTTTGTTGGCGACGGAATGTATGCCGAACACGGTGGTTGTCCATCTGGTGGTGTTGTAGTAAAAATGGGTTATATCAAAGGAAAACAATGTATTGTTGTTGCCAATGATGCTACAGTAAAAGCTGGCGCATGGTTTCCAATTACAGGAAAGAAAAATCTTCGCGCGCAAGAAATTGCCATGGAAAATCGTTTACCAATTATTTATTTAGTCGATTCTGCTGGAGTTTATTTGCCAATGCAAGACGAAATTTTCCCTGATAAAGAACATTTCGGTCGTATTTTTAGAAATAACGCCATCATGTCGAGTATGGGAATTACCCAAATTGCTGCTGTTATGGGAAGTTGTGTTGCTGGTGGTGCTTATTTGCCAATCATGAGTGATGAAGCGATGATTGTAGATAAAACAGGAAGTATATTTCTTGCTGGAAGTTATTTGGTCAAAGCTGCTATTGGAGAAAACATTGACAACGAAACACTTGGCGGAGCAACTACGCATTGCGAAATTTCAGGTGTAACCGATTATAAAGCCAAAGACGATAAAGATGCTTTGGACAGAATAAAAAGTATTGTTGGAAAAATTGGTGATTATGAAAAAGCAGGTTTCAACCGTGAAAAACCTGAAAAACCTGCATTGGAAGAAAAAGATATCTACGGAATTTTACCAAAATCACGTTCAGATCAATACGATATGATGGAAATCATCAAACGATTGGTTGATAACTCCGAAATGGATATGTACAAACCTGATTATGGAAAATCGATTATTACTTGTTATGCGAGAATTGACGGTTGGGCTGTTGGAATTGTTGCCAATCAACGTACAGTTTCTAAAACCAAAAAAGGCGAAATTGAATTTGGAGGCGTAATTTATTCCAGTTCTGCCGATAAAGCCACACGATTTATTGCAAACTGTAACCAAAAGAAAATTCCGTTGGTTTTTCTTCAAGACGTAACTGGATTTATGGTTGGAAGTAAATCGGAACACGGCGGAATTATAAAAGATGGAGCCAAAATGGTGAATGCGGTTTCTAATTCGGTTGTTCCAAAATTTACGGTTGTTGTTGGAAATTCTTATGGTGCCGGAAATTATGCCATGTGTGGAAAAGCATACGACCCAAGATTGATATTTGCTTGGCCAAGTGCCGAACTTGCCGTAATGGGTGGAACACAAGCAGCCAAAGTTTTAGCACAAATTGAAGCTTCTTCCTTAAAAGCCAAAGGAGAAATTGTGGATGAAGTGAAAGAACAAGAACTGTTTGATAAAATCAAAGCACGATATGATGCGCAAGTTTCTCCTTATTACGCTGCGGCAAGACTTTGGACCGATGCAATTATCGATCCATTAGAAACCCGAACTTGGATTTCTATGGGAATTGAAGCTGCCAATCATGCTCCAATTGAAAAAAAATTTAATTTAGGAGTTATACAGGTTTAAATTATTATAAATTATGAGATTTTCTGAACGAAATGGTTTTAAACCAATTAAAGAGCAACTTCAAATTGAAAATATTGATATCGATTTAAAAAATTCCATTTGGTCACTTTTTTTAGAATCATATCTAAAAAAAATTGAACAGTATAATTATAATTCAAATGAAAATAAATTGCTTAAATACTGCTATGAACTATGGTTGAATTTTTTTAAAATACCAATCGATAAAGCTCCTGTGTATTCAAGTAGTGGTAGAACTTATGTAAATGAAGAAGTTTTTTTTAAGTTCATTAGAGATTTTTTCTTTTCCAATTCTACTATGTGGTATGAAATATATGATTTGATTGAATACTCATCAAAATATTTTACTCCAGAAACAATTATTACATTTAATAAAATTTTTGAAAGAGAAAAGTCGGCTTACAGATTCATAGATAATAAAATTATAGCAATTACTTCAAAAGAAGAGATTGAAGAAATTGAAGAAGCCATAGCTGGTAACACAATTTTTAATTCAGTCAATGATCATCTAAAAGCAGCCACAAATATTTTATCTGAGAAAAACAATCCTATTTACAGAAATAGTATTAAAGAGTCTATTTCTGCTGTTGAATCATTGTGTAAAATCTATACTAATAATGACAAAGCTACTCTAGGTGAAACTCTTAGCATCTTAGAAAAAAACAATCAACTCCATCCTGCATTAAAAAAATCTATATCTTCTTTGTATGGTTATGCTAGTGATGGAGCAGGAATAAGACATGGATTAAAAGAAGATGATATAGTCATTGATTTTCATGAGGCAAAATTCATTCTGGTCGTTTGTGTTTCCTTTATTAATTATTTAAAAAGTAAAATGATTTGATTTAATTGGATTATTTCACTCATTTCAAACCAACATCTCCACTATTCCATTACCATAAAAATTTCCCTTTCCGTTTTATTACAAACCAAAATTACAGAAAACAAAGACAATTATAGCATTAAAGTATATTTTTTTGTAATTTTGGAATCATATAAAAAATGAACTCCACTTGAAAGAATTCCTAGATTATATCCTTATTGATTATGACAATTTTACTATTAAGGTATATACTTTGATACAATTATTTGTAGTTTTTATTGTTGTAAAAGTAGTGTTGTTACTTGTAAAAACCGGAATTAATAAAAGTTCAACTTTTGATATAGCAAAAAAATATTCAGTCTATCAACTAATAAAATATGTTGCTTATACACTTACTCTAATTTCTTTTTTACATATACTTGGTTTCAACGTTTCTTACTTACTCCTTGGTTCTTCAGCGCTTTTAGTTGGTTTGGGTTTTGGATTACAAAATTTATTTAGCGACTTTATTTCGGGAATAATTCTGTTAATAGATTCAAGTGTAAAAGTTGGGGATGTAATTGAAGTTGATGGATTAATTGGTCAAGTGGTTCAAATCGATTTTAGAACTACTATGGTAATCACAAGAGATGATAAATATATAATTGTTCCCAATACTGATTTAACAAAAAATCAATTAGTCAACTGGACTCACAATGACGTTTTATCTCGATTTGAAATTAAAGTTGGCGTAGGTTATAACTCTGATATAAATCTAGTTATAAAATTATTAAATGATGCAGTAGAAAGTCATAATGCAGTAGAAAAAAGCAAAAAACCTGTCATACGTTTTAGTGATTTTGGAGAATCATCACTTGATTTTACAGTGCTTTTTTGGTCTAGCGAAGTTTTTAGAATTGAAAATGTAAAAAGTGATATTCGAATTAAAATATTTGAACTTTTCAAAATCAATAATATTGAAATTCCTTTTCCTCAAAGAGTAATTCACAAAATAGATTAAGTAAATCATCTTTTGCTAATTCAGTACTAAAATAAATGAATTCATCTCTTTTTCAACTTTTTCCAAAATCTATTTTAACAGAAAAGATTCCTGAAAAATTCACCTTTCCGTTTTATTATGAACCGCACGAATTAAGCAGAATTGCAGCAAAAGAACTGCAAAATTATTTGGAAACCCAAACCGATTTTGAGCATAATTTTGGTTTAGACGAAAAACAAAAAGGCCTGCAAATTGGAAAAATGTTTGGCGTTTTGGTCGCTCAAAATCAAAATGGCGAACTCGGTTATCTTTGGGCTTTTTCGGGGAAATTAGCCGAAAGCAATCATCACCCAAAGTTTGTTCCAACGGTTTATGATATGCTGGACGACAATGGTTATTTCAAAAAAGAAGAAGTCATTCTCAATCAATACAATGCTGAAATCGAAGCTTTGGAACAAAACCAGGACTATTTATCGGCCATTCAATATTTGGAACAAACTAAATTCCAAGCAGAAAAAGAAATTACTGCTCAAAAAGAAAAAATAAAACTCGGGAAAAAACTTCGGGCTGAAAAAAGACAAACGGCAACGCTTGAACAACTCGAACAATTCAACAAAGAAAGTCAAGACGAAGGTATTTTGCTCAAAAAAATGACGCAATATTGGAATTATAAATTGGAAGAAGCTAAACAAAATTTAGAGCAGTTCACCAATAAAATCAACCTATTAAAAGAAGAACGAAAAGAAAAATCGGCTGCGTTACAACAACAACTTTTTACCGAATATGCTTTTCTGAATAAAAACAAAGAACTCAAAAGTTTAGCCGAAATCTTTAACGGAAATCCGCCGGCTGGTTCAGGTGAATGTGCTGCGCCAAAATTATTGCATTATGCGTTTCAACATAATTTAAAACCTATCGCTATGGCGGAATTTTGGTGGGGAAAATCGCCAAAATCCGAAGTTAGAAAACATAAACAGTTTTATCCAGCTTGCATGGGCAAATGCGAACCAATTTTAAAACACATGCTAAGTGGCATTGAAACCGATGAAAATCCGTTTGAAATCAATCCAGCTGATGGAAAAGAACTTGAAATCATATTTGAAGACGAACACATTATTGCGGTAAACAAACCCGCCGAATTTCTATCGGTTCCGGGAAAACAAATTACCGATTCAGTACAAACCCGAATTCAATCAAAATATCCTAATGCTATGATTGTCCATCGATTAGACATGTCAACTTCAGGTATTATTTTGATTGGAAAAAACTTTGAAAGCTATAAAAATCTGCAATCACAATTCATCAAACGAAAAGTAAAAAAACGTTACGTTGCGTTACTTGACGGAATTTTAACAGCAAAAGAAGGAACAATTGAATTGCCACTTCGCGTGGATTTAGACAATCGTCCCAATCAAGTTGTATGTTTCGAACATGGAAAACCTGCAAAAACCGAGTGGAAAACCATCGAAATTCGTAACAATCAAACCTTGGTTCACTTCCACCCGATTACCGGACGAACGCATCAACTACGTGTTCACGCGGCGCACAATTTAGGATTGAATTGTCCAATTGTTGGTGACGATTTATATGGAACCAAAGCCAATCGTTTGCATCTTCACGCTGAAAGTATTACATTTATTCATCCTTTTTCAAAAGAAGAAATGACAATTCAGGTAGAAATTGATTTTTTTAAATAGATAAAACCAACGATTATGCTTAATAAAATAATAACTTTTTTTGATTTAAGTAATGGTGAAGAAATCAAAGAAAAAGTTTTGGAACAAGTCAAGTCAAACATCTCATTTAGAGGTTCTAATCTATGGATTTTGGCTTGTGCAATAGTTATTGCTTCTGTAGGTTTAAATGTCAATTCGACCGCAGTAATTATTGGTGCAATGCTAATTTCGCCATTAATGGGACCAATTGTTGGCGCTGGTTTTAGTCTTGGAACTTTTGATTTTCCTTTGTTCAAAAAATCCATTAAAAACTTAATAATTGCCACCGTTGTTAGTTTAATCGTTTCAACTTTGTACTTTTTTTTAAGTCCATTTAAAGAAACGCAATCCGAATTATTAGCACGAACTTCACCAAATATTTATGATGTTTTAATTGCTTTTTTTGGTGGATTAGTTGGTGTAATTGCCATTACCAGAGTTGAAAAAGGCAATCCAATTCCAGGTGTAGCTATTGCAACAGCTTTAATGCCGCCATTGTGTACCGCAGGTTATGGTTTGGCTATTGGTAATTTTTCATTCTTTTTTGGCGCGATTTATTTATACACCATAAACTGCGTTTTTATTTGCATAGCGACTTTTGCAATTGTAAAATATTTAAAGTATCCATCTTCGCAAAATTTCTCAAATAAAGTATCAGAAAATCGAGTGAAACAAATTATTTATGGATTGATTTTAGTAATGATTATTCCAAGTGTTTTCTTTGCAAATCAATTATTTCAAGAAAAAAAATTCATTTTAAAAGCTAATAATTTCATTGAAACAGAATTTACCCAAAAAGGATTAACTCTTATCTATAAACATCTTAATTCAAAATCTAATCCAAAAAGTATTGAAGTAGCTTTTTTGAGTAAAAAATACAATTCTGATGAACTCAACCAATTAAAATCCAATTTACCTGAATATGGATTAAATAATACTAATTTAATCATCAGACAAGATACTACCGATTTGAAAAAGAGTATTTTAAACGAAATCAATAAGGACAAGTCTAAACAAAATCAAAAAGATGTTCTCATTGCTAATCTCGAAAAGAAAATTAAAGACAATAACTATAATAATAACGAAATCTTAAGTGAACTTAAAATACTTTTTCCCAAGATAAAAAGCATTTCTATTGCTAATCATCATTTTTTTGAAAATACAGATAGCTTAAAAATTGTTCCAATAATGATTTATAAAAGTGTTCCTAATTTATCGGAAGACGAAAAAACAAAGATGCAGTCATGGTTGAACAAAAGATTGAATAAAAATAATCTAAGAATAATCGCTGAATAATATTTTATGAAATATCTCCTTTTAATTGTTACTGCATTTTTTACAGTCACACAAACTTCTGCGCAAACGTATACTAGAAAAGATAGTCTTCATGGCGGATTGCGTTTTGAAAGAACTTGTTTTGATGTTCTGGAGTATGATTTGAATATTAAAATTAATCCTGATGAAAAGTACATTTCGGGTTCAAATTGGATTACTTTTAAAGTTGTTGAAAATACAAAACGAATTCAAGTCGATTTATTTGAAAATATGAAAGTGGATAGCATTTTTATTCTCAACAAACCTATTAAATATCTCGCACTTGACTCTATTCATTTGCCAGCAAAAAAATTGAACTATCAAAGAGAATATAATACAGTTTTTGTAGATTTTCCAGAAGAATTAGAAAAAGGCTCAACAGAACACCTTGCTTTTTACTATTCAGGAAAACCATTAGAAGCAAAAAATGCTCCTTGGGATGGTGGTTTTGTATTTTCAAAAGACAAAGCAGGAAAACCTTTTATTGGCGTTGCCGTTCAAGGAACTGGAGCAAGTTTATGGTATCCTTGTAAAGATTCACAAAGTGACGAACCCGATTTTGGCGCAAGCATAAAAGTTGCTGTTCCCAATGGTTTAATGAATGTTTCCAACGGAAGATTTATAGGTTCGGAAAAACTTGAAAATAACTTTACCCGTTGGGATTGGGAAGTAAATAATCCGATAAATAATTACTGCATTACTCTGAACATTGGCGATTATGTTCACATTCACGATAATTACAAAGGATTGGATTTGGATTATTATGTTTTAAGTTACAACGAAGAAAAAGCCAGAAAGCATTTTGAAGAAGTAAAACCGATGATGGATTGTTTTCAAAGTAAATTTGGCGAATATCCATTCAAAGATGATGGTTATAAATTAGTTGAAACTCCTTATTTAGGTATGGAACACCAAAGTGCTGTAGCTTATGGAAATAAATATCTAAAAGGTTATCTTGGAAGTGATTTATCGGGAACTGGTGTTGGACTTCTTTTTGACTTTATTACCATTCACGAAAGCGGTCACGAATGGTTTGGTAATAGCATTACTTCCAAAGATATTGCCGACATGTGGATACACGAAGGATTTACACAATATTCTGAAATTGTGTTTATCGAATGTGAATTTGGTTATGAAAAAGCCATGCAATATGCAAACGGTTTGAGACAAAACGTAAAAAACGACAAACCTATAATTGGAAACTACGGTGTTAATAGTGAAGGTTCAGGCGATATGTATCCAAAAGGTGCATTGCTATTAAATACATTACGCCATGTAATAAATAATGATGAAAAATGGTGGAAATTACTTTTAGATTATTCCACAACTTTTAAACACAAAATAATCGATACCGAAACTGTTATTGCCTTTTTCAATAAAGAAAGCGGAATGGATTTGACCTCAATTTTCAATCAGTATTTGCGTCACACTTCTATTCCAAAATTGGAATATAAAATCACAAAAAATCGTCTGGAATTCAAATGGAAAACTGATGAAACTAATTTTTCTATGCCAATTGACATTAAAATAAACGGAAAATCTAAACGAATTTATCCAGTAAACGCTTGGGTTAAATCAGATTTTAAAGTGAAAGCAAGTGATAAAATAGAAGTTAGTCCAAATTTTTATATCATAAAAAATTAGTAATCTATTTAGATTGTAAACTTTCTTTCCTCATAACTTTTCCATTAGCAGTTTCTTTAAATTTTGGAACAAAAACAATTTCTTTTGGTTTTTCATATTTGTCTAAATCGGCAAAAATGGCGTCATCAATAGCTTGTTTTTCACCTTCGACAACCAAAATTACTTTTTCGCCTAATTCTTTATCTTCTTTGGAAGCAATAAAAAAACGAACGTCTATTTTTCCTGCTAGTTTTTCTTCAATTTGTTCTGGAATTAATTTAATTCCGCCACTATTGATCACATTATCCATTCGACCAAGAAAAATAAATTGATTTTCATTAATCAACTCTACAATATCGTTCGTTACGATTACTTCATCCGAAATCCTTGGTGCGTGAATAACCAAACAATTTCTATCATCATAGGAAATCGTAACATCTGGCAAAACAGTAAATGCCTTCTCGCCTACTTTTTTAGCAGCAATATGTGTGATAGTTTCCGTCATTCCATAGGTTTCAAACGCTTCGGTCTTTAATTTAATCAATTGTTTTTCGAGAGAATTATTAATTTTTGCTCCTCCAACAATCATTTTTTTAACGCGTTTTAGTTCGCTAATAGAATTTTGAGCTTGCAGCGGAACCATTGCCACAAAATCATAATCATACTCGTTATTGCGCAACGGATGAGAACTTGGAGCTACAAATTCTAAATCTAAACCTAAAATCATAGCACGAACCAACATCATTTTTCCCGCAACAAATTTAACCGGAAGACAATGTAATGCTTTATTTCCGGGTTGTAAATCAAAGAAATCGCCTGTTGCCAAAGCCGAATTGACCATAGCTTGTTTACTTACCGAAATGATTTTTGGCGTTCCAGTTGTTCCCGAAGTTTGCATTTCGATATAAGGTTTTCCATCAAACCAATCCAAAAGAAAATCGCCAACTGGTTTTTCAAAATCTTCGCCTTCTTTAATAAAACTATAGGCAACACGACACAAGTCTTCGCGATTTAGATGAAAACCATTCAGTTTAAAAAGATTATGCACATTTTCATAAGTTGGATTGCTCATAATTTTAGTTTTTAAAAAGGTTCAACATTTTTTTCTTCAATTTTTCCAGTCAATTTTTCTTTCCAATTTGTCCAGCCGTATTTTTTACTAAAAATAAACAATAAAATTGGGAAAATTATAAAAACAGGAACCAAAATTTCAAATCCAGCCGAAGGTTCTGAATTGTCTTTCAGAATTGATTCCGTTTGAAATGCCGACCAATCTGAAGTTATAAGCAAAGCCGCAATTAAATTATTGGCAGCGTGAAACCCTAATGCTAACTCCATTCCTTCATCCATTAAAGTCAAAATTCCAAGAAACAATCCCGTTCCGATGTAGTAAATCATGATGATGTAACCCAGTTTTTGTACTTCGGGATTGGCAATATGCATTGTGCCAAAAATCACCGATGTCATGACTAAAGGAAACCATTTGTTCTTGGCTAAATTAGCAAATCCTTGCATCAAATAACCTCTAAAAATATATTCTTCAGTACTAGTTTGAATTGGAATTAAGATAATTGCAATAACAGCTAGAATAGTAAAAGGTATTGGTTTAAAATTTATTTCAAAGTCTTCAGGATTAGAATAATACATTATCACAGTTGAAGCGATTGTAAAAATTCCCCAAATGGAAAACGAAAAGAAAAAACGCTTCCAATCCATTTTGCTTCTAGATGTTGTAACCGATAAAAAAGTTTGTTTGTGAAGGTATTTTATAACCAAATAAATAGCCAAAAATGCAAACACAAAAGACAGCATTAATAAAAACAACGATAAATTTGGATTAAGGAAACTTAACAGTGATTTTTCATCGGTTGGAAACGGTTTTCCACTCGAAAATGATTTAAACGCAATGGCAATCATAAACGGAATTTTTCCAATAAACGATGCTGCAATTATAACTACAGAACCAACAATGTATTTCCAAAACTTATTTTCGGGTGTAACCGCATTTTCTAAAAACATACTTCAAATTTTATTTGTCTAATTTAATTTTTTTTATGCGAAAATATGGAACTTTGTAAAAAAAAATATGATTGAAGTACTTCATAATCCTAGATGTGGCAAATCAAGAACATGTTTAGCATTTCTTGACGAAAAGAAAATTGATTACACTATTATTAAATATCTTGATAATCCGTTAAGCATAAACGAAATAGAAACTCTTTTGAAAAAATTAAATTTCAAACCCATTGATTTAGTTCGTCAAAAAGAAAGTATTTGGATAGAAAATTTTAAAGGAAAAAATTTGGATGACAAAGCGATTATCGAAGCCTTACATCAATTTCCTATCTTGATTGAAAGACCAATTATTGTTGGTAAAAACCACGCAGTTATTGCCAGAGACTTAACCAAATCTGAAGATTTATTTAACAAACTTTTGGGAAACCAATCTTGAGTGAAAATGTATTTTTGCCATTGAATTTAACTTAATTTCAATGAAAAACATCAAACTGATAGTAGCAACTGCTCTTTTTTTCCTTTCATTTTTATCCTATGCTCAACCCAATGCTGGTCAAAGCAAATTAAAAGTTACAGGTAAAGTGATTGAAAAGTCAACCAATCTTCCACTTGAATATTCAACAATTACATTAAAAAATGTAAACAATCCAAACCAAGTTTTTGGTGGAATTACTGATGCAAAAGGAGAATTTTCTGTTGATGTTGCTTCGGGAAATTACAATATTATTATTGAGTTTATTTCGTTTCAACCTAATGAAATTAATAACAAAAGTATTACTCAAAACACAAATTTAGGTACTATTTTGTTGGAAGATGGTGCAAAACAGTTGAACGAAGTTGTGGTTAGAGCCGAAAAAACTACCGTTGAAATTAGACTTGATAAAAAAGTATACAACGTTGGTAATGATTTAATGGTAAAAGGTGGAACGGTTAGTGATATTTTGGACAATATTCCATCGGTTTCTGTTGATGTTGAAGGAAATGTAAGTTTACGTGGAAACGAAAATGTAAAAATCCTTATTGACGGAAGACCTTCAAATGCTATTAGCGTTACAGATGCTTTGCGATTAATTCCTGCCGATGCAATCGACAAAGTTGAAGTAATCACCAATCCATCAGCAAGATATGACGCCGAAGGTGGCGGCGGAATTTTGAATATCATTCTAAAAAAAGGGAAAAACAACGGATTAAACGGAACATTAATTGCCAATACAGGTTATCCTGAAAATCATGGAATTAGTGGAACTTTAAACTTCAAAGCAAAAGAATTCAATCTTTTCACGACACAAGGTTATAGCTACAGAAAAAGTCCTGGAAATTCGTTTACCAATTCAAGATATTTGAATGACGATAATTCTACACGCGATTATATGTATGAAAACCGTGAAAACGAACGCTTAAATAAATCGTATAACGGAAGTTTTGGTTTTGATTGGTTTTTAAATGAAACCTTAACTTGGACTAATATTGTAAATTATAGAAAAAGTAGTGGAAACAATGTTGACGATGTATTCCAAGATTATTATGATGGAAATTTTGTTTACGATTATACCAGAAATCGTGTAAACGAAGAAGATGGAAATAGTCAAAATATAGAATTTAGCACCAATTTTACCAAGAAATTCAAAAAAGAAGGTCACAAATTAACTATTGATGCATCGGTTTCATCGAATAGTGATAAAAATATTGCTTTGATTACAGATAGTACAAACAATTCTGCAAATGTTTTTACCGATAATACTTTTAATGACCAAAAGCAAAACAGAAATTTATTTCAACTTGATTATGTTTTACCAATTGCAAAAAACAGTCAATTTGAAGCAGGTTATCGTGGAGATTTTTTAACAAATACTACAGATTATAGTGTAATTACAAACGGAATTCCTTTACCACAGTTTACTAATATTTTGGAATACAAAGAAAAAGTAAATGCGTTTTACACTCAATTTGGAACCAAATTCAATAAACTATCAATGCTTTATGGATTGCGTTGGGAAGATTCAAATATTGATGTAAACCAATTAGTTACCAATGATTTTAATAATAAAAAGTACAACAACTTTTTCCCATCGGCATTTTTTACCTATGAATTAAATGAAACAAGTGATATTTCACTTAGTTACAGCCGAAGAATACAGCGACCAAGAGGAAGACAATTAAATCCTTTTAACAATTTATCGAGTAACGTAAACATTTTTATCGGTAATCCCGATTTGGATCCAGCGTTTACAAATGCGTTCGATTTAGGATTTATAAAAAAATGGAATAAATTAACGTTTAACACTTCGATGTATTTCAATGCAACATCTGATGCTTTTCAATTTGTTAGAAGACCAAACGGCGATTTCCAAGATGGTGTTCCAGTTATTATCTCTACACCTATCAACTTAGCAAAAGAATACCGCAGCGGATTTGAATTTACATTAAACTATTCTCCATACAAATGGTGGAAATTAAACAGTAACTTCAACTTTTTCTACAACGAAACCGATGGCGATTTTAGTTATACAGATATAGACAATAATGTTATTTTTCAAAATTTTGACAACAAAGCAACTTCTTGGTTTGCCAGAATAACTTCAAAAGTTACTTTGCCATATAAAGTGGATTGGCAAACTAACATGAGTTATAACGGTGCACAAAAAACAGCTCAAGGAAAAAACCTTGGTGTTTTTGCTATGAATTTAGCTTTTAGTAAAGATGTTTTCAAAGAGAAAGCAACTGTTTCTTTAAATGTTAGTGATGTTTTTAACTCTAGAAAAAGAATTTCGGAAACCTATCTTCCAGGAAATGTAGATTCGTATGGCGAATTCCAGTGGAGAGAAAGACAAATCACACTTTCATTTACTTATAGATTTAACGTTAAGAAAAACGAAAGAGAAAAACCTAGAAACGGAAATGGACAAGATGATGGTGGAGATTTTCCAGGATAATGAACTAAATAATTTAGAATAAAAAAAGTCCCGAAATTATCGGGACTTTTTTTTGAACAAAATTTAAAAAAATTATTGCTCTTTTTCTTTATTAGCTTTTCTTTCTTTTAAAAACTCTCTCATTCCACCAAAAACCCAGTAAGGAATAATTGCTGTAATCAAGAAAATCATTAACCAAAAACCGATAGTTAAAACGGTTAAGAAAAGTAAGAAACCTAAATACTGTTGAAATTCAAACATGTTTTCCGGAATTTTTTTGAATTATACGCAAATGTATGAGTATTATTTAAGCTAACCAAAGAAGATTAGATATTTTATTAACCATTTCTATCTAAATATTGTTAGAAAATAATGAGCTTCTTTTATTGCTGTAAAAATAAAAAGCCCAATGTTTAGAGCATTGGGCTTTTAAAATTGATCTGTCAAAATCAAACAAAACAGTAATCAAACTATTTTTCTTTCATGAATATATTGGTATAATATCTTTTACCTGTTTTAGAATCAGTTGATGCTGATATTCCAAAATGTGTAAAATCACCTTCAATATTTTGTCTGTGTCCAGGACTATTCAACCAAGCCGCTACAACACTTTCCGCTGTAATATAGTTGTAAGCAACATTTTCAGCTACTTTTTCAGCACCAAGAGTATTGATTATATTTTGTGAGCGTTGTTGAAAACCATCATGACTGATAGTTTGTTTTTCAATCATATATTCGTTATGACCTTCAGACTTATACGAAATATGATTGATAACTTGTAATTCGTTTAAGCCTAAATTTTTTCTGTGGTTATTGATTAATTGTACTAAGCGTAGTTCAACTTCATTGTAGTTGTAGTTAGTTACAACAGCTTCTTTTGTTGCGGTTTCTGATTCATCAGACGAACAAGACACAGTAGTGAACACGATTGCTAATAACAATAATGCTCTAAACATTTTTGTTTTCATAGTGGTAGGTTAAGTTTTTAATAAAGTAGATGTGGGGCAAACACTTTATTTGATTAATATTGACAGAACGTATTGTTTAATTTGATGTGACAAACATATACACAAAACCGATTAAGTACAAATAAAATCGATGAAATACATTTTTTTCAATATAAAATAGGAATAAAACTTACAAATTAACATCTATCGATAACATAATCTAAATAGCTTGAATAAAAAAAACCACTTAAAAAGTGGTTTTTAATGCTAAATAGAATGTCTTTTTTTAAGCCGCCATAAAAATTCGATGAATTGGAATTGTGAAACCTTGCTTTAAAATAACTCGATGATCTGTTAAAGCCCAAACTGTTGTTTCTACAACTTTTTTTGATTGATTATCTTCAAAGTAAATTTTAATTTTTGAATGCTCAAGATTGCCCAAATACAAAGCTCTATTCAAATCGACAAATCGCTGTTTAATTTCTTCATCTGAAGAAAGTACTTCAACATTAGGAAAAGACAGTAACTGAATTTTCTCTTTCTCTATAATTTCATATTTCGATTCCATGACAAAAAACTAAAGTTAATAAAATGGTTATAGAACTTAAAGTTAATGAAATATATTTGTACTATAATGCATTTTAACAAAATTTAAAATCAATTGGCAACAACAATCTCAAATTCAAAAATAACCGCTACGATTAATTCTAATGGTGCCGAATTAATTTCGCTTAAAGACAATAAAACTGGCAAAGAATACATGTGGAACGGCAATCCTGATTTTTGGGCAAAACACTCGCCTATCCTTTTCCCAATTGTTGGAACGCTAAAAAATAATTCTTACCTGTATAATAATGAGGAATATCATTTATCTCGACATGGCTTTGCACGAGATAATGTTTTTGAAATTATTTATCAAAAAGATAACGAAGTTGTTTTTTCTTTAAAATCCAATAATGAAACGTTACAGCATTATCCATTTCAATTTGAATTACAAATTAAATATGCCATTTCAGAAAATGATTTACATATAACGTATAGTGTTTTTAATGAAAATGATTTCCAAATGCCTTTTTCCATTGGCGGTCATCCAGCTTTTGCTTTAGATAAAAATTTTGAAAATTATGCATTGGAATTTGAAACTGATGAAACCTTAGAATATTATCCGTTAGAAAATGATTTACTTTCTAATCAAAGTTTGAAAATCCATTTGGAAGAAAAAACGTTGCCACTAACCTATTCGCTTTTTGAAAATGATGCTTTGGTTTTAAAAAAGTTAAACTCAAATTCCATTTTACTGAAAGAAAACAATTTACCCGTATTAAATTTCAGTTTTAAGGATTTTCCAAACTTTGGCATTTGGACCAAAATAAATGCGCCTTTTATTTGCCTTGAACCTTGGATTGGTTATGCCGATACGATTGATGCCAACGGAAATATTCTTGAAAAAGAAGGAATTCAAGTATTGGAACCAAAAAAGAATGATACATTTACATTTACTATTTCAATTTTATAATTTCCAAAATGCTTACCATTAATTTTCATCCGTTCCAAAATCTTGAAACTGAACGCTTAATGCTTAGACGTTTACATGACAACGATGTTAACGAAGTTCTTGAACTGCGCGGCAATCCTGAAACTATGAAATTCATTCCGCGACCATTGGCAAAAAATACTGATGATGCTTTGGAACATATCAAAATGATTAATGATAAAATTGATGAAAATGTTGGAATAAATTGGGCAGTTACTATTAAAGGAAGCGATAAAATGATAGGTTTACTTGGTCATTATCGAATTCAACCCGAAAATCACCGAGCGGAAATTGGTTATATGATTTTGCCTCAATATCAAGGAAAAGGTTATGTAACCGAAGCAATAAAAGCTGTAATGGAATATGGTTTTAATCAAATGAATTTGCATTCGATTGAAGCTGTTATTGATCCGGAAAATTATGCTTCCGAAAAAGTATTGCAAAAAATAGGCTTCGTTAAAGAAGCACATATTCTTGAAAATGAACTCTATGACGGAAAATTTTGGGATACCGTAATTTATTCGATGCTAAAAAGAAACTATAAATTTTAGATTTAAAATATATGAACGAATTTGAAAAACAATATCAGGAATTATTAGACTTTCTAGAGTTTGGTGATTTCTCAATTCTTACCAAAAGAATAATCGATTTAACGCTTGATACAGAAAATATTGAGCATTATAAAAAAACAATCGATTTCCTAAAATGGTTGGATACTAACGAAAATAATTCTGAAGGAAAAAAGGAAAAATACCAAACCGTTTTAACCGATTTGCATACAACTTTGTCCAAAAAACCAGTTGTAGAAAAAAACATTTTGGTTTCAGCTAAAGATATTGTGAAATCCTATGGCATATCAAGATTTTCGCTTGGTTCAATAAATATGGAACTGAAACAAGGTGAAATTCTAGGTTTAGTTGGCGAAAATGGTAACGGAAAAACTACTTTACTTCGTTTGCTTTGTGGTGAATTGTTTGCTTCGCAAGGAAATTTAAAATATCATTTTGATTATGACGATGCTTACGATTTGAGAACCAAACTAGTTTATATTCCACAACGAACTGATACTTGGTATGGTTCAATGTTTGAAAATCTACAGTTTACAGCGGCAAGTTATGGTTACAAACCAGAGGAAAACGAACTTTTGGTTGAGTTAATTATTTCACGACTTGGACTGAGAAAGTTCAGAAATTTTGAATGGAAAAGCTTATCTTCAGGATATAAAATGCGTTTTGAATTAGCCCGAATGTTATTGAGAAAACCTAAACTACTTTTGATAGACGAACCTTTGGCAAACCTTGATATTCTTGCACAACAAACTGTTTTAGAAGATTTTAAAGCAATTGCAAAATCGCCATTTCGACCAATTGGAATTGTTTTAAGTTCACAACAATTGTATGAAGTAGAAAAAACTTCTGATCAAGTTATTTTTCTTAAAAACGGACAGCAAAAAAACCTTCACAATACCATTTCTGTCAATCCGGAAAAACAAGAACTAAATACCGAAAACTTCTTGATTGTTGAATTTGAAAGTAGTTGGTCTCAAAAAGAATTGGGCGAATTATTTGAAAAATCTAATATGATTTCGCTACAATTTAATGGCGGAACTTACATCGTTACTTTTCCAGAAAGTTTGACCATTTATGATTTTATGAATATAATTTCTAATAATCAAGTTCCAATATTGTATTTCAGAAATATATCTAATTCTACCCGTCGCTTTTTTGTTTCCTAAAAAACCAACTCATTATGTTTACTAAAATTCAAAAATATTTACTTATCAATCATCCATTGCTTTGGAATACTAAAATAGTTCCAGCATTGTGTTTTGCTATCCTTTTTCATATCTTATTTTTTGTAATTGGATATGTATATGGAAACGTTGATTTTACTGATGAAAACTATTATCGAAGTGATTTTTCAACTGGAGTTATCATTTTCTTTAGCATATTGATTACTATTTTATTCTTTGTCGTATGGTTTGTTTATTATTTTAGAAACAACGCATACAAATCATTGTACCGATTGAGTAATTTGTATCTCTATAAAGAATGGTTAATCATTTTTTTGGTATGTTTTCTAAACATCACCTATTCAATTTCTTTCCTTTCGGGAAAAACCTTAAAAGAAAGAAGCTACTATTCCAAAGAAGAAGTTGATAAACGAGGACGAACAATATTAATGGCTTCTGTTTTTATTGATGGTAGTTATGACTATGAAAATGTAGCTGTCGCTGATAGTGTTGGTAAAATTGTATTCAACAAAAAAAAATATCAACAAAACTCATTGATGAACAAAAGTTTTGACTATTACTACGGAAGTTTTACGGAGACAAATAATGATGAAATCAAAGTAAAAACCTGGATGCAAAATGACAATCAAGCTGAGATAAAAAAACTCATGAATGATTATTTTTTACTGATAAAAGAACATAACTTAAAAACAAATCTTACTGCTAATCAATGGTTTGAATTAACATACAATTATCCCGATTTCACTAATTATGAGCGAATTGGAAGAAGAATGGAAGACGTTACTGAATTCTTTAAAGATAATGCAAATCAAAATATTTATAAACATTATTTACCTCAAAACGCATTAATAAGCTCTTATTCTCAACTTTCTAAAGCTTGGAATGATCCAATAATTGAAACTGGTACTTTGCTAATTCTACTATACGTATCTATTGCGATGGCTATGTTAGTCTATGCTTTTAAAGTTACAACCGGTAGAAATTGGCTTATTGCATTAGTAAGCATCGGGATTTTATGGATTATAACAGGAATTTTGGCAGCAATAACAAATTCCGAGATTGTCTTTATGTGCTTTTGGCTTTCTATAATTGTACTTACGAGTATTTATTTCTTTTCCGTTATCAGTAATAATAAAGGGAAAAATTTCTCAGGAATTGCTCTAAACCTTATTCTTTGGTGTATTTCAGGTTTTCTTCCGTTAATTTTTGGATTAGTTAGTGAATATTATAACAATCCTAAATCTATTGTAGTTGCTGGACAAATTAAACATACCAACACACCACAATATGAATGGTTAAACGATAATGCTACATTATTATCTTGGATTAACATACTGATTATTATGGCAATCATGTATTTTATTTCAATTTACATCAAAAAATGGAAAGCTTTGGCGGAAAGCTAATTACTTTTCAATTTTGGCAACGTTCTAATATAAAGTTCTTCGACTTTTTTTCGAGCCCAATCGGTTTTTCGTAGAAAAGTTAAACTCGATTTAATGGATGGATTTTCATTAAAACAACGAATTTTAATCAATTCGCCCAAGGTGTCAAAACCATAAAAAGCAACGAGTTCTTCAAGGATTTTTTGAAGTGTAACACCATGAAGCGGATTATTTGAATGATTGTTTTCCATGGAACAAAGATATCATTTCTAAAAATAAAAAAGCAAACCCTTTAATTTTAAGAGTTTGCTTTTTTATTAACTAACTTTATACTACTAAAATCGCATTCCAACTCCAAATCCCCAAAGCCAAGGATTGATGTCAACTTCGGCTGGAATACTTAAACCTGTTGCTAAATTAGACGCATCAACCGTTACATCTGTTGATAAAAACAAACGTTTCACATCTACGTTGATAAAAAATGTATCATCAAGCATTAAGTCAAAACCAACTTGAGCTGCATAGCCTAAAGCATTATCGTATTTAATATCTTTAACAACGCTTCCTGCTTTTTGATTGTAGAAAATTGTGTAATTCAATCCAGCACCAACATAAGGTTTAAATACTTTTTCTTTCATTGGAAAAAAGTGATATTGCAATGTTAATGTTGGCGGTAATAAATAAACGCTACCTAAATCAACATCGGCACTTGTTGGTCCGCCAACAGCCGAAATATCAGAAGCTACGGTATGTACGTCATGTTTGGTTGTTCCTAAAATCAATTCGGCTGCAATGTTTTTCGTAAAGAAATAAGTAATGTCTAATTCTGGAATAAACGAATTTGAAATGTTTACATCGCCACCAATTACGCCTATTTTTGCACTTTCATCTGGAGTAACTCCAACACCGCGAAGTCTAATCATCCAATTTTTAAAATCATCTTTTTTTGTATCTTCTTGAGCATTTGCAGTGAAGCCAATAAAAGCCAATCCAACTGCTAATAAAACTTTTTTCATTTTGATTATTTGGTTTAAAATTATACTTCAAAAGTATTGTGAAGTATTTGCTTAAAAACTGACATAAATCATAGATTGAATATTTTTTTATCAATTTATTTTTCACACTTTTTATCAAAAAAATTACCGTTTTGTTCTTACATTTGTCCGCTATGTTAAAAACAGTAAATATTCTTAATAAAAGAGCTCGATTTGATTATGAAATAATCGAGACTTATACTGCCGGAATTGTTTTAACCGGAACAGAAATAAAATCCATCCGATTGGGTAAAGCTAATATTACCGAAGGTTTTTGTGAATTTCACAACGGAGAATTATTTGCCATCAATACTCAAATTGATGAATATCTTTATGGAAATCAGTTCAATCATAAAGCCAAAAGCGAACGCAAACTTTTGCTAAACCGAAGAGAATTGAAAAAACTAGAAAGAGCTTTGGACACCAAAGGTTTGACCATAATTCCGTTAAAACTTTTTACCAACGAAAAAGGTTTGGCAAAATTAGATATTGGTCTTTGTCGAGGAAAGAAAACTTATGACAAACGCGAAAGTCTTAAAGAACAAGACGTGAAACGCGATATTGCCCGAATTAAAAAGGAATACAAATAAACACAGATTTCACGAATTTTCACAAACTCAGCATTTCTCAAAAACATAAACTCCACTAATCATCAACTTCATTTTTTGATAATTAGTGGAGTTTTTTTTATAGATTTAATTTCTATTTAAACCCTACAACTTGTTCTTCAACAGCTAAAACTTCTTCCACAAAATTTTTGTATTCAGTATATTCTGTCGTTGTTATATCGTCCCAAGGTGTTTTTACGTTACGTGTAATTTTTAACGAATTTGGAGCAACCAATTCAAATGCAATGTCATAACTATGTTTTTTGAAAGTAAATGTCATATTTTCTGGAACTTCGGTAATTTTTTTCCCTTCAGGGATATTTAATACTACAACCGAATGATATTCATTACAATTTTCATACGTAATGTATTTTATATCATAATTTCTAGTTTCTTGACCAATAATATCACGAGTGTATACTTTATCCACAAATGGAATATCGGTGATTTTTAGATTTCCAACATTTTTCAATTTTTCACTTACCGAAATTTGGGTTTCAAACTCGATTGCATCATCAAAAACTTCATTTTTAATCAATTTAGCCGAAAGTAATTTTACGGTTTTCTTCAATTTCGAATTGTATTGATCTTCTAAATCTTTTTTGCGAACATCTTCGGTTGTTGAACTCGAAAACAATTCGTTGAAATAAGATTTGTTTGCTCCTACAACTTTTCGAGTATTTACAAAACTCATTTCTTTATCGGTAATGGTTACAACACTTTTTGTAATCAATTGATTTACCGTAGCGTTATCAAAAGGAATTTGAATAAGCGATGATTTTTCATTTTCATTTTTATCAAAAGAAATTACCAAAGCGTCAGCTTTGTAAAGCGAAATTGGCAACGATTTGAAAGGTAAAAACTTGTCTGTCAGTTCTAAGAAAACTTCTTTTCCATTGATAATTGTTCTAACAATACAGTGATTAAAATCTTTTGACGGCAACGACATCATGTTTGAACTATTGTCATTAGTAGAAACCAAAACCAAATTGGATTTTAATCCAGCCAATTGAGAAAATGCTACAAATAAAGTCGAAACATCTTTACAATCACCCAATTTTGTGGTAATGGTTTTAGACGGTTTTTGTGGCACATAACCACTTTGTCTAAAATCTTGCGAACTATATTTTATATTTTCTTCAATATAGGTATAGATTTTCTTTGCAATTATTTCTTCGGATAAACCTGTTACGCCATTTGGAAAAATTTGGTCAAAAGTACTTTTGGTAATTTTATCCAAAGTCAATGTTTTCTTAACTAAATCAGCATACCAATTAGAGATTTCTTTCCATGATTTAATTGAACTTACATTAATTGTATTCGTTAAATCGGCGTAATTTTTAGAATTTGGTTCTAATAATGGTATCGCTGGAACGTTGGTTCTTTTCCAAATGGTACAAATTTTATTGTTTATTTTCTTGGTTGTTGGAGTAATATTTCCGTTGAAAATTTTGGTAGCATATTGAACATCTTGCGGATTAATAATTCCAAATATCGATTCCAACGATGGATATGTACTGTTAAAATAGCAATCTATATTAAAATCTTTAAAAAATCGTCCGGTTGAATTACTATAGGATTCATATTCGATATAAACAACATCGCCAACTTCTAGCTTTGAAAAAACTAATGTTCCCGAACCTTCTTCGGCTGGAACAATACTTCCATCTTTTTTAACAACTTCCGATTTTTGAAGCGTAATTGAATAGGTATTCAAGCGGTATTCTTTCATTTCTTCAATTCCGTTTTCGCCCGTTATTTCATAAATCAAAACCACTTTTGACTTTCTTCCGCCTTCGGGTAAAATGTTTACAATATACTCATCGACTAAAGTTACAACGCCATAATCGCTTTTCATTTGAGAATTTCTTCTCTCTTTTATCAATTTGTATTTGTCTTTAATATCAATTTCTTCAATTTCATCAGGCGTTTTGGTAATGTCATACAACTGTTTTCTCAAAGTGCTATTTTCTGAGTTGTGTTCAAGCGATTGACGCAAATATTTTTCGGCTTCTTTTACATTATTCATATAATTGTAAACCATTCCTTTTCGTTCCATCAAATGATATGAATACGGATATAATGCCAATGAATTATCGATTTCTACCAAAGCATCGCTGTATTTTTTATCTTCAATTAACGAGTTGATATAATCGGTTGCAACTCCTGTAAAATAAGGATAATTCTTTTTTCTTTCGGAGAAAATTCGCTTGATATCATCTTTTCTATCTGCAGCACGATAATATCCAATAAGTTTTGAAATTGCTGTAAAATTATCTGTTTTAGAAACTAAATTTTCAAGCATTGAAATGGTTTTCTCTTTATTTTTTTCTAACGAATCATATAAAGGAGCAAAAGTTGTAATATAAAATTCGCTGTTATGAGTTGCGGTCAAAATGGTTTCAGCATTTTTCATCATCGCTTCTTTATTTGAATTTCTAGCGTTGATTAAAAAATCATACAGAATACTCAAAACTGGCGTTGCTAATTTTTTGGCTTTTTCTCTATATTTTTCCAATTCAGCTATACTTGTTGAACCTAACCAATCAGTATCTTGTGCTTTGGTTGCAATTGTATAATAGTAATCTGGATCTTGAAGTTCCATGTTTTTGATGATTTCATTCACCTTTGCAACATCTTCTTTATAAGCATAAAACTCAGCCAAACGGGTTTTTACAATCGAACTATTTGGATAGGTTTTGTCTAAATCTTCGATAACATCATCGGCCAATTCAAGTTTTTTATTGTGAATATAAGCATCAAAAAGTAAGAACTTATAAATTACATTAGATGGATTTTCTTTTACTTTTTTAACCAAATAATCTTCAAAATCTGGGTTGATTTCTTCTACATTTAACGATTGAAGTGTTGATTTAGTATAATCTTTATAAGTATTATGATAAACAATGTTTTCAATCTTATTATTTTGAGTATCAGTTACCGTAAAAAAGAAATAATTATTTCCACTAGAAATAGATGATTTTATCAAAATTCGGTTGATACCTTTTGGTAATTTTACTTTCAATTTATAGGCATTCAAATCGGACAGTTTGTTTAAAGTATTCACGTAAACTTCAACATCGTTTACAAATATTTTTAACGAAGCGCTCATTCCAAAATTAAAAACAACATCACGTTCTTCTGGATTTTCGGCAAAAACCTGAGAATACATAATTCCACTACCATATTCATCTTCGT
This sequence comes from Flavobacterium solisilvae, assembly GCF_012911605.1. Taxonomy (GTDB): domain Bacteria; phylum Bacteroidota; class Bacteroidia; order Flavobacteriales; family Flavobacteriaceae; genus Flavobacterium; species Flavobacterium solisilvae. The sequence continues at coordinate 353,729 of NZ_JAAMPT010000209.1, read as the reverse complement.
TAGAAAATGTATGATATCCTTCGTTTTGCATCACTTTTGGATTATACCAACCTAATTTTCCATTGCTATTTGCATCAAATAATTTGTCGTTTTTTGGATAAATTTCTGGTTCATATTCAATGTCAATTCCGCTATCGTTCAAATTTTCAAATGCGCCACAAAGTTGCCAATTCATCACAGCATTCAACTGCTTGATATAGTTGTTGTAACCTTCATAATTTTTACGATTTCTATCAGCTGTTGCTTTATAGTAAATTACAATTGGATTGTTTTTAAAGTTATCCAATTGTATCATAGTATCTATTTTTTTATAGATATTATCATTAAAACCAAGCGTTTCAATATCATCCAAAATAAATTGTTGCTTCATCAAAGAAGTTAGGTAATACTTGCATTCGGGAAATTTTGCAAAAGAATTGATGAATTTTTCGTCAAAATCAAATTTACCATTTTCCAATTCAATCATTTTTCCAAGCAAAAAATATTCTATTTTACTTTCGGAAGTGGTTTTAAACTCTTTTTCAAAAAGTTTTTGAGCTTCGGTTCTTTTATTGGCTAATAACAAATCCCAAACTTTCTTTTCGGCAGTTTGTGCCAAAGCAATGGTTGAGAATAACAAGAATAAAATTTGAAATTTCTTCATTATATAAAGTTTGGTTTTAATTTTTATTTTCTAAAAGTGGTACAAATCGGAACTCGCCAAATTCATGTTTTTCAAATTGAGTTTCATTTTTTCGGATAAGCATCGTCATTACTTGCTCATTTTCACCCAACGGAATGACTAATCTTCCGCCTATTTTCAATTGTGCCATCAATGGTTTTGGGATAATTGGCGCGCCAGCTGTTACAATAATACTGTCAAACGGCGCATGATTAGGCAAACCTTTATAACCATCGCCAAAAGACAAATGTTTTGGACGAATACCTAATTTTGGCAACAAAGCCGACGTGATTTTAAACAATTCATTTTGTCTTTCTACCGAAAAAACTTTGGCACCAAGCATACACAAAACAGCGGTTTGATAACCTGAACCTGTTCCAATTTCAAGGATTTTATCATCTTTTTTTACCTGAAGCAACTGCGATTGAAACGCCACAGTATAAGGTTGTGAAATGGTTTGTCCGGCAGCAATTGGAAACGCTTTATCCTGATACGCAAAATCTTCAAAACTAGAATTTAAGAACAAATGTCTTGGAATTTTTTTTATCGCTTCCAAAACGCTTTTATCTGTAATTCCTTTTTCTTCTAATACCTTAGCTAACTGATTTCTAAGTCCTTGATGTTTGGCTGTATCTTTCATGTCTTTGCGAAGAATGAAGCAATCTCATCCTTTTTATATTTTGGTAAAAATAGAAGTAAAAATTCCAAAATACAAATAACAAATTCCAAAAAAACTTTAATTCTGAAACTTGAAACTTGAAACAAATATCTTATTTTTGATAAAATTTATTTTTATGCTAAAAGTTGGCGTTTTGGGTGCAGGTCACCTTGGAAAAATACACTTACGATTGTTAAATCAATCAGAAAAATATGAATTAGTTGGGTTTTATGACGAAAACCCCGAATATGCCGAAAAAATTGCCGCCGAATTTGGATACAAACGTTTTGACACAATTGCCAAATTAATTCACGCCGTTGATGTTATTGACATTGTTACGCCTACACTTTCGCATTACAAATGTGCCAAAGTTTCTATCAAATCAGGAAAACACGTTTTTATTGAAAAACCAATTTCTACAACGGTTGATGAAGCCGAAGAAATTATTGCTTTAGCAAAAGAGTACAATGTTAAAGGTCAAGTTGGTCACGTAGAACGATTTAATCCGGCATTTACTGCAGTGAAAAATCAAATTGAAAACCCAATGTTTATCGAAACGCATCGATTGGCTGAATTCAATCCTCGTGGAACTGATGTTCCGGTAGTTTTGGATTTGATGATTCACGATATTGATGCGATTTTAAGTGTTGTAAAGTCAAAAGTAAAATCGGTTCACGCCAGTGGTGTTTCAGTTTTAAGTCAATCGCCGGATATTGCTAATGCTCGAATTGAATTTGAAAATGGTTGTGTTGCCAATATTACTTCGAGTAGAATTTCGATGAAAAATATGCGTAAATCAAGATTTTTTCAAAAAGATGCTTATATCTCTGTGGATTATTTAGATAAGATTTGCGAAGTCGTAAAAATGAAAGAAGCGCCAGAAGTTCCAGGTGATTTTGATATGATTTTACAAAATGCCGAAGGCGAAAAAAAGCAAATCTATTTTAACAATCCTGAAGTAGCACCAAATAATGCCATTCTAAACGAATTAGAAACTTTTGCCGATGCTATCAATAACAATACAACTCCAGTGGTAACCTTAGAAGACGGAACGGAAGCTTTGCGAGTTGCTTATATGATTATTGACAGTATGAATAAGAAATAGATTATGTCCACGATGTAGACACAATTCGAAACAGAACTAAACCATTAAGATGTTAAGTTTCATTAAGCCTTAATTTTTCTTAATTTCTTAATGGTTCAAACTAAAACAAACTAAACAAACATAATGAATACAATTGCAGTAATTGGCGCAGGAACAATGGGCAACGGAATTGCTCACACTTTTGCACAAAGCGGTTTTACCGTAAAGTTAATCGATATTTCTGAAAAATCCTTAGAAAAAGGAATGGCAACTATTGCTTCTAATCTTGATAGAATGGTTGCTAAAGGAACAATTTCCGAGGAAGACAAACACAAAACTATTGGAAATATAATCACTTACACCGATATTAAAGATGGTGTTGTGGGTTGTGATTTAGTAGTTGAAGCCGCAACGGAAAACGTAACGCTAAAACTAAATATCTTCAAACAGTTAAGCGAAGTTTGCGACCATAATGTAATTTTGGCAACTAATACTTCGTCTATTTCTATTACTCAAATTGCAGCACAAGTTGTTCATCCGGAACGTGTAATTGGAATGCATTTTATGAATCCGGTGCCGATTATGAAATTAGTCGAAATTATCCGTGGTTACAACACTTCGGATGAAGTGACAAAAATCATCATGGATTTATCAGTAAAATTAGGAAAAACGCCAACCGAAGTAAACGATTATCCAGGATTTGTAGCCAACAGAATTTTAATGCCAATGATTAACGAAAGTATCGAAACGTTGTACAATGGCGTTGCTGGTGTTCAGGAAATTGACACGGTTATGAAACTCGGGATGGCACATCCAATGGGACCATTACAATTGGCCGATTTTATTGGATTGGACGTTTGCCTTTCAATTTTAAACGTAATGTATGACGGTTTCAAAAACCCAAAATATGCTCCTTGCCCACTTTTAGTAAACATGGTGATGGCAGGAAAACTCGGTGTAAAATCAGGTGAAGGTTTCTATGATTATGCTGAAAGCAAAAAAGCAGAAAAGGTTTCTAAACAATTCAAATAAAATTTAACCACAAAGAACACGAAGAAAGTACAAAGCTCACCAAAAAATCTTCGTGTCCTTTGTGTAAAACTTTGTGACCTTCGTGGTTAAGTAACATGAGTAAAATAATCCCTTTCAAAGCCGTTCGACCGACTTCAGATAAAGTAAGTTTGGTAACTTGCAGAAACTATGACGATTATAGTTCGGCTGAGCTTGCCGCTTGGTTGAGTTTTAATCCGTATTCGTTTTTGCACGTCATTCATCCTGCTTATATGCATTCTCAGAAAATCACTTTGGACAAACGTTTTAAAGGAGTTGCACACAAATATCAGGATTTCAAAGAAGACGGAATTTTCATGGAAGAAGACAAATCCGTTTTCTTTTTATATGAAATCAAAACCAAAACGCAATCTTTCACCGGAATTGTTGCCGGAACTTCGATAGATGATTATAAAAACAATGTAATCAAGAAGCACGAAGATACATTGCAGTATCGTGTGGAATACTTCAAGGATTATTTGCATCAAACGGGTTTTAATACCGAACCGGTTTTAATCACTTATCCTGATAATCAAACGCTAAGCGATTGGATTTCTGAAAAGAAAAAAAGTCAGCCGATTTATAACTTTTCTACTACTAACAAAGAAAAACATCAGCTTTGGAAAATTGAAACCGATGAAGAAATTGCTTGGATAACAAAACAATTTGAAGAAATTCCCGAACTGTATATTGCTGATGGACATCATCGTTCTGCTTCGGCAGAAATGCTTTATGATGAAGATAGTCATTTAGGCAATGAGAATTTAAACTATTTTATGAGTTTTTTGATCGCGGAAAGTCAGGTTAAAATCTATGAATTCAACCGAATTATTCGTGATTTGAATGGCTATTCCAAAGAAGATTTTCTAGAAAAACTCTCTGAACATTTCATCATCAAAGACAAAGAACAGGAATTGTGGAAACCACAAAGCAAATTTGAATTTGGTATGTATCTCGATGGAAGTTTTTATGCACTTTTTTATAAAATCAATGATAATTTCAAAAATCAAAATTCAATATTGACGAATTTAGACGCTCAAATTTTATACGATAAAGTCTTGCAACCATTACTTGGCATTGAAGATTTACGAAACGACGAACGAATTGAATACATTCCTGGAAAACAATCCATTGCTACTATAAAAGAATTGGTTGACGAAGGCGAATTTGAAGTTGGTTTCATGCTTTATCCAAGTGATATTTCAGAAATTAAAGCTTTGGCAGACAACAATTTAATCATGCCTCCAAAATCAACCTATATCGAACCAAAGTTTCGTAGTGGATTGATGGTTTATGAATTATGATTTAGAAAAAAGAGAAAAGAAAATAGACAAATGTCAATACAACAAAATTTATTCCAAATAAAATCCCAACTTCCGTCAAACGTAACACTTGTTGCGGTTTCAAAAACCAAACCTGTTGAAGATTTAATGGAAGCTTACAATGCCGGTCAGCGAATTTTTGGTGAAAATAAAATCCAAGAAATGACCGAAAAATGGCAGCAAATGCCCAAAGATATTGAATGGCACATGATTGGTCACGTTCAGTCGAACAAAGTGAAATATATGGTTCCGTATGTAAAATTGATTCACGGAGTTGACAGTTTGAAATTACTAAAAGAAATCAACCGTCAAGCCGTTCGCTGGCGAAAAAACATCAATTGTTTACTCCAAATACACATTGCCGAAGAAGAAACTAAATTTGGTCTAAACGAAAATGAATTGATTGAGTTACTGAATTCTGATGAGTTTAAAGAAATGACCAACATCAAAGTCATTGGTTTAATGGGAATGGCTACTTTTACTGATAATCAAGGACAAATAAAAAAAGAGTTTCAAAATTTAAAAAACATTTTCGACAAACTCCAACAACTTGAAACTTTAAACTTGAAACTCGAAACCCTTTCCATGGGAATGTCAGGCGATTATCAATTAGCCATCGATTGCGGTAGTACAATGGTTCGGATTGGAAGTAGTATATTTGGAACAAGAAATTAAAATAATTAAAGTTGAGATTCCTACGGAATGATAAACTAGTTACTATTCACTAATCACTAATCACTTTTTTTGTACGCAATACTAGACATAGAAACCACCGGAGGACAATTCAACGAAGAAGGAATTACCGAAATCGCCATCTATAAATTTGACGGTCACGAAGTCGTTGATCAATTTATCAGTTTGGTCAATCCGGAAAAACCAATTCAACCGTTTGTGGTAAAATTGACCGGAATTAACAATGCAATGCTTCGTTCGGCACCAAAATTCTATGAAGTTGCCAAACGAATTATTGAAATTACTCAAGATTGTATCGTTGTTGCCCATAATTCGTCTTTCGATTATCGAATTCTAAGAACCGAATTTTCACGTTTGGGATATGATTACATTAGACCAACACTTTGCACCGTTGAATTATCACAAAAACTCATTCCGGGACAACCTTCTTACAGTTTAGGAAAACTAGTTCGCTCACTCGGAATTCCTGTTGCTGATAGACATCGAGCAAGTGGCGATGCAATGGCGACTGTGAAATTATTCAAAATGCTTTTGGCAAAAGATGTCGCAAAAGAAATTTTGATTAGTTCAATTAAAGCCGAAATCAAAAAAGGATTAACTCCAAAATTGCTCGATATTGTAGAAAGTATGCCAACCAAAACCGGTATTTACTACATTCATAACGAAAAAGGCGATTTGATTTATATTGGCAAAAGCAAAAACATTAAAAAACGTATTAATCAACATTTTACAGGAACTTCGGGTAAAAGTAAAAAGATACAACGCGAAGTTTTTGCCGTAACTTATGAAGAAACTGGTAGCGAATTGATTGCTTTATTGAAAGAAAGCGAAGAAATCAAAATCAATAAACCGATTTACAATCGATCGCAGCGAAAAACTATTTTTCAATATGCGCTTTATGTTGAAAAAGATGAAAACGGATATTTGGCTTTAAAAGTTCAAAAAGCTGATGGTCGAAAAAAAGAAATTACATCCTTTACTTCTATTCAGGAAGGAAAAAATATGTTGTTTAAAATTACTGCCGAACATCAATTGTGCCAAAAAATAAATGGTTTATATGAAACCAAAAATGGTTGTTTTCAGCTAAAAATTAAAGAATGTAACGGCGCTTGTCTCGGCAAAGAAAATCCCGAAGATTATAACCAACGTGTAGAAGAATTCATTCAGGAAATGAAATTTGAGAACAATAATATGGTTATCATCGATCGTGGCAGAAGCATTGAAGAACGAAGTGCTGTTTTAATTGAAAACGGAATTTACAAAGGTTATTGCTTTTTTGATTTGAATTATCAAGTGAGCAACATCGAAATCTTAAAAAATATTATTATTCCGATGCAAAATAATCGCGATACTAAAACCATTATTCAAGGTTATTTGAGAAGAAATAAAGTGATGCGAATTTTAAAATTTTAGAAAATGAAAAATCATATTAAAACCAAATATGAAATTCTCAGACAAAAGATTTACATCATCATTTATGGTTCCAATACTTTTGCGGGGAAACTTTTTGACTTAATTCTACTTGGCGTTATTCTTTTGAGTGTGCTTTTGGTCATGCTGGAAACAGTGGAACAATTGGACGCAAAATACCATCAATTTCTAATCATTTCCGAATGGATAATTACGGTTGTTTTCACTTTGGAATACATCATGCGAATTATTTCCAATAAAAAACCGCTTAATTATATTCTGAGTTTTTATGGAATTGTCGATTTAATTTCTATTCTTCCAATGTATCTTTCGTTCTTTATTCCAGGTTCGAGAATGCTATCGGTAATACGAGCTTTACGTTTACTTCGTTTGTTTGGAATATTAAATTTAGTCCATTTTACAGGTCAAGAATCACAATTAAAACTCGCCATCAAAGCCAGCCGAACCAAAATTATTGTATTCGTTTACTTTGTATTAATTGTTTCCATTTTATTAGGTGCAATTATGTATGTAGTTGAAGGAAAAGAAAGTGGTTTTACTAGTATTCCTGTAAGCATTTATTGGTGTATTGTTACGTTAACAACTGTTGGTTATGGCGATATTGCGCCAGTAACAACACTTGGACAAATCATTGCATCGTTTATCATGATTATGGGTTATGGAATTATTGCGGTTCCAACAGGAATTGTAACGGCTGAATTTGCCGGTATGAAAAACAAAGACAAAAATAACGATGTAAAAAAATGCCCATCGTGTACAACCTTAATTTACAAAGATGACGCGCGATACTGTCATCATTGTGGAGAAAAAATTTGTGATGAATAACTATTTAATTACCATAATTGGACCAACTGCAATTGGAAAAACGGCGCTAAGCATAGCTTTGGCACAACATTTCAATTGCGATATCATTTCTTGCGACAGCCGTCAGTTTTTTAAAGAAATGAAAATTGGCACGGCCGTTCCATCTGATGAAGAATTGGCAAGCGCAACGCATCATTTTATCCAAAACAAATCGATTTTTGATAATTACTCTGTTGGTGATTTTGAAAAAGAAGCTATTGAAAAATTGGATGAATTATTTTTAAAAAATAATATTCAAATCATGGTTGGTGGAAGCGGATTGTATGTTGATGCTGTTCTAAAAGGTTTTGATGATTTTCCAGATATTGACGAAGAAATTCGAACAAAAATAAATGCTGATTTTGAACAATTTGGAATTGATTATTTACAACAAAAATTAAAGGAATTGGATGCTCATTATTTCCAAAAACTTTCAACCGAAAATCCGCAAACATTACAAAATCCGCAACGAATGAAACGCTTTGTAGAAGTTTGTCTTGGAACCGGAAAACCATATTCTAGTTTTATTGGGCAAAAGAAAAATCAACGCAACTTCACTCCTATTATCATTGGATTGGAAGCCGAAAGAGAAATGATGTACAACCGAATTAACCAGCGCGTTGACATTATGATGAATGAAGGTTTACTAAAAGAAGCTGAAAATTTATTTCCAAATAAAAACTTGAATGCTTTGCAAACCGTTGGCTATCGTGAACTATTTGATTTTTTTGAAGGAAAAACATCTTTGAAATTTGCCATTGAGCAAATCAAAATGAACACACGTAGATTTGCAAAACGCCAAATTACTTGGTTTAAACGATCCGAAAATACTGTTTGGTTTGATTATTTAGTCGATAGAATGGAAATTATAAATTTTATAGAAAATGAAATAAGCAACGCAGATTTAAGAAATTAGAAAAATTTTTGAAATTTTATTTATTTCTTAAATCTGTGTTCGAAAAAAATAAAGCTAAAATGCCAATTTCACCCAACTTCACCTCTATTTTACACGAAGAAAAAGAAATTAATTTTCTTCAATGTTATCCAAACGGTTATTTGAAATATACCGATTTGTGTAATATTTTGCAATTGACTGCTGGTTTGCATGCTGAACTTGGTGGCATTAGTTTTAGCGATATGCAAGTCTTTCATCAAGCTTGGGTTTTAAGCAGAATGCGTGTTGAGATTAAGCGTTTACCAAAATGGCGTGATGTTGTTACGGTTAAAACTTGGATAAAATCGTTGGAAAATTCGCGTTCAGTTCGTTGTTTGGAATTGTATATTGGTGATGAAAAAATTGTAGGTTGTGAAACGTTTTGGGCTGTGATTAATACCAATAAAAGAAAACCCGAAAGCTTGGCTTTGCCTCACGAACATTTTGGAAAATTTCCAGAAAATGCCACCGAAAAATCGTTTTCTAAAATTGATATAAAGGAAGAACTTGAAATTTTAGAAAATTATACCGTTCGGCTTTCGGATTTGGATGTTGTTAATCATGCTAATAATGTGAAATATTTGGAATGGTGTTTAAACAATTGTGATGTTACTCAATTAATTAGCAATGGTTTGAAAGCTTTTGAAATGAATTTTATGCGTGAATTGGCACTTGGTGACGAAGCTGTTATTGGTCGTCATGATGATGTTTTTGTGATTACTAATAATGACAAAGCGTGTTTTGCTTTGCAACTGGAGTGGAATTAATGCCGGAAGTTTTAGCCCCGATTGAAGCGGCATCCTTTATAACGAGTTTGCAAAACGAGTTGTAAAGATATAGCGGAAAGCGGGAATCAGCTCCAAAAAAAAATCCCCGTCAAAATTGACAGGGAAATTTATTTATTTTTTGATTACTAATCTAAATCCTTCGCCGTGAATGTTTAGAATTTCAACGTTTGGATCGTCTTTTAGATATTTACGTAATTTGGCAATATAAACATCCATACTTCTGGAAGTAAAGTAGTTATCTTCTCTCCAAATTTTGGTCAATGCTAATTCTCTTGGCATTAAATCGTTTTCATAGATTGCCATCATTTTCAATAATTCTGATTCTTTTGGAGAAAGTTTGATTGGCTCATTTCCTTCGAAAGTTAAGAAACGTAATTTCGAATTTAAGTTGAATTTACCAATTTGGAATTCAAATTTTGCTGGTTCGTTTTTGTTTTCGCTAGCTTTTCTTTGAATAATGGCTTTGATTTTCATTAAAAGCACATCTGAATCGAACGGTTTGTTCAAATAATCATCAGCTCCAACTTTGTAACCTTTCATCACATCTTCTTTCATTGACTTAGCTGTCAAGAAGATAAGTGGAATATCTTTATTTTTTTCTCTAATTTCTTTGGCTAAAGTATAACCATCTTTGTATGGCATCATTACGTCAAGAATACATAAATCGTAGTTATCTTTCTTGAATTTTTCGAAACCTTCCATTCCGTTTTTGGCTAATGTAACTTCGAAATCATTTAGGGATAAATAATCTCTTAATACAACTCCAAAATTTTGATCATCTTCAACTAGCAATATTTTTTTAGTAGTTTCCATATATATTAATTAATGAGTGGGACTTTTATTATAAACGTACTTCCTTTTCCTTTTTCGCTTTCTACAAATATTTGACCGTTATGGTCATCAACAATTCTTTTTACATAGGATAAACCTAATCCGTGACCTTTTACATTGTGAACATCACCTGTGTGTTCGCGGTAGAATTTTTCAAAAATTCTTTTTTGAGCGGCTTTGCTCATTCCGATACCGTTATCTTTTATTTTGATAATGATAAAGTCTTTTACATTTTCTGTTGTAACGATAATTTTTGGTGCTACAACAGAGTATTTTATGGCGTTGTCTAAAACATTTACAAGAACATTTGTAAAATGTACATCGTTTAGCAATACTGAATTTCGAGGTGCATCGAGATGCGTTTCAATGCTTCCTTGTCTGTCTTCAACTATTAAATGTACGTGTTCGATTGCATCTTCTATAATTTCGTGAACATCGTGAGTTTCTTTAGAAATATCGAGTTCTTTTTTCTCTAATTTTGAAATTCGCAATACGTTTTCAACTTGAGCATGCATTCGCTTATTTTCATCTTTTATCATTTGAAGATAGCGATTGACTTTTTCTTTGTCGTCAAAAACTTTTGGATTTTTTATGGCATCCAAAGCCAAATTGATTGTAGCAATTGGCGTTTTGAACTCATGCGTCATATTATTTATGAAATCGGTTTTGATTTCAGAAATTTGACGTTGCTTGATAATTTGACTTAATGCGCTGGAATATGCAATTACAATTACTAGCGTAAAAATCATTGAAAGCACTGCAATTCCTATCAATTCTGATATTAGAAATTTTTTCTTTTGAGGAAATTGCAATAACAATTGGTATTTTTTATTTCCTTCGTTATCAATCAAAATTGGAATTGAATAGGTTGATTCTTTATCAAATCGAAAATAATCAGACTTTATTTTGGTTGCCAATCCATTGCTATAAACACTAAATTCGTATGGCGTATTGATACCATAATCTTTTAATTCACTAGATAACAATCGATTAAGCAATTCATTTGAAATTCTATTTTGAATAGAATTTAAAGCCGCAATATCTCTGTAGAATATTTCAAATTGTGCATTATCAAGAAGTTCTAATTTTCCTGATTTTTCAATTCGAAGTTCTGGTGTGATGTTTTGCTTCATTCCAGAATTATCAACGCTTTCGTTGTAAACTTCGGTTTTTCTATTGGCAGAAAAACTTTTTATTTTATTGACTTCACCATTTTTATCAAAGAACGACGAGTTTATTCCATAATCTTCTGAAATAATACTGTTGGAATAAATTATGGTTTCGTTTGTTCTTGAATCTCTTTGGTAATAACCAAATTCAAGAAAATCGCTTTTTTGAGGTGTTTTTCCAATGCTATCTTTTAAACGATTGTATCGCTCATAAAAAGTATAGGCTTCATATTTGTTCAGTTTTTCGGATACATTTCCTAAAACTTGCTTAACATGATATCGAAATTGTTCTTCATTATTTTTTAACGAAGTATTGAACCAGTATACTTGAACAAGTATTATTCCTATTAAGGATAAACTCATTAGCACGACAAGCAAACGGAAAAATAATTTATTCATCGAACAAATTTAACATTTTAACATTTAAGCAATAAAAACATTAACCAAAGATTAACATCTTACTGTAAAATTATGAATTATTCAACAATTTAAGAATTCCTTCAGCTTGCTTTAAAGCTTCTTTAACAGAAATATTAGAGATAACATAGTCACTTTTAGAAATTCTTTGTTCGTCTGTCCATTGATTATTAATGCGATGAAGTATTGATTCTCGAGATGTATTGTCTCTTTTCATCACGCGATTAATGCGTTCTTCTAATGGCGATGTTACAGTAATTATAGCGTCACAATCTTTATAACTTCCACTTTCAAAAAGGATTGCGGCTTCTTTAATAATTATTGGATGATTTTTATGAGAATGTAACCAATTTTCAAAATGAATTTTTACCGCAGGATGAATAATGGAATTGAGTTTTTTTAACTTTTTTGGGTTTTGAAAAACAATTTGGGCTAAAGCTTTTCTATCAATTTTTTCGTTTTCGATGATTTCATCTCCAAAAACAGCTTGTAGTTTAGCAATAATTTCAGGATTATCCATGAGTTTTTTTGCCTCATCGTCAGCAATATAAACAGGAACGCCAAGCGATGCAAAGTGTTTTGCTATCGTCGTTTTGCCGCTGCCAATTCCGCCTGTTAATCCAATTATTTTTGTCATCGTTTAAAGAATAATTCGGGAAATGCTTTTTCAGGTTGTTGTTTTAAGATTTTTATTTTTAGAAATGACTTTAAATATCCTAATCCATAGCCAAAAAACTGTCGGTTTACAGCAACTAAAGATAGTAATCCTATTTCGAGACTTTTGTTTTGTATGGTCGAAAAAACTAAAATCATTAAGTAATAAAAAGCATAAAGCAATAGCGGTAGTTTGCATCCAAAAATCAATACTATTACCGAAAAAACTAATCCAATGATAAAAAGCGATGGAAACCAAAATGTGATTTTGCTATATTCTGGATACCACGAGTCAAGTATTGGTCGTGCTTTTCCAAATTTATTCACTTGAATGGAAAATTTATCCCAGTCAATTCTTCGCTTATGATAGACGAAAGCATTGGGAAATAGTCGGGTTTTATAGCCTAATTTCCATAAACGGATGGACAAATCAGGATCTTCGCCAGGATGAATATTTCCAAAGCCTTTTGATTCTTGGAATGCTTTTTTGGAAATTCCCATATTAAAACTTCTCGGTTGAAACTTCCCTATTTTTTCGGAACCACCACGAATTCCACCAGTTGTTAAAAACGAAGTCATGGTGAAATTGATGGCTTTTTGAATTTTTGAGAACGATTCGTGAGCTGCATCCGAACCGCCAAAACAATCAACATAATTGGTTTCAAGTTCTTTTTCAACTTCCGATAAATAATTGGCTGGAATTAAGCAATCGGAATCTAATATAATAAAATAATCGCCTTTGGCAACTTTCATTCCGTAGTTTCTAGAATCGCCTGGACCAGAGTTTTCTTTGAAATAATAGGAAATCGAAAATTTATCAGCATATTGAGCGACAACATCTTTGCAGTCAATTTTTGAACCATCTTCGATGATTACAATTTCATATTCCTTTTTATAACTAGATAACAGCAAACTTTCTAAAAGTTCTTTTATTTCTTCTGGTCTGTTATATATAGGAATGATTAAAGAAAACATGCTCACTTTTTTTTACAAATATATAGTTTAATGATTAATGGTTAAAGTTTAATGAGCAATAACATGTAAACAAAAAAACCACCTAATCTCTTAGGTGGTTTCATTTTATTCAATTAAAAAACTCATTGTTTGATAACTTTAACTGTTTTAGTTGTGTTATTAGAAGTAACTTTTACAAAATAAGCTCCGCTTGCTAAGTTAGACATATCAATTTGTCCTTCATTTGCATTAGGTGTAATATTTGCTACTCTTTGACCAACTAAATTGTAAACTTCAACATTTGAAATTTCTTGGTTGTAGTTAACATACAAGATATTTTTAGTTGGGTTTGGATACACTTTTAAAGCTGATTTATCAAACTGAGGTGATGAAAGATCTGGTCCAATGTAGAAATTATCAAAACCAATATAATAATCATCACTACTTCCTCCGCCCCAATTTGCTGTTATACGAACTTGTATGTATTGACCTTCATACGCAGACAAATCATAAGGTCCGAAAGTGTTATCCCAGGTTAAACTACCTACTGTATCAACAGTTTCGATTTCTGTAAAAGCACCGCCATCAGCTGAGATAGAAACCACAAAGTTACCATTAACTACTGTGTCTTCTGGATCGTAAGGAAACGCTGCGTAATTGAATGATAAAATATTTCCATCTCCTACCTCACCAATACTAATTGTAGTAAAACTTGCTCCTGTTGTAAATGCACTGTAAACGTTTTTGTAGATAAAATCACCTGTACTTCCTGGAATATAATATACATCATTCCATCCATTATATCCATCATCAATATTCCATGACCAATCTGGATTTAAACTCCATCCATCAGGAAGTGATGCGTCAGCAAATTGTTCTGTCCAAGGAATTGTAGCTGGAGCAACTAATGTAGTAAATGAATAGGTTATCCAAGCTCCAAATTCACCTGCATCACAAACACTTCTTACATGAAGATAATATACTGTGTTAGAATCTAAACCAGAAACACTATCAAAAGTATCATCAATATCGTCACCAGCTGTTGGTGGTGTTACTGATGTAGTAACTGCATATTCATAACTTTCAACTCCCAAATCACTCATGTCATCCCAAGAAACATCAGCTGAATTATGAGTAATGCTTCCTGCTACTAAGCCTGTTACGTCCGGACACGAAGGAATTAGTTCTACTACAAAATTATCCACCCAATAATACCAATAATCTGAGTCGGAATTATGTCTAAAAGCAACATACTTATTTCCTCCTTGTAGTTGAGTAGAATCAAAATTAATTGCATATTGATTGTAATCATTATTATCTGGATCTATGGTTTGAACAAGTTCAAAAGTACTTGTGTCAGAAGGATTACTCATAACTCCAACTTCAAAAGTTCCTGAAAAAGTTCCTTCTCTTTTTAGAGAGAATTTAACTCTAAGATTGTGAATATCTTCAACAAATGCTGGAGAAACTGCATAAGTTGGAGTACCTACTTCTGATTGAAATTTTAAACTATTAGGTTCACTAACCGAATTGAAATCAACAATTGAAGGCCAAACAAGCCATTCCGTAAAAGTAACTGGTCTGGTCCAACATACAGGAAACGCATCTGAACCCGTTCCATAAGTATCGAAATTTTCAATATATGGAAGTGTAGTAAACGCAACACATTGTGTCATAAAAGGAGCTGAAGTAACCCAATATCCAAATTCACCACTACCACAACTAGTTCTAACATGTAAATAATAAACCGTTTGAGGTTCTAATTCTGATGCTTCATAAAAAGTATCCGTAATTACTTCTCCAGATGCTGGTGGTGTAATAGAAGTTGTAATAGCATACTCATATCCAATAACTCCATCAGCACTCATATCATCCCATGAGGTAGATGCACTATTAGAAGTTATGCTACTAACCACTAAACCTGATTGGTCTGGACATGATGGCGCAATTCTTATTTCAAAATTATCTACAAAAAAATCAATATTAGCATCTCCATTAGCTGTTCCTTCAACTGCTCTAAAAGCGAATCGTACTGTTTCGCCAGCATAATCATCTAAATTAAGAATATTAAATAATCCTGTATTGGATGGAATGTTTAAACTATTATAAGTATCTAAAACAATCCAGTTAGATGTTCCGTCTACGCTAACTAATACTTCAACAAAATCATCTTCTTCCCACAATGATACTGCTGAAGTTGTATTATAATCAGTAGCAGCAACTTTAAATTTTAATTCATATCCAGTTGCAGGTATAGAAAACTGAGGAGAAATTATCCAATCATTTGCTTCTTCATAGTATAAATTATATCTAATGGCACCGTCATAACCATCATTTGCAAAACCATCTTCACCCCAATTACTATAACCAAAATCTTCTGGTCCAGAAGCTAAATCACCATTCTGACCTGCTAACCAACAATCATTAGGTAAAACATTATCAAATGGTTCAAAATGTGGATATGTTGATAAAGGAGCACAAGCAGTTGTAAATGAACTAGGAATACTCCATTCACTAAAACTTCCTGAACCACAATCGGTTCTAACAAACAAATAATAGACTGTTTGTGGTGTTAAATTATCTAATTCTGCATAAGTTTCTGCATTTGAACCTGAAGAAATTCCCGCTCCTGTTGGAAATGCATTTGATGTTGATATAAAATACTCATATCCTAAAGCAGATGTTGAACCTGATTCATCCCAAGAAACATTTGCAGTAGTAGCAGTAATATTTGACGATACTAAACCTAATGGCGCAACACAATCTGCCAAAGTTCCTTCAAATTGAATTTGAGGTAATGTACTAACTCTTGCATAAGCAGATGGTGGATTATTTGGATCAGGGTTATTCACATCATCATCCGTTCTATACATAATACCTGAATTAGGTGTTGAAGTATAGCTTCTAAAAGTAGGAGGTTCATTCCAACCTGGAGCGTTTTCATAAACGGCTACAGCAATATTTCCTCCGGTATAATCAAAAGGTGCTGTGAAGGTTATTTCAAACCAATTTTCTGCTACTGGATCAGGAGTTACTGCTCCGGTAAACACTTGTGTTAATTCAGTTAATGGAATCCAATCCGTGTTAGAAATAAACGACGTTTTTGTAGTATTTCCAATGTAAACCGTTAAGTTGTTCCAAACTGAAATAGTCCCAATACTAGTAAGATAGTAACGAATTTTTGTAATTTCTCCTACAGTACCTCCACCAGAAGCATACTCTGCTGCAGTTATAATTTGTTGGTTGTAATTGTAAACATAATTACTCACTGGAATTGCTTCAGATCCAGCAACAGTTCCTGTTCCAGAACCTATTTGAATGGTACCTATATCTTGCCCGAACATCATTTGCCCTATACAAGTTGAAAGAATTCCAATCCATAATTTTGTTTTTTTTATCCGTTTCCTACTGGAATCAGAAAAAGTAATTTTTTTCATAATTTATAGAATTGTTTAATAGTTAATTCTATAAATGTATAATATTCTAAAAAAAATCACAAGTCTTTATGATTTTTTATAAAAAAACCACCTAATTACTTAGGTGGTCTTTACTTTTAATACTAAAAAACTTATTCTTTAATAACTTTAACTGTTCTAGTTGCGTTATTAGAAGTAACTTTTACAAAATAAGCTCCACTTGCTAAGTTAGACATATCAATTTGTCCTTCGTTTGCATTAGGTGTAATATTTGCTACTCTTTGTCCAACTAAATTGTAAACTTCAACATTTGAAATTTCTTGATTGTAGTTAACATACAAGATATTTCTTGTTGGGTTTGGATACACTTTTAAAGCTGATTTATCGAATGAAGGAGATGAAAGCTCTTCTCCAATATAGAAATTATCAAAACCGATGAAATAATCTGCATCAACATCAGTACCAGACCAAGTATCTGTAATTTTTACTTTTATAAATTCACCTACATAAGCATCTAATGGATAAGTTTTAGTTTGCCAACCTGCAACGCCATCATTTGTTACAGTTTCTACTAAATCATAAGTTGCACCATTATCAATTGAGATTTCAACTGTATAATTTCCTGAACCTACAGATGGCTGATTATCATCAGGATAATTAATTAATTTATAATTAAAGCTTAATACCTGTCCAGCGGCAATTTCTCCAGCTGAATTAGTTGTAAAGCTACCTGTTGTAGAAAACTCCCATGAATTTCTTCTGATAACGTTAGTTGTTCCATCACCAAATTTAATTGAAGCAGGAAAACCAATACTTGCATTTGCTGCAGCAACAGTATAACCATTTGTTGTCCAACCACCAGGTGTACCCGTTACATCAAAGTTTTCATTCCATGGAATAGTTGAAGGTGCAACTAAAGTTGTAAATGATAATGTTGCCCAATTTCCAAACTCACCACCTGAACAGATTGATCTAACATGTAAATAATGAACAGTATTAGAAACCAAACTAGTAGCTTCATAAAAAGTATCAGTTGTTGCTGTTCCAGATGTTGGTGGTGTAGCGGTAGTTGTTACAGCATATTCATATCCTGTTGCACCATTCCCACTCATATCATCCCAAGATGTAGAAGCACTGTTTGATGTAACATTAGCAACAACCAATCCCGTTTGATCGGGACATAAAGGAAGTGGTTCCCAAGAAACATCGTCAATCAATACACTTAATAAAGCAGTTCCAGTTCTTAAAGCAAAAACTACATCTCCTGATGGTAAACCAGAAGGAATTGTAATAAATGACTGTGGAACAGTTGTGCTATTTGTTACTATTGAATTAATAGGTGTAAACGTAGTTGCATCAGTTGGAGTTGTTAAATAACCTAATTCAATGGTTTCACCTGCTGTAAAATTAGCTCTAACTTTCATTACCATTCTATGCGTTCCTGCACTAGCGTTACTAACAGGAATCATAGCCACAACTGGTCTACTTGTTGCACTAGAACTATACATATATACGTTTCTTGCACCTGAAATTCCTGTACTTGCTTGCGTATAAGCTGAACCTGAACCACCAACTTTTGACCAACATGATGGGAAAAGAGCACCAGTAGTAGTTTCAAAACCTTCAGTGAACGAAGTTACAGAAGAACATAGTGTAGTGAACGAAGTTGTTACCCAATTTCCAAAACTTCCAGAGCCACAATCTGTTCTAACATGTAAATAGTGTACAGTATTTGAATCTAATCCAGAAGCTAAATAAAAAGTATCTGTTGTAGCTGTACCAGAAGCTGGCGGAGTTACAGTTGTTGTAACTGCGTATTCATAACCTGTAGCACCAGATGCACTCATATCATCCCATGAAGTGGACGCACTATCCGAAGTAATACTTGACACTACTAAACCTGTTACATCAGGACAAGATGGAATTGCTTCAACAATAAAATCATCTATGTGAAAATCAATATCTGGAGATAATGAAGTAGAAGTTGCAACAAAACCAATTTTAACAACTCCTGAATAAGCTGTTAAATCTATTGTTTCAGATGATGTTGGTGTATAAGTTCCAGAATATGTTTTAATTACATTAGAATCTGACCATGTCGCTCCACCATCTGTAGAAACTACAACTTTAACAACATGAGTACCTAAATTTGTTTGAGCAGTTGTTCCATTGTAGGAAGTAAGTGCACTTTTATATTTTACTCTGTATAATCCTGGAGTTGAACCTAAATCAATAGGACTTGAAATCATCCAATCGTTATCCGGTGTAGCAGTAGAACCACCATATAAATTTACTTTAGTACCCATATTTGAAGTTGATACTCCAGCAAATTGATAGCTTATCCAAGCACCATCTACGTTATTTAAAGTTGAACTTGCTGTTAAAGCACCAGTTGCTTCACTCCAACAAGAAGGTAAATATGTTGTAAAAGTTTCAGCAACAGTTGGAGCTGTAACTGCAGCACAAAGAGTTCTGAAAGAAATTGAAGTCCAGTTTCCAAATTGACCTCCAGAACAACTTGTTCTAACATGTAAATAGTGAACTGTATTTGAAGCTAATGTTGAAGCAACGTAAAAAGTATCTGTTGTAGCTGCTCCAGAAACAGGTGGAGTTGCAGAAGTTGTAACTGCATACTCATATCCTGTTGCGCCATTTGCACTCATATCATCCCATGAAGTTTCAGCACCATCAGAAGTGATGTTAGCAACAACTAAACCTGTTTGATCAGGACATAATGGAATTGGCTCCCAAGTAACATCATCAATCAACACACTTAATAAAGCAGTTCCTGTTCTTAGCGCAAAAACTACATCACCAGAAGGAAGTCCAGTAGGAGTTGTTGAAAAAGTTTGAGGAACTGTAGTACTATTTGTTACAATTGAATTTAATGCCATAAAAGTAGATGCATCTGCAGGATTGGTTAAATAACCCAATTCAATGGTTTCACCAACAGTAAAATTAGCTCTTACTTTCATAACCATTCTGTGTGTGTCAGCATCTGCGTTATTAACAGGTGGCAATGATACTACTGCTCTACTGGTAGAAGTTGAACTGTACATATATAAAGATCTAGTACTTCCAAAACCTGTACTAGCCTGAGTATTAGCTGTTCCTGTTGCTCCAACTTTGAACCAGCACGATGGAAAATTAGTACCTGTTGTTGATTCAAAACCTTCAGTAAATGATGATACCGAAGAACATAATGTAGTAAATGAAATTGGTAAACTCCATTCACTAAAACTTCCTGAACCACAATCAGTTCTAACAAATAAATAATAAACTGTTTGTGACCATAAGTTATCTAATTGAACAAAAGTCTCTGCACTTGAACCCGAAGAAGTTCCTGGTCCCGTTGGTACTGTATTTGACGTTGATATAACATATTCATATCCAACAGCCGAACTAGATCCAGATGGATCCCAAGAAACATCAGCAGTTGTTGCAGTTACGTTTGCAGAAACTAATCCTAAAGGTGCAACACAACTTGCTAATGTACCTTCAAATTGAATTTGAGGCAAAGCACTAACTCTAGCAGTAGCAGTTGGTGGTGAAGCTGGATCTGGATTTTCTGTATCACTTCTGTACATAATACCAGAATTTGCAGTTGAAGTATAACTTCTGAATGTTGGTGCTGTTGTCCAATTTGGTGTATTTTCATCAACTGCAATTACAATATTTCCTCCTGTATAATCAAAAGGTGCTGTAAAGACAATCTCAAACCAGCTATTTGATACTGGATCTGGTGTAATAACTCCTGAGAAAACTTGAGTTAGTTCTGTTAATGGAACCCAATCAGTTGTAGATGAAAAAGCCGTTTTAGTTGTATTACCAATATAAACTGTTAAATTATTCCATACCGTAACTGTACCAACATTTGTTGGATAATATCTTAATTTGGTAATTTCACCTGCTGCACCACCACCAGAGGCATACTCTGCCGCAGTTACAATCTGTTGACTATAACTAGATACATAGTTAGTAACTGGAATAGCATTAGTTCCTGTAATTGTTGATGTTCCAGAACCAATTTGAATGGTTCCAACATCTTGTCCGAAGACCGACTGACCAACAAAAAACGCTGTGCTTATCGATAATAATCGAAGCCATCGTTTTGCTTTTTCAATTCGATTTTCATCAGAATTGAACAAAGTAGTTTTTTTCATTTTATAATTGTTTAAAAGTTAATTTTATAAAAGTATATTAAATTTTAAAAACTCACAATACTTAATACTAATATTTTACAAAAAAAAACCGTCTAATAAATTAGACGGTTAATTGCTTAAATTAAAAAGGATTTATTCTTTAATTACTTTCACTGTTTTACTTGCATTATTTGATGTCACTTTTACAAAATAAGCACCGCTTGCTAAATTAGACATATTAATTTGTCCTTCATTTGCATTTAACAGCATTGAAGTAACTTTTTGTCCAATTAAATTATAAATTTCAACATTTGAAATCTCTTGAGTGTGTGAAATATACAAGATATTTTTTGTTGGATTTGGATATAATTTTAGATTAGCAAAACTGAATTCATTGTTAGACAATTCAGGCTCAACAGTCAATACACCGCTAATAAATCCAGTTCCATCCCAAAAGTTTCCTCCGCTTGTTGGATTAGTAGCATTTATTCCTCCATAAGCAAAATCACCTCCATTCAAACTAAAACGTGTTGCATAATAATATGTTCCAGGAGTTAATGTTGAACCTATTTGAGCTTGATACTCATCATCATTCCCTGCTTCAACGTTAAAAGTAGCTGAAACCCAATCCGTCCATGTATTAGGGTTTGAATTAGTAGCACTATAACCAACCCAAGCTTGAATACCTGCAGCTTGACCTGATGTAGTATCTGTCAAACCACCTACATAAATTCTACCATAAACTGTTATATTACCACCTTCAGTAATTGTTGCTGAGCCTGGCCATTGTAAGTTAACAAAATCAATTGATGGACAATCTTCTGTAGTTGATATCGCTAATCTAGGACTTTCACAAGTTCCATTATTTGATGCAACATAATAAGTAGTAGATGTGACTACAGTAGAAGAAGGTAAAACATTACCCGCATTTGGAGCGTCATACCATACTAAATCTGTTCCTGTAACATCTAGTGACGCCAAAGTATCTCCAGAAGTTGTACAATATGTTTGATTAGCATTTCCAGATGGAGTTGCTGGTAATGAATTTACTGTAACCGTTAATGTTGCAGTTGTTGCACATTGACCTGCATCTGGAGTAAATGTATACTCAGTTGTAGCTGTATTATTAATAGCTGGCAACCAAGTTCCTGGAATACCTTCTAACGATGTTAATGGTAAAACAAATGTTGAACCTGAACAAACTGCTGGAATAGCATTGAAAGTTGGGGTTGTTGGAGTTCCTGTAACATCCCATTGACAAGAAGTAGAATTAAATGTAGCTGTTTCGTAACAAGCTATTTCTGGTTGAACTGGTTGAGTTCCTGTTACTTCCCATACACAAATAGTTGTATTGAAACTAGCTGTTTCGTAACAAGCTATTTCTGGTTGAACAGGCTGTGTTCCAATATTTTCCCAAGCACAAGTTGTACTATTGAATACAAATTCATCCCAACAATTTACTACTGGTGGCTGAACTGGTTGATCTCCTGTTACTTCCCATTGACATGTAGTTGAATTAAAAGTAGCAGTTTCGTAACACTCTAATATTGGCTCAACCGGTGGTTGGTTTACAGTAACCGTTAACGTTGCCGTTGTTGCACATTGTCCTGCATCGGGAGTAAAAGTATATGTTGTTGTTGCAGTATTGTTAATAGCTGGCGACCAAGTTCCTGTAATATTTTCTAATGATGTTGTTAGTAAAACAAAAGTTGAACCTGAACAAACTGCCGGAATAGCATCGAATGTTGGCACATCAGCAGCATCAATTGTAACTGTAACTGCTAATCTAGCAGAACCTTCACATGTTACTGTTTGAGACGCATAATATACATTTCCAGAAACTAAAGGAGTAGTTGATGTTAACAAAGTACCAGCTGTTGCAGCATCATACCATTTTAAAGCTGTACCTGTAGCTACCAAATTAGCAACTGTTGGATTACTTGCTGAACAGAATGTTTGTGTTGCATCGCCAGTTGGTGCTGCTACAAAAGATGAACAATCATAAGCAGAAACTAAAAACGCATTACTTGTAGGAGTTGCAGCAGCTGGTTCATATTTCCACACAGCTACATATAAAGTTTCTCCTGGTGTTCTTCCTGAAACATTTGCAATTGACATTAAATTATTTGCTCCTGCTGGACCACCATCATCATCACAAATAATTTGAGCTCCACCACATGATGGATAAACCGCAATAACCGTATCTGATAATGAATTTGTTGGTGCTACTTGAGTTTCAATAGTTACTTTTCCAGAAGCTGGAACAGTTACGGTAAACCACACATCTCTACCAAAAGAAGCCTGACATGATGGCGTTACTCCTGCTGTTGTAGTTGCTCCAAGTAAAGATGAAGTTACTGGATTAGCAGCAAAATTTGGACCAACAGTTAAAGCCGTTGCGGTAGCACATGTATCATTTACAGGAATTGTAGTGAACGTAATAGTAGCCCAATTTCCATATGTATCATCATCACAACTTGATCTAACATGTAAATAATAAACTGTTTGAGCGTCTAATCCAGATGCACCATAAAAAGTATTCAAAGTAGCTGTTCCTGTAGTTGGAGGAGTTGCTGATGTTGTAATCGCATATTCATATCCAGTTGCTCCAGTTGCACTCATATTATCCCATGAAGTATCTGCACCTGATGCAGTAATATTTCCTACTACTAATCCTGTTTGGTTAGGACATGTTGGAGGTGTTCCAATAAAAAAGTTATCAAAACCAATAAAATAATCACCACTTGTCCAAGTATCTGTTATTTTAACTCTTACAAATTGACCTGCATAAGCATCTAATGGATATGTTTTTGTTCTCCATCCTGCAACATTATCATTAACTACTTCATCAATTTGAGCGTAAGTATTTCCATAATCTGTAGAAACTTCTACTTTAAATCTACCAGAACCAACAGCTGGTGGATTCGCATCTGCATAATTGATTAATTTATAATCAAAAGTTAAAACTTGACCAACAGCAACAGTTCCTACTGAAATAAGAGAGAAATTACCTGTTACACTACTTCCAAATGGATTACGTCTAATGATATTTGTTGCTCCATCTGCAAATTTTGTTGCGGCTGGACTTCCTATTGAAGCATTTGCTGCTGCAAAAGTGTAACCTGTATTTAACCAACCTGTTGGTAAAGTAGTTGTCGAAAAACTTTCATTATATGGAACACTTGTAAAACCTGGAGTTGTAAAGGTATATGGTCCAGCCCAAGTACTTACTCCTTCTGAAGTAGCATTACAATCAAGACGAACAAACCATCTGTAAGTTGTATTTTGCGTTAAATTGTTTGGAAAAGTAAATGTAGTTCCCGAAACACCTGTTTCAGTATTAGTTCCAGCACCAGCTGTAAAAGTACCTGTATCCCAATTAATGTCAAAAGTTGTTCCAGCACTTGTCCATAGAATAGTTGCAGAATCTGGTAATAAAGTTGATACAATACCTGCTGTAGGTGCAGGACAAGCTACATTTGTAGTAAAATCAATTTTATTTGACCAAGTGCTTAATCCATCTACTCCACAATTTGTTTTTACATACAAATCATAAGGAGTTGAAGCCGTTAAACCAGAAACAACATCTGATGTTCCTGTTATAACTCCAGTTGCAATTGGAGTTGCGCCTGTACCTGCATCATTAGCAACCACAATCCATTCATATTCAGTTGCATTAGCAACAGAAGACCAACTAATATTTGCTGAATAAACAGCAGGAGTTGCAGTAATACCACTTGGCGACATACATGCTTCTGTAAAATATAATTGCATTTGTGGTAAAGTACCTGTTCTTCCTGTACCTATTGGAGGAGTAACTGGATCAGGATTATTTATTGCTCCATCTGCTCTGAAATACAATGCTGTATTTGTTCCTGAAGTAAATGTTCTAAATGTTGGACCACCAGACCAACCTAAACTATTTTCATCAATGGCTACAATCAAATTTCCACCAGTGTAATTAAAAGGTGTACTAAAAGTAATTTCCCACCAATTGTTTGCAACTGGTGTTACAGCACCTGTATATACTTGAAGTAAATTTGCAAAAGGTTCCCAATCGGTTGTTGAAGCAAATTCTGTTTTTGTAGTACTTGCTAAATAAACATTCCAACTAGTTGCCCAAACAGATGTTGTACCAATTGCAGTGGTGTAAAAACGTAGTTTTGAAATCTCTCCGGTAATAGCATTTCCTCCATTTCCAGCTGTAATTTGAGCTTCAGTTATTATCATTTGACAATAACTGAAATCATAATTGGTAACTGGAACTGTTGCACCACCAGCTGTTGTTGTTGCAGTTCCGCTACCAACCTGAACTGTTTGCGCAAACAATAGTTGCCCAAACAAAACCATTAAGCAGGTCGTCAGCAATCTTTGCCATCGACTTACCCAAAGGTTTGGTTTCCTTTTTGAATAATAGTTTTTTTTCATATTCATAAATTAAAGTTAAATTATTTGGTATAAAAGTAATTAATTCAATATATCTCACAAGTATTTGTAAGATTTTGTTAATAAATAAAATAAAAATGAAAAAAATACAAGAGATATAACAACAAAAAAACTCACAAAAATTTGTGAGTTTTTAAAATATATAAATAATTTTACTTCTGTTTTAATTAGCTATACTTGCAACCATTTTTAGTTCATTGGCTTCTGCAGTATAATCAACGCTATCAAATCCGAAGCCAAAAAGATTCAAGAAATCACTTTTATAACCTGCTAAATCTCCATTTTCTGTTAATGTTTCAGTGCTGATTGATTTCCAAAGTTCTGCAATTTCGTCTTGATAAACTTGTCTCATTTCCCAGTCATCAATTCGAATTCTTCCTTTTTCATCGGTAGGAATTTCGGAACCATTATACAATCTATCCGAATACAATCGTTGCATTTGTTCAATACATCCTTCGTGACTTCCGTCTTTTTTCATTATTTTGAACAATAAAGACATATATAATGGAACTACCGGAATTGCTGAACTTGCCTGAGTTACCAATGCTTTGTTAACCGAAACAAATGCTTTTCCGTTGATTGCTTTTAAATCATTTGTAATATCAAAAGCGGTTGCTTCAAGATGATCTTTTGCTCTACCAATTGTACCTTTTCTATAGACAGCTTCGGTAACTTCTGGTCCAATGTATGAATAAGCAACTGTCATTGCGCCATCAGCTAAAACTCCTGCTTCGTTCATTGCATTCATCCACATTGACCAATCTTCTCCACCCATTACAACTACGGTATTATCGATATCTTCTTGGGTTGCTGGTTCAATAGTAACATCTGAAACTACGCCTGTATGAAAATCAACAGTTTTGTTTGTAAACGTATTTCCTATTGGTTTTAAAGTAGAACGGTGTAAAACTCCTGTTGTTGGATGCATTCTTACTGGCGAAGCCAAACTATAAATCACTAAATCAATTTGTCCTAAATCTTTTTTAATCAAATCGATTGTTTGCTGTTTTACTTCATTTGAAAACGCATCGCCATTGATACTTTTTGCATATAAACCAGCTTTAGTAGCTTCGTCTTCAAATGCCGCTGAATTATACCAACCTGGAGTTGCAGTTTTTCCTGCTGATGGTTCTTTTTCAAAAAATACGCCAATAGTTGCTGCATCACATCCAAAAGCACTCGTAATTCTTGATGCCAATCCAAATCCTGTTGAAGCTCCAATAACTAAAACGCGTTTTGCACCGTTTATTTTACCTTTTGACTTTACATATTCAATTTGGTTTTTTACATTTTGAGCACAACCATCTGGATGAGCTGTAAGGCAAATAAAACCTCGCATTCTTGGTTCGATTATCATATTCTTAGTGTTTTTGTTATTCTTATTTTACAAAAGTAATCAATTAATTTAATAATGCTTTAGCATGTGTCAATGCTGATTCTGATGGATTTTTTCCCGATAACATTTCGGCTATTTCCAAAATCCTATCATTTTCGTTTAACAAAATAATTTCTGAAACGGTTGTGTTTTCTTTTATTGTTTTAAACACTTTATAATGTGCTTCGCCTTTTGAAGCAATTTGTGGCAAATGAGTTATCGCAAAA
The DNA here is from genome assembly GCF_012911605.1 of Flavobacterium solisilvae. Classification (GTDB taxonomy): domain Bacteria; phylum Bacteroidota; class Bacteroidia; order Flavobacteriales; family Flavobacteriaceae; genus Flavobacterium; species Flavobacterium solisilvae. The sequence goes on along the minus strand of NZ_JAAMPT010000209.1, from coordinate 326,634 downwards.
ATTTGCATTTGGTTGCTCATTTGCTTCATTATTTCTGCCATATTGTTAGCTATTTCTCCAGAAATTCCGGTATCAATTTCATCAAAAATTATCGTTGGTAATTTAGTTTCTTCTGCTAAAACCGATTTTATTGCCAACATAATTCGCGACATTTCTCCGCCAGAAGCTACTTTTTTCAACAATCCAAAGTTGGAACCTTTGTTAGCAGAAAACAATAATTGCACAGTATCTTTTCCATCGGAAAGAAAATTTTCTCCATACTGAATTTCAAACTGAAACTGAGCATTTGACATGCCTAACTGTGATAAAATTGCACTCAATCGTTGGGTTAAATTAGGCACAACTCCTACTCTATTGTCGTGAATATTTTTGCTTACTTCGTCTAATAAATTTTTCTTCGATTGAAGTTGATTTTGAAAAGCTGCTATTTGATTTTCAATGTCATTCGACAAAAAAACTTTAGCATCTAATTCGTCTTTTATTGCAATTAATTCATCAATTGTTTCTACTTGATGCTTTTTTTGAAGCAAATAAATAGTTTGCAATTTTTGATTTACCAATTCTAATTTTTCAGGATTAAAAACTAATTTTTCAAGCTCGCTATTCAAATCTTGATTGACATCTTCAAGTTCAATAATAACGCTATTTACTCTTTCAAAAAGTTGGTTATAAACAGGCGATAATCCGCTAATTTTTTGAAGTGAAATTCTAATTTCTTTTAAATTTTGAATTACACCAAATTGTTCTTCTTCGGAAATTGCAATCGACTTTTCAATATTTTCTTTAATGAATTCAACATTGCTCAGCATTTCCAACTCGCTTTCCAAGATTTCTTGTTCGCCTAATTTTAAATCGGCTGCAAGCAATTCTTCCAATAAAAAATTATTGTAATCTTGTTCTTTGTCCAGCGAATTTTTATTGGAAATTAATTCCTTTAAACTGTTATCTATTTTTTTATAAAGTGATAATTCTGATTTGTATTGGCTAACTAAATTTTGATTTTTTGCCAATGAATCCAATAACGTAATTTGAAAATCTTGATTGCTCAATTCAAGTGTTTGATGCTGCGAATGAATATCAATTAAATAATCGCTCAAATCTTGTAACTGCTGAAGGTTAACTGGCGAATCGTTGATAAAAGCTCGTGATTTTCCGCTAGGCAAAATTTCTCTTCTTATTATTGTTTCGGTTTCGTAGTCGAAATCATTTTCTTCAAAAAAAAATTTTAAATTATAATTTTCGATGGTAAAAACAGCTTCAATAACACATTTTTCGTCTTTATTTTTCAACGAAGTTAAATCGGCTCGTTTTCCACGAACTAAATCCAAAGCACCAAGAAGTATTGATTTTCCTGCTCCAGTTTCACCTGTAATTACAGAAAAACCTCGAGAAAAATTGATGTTTAATTTTTCAATTAAAGCAAAATTTTCAATTGAAAGCGATGTTATCATAATTAAAAATTAAATTGAGAAGTACTAAATCACAATCTAATTGTTGCCCATTTACTTGAGTTTATGGGAGAAATTCTGTTTAATTTATCAACAAAAGTTCTAATATCCATATTTGGTCCACCTGATAAAACCGACACAATTTCGTCAGCTTTTGCATCAAAGAAAACTCTGGTCAAAAATGCATTTGGTCGCGCTGAATAAATTACCGAAAGTTTATCTACAGCGTTGACAACATTTTCTTTAGCAACTTTTACATCTTCGGTCATAGTGTCAAGTCCGTTTCTGTGGTAGGCATAAAGCGCGTCACGATAAGGTTGAAATGTAGTCGACAGCAAATCATTTATTAGAAAAAATCGATTTTGATTTCCATCATTTTGGCTCCAACCACGATAACCACCTTGTTGCGCAGTAGTTTGAACCTGTAGAGCTAAATCAAGCCATTCTCTTCCACCGTTTAATTTATAAGTATCGGCATCTAATCCTATCATAATGTAACTGTAGAAAGATAAGACAGAAACCAAATTAGATTCAAATGTAGCTGGATTAAAAATTAAGTTTTCAAACTCAGTATATCGAAATGTAAAATCTTTGTCATTAAAATTAAAAACGGGCGACGAATAGGTAGAATTAAAAACTGGTCGTGTAGATTGTACTTGAATTGTACCCGTAAAATTATTATTTTCAAAACCATCAATAATGATGAGCATGGAACAATTTACTTTTTCGTGTTGTTTTAAAACTTCGCCAGTAAAATCAGTTTTATTCATAAAATCATTTATGGCAATTTGCAGATTTTTAAATAACTGATTATTGGTTGTTTGTACTTTATCCGTATTGATTTGAACGGTACAGTTTAATTGCTGAGCGTTTACCGAGCAAAAAAACAACAACAAAAATGCACTAAATATCTTTTTCATAATATGAAATTATTTTGTTTACAATATCATTCGCTACTTCTTCTTTTGATTTAAGAGCTTGAGGTTCAATTGTAAAATCGTTGCTAATAAAAGTTACTTTATTTGTCGATTTCCCAAATCCTGCGCCTTCATCACGAAGCGAATTTAAAACAATCAAATCTAAGTTTTTTTTCTGAATTTTCAACTTAGCATTTTCAATTTCATTTTCTGTTTCTAATGCAAAGCCAATTAGGTATTGATTTTTCTTGATTTTACCCAAAGAAGCCAATATATCTTTGGTTTTTTCTAGTTCTATAGAAAATTCTGCTTCCGATTTTTTAATCTTTTGTTCAGCAACTTGCTTAGGTTTATAATCGGCAACGGCAGCGGCACAAACGGCTACATCCATATTTTCATAATACTGATGACAAGCATCAAACATTTCTTGAGCCGAAACTACTCTAACCAAATTAATAAAAGTATTAGCCGGTTTTAAATGAGTTGGTCCAGAAATCAAAGTAACTTCTGCACCAAGATTTGCAGCAGAATTAGCAATATCAAATCCCATTTTTCCCGAAGAATGATTTCCTATAAATCGAACTGGATCAATGGCTTCATAAGTTGGACCAGCTGTAACCAATATTTTTTTTCCTTTGAGCGGAAGTTTGCTTTCTATGTCTTTTTCAAGAAAAGCTACAATATTTTCTGGTTCCGCCATTCTTCCTTCACCTGATAATCCGCTGGCAAGTTCGCCACTTTCAGCAGGAATCATACTATTTCCAAATTCTTGCAAAGCTTTAAAACTAGCAATCGTTGATGGATGTTTATACATGTCTAAATCCATTGCTGGCGCAAAATAGACAGGACATTTTGCCGATAAATATGTAGCAATTAAAAGGTTATCACAAATGCCGTTTGCCATTTTAGACAACGTATTGGCTGTTGCTGGAGCAATCAACATAAAATCTGCCCAAAGACCAAGTTCTACGTGATTATTCCACTGCGCATTCTCGTCTTCTTCGTTATAAAAAGTAGAATGTACAGGATTTTTTGAAAGTGTGGATAATGTTAATGGGGTTACAAAATCCTTAGAAGCAGGTGTCATTATCACTTGGACATGTGCACCTGCTTTTATAAATAATCTAACTAAAGTCGCAGTTTTATAAGCAGCAATTCCACCAGAAATTCCTAGTACTATTTTTTTTCCGCTTAAAACCGACATGCTTTTTAGTCTTGGTTTGTATTTCTGTAATAGATTTTATCGTCTAACCATTCTTGAACAGCAAGAGCATGAGGTTTTGGTAATTTCTCATAAAATTTTGATACTTCAATTTGCTCTTTGTTTTCAAAGATTTCTTCAAGACTATCATTGTAAGTAGCAAACTCATCTAACTTTTCAATCAATTCTTTTTTGATTTCGGAGTTGATTTGATTTGCTCTTTTTGCCATAATTGTTATAGCTTCATAAACGTTACCAGTACGTTCTTCAATTTGACTTTTGTTGTAAGTAATTGTGTTTACTGGTGCATTCGTCTTTTTTAAATCCATCACTAATTTATTTTAGAAAATTGTTTTAAATCGTTTTCAATTCGCGCCAACATTTCATCGGCTTTGCTTTTAAATTCTGTATTGGCATTTAATTTTACCAAATTGTTATAAGCATTTTTTGCACTTTCTAGACGTTCTTGCATTTTTGAAGGAACACTATTAATGGCTAACTTATAAGAAGAGTCTAATTTATAGTACAATGCTTTTTCTTTAAACGGCGTTCCTGGATAATTAATTATAAAGTTATCCAAAGCCACAACTGCCGCTTTATGATTTTCAATTGTATTGTATTGTTTTGCAGTTTCAAATGCTTTTTTCTCTAATTTTTCTCTTAAATCCTTTGCAACTATATTTGCTTCTGCTAAATAGGTTGATTCTGGATATTCATCAATAAAATTCTGCAATTTCTCAATTGCTTTGTAGGTATCAACTTGATCTAAACTAAAAACTGGAGAAAGTTTTGAATAACTTTTAGCTCCAAGAAATGATGCTTCCTCAAGTTTTTGGCTTTTTGGATAATTTGCTGCAAAACTTTCAAATTGATGACCTGCTAAATAATATTGTTTTGTATTGTAGAGCGATTGTGCATACATATAAAACATCTTTTCTGCAGAAGGTTTCCCTTTGTATGCTGGAGCAATTTGTTCAAACAATCGAATGGCTTTGCTGTACTTTTTTGCTTCATACATTTTTTCAGCCATGTCATATTTGACTGCTACATCTTCTGATTTCATTGCTTTTTGGTATTCGCTACAAGACGAAAAAAGCAAAACAAAAGCAATAAATACTAATAATTTCTTCATTTAATTTATTATTCAGCCCAATTTTAAAGCCTTTGATGAGTTTAAAAAAGCAACTGCAAATTTAGTTATTAATTATGGAATACAAAATATTTTTTTTCGATTAAAAAAACGACTACATATTCGTGATTTTATTCACAAAAGTATGTAATCGATTTGCTAAATCTTCATTAACATTTACCAAAGGTAATCGAACTGTATTTTCAGATAATCCAAGCGATTTGAATATCTCTTTAATTCCGGCAGGATTTCCTTGTTCAAAAATCATATCAATGGAATCAGCTAGTAAATAATGTAATTTATAAGCTTCATCTACTCTTTTATTTAACCCGAGACGAACCATTTCGGAGAATTCTTTTGGAAAACCTTCTCCAATAACTGAGATAACTCCTGCTCCTCCAGCCAAAACCATTGGCAAAGTAATCATATCATCACCCGAAATTACTAGAAAATCTTTTGGCTTATTTTTGATTAAAGTCATTGCTTGAACAATATCGCCAGCAGCTTCTTTAATAGCAACTACATTTTTAAATTCATTTGCCAGTCGTAAAACTGTTGAAGGCAACATATTACTTGCCGTTCTTCCAGGTACGTTATATAGAATTATTGGCAAAGGGGAAACTTCGGCAATTGCTTTAAAATGTTGGTAAATTCCTTCTTGAGTTGGTTTATTATAATAAGGTGAAACCGAAAGTATTGCGGTAAAATCAGATAGGTTTCTTGTCTTTAATTCGTCTATTACTTCTTGCGTATTATTACTTCCAATACCAAGAACCAAAGGTAATCTTCCATTGTTAGCTTCAACAATAGTCTGAATTACAAGCTCTTTTTCCTGCTTACTTAATGTAGCCGTTTCAGCAGTTGTTCCTAATACAACAAGGTAATCAATTCCATTGTCTATTTGGAAATTCACAATTCTTTTTAAAGCTTCTACATCTACAGAAAAGTCTTTTTTAAACGGCGTAACTAGAGCAACTCCAGTTCCAATAAGTGATTGCATATTAAATTTTATTAAGTATTCTTAAATATTTAAACAGTTCGTTTACAAAAATTTTGTAATTCTCGGCATTAGTGTCAATCATAAAATGATTTAATCGCTTATCAACAACACTAAAACCTACTTTAAAACTAGCTTTTGACAATTGAGAAACTAACAATAACGCTGCTTTTTCGGTATCATAATAGTTTATCAATAAATCAAATGGCTCGTTTACAAACTGTTGTGCTTCGGGTATTTCAATTTTTCCGTTCCAACTTAGATTTTTATAACTAAAAACAGGATAATCAAATGTTTCTGTTTTTTTTATTTTATTCTTAAAAACCAATACTTTAACATTAGTTTCCAAAATTCCTTCGTTAACCAATTCTTTGACTAAATCATCTTTCTCATAAAAATAAGTTTCGTCAAAAATAATTCCAACTGTTTTTATCAATCCATCAGAAGATGAAAGTTTTACATTCGATAAACTTTTCTTAACTGTTTTTTTTGTTAAAAGTTCCTTGATATAATTGAAAAACATTGTACTTTTACTTGGGTTACAAATTTACTAAATTTGGTGGCATTAACGATGGTAAAACTAAAAAACTATAACGTTGTATTGAAACATTTTGTTTTAATATTAACATTTTCGCTTTTCTTTTCTTGTGCAGAAAAAAAATATCATGTATCCAGAATTGAAGGTACAAAAATTGGAATTGAAAACACGCTTTCCGAAAGTTCTGAAATTGAAAACTTTATCAAACCTTATCGAGATAATATCAACACCGATTTAAGTCAGGTTTTGTCATTTGCACCGATAACTTTGGACAAAAATGGCACTTGGCAAACCTCGGCAGGAAATTTTCTTTCGGATATTACTTTGGAGAAATCAAATCCTGTTTTTCAAAAAAGAGAAAACAAATCAATAGATATTTGCTTGCTTAATCACGGTGGAATTCGCTCTATTATTCCCAGTGGAAACATCACTGCTAGAACAGCTTATGAAGTGATGCCATTTGAAAACACAACTATTGTTGTAGGTTTAAAAGGCGAACAAATTGAAGAAATTGCCAATTATATTGTTTCCGAAAAAAAACCGCATCCATTATCGGGAATGAGTTTTGTGATTGCAAAAGACAAAAGCGTAAAAGATATTTTGGTACAAGGAAAACCATTGGATAAAAATAAAATTTACTACGTAGTAACTTCTGATTACCTTGTAAATGGTGGTGACAACATGATTTTCTTCAAAAAAAGTGTTGAAAAATATGATTTAGATTATAAGTTGAGAAACGTAATGATTGATTATTTTAAGACTAATAAAGAAATCAAAGCCAATACTAACGAAAGAATAAAAGAAGAATAATTATGAAAAGAAGAGATTTTATTCAAAAAACGGCAATTAGTTCGGCTTTTTTAGGACTTGGCGGACTTTCGTTAAGCAGTTTTTCTTCAGTTAACACAAAGCATTTAACGATTTTACACACCAATGATGTTCATAGTTACATCGATCCATTTCCTGAAAATCATCCCAAAAATCCAAATATGGGCGGAGTTGCTCGACGTGCTGCTTTAATTGAACAAATTAGAAAAGAAAATTCAAACGTATTATTACTTGATGCTGGCGATATTTTTCAAGGAACACCTTATTTCAATTATTTTGGTGGAGAAATTGAGTTTAAGTTAATGAGCATGATGAAATATGATTTGGCAACCATTGGAAATCATGACTTTGATAATGGAATTGACGGCTTATACAATCAATTACCTAACGCTAGTTTTAGCTTTGTAAATGCTAATTATGATTTAAAAAACACCATTTTGGATGGTCATATCAAACCGTATAAAATCTTCCATAAAAACGGAATTAAAGTCGGAATTTTTGGTCTTGGAGTTGAATTAGAAGGTTTAGTTGATAAACGAAATTACAAAGAAGCGGTTTATAATAATCCTGTTGAAATTACTCAAGACATGACAAGAATTTTAAAGCACGAACAAAAATGCGATTTAGTGATTTGTCTTTCACATCTTGGGTATCAATATAAAAATGAACCTGACAAAATTAGCGATACCAAACTCGCTACTTTAACCAAAGACATTGATTTAATTATTGGCGGACATACACATACTTTCTTAGATAAACCTACTATTTTAAAGAATACCGATGGAAAAGATGTTATTGTAAATCAAGTTGGTTGCTATGGCTTAAATCTTGGTAGAATTGATTTTTATTTTGACAATGATAAATCAAAAATAATGGAAGGAAAATCAATCCTCATTTAATTTTTCAGCTTCAATTACATAACGATAAAAAGAATAAAAAGCCATACCGTTTAAAGTCATTGATAGTGGTCTTAAAATGCTGTCGTATTCATTATTCAAATAATATTTTTCTACAAATATTGAAAACTGAAGCATAACAAAAAGCATTGCGCTAATTAGTAAAATAGAGTTTTGTTTGTTATCATTCATCACATAATCTGACAGCGAAATTCCGGCAAAAACAGATATCAAAATATTTTGCAAAATCAAGATTATCAAACTGCTCTCAGGTAATTCTGGTGTTTCAAAATACAAATAGAAAAACACAATTAAAAATGGCGCTGTTGCAATTACAACCGGAATGTAATCTTTAATTTGATTGAGTCGAATAATTAAAAAAATGACTAAAATTCGATGTATGGTAAAGACAACTAATGCATAAAACAGTGATTCAAATGTATTTGGAATAAACAACAAATTAGTCACCAAAGACAAAAACATTAATACAATATATACTACATTTTTCTTTTCACTTTCCTCAATATACATCAGAATCAATGTTAAAGGAATAAGCGGTTTAAAAATCAGTATCAATGGTTTATATGAAAACGATTCTGCAATTACCTCAATTGCAAATACGAGAAAAAAAAGAAAGGTAAAGCATTTTAATATGGTATTCTTTCTAGGCATTTTCAAGTTTTATTTTTTTTGTAAAAGGAGTAAACCGTACTACAATAAATTTCTTTTTAAGGAAATATTATGTGAATTTACAAAAATTTTAACAAGAAAAATAAAAAAATATTAAAATTATTTTAACATTTCAATAAAATCATCTTCCGAAATAATAGAAATCTTTAATTGGCTTGCCTTTTCTAATTTGGCTGGTCCCATATTTTCGCCTGCTATTACAAAATCAGTTTTAGCCGAAATAGAACTTCCTACTTTTCCACCATTATCTTCGATTGCCTTTTTCAAATCATCACGAGAAAATTTTTCAAAAACTCCTGAAACAACAAATGTTTTTCCGGCTAATTTATCAGTAGCATTTGGATTGTGTTTTTCAATTATTTCAAATTGAACTCCAAATTGTTTTAAACGTTCAATTATTCTAATATTTTCAGGATTTTCAAAAAACTCAATTACACTTTGCGCAATCTTCTCACCTATTTCATCTACCAGAATTAAATCCATCAAAGAAGCATTTCGAATAGCATCAATGTTTTTATAATGTTTAGCCAGTTTCTTTGCAACAGTTTCGCCAACATATCGAATTCCTAAGGCGTATAAAACTCTTTCAAAGGGAATTTCTTTTGATTTTTCAATTCCATTTACCAAATTTTCAGCCGATTTCTGCGCCATTCGTTCCAACGGAATTACATCATCAACTTTCAATTCATACAAATCAGAATAATCTTTTACCAAATTATTATTGAATAACAAAGCAACCGTTTCTCCGCCAAGTCCATCGATATCCATAGCTTTTCGGGTTATGTAATGCTGAATTCTACCTATAATCTGTGGCGGACAACCATAAAAATTGGGACAATAATGATTAGCTTCGCCTTCTTTTCGTTCCAACTCAGAATTACATTCGGGACAATGTGTAATGTATTTTGTGACTTCAGCATTTGGATTTCTCTTAGAAAAATCGACCGCGATAATCTTCGGAATAATTTCGCCTCCTTTTTCTACAAAAACTTCATCGCCAATTCTAATGTCTAGTTTTTCAATTTGATCAGCATTGTGCAATGAAGCTCGTTTTACGATCGTTCCAGCCAATTGTACTGGTTCAAGATTAGCAACTGGAGTTATTGAACCTGTTCGTCCAACTTGATAGGAAATTGAATTTAATTTAGTCGAAACTTGCTCGGCTTTAAATTTATAAGCCATTGCCCAACGTGGTGATTTTGCTGTATAGCCAAGTTCGTCTTGATGCTGAAAACTATTCACTTTAATAACAACACCATCAGTTTCATAAGGCAAATCATGACGATGTTTGTCCCAATAATTAATGTATTCAAAAACTTCTTCCAAATTATTAGCTAACTTTGATTCCTTTGGAACTTTGAAACCCCAATTTCTTGCGGCTTCTAAACTTTCATATTGCGATGAAATTCCAAGGTTATTTCCAACAATAAAATACAACAAACATTCTAGCGGACGTTTGGCTACTTCAGTACTATCTTGTAATTTCAAACTTCCCGAAGCGGTATTTCTCGGATTAGAATAAGGAGTTTCTCCAATTTCAATCAATTCTTGGTTCATTTTTTCAAAACCTTCAAGTGGTAAAATAATTTCCCCACGAATATCAAATCTATCGGGATAATTTCCTTTTAGTTTCAGTGGAACCGATTTTATTGTCTTAATATTATTGGTTACATCATCACCTTGAAAACCATCACCACGCGTTACAGCTCGTTTCAGTTTTCCATTTTCATACGTAATACTAATTGATGCGCCGTCATATTTTAATTCACATGTATATTGCAACGGAACATTTCCTAACACTTTTTGAATTCGAGTTTCCCAATCTTTTAAATCGTCTGCCGAATAAGAATTATCCAACGAATACATTCTATAATCATGAACAACGGTTTGGAAATTTTTAGTAATAGTTCCGCCAACTCGTTGTGTTGGAGAATTTTCATCAAAAAATTCAGGATATTGATTTTCTAATTCTTGAAGTTGTTTTAGCTTTTGGTCAAATTCAAAATCGGAAATCGTTGGGTTATCCAAAACATAATAATTATGATTATGTAAATTGAGCTCTTCTCTTAAATCCTGAATGTTTTTTTGAATATCCATAAAATGAAATTGGCTATTTTAGTTGCAAATTGTGTGCACTAAAATAGCCAATATTTTTTAAAAGTATAAACTTTTATTGCTGAATAATTCCGTTGATTTGAAGGTATAATTGTCCGTCGCTTAGAATTGCTCCTTGAGAAATTAAATCAAACAATGCTACATTTCGTTCTTGTTCGTATTCTTTTTTACCAATATGAATTTCAACTAAATCGGTAAACATATTATCACTTAACCATTGTAAACCTTCTTTTTGCATAAAATCTGTTTCTGGAAGTACAGATTTTAAAACAATAGATTGGATTAGTTTTTCCTGGCAATGAAAAAGGAAAATGTAGTTTTTAGAAAAATGCTCTAAATAGTGAGCATTGGTCAAAACGCCTTCCCAAATCAAATCAGAGAAAACGTCTAGTTCTTGTTCGGCAACTTCTGGTTTTTCCGCTTTAATTAAATCCCATTCGGCTTTATCTATAGATTGTGTTGCTAAGAAGTTACTAAACTCCTGGTGCAATGCTCCAAATTGTTCTTTTGTTAATCTTCTATACTTCATGCTAATTTTTTTATATAAAAAAATCCCGACGTGAAATCGGGACTTTTAATTTTTGTATGTTGAAATATTATTTCTCAGCTACAATTTCGTATGGCAATTCAATTACTACTTCTCTGTGTAATCTCACAGTTGCAGCATATTTACCTGTACGTTTTACTACACCACTTGTGATAAATTTTCTTTCGATTGGTTGACCAGCAGCTTCTAAAGCAGCAGCAATATCAATATTAGTGATAGAACCGAATAATTTTTCACCACCTGCTTTTGCAGTAATTTTAATTTCTAAAGCTTTTAATGCTTCAGCTAATTTTTTAGCATCATCAACAATTTTAGCTTCTTTAAAAGCTCTTTGTTTTAAGTTTTCTGCTAAAACTTTTTTTGCAGAAGGTGTTGCTAATTGAGCAAAACCTTGTGGGATTAAAAAATTACGACCATAACCAGGTTTAACTGTTACTACATCGTCTTTAAATCCTAAATTTTGAACGTCTTGTTTTAAGATCAATTCCATGTTGTTGTCCTTTATTTGAGAAGTTAGCCCGCCGTGGCGAGGCAACAACTGTTAGTTTATATTATTTTAATAAATCAGCTACATATGGCATTAAAGCTAAATGACGAGCTCTTTTTACCGCTACTGATACTTTTCTTTGGTACTTTAATGAAGTTCCTGTTAAACGACGAGGAAGAATTTTTCCTTGCTCGTTAACGAATTTTAATAAGAAATCTGCATCTTTATAATCGATGTATTTGATTCCTGATTTTTTGAAACGACAATATTTTTTAGTTTTGTTCGTATCAATGTTTAAAGGGGTAAGATATCTGATATCTCCGTCTTTTTTTCCTGAAGCTGATTGTTGCAAATTTGACATGATAATTAAGCTTTAGATTCTTTTAATTTTGTTCTTCTTCTTTCTGCCCAAGCAATTGCATGTTTGTCTAAACTTACAGTTAAGAAACGCATAACTCTTTCGTCACGTCTAAACTCAGTTTCAAAAGCAATTAACACTTCTGGAGCTACTTGGAATTCGAATAAATGGTAAAAACCACTTTTTTTGTTTTGGATTTCATAAGCTAATTTTTTTAAGCCCCAATCCTCTTTAGATACCATCTTTGCTCCTTTTGACGTAAGAAAATCTTCAAATTTGCTTACTGTTTCCTTTACCTGTACTTCAGATAAAACGGGATTTAAGATGAAAACAGTTTCGTAATGATTCATAATAAAATGTTTAAAATTTTAAATTGGGCGCGAAGATATAAATATTATTTTATTACTCAATCAAAAAGTTACAGAAATCGTCAAAAAGTAAAAAATATCGTTTAAATGCAAAAAAAATCGACGAAATGCTTGGTGGTTACAAAAAAACTACATATTTTTACAGCACCAAATCTATAATAAAAGAAAATATGAAATTAAATTGTGTTGTAGTCGATGATAGTTCTATACAAAGAATGATCATTGCAAAGTTAGTAAATAATCATCCAAATTTACATTTAGTAGGTGATTTTTCTAATGCAATTGAAGCAAAAAATTGCATGTCGGTTCATACTGTTGACTTAATCTTCTTAGATATCGAGATGCCAGTCATTAGTGGATTTGATTTTCTTGACGGATTAAAAGTAAAACCCCAAATTATTTTTATTACGTCAAAAGCGGAATATGCTATGAAAGCATTTGACTATGATGCTACTGATTACCTACAAAAACCTATCGCTTTAGACCGATTTAATTCATCTGTTAGACGAGCAATGGAATTCCATATGCTTAAAAGAGAAAACCATGAAGAAGATGGCGAACACATTTTTATCAAAAGCAACCTTAAAAAACTAAAAGTTTATACTAATAAAATTAAGTGGATTGAAGCTTATGGTGATTATGTAAAAGTAGTTACTGAAGAAGATAGCAATTTGGTACTTTCTACAATGAAATCATTTGAAAAAGATTTACCAAGCGATAAATTCATCAGAGTTCACAAATCCTACATTATTAATATAGACAAAGTAGAACGTTTTAACAGTAAATTCGCAGAAATTGGTGTAACAAAAATACCTTTAAGTCGCAACAAAAAAGAAGATTTGATTAAAGCTTTAGCTTTAGCCTAATAAAAATCAACATTTACAGTAACTTTAATTGTTCTGTATTGCGAAACCATATCAAAACTATTCAGTACTTTCTGGATAGTTTTTTTTGTGGTTTGTAAATTCGTATTACTAGGAATTTTTACGATTATCGTTCGGATGTATTCATTTCTAATTCTACTAATTGCTGGTTCTTCTGGACCAAGAACTGGAATAGAAAGACTTTGTTGTAACACTTGATACAACCACATCGAACCTTCTTTTAGTTTTTCAAAATCTCGGTGTTTTAACGTTAACCGAATTAATCTAAAAAACGGCGGATATTTATAAATTTGTCGTTCATAAAGTTGTTCTTTAAACATTCCTTCATAATCATTATTGGTCACTTGCTGAATAATATTATGCAACGGATTGTAGGTTTGGATAACCACTTTTCCTCTTTTCTCACTTCGACCAGAACGACCAGAAACTTGAGTTAGCATTTGATAACTTCTTTCAAAAGCGCGAAAATCAGGATGATACAACATATTATCGGCATTCATTACGCCAACTAACGAAACATTATCAAAGTCTAAACCTTTGGCAAGCATTTGCGTTCCTACCAAAACATCAATTTCACGATTTTTAAATCCGTCGATGATTTTTTCAAAACTGTATTTTCCGCGAGTTGTATCTTGATCCATTCGCTTTATGTTCTTCGTTGGAAACAATTCTGCTAATTCCAATTCGATTTGTTCTGTTCCAAAACCTTTGGTTTCCAAATCCACGCTTGAACACGCATGACAATTGGTTGGTTTCGCAATACTATGTCCACAATAATGACAACGCAACTGATTTTTAAATTTATGAAAAGTCAAACTTACGTCACATTGCGGACATTGAGGCACGTGACCACAAGTCAAACATTCAATAACAGGAGAAAATCCGCGACGATTTTGAAATAAAATTACTTGTTCACCATTAGAAAATGCTTCGGTGATTTGCTCGATTAAAGTTAAACTAAAATGACCTTTCATCTTTTTACGGAAATAGCTGTCTTTCAAATCGACCAACTCTATTTCGGGCATTTGTACATTTCCAAAACGTTCTTTCAAGGAAACTAAACCATATTTTCCCGAAGTTGCGTTATAATAGGTTTCGATACTTGGCGTTGCCGAACCCAATAAAACTTTGGATTGATGGGAATTTGCTAAAACAATTGCCGAATCACGAGCGTGATATCTTGGTGCTGGATCGTGTTGCTTGAATGTTGCTTCGTGTTCTTCGTCAACGATGATTAATCCTAAATTAGAAAAAGGTAAAAACAAAGCCGATCTTGCTCCAATAACAATTTGAGCTTTCTCAGAATTTTGAAGCACATTTTGCCAAACTTCTACTCGTTCATTATTATTATACTTCGAATGAAAAACGGCAACTTTATTCCCAAAATACTGTGTTAATCGAGAAACAAGTTGGGTTGTTAAAGCAATTTCAGGCAAAAGATATAAAACCTGTTTTCCTTCCTTAATATAATGTTCTATTAATTTCGTATAAATCTCTGTTTTTCCGCTGGAAGTTACGCCGTGTAAAAGACAAATATCTTTTTCAGTGAATGCTTTTTCAATTTCAGTAAATGCGGTTTGCTGTGCATCGCTTAACGCAAGCTGATTTTCAGTTTTATTTTTATCAAAATTTACTCTGTCTTCCTTAATATGATACTCTTCAAAAATATTTTTTTCGACCAATGCTTTTACAATCGATGATGAAGCGCTGGCTGTTTCAGCTAATTGTTTTATCGAAATAGGATTTTTTTGTTGAGCATGCAATTGAAAATACTGCAAAACCAGATTTTTTCTTTTATCGGATTTTAAGTTATCCAAAAGTTCAACCAACTTATTTTCTTCTTGATAATCTTGATGCAAGCGAATGTATTTAACCAATTTTGGTTTGTATTCTTCTTGAATTTCTTCTTGAAGCGAAATAATATTTTTGTGCAATAATTTTTGAATTACCGGAAAAACCGTTTTCTTATTCAAAATAGCAACAATATTTTGAATTTTTAACGACGATTGATGTTGCAACGCTTCGTAGATTAAAAACTCATCATCAGATAATTCGGTTTCATCAACAACTGTTGAAGTTTGTAACGTGATGATAGTTTCGCTTTCTAAAACCAATGCCGATGGCAAAGCGCCACGATAAACATCGCCAATGTTACACATATAATAGGAAGCAATCCAAAACCAATGACTAATTTGAAGTTCGTTTACGATTGGTTTTTCATCCAGAATTTGATGAATTTCTTTGGCTTCGTATAAAGTTGGCGGATTTTGATGTAAATCGATTACTAAAGCTGTGTAAACTTTGTTTTTACCAAATGGAACAGAAATTCGCATTCCTTTTTTTATGAAATAATATTCAGCTTCTGAAACCTTGTAAGTAAAGGTTTTAGGTAGTGATAACGGAACTATTACTTCTATAAAATAATTCATTTAAAAAATGCGATTAGTCTGTTTTTTTAACCCTGATGGAAGTGGAAATCCTTTTTTATTGTTTTAGAAAAAATACCTCGACTGCGCTAGGCATGACAAAACAATAAAAAAGATTGTAACGAACAGCAGGAATATGGTTTAAAAAATGCTATGGATTGGTTTCTACTTCTTTTTGTTCTTCTCGTTCTCTTTCTCGTTTAAGTTTATTGATGGATGCATTCAAATCAAAGCCTAAAAGCAGTATCATGCAGTTGATCCAAACGTAAAACATGACGACTAAAAGTGTTCCAATCGAACCGTAAAGTTCGTTGTATTTTGAGAATTTTACAACCCAAATTCCGAAAAAATAGGACGATAAAATGATTAAAATTGTGGTAAAAACGGAACCAATGGAAATAAAGGCACGGTTTTTTTCGCGTTTTACACCAAACTTGAAAAGCAACGATGTTGAGAATAAAATCATTAAAATTACGAAAATGTATCGACCGGTTTCAAGCAGTGAAATTTTGTCGGAAAGTACATCTTGAATGATGGTTTTTTGAATGATAACTTCCAGAATTACAATGGCTGCAACGGTAATGATCAAAATTAATGATAGCAATAATGACAATGCTAATGACACAAAATATTGGCGGAAAAACTTTCTTTTGAGTGAAAAATCAATGTGATGAGAATTTTCAAATCCGCCAAGAATGGCATTTACTCCATTGGTCATCAAGATGATAGCCATGAAAAAACCAGTAGAAATTAATCCTGTATTACTATTGTTTAAAATATCGCTAATGATGGAATAAATCGCATCATAAGTTGTTGGCGGAACATTTTGCTGCACAAAACTGAGAAAATCTTCCTGAAAACCTTCAATTGGAATATAAGGAATTAGGTTGAAAATGAACAGCATAAACGGAAATAACGCCATAAAAAAACTCCACGCAATGGCTGCGGCACGATAGGAAATTGCGCCTTCGATGATACCGATGAAATAAATATCGAGTAAATCATACAGCGAAAGCCCGTACAGCCAAGGTAATTTTATTTTTTGCAACAGAATGATAACCTGCTTAATTACAGGAAGTTTCATCAATTTATTTTCGATTGGCGATGACATTTTAAATGGCTTTTAAACTCAAATCCATGTTGTAAACCGAATGTGTCAACGCACCAGAAGAAATGTAATCAACGCCACATTCTGCATATTGGCGAATGGTTTTTTCGTTGATATTTCCGGAACTTTCTGTTAAACATTTATCACCAATTAATGCAACGGCTGTTCGCGTATCTTCGAAATTAAAATTATCAATCAAAATTCGATAAACGCCTTTGTTTTCAAGGATTTCTTTGATTTCGTCTAAGTTTCTGGCTTCTACGATAATTTTTAAATCGAGATTGTTTTCGGCTAAAAAAGCTTTGGTTTTATTGATTGCATGTGTAATTCCTCCAGCAAAATCGTTGTGATTATCTTTTAGCATAATCATATCATACAACGCAAAACGATGGTTTTCGCCACCACCAATTTTCACTGCCCATTTTTCGCAAGCACGAAATCCTGGCGTTGTTTTTCGAGTATCGAGAATTTTAGTTTTTGTTCCTTGGAGAAGTTGAGCAAAATGATTGGTTTTTGTAGCAATTGCCGACATTCTTTGCATGGAATTCAATACTAAACGTTCTGCTCTCAAAATAGATTGTGAACTTCCTGAAACGTGAAAAACTACGTCGCCATATTTTACTTTTTCGCCATCATTGATAAAGGTTTCCACGACAAGATTAGCATCGACTTCGGCAAAAATCATTTTGGCAAAGTCAACTCCAGCAATAATTCCTTCATCTTTTACGAGAAGTTTTGCTTTTCCTTTGGCATCAGCAGGAATGCAAGCCAAAGAACTAAAATCGCCTGGACCAATATCTTCGCGAATTCCGTTTCTTATAATTAATTCAAGTTCATGTTGAAATTGTGCTTCTGAAATCATTTTATTGTAATTGAATGGCTAAAATAATACAATAAAATCTGATTTAAAAAGAAAGTGAATGTTTTGAGATTTATTTTTTTAGAACGAAATAAAAGTTGGAACCTTTGTTGAGTTCGCTTATAAAATCAATCGTTCCGTTATGCTCGTTAATTATCTTTTTAGAAATCGCTAATCCCAAACCTGTACTGTGTTCACCAGCAGTAGGCTGCGTTGTTGTTCGTTGAAAATAATTAAATAATTTATGATGTTCTTCTTTAGGAATTCCTTTACCACTATCAATAATTTCTGTTTTTAGATTTTCATTTTCATCTAACGAAACTTTAATAGCAATTTCTGAGTTTTTATTTGAAAACTTAATAGCATTTGAAAGTAAATTAGACGTAACTTCTGTCATATAATTTTCGTCAAAATCAATAAAAAACTCTTCTAAATTGGTTTCCAAATTCAATTGAATATTTTTCTTTTTGGCAATAATTTGATGATAAAAAACTTGCCTTTTAATGAACGGAATATAATCCTGTTTATGAATTTTAAGGTCTATTGTTCCTGACTCTATTTTGGAAACATCAAGAACATTTTTAAGAATATGTAATGAATTTGTACTCAATTCCTTGATATAACCTACTATTTCTTTAGCTTCATCATCCATATTGTTTGAAAAATCAGAAATTAGTAAGTCTGAAAAAGATGAAATTGTACCAATAGGATTTTTTATATCATGAGACGCAATTCCAATAAATCGATTTTTTTCTTCGTTTAGCCGATTCAATTGTTTGTTTAACTCTTCTAACTTGAATAAACGTTCGTTCAACAAACGAAGCAATACACCAAAAGACAAGAAAATAAAAAATCGAACTAATGCATTCCAAACTGGTATTACATCATTAGTATATTCTCTAGAAAAATATTCTGAAACAAACCATACAATCGCAGCAATTATGGTATTGATTACGATTAACGTTTTATTGGAATTTCTATGAAGCGACAGAAAAAAAACGGGGATCAAATAAAAAAATAGTAATGATATTTCTGAACCGGTAAAATAATCGATTAAACCAACTGTAGCTAGAAATAAAAAGGAAATGGCTAGTATTGTTATTTTACTGAAATTGTTATTCAATAATTTCATTCTTTTGATTTTTTTGCCGAAAATAAAATAATTTCTTTCAAAAAAAAATTTTTTAATTTTTTATTATTAAGTCTAAAAATTGAAAAAAATCTTTTTTAATACTATTTTTGCACCACAACACAACAACTATGTACAAACTAATTATTCGTCCGATACTTTTTTGGTTTGATCCCGAAAAAGTACATTACTTTACATTTTCGACAATTCGATTTTTTTCTAAAATTCCATTTTTTTCAAGCATTTGTGCTTCTTTATATGAAGTAAAAGATAAACAGTTGGAAAGAGAAGTTTTTGGCTTAAAATTTAAAAATCCTGTAGGTTTGGCTGCTGGTTTTGACAAAGATGCCAAGCTTTATAAAGAACTTTCTAATTTTGGATTTGGCTTTATAGAAATTGGAACTTTAACACCAAAACCACAAGAAGGAAATCCTAAAAAACGTTTGTTTCGATTAAAAAACAATAATGCAATCATCAACCGAATGGGTTTTAATAATGGTGGTGTTCACGGAGCTGTTGAACGTTTGAAAAAAAATAAAAACGTTTTAATTGGCGGAAATATTGGTAAAAATAAAATCACTCCAAACGACGAAGCAGTAAATGATTATCTGATTTGTTTTGATGCTTTGCTTGATTATGTTGATTATTTTGTAGTCAATGTAAGTTCTCCAAACACACCAAATCTTCGCGAATTACAAGACAAAAAACCGTTGACAGATTTATTAACAAAACTCGAAACTCGAAACTCGGAACACGCAACCAAAAAACCAATTCTGTTAAAAATCGCTCCCGATTTGACTGACGAACAACTTTTGGATATTATTGACATTGTCAACGAAACCAAAATTGCTGGCGTTATTGCTACGAATACTACTATTTCGAGAGAAAATTTAAAGACTGAAAACAATCCTGAAGTTATGGCTGAAATTGGCGGATTATCAGGAAAACCATTGACAAAACGTTCTACCGAAGTGATACGTTTTCTTTCAGAAAAAAGCAATAAAGCGTTTCCAATTATTGGTGTTGGCGGAATTCATTCGGCCGATGATGCCATTGAAAAATTAGAAGCTGGAGCGAGTTTGGTGCAACTTTACACTGGATTTATTTATGAAGGACCAAAATTGGTGAAGGAGATAAATCAAGCGATTTTAAAAAGAAAATCCTAAACTTATTTGCACCAAAAGTCCAATTAATAGCGCAACGCCAAAACTTAGTAACGTTCCAATTAAAACATATTCGGTTAGTTTTCGGTCTTTGGCTTCTTTCAAATCGCCAAAACGAAAAATAGATTTTGCTGCCAATAAAAATCCAATAGCTTCAAAATGACCTGTTAGAATAAAACAAAACACAAAAAGACGTTCCAAAATCCCAATATAATTTCCAGCATTTTGAAGCGAATTGTCTTTGGTTTTATTTTCGGGTGTCCAAATTGAAATGATGTTTTTAATAATTATTGATGTTGGTTTTGTCAGCAAAACAATTCCTGTAAGTACAATCCAAAATTGGCTACTAAAACTCTCAAACTCTATTTTTGTATCCGTATAAACCAATGTAACTAGAAGAATTACAATTAAATGCAAAATTTGGTCAACTGAAAACCAAGTTCGTTTTGTTTTCTTCGTTTGAAAATATAACTTTAAAAAATCGATGCCACCATGGAGAAATGCTAGCAAAACAGCAAATCCAAAAAATGCTTTTTCTCCAACTAAAATCCAAGCAATCGCACCATGAAGAAAAGTATGCAAATACAAATACAGACTTTTTTGTTTATTCTTTTCTTTATCTTCAACCCATGAAGTTGGTTGCAATAAAAAATCGCCTATTAAATGTGCCAAAAGAAGTTTTACAAAAATAATCATACTTCAAGTGATTTAACTTTTTTTCTAAAATAACGTTCCACTTGTAGCATCAATTCAAACTGTGAACGCTTTTGTCTTCGGCTAACAGCAGCTTGGTTTATACCGAGTTTTAAACCAATTTCTTCCTGAGAAAGTGTTGGGTTTTTAATTGCAACCAACACAAATTCAGCCGATTGTTGCAACCAACTATCCATAAACGACATACTTAATTGCAACATCAAATTGAATTCTTCATCAAAATCGGGATTTCCAGAATTAACAGCCAAGTTAATTTTTTGCTTTTTTAAGGTTTCAAATAATTCTCCCGAACGAATAAAAGCACTTCCATTACTTTCAGTTATTTTTTTTGTTTTATACGTTTTATCACCAAAACCCAAACTCATTCTAACATCTAAATTGATCGATTTAAAAAAAGCTTTTATCTGAAACGCAATCAAAAAAGCATCTTCTGGATTTTTAATTTCCAACTGAAATTCATCGCCACGATAGATTTCCCAATCGTTTGGAGACTTTCCAAAACTATTGAGTAATTGCTTAAAATCATTCATCCATTTCTTAGAAGAAAGCTTTCTTGAGTTGATTATATCGGCTGTAAGTATCACAATCATAGTTCAAATATAGAAAAATATTTTAAAAAATCATAAATTATTACGGAAAAGCGTAATATTTTTAATTATTACGGAAAAGCGTAATATTTTTAATTATTACGGAAAAGCGTAATATTTATAAAATCATCATCATAAAAAACGATTTCGTAAAAAGATAATTCTTTAGTATATTTGGCATCCAATGAAAAAAGTCAAAATCATAGAATGTCCGCGCGATGCCATGCAAGGTATCAAAACGTTTATTCCTACCGAAACCAAAGTGCAATACATTCAGTCATTGCTTCGCGTTGGTTTTGATACGATAGATTTTGGCAGTTTTGTTTCGCCCAAAGCCATTCCACAAATGGTTGACACCGCAGAAGTTTTAGCACAATTGGATTTATCTAAAACCGAAAGCAAACTACTAGCTATTATTGCCAATACTAAAGGTGCAGAAATGGCTTCGGTTCACAAGCAAATTCAATATTTAGGATTTCCTTTTTCTATTTCCGAGAATTTTCAAATGCGAAATACACATAAAACCATTGCGGAAAGTTTAGTGACTTTACAAGAGATTTTAGATATTGCAAATGCAACAAATAAAGAAGTTGTTGCTTACTTATCAATGGGTTTTGGTAATCCGTATGGCGATCCATGGAATGTAGAAATTGTTGGTGAATGGACGGAAAAATTGGCGAAAATGGGCGTAAAAATACTTTCACTTTCTGATACCATTGGAAGTTCAACTCCTGAAGTTATTGACTATTTATTCTCCAATTTAATTCCAAAATATCCTGAAATTGAATTTGGCGCACATCTTCACACAACACCTGACAAATGGCACGAAAAAGTAGATGCCGCTTTTAAAGCAGGTTGTACTCGATTTGACGGTGCAATTCAAGGTTTTGGTGGTTGTCCAATGGCAAAAGACGATTTAACTGGAAACATGCCAACCGAGAAACTTCTCTCCTATTTCACGGCTCAAAAAGCTGAAACCAATTTAAGTGCTATGAGTTTTGAAAGCGCTTACAACGAAGCTTCAAAATTATTTGGAAAATACCATTAATTTGGATTTTACATTTCGATTTTTGTATATTAGTCCCGAAACCACAAATTTTATATAGATTTGCCCCAATCTTTAAACAAATTACTACTGCTTTTGTTGCACTTATTTTTATTTCAAAATAACGTGTACGCAAATTCTTACTCGAAAGATTCTGTTGATTATTATATCAACGAAGCTAAAATATATTCTTATACAGATTTTAAAAGAGCAGAAAATTGCCTTAATAAAGCTGCCAAAATTGCTGATCAACTCAAAGATAAAAATCTAATTGCCGAAGTTATTTTCAATAGAGCAGCGAACCATTACATAATCGGTTCTTATGATGTTGCTTTGAAAAACTTTTTAGAAGCTTCAGAATTATTCGAATCTAAAAACAATCAGCTAGGAATTGCCAAATGTCTCATGGGCAAAGGCATTATCCTTCAAGGTATTGGTCGCGATAAAGAAGCAATTGAAAATTTCACCAAATCAATTGCTATTTGCAGAAAAATAAAGAATGATAAATTTACCACTAAAAATTTACTCAATCTAGGCGTTTCTTATATCAACTTAAAAAACTACAATGAAGCCTACAAAAAGTTTTCCGAATCATTAAAAATCAGTAAAAAGAAAGCACAAATCGATGATTACCATATGGGATTGAACAAATTAGGCCAAGTTCACTTCTTTAAAAAAAATCTTGATTCGGCATTGTATTATTATAAAAAAGTTATTGACGATAGTGACAAGCCTAATTTATGGGAAGTTTCATTTGCTGTTTCAGGAATAGCTGAAACATATTTGGAAAAAGGTAATTATCCTGAAGCTATAAACTATGGTTTAAACGGTTATCAATCTGCCGTGAAAGTTCAGGCAAAATGGGATATTGCTCGTGCTGCTGAAATTCTTTCTAGAGTATATCGTCAACAAAACGACTTTAAAAATGCCTATAATTATTTAAAAATAAATAAAAAATACAACGACTCTTTATATGCAGAATCGAAAATAAAGGAGATTAATATTCTTCAACTAGAAGCCAAAGAAGCTGAAAATCAAAAACTATCAGCAAAAGCTGAAATTGCACAACAAAAACTAAATAATACTCGAATTTTCGTTGGATTTATTTTCTTTTTACTGATTTCGTTGTTGATATTCATTTATCAATATTCAAAATATACAACCCAAAAAGAAAAACTTTACAAGCAAATTGATGCAAAAAACAAAGAAATCGAAAGTCAGCAATCGATGATTATTTCTCAAAATTCGGCTTTGGAAGAGTTAAATCAAACGAAAAACAAACTTTTTTCTGTTTTGTCACACGATCTAAAATCACCCATGAATTCGCTGCTTCAAGTCATTGAATTAAATAAAGACGAAGATTTAACCAAAGAAGAACAAGCTGTTATTTATGAACATTTACACAAACAAGTTGAAGGAACTTCGTTAATGCTAAACAACATATTATCATGGGCAAGTTCTCAAATTGATGGTGCCAAAGTAAAACTTGAAAAAGTAGAAATAAACCAAATCATAGACGAAACGGTAAATTCGCTATATCGTGATGCTTTTAAAAAGAAAATTTCATTTCTACACGATAAAAAAGATATTCATTTTGTCAATGCCGATATTGGTCAAACTCGAATTATTTTGCAAAACATTTTAGCAAATGCTTTAAAATATGCGCCTTTAAACAGTAAAATCGAGATATTTTATTCCGAAGAAGACAAATATCAAAATGTTCATATCAGAGATTTTGGCGATGGAATTAACCAAAGTAAAATTCAAGAAATCATTAGTTTTGATAAACGACTTTCCTCCGAAAAAGGAACTTCTATGGAAGAAGGAACTGGTTTAGGATTATTATTAGTGAAACAATTTTTATTGAACAATAAAGGGAAACTTGACATTAAAAGTACTGAAGGAAAAATGACCGAATTTGTTATTTCATTTTTAAAACATCATTCATAAATAATTCAGGTATTTTCATTATATTTGCACGCAATTTAACTACAACTACAAATTGCAATGCATACACACAACTCAAAAATCATCAGTGAAGGTTTAACCTATGATGATGTTCTTTTGGTTCCTAATTTTTCAGACGTTTTACCAAGAGAAGTTTCCATTCAATCTAAATTTTCAAAAAACATTACCTTAAACGTTCCTATTGTTTCAGCAGCAATGGATACCGTTACCGAAAGTTCTATGGCAATTGCGATGGCGCAAGAAGGCGGAATTGGTGTTTTACACAAAAACATGACCATTGAACAACAAGCTGCTAAAGTTCGTAAAGTAAAACGCGCCGAAAGCGGAATGATTATCGATCCAGTAACTTTACCACTAACAGCTTTGGTTGCTGATGCAAAAAATGCTATGAAAGAGTTTGGTATCGGTGGAATTCCAATTGTTGACGAAAACAAAACTTTAAAAGGAATCGTTACTAATCGTGATTTACGTTTTGAGAAAAATAATTCAAGACCAATCGTTGAAGTAATGACAAGCCAAAATTTGGTTACAGTTGCCGAAGGAACATCGTTGGAACAAGCCGAAGTTGTTTTACAAGGACATAAAATCGAAAAACTTCCTGTTATTAATTCTGAAAATAAATTGGTTGGACTAATCACTTTCAGAGATATTACAAAACATACTCAAAAACCAATTGCCAATAAAGATTCTTTTGGTCGTTTACGTGTTGCGGCAGCCATTGGCGTAACAGGCGATTCGCTACAAAGAGCGGAAGCTTTAGTAAATGCTGGAGTTGATGCCATTATTATCGATACTGCTCACGGACACACGAAAGGTGTTGTTTCGGTTTTAAAAGAAGTGAAAAATAAATTTCCACAAATTGATATTGTCGTTGGAAACATTGCAACTCCCGAAGCAGCTTTGTATTTGGTAGAAAATGGTGCCGATGGCGTAAAAGTTGGAATTGGTCCAGGTTCTATTTGTACTACAAGAGTTGTTGCTGGAGTTGGATTTCCTCAATTTTCGGCAGTTTTAGAAGTTTCAGCGGCTTTGAAAGGCACAGGAATTCCTGTAATTGCTGATGGTGGAATTCGTTATACTGGTGACATTCCAAAAGCAATTGCTGCCGGAGCAAGTTCGGTTATGCTAGGTTCATTATTAGCTGGAACAAAAGAATCGCCTGGAGAAACCATCATTTTTGAAGGAAGAAAATTCAAATCATATCGCGGAATGGGTTCGGTTGAAGCGATGCAAGAAGGTTCAAAAGACCGTTATTTTCAAGATGTTGAAGATGATATTAAAAAATTAGTTCCCGAAGGAATCGTTGGTCGTGTTCCATACAAAGGCGAATTAAACGAAAGTATGCAACAATTCATTGGCGGACTTCGTGCCGGAATGGGTTATTGTGGCGCAAAAGATATTCCAACATTGCAAGAAAATGGACGTTTCGTTAGAATTACTTCAAGCGGAATTACAGAAAGTCATCCGCATAATGTAACGATTACTAAAGAAGCACCGAATTATTCGAGATAAATTTTTGAACCACAAAGTTCACTAAAAATGCACAAAGCTCACAAGTTTTTAATCACTTCGTGAGCTTTGTGTTTTTTTTATTCGTGTTTTTATGGTTAAATTTTTATCATTTCATTTTTATACCTTCAAAAATTCTGAAATCTTTTTCTTTTCACCTGCAATCCAAAGAATATCGCTGTCTTCCAAAACTATATGCGATTCAGGATTTAAAATACGTTTTCCGTTGCGCTCAATGCCAACGATAATTCCGTGGGTTTTCTCTCGAATTTGCGACTCGCGAATACTTTTACCAATACAAATTCTATTCTTCAGTTCCACTTTTTGAAGTATAATGTCGGCTTGTTCCGTTAGTTCGGGAACATCAATTTCATTTTTATCCAAAAATATTTTGAATTGTTTTACTTGATCATCCGTTCCAATTACGCTAATTTCATCGCCAGGAAATAATCGCTCAGATCGTACTGGAATATTTATCAAAACATCACCACGACGAATAGATGTAATATTAATTCCAAACTGTTCTCTGATTTTGAGTTCTTCTAATGTTTTTCCTGCCAAGTTTGATTCTTTAGCAATAGAAAAATCAGTCATGTGTCCATCCCAAGGCGACAAAGTATTTTGACGTTTATTTTCTTTCTTTTTCTCTCTATCATTAAAATTATCAATAAAATGACTTTCTATTTTGTAATAAATTGAATTTAGTTTTTTTGGAAAAACAACATAAGCAGTGATAGCAAGTAGAAAAGCAATTAAAGCAACACCTGATGAAAAGAACGTATTCAGAACAAAACCTACATAGAATAAAGCAAGTGCAATTCTAAAAAGTACCAACATAATTATTGGACCTTGATGTTTTTTCTCTTCAAGCAAGATTGCTACTTCGTTTACAGCAACTCTTCGCAAGGATAATGCCCATAAAAATGGCGAAAGAAGAACTATTGTAATCAAAGCTGTTATCGCATTTCCAAATCTTGAACCTTGAACCAACGGCAAAATAAAATTAAAAGACAATAAAATGATAGCAACTATAATTATGGAATGAATAATTACTTGAGTTAAATAACTTCTAATTACTATTTGCCAATTACTTAATGATTTAATTTCTTCTGTGTTTGAACTATACAATTGAATTCTTTTCACCCATTTTCTTGGCAACTTTTTCTCTACAAAACCCGAAAAAGGTTCCGCAAATTTAACCATAAAAGGCGTTGTAAATGTTGTTACTGCCGAAACCGCTACAACAATTGGATATAAAAAATCACTCGTTACTTTTAATGTTGTTCCAAGTGTGGCAATGATAAACGAGAATTCACCTATTTGTGATAAACTCATTCCGGTTTGAATAGATTGTTTCAACGGTTGACCAGATAATAACGAACCTACTGTTGAGCTTAATGATTGACCAAAAATAACTACTAATGTTAAGATTGCTACTGGAATTGCATATTCAACCAACGTATCAGGATTGATTAACATTCCAACCGACACAAAGAAAACTGCTCCAAATAAATCTTTTACTGGTTTAACCAAATGCTCAATGTGTTCTGCTTGAGTAGTTTCAGCTATAATTGAACCCATGATAAATGCACCTAATGCTGGCGAAAATCCAACTCCAGCTGCAAAAATTACCATCAATAAACAAAGTGCTAAAGAGATGATTAGCAGCATTTCATCGGTTAGTAAATGTTTTGCTTTTTTTAGAAGCGTTGGAATAAAAAAGATACCCACAACAAACCAAATTGTTAGAAAAAACAACAATTTCAAAACTGAAAAAACTAACTCCATTCCTGAAAATTGCTGACTAACGGCAATAGTAGAAAGCAAAACCATCATCAAAATGGCAATAATATCTTGAACAATCAATGAACCAATTACGTTTCCGGCAAATTTTTGGGATTTTACGCCAAGTTCATCAAAGGTTTTTAGAATAATCGTTGTTGATGAAATGGATAAAATTACACCTAAAAAGATGCTATTCATTTTATTCCAACCCATTAATTGACCTACAAAAAAGCCAATCGTAACCATTGAAATTATCTGAGTAAAAGCAGTAATAGAAGCTGTTCCACCAACTTTCATCAGCTTTTTAAAACTGAATTCTAAACCTAAACTAAACAAGAGAAATATCACTCCTATTTCTGCCCAAACTTCTACACTGTGAATGTCTCTTATTGTTGGAAAAAAGTCAAATTGATTTCCTGCTAAAAATCCAGCAACAAGATAACCCAAAACCAAAGGTTGTTTTAAAACTCTAAAAAGTAAAACAGCAATAGCTGCTGTAACTAGAATTAGTCCTAAATCACTAATTAAATCTGGTAAATGAACTGAAGTTGCTGTAGATGCTAAAAACATAGGCGTTTAATTTATTTTTTTACAAAATAGCAAAAAATCTGCTTTTTTCAAAATGAAACAAGCAGATTTAAAAAAATTATAACAATTTACAGAGCTAAATTCCCAAATAATTACTTGGTGAAATTTGTTTTAATTCTGCTTTTAATACATCAGAAACATCCAAAGTATCAATAAAATCATGTATCGATTGTTTGTTAATTACTGTGTTCGTTCGGGTTAATCCTTTCAATGCTTCATAAGGATTTGGATAACCTTCGCGACGAAGAATGGTTTGTATTGCTTCAGCCACAACTGCCCAATTTTTTTCTAAATCTTCGGCAAATTTTGCTTCATTCAACAATAATTTATTCAAACCTTTCAATGTTGCTTCAAATCCAATAATCGTATGACCAATTGGAACTCCAACATTTCTTAAAACCGTACTATCAGTCAAATCGCGTTGCAATCTTGAAATGGGTAGTTTAGCCGAAAGATGTTCGAAAATAGCATTGGCAATTCCAAGATTTCCTTCGGAGTTTTCAAAATCAATTGGATTTACTTTATGTGGCATTGCCGATGAACCAATTTCTCCAGCTTTGATTTTTTGTTTGAAATAATCCATCGAAACATACGTCCAAATATCTCTATCTAAATCGATGATGATGGTATTTATTCTTTTCAAAGCATCAAAAAAGGCAGCAAAATGATCGTAATGTTCTATTTGTGTCGTTGGGAAAGAATGTTGTAATCCTAAAGTTCCTTCCACAAAATCGGTTCCAAATTTTTTCCAATCTACATTTGGATACGCCACATGATGCGCGTTGAAATTTCCTGTTGCACCACCAAATTTTGCTGCAAATGGAACATTAAATAACAAACGCATTTGTTCTTCCAAACGTTCTACAAAAACCAAAATCTCTTTACCTAAACGTGTTGGCGAAGCTGGTTGACCATGTGTTCGTGCCAACATTGGAATGTCCTTCCATTCCACACTTAGTTCTTTCAATTTAGCAATTACACTGATTAAACCTGGCAAATACACTTTTTCAAATGCATCTTTAGTCGAAAGCGGAATGGCAGTATTGTTAATATCTTGAGACGTTAATCCAAAATGGATAAACTCTTTGAATTGCGAAAGTCCAAGTGTTTCAAATTTTTCTTTAATGAAATATTCAACAGCTTTTACATCATGGTTTGTTGTTTTTTCGGTTTCTTTAATCCAAAGTGCATCTTCGGTTGAGAAATTTTTGTAAATATTTCTCAAAGCTTCAAAAACAGATGAATTCACATTTTGTAATTGAGGTAAATCATTTTCACAAAGTGAAATAAAATACTCAACCTCAATTAAAACTCTATATTTAATTAAAGCTTCTTCTGAGAAAAATTCGGCTAAAGGTTTGGTAGCTTTTCGATAGCGACCATCAATTGGCGAAATGGCATTTAAAGTAGTTAGTGACATTTGTTGTGTTGTTGTTTAAAGGTGCAAAAATAGTGATTAGTAATTAAGAATATAGAAAATAGAACATAGAAAATAGATAAAAATAAACTAAAAATTTACATTCTAATTTCTATGCTTTATACTCATTTAGTAATTTCTGTCTCAAAAATGGAACACCATCAGTTGCATTCATCGGAATAATTTCTAATGGATTTTGTAAATCATAAATGGTTGCTGGTTTAGGATCAATGTAAAAAACAGGAACATTTGACTTGGCATAATGCAATAATCCTGCGGCAGGATAAACTTGCAAAGATGTTCCAATAACCGCGAGAAAATCGGCGGTTTGGGTAATTTCAATGGCTTCGTCTAATGCTGGAACGGCTTCGCCAAACCAGACAATATGTGGTCGCAATTGGTTTCCGTTTGTATCAACATCGCCTAAATTCAAATCGGTTTTCCAATCTAAAACATAGCTTTCATTTTTTGTACTTCTTACTTTAAATAATTCACCATGAAGATGCAAAACATTTGAACTTCCGGCTTGTTCATGAAGATTATCTACGTTTTGAGTAATAATATGAACGTCAAAATCAGCTTCTAATTCGGCTAAAGTGAAATGTCCAAGATTTGGTTTTACTTGATGCAATTGTCTTCTTCGCTGATTGTAAAAGTCGAGTACTAATTCTTTGTTTTTACGCCAACCTTCGGGCGAAGCAACTTCCATTACATCGTATCCTTCCCAAAGTCCATCAGCATCGCGAAAGGTTTTTATGCCACTTTCAGCAGAAATTCCGGCACCAGTTAAAACGACTAATTTCTTTTTCATATCCTTCGTTATTTTGCTAAAAATAAAAAAACTCTCAAAAATATGAGAGTTTATTATTGTTTAATTTTTAAAAAATTATCCGTTTATCCAACCTACAATTTCATTATCGGTTGGTAAAACTCTTGGTGATAAGACTTTAACCAATTCTCCTTGTTCATTGATTAAATATTTTTGGAAGTTCCACTCTACTTCACTGTCTTGTAAACCGTTTTTACTTTTCTCTGTCAAAAATTTATACAACTCGTGTTTATCATTTCCTTTTACTGATATTTTTCCCATCATTGGAAAAGTTACACCATAGTTTTTTTGACAAAATGTTGCAATTTGTTCGTTTGAACCTGGTTCTTGTGCTCCAAAATTATTAGCTGGAAAACCTACGATAACAAAATTTTTGTCTTTGTATTTTCCATAAATAGCTTCTAAATCTTTGTATTGTGGTGTTAATCCACATTCTGAAGCAGTGTTGACAATCAATATTTTCTTTCCTTTTAATGAGGCAAAATCAAATTCATTGCCATACAAATCAGTTACTTTAAACTGATAAATCGTTTGTTTTTCCATTGTAGTTGTTTTGTTATCTTTTTTTTGTGCTGTATTTTCTTGATTTTGTGCCTGATTTTGACAACTCAACATCAGCAGCGAAATCAATAAAAATGAAGATAGCTTTTTCATAGAATATTTTTTTATAAAATTAAGAAATAGAAACCACACTATATGTTATACAAATGATAAAGTTATGCCAATCTTTGTAAAAAGAGAAACCCAATGAATTGGGAAACATTGGGTTTCAAAACATAACAAAAACTATCCTAACCTTTCGTTTTTGTTATCAGTAAAAACAAAAAACCTAATCACTACATTCATATACGGAGAAATTATAGATTTGGATTTTTTAGAAAAAAATTAAAAAATAGCTTTAAAGAATTGATTTACTGATTTGTTTTAATAATTTTACCTATCACACAAATTATAGCTATGACACAAGAAGAACTTTTACCCTTAGTCTTGAAGAAAGACGACAGAGCTTTTACGTTGCTCTATGACATGTATTCCAAGAGTTTATTTTCCGTTATTTCAAATTTAATTAGCGATCGCGAAGAAGCCGAAGACGTACTTCAAGAAAGTTTTGTTAAGATTTGGAAAAACATCGAAACCTATAATGATTCCAAAGGAAGACTTTACACTTGGATGTTGAACATTACCCGAAATACTGCTATTGATAAATTGCGTTCCAAAGGTTTTAACAACAAACAAAAAAACCTTTCTTCGGATAATTTCGTACATCTATTGGACGACAGTAACAAAGCCATCAACCGAATTGATACTATCGGAATTCAAGAGTTTATTAAGAAATTAAAGCCAAAATGTATTCAATTGTTAGATTTATTATTTTTTAAAGGATTTACACAACAAGAAGCTTCAGACGAACTTGAAATTCCATTGGGAACAGTAAAAACACAAAACCGAAACTGTATTAATGATTTAAGAACGTATCTTCAAGTATAATGGAAGCAAAAGAATTTATAGAATCAGGAATTTTAGAACTTTATGTATATGGTTTATTAAATGAAACCGAAATTGCAGAAGTTCAACAAATGGCAAAACAACATCCTGAAATTAACAAAGAAATTATTGCCATTGAAAAAGCAATTCTCAATTTATCGAGTAGCTTTTCGCCGTTTATTTCGCACAGTCAATTTGAAAAAATCAAAGCACAACTGGAAATTAAACATACTGCTAAGGTAATTGATATGAAGCCAAGAAATAACCGTATGCAATATATTGGTTGGGCTGCATCGATTGCATTATTGATTGGAATTGGTTATCAGTATTTTGAATTGGAAAAAACCAATAATCAAGTTGTAACGATTGAACAAGAGAAAAATAAATTACAGGAAACCGTTGTTGATTTAGAATTAAAAAACAAAACTACTAATGATGTTTTAGCTATCGTAAGAGATGAAAACAACAAAGTAATTCCGCTTGGCGGACAAACGGTTGCTCCAACAGCTAAAGCTAAAATTTATTGGAACAAAAAAACTGACGAAGTTTATGTTGATGCTAGCGGTTTGCCTGAACCACCAGAAGGAAAAGTTTATCAAATTTGGTCGCTTAAATTACAGCCAACTTTAACGCCAACAAGCATTGGTTTATTGGCCGATTTCAAAGCAAACGACACCAAAATATTTGCAGTTGATAAAACATCTGGTGCAGAAGCTTTTGGTATAACGCTTGAACCAGCTGGCGGAAGTGCAACACCAACGATGGAACAACTTTATACATTAGGAAAAGTATAATTTTAGAAAAACTTAGTACAATAAAAAAAGGTTCAACGCAATGTTGAACCTTTTTATTTTTTATGAAATTACTATCGTTTATAATATTTTCTGAATTTTGGATAAGTAACTATTCCAACTAAGGAAATTGTTCCTAAAGTATAATAAATCCAACTTAGTGATTTTGCTTCGCCACTTGCATAAGAATGTAATCCTACTAAGTGGAAGTTTACTCCATAATACGTGAATAATATCGATACAAAAGCAAACATTGCCATCAAATTGAAAAACCATTTACTACGCATTCCTGGAACAAATCGAGCGTGAATGACAAAAGCATAAACCATGATGCTGATCAAAGCCCAAGTTTCTTTTGGATCCCAACCCCAATATCTTCCCCAACTTTCGTTTGCCCATTGTCCGCCAAGGAAATTACCGATGGTCAACATTACTAAACCTACGGTTAACGCCATTTCATTAAGATAAGTTAACTCTTTTATGTTTAACTCCATTCTCTTTTTGTTGCTTTCATTGGTAAAAAACATCAATAAAAGCGACACAAAACCAAGAATAAACCCGAGTGCAAACGGACCATAACTTGCCACAATTACTGCAACGTGAATCATCAACCAATACGAATTCAATACCGGTTGTAAGTTCGCAATTTCAGGATCAATCCAGTTGGCATAAGCAGCCGTTAATATCATTGCGGTTACAAATGCTGATGAAGCAACTGTTAATTTTGATTTTCTATCAAATGCCAATCCGAAGAACATCGTTGACCAAGCTACATAAATAATACTTTCATAAGCATTACTCCACGGCGCATGACCAGAAATATACCAACGAGCAATTAAACCTAATGTATGTACTACAAAAAGTAACCCGATGATAACATGTAATACATTAATGGAAATCGTTAAAAATTTTCTTTCTTTGAAAATTTGAAGAATAACAAGCACAAACATCAATCCTGCAATACTGATATACCAATAAGGTAATTTCTGGAATACATTCAGTTTGTTATACAAAATCTCTGCGTCAATTTTTTTGTTGGTTGGTCTAACTTCGCTTCCGTATTTCATTTGGAATTTTTCTAAACCATCAAGCATTGTGTTTGCCAATGCATAATCTTTGGTCTTGATACCTTTTGCCAAAGCTTCCAGATAAAATGGAAATGCGGTTTTAATTGTGTCCAAAGCCGTTCCAGTAGCATGACTAAGTTCTAGATTTGAAACCCATTTGTTATTTTTATCATTTGGTGTTGGATAAATTCTAAGTATGCTTCCAAATAAAGCCGAATTCAAAAGATTTATCTTTTTATCGGTTTCTACGAAATCTTTTTCAAACTTATTAGGATTTGGCGTTTTATAAGCAGCATCTAAATAAGGTGATAATTTATAATTTCCTTCATCGTCAAAAAATTTCTTAAACGGAATTAACTCTTGTCCTTTTTCAACACCTAAAATTTTTCGGATACTGTCGTTACTACTTTTTACATAAACCAATGGAACTTCTATCCAAGCAAAAGGAAATTGTTTCATCGATATGAATACTTGGTCCGAATTCATTCCTTCATACGTATCATTATGGCTAACTTTTCGCAATAATTCCGATGAAAAAGTGTTGATAGGTTTCATTCTTCCGCCATCATCTTGAATGATTAATCGACCAAAACGAGAAGCTTGAATTTCGGGAACTTGATATTTTTTAATTGAATCAAGATAATTCATATTGGTTTTTGCCTGATGCGAATGATTTTCTTTTTGTTGCGCAAAACCAAGTGTTGAGAATAAAACCAAAATCGTTAGTAGTTTTGTTTTTTTCTTTTTCACGGTTTCCAATTTTCTTTTCAACTCCGCAAAACGAGTATTTTTTGCAAATAAAATCAACATTAAGCAAATGTATAAAAGTGTGTAACCAACATAAGTAATCATTGTTCCCCAAAAATCGTGACTTACTGAAAGTACTGTTCCTTTTTCGTCTGGATCAAAATTAGCTTGGAAAAAACGATACCCTTTATGGTCAAGAATATTGTTCATATAAATTCTAGCATCAAATTTTTCGGTAGAATCAATTACGGTTGCTTTACTTTCAAAAGAAGAATAACTTTTCTCGGTTCCAGGATATTTTTCGGCTATAAAATCATTCAATTTCAAACTAAACGGCAATGTATATACTTTACTTCCAAAGAAAAATGTAAATTCAAGTTCGCCAATTTTTACCATTACCGGTTCGCCAGTTTTTCCTTTAGAACCAACAAGTGTAACTTCTTTTTGCTCTTTACCCGAGGTAACTAATATCGTTAACGCATCATCATGAGCTTTGGCTTTAAAATCACCACTTGATTTGAATACTTTTTTACCTTTTACAGCCATTTCTGGAATAACAAATTGGCTTCCGCTAACGTTGTACAACGAACGATACATCAAAGCTTGCACCGAGTCTTTCACAACTTTTCCTTGCAATTTATCTGCCATTCGCATGAAAGTTCCATCGAATGGAGTTGAAATCGTATTGTTTTTTGTGTCAATATTAATTGCACCTTGCGTAGGTTTATTCAAAGCAAAAAGCACATTGTGAATATTTTGCACTTCGCCTTCTTTCAGCATGTGTTCGTGACGCGTTCCATCGCCCGATTCTACTAATTTCAAATACAATTCACCATCAGCGCTTGGTTCGATAGTTTCTTTAGCATCCAATTCGAAGTTTTTGTATTCGATAGAAAAAGGAATATCGGCAAACTTTTCGTTGATAGAAAAATGATTATTGGTTACTGGCGAAAGCAAAAGCGATTTCTCAAACGTTCGTCTTTTTAATTGACCTTTATAATCGCCATCAACAAGAACGGTTAAGAAATTTTTATCCGAATACATTTGGTTAGCTGTTTCGCCTTCACGAATTGGCATCATACCTTCATAACTGATGTAACGCGTAACAAATGCGCCAACGATGATGAAGATAAAAGACAAATGCAGCAAAAGTGTTACCCATTTTTCTTTTTTGTATAACTGATAACGTTTAATGTTTCCAAAAAAATTGATAACAAAAAACAACATTATAGCTTCAAACCACCAAGCGTTGTATATCCAAATTCGAGCGGTATCAGTATTGTATTTACTTTCTATAAAGGTTCCGAAAATCATGGCTACGGCAAAGCTGATAAAGAGAAAAGCCATTAAACGAGTAGAGAAAAGAATGGCTAGTAATTTTTTTTCCATAACTGGACAATTTGGTTTTTGATAAAGTGGTACAAAAGTAATTTAAAAAACTCAAATTCTAACAGATGTTTATGTGTTTTAAGTAATGTTTAACTTGTTGCGTTTTTGGATTTTTTAACGGTAGATTTATGCAAAAAATCACGAAGTTTTTTGGGAAGAAATTTATTTAATTTTTTAATGATTTATTTTATATTTTTACAATTGTAACAACTCATAAACGTTTGTAATTATTTATTATTATTTACAAATGGAACATTTGTATATCTGTAAGTTAGCAACAAGTTTAAAAAAAACAGAAACGATGAAAATAGAAGCGATTCCTAATATTGGTATTATAATCAATGGAAAAGAATTCAATTGGGGGAATGACAGAAATTTTCTTAGAGAAAGTTTGAATAACTTACATAAAGAAGACGATAATATTTTTGAAATGTCTGATTTTTTTGATGGAGATACTAGTTACGATATCATACAAAAAAGAGATATTTATGAAAATATAAACAGTAAAGAAAATTATTTCTTTCTAAACTATGATGAAGATGAAAAATTAGAATCCGTAGAAATTCACAACGGAATAAATATTTCAATAAATAACATTGATTTGATTTTTGAAAAAGACATCAATGAATATTTAAAATTATTCAAATCTATAGGAGAAGACTATGTTGAAATTGAAGAAGGAAATTTTTTATTCCAAAATCTAAAAATAACTATAGCAAATTCTGAATCAATGGGTGGCGACGGAAATAGATTATCATATTTTTACTCATCAAAAAGTATAGAGCATTTACTTGAAGAATAAAACCAATTGCTAACACTCGTTTGGCGCAATTGCGAATTTTGTAGTAAATACAAGTTTAGATTTCACAAGAAATTTTTAACTTTAATAGAAAATAATCAGTTCCGAAGTTAGCAACCTCGCGAAGCCACGGAACGTCAGGCTGAACAGTTATCCAAAACCAATTACATGAAATCAAAACTTTTCTATATTCTAATTTGTTTTATATTATTTTCCTGCGAAAAGATTAATCAATCAAACAAATCTAAAATTATAAAAGTCAAGGAAAAAAAATGCAACGCCAACTGTTGACATCGAGAGTTATAATTTAATTCTCAATTCTGTTGAGGATCGAAAAACTGATGCACAAGAGATTTTACGGATAAAACGTAAATGGCCACAAATTATGCAATCTCCAACATTTGCAGGTTTTGATACTATACTGTCAAAAGATGTCACTTTTGGTAACAACTTCTCCGTTTCAATCAACACCGATAGCGCAGCAGAAGCTGACAAACTTTTCGTTGGACTTTCAGCAGGTGGAAACGTAATCACGCCTATGGAAAAAACATTTTGGGGTGCTTATTTTTTGAATGTTTACCGATAAATTTGGCATCAACTGGATGATTAATTTTGATGAAATGCCAAAACACTAAATCATTTTTCACGAATTTCTAGAAAACTCCGTCTTTGTGATGGAGTTTTTTTTGTGGAAATTTTTGGAATTATTTTTTATATTTGAGAGAGCAAATAAAAAAATGATCCCAACACCAGAACATAACGAACGCATTGCCAAAATGACTTTTGCATCGGTTTATCCGCATTATGTAACCAAAGTCGAGAAAAAAAACCGTACCAAAGAAGAACTGCACGAAGTGATTACTTGGCTAACTGGTTTTGATGAAGTAACCATTCAAAAACTAATTGATGAAAAAGTAACTTTTGAAACCTTTTTCCAAAAAGTAACCCTCAATCCAAACGCAGATTTAATTACTGGCGTGATTTGTGGTTATCGTATTGAAGAAATTGAAAATGAGTTAACCAAGCAAGTTCGTTATTTAGACAAACTGGTTGATGAATTGGCAAAAGGCAAAAAAATGGAGAAAATTTTACGCAGTTAATCAAAAAACTAAACTATGCTAACATCAATTCACCCAAAGTTACCCATGCGTAACAAAGCGAAAACCAAAGATTTCTACCTAAA
Organism: Flavobacterium solisilvae; assembly: GCF_012911605.1. Lineage (GTDB taxonomy): Bacteria > Bacteroidota > Bacteroidia > Flavobacteriales > Flavobacteriaceae > Flavobacterium > Flavobacterium solisilvae. The sequence continues at coordinate 288,643 of NZ_JAAMPT010000209.1, read as the reverse complement.
TCAATTGGGTTTTGTTGATATTAGCGCAGCAGATTATGACGGTTATTTGATACTAAAAAAAGACAATGTTGAAATTCATTTTTTTGAATTCGCAACTTTAAATCCTAATGAAAATTACGGTCAAGTTTACATCCGAACCAATACGATTGACAATCTTTACCAAACGTTATTAGACAACAAAACCCGAATTCATCCTAATGGTTTGTTGGAACTAAAACCTTGGGGACAAAAAGAATTTTCCATCCTCGATCCTGATAAAAATTTGTTGACTTTTGGGGAAAGTATACTATGATGATATAATGATAAACTATATTAAAGGGTAAAAAAAAACATTAACTATTGTGTTAATGTTTTTTTTACTTTTCTAGTTATTTGTAAAGTTAACTTTTACATTTTCTTCGTCGCCATCATCATCATAATCAGCTCGAACTGTTAATTGTAATTCTGTATCACTTAACTTTGTTACTTTACCGCTGTAATTCTCACCATCAATCGCTACAGCAACAGTATTCCCATCTAAAACCCAACTTCCAGTTGAAGAACCTGTTTCTAATGGACTACAATCATTTACATAAAATTCAATATAACTACCATTTGGTAAAAACTCAACATAATCTTTGGCACATGGTAAATGGTCATAAGCTTCTGTTTCTCCATTTGCTTGATAACTCTTGTAATACCACTTTTTAGTTAATTTATCCTCTGTAACTTTTACAGAATCATCTGAGGAACAAGACGACAACATTGCCATTGAAGCTAATGTAAATAGTAATATTTTTTTCATTAAAATAAAATTTTGATTAGATTGCTAAAATAAAAAAAATATTACATTATACAAATTCTAACGAATATTTAATTGAAAATCTTAACCAAAAGTTCTTTATACAAATCAGCTTCGGGTAAATTGGCCGCGCCAACACCTTTGCTTTTTCCGTCAATATTACGTAACGTACTCACAATTCCGCTTACTTTTTTCATCGGATAATTTTTGGATGCTGTCACATAATCGGCTACAAAATAAGGATTTACACCAAGTTCTTTCGCAACATTTCCTTGTGATTTATCTTTTAATCCGTGGAATTTCAACAAACTCGAAAAAAAGCTAAACAGTTGCGCTATGACAACAACCATCGGGTTTTCTTTACTATTTTGGGCAAAATAATTTACGATTTGATAGGCACGAAATTGGTCTTTGTCGCCTAAAGCTTTACGCAATTCAAAAACATTATAATCTTTGCTGATACCAATATTTACTTCAATATGCGATGGCGTGATTGTACTTCCTTTGGGCAGAATAATTTCGAGTTTTGTCAATTCATTCGCAATTCGGCTTAAATCATTTCCAAGATATTCCACCAACATCAGCATTGCTTTAGGTTCAATACCATAACCTCGACCTTGCAAAACACGTTTCACCCATTCGCCTACTTTGTATTCTTTCAACTTTTGGCTTTCAAATAAAACACCCGTTTTATCAATCGATTTTACCCATTTTTTTCGTTTATCAACCGTTTTATATTTGTAGGCAATAACCAAAACCGTTGTTGGTTGTGGGTTTTCTATATAACTTTCTAATTTATCGATAGTTCTTGCCAATTCCTGAGCTTCTTTTACAATAACAACCTGTCTGTCAGCCATCATTGGGTAACGTTTTGCATTGGAAACAATTTCATCCACCGAAGTATCGCGACCATAAATCACCATTTGATTGAAACCTTTTTCGTCTTCCAACAAAACATTATCCTCAATATATTCGGTAAGTTTATCAATATAATAAGGTTCTTCTCCCATCAAAAAATAGATAGGTTTAATATTTCCGGCTTTTATATCGTTGATGATTTTTACAACTTCATCCATTCTATGGAATTTTGATTTTTTAAATTACATTTGCTCTATGCAAAAACTAAATTTTCCTGCTTATACGTTTCGGTTCAAAAATAGTGAAAATAAAGTCGCTATTTTTGATGTTATCAGGAAAAAATTTATCATTCTTACTCCCGAAGAATGGGTTCGACAACATACAGTTCAATTTCTTTTGGAGGAAAAAAAATACCCGAAATCTCATATCAATGTCGAAAAACTCATCAAAGTAAATGATACCAGTAAACGATATGATATAGCCGTTTTTAAACCTAATGGCGAATTGTTTTTGCTCATAGAATGTAAAGCACCAGAAGTTTCTATTTCTCAAGATACTTTTGACCAAATTGCTCGCTATAATCTGAAATTGAAAGCCGAATATTTAATGGTAACCAATGGGTTAAATCATTATTTTTGCCAAATGGATTTTGAAAACGAAAAGTATGTTTTCTTGAAAGAATTACCCAATTTTTAAACCAATAAATTGAAAAAAATAGCTGTTGTTATACTGAATTGGAATGGTGCCAAACTGTTGGAGCAATTTTTACCTTCGGTAGTTGCTTTTTCAGATGAAGCCAAAATATATGTCGCTGATAATGCTTCGACCGATACTTCATTGGAAGTAATAAAAAATCAGTTTCCGTCAATAACTATCATTCAAAACGATGCTAATTATGGTTTTGCCAAAGGTTACAATATTGCATTACAAAACATTGAAGAAGAATATCTTTGCCTTTTAAATTCAGATGTAGAAGTTACTCAAAATTGGCTTACTCCTATTCTTTCTCTATTTGAAAACAATCCTGAAATTGGAATTATTCAACCCAAAATATTAGATTACAAAAACAAAGCTTATTTCGAATATGCTGGTGCTGCTGGAGGTTTCATCGATAAATTTGGTTATCCATTTTGTCGCGGAAGAATTTTTGATACTATCGAAAAAGACAACGGACAATATGATGACGAACAAACCATTTTTTGGGCAAGCGGTGCTTGTTTTTTCATCCGAAGAACTATTTTTAATCAATTAAACGGTTTTGATGATGACTTTTTTGCCCATCAAGAAGAAATTGATTTATGCTGGCGTGCATTTAATTTAGGTTACAAAGCAAAATATTCTCCAAATTCGCTTGTTTATCATGTTGGTGGCGCAACTTTAAACGAAGGAAATCCTAGAAAAACATTTCTGAATTTCAGAAACTCATTGTTGATGTTACTAAAAAATCTACCCGAAAATCAGTTGTTTTTTATCATTTTAAGCCGACTTTGTTTGGATGGATTAGCCGGAATTCAATTTATTTTCAAAGGAAAGTTTAAACATTGTTTTGCCATAATAAAAGCGCATTTCTCTTTTTATTCTTTGATAAACAAAACATTAAAAAAAAGAAAGCAATCTCAATCTCAAAATTATTACCAAACCAAAAGCATCGTTTACCAATACTTCATTAAAAATGGCAAGGTATTTGATAACATTTAACAATAGTTTATCACTTTGAACTATTACCCGAATTTAAAATAATCCTTATTTTTGTTAAAAAATTAATTACCCTTTTATGAAAAAAGTAATTTTAGGTCTTTCAGTCGTTGCTTTAACATTGACATCATGTGGCACAAAAAAGAAAATTGCAGCTTTGGAAGCGCAAAATAAAGAATGTCAAGATTTATTAAACTCTACAACAGTTAAGTTAAACCTTTGTTTATCTGAAAAAGAAGCGCTTCAAAAGCAAAATGAGTATTTAAAACAAAATAATTCTGATTTGATTAATAATCAAAAAGAATTGACAATGCTTACTAGTAAAGGTGCTCAAAATTTAGAAAAGTCATTAGAAAGCTTAAAAGAAAAAGACTTGAAAATCACTCGCCTTCAGGATGCTTTAACTCGTAAAGACAGTGTTACTTTAGCATTGGTTACTAGTTTAAAAAGTTCGGTTGGAATTTCTGATCCAGACATTGAAGTAAATGTTGAAAAAGGAGTTGTATTTATCTCTATCGCTGATAAATTATTATTTAAAAGCGGAAGTTACGTAGTAAGTGACAAAGCAAAAGAAGTTTTGGCTAAAGTTGCAAAAGTAATCAACAGTCGTCCAACATTTGAATGTATGGTTGAAGGTCATACCGATAACGTTCCGTTTACAGGAAACGCAATATTAGTTGACAACTGGGATTTGAGTGTGAAACGTTCTACAGCTATTGTTAGAGTTTTGACTAAAGATTTAGGTGTTAAACCATCTCAATTAATTGCTGCTGGACGTGGAGAATTCATTCCGTTAGTAGAAAATAACACGGTTGACAATCGTTCAAAAAACAGAAGAACACGAATTGTAGTACTTCCAAAAATCGATGAATTCTATGAAATGATCGAAAAGGAAATGAAAAATCAAAAACAACAATAAAAATATAAAGCCGAGCTAAAACTCGGCTTTTTTTATGCTTTCTCTTTTCTAATAAATTTTACGAATTGTTATAAAACAAAAAATCCCTTGAAAAAATCAAGGGATTTTTTGTGATCTCAGAAGGATTCGAACCTTCGACCTACTGCTTAGAAGGCAGTTGCTCTATCCAGCTGAGCTATGAGACCAAGCTCTTAGATATTTTCTTTTACAATTTTGTCGGGGTGGCAGGATTCGAACCTGCGACCTCCTGCTCCCAAAGCAGGCGCGATAACCGGGCTACGCTACACCCCGAAAAAAGCGGAGAGACAGGGACTCGAACCCTGGCGACGGTTACCCGTCGACAGATTAGCAATCTGCTCCGTTACCACTCCGGCACCTCTCCTAAATTTTCAATATTGTAATAAGAACTTTTTCTTTAAGCGGTTGCAAATGTAATTTAACATTCTATAATTTACAACTATTTCAAGCCTTTTTTTATTAATATTTTTAAATTAATTCTAAAAAACTTCACTATCAACACACTAGCTAATTCATATTTTTGTTAATCAACATCAATTGAAGATTTATTAAGGATTGAATTCCATAATTTGTAATAAAAGTTTAGATTTGCAGGACAAACAAACAACAATTATTATGAGTAAAAAAGTAGTTATAGTATCGGCTGTTAGAACTCCAATAGGAAGTTTTATGGGAAGTTTATCTTCAGTTACTGCTCCACAATTGGGTGCAGCAGCTATAAAAGGTGCTTTAGAAAAAATAAATTTAGATCCGAATTTAGTAGATGAAGTATTAATGGGTAATGTTATCCAAGCTGGTGTTGGACAAGCTCCAGCAACTCAAGCAACGCTTTTTGCAGGTTTACCAAATACAATTCCTACTACAACAGTAAACAAAGTTTGTGCTTCGGGAATGAAAGCGGTAATGCAAGGTGCACAAGCCATCATGAATGGTGATGCTGAAGTTGTAGTTGCTGGTGGAATGGAAAATATGAGCTTAATTCCTCATTATGTACACATGAGAAACGGTGTGAAATTTGGACCAACTTCATTAGTTGACGGAATGCAAAAAGACGGTTTAACCGATGCTTATGATGGAAATGCCATGGGAGTTTGTGCCGATTTATGTGCAACCGAATACAATATCAGTCGTGAAGAACAAGATGCTTTCGCTATTCAGTCATATGAACGTTCGGCAAAAGCTTGGGCAGAAGGAAAATTTGACAACGAAGTAATTCCTGTTTCAATTCCACAAAGACGTGGCGAACCAATCATTTTTGCTAAAGATGAAGAATTCACTAACGTAAAATTAGACAAGATACCAACTCTTAACGCTGTTTTCACTAAAGACGGAACTGTTACAGCCGCTAATGCTTCAACAATTAATGATGGTGCGGCAGCATTAGTCTTAATGAGCGAAGAAAAAGCCCTATCTTTGGGTATAAAACCTTTGGCTTATATCAAATCGTATGCAGATGCAGCACAAGAACCAAAATGGTTTACAACTGCTCCAGCAAAAGCTTTACCAATCGCCTTAGACAAAGCAGGAATGTCAATTTCTGATGTTGATTATTTTGAATTTAACGAAGCTTTTTCTGTAGTTGGATTAGCAAATGCCAAAATATTAGGTTTAGAAAACGATAAAGTAAACGTTAATGGTGGTGCAGTTTCTCTCGGACATCCGCTGGGTTGCTCTGGTGCGAGAATTATTGTAACCTTAATTAATGTTTTAGAACAAAACAATGCAAAAATCGGTGCTGCAGCTATTTGTAATGGCGGTGGCGGTGCTTCTGCTATTGTAATCGAAAGAGCTTAAAAAATTACGAATTACGAATTATGAATTACGAGACAATTCATAATTCGTAATTTACCATTCATAATTCATTTAGTAGATGTTTGCCATTTGTAACCTTGCTATAATTCCTTTAAGAGCCGAACCGAGTGATCGAAGCGAAATCGTTTCACAGGTATTATTTGGCGAGCATTTTGAAATTTTAGAAAGACAAAATCAATGGGCAAAAATCAAATTGCAATTTGATGATTATGAAGGTTGGGTTGATTCAAAACAATATCAAACTATTTCCGAAAAAAGCTATACTGATTTGTCAAAGGATGCTGTTATTTTAAACGCTGATTTGGTTGAATATGTAACCAATGCCAAAAATATGTTTATCCCAATTCCGCTTGGTGCATCGCTTTCTTTTTTAAATCATTCAGAAATAAACATCGAAGGATTTGAATTTGAAGGAATGAAAATCAGTGGAATTAAAGATAAATCAAATTTGATTGCAACAGCTTATCAATACTTAAATGCGCCTTATCTTTGGGGTGGAAAAACACCTTTTGGAATTGATTGTTCAGGTTTTACGCAAATGGTTTACAAACTAAACGGTTACAAATTGCTTCGCGATGCATCTCAACAATCTACTCAAGGCGATGCGTTGAGTTTCATTGAAGAAAGCGAACCTGGCGATTTGGCTTTTTTTGATAACGAAGAAGGTAAAATCATCCATGTTGGTATTATCATGGAAAATAATTACATCATTCACTCCAGCGGAAAAGTTCGCATTGATAGATTAGATCATCTTGGAATTTATAATGCAGAACAAAACAGACACACTCATCGACTTCGTGTAATCAAGAAAATTATATAACAAAAAAACCGAAACATAGTTTCGGTTTTTTTTATCGTTTTAAATCTCTTTCAAGCAAGTAATTAAAATATCAATATCTTCTTTGGTATTGTAATGACTGAACGAAATTCTCAAACTTGGCTTTTTCAAATCTTCTCCTGTAATCATTTCTGCTAAAACATGTGACGGCTTTTGGCTTCCACTTTGACAAGCACTTCCACGAGAAACCGCAATTCCTTTCATATCCAAATTAAACAAAATCATCGCTGTTTTTGTTTCATCAAATGGTAATAATATATTTAAAATATTATAAAAAGTAGTTATTCCGTTTTGTTTTACTTCAGAAAAATTAGCTTTCAACTGCTCAAAACAGTAGGCTTTCAATTCTTCAATATACTTTCTTTCTTCGTCCAAATTTTGATAAGCCAATTCCAATGCTTTTGCCATTCCAGCAATTTGATGCACTGATTCGGTTCCGGCGCGCCAACCTTTTTCTTGTTCGCCACCAAATAATATTGGTTGCAAAACAAATCCTTTTTTTACAAAAGCAAAACCAACGCCTTTTGGTCCGTGAAATTTATGCGCACTAGCTACCAAAAAATCTACCTTCAATTCGGCTAAATTAATTTCGGTTTTACCAATTGACTGAACGGTATCACAATGAAACAACACCTTATTTTCATAACACAACTCGCCTATTCTTTTGCTATCATTGATTACGCCAGTTTCATTATTTACATGCATCAACGAAACCAAAGTTGGCATTTTGCTTTTCAATAATTCTTCCAAATGAGCATAATCCAAATTTCCATCTGGAAGCGTTTTCACATAATCAACAACTATATTAAACTCTTTTTCCAATGCCTGAATGGTGTAAAGCGTTGCGTGATGCTCAATTTTTGACGTAATAATTCGTTTTATTCCATAATCACGAACAGCACTTCTCAAAATCCAATTGGTCGCTTCCGTAGCACTTGAGGTAAACAATATTTCTGAAGCTTGGCAATGCAAAAGTTTAGCAATCGTCTTTCTCGAACTTTCTATAATTGCTTTTGCACTTCTTCCAATACTATGGGTTGACGAAGGATTTCCATATTCTAGTTGCATCACTTTTACCATTTCATCAATAACTTCTTGACGGATTGGTGTTGTAGCTGCATTATCTAAATAAACTTTTTTCATGTTGCAAATATAAAAAGTCCTTCTCCTAAATAAATGATAAAAGATTTAGTATTGAACTAAAAAACTTTATTTTTGCTTCAAAATATATTTGCGATGAAACGATTATTAGCTCTTTTTTTGTTAGGTTTTGTAATAAATGCATGTGATGACGGTGATTTAGAAGTTGAAAACATTGATTTTACAGAAGTTACCGCTACTAAATGTACTTCAAAAGATGTTGTTTACAAAATTAAAGACAGCGAAATGCTTTTGATAGAAATTCCTGCGGAAACTTTTGCTAATGACCAAACACCAGAAGGTACACCAATTAGTGTCGCTATTTCAGAAACTGGAACATTTCCTGTTAGAGTAAAATATCGTCAATATAATGGAAATATCTCTGCGGATAATATTTGTCCAACTATTCCTGACGCAAATCCAAGTTTGCAAGAAGAATGGAATGCTATTGCTGGAACCATTCAAATTACTACAACCGCTATAAAGTCTACCAATCAAACGACTGGCGCAACTAGAATTACAGGTTACAGACATTATATTGTTTTTAAAAATATCACTTTTGAAAAACCAAATGGAGTTCAAACTTATGAAACTTATGTTTTTGGAAATTACAACACAACTGCTACACAATTGCCTTTAGGATTTAGTGAAAATGCTCAAAAAAGTTCTTGTGACAATAGAGTTTTCAACATTAGCGGAAGCGAGTTGCTAACCCTAAATACAGCAAACTATGCAACCTTATTTGAAAACACGGTTACAACCACACCAAGAACAGCTTTAATTAATACATCAAATACACTAAGCTACAAGCTTTACAATGGAGCAGTTAACGATGCCTTTTTGTGTTCAACTTCGCCACCAGATTTTCCAGCTGTAACTCAAGAATGGAATGCCGTTGATGGTGTTGAAAATGTATCTGGAATTATTGAAGTAACCACAAATACTGATGGACTTGGCGGCGTTGGTTTTAGACATATTGTTCGCTTGAAAAAAGTAACTTTGAAAAAAGGAAATAGTGATTTCTATCTTGGCGATGATTATCTTTTAGGTAGTTTTATCGTAGCACAATAATCAAAAAGTATGGACATCGACTGTATTAGTTATCAAAAATCGGGGTATTTTTCTAAACTCATCGTTGAGTATTTAGATGAAAATCCTGCATTACAATCGTTATACCATCGTAGTCCGAAGTTAGAAAATTTCCTTTTGCAGCTTGAAGAAAAACAACAAAATTTCCCTTTTGAAAAAAGAGAAGTTTTGGTTAATTCGTTGCAAAAACAATACCGCTCAACAAAAACATCGGAGTTTACAAAAAGTAATATTCAGTTGTTAAAAAGCGATAAAACGTTTACCATAACAACTGGACATCAATTGAATTTATTTTCTGGTCCGTTGTATTTTTTGTACAAAATTATCTCTACGATAAATTTGTGTAAACAATTAAAGGCAAACTATCCGAGTTACAATTTTGTACCAATTTATTGGATGGCAACGGAAGATCATGATTTTGAAGAAATCAATCATTTTGTTTTTAAAGGAAAAAAAATCAGTTGGAACAAAGAAACTTCTGGACCAGTTGGACGTTTATCTACCAATGGTTTAGAGGAAGTTTTTGAAGTTTTTGAAAAAGAATTAGGCATTGGAAATAATGCTAACTATTTGAAAGATTTATTCCAAAAATCATACTTAGAACACCATAATCTAACTGATGCAACCCGATTTCTAGCGAATGAATTGTTCCAAAATGAAGGTTTAGTGATTATTGATGGCGATGATGTTGATTTGAAAAAAATATTTGCTCCTTATGTCGAAAGAGAATTAACGGAACAAGTTTCTTTTCAGAAAGTAAATGAAACGTCAAAACTTTTGGAAAGCTACAATATTCAAGTAAATCCAAGAGAAATTAATCTTTTTTACATTCAGGACAATCTTAGAGAACGTATTGTTTTTGAGGATAACATTTTTGCCGTAAACAATACTGAAATCAGTTTCACAAAAGATGAAATTCTAGCAGAATTAGAAAATCATCCGGAAAGATTTAGCCCAAATGTAATTTTACGTCCTTTATATCAAGAAGTTATTTTGCCAAACTTATGCTACATTGGCGGTGGAGGCGAAATTGCCTATTGGCTAGAATTGAAATCTAATTTTGAAGCGAATGCTGTTCCGTTTCCGATACTTTTAGTACGAAATTCGGTTTTATTAGCGACAAAAAAGCAAATCGAAAAAGCTCAGAAATTGAATTTAAAAATGGCTGATTTGTTTCAAAAGCAAAACGAACTTTTGAATAATAAAACAAAAGAAATCTCTAATTTTAATATTGATTTTTCGGCTCAAAAAGAGTTTTTGAAACAACAATTTGAAAATCTTTATTCGATTGCGGAACAAACTGATATTTCGTTTAAAAATGCGGTAAAAGCTCAGGAAGTCAAGCAAACAAAAGGTTTAGACAATCTTGAAAAACGTTTACTGAAAGCCGAAAAAAGAAAACTTGCTGACCAATTGCAACGCATGAAACAAATTCAAGATGAATTGTTTCCTAATCAAGGTTTACAGGAACGAAAAAACAATTTCTCAGAATTTTATCTTGAGTTTGGTGATGATTTAATTCAACGATTATTGAACGAATTAAAACCTTTGGAACAGGAATTTAAGGTTATTGTTTTTTGATTTTTAAAAGAGCTTACTATACAAAAATGGTTTCCTAAATAACCCTGATTGAAGTGGAAATCCTGTCATTGCTAATCGAATATTTGATTATGAGATTGCTTCGTTCCTCGCAATGACAGATTGAAACGAAAAGCAGGAAAATGGAACCCAAAAATTCGCAAGCCTTTCGTTTCAAATGAATAATCTTTTTAGAATTTGAAAAAATAACACTACTTTTGCACCCGAATTAAAAAAATCATTCAAAAAAATGGCAACAAACAGAACTTTTACTATGATTAAACCAGATGCTGTTGAAAACGGACACATCGGTGGAATTTTAAATATGATTACTGAAGGTGGTTTCAGAATTGTAGCGATGAAATTAACGCAATTAACGGTAGCTGACGCTCAAAAATTTTATGCTGTTCACGCTGAAAGACCTTTCTTTGGTGAATTGGTTGAGTTTATGACTCGCGGACCAATCGTTGCAGCTATTCTTGAAAAAGAAAATGCTGTTGAGGATTTCAGAACGTTAATTGGTGCTACAAATCCTGCTGATGCTGCTGAAGGTACAATCCGTAAAAAATATGCAACTTCTATTGGAGAAAATGCTGTTCACGGTTCTGATAGCGACGAAAATGCAGCTATTGAAGGTGCATTTCACTTTGCTGGAAGAGAACAATTCTAATTTTAGATATTAGATATTTAATATTAAATATCATAGAAATCATAGAAATCCCATTTCGTTACAGATTTGGGATTTTTTCATTGAAAAAAGTACCAAATTTGAATTTACTACCTTTGCAAAAATTTCCAGAAACCATGAACACGTTTGAACAGTTTAATTTACCGAAATCATTACAAAAAGCTATTGACGAATTGGGATTGACAACGCCAACTCCTATTCAGGAAAGAGCATTTCCAGTTGTAATGTCTGGACGTGACGTGATGGGAATTGCACAAACCGGAACAGGAAAAACCTTTGCTTACTTACTTCCTATTTTAAAACAATGGAAATTTGCTGCAACGGATACGCCACGAGTTTTAATATTGGTTCCAACAAGAGAATTGGTTGTTCAAGTTGCCGCCGAAGTGGAAAAATTGACACAATATATGTCGGTTAGAACGCTTGGAGTTTATGGTGGTGTAAATATTAATACTCAAAAAACTGCGGTTTATCAAGGTATTGATATTTTGGTTGGAACGCCTGGACGTGTAATGGATTTGGCAATGGACAATGTGGTTCGCTTTGATGCTTTGCAAAAATTAGTCATTGACGAATTTGACGAAATTTTAAATCAAGGATTTCGATTTCAAATCACTTCTATCCTATCGATGTTGCGAAATAAACGTCAAAATATACTTTTTTCGGCAACAATGACTGACGAAGTTGATGAAATGCTGGAAGAATATTTTGAGTTTCCCGAAGAAGTTTCTTTGGCTCCAAGCGGAACGCCTTTGGAAAAAATCGAACAATTAGGTTATAAAGTTCCTAACTTTTTGACCAAAATAAATTTGATTGCTTCGTTACTTGAAGACGAAGCTTTTGAACGTGTTTTACTTTTTGTAAACAACAAAAAAACGGCCGATTTATTAGCCGATAAATTGGAAGAAATTTATCCGGAGCAATTTGGAATAATTCATTCTAATAAATCTCAAAACTATCGTTTGCAAACGATGGCTTCTTTCCGCGAAAGCCAAATTAGAGGAATTGTGACTACCGATGTTATGGCTAGAGGTTTGGATATTTCGGATATTTCGCATGTTATCAACGTAGAATTCCCTGAAATTCCAGAACAATATATCCACAGAATTGGTCGAACTGGTCGTGCTGATAAATCAGGTGTTGCTATCAGTTTAATCAGTCCGCGGGAAGAAGAAATCATGATTGAAGCAGAAGTTTTGATGGAAAAAGAAATTGATTTCATTGAAATGCCTGAAGGAATTGAGATTGCCGAAAGATTACTTGAATTTGAAAAAGACAAGAAAAAGAAAATGAAGTTTTTAATGAAAAAACCAAAACTGGAAGGTGGTGCGTCTTTTCATGAAAAAATTGCTAAAAACAAAAAAGTAAATCTTGGCGGACCATCAAAAACCAAAAAGAAAACGAGTTCTTCTGTTAATAGAAATATTTTGAAAGCTCGAGCTGCAAAGAAGAAAAAGAAGTAATTTTTTTCTAAACCGTTGAGGAATTAAGATGTATTCATACTTAACTTAAACTCGTAATTTTCTAGTCAAATACTAAACAAACTGGCGAACAAAGTGCAATTCGTTTTTTAGTATCGGTCAATTTTCCGTTGTTTTTATCGCGTTTGAAAATTACAATTTCATTGGTATATTGATGTGCTACTAAAAGGAAATTTCCCGTTGGATCAATAGCAAAATTTCTTGGACCTTTTCCTTCTGTTTTTATCGTTTGCACTAATTTTAATGTTCCATCTTCCTTTCGTTCAAAACAAGAAATGGTATTTGCTGTACCACGATTTGTAGCGTATAAAAACTTTTCATCGGGCGAAAAATGAATATCTGCTGTGCTAATTTCTCCTTTAAAATCCTTGGAAACAAGGGTTGTTTCTTGAATTACTTCAAGTTTTTCTTTATGATACTTAAAAACCGTTAACGTTCCATCCAATTCCTGAACTAAATACACGTTTTTCCCATCTTTACTGAAAGTCAAATGTCTTGGTCCGCTTCCTGATTTTACTTTTTTTACTTGAAAAGGTTCTAATACTTCGTCTTCACGATTAGGGAAATATCGATAAATATAAATTAAATCAACCCCTAAATCAGTGGCAAAAACATACTTTCCGTCTGGAGAAAATTGCAGTTGATGAATGTGTGATTTCTCTTGGCGTGCTGTGTTTATACTTTTTCCACTGTGCAAAATAACCTGCTTTTTATCGGATAAACTTCCGTCTTCATTTTTTCCGAAAACAGCAATACTTCCGCCACTATAATTAGCAACCAAAACATTTTTATCATCATTAATAATATGACACGGATCATTTCCTTCGGAACTTTTTGTATTTAAAAATTCTAAAATTCCACTATCCGAATTATAATTAAATGCCGAAATTTTACTGTCATTTCCACTTTCATTGGTTGCATAAATGTATTTTTTATCATTTGAAATGGTCAAAAAACTTGGATTTACAACGCCTTTTGTTGAAAATTTTAATTGAAAATCGGCTGTTTCTGTATTGAAATCATACACATAAATTCCGTCACTTTCACATGAGTTTGTGTATGTTCCAACAATCAAATTGAGGTTTTTCTGTTGAGCATGAACGGTTTGCAAGGCAAAAAAAACGACTAAATAATGTAAAACTGCTTTCATTTTCTATTTTTTATCAAGTAACAAAGGTAATCCTTAAACGATTAGGATATTTTTTTAAATTTAAAACATTGAAACTATCTTTCAAAATGATAAAAATAGTATTTTTGACAAATCGAAAATTCAAATGCAATTTAAACATCCCGAAATTCTGTATTTCCTTTTCCTGTTGGTTATTCCAATTTTGGTTCACTTGTTTCAATTACGTCGATTTAAAAAGGAATACTTTACCAATGTTCAATTTCTAAAAGAGCTTTCTATTCAAACCCGAAAAAGTTCTACCATCAAAAAATGGTTATTGCTTTTTACTCGTTTGCTTTTGCTTACTTTCTTAATTTTAGCATTTGCACAACCTTTTTTTCCAGGAAAAGACAGCCAAAAATCGACCAACGAAATGTATATTATTTTGGATAATTCCTATAGTATGCAAGCCAAAGGCAAAAAAGGTGAATTGCTAAAACGTGCGGTTCAAGATTTATTGGAACAAACACCAGAAGCACAGAATTTTTCGTTAATTACCAATTCAGAAAGTTTTTGGAATACCGATATTAAATCCATTCAAAAAGATTTGCAAGACTTGAAATACAGCGCAATACCTTTTCGATTGGATAATTTAATTGCTAAGGTAAACGCGCGGAAATCGGCTTTCAACAAAGATATCATTGTCATTACCGATGCAATTGGAATTAACAGCAATGAAGCTAAAAGTTTCAAAAAAGAAGACAATGTTTACTTTGTAATTCCGGAAGCCGAACAAAAAAACAACATTTCAATCGACAGCGTTTTTATTGCTCAAAATTTGGATAATTTCTATGAAATTAGCGTTGAATTGACTTCAAATGGAGAAAATTCCAAAGCCATTCCGATTGCGTTGTACAACAAAAACAAGTTAACTGCCAAAACTCTTTTGGATTTTGAACAAAGCAAAAAAACCATCAATTTCACTATTCCAAAAGAAGATTTTCATGGTTATGTTTCCATTACTGATAAAGGTTTGGAATATGACAACACCTATTTTTTCAGTATTTCAAAACCAAGTAAAACCAATGTAATTAGCATTGGCGAAGCTGAAAAAAGCGGTTTCATGGCACGAATTTACACTTCGGATGAATTTAATTTCACAAATTATCCAATTGCCAATTTGGATTATAATTTGTTGGAAAAACAAGATGCTATCGTTTTAAACGAATTAAAAGAAATTCCGCAAGCCTTACAAACTACCTTAAAATCATTTGTAAACAAAGGCGGAAATTTGGTTATCATTCCGTCGCAAGAGTTGAATATTTCAGCTATGAATTCCTTTTTAAGCCAATTTGGAGCTGTGAAATATGCTTCGGCAAATGGCAATGAAAAGAAAGTAACCAAAATCAATTTCAATCATCCGCTTTTCAGTAGTGTTTTTGAAAAGAAAATTGATAATTTCCAATATCCATCTACTAAAACGTCGATTGGTTTAAGCAGTAATTCGCCTGCCGTTTTGAGTTATGAAGACCAAAGTGCATTTTTAACTTCGGTTAGTAATCCGATTTCGAGTGTTTATGTTTTTGCTGCGCCAATTAATAAGCAAAATAGCAATTTTCAAAATTCGCCATTGATTGTTCCAACGTTTTATAACATGGCGCAAAACAGTCAAAAAACAGGCGTAAACGCAATCACTATTGGCGAAAATCAACCTTTTATTGTTGATGCTTTACTTTCAAAAGATGAAATTCTAACCATTAAAAATGCTGACGAAAGTTTCATTCCGGTGCAACAATTATTAAACACTAAAGTCAAAATGACGTTTAACGACAATCCGTTATTGGCTGGGAATTTTGGTATATTTAATGGTCAAAACGAAATTCAGAATATCAGTTTTAACTATACTCGAACCGAAGGAAATCTTGCCAACATCAATACAGATATTGCTGCCGATTTTGAAAAAACAAACAACATAGAAACGGTTTTTAACACCATTCAAACCGATAGAACCGACACGCAAATCTGGAAATGGTTTGTGATATTAACACTACTCTTTTTAGCATTGGAACTACTAATCCAAAAATTTGTAAAATGAACCTACTACTTCGCAACACAACAATTATTGACCCAAAAAGTTCATTCCACAACCAAACCGTTGACGTAATTATTGAAAACGGAATAATCAATAAAATAGGCAAATCGCTTCCTAATGAAAATCATTTGGAAGAAATAAATATTGATGGTTTGCACGTATCACAAGGTTGGTTTGACAGCAGCGTTTCACTTGGCGAACCTGGATTTGAAGACAGAGAAACGATTGCAAACGGTTTGAACGTAGCAGCAAAAAGCGGTTTTACCGGAATTGCTTTGCAACCCAACTCCTTTCCTATTATTGACAATCAGTCGCAAATTCATTTTGTAAAACAAAAAGCGACAAATTCGGCTACCGATTTATTTCCGATTGGTGCTTTGACCAAAAATAGTGAAGGAAAAGATTTAGCAGAGCTTTTTGACATGAAAAATGCCGGAGCTATTGCTTTTGGCGATTATGGAAAAAGTTTGTCGAATGCTAATTTGCTAAAAATTGGACTGCAATATGTTCAGGATTTTGACGGATTAGTGATTGCTTTTTCGCAAGATGAAAATATAAAAGGTCACGGCGTTGCCAATGAAGGAATTGTTTCCACTCGATTAGGACTGAAAGGAATTCCAAATTTAGCTGAAGAATTAATTGTTGCCCGAAACTTATTTTTACTAGAATATACTGGAGGAAAACTTCATATTCCAACGATTTCTACAGCAAAATCAGTAGAATTGATTAAAGAAGCAAAAGCCAAAGGTTTGAATGTGACTTGCAGTGTTTCGGTTCATCATTTGGTTTTAACCGATGAAAAACTGGAAGAATTTGACACGCGATACAAAGTTACTCCGCCGTTGCGAAACGAAACCGACCGACAAGCTTTGCTAAAAGGAATTTTGGACAATACAATCGACTGCATTACTTCCGATCATAATCCGATGGATATTGAACATAAAAAAATGGAATTTGATTTGGCTAAAAACGGAACTATCGGATTGGAGAGTACTTTTGGTTCGTTATTGACCGTTTTACCATTGGAAAAAGTAATTGAGAAATTAACTTCTGCCAAAACCATTTTTGGAATAGAAAACCAAGCAATTGAAGAAAATTCAAAAGCCAATTTATCATTCTTTACAACCCATAATGATTGGACTTTTAGCAAAGAAAATATCCTTTCAAAATCAAAAAATTCAGCATTTTTAGGATGCAAAATGAAAGGAAAAGCAATTGGAATTTATAACAATCAAAAATTGTCGATTTTTTTCTAGAAATTTCAAACCTAACTTAAAAGATATATCAATAAATATGAGTTATTATTGAAAAAATTGGCTTCAACTAATTTTAATAAAACTTTAAAGTTTATAAAAGATTGAAAAAGCAACTTCTTAAATATAGGTACGAAATTATTTTAATTCTAACAGGTATTGTTTGGTTAACTTTTCTTAATGAGTTGATACAAATAAACAACCAGAATAATATCTGTAATGATTGTGATAATTATAGAGAATCAGCTTATTATTTATATCACCATTTTAAGTCTCATTATTTCAGACCAATTGGAATGGCTATTATAACTGGTTTTCCATATCTTTTTAATGCATCAGATTATACGATATATAAATTTAGTTTGATATTAAATGTACTGTCTTGGATAGGAACTTCATTATTACTATTTACTTTATTGAAAAAATATGTAACCAATAAAAAAGCATTTTTTTTTACGCTTGCATATCTATCTATACTCGGCAGTATATTTATTATTTTTAATCTTTTAACCGAAACCATTTTTACATTTTTAATAATCGTTTCTTTTTATTTTTTAAAGAAATATCACAAAAACAAGGCATTTCTTTTCTTGTCTCTCAGCATCAGCATTTTTCTGTTTACAATATTAATTAAACCTAGTATCAAATTTTTTGCGATTATAGTGTTTCTTTATTTTGGAAAAACAATACTAAAAAATTACAAAAACAGAAGTATTGTTTTTATTTATTTAAGTCTGCTTTTAATAGCTTTTCAATATATAAAAATGAAAAAAGATTATGGTAATTATACTTTAACCTATATCGATAGTGTTACATATTACAACTATCTTGGAAGTAAAGCTATGTGTTATAAAACAAATGATATATTTAGTCAGGAAACCAATAATAGAGCTAAATTTTTAGAACAATTTTCTTATCCTGAACAACGAAATATAGCAACCAAAGATTTTTTAAGCCAACTAAATGATAATAAATTTAATCTTTTAAAATCATATATTTCAAATTTACTTGAAAATATGAAAACACCAAGTAGCTCTTGCTTCTATTGGAAAAATTTAAACCATAAAGATTATTTTGAAAAGCTAAAAACAACTGTCAATTTTATTACAAAATATCAAAACAGAATTCTTAGTGTTCTAGGATTTTTTCTATCTATTTTTTATATTTTAAAATCTTATAAAACAGATAAATTTCTTTTCTTTATAAGTTGTTATATTCTTTATACTATAACAATTTCTGGTGTATCATGTTCACAAGGAGATCGTTTTCATATAGTATTCTATCCGTTTGTCATTATATTGTTTGCAAAATTTTATACTGACCTAAAAACGAAACCTTTTATTTTAAAAAATCATAAATGAAAAAATTATCTATAATAATACCTGCTTTCAATGAAGAGAAAACAATTCATTTGATACTCAATAAAATAAAAGAAACCGTATTGCCAAAAAATATCACAAAAGAAATTATAATCGTTGATGATTGTTCCACTGACAAAACTGCTCAGATAATAGAAACTTTTTGCAACGATAACCCCGAATTGACTGTAATATTCTTAAAACACACAAAAAATAGTGGAAAAGGTAAAGCATTACAAACAGGTATTAAAAAAGCAACAGGAAATTATACCGTTATTCAAGATGCCGATTTAGAATATAATCCTAAGGAATACAAAATTCTATTAAAACCCATTTTAGATGGTTATGCCGATGTAGTTTATGGTTCAAGATTTATGGGTGGAAATCCACATAGAGTATTATTTTTTTGGCATACAATCGGAAATAAATTTCTAACTTTTTTGTCAAATTTATTTACAAATCTTAACTTAACTGATATGGAAACTTGTTATAAATTATTTGACACTAAATTGCTACAATCAATACATTTAAAAGAAAACAGGTTCGGTTTTGAACCAGAAGTAACTGCTAAAATAGCTAGAATAAAACAAATAAGAATATATGAAGTAGGAATATCCTATTATGGTCGAACCTATGAAGAAGGAAAGAAGATAAATTGGAAAGATGGATTTTACGCCATATATTGCATACTAAAATATGGTATGTTACGTTTAAAATAAAATCAAAAAATCAACACTATACAATATACATTTATACAAAATACAATTAAAAAAATGAACGATATTCAAAAAGGAAAAAACACCGCAATTGTAGCTTACATGACCATAATTGGAGCTGTAATTGCTATTTTTATGAACCAAGAAGAAAACAAAACTGATTTTGGTTCGTTTCATATTAGACAAGGTTTAGGAATTTTTCTTTCTTTTTTCTTGTTGGGCTATTTTGTTGGTTATGCCGATAGTTGGATGGTTTCTGGCGCATTTTATTTATTCTATTTTATCCTATGGATTTATGGATTTCTTGGCGCGTTACAAGGACAAAAAAAGGAAATTCCGCTACTTGGGAAATTTTTTCAAAACCTATTTAAAAGTTTATAATGAATTTATCGTTGCATCATTTGGTTAGAGAACCAAAAATTAAAAATCCCGACGCTTCGGGAAAAAATCCGTTGTTGTTATTACTTCACGGATATGGTAGCAATGAAGAAGATTTGTTTTCATTCGCCTCAGAATTACCCGAAGAATATTATGTAATTTCAGCTCGTGCTCCATTTGATTTGATGTATGGAAGTTATGCTTGGTATGCTATCAATTTTGATGCAGACGAAAATAAATTCTCAGATATTGGTCAAGCTCGAGCTTCAAGAGATATTATTGCCGGATTTATTGATGAATTGGTTGCCAATTATCTAATTGACGCTGAAAGCGTTACGCTGATTGGCTTCAGTCAAGGTTGCATTTTGAGTTATGCCGTTGCTTTATCTTATCCTGAAAAAGTACAACGTGTTGTTGCGATGAGCGGTTATTTGAATACTGAAATGGCAGTTGATGATTTTAAAGATAACAATGTTTCAAAACTAAAAATATTTGCTTCACACGGAACGGTTGATCAAGTAATTCCAGTTGATTGGGCACGAAAATCAATTCCAGCTTTGGAAGATTTAGGAATAAATGTTACTTATAAGGAATATCCCGTTGGTCACGGCGTAGCACCACAAAATTTTTATGATTTTAAGAATTGGTTGCAATCTTAATATTAGATATAAGATTTCAGATATTAAATATTTAATATTTGAAATTTAATATCTACTGTTCCGTATCACTTCCCAAAACTTTGTGACCAATTTCGCCATCGCCAGAAAAAAGATTTTTATCGCCTTGTTTCAGCACATAACCTTTCCATGGAATAAGTTGCCATTCGCCTAAAATCCAAGGTTGACCTTCAGCTTTTCGGGTTAAAACCAATGAGTTTTCTTGATTTGGTAAAAATATTTCGGCTTGATTTACATCTTCGCTAAAAAGTACATAAGCACTTTTGGTTTCGTCTTCATTATCCTGTAAATCAATTGGATTTAACTGAATTCCAGAGAAACCTTTTACACATTCTTTATTGACTTTTGACCAAATATATCCAGCCGAAGCCAAGCAACCATGTTCGTCTTTGTCGGAAACAGTAGTACTATCTTTCACCGAAGCTTCTAAAAGTTCACTTTCTTCTTCTGGTGATTTTCCATCGGTTAGTTTACATGATGTAAACGATAACGCAATGATTATAAACGGAATTATTTTTTTCATCTGCTTGACTTTTAATTAAGTTGTTTTGGATATAAATAACTTTCAATAGTTTCAAACGAAATACTTTGATCTTCGTTTATAAAATATTTAATCAAAACTTCACCCCAAAGTTCGCCATTGCTATAATCTGCAATAATCCAACGATGGTTTATAATTTTCATTTTATTGATAATAAATTTTTGCTCTCCAATTTTTTCTTGGTCAATGTATTTGTTTCCAGCTTTATCATCATTGTAAGCCAATAATGCTTGTTTTACTTTTTCAGAAAAAGCGGCAATTTCTCCTTGACCTTCCAAATAATTTTGTGCTCTATCGTTATGTTCTAAAGTAAAAGCGGCATCGTCAATTGATTTATTAAACATAATCAAAGTACTGTCTTTCAGTTTTTTATTTTCAACTTTTAAAACATTTACTTCATCTGAACCTTTGGAAGAAAAATATTTATAAGTAAAAACATTCATCAAAACAGCGATGATAAATAAATAAAGAAACAACGATTTTTTCATAATTTTAAATGGTAATTTTTAAATTGTCATAAGCCAAAAACACATTTTTAGGTAATCTTTTTTGCACTTCTTCATGAAATCCAAGCAAATGACTGATATGTGTTAAAAAAGCTTTTTCTGGTTGTACCAAATGTATAAAATCTAACGCATCCTGCAAACTAAAATGTGAATGATGTGGTTCTTCTCGCAATGCATTCACAACTAAAACCTTCACTCCTTTTAACTTATCAATTTCAATGCCATTCATTTTTTTTACATCGGTTAGATAAGCAAAATCTCCAAAACGATAACCAAAAACTTGCGTTCCGCCATGATCAACATCAATTGGAATAATCTCTAAACCATCCATAAAAACCGATTGATTATTGATAACTTCAATGGGTTCAACACTTGGCGCGCCAGGATATCTATTTTCGGTTCTAAATATATAATCAAAACGTTGTGCTAAATTATCTAAAACATAACGATGTCCATAAACCGGAATGGGTTTTGCTTGCATAAAGTTAAATGGACGAATATCATCTAATCCAGCGGTGTGATCAGCATGTTCATGAGTTAAAAAAAGTGCATCCAATTTTGTACAACCCGAAGTTAACATTTGTTGTCTAAAATCGGGTCCGCAATCAATTACAACCGAGCTATCATTCCAAGTTATCCAAACCGAAACTCGCAATCGTTTGTCTTTTAAATCGTTACTTTTACAAACAGAATGATTACTTCCAATGACTGGAATACCTTGAGATGTACCTGTTCCAAGAAAATAAACTTGCATCATAGCATGGTTTTTGATTATAACTTCGTAAAATTAAACTTTAAGTTCAATAGATTCCAAAAATTGGGTTAATTAACTTTTAATAAAACACCTATTTTACTAACTTTGCAAAGTATATAAAATATTATGGATACAATCATTTCAAACATAAAGTTAAAAGGCGACAAAGCCATTGAACAAATTCCTGCCATTAAAGATAAAGCACTTCGAATTAATCTAAATGAGAATATCTATGGAACTTTTGCTGAAATTGGCGCTGGACAAGAAACTGTAAGACATTTTTTCCGTGCTGGTGGTTCGTCTGGAACAATTGCAAAAGCAATGTCGGCTTATGATAAAGATTTTAGTGACGCTATTTATGGTGTTGAAGATGACGGACGATATGTTACCGAAAGTCGCTTAAAAAAAATGCTAAACCATGAAGTCGAACTGATTGAAAAGCGTTTAAAAAGAGACAAACATCCTAATAAAATATTCTTCAGTTTTGCCAATACGGTTGCCACAATCGATTTTGCAAAACAATTTAAAGGTCATGGTTGGGTTGGGATTAAATACCAAGTTGAACCTGATGAAGATTATAACGAAATTACGTTACACATTCGTTTTAAGGAAACCGATGCAAAATTGCAACAAGAAACGCTTGGAATTCTTGGCGTGAACTTGATTTATGGTGCTTATTACAAATACAACGATCCAAAAAAATTGCTTCGTTATTTGTATGATCACTTAGATAAAGACCAACTAGAAATTGATACTATCAACTTTTCTGGTCCAAGATTTGCTAATGTTGATAACCGATTAATGAGTTTACAATTGGTTAAAAACGGAATGACAGAAGCGGTAATGTTTGGTCCAGATGGAAACAATATTTTACCCGCAGCAATTTTATATAAAAAGAATATCCTAGCTATTAGAGGAAGTTTCCGTCCTGTTACTCAGGTAAATATGGATATGTATGAGAAATCATTAAAAATGTTTCTTGACGAAAGTAAAGTTGATAAAGATAATGCTTTAGTAGTTTTTGAAATTACGTTATCAAACCTTCGTTCTGAAGGAGAAATTGACGAAAGAGATTTCATGGACAGAGCTGAATTACTTTGCTCATTAGGTCAAACAGTAATGATTTCTAACTTCCAAGAATATTATAAAGTAGTAGAATATTTCTCTAGTTATACCAAAGCCAGAATGGGATTAGCAATGGGAGTAAATAATCTTATTGATATTTTTGACGAAAAATACTATCGCCATTTAAGTGGTGGAATTCTTGAAGCTTTTGGGAAATTATTCTATCGCGACTTGAAAGTTTTCTTGTATCCAATGGAAGATGAAAACGGAGAAATCATCAACTCTCAAAACCTGAAAGTACATCCGAGAATGAAAGAATTATACAAATTCTTTGCTTACAACGGAAAAGTGGTCGACATCACTGATTTTGACAAAGACCATTTAAAAATCTTCTCGCGCGAAGTGTTAAAAATGATTAGCAACGGAACGCCAGGTTGGGAAAAAATGTTACCAAAAGGAATTGCTGAAGTGATAAAACAACATCACCTTTTTGGTTATGATCCAAACAGAATTTTAGAAAAAGCATAAGTAGAAAAATAAATCACTTACAAATCCAGATTGCCAAAACAATTTGGATTTTTTTGTGAAAGCAACCAATGAGATATTTCATAAAATTAGCCTATAAAGGAACAAATTACTTCGGTTGGCAATATCAACCCGATGCAATTTCGGTTCAGGAAACGCTCAACAAAGCTTTGAGTACGTTGCTCAAAACCACCATCGATATTCTTGGTGCTGGAAGAACCGATTCTGGAGTTCATGCCAAAGAAATGTTTGCTCATTTTGACTATGAAACTGAAATTGATACCAAAAAAATAGTTTATAAACTGAATTCTTTTTTGCCAAAAGACATCGCTATTTTTGACCTTATCAAAGTTCATGATGATGCTCATGCACGATTTGACGCAACTAAAAGAACTTACGAATACCATATTCATACCAAAAAAAATGCGTTCGAAAGTGACGATAGTTGGTATTACAGTTTACCTCTTGATGTTGAAAAAATGAACGAAGCGTGCAAAATATTATTTGAATATATTGATTTTGAATGCTTTTCAAAAACGAATACTGATGTAAATACGTTCAATTGCAAAATTTTTGAAGCCAATTGGAAGCAAAACGAAGACAAATTAGTTTTCACTATTGCTGCCGATAGATTTCTTCGAAATATGGTTCGAGCTATTGTTGGCACAATGATAAATATTGGTTCAGGAAAAGTATCTTTGAATGATTTCCGAAAAATAATTGAAAGCAAAAACCGAAGCAAAGCTGGATTTTCTGTTCCTGCACACGGATTGTATTTAACCAAAATTGAATATCCTTATTTGAGTAAAGAGTAAAGAGTAAAATCTAAAATTTAATATTTTAATGAAAGCCAAAGCATTTGATTCTAATCTTTTTAAAAGAATTTTAAAATATACCAAACCTTATAAAGCAAGGTTTTATGGTGTAATTGCTTTTGCTATTTTGTTATCAGTATTTGCTGCTTTACGTCCTTATTTATTGAAACAAACCGTTGACTCTTATATTCAACCTAAAGATCAAGAAGGTTTACTTTGGTATGCTGTTTTGATGGGAATTGTTTTATTGTTTGAAGTTTTTTCTCAATTCTACTTTGTTTATTGGGCAAACTGGCTTGGTCAAGATATCATTAAAGATATTCGAACAAAATTGTTCAATCACATGCTTACTTTCCGAATGAAATACTTTGACAATGCACCAGTTGGACAATTGGTAACGCGTTCGGTTTCAGATATTGAGCAAATTGCCCGCATTTTTAGTCAAGGACTTTTTATGATAATTAGTGATTTACTAAAAATGATTGTCGTATTAGGTTTTATGTTCTACATGAATTGGCGATTAACTTGGATTGTGATTTTGGCGATGCCAATTTTGGTTTATGCCACAAGAGTTTTTCAACAAAAAATGCAATTAGCTTTTGAAGAAGTTCGAAATCAAGTTGCTAATATGAATACTTTTGTTCAAGAACGAGTAACTGGAATGAAAATCGTACAACTTTTTAACCGAGAAGATATTGAATTTGAAAAGTTTAAAGAAATCAATCAAAAACACAATAAAGCTTGGATTAAAACTATTTTATACAACTCCATCTTCTTCCCTATTGCCGATATTATTTCATCGTTATCTCTTGGTGCTGTCGTAATTTATGGTGGTTTTCATATTTTGGATGGTGATAAATTTACCACGTTTGGAGATTTATTCTCCTATACCATGTTTATCGGAATGTTGTTCAATCCATTGCGACAAATTGCTGATAAATTCAATGAAATGCAAATGGGAATGATTGCTGCCAATCGTGTTTTTGACATTCTTGATAGTGAAAGTGATGTTCAAAATAACGGTACAAAAATAGCTGGACATTTCTCGGGAGAAATTCGTTTTGAAAATGTTAGATTTAGTTATGTTAAAGATCAAGAAGTTTTAAAAGGAATAAATCTAAACGTAAAACCGGGAGAAACCGTTGCCATTGTTGGTGCAACTGGCGCAGGAAAATCGACTATTATCAATTTGCTTAATCGGTTTTATGAAATAGATTCGGGTTCGATTTATATTGACAACCAAAATATTAATGATTTTCAGTTGGAAAGTTTGCGTAAACAAATTGCCATTGTATTACAAGATGTTTTCCTTTTTGCTGATACTATTCACAATAATATTACACTGAATAATCCAGCTATTTCAAGAGAAGAAGTTATTGAAGCTGCGAAGAAAATTGGTGTTCACAAATTCATTAAAACGTTGCCAAATGGTTATGATTATGACGTAAAAGAACGTGGCGTGATGCTTTCATCAGGACAAAGGCAGTTGATTGCTTTTCTTCGTGCTTATGTTAGCAATCCGAGTATTTTGATTTTGGATGAAGCAACCTCATCGATTGATACATATAGCGAAGAATTGATTCAAAAAGCAACCGAAAGAATCACAAAAGGTAGAACTTCGATTGTTATTGCGCATCGATTGGCCACCATTATTAATGCTGATAAAATTATTGTAATGGACAAAGGAATGATTGTGGAACAAGGTTCGCATCAAGAATTGGTTGCTAAAACAGATGGTTATTATAAGAATTTATATGAATCTCAGTTTGCGGTGGAAAAATCAGAATAGATTTAAACTGAAATTAAAATGGTTTAAAAAATAGCCCAAGCGATTCGCTCCAAAAAATAAACAATTTTGAGACTTTATTAAAAGAGAATAAATCCTTAAATTCGCAGTCTCAACTAATTTAGTAAATTTTATACAATGAAATACGATATTATAGTTTTAGGTTCTGGTCCAGGCGGTTATGTTACAGCAATTCGTGCTTCGCAATTGGGCTTCAAAGTAGCGGTTATTGAAAAAGAAAATCTTGGTGGAATTTGCCTTAATTGGGGTTGTATTCCAACGAAAGCGCTTTTAAAATCGGCTCAAGTTTTTGATTACCTAAAACATGCTTCTGATTATGGTTTAACCATCAAAGAATTTGACAAAGATTTTTCGGCTGTTGTAAAACGTTCTCGCGATGTTGCTGACGGAATGAGCAAAGGTGTTCAGTTCTTAATGAAAAAAAATAAAATCGACGTTATTAATGGTTTTGGTAAAATAAAACTAGGGAAAAAAGTTGATGTTACTGCTGCTGATGGAAAAGTTACTGAATATTCAGCTGATCATATCATCATTGCGACTGGTGCGCGTTCAAGAGAATTACCAAATCTTCCGCAAGATGGTGTAAAAGTTATTGGTTACAGACAAGCCATGACGTTACCAACGCAACCAAAGAAAATGATTGTAGTTGGTTCTGGTGCGATTGGTGTTGAGTTTGCACATTTTTACAACTCAATGGGAACAGAAGTTACTATTGTGGAGTTTATGCCAAATATTGTTCCTGTTGAAGACGAGGATATTTCAAAACAAATGGAACGTTCTATGAAAAAAGCTGGCGTAAATATCATGACAAATGCTTCGGTAGAACGAATTGATACTACTGGAAATGGTGTAAAAGCTTTCGTAAAAACGGCAAAAGGTGAAGAAGTTCTTGAAGCAGATATTTTACTTTCGGCAGTTGGAATTAAAACAAATATCGAAAATATTGGTCTTGAAGAGGTTGGAATTGCAACGGATAGAGATAAAATTTTAGTAAACGCATACAACCAAACTAATGTTCCAGGATATTATGCTATTGGTGATGTAACTCCAGGACAAGCTTTGGCACACGTTGCTTCGGCTGAAGGAATTAATTGTGTGGAGAAAATTGCAGGTTTACACGTTGAACCAATCGATTACGGAAACGTTCCTGGTTGTACGTATGCAACTCCAGAAATTGCTTCTGTTGGTTTAACCGAAAAACAAGCAAAAGAAAAAGGATATGAATTGAAAATTGGCAAATTCCCATTCTCGGCTTCAGGAAAAGCAAAAGCTGCTGGTGCTGCTGATGGTTTTGTAAAAGTAATTTTCGATGCAAAATATGGTGAATGGTTAGGTTGTCATATGATTGGTGCTGGTGTTACCGATATGATTGCAGAAGCAGTTGTAGCAAGAAAACTAGAAACTACTGGACACGAAATTCTAAAAGCAATTCATCCACATCCAACGATGAGTGAAGCGGTAATGGAAGCTGTAGCTGCTGCTTATGATGAAGTTATTCACTTGTAATAAGAATTCAGATAATAAAAAATGCCTCGAAAATTTCGAGGCATTTTTGTATTGAATAAATCTATAATTTACATTTTTGCTTTTAAAGCTTTGTATTTATCTGTCATTTCAAGTGCGTTGTAAACACTTAGTAACGTTTTCTTTGCTGGTTGACTTGTTGGATCTAATTCAACTGCTTTTTCTAAATAAGGAAGGATTGCATTGAAGTTTTTCTCTCTTTCAGCTTTTAAAACAGTATATCTTTTGTTGTCTTTTTCAGAGGTTCCAAGTTTGTTCATTTCATCAACAAATTTTTCATCACTTCTAAGCATTAACTCTGATAAATTCAGATAAGCATTTGCATAATCAGGTTTGATTTCAATAGCTCTTAAATAATGTTTTTTTGCTTCATCAATTTTATTGGCATTTCCTGCAACAACACCTAAGTTAAAAATCAAATCCGCATTTGTTGGATTTTTAGCCAAAGCTTCGTTTACTAGATTAGTATATTTATCAAAATCATTTAGTTTTAAGTACAAATCCATTTCTGTAAACAATAAACCTTCATCATCTGGATTTATTTTTCTCGCATCTTGAATAGCAGTAATGGCTTCATTAGTTTTTCCTTGTTGTACTAATATTAGAGCAACATTTTTATAAATTTCACCACGCTTTGATGGTGTTTTCTCATCACGAGGTTTTTCGTGGGTTTTAGCTGAATTAACTGAGATATCTCTTAATTGCTTATTGCCAAAATTTTCTTCAACTTTAGTTGTTTTATTTGTAGCATAATAATTTGTTGATTCACCTGAATAATTTAATCTCTTCAATTCATTGTAGTATTCTATTGCTTTGTCATAATCCTCAGCGTTTACAGAATATCCAGCTGCATAAAACAACATGTTTACATCATTTTTATCTAACATGTAAATTGAATGCAACAAACTAGCTGACTCTTTGTATCGTTTGGCATCCCCAAGTGCAATGGCGCCGTTTAATAACTCTGGTTTGAAAAGAGCTATTTTTGCTAAAATATCATCGGTATAGATTTTTTTACCTACCTTTTTCTCATAATCTAAAGTAGCATTTAATCCTTTTTCAACCTCAGCAACTACTTTTGGAGTAGCAATTTGAGCTTTTTTCTCTGGTGTTGCTGTTGCTCCTAATGACATAATTTCTACAATTGGTGTCATTGCTTTATAAAATCCATAATATACGTTATCTGCTTCTGCGGTTGCTAAAGGTTGTAATGCATTTAAGGTTGCTTTATATTCTGAAACATCATTTATAGTTGGAGCAGATTTTTCATAAATTTTTTTCAACTTTTTCAACTCATCTTTTTGAGCAAATGATGATACAGAAACTAGCAAAGCCGAAGCTAATACAATGTGTCTTGTTTTCATTTTTTATTATTTTAAATTATTCTTGTGTTTCATTGGTTTCTTCCGAAGTTTCAGCGGTATTATCTCCATTTTCGATTTCGCCTTCAACTCCTTCTTCTGGTTCGTCTTCTTTCATTACTTTAGTAACAGCAGCAATCGAATCGTTTCCTTTGATATTAATTAATCGAACACCTTGCGTTGCTCTTCCCATAACTCTCAAGTCTGAAACTTCCATTCTAATGGTTAATCCTGATTTGTTGATAATCATTAAATCATCAGCATCAGTAACCGCATTAATCGAAATTAAAGCTCCTGTTTTTTCGGTAATATTAAGCGTTTTTACTCCTTTTCCTCCACGGTTCGTAATTCTATACACATCTTCTCCATCGTCGTCAACCAACTTAGTTCGCTTACCATAACCATTTTCAGTTACTACTAATAATTGAGTTTCATTGATATCATCTTTATTTACAGAAACCATCCCAATTACTTCGTCTTTTTCATCGGCTAAAGTAATTCCACGAACTCCAGAAGCTGTTCTTCCCATCGGACGTGTTTTTTCTTCTTCAAAACGAACCAATTTTCCTGACTTAACAGCTACCAATACTTGGCTGTCACCATTAGTTAATTTTGCTTCTAATAGTTCGTCATCTTCTCTAATGGTAATCGCATTGATACCATTTTGACGCGGACGTGAATATTGTTCAAGCGGTGTTTTTTTAACTTGACCTTGTTTCGTAGCCATAATTACATAATGACTATTAATGTATTCTTCGTCTTTTAAGTCTTGTGTACAAATGAATGCTTTTACTTTATCATCTTGTTCGATGTTGATTAAGTTTTGAATAGCACGACCTTTACTTGTTTTGCTTCCTTCTGGAATTTCATATACACGCATCCAGAAACATTTCCCTTTTTGTGTAAAGAACAATAAATATTGGTGATTTGTAGCTACAAATAAATGTTCTAAGAAATCCTGATCGCGTGTTCCTGCACTTTTTTGTCCAACTCCACCACGATTTTGTGTCTTGTATTCTGATAAATTAGTACGTTTGATATAACCAGCATGTGAAATTGTAATTACTACGTTTTCATCGGCAATTAAATCTTCAATACTTACATCGCCACCAGCATATTCAATAGCAGAACGACGCTCATCGCCATATTTATCTCTTATTTCGATTAATTCATCTTTTATCAACTGCATTCTTAATTCTTTGCTTGCTAATAAATCTTTCAAGTGCTGAATTAATTTCATAATTTCTTCATATTCAGCTCTCAATTTATCTTGCTCAAGACCTGTTAACTGACGTAAACGCATTTCAACAATAGCACGAGCTTGAATTTCTGAAAGCGTAAATCGCTCAATTAATTTAGTTCGAGCTTCATCGCCATCTTTTGAAGAACGAATCAATGCAATTACTTCATCTATATTATCAGAAGCAATGATTAAACCTTCTAAAATATGCGCTCTTTCTTCTGCTTTGCGCAATTCAAATTGGGTTCGTCTCACTACAACATCATGACGATGCTCCACAAAATAGTGTATCAAATCTTTTAGATTTAACATTTGTGGTCTTCCGTTAACCAATGCAATATTGTTTACGCTGAAAGAAGATTGTAATTGAGTGAACTTATATAAGGTATTCAAAACTACATTTGGAACTGCATCACGTTTTAATTCATAAACGATACGCATTCCACTTCTATCCGATTCGTCACGGATGTTTGAAATACCTTCAATTCTTTTTTCATTAATTAAATCGGCAGTTTTCTTGATCATTTCTGCCTTATTCACTTGATATGGAATTTCAGAAACGATAATGGCTTCTTTCCCGTTTACTTCTTCAAAACCTACTTTGGCACGCATTACAATTCGTCCACGACCCGTTTTAAAAGCTTCACGAACACCATCATAACCATATATTACACCGCCAGTTGGAAAATCGGGTGCTTTAACATGGTTCATCAATTCGTCAATTTCAATTTCTTCGTTATCAATATAAGCCAAAGTTCCATCGATAACTTCAGTTAAATTGTGTGGCGCCATATTAGTTGCCATACCAACAGCAATACCTGATGCACCATTAATCAAAAGATTTGGAACACGCGTAGGCATTACTTTTGGCTCATACAAAGTATCGTCAAAGTTCAATTGAAAATCAACTGTTTCTTTGTCAATATCTGCCATAATGTCTTCTGACATTTTTTTCATTCTGGCTTCAGTATAACGCATTGCTGCTGGACTATCGCCATCAACCGAACCAAAGTTACCTTGACCATCAATTAACAAATAACGTAAACTCCATTCTTGCGCCATACGAACCATAGCATCATAAACTGATGTATCGCCGTGCGGGTGATATTTACCCAAAACTTCTCCAACAATTCTTGCGGATTTTTTGTGAGCTCTATTAGAAAAAACTCCTAAATCATACATTCCATATAATACTCTTCGGTGAACTGGTTTTAAACCGTCACGAACGTCAGGCAATGCTCTTGAGACAATAACAGACATCGAATAATCGATGTATGCTGATTTCATTTCATCTTCGATGTTAATAGGAATTAACTTTTCTCCGTCAGACATAGTTGTATAAATTATTATAAAATTAGTTTAAATTCAAAACGTGCTAATATAGGATATTTATCGCTTTTGAAGGTGTTTTTAGTTCACAAATTTCAAAGATTTATTAACAAAATGAGGTTGTTTTTTGGTTAATAAAATACTTTAATGACTACTTTTATTATTGGTATTTTTTTTGTCAATTAGCTGACAGTACTTTTTAAAGGAATGATTTTTGATTTACTCATTCCGATTAGTTAAATTTACTTCACAAAATCAAATTGCTATGGATGATAATTTTTCACCAAGAGTTAAAGATGTAATCACTTACAGTAAAGAAGAAGCACTACGATTAGGGCATGACTTTATTGGAACGGAACACTTGATGCTTGGTATTCTTAGAGACGGAAACGGCAAAGCCATATCTATACTAAACAATCTTTCGATTGATTTAGAACATTTGCGTAAAAAGGTGGAAATTCTAAGTCCGGCCAACCCAAATGTTGAAATCAGCAACGAAAAGAAAAACCTGCACTTAACACGTCAGGCAGAACGTGCTTTGAAAACTACTTTTCTTGAAGCAAAGGTTTTTCAAAGTTCTTCAATTAGTACTGCGCATTTACTTTTGTGCATACTGCGAAATGAAAATGATCCAACAACCAAATTGCTACATCGATTAAAAATCGACTATAATGTAGTAAAAGAACAATACTTAAATATGACACCAAACGAAGAAGATTTTACAGATAACTTGCCAAGAAACGAATCATATAATGAAGATTCAGGTCAAGATGACAGTTTAAAAGAAGGAAGTTTCAATAATCCTGCGAACAAAACCAATAAAAAATCTAAAACTCCGGTTTTGGATAATTTTGGTCGCGATTTAACCGAACTTGCCGAAGAAGGAAAACTCGATCCAGTTGTTGGTCGTGAAAAAGAAATTGAGCGCGTTTCTCAAATTCTTAGCCGAAGAAAGAAGAACAATCCGTTACTAATTGGTGAACCAGGCGTTGGAAAATCTGCCATTGCCGAAGGTTTAGCACTTCGAATTATTCAAAAGAAAGTTTCTCGTATTCTTTTCAACAAACGTGTGGTTACGCTTGATTTAGCTTCATTAGTTGCTGGAACAAAATACCGCGGCCAATTTGAAGAAAGAATGAAAGCCGTGATGAACGAATTGGAAAAAAACGATGATATCATTCTTTTCATTGACGAAATTCACACTATTGTTGGTGCTGGTGGCGCAACAGGTTCGCTTGACGCTTCTAATATGTTCAAACCTGCTTTAGCAAGAGGCGAAATCCAATGTATTGGTGCTACAACTTTGGACGAATACCGTCAATATATTGAAAAAGATGGCGCATTAGAAAGACGTTTTCAAAAGGTAATTGTAGAACCAACTTCGGTGGAAGAAACGATTACAATTTTGAATAATATCAAAAACAAATATGAAGATCATCACAACGTAATTTACACACCTGAAGCCATCGAAGCTTGTGTGAAGTTAACCAATAGATATATGTCTGAACGTTTTCTTCCAGACAAAGCTATTGATGCTTTGGACGAAGCCGGTTCTCGTGTTCACATCACTAATATTGATGTTCCAAAACAAATTTTGGATTTAGAACGTCAATTGGAAGAAGTACGCGAACTAAAAAATTCTGTGGTTAAAAAACAGAAATATGAAGAAG
This sequence comes from Flavobacterium solisilvae, assembly GCF_012911605.1. Classification (GTDB taxonomy): domain Bacteria; phylum Bacteroidota; class Bacteroidia; order Flavobacteriales; family Flavobacteriaceae; genus Flavobacterium; species Flavobacterium solisilvae. The sequence goes on along the minus strand of NZ_JAAMPT010000209.1, from coordinate 255,027 downwards.
CTGCCAAACTTCGCGATGACGAAAAGCGTTTAGAAAAAGACTTAGCCATTGCACAAGAACAATGGGAAGAAGATTCTAAAAACAATCGTATTCGAGTAACCGAAGACAATGTTGCCGATGTAGTATCGATGATGACCGGAATTCCTGTTAACAGAATTGCACAAACTGAAAGTAATAAATTAGCTCATTTACCAGAACTTATCAAAGGAAAAGTAATCGGTCAAGACGAAGCAGTTACCAAAATTGCTCGTTCTATTCAACGAAATCGTGCTGGACTAAAAGATCCAAACCGACCAATTGGTTCCTTTATTTTCTTAGGTTCAACTGGAGTTGGAAAAACCCAATTAGCAAAAGTTATTGCTCGTGAATTATTCGATTCTGAAGATGCTTTGGTTCGAATTGACATGAGCGAATACATGGAAAAATTTGCAATTTCTCGTTTAATCGGCGCACCTCCAGGATATGTTGGCTATGAAGAAGGCGGACAATTGACCGAAAAAGTTAGAAGAAAACCGTATTGCGTTGTGCTTTTAGACGAAATTGAAAAAGCTCATCCTGATGTTTTCAATATGATGCTTCAAGTTTTGGACGATGGCTATTTAACCGATAGTTTAGGTCGAAAAATCGATTTCAAAAACACCATTATCATCATGACTTCCAATGTTGGAGCGCGTCAATTGAAAGATTTTGGTCAAGGCGTTGGTTTTGGAACTTCAGCAAAAGTGGCACAAGCCGATGATCATTCAAAAAGTGTTATTGAAAACGCTTTGAAAAAAACATTTGCGCCTGAATTCCTTAACAGAATTGATGATGTAATCGTTTTCAATCCGTTAGAGAAAGAACACATCGATTTAATTATCGAAATTGAATTGAAAAAACTTTATGCCAGAATTTCAGAACTTGGTTATAATTTAACCTTATCTGATAAAGCAAAAGCATTCATTGCTGAAAAAGGTTTTGACAAACAATTTGGTGCTCGACCATTAAAAAGAGCAATTCAAAAATATGTTGAAGATGCATTAGCCGAGGAAATTATTACTTCTAAAATAGCATCAGGAGACGAGATTTTCATGGATTTAGATGAAACTTCGCAGGAATTAACAGTGACTATTCAAAAAACTGAAAATCCGACGAAATAATAAAATTAATTTCTACTTTTATAAACCATTAAGAGGTTAAGAAAATTAAGTGTTACTTAATGAAACTTAAACTCTTAGTGGTTTAATTTTTTATTACAAATGAATTCAAACAAAATCATATTAGGTTCAGAAGAATGGTGTTCGTTTCCTGAACTTGGAATTCCAGCTATCAAAGCACGTGTTGATTCGGGTGCAAAAACTTCGGCGTTGCATGCTATTAACATTGCGCCATTCATCAAAGAAGGTGAAAATTGGGTAAAATTTGACATCAACCCAATTCAGAATAATCTTAAAACTGTTATTCATTGCGAAGCAAAGCTAATTGATAAACGCGTTGTAAAAAGCTCCAGTGGTTTTCGCGAACAACGTTATGTTATCCAAACCATACTCAAAATTGGCAACGATAATTGGGCAATCGAAATGACATTGACCAACCGTGATTCAATGGGTTTCAGAATGTTGCTTGGTCGTGAAGCTATGAGTGGAAGAATTCTAGTCGATCCAGAACAAAAATATCTTTTAGGGCAAACTTCTACAGAAAATTTAAAAGATTTATATCAGAATTCCATTTCCAAAAAATCTGGTCTTCGCATTGGACTTTTAGCTAGTAATCCTGAATTGTATAGCAACAAACGAATAATGGAAGCTGGCGAAATGCGTGGTCATGAAATGCATTTTTTGAACATCAAAGAATGTTATATGAAACTCGATGCCGATAAACCTGAAATCCATTATCGTGGTGGAAAAATCCTTGATAATTTTGATGCTATCATTCCTCGAATTCGTCCGAGTATTACATTTTATGGTTGTGCATTAACCCGACAATTTGAAGCAATGAAAGTCTATTGTTTAAATTCGGCTGCGGCAATTACGCAGTCGAGAGACAAACTATTTTCACTGCAGTTGCTTTTGAGAAATGGTGTTGATATTCCAACAACTGGTTTTGCCAATTCGCCTTTAGATACCGACGATTTAATTAAAATGGTTGGCGGTTCGCCTTTGATTGTCAAACTTTTGGAAGGAACACAAGGAAAAGGCGTTGTTCTTGCCGAAACCAAAAAAGCAGCCGAATCAGTAATTAATGCTTTCAAAAGCCTAAATGCCAATATTTTAGTTCAAGAATTCATCAAAGAAGCCAACGGAAAAGATTTACGTCTTTTTGTCGTTGACGGAAAAGTAGTTGCCGCTATTCAACGTGAAGCTGCTGCGGGAGAATTTCGGGCTAATATTCACATGGGCGGAACAGCATCGGTTATAAAACCAACAGCTGAAGAAAAGAAAATTGCCATCAAAGCTGCCAAAGCTATGGATTTAAAAGTGGCCGGAGTTGATATTATTCGTTCATCAAAAGGTCCGCTTTTATTGGAAGTAAATTCTTCACCAGGTTTAGAAGGTATCGAAGGCGCAACCAACAAAGACATTGCCGGAGAAATGATTAAAGCGATTGAAAAGAATTTTAAAAAATCTTCCATAATTTAAACAAAAGCATTGAGTATGAATCCTTATCTTGATATCATCTTAAGAAGCGTAAGTGTTTATCTGTTCATGATAATTGCTTTACGTATTTTTGGTAAAAAAGAATTATCTCAACTCAATACTGCCGATGTTATTCTCATTCTATTGATTAGTAATTCGGTACAAAATGCTATGGTTGGTAGTAACGTTTCACTTTTAGGCGGAATTACAGCCGCAGTTGCTTTATTTTTAATTAATTTTCTTTTCAAAAGAATAATGCTAAAATCCAAGTTCATTAAAAATTTGGTTCAAGACAAACCCGAAATTTTAATTCACAACGGAAAACTTGAATTTAAAACTTTGGCGCGTTTAGGAATTTCCTCCGATGAACTTCAAGAAGCCATGCGTGAACACGGTGTAGAATATTACAAAGATGTAAAATTAGCCATGCTCGAAATTGATGGCAATATTAGTGTGATTTCAGGGAATGAAAACTTGAGGCAAACACATCATAAACGAAAAATACACAAAACGCTAGGTAACTTAAACCAATAGAATTATGAACTTACTTTCTCAAATTATCATCGGATGTATTGCAGTATTGCATATTTATATTCTTTGGCTCGAAATGTTTGCTTGGACAACTCGTGCTAAAAAAGTGTTCAAAACCATACCCGAAGAACAATTTGAAAAGACAAAAGTCATGGCTGCCAATCAAGGTTTGTACAACGGTTTTCTTGCCGCAGGATTGATTTGGTCGTTGCTAATTTGTGATGACATTTGGAGTAAAAACGTAGCGTTATTCTTTTTAGGATGTGTTTTAGTTGCTGGAATTTATGGTGCATTAACCGCTTCCAAACGAATATTTTTTGTACAAGCTGTTCCTGCGATTTTAGGGATTTTGAGTTTGGTATTTCTTGGATAATCCAAAAAAAAACCGTATAAAAAAACAAAAATATACACGTATAATTATTTTTAACTATCTTTGTTTCAAATAATTTAAAATCATGAGCACAAAATTGACCATAACTATTGACGAAAATGTTATTGAAAAAGCAAAAAAATATGCCAAAGGCAAAAAAAATAGCTTGTCAAACATCATTGAAAATTATTTAAAAACATTGGTAGCCGAAGATAAAAAAGAAACATCAGAGTTAAGTCCGATAGTGAAATCATTAAAAGGTTCGTTCAAAGCCGATAAAGATTTTGATTATAAAAAGGAATTAACCAAACGTCTTTCAGACAAATACCTTTAACATGAAAAACGTTTTAATCGATACCGATGTTATTTTGGATTTTTTCTTTGATAGAGAACCTTTTTCTGAAAACGCAGCCCAAGTTTTATCGCTTTGCGAAAAGAAAATTGTTATTGGTTACATAACGCCAGTAATTTTGAGTAATGTTTATTATCTGTTAAGTCAAAAAGGAAAGCAAGAAAAAGTAATTGAAAAACTAAAAGCGCTAGTATCTTTTTTAGAAATTTTAAACATCGATAAAAACGCAATTATAACAGCTTTAAACTCTAATTTTAAAGACTTTGAAGATGCTTTACAAAATTTTTCTGCAGAACAAAACGGAACAATAAATACCATTATCACAAGAAACACCAAAGATTACAAAAAAAGTAATCTTGGCGTTATAACTCCCGAAGATTTTCTGAAAACAAATTGATTTATTCCTCCAAATCAATCATAAAACTATCCAAAAACGCTACCGATTTCTCAATATCATAATGTAAAATTCGGTCTTCTTTCACTAACTGAACTTCTTCGCGATACGATTTTACAAAGCTTTCTATAAATTTACTCGATTTTAAAGGTTCTCTGAAATGAATAGCTTGTGAAGCATTCATCAACTCAATAGCCAAAATTCGTTCTAAGTTTTCAATAATTCTAAGACATTTTGTAGCAGCATTTGAACCCATTGAAACGTGATCTTCTTGACCGTTACTCGAAACAATACTATCAATACTTGCCGGAGTTGCCAATTGTTTATTTTGACTAACAATACTTGCTGCGGTATATTGCGGAATCATAAAACCAGAATTCAAACCCGGATTGTCAACTAAAAATGCTGGCAAACCTCGTAAACCAGAAATCAACTGATATGTTCTTCTTTCGGAAATACTACCTAATTCCGCCAAAGCTATTCCAAGAAAATCTAATGCCAAAGCCAAAGGTTGTCCGTGGAAATTTCCGCCAGAAACAATCAAATCTTCGTCTTTAAAAATATTAGGATTATCGGTAACAGAATTGATTTCAGTCTTAAATACTTTCTTCACATAATCAATCGCATCTTTCGAAGCACCATGAACTTGCGGAATACAACGGAAAGAATACGGATCTTGAACATGTTCTTTTTGTTGCGCAATAATTTGGCTTCCTTCTAACAATTCATTCATTCGTTGCGCTGTTACAACTTGTCCTTTATGCGGACGAACATAATGGATTAACTCATTAAACGGCTCAATTCTTCCGTCAAAACCTTCCAAAGAAACCGCCGAAATTACATCTGCCAAATAGGAATATTTCATCGCTTTCAGTAAAACATAACAACCATACGAACTCATAAATTGCGTTCCGTTTAACAATGCCAAACCTTCTTTAGACTGTAAAACGATTGGCTTCCATCCCATTTTCTCCAACACTTTTCCTGCTGGTTGACGAAATCCTTCATAATTCACTTCGCCTTCGCCTAAAAGCGGTAAACTTAAATGTGCCAACGGAGCCAAATCGCCACTCGCGCCAAGCGAACCTTGATTATAAATTACCGGTAAAATATCATTGTTGTAAAAATTAACTAATCGTTCCACCGTTTGCAATTGAACGCCTGAATTTCCGTAACTTAAACTTTGGATTTTAAGCAACAACATTAGTTTCACAATTTCTTGCGGCACTTCTTCACCAGTTCCACAAGCATGCGATTTTACTAGATTTTCCTGTAGTTTGGATAAATTCTCATTCGATATTTTCACATTACATAACGAGCCAAAACCTGTATTTATACCGTAAATTGGTGTTTCATTGGAAGCCATTTTTTGGTCTAAATAATCACGACATTGTTGAATATTTACCTTTGCTTCTTCTGACAATGCCAATGTTTTGTGTTCAGAAATTATCTCTTGTAATGTCTCCAAAGTCAATACTTCAGAACTAATATAATGCGAATGCTCCATTTTTTCTAGGAATTAAAAGCCCAAAATTCCGTAAACGATTGTTAAAAAGCAATTATTTTTTCGCTATTTTATTGACAAATTATCAATAATAGTTTTCAAAATAAATTTACTTTAAAAATTTAACAAACTATATCGTTTTTCTTTTGTCAAATCCTCAAAAATCACTCTTTATGTAAAAGTTTAAAAATAAATACTATATATTTGAAAAATATGATTGCCAATAATTTTACATATAATTTCTCACAAACAACCAATTCTTTGGTTGAAACAACTGTTGGCACTACATCAACTACTACAACCCCATTTGGGGTATAATTTTCACATATAATCCTATTTATGTGCTTTCATTTGAAAGCTACTTAAACATTAACTTAAATTCAAAATTCATAACTAAAAAGTCATGATAGCATTAAAATTTGGCGGAACATCTGTAGCCAACGCCGAAAATATCAACAAAACAATAAATATTGTTGCAGAAAAAAGTAAATCCAAAAAACTAGCTGTAGTCGTTTCAGCTTTTAGCGGCGTAACCGATTTATTGATTTTAGCAGGAAAAACAGCTTCCGCAAAAGACAGAAATTACAAAAATATTGTCTCCGAAATCGAAAAGAAACACAAAGAAGCTATTGATGAATTAATTCCGTTAAGCGATCAAAGCGAAATCATTGACACTGTTAATAGCAATATCAACCATTTAAAAACCTTATTAGACGGTTGTTATCTTTTGGGCGAATTATCCAATAGAACTGCTGATATTGTTGCGGGTTTTGGAGAACTACTTTCATCACAAATTATCGCAACAGCTTTAAAACAAAAAATAAGCAATTCAACCTTTAAAGACAGCCGCGAACTCATTAAAACCGACAATAATTTTGGAAAAGCTTCCGTTAATTTTGCTGAAACTAACACATTAATTAAAGATTATTTTAAAAATAACAATCAACAAGTTACACTTTTACCAGGGTTTATAGCTGCTTCTGCCGATGGAAATATAACAACACTTGGTCGTGGCGGTTCTGATTATACAGCAGCCATTATTGCAGCAGCTATTAATGCCGAAGTTTTAGAAATTTGGACTGACGTAAATGGTATGTTTACAGCTAATCCAAAAATCGTAAAACAAGCCCAACCTATCGAAACCATTTCCTATCAGGAAGCAATGGAATTGTCGCATTTTGGCGCAAAAGTGTTGTATCCACCAACCATTCAGCCGGTTTTGAAAGACAATATTCCAATTCTTATCAAAAATACGTTTGAACCCGAAGCCGATGGAACATTAATTTCAAATAATCCATCATCAACCAGTAATCCAATCAAAGGAATTTCTCATATTGACAAAATAGCTTTATTAACACTTGAAGGCTCAGGAATTGTAGGTGTTTCCGGTTCGTCAAAACGTTTGTTTGAAGTACTTTCTATCGAAAATATCAATGTAATTTTCATCACTCAGGCTTCGTCCGAACATTCTATCTGTATTGGAATTCTAAATTCAGATGCCGAAAATGCCAAAAATGCCATCAACAAAGCCTTTGAACTGGAAATCGCTCAAGGAAAAATCGATAAATGCATCGTCGAAAAAGACTTATGTATCGTAGCATTGGTTGGTGAAAGCATGAAAAACCATCAAGGAATTTCAGGGAAAATGTTCAGCACTTTAGGCAAAAACAACGTTAACATTCGCGCCATTGCGCAAGGTGCATCCGAAAGAAACATTTCGGTAGTAATCAATGAAAATGATGTTAAAAAAGCCTTGAACACACTTCATGAACGCTTCTTTGAAGATAATACCAAGCAATTAAACTTATTCGTTATGGGCGTTGGAAACGTTGGTGAGAAATTCATTGACCAAATCAGTCAGCAAAAGAAATTCCTGAAAGAAAATCGTAGAATTAACGTTCGAGTAATCGCATTAGCAAACTCTCGAAAAATGTTTTTTGACGAAGATGCCATCAATCTAAAAGACTGGAAAACCGCTTTAGACAACGGAGAAACTGCCAATGTAGAAAGTTTTATTTCTCGTGTAAAAGAACTCAATCTTCGCAACAGTATTTTTGTTGACATCACAGCAAATTATGATGTAGCCGGAATTTACAACCAATTTTTATCAAAAAATATTGCCGTAGTAACCTGTAATAAAATTGCCTGTTCATCAGAATTTAACAACTACAAAAACCTGAAAGATTTATCCCGAAAATACAATGCACCATTTCTGTTTGAAACCAATGTTGGTGCAGGCTTACCAATCATCGACACTTTGAAGCTATTAATTGCTTCAGGCGATAAAGTTAATCGTATCAATGCAGTTTTATCAGGAAGTTTAAACTTTATTTTCAATAATTTTAGTGAAAGTTATAGTTTTCATGATGTCGTTAAAGAAGCAGGAGTTCAGGGATTTACCGAACCCGATCCAAAAATAGATTTGAGCGGAGTTGACGTTGCTCGAAAGATATTAATTCTAATTCGAGAAAGCGGTTATCAAATGGATATCGAAGAAATTGAAAACAACTGTTTCCTTCCTGACGAATGCATGAAAACGACAAACAATGATGATTTTTTCGCCTCATTAATTAAGCACGAAGCTCATTTCAATAAATTATTAAACGAAGCAAAAGAAAAAGACAGTCGCATCAAGTTTGTAGCGAGTTTCAACAACGGAAAAGCAGCAGTTGGCTTGCAATTTATTCCAAAAGAAAGCCCATTTTACAACCTCGAAGGAAAAGACAATATTGTCGAATTCTACACCGATCGTTACGTGGATCAACCACTAATCATCAAAGGTGCTGGAGCTGGCGCAGCCGTTACTGCTTCTGGAATTTTTGCTGATGTTGTCCGAATTGGAAATGTGTAATTTTTTTTGAAACGAAAAGCTTGGACTTAATTTGCATACCATTTTCCTGCTTTTCGTTTCAATCTGTCATTGCGAGGAACGAAGCAATCGCATATTCAAATTCTGAACTAGCAATGACAGGATTTCCACTTCAATCAGGGTTAAACAGAAAATGTATTGAATATTTGCAGCAAAAATCTGTTAAATCCGTGTAATCTGTGGCAAAAAGAAATTGATTTAGAACAAATTTTCACAATGACTATGAACGAAATAAAAATATTCTGTCCAGCAACGATAGCCAATCTAAACTGCGGTTTTGATGTATTGGGATTATGCTTGGAAGGCATTGGCGACGAAATGATTTTCAGAAAAACTTCCCAAAAAGGAATTACAATTTCTAAAATAACTGGCGCCGATTTACCATTAGAAACTAATAAAAACGTTGCTGGAGTTGCCGCTTTGGCAATTTACAACACCATCAATCCTGATTTTGGAATTGAAATCGAAATCCATAAAAAAATCAAAGCCGGAAGCGGAATTGGAAGTTCATCTGCCAGCGCAGCTGGAGCTGTTTTTGGCGTAAATGAATTACTTGGAAAACCTTACACTAAAAACCAATTAGTCGATTTTGCCATGAAAGGCGAAGCTATTGCCAGCGGTTCTGAACATGCTGACAACGTTGCACCGTGTTTGCTTGGTGGATTTACTTTAGTTCGAGGTTACAATCCACTGGATGTGATTAGAATTGACAGTCCGAGTGAACTTTTTGCGGTTGTTCTTCATCCACATATCGAAGTCAAAACTTCCGATTCAAGAGCTGTTTTAAAACCAGAAATCAGTTTGAAATCTGCCATTACACAATGGGGAAATTTGGGCGGATTTATCGCCGGATTATATACTAAGGATTATAATTTACTTAGTCGTTCGTTGCAAGATGTTGTCATTGAACCGCTGCGAAAACATTTAATTCCTAACTTTGATTTAGTAAAAAATAGCGCAATACAAAACGGAGCTTTAGGTGCTGGAATTTCTGGTGCTGGACCGTCAATTTTTGCCTTATGCAAAGGTCAAGAAACCGCCGAAAAAGTAGCCTATGCCATGAGCAACAGCTATCAAGAAACCGGAATTGAATTTGACATGCATATCTCAAAAATCAATCCAGATGGAGTAACCGAAATTAAAAATTAAACACAGATTTCACAAATTCACACAAATTAAATCTGTGAAAATTTGTGAAATCTGTGGCAAAAAAAATAAAAAATGAACTATTACAGCTTAAACAATAAAAACCATAAAGTAACTTTTCAAGAAGCCGTTATCAAAGGATTGGCACCTGACAGAGGTTTGTATTTCCCGGAAACAATTTCGCCTCTACCCGATTCGTTTTTTCAAAATATCGAAATGCTTTCCAATGAAGAAATTGCTTTTGAAACCATCAAACAATTTGTTGGCGATGAAATTCCAGAAACCGAACTCAAAAAAATCATAACCGAAACACTTTGCTTCGATTTTCCATGTATTCCTGTAGAAGATAATATCTTTTCATTGGAACTTTTTCATGGTCCAACAATGGCTTTTAAAGACGTTGGCGCACGATTTATGTCGCGCTGTTTGGGTTACTTCAATCGAAATACCGATAAAAAAGTCACGGTTTTAGTAGCAACTTCTGGCGATACTGGCGGAGCTGTTGCCAGCGGATTTTTGGGCGTAAAAGGCGTTGAAGTCGTTATCCTTTATCCATCAGGAAAAGTGAGTGATATTCAGGAACGGCAACTTACTACCTTAGGACAAAATATCAAAGCATTGGAAGTTGATGGCGTGTTTGACGATTGTCAAGATATGGTAAAAAAAGCTTTTTTAGACGAAAGTTTGAAACACAAAAACCTCACTTCGGCTAATTCTATCAATATTGCTCGTTGGTTGCCACAAATGTTCTACATTTTCTTTGCTTACAAACAACTTAAACAATACAACAAACCAATTGTATTGTCATGTCCGAGTGGAAATTTTGGGAATATTTGCGCCGGAATTATGGCAAAAAGATTAGGATTACCTATTTCACATTTTGTGGCTTCTACCAATGCCAACGATACAGTTCCAAGGTTTTTGGAAAAAGGAAATTATGAACCAAAACCATCTGTTACCACTATTTCCAACGCAATGGACGTAGGCAATCCAAGTAATTTTATTCGTATTCAGGAATTGTACAATAATGATTTAAACGAATTTGAAAAAGATTTTTCTTCTTATTCTTTCTCGGATACTGAAACAGAAAGGACTATCAAAGACATTTATTCTCGAACCAAATATATCGCTGAACCGCACGGTGCTGTTGGTTATCTTGGTTTGAAAAAAGAAATGCAAAAACAACGTAATTCCATTGGAGTTTTCCTAGAAACAGCGCATCCAATAAAATTCTTAGACATTGTTGAACCTTTATTGGATTTACAATTACCTATCCCAAAACAGATAGAAAACGTTTTGGGTAAAGAAAAAGTTTCTGTTAAAATTAAAACGTATGGAGAGTTAAAAGATTTTTTGCATTAAGAATTTAACATTTATATTTGCTCAAAATCCTAACCTCATGAAAAAAATTACTTCGCTTTTAATTTTATTGATACTTCTTTCCTCTTGCGGCAAGCGTCAAACCCGAGACATGTTGACTTCAGGCGATTATGACGGTGCAATTCAAAACGCTGTTGAAGGGTTACGCGGAAACAAAGCAGCTAAAGGAAAACAAGATTATGTTTACATGCTCGAAGAAGCATTTGCTAAAGCTAAAGAACGTGATTTACGCAATATCAACATCTGGTTTAAAGATGCAAATCCGCAGAATTTAGAGAAAATCTACAATACTTACGTTCAACTAAACTCACGTCAGGAAAGCATTCGTCCATTATTACCTTTAAAGTTGTTAAAGGAAGGTCGAAATGCTATTTTTCCTTTTGACGACTATTCAGACCAAATTGTTAGCAGCAAAAGTGCTTTGGCAAAATACCTATACGACAATTCTAAAGCACTTTTGATAAACAAAGATAAAAACGTGCTTCGTCGTGCGTATGATGATTTAGTATATCTTAAAAACTTAAGTCCAGGATTTAAAGACACAGACAAACTAATTGAAGAAGCTCGTTTCAAAGGAACCGATTTCGTAAGCGTTTATACCAAAAACGAAACCAATATGGTCATTCCTGTTCGCCTTGAAAACGATTTGTTGGATTTCAGTACGCTTGGCTTAAATGATAAATGGACAGTGTATCACAGCAATCGTCAAAAAGGAATTGATTATGACTATGGGTTGGTGGTTAATTTCCGTCAAATCAATATTTCTCCTGAACAAGTAAAAGAGAAAGAACTACAAAAAGAAAAAGTTATAAAAGTTGGAGTTAAAAATCTATTAAATGCCAACGGACAAGTGGTTAGAGACAGTTTAGGAAACCCAATTAAGGTGGACGATATGCGAACCGTTCGTGCTACGGTTTACGAATTTGCCCAATTCAAAGCGTGTCAAGTAACCGCAAAAGTAGATTATATCGATTTTAGAAATAACCAATTACTACAAACCTTTCCTTTGGAAAGTGAATTCGTTTTCAATCACATGTATTCACGTTTAAAAGGTGATAAACGAGCTTGCGAACAAGAATACTATCCAAACTTTGACCGAAAAGCTATTCCATTTCCTAGCAATGAACAAATGGTTTACGACACAGGAAATGATTTAAAAAACAAACTCAAAGACATTATTACAAGGAATAAATTTAGAAGATAAAAACAAAAAACGCATTGAAATTCAATGCGTTTTTTTATTCTCTTAATTCAAATACTGTTCTAATTTTTTGGCATCAATACTTTCGTGAGAAGTATCAAAAATGGCTTTTCCATCTTTTATCACTATAATTTGTGGCGATTGATGAATAATACCAAAACGTTCTGCAATGGCATTAGAAATTTCACGATACACCAACAAATCCAAATAATACAAACTCATTTTATCATCGGGAATAGTAAACTCCTTCTGGAATTGGTTCCAAGCCATTCGGCTGATACTACATCGCGTACTGTGTTTAAAAATCACTATCGGTTTTTCAAACGACTCTGCTTCTACATCTTTTAATTGCTCTAAACTTTCCAGCTCATTCCAAAACACATCAGGCATTGACTGAGGCTTATTATTTCCAAATAACTTATCTAAAAAACTCATAATAGTCAGATTTTAAGACATTTTGTCTTTATTTTATGCAAATATAACTAAAAAAACAGCCATTTTGACTGCTTTATAACATTGGAACATAAATTGAATACAATATCAAAAAATCAATTTCAATTTCAAAAGTCAAATTCAAAAATTAATTACAACAATACAGTATACAATAACAACAAAACAAAAAAAATGAACATTAATAAATTCACAATCAAATCGCAAGAAGCGTTGCAACAAGCTCAACAACTTGCACAAGCTAATGAAAATCAACACATCGAGAACGAACACCTGTTCAAAGGAATTCTTGAAGTGGATGAAAATGTTACACCTTTTATTCTGAAAAAACTCAACGTCAATGTCGAGCTTTTCAAAAAGATTTTAGACAGCACCATTCAAAGTTTTCCAAAAGTGTCTGGTGGCGATATTATGCTTTCTCGTGAGGCTGGAACAACCGTAAACGAAGCTGAAATCATCGCTAAAAAAATGAACGACGAGTTCGTTTCTATCGAACATTTACTTTTAGCCATTTTCAAATCAAAAAGCAAAGTTGCTCAAATATTGAAAGACCAAGGCGTGACCGAAAAAGCACTACAAGCCGCCATTGACGAAATCCGTAAAGGCGAACGTGTAACCTCTGCCTCTGCCGAAGAAACTTATAATTCTTTGAATAAATATGCTAAAAACCTGAATGAATTAGCCAAAAGCGGTAAACTTGATCCGGTTATTGGCCGCGATGAAGAAATTCGTCGTGTGTTGCAAATCTTAACACGACGTACCAAAAACAATCCAATGTTGGTCGGCGAACCTGGCGTAGGTAAAACCGCTATTGCCGAAGGTTTAGCACACCGAATTGTTGACGGCGACGTTCCGGAAAATCTAAAAGACAAAATCGTGTATTCACTCGATATGGGAGCATTGATTGCCGGAGCCAAATACAAAGGAGAATTTGAAGAACGACTAAAAGCTGTCGTAAAAGAAGTAACTTCTGCCGAAGGCGATATCGTGCTTTTCATTGACGAAATCCACACATTGGTTGGTGCTGGCGGTGGCGAAGGCGCAATGGATGCCGCTAACATCTTAAAACCGGCATTGGCTCGTGGTGAACTGCGTGCTATTGGCGCAACGACTTTGGATGAATATCAAAAATATTTTGAAAAAGACAAAGCACTTGAAAGACGTTTCCAAAAAGTAATTGTTGATGAACCTGATACCGAAAGTGCCATTTCGATTTTGCGTGGTATCAAGGAAAAATATGAAACGCACCACAAAGTTAGAATTAAAGATGATGCCATTATAGCTTCTGTGGAATTATCACAACGTTATATTACCAATCGTTTTTTACCTGATAAAGCTATTGATTTGATGGACGAAGCGGCTTCTAAATTACGCATGGAAATTAATTCAAAACCCGAAGAGTTGGATGTTTTGGATAGAAAAATTATGCAATTGGAAATCGAAATTGAAGCTATTAAACGTGAAAATGACGAAACCAAATTGAAAGGTTTAGGTTTGGATTTAGCTAATTTGAAAGAAGAACGTAACGAAATTTTCACCAAATGGAAGTCAGAGAAAGATGTTGTTGATAACATTCAAAATGTGAAACAAGAAATCGAAGACTATAAAATAGAAGCCGAACGTGCAGAACGCGATGGTGATTATGGAAAAGTTGCTGAAATTCGTTATGGAAAAATCAAAGAAGCTCAAGAACGTCTTGATAACCTTCAAAAGCAATTGGCAGAAAATCAAGCCGGAAATTCATTGATTAAAGAAGAAGTAACTCGTGAAGACATTGCTGAAGTCGTTGCCAAATGGACAGGTGTTCCGGTAACCAAAATGCTTCAAGGCGAAAGAGAGAAACTTTTAAATTTGGAAGACGAGTTACACCAAAGAGTTGTTGGTCAAGAAGAAGCAATTCAGGCAATTAGTGACGCCGTTCGCAGAAGTCGTGCCGGTTTACAAGACATGAAAAAACCTATTGGTACGTTTCTTTTCCTTGGAACTACAGGAGTTGGTAAAACCGAATTAGCCAAAGCGTTAGCCGAATATTTATTTGACGATGAAAATGCAATGACTAGAATTGACATGAGCGAATACCAAGAACGTCATTCTGTAAGTCGATTGGTTGGTGCACCTCCGGGATATGTAGGCTATGACGAAGGCGGACAGTTGACCGAAGCCGTTCGTAGAAAACCTTATTCGGTTATCTTGCTTGATGAAATTGAAAAAGCCCATCCTGATACCTTCAACATCTTGCTCCAAGTACTAGACGAAGGACGATTGACGGACAACAAAGGTCGTTTGGCCGATTTTAAAAACACCATTGTCATCATGACCTCCAATATGGGAAGTCATATCATACAAGAAAAGTTTGAAAACCTCAATGGAAGTATCGAAGCCGCAACCGAAGCCGCAAAAGTAGAAGTATTAGGTTTATTAAAGCAAACGGTTCGTCCAGAGTTTATCAATAGAATTGACGAAATAGTAATGTTTACTCCATTAACCGCTGCCAATATCAAGCAGATTGTTGGCTTGCAATTAAAGAGCGTTATAAAAATGCTAGCACATCAAAACATTACTATGGATGCTACTCCGGAAGCTATCGATTATTTGGCACAAAAAGGCTATGATCCTGAGTTTGGTGCGCGCCCAGTAAAACGTGTTATTCAAAGAGAAGTTTTAAACCAGTTGAGTAAAGAAATATTATCTGGCAATATTAAAACCGAAAGCATTGTACTGCTAGACAGTTTTGATGGAAAACTGGTTTTTAGAAACCAATAACCTAAAACAATATGACTAGTCCTAAAAAACCGATTAATTAATGTAATCGGTTTTTTTTATTTAAAACTTAAAAAAAATGTCATAATTACCCGAAAATTTTAGTCTAAAAAATACTACCCTTCCAATAAATTCATTAAATTTGAGATAACGACAATTGAAAACTTAGCCTTATCATTAGAAATAAACTCTAAACAAGTATAAAATGCGTCAATCCAAAGTTAAAAATTATGCTAAATCAATAACCAATAAACCATTACTGAAATAAATATTGAAAGTAAAAAAATGTTACAGTTGAATATCTTGTTCGTTCTTACCAAACTTATTGTAATTGTATAAATATTAATCACTAAAATACATTTTACTAAAAATCAATCAGATAAATAATTTTCATTTCAAATTAATTACTTAAAATTTAATAATAAATAATAATTCAAAGATATTTTATATTAATTTTTCATGTAGAATAAATTCTACATAGGCATAAAAAATGTATTACAAAAAAAGAGACCGTTGTAGTGTATTTTTGTATAATATTTTGAAGCAATATCAATTATTTTTGTAGTCCAAAACTTTAATTTTTAACAAAAACCTACAAAAAACAATAGCTAACAAAAAATTTTAAGAAAAAAACAGCAAATATTCTTTCTACAAACATATAGGAATAGTTTAATACCGATAATTTTTATTTAATCAAAAACGTAGTCTAAGCCAAAAATAAGTAGCTCTAAATTAAACTCTATTGAAAACATTTTTTTTAAAAAATCTAAACTTTAAAAACCGTAAAAGAATTAATTATGGTTTAATCGCTTGTATAATTGCTCTACAGATTATTGCTATTATAGTTTGGTACAACGAAACTATTAATGAAGGAAAAGTGGAGCAAAATATTGAAAATACAAAATTTTCAAATCAAATTGCACAACAATCTAGTAATGTTACTTCAGCAATTATTGAATCCCAAAAACATTTTAATAATTATATTAAAACAAAAAACAAAGAATCGTTCGTCAATTATCTAAAATCCATCAGCGATACTAAATCGGCTATCGATCGATTGGAAATAGATACCAAAAAGAACGATGAATTCAACGTCATTTGGAACAAAAAACAAAATACCGAAAACAGTATTCTTAAAATCAATACTGCAATTGATTCTATCTTGAATTTCCAAACAAAATCTAATTTTAACGAATTAGAATCACCAATCATTTTCAATCCTTTCAAATACAATAAAATCCTAGACAGCGTAAAAACAAACACATTCATTTCTGTTGATAGTGTTGCCAAAAAAGGATTTATGGGAAGAATTGTAGCCGCATTTTCTGGAAAAGTTGAAGTTCAAAAAGAACATTCAAATACAGTAATAACCATGAAGTTTTTGGACAAAGTGCAAACAGGAACTGTTGAAGAACAAATGAAACGCCTTTTTCAAATAACCAATTATTATTATAAAAAAGAGTTTGAAAAACTTAATGCATCTTTCTTAGGATTAAAAGCAAAAGACATGCAATTGATGGATTACAACAACCAACTGTTGCTTTTAGCTCAAACTACTCTACCCAATTTTACTACTGCTGCAGATAAATTCAAATTTGATAATCAAGAAAACCTAAAACAACAATTAAAAACTAACAAAGCCATCAGAAGTTATGCTGTAATAGCTTTAATTTTATTGATGTTTATTATTTCGATACTGCTTTTTGGACTAACACAGCTTTCTTTTGAATATGAAAAAAGATTAACCGAAGCCAAAGAAAAAATAAGTCGAAATTTAAGCTTCAAAAACCGAATTATGGGAATGATTAGCCATGAAATTCGTTCTCCTTTAAGGATCATTTCACTTTATAGTAACAAAATTAGTCAGTCGATAAAAGATGAAGATATTAAAGAAAGTTTAAAATCGGTACAATTCACTACCAATTCATTGCTGTTATTATCCAATCAAATATTAGAATACTCAAAAGACGAAGAGAAAAAACTAACTGTAAAAAGCAAAAACTTTTACCTAAAATCTGAAATTGAACAAATTTTATTTGCAATGAAATCATTGGTTGAAAGCCATGATAACAAACTAAACCTAAAAACAAACATGGAAAGCAACGAAGAGGTTTATTCTGATGTTGCCAAAATTCACCAACTTTTCTATAACATTATAGGAAACGCAAATAAATTTACCAATAAAGGCACAATAGAAGTAAATATCAATCAAACATTACTATCTGATTTCGAGCTAAAACTTGACGTAATCATTAGAGACAATGGAATTGGTATAGACAAAGAAGATTTAGTTAAAATCTTTGATGCCTATTATCAAGGAGAAACGTCATCAACCCAACTTCTTGGCGTTGGTTTAGGACTTAACTTATGCAAAGAAATAGTCGAATTGTTAGAAGGAGAAATTTCTATTGACAGTCAAAAAAATCAAGGCACAAAAGTAGATTTTCATTTAATTCTGCCTCGAACCTAAAACCAATTATCAAACAATTATTTTATGAAACCTAATCAACAGTACAGTTTTTTAATTGCTGACGATCATAGTATCGTTAGACAAGGTGTTTCATTACTTATCAAGGAACTATTTTTCAATGTCAAAATCTTTCACGCTGGAAGCTTTAAAGAAACTTTAAAAATTGCATCCGAAAACAAAATTGATTTACTAATTCTTGACATCAATTTTCCCGACGGAAATAGTTTAAGCATCATGACGGAAGCAAAAGCAATGCAACCTGATATGAAGATTCTAATTTTCTCCGCATTGGATGAAGATATCTATGCCTTGCGTTATTTGAATGCTGGAGCTTCAGGATATTTAAACAAAGGAAGTAACGAAGACGAAATGAAACAAGCACTAAAAAGCATGATGGTTACGGGAAAATACATTACTCAAAATATTAAAGACAGAATTTTAGATTCCTACATTTCAAAAAAACCAATAAATCCGCTCGAACAATTATCAAACCGCGAAGTTGAAGTAGCTCGATTATTGATAAAAGGTTTTGGAAATTTAGAAATAGCCGAAATGCTTAATATCAAAAAATCTACTGTTAGCACCTTTAAAAACCGAATATTTGAAAAATTAGAAATAGATAATCTAGCCGATTTAATTGATTTCTTCAATCTTTACAGCTAATGCCTACAAAGCAACCACAAAGGTTGCTTTTTTTTATAGAAATAATTCTACATGAAGTAATTATAATTCTACAACATCTTACATTTATGTTCCTTATTTTTGGTGTTCATAATTTGTGGTAATCCCAAAATCCTATTGTTCTTCAAGTTGTTGAACAGCAAGATGACAATAGGTTTTTTGCGGATTTTATTTCAGACGAAATTTAGTTACAATTATTACTACTTAAAAGAATACTATTTTCAATGAAATCCTTGAGAAAAAAAACAATAACTATTTTAAGCTACATTACTATTATTGGCTGGGTTATAGCCTATTTTAATTATAAGAAAAAGAACAAATCTTCTTTAATTAAATTTCATTTAGAACAATCATTAGGCTTGGGTATCCTATCAATTATAACCAATTTAGTAATCATTTTAATTGAACTTTTTTTTAACTATCCGATAAGCTTGGCTATTGTGTTAAACAATATGTTACTCTTTATTTTATGGATAGCCGGAATTACTAGTGCATTGTATGGTGTAAGACTTCCTCTTCCAATCATAGGTTCATTGTTTGAAGATAAATTCCGTTTTATTGAATAAAAAAACTCTAAGTTTCCTTAGAGTTTCTTTTACTATTTTATAATAGCTTCCTGAATAATTTTTTGAATATCTTCTCGAATGTTTTCTTTAGAAAGTTTGTTTGAAGCATTGCTATCTGGAAACGTTCTGTTAGAAAGGAAAACATACACAATTTCAGTTTCTGGATCAGCCCAAGCCATTGTTCCAGTGAAACCAGTGTGTCCAAAACTAGATTTAGAAACACATCCACAGGTTGGTCCTGATTTTTCTAACTGAGGTTTATCAAATCCAAGTCCGCGACGATTTCCTTCAGCACAATAATAACAAGTGTTAAAAGCGTCAAATGTTTCGGGAGAAAAATAAGTTATTCCACCATAATTTCCTTTTTGAAGAAAAAGTTGCATCATTTTGGCAACATCCATTGCATTTGAAAAAATTCCAGCATGACCGCCAATTCCGCCTTCCATTGCGGCTTCCATATCGTGAACGTAACCTTGTAAAAACGTGTTACGGAAATAGGTATCCACTTCGGTTGGAGCAATTTTACCACAATCAAACTTCAACAACGGATTGTACATTGTATTATTCATTCCAAGTGTTTTGTAGAAGTTTTTATACGTTAGTTCATCCAAAGATTTTCCGCTAGTTTTCTCCAAATATTTCTTTAAAATAATAAAAGTAAAATCGCTGTATTTGTATTCTTTTTTATCGATTAAATTACTTTCCACTATTTTTTTCATAATAGTATCTTGATAATCGTCTCTAATGTATAAATTTTCCGCTACTTGTTTTGTAAATCCTTCGGTATAGGTTTTTCTATAATATTTTTCTAAAGGTTGATTTTTAGCATCCAAAGTTGTTTTGTAAAACGGTATCCAAGCTTGTAATCTTCCATAATGCGACAACAGTTCTTTAAAAGTAATTTCGCTTTTATTGGATTTTCTAAATTGATGAACCATGTCGCCCAAAGTAGTTTCTAAAGTCACTTTTCCTTTATCAAATTGCTGCATAACATTAGGCAATGTAGCAATCATTTTAGTCAACGAAGCAACATCATACAAATCATCATTATTCACTTTGGTTTGCTTGTCATAAGTTTGATATCCAAACGATTTTTGATAGACAACTTTCCCTTTTCGAGCGACTAAAACTTGCATTCCTGGTGCCATTTTTCCATCAATCGCTTTTTGAGCAATTTTATCAATTTGAGCTAATTTTTCCGAACTCATTCCAACATTTTCTGGGAAAGAAAATCCAAGACGATTGATTTTTGAAGTCTCTAAACCATCTTCTACTTTGAAAAAATTGTTGATAGAAACAGGTAATTTCCCTTTTGCGCTTAAAGCTCCAAAAATAATTTGTGCCGAAATTTCCTGAGAAACATCGTTATTTTGATAGGAAACAATTACGTTTTCAATTTCATCAAAATTGGTAATCTGAAGCAATGAATAAGGTCGTGTGAAAACATCCAAAATTACTTTGTTTTGTTTTGCTATTTCTTGTATCCAAAGCAATTCGGTTTCGGTAAAATCATGTTTTTTCCATGCTCTATCTGATTTATGAAAACCAATAATTACTTTGTCATAACCTTTTAATTGCTTCTTTAAACTATCAATATTAGTATCTGAAACTTCGGTTACTTCGGTATATTTTTTTAAAGTATTTACAAAAGTTGTATTCGTATCATCGCCCATTTTTACATAGGCAATTTTTTGGTCAAGCTTTTCAATTGGAACAATTTCGTGTTCATTCTTTAAAACCGTAACGATATTTTCATATAATTCATATTGCAATGCATCTTTAGAAACTGTATTCAAATCTTTAGATAAATTAGCTAAATCAATTGGTTTATAATTATTTAAACCTGCTTTAAATTTATATCGTAAAATCTTTTTAACCGAATAAGCCAATCGTTCTTCTGAAAGCAAACTATCTTGATATGCCATGCAAATTTTCTCCACCGCAACGGGAACATTTTCGGCAAAAAGCAATACGTCATTTCCAGCCAATAATGCTTCTAAATCTATTTCACCTGGCTTTTTGAAGTTACTTGCGGCTTTCATATTCAAGGCATCGGTAAAAATCAATCCATCGAAACCCATTTCTTGTTTCAACAAATTGGTAATAACATTATAAGACAACGAACTTGGATGTCCATCACGGAATTCAATACTTGGAACATTCAAATGAGCAACCATTACTGAAACCAATCCTTCGTCAATCATTCGTTTATATGGATACAATTCGACTTTGTCCAAATGCTCTTTGGTAGCAGTTACAACTGGCAAAGTATAATGTGAATCGGTTGCTGTATCGCCATGACCAGGAAAATGTTTTCCAGTAGAAAACACACCTTGACTTTGAACACCTTGCATCAAAGCAATAGCTTTTTCGGTAACATTTACTTTATTTTCTCCGAAAGAACGGAAACCAATAATTGGATTTTTAGGATTAGTATTGATGTCTAAAACTGGCGCAAAATTGAAATGGATTCCCATTCGCTTTGATTCTTTAGCCATGTTCTCACCTACTTTTTCAATCAATTTTAAATCTTGAATTGCACCCAAAGTCATGTTAAACGGATAACGATAAGTAGAATCTAATCGCATGGACAAACCCCATTCGGCATCAATCCCAATAAATAATGGAACTTTGGCTTTGGCTTGATAACGATTAGTTAACTTGGCTTGACGATTTGGTCCACCTTGAAAAAAGATTAATCCGCCAACTTTGTATTCGCTTACTAGTTTTTCAACTTCGGCAATATGCGCAGCATCTTTGTTAGAATAAGCGGCAACCATAAAAAGTTGCCCTACTTTTTCTTCAAAAGATAGTTGATTGTAAATACTATCAACCCATCGAGTTTCAGCATCAGTATCAGGAAAAAAGTTCTTTCTTTCTGATTTTAAATGTGGTATATAAATTTCTTCCTCTTCAGCAATAGCAGCATTTCCAAGCGTTACAGATTTTGTTGCATGAGGTGTTTTTTTGGTTGACGAACAATTCGTTACCAAAAATAGCAAAGCCAAGAACAAACTTATTCTAAACCAAAAAATCTTCATGAAAAAAATATTAAAAGAAACGACTATGCCAACTTTCTCCTGCTGGAACTTCCCAGTTTTCGTTGAACTCTTCGATAGTATTGACCAAATTATTAAAAACAATCGTATTGGCTGTAACGGCTTTTTCTTTTGCCATTCGTTTGAAATCTATTAATGATTTATGAGCAATATGTTCACCATTTTTGAACGTAACATTCATTTTATCAAGCAAATCGACATTGTATTTTTGCTCTAAACCTTGAATAAAAGCTACTGAACTATCAATAGAACAACCAGTTGCTTGTTGTACTTCTTGATTAACGGCAAGTATTATAAATCGATTGTATTTTAATAAATAAGAAGCTTCAAGACTTGTTCCGTGTGCTGCCCAATTTTCTATAAACGATTTTAAATCATTCTCGATTTCGGCTATTTCTTCATCAGAAAATTTGCGATTGGATTGGTAAATCCAAATTCTTGATTCTTCGGGTAAATTATCAAATGGGATAAACATATTATATTAAATTTTAGATATTAGATATTAAACTTCAGATATCGAAATATTTAATATTTAATATTTTATATTAGACTTATAAATCCTGTGCATTTGCAATAAGTTCAGCAATATCCATAACCTTCACATCAGCTTCTTTTTCCTTGGCTTTAACACCATCGGTCATCATCGTGTTGCAAAACGGACAACCTGCAGCAATGATTTCGGGTTTTACATCTAATGCATCTTCGGTTCTTTCGATGTTTACTTCTTTGTTTCCAGGTTCAGCATCTTTGAACATTTGCGCACCGCCAGCACCACAACATAAACCATTAGCTTTTGAACGTTTCATTTCTACTAATTCGGCATCCAATTTTTGAATTAAATCTCTTGGTGCTTCATAAATATTATTTGCTCTTCCTAAATAGCAAGGATCGTGAAACGTAATTCGTTTTCCTTTAAATTGTCCACCTTCAATGGTCAATCTTCCGGTATCTAAAAGTGATTTCAAAAACTCAGTGTGATGAATTACTTCATATTTTCCACCCAATTCTGGATATTCATTTTTCAGAGTATTAAAACAATGCGGACAAGCGGTAACGATTTTTTTGGCTTCATAAGCGTTCAAAACCTCAATGTTCATCATCGCTTGCATTTGGAACAGAAATTCATTTCCTGCTCTTTTAGCTGGATCACCTGTACAGCTTTCTTCGGTTCCAAGAACAGCAAATTCAACATTGGCACGATTTAAAATCTTAACAAATGCTTTGGTAATTTTTTTTGCTCTATCGTCAAAACTTCCTGCACATCCAACCCAAAATAACACTTCAGGTTGCTTTCCTTGCGCTAACATTTCTGCCATTGTTGGCACGTTTATTACTTCTGACATCTTTTAAATGTTTATGAGTTTATGAAGTTTATGAGTTTAAAATAGCTTAAACACAAAAACAATATTATTCATGATGTTCGTCGTCAAACACCTGAATGGTTACTTCTTTTTCTACTAAATCGGTAAATTTTCCTCTGTAACGGGTTGCTTTTACCAAATGATTATCAATCCAATGGTAGTTTCCGCCACGTGGTTTTCCCATTACCATTCCATGATATTTAAAACCGTGTTGTTTTAACCAACGTTCGGTGTATTCTCTGTGCGCTTCAGTTCTTGATGTGAAGAAAAATATAATATGACCTTCATCATACCATTTGTTTAAGGTAACTAATGCATCTGGATACACTTCGGCAGTTAACATTCTTTCTGGTTCTTCGTTTGGAATATCGTCACAGATTGTTCCATCAATATCGATTAAGTAATTTTTAATTCCTTCAGGTAAAATTGGACTTAAATGTTGTCCGTTTTCTGTGATGCTTTGCAAGTTTTTTTCAATGTCTTCCGCTTTCATTTTTTTACTTTTTAAGTGTTTTCAAATTCATTTGACAAATCCTCAAGCCTCACAATTATGAGAATTTATCTAGTTTATAATTAATTTTCGTCTTTCCAGTTTAATCTGTCCATTTGGTTGTATTGCCATGGCGCGCCGTTATTTTCAATATTGGTCATCATTGCATTCAACGATTGTGGTGCAGCACTTTGCTCCATTACTAAATATCTTCTCATGTCCATAATAATAGATAACGGACTGATACTGACTGGACATTCTTCAACACAAGCGTTACACGATGTACATGCCCATAGTTCTTCTGGTGTGATGTAATCGTTTAGTAATGATTTATTATCTTGAACAAAAACACCTTTATTGGCATCGATATTTCTTCCAACTTCTTCCATTCTATCACGTGTATCCATCATGATTTTTCGTGGCGAAAGTTTTTTACCTGTTTGATTTGCAGGACATGATGATGTACATCGTCCACATTCGGTACAAGTATAGGCATTTAACAACTGAACCCAATTCAAATCCTGAACATCAGAAGCACCAAATTTACTTGGAACTGCATTTTCATCAACAGGTTGTGCTGCAAATGGATCGGCGTTTGGGTCCATCATTAGTTTTACTTCTTTAGTTACACTTTCTAGATTGTCAAATTTCCCTTTGGCGTTCAAATCAGCGAAAAAGGTGTTTGGAAACGCTAAAAGTATGTGTAAATGCTTTGAATAATACAAATAGTTCAAAAAAACTAAAATCCCAACGATATGTAACCACCAAGCCGTTCTTTCTACCACTTGAATTTCAAATAGTGATAACGAACTAAACAATGGTGAAATGTATTGAGAAATTATATTTCCAGAATTGGCTTGTTGGAAATAAATATCTGTAGCATTCATTATCAGAAACAAAGACATCAAAATCACTTCAAAATACAGAATGATATTAGCATCTTTTTTAGGTTTTCCTTTTAATTCTGAACTAGTGAAACGTTTCAGTTTGATGATATTTCTTCTAATCCAAAAAGCAAAAACAGCTATCAAAACTAAAACCGCCAATATTTCGAACGAACCGATTAAAACTCCATAAACAACTCCTAATTCTTTGAACACTCTGTGCGTTCCAAATAATCCATCGATAATGATTTCTAAAACTTCAAGATTGATAATTACAAAACCTACATATACTATAATATGTAAAAACCCTGAAACTGGTCTTTTTACCATTTTGGATTGACCTAATGCAATCATCGCCATGTTTTTCCATCGTTCAGAGGAATTGTCAGTTCGATTTACATCTTGTCCGAGCTTGATATTTCGGATTAGTTTTTTTACATTTTTTACAAAAAAACCAACTCCAATCGTTAAAATTATGGCAAAAAGTATATTGTCAATATATATCATAATCTTTGGTTTTTATTATTTAATTGTATCCGAAACTGGCGCTTTATAGGGTTTGTTTTTCTTTCCAAAAAGCGAAACATTCACATATCGTGTTGGATTTAAACGCAAATCTTGCAGCAATAATTCCAATTCCTTTGAAGTTTTGGCAAAATTATTATACATCGTTTCGTCTTTGGCTAATTTACCTAAAGTTCCTTTTCCTGATTGAATATCAGCCATTAATTTATCTACATTAGCCAATGTTTTCTCCAGATTTTTAACCGTTTGACCAATATTAGCTTTCGCAATAGAATCGGAAACTTTACTAAAGTTAGCCGATACTTTTTCAACATTAGTCATTGTTGCGCTTATTTTACCTTTATTATCTGCCAACATTTCGTTAGCCGATTTTGAAACTTCTTTAAATTCAGCCAAAGTTGCATTTAGGTTTTCTAAACTACTTCTCAAATTTTGCTTGGTTTTATCATCCAAAACTTGATTGATGTTTACCAACATTGTATTGGCGTTTTCAAGAACTTTGTCTAATTTATCTTTGATAGGTTTAATTTGATTGGATACTTCCTCGGTTAAACCTAACTTACTAGATGAACCTAAATAATCGCCCGAAACAGCAAATTCAGTAGTTTTTGTATTTGGAATAATACTAATTTGCTTTCCACCAATTGGTCCAGGAGAATACAACTCGGCCACACTGTTTTTTGTAATTTGATAATCGCCATTGATTTGTAATTCAACTAGCGAAGTCCAATCTTTATTCAGTTTTATCGAATGTACTTTACCTACAACCAATCCGTTGATGGTTACTGGTGCCGAATTGATCAAACCTTCTACATTGTCATATTTAACATAAAACGTTTGATAATCAGACAATAAATCTTTTCCTTTTAAAAAACTATAACCCCAAATAAATAGTAAAATGGAAGCTATAACAAGTACTGCGGTCTTAATTTCTCTAGTGATTTTCAATGTGTAAGGTTTTTTGCAAAGTTAAAATAAAATATTAAAACGATGGAGAATTATTGTTTTAAAGCTTCTTGAACCGTTACTTTTTTACCATCTTTAAATGCAATAACAAATGCCGATGTGTAACCTTTTCCTCTAGCTTCTTGCATCAATCGTTTGGCTTCGTCATAACTTGATGTTTGACCATACATATATTTGTATAATGTTCCTTCAGATGACATTGAAATATTGCTCAATCCGTTGAAATTACTTGGAACTAAATCTAGTTTTTTACTACTTGCTGACAATTGTACTTTAAAAACAACACCCGAAGTTACTTCTGGCTTCACTTCTGGTTTAGTTTCCGGTTTTTTAACTTCAGTTGGTGTCGTTGTTGGTTTTTGAACTGGTGTTTCAACTACTTTTACTTCTTCTACTTTTTGTGAAGGTTTTACAATATTATCACTATCATTTGCACCGTAATTTTCTTTTTTATAGGCTATGATTGCGTTAGCTATAGATTGAGCGATTTCGTTTTGACCTTCTTCCGAGTCTAGAATTGCGCCTTCTTTTGGATTAGAAATAAACCCCATTTCAATCAAAACTCTTGGCATATACGCTTTATGCAAAACCATAAATGGCGCTTGTTTTACACCGCGACTTTTTTTACCTATATCAATAAATTCTCTTTGAATCGTTCCTGCCAATGCAATACTATTATCAAGAAATTCTTCTTGCATCATGGTTAATCCAATCAAAGTTTCTGGTGATTTTGGATCAAAACCTTTATATTTTTGCTCGTAATCTTTTTCTAAAAGCACAACTTTATTCTCTTTTCGTGCTGCTTCAAGGTTGGAAGCATTTTTGGACATACCCATTACATAGGTTTCACAACCCGAAGCTTCGGTGTTTTTATTAGCATTACAGTGAATTGACACAAAAATATTAGCATCGGCACGATTAGCAATATTAGCACGTTCAATCAAATCAACAAAAACATCGTTTTTTCTCGTGTAAATTACTTCTATTCCTGAATTTTTTTCTAAAATCTTACCTACTTTAAGCACAACTGCCAAAGCGATATTTTTTTCAATATGTCCGTGATAAACTGCACCAAAATCATGGTCACCATGTCCAGCATCTAACGCTACTTTGAATTTAGCTTGACCAAACGTTAAACTCGAAATTAGTAATGTTATTGCAACTACAACTTGTTTTAATCCTTTCATTTTTTCAATCTATTAAAAACTTAAATTTTCCCTTCTGCAAAAGTAACGAT
This sequence comes from Flavobacterium solisilvae, assembly GCF_012911605.1. Lineage (GTDB taxonomy): Bacteria > Bacteroidota > Bacteroidia > Flavobacteriales > Flavobacteriaceae > Flavobacterium > Flavobacterium solisilvae. The sequence continues at coordinate 227,216 of NZ_JAAMPT010000209.1, read as the reverse complement.
AAACGCATCCGAAAAGCCATTATCTTTTGCTTCTTGACACATTTTTTTTACCTCATCGGCATTTGAAGTATTACCATAATAATACTTGTAAAGATTATTTTCAAACGTAAATGAGATGTTTTTCAACCCTTTAAAATCAGATGAATTCACATTTCTCTTTTTTGAAGTGGCAAACAATTGTACTCGATACAATCCTTGATTATTTGCACTATTTTCAGCTATTGAAACAACTTGTTCTGTATTTTGATTTTTACTTTTTTCTGTAACCAATGGTTTTTCTTCTAAAAAAGTTTCGTTGAAATATTCCTTTTTATACTTGATTATGGCTTGGGCAATTTGTTTTGCCATTTTATTTTGTCCTTCACTTGAATTTAAAAATTCGCCTTCAGCTTTGTTAGACAAAAATCCTAACTCGATTAAAACGCCTGGCATAACTGCTGCATCTAAAACCCACAAAGGTTGCTGCTTTACACCTCTTGATTTTCTGTTTAGATTAAACGTGAAATTATCTTGAATTGTGGAAGCCAAATTAATACTATTGTATAGATTTTCTTCTTGAGCAATAACTCTTCCAATCATACTTTCGGGCTTTTTGGGATCAAAACCTTTGTAAGTTTGTTTATAATCATCTTCCAATAAAATTACGGAGTTTTCTTTTTTTGCAACTTCAAGATTCATATCACTTCTATCCAAACCCATCACAAAAGTTTCTGTTCCTTCTGGTCCATGATTACTAACTGAATTGCAGTGAATGGAAACAAATAAATCAGCTTTAGCTTTATTGGCAACTTTTGGACGATTACTCAACTCAATAAAAGTATCAGACTTTCTGGTGTAAATAACTTCAAATCCTTTTTCTTTTTCTAATAATTCACCAACCAACAAGGTAGTTTTTAATGCAATTTCCTTTTCAACAAAACCGTGATAGGAATTTCCAGGATCTTTTCCGCCATGACCAGCATCCAAAACCACAATAAACTTGTCGTTTTTTGACTGACCAAAAACAGTAAAAACACCTGCAAATAAAAGTGTCATTATCAGAGGTTTTATTTTCGATTTAAAAATCATAAATACTAAAAGTTAATTTTAATTAAAACCTAAAGGTTATAAATACAATATTTCTTTATTTTTGACCGGAAATTATCATTAAGTTTGCCACGTCAAAAATCGAGCCATATATCTACAAAAATAGTATTAAACCTTTGCAAAGAAACTTATTTTATATCGTTTTTTTAACAATCTTCCTAACATTTGGGAATACTCTAACATTTGCGCAAGACGGAAAAAAACCTACCGAATCGTTTCCTCCTAAAAATCAAACAACTACAACCGAAGAAAAAAAAATAGCTACTGAAGAAATTGCAAAAGTCGACATCGATACAAATAAAGTAAACAAGAAAAAACCTTTACTAGAACATAAAGTGAAACGTAAAGCGGTTGATTATGAAAAAATTGACCAAAAAAAGAAACTCATTACACTGTACAATCAAGCCGAAGTTTACTATGACGATATTGAGCTAAAAGCTGGAATTATTGTTATTGATTATCAAAAAAATGAAGTTTATGCCGGAAGAATAAAAGATTCAACTGGAAAATATACCCAACTTCCCGTTTTTAAACAAGGTACAAATGTTGTTGAACCCGATTCTATTCGATTTAATTTTAAGACAAAAAAAGCTATCGTTTGGAATTCAAGAACTGATCAAGGCGAATTTAAAGTAAAAGCTGCCATCACCAAAAAAGAAAACGACTCGGTTTATTTTATGAAAGGTGCGCGTTTTACGACTTCCAAAGACATCGACAATCCTGAATATTATTTTTATACAAACAAAGTAAAAATGGTTCCAGGTAAAAAAGTGGTCGTTGGAATGACCAATATGGTTATTGCTGATGTTCCTACTCCTATTGCTTTGCCTTTTGCTTTTTTTCCAATAACAGATAAAAGCCGTTCGGGTATCATTATGCCAACCTATAATGATAGCAATCTAAGAGGCTTTTCGCTTCAAAATGGTGGTTATTATTTTGCGCTGAGTGATTATTATGATTTAGCCATTTTAGGAGATTATTACACTAACGGAAGTTATGGTTTTAGATTCCAATCGAGTTATGGAAAAAAATATAAATTCAATGGTAACGTTAATGTTCGTTTTGAAAATTTAGTTAATGGCGAAAGAGGTTTCCCTGATTATTCATTGAATAAAATCTACAATATTCAATGGTCGCATTCAAAAGACGCAAAATCCAATCCAAATTCTAGATTTTCGGCTTCGGTAAACTTGGGAAGTAGCACTTATTTTAGGCAATCGTTGAACCAAATCAATGCTGGTTCTGAATTGAACAACACCTTGAGTTCATCGGTTTCCTATTCGAAGACATTCAATACTGTTCCACAAGTCAACATGTCGTTGACGGCAACACATTCTCAAAACACTAATACTGGAGCAATTAACATGACTTTACCAACGCTTCAAGCTAGTGTTGATCGTATATTTCCTTTTGCAAAAGGCGATGGAATTAAAAAAGGTATCATAAAAAACATTAACTTCCAGTATAATTTAAGAGGCGAAAACCGAATCAATACTAACGATTCTATTTTCTTTAAACCCGAAATGTTTAGAGATGCAAAAATGGGTTTTCAACACAGCATTCCGTTGAGTACCAACTTCAAAATCTTCAAGCATTTTAGTGCATCGGCAGCGGTAAACTATAATGAAGTTTGGTATTTTAAAACCATCAGAAGAAGTTACAATGATTTCCAAAATAAAGTAGTCGATACCGAAGTTCAAGGCTTTGATGCGTTTAGAACCTATAATTTCTCTTCGGGAATTGGAACCACAATTTATGGAACTTTCAATTTTAAAGAAGGTAAAAGAATTCAAGCCATTCGCCACGTAATGCGACCAAACGTAAGCTACAGTTATACGCCAAGTTTTGAAAGATATTACGACACTTATGATTCTGATGGAAGCGGAACAATGATTAAAGATTACACTCGATTTGATGGTGGAATTTTTGGCGCACCAGGAAAAAAAATGTCCAACATTATGTCATTCTATTTGAATAATACTTTTGAAGCTAAAGTTACCGATAGAGACTCGACTAAAACCGAACCAAAGAAAATCATGCTGTTGAACAATCTTAACTTTTCAACGAGTTATGATATCACAGCCGACTCGCTTCGTTGGGCACCAATGAGAGTTAGCGGTGGAACGCAATTGTTCAAACAAAAGATGAATGTAAACTTTGCGGCAACGCTTGATCCTTATGCTATCAACAATTCAGGACAAAGAATAAATACTTGGAATATTGACAACGGCGGAAGTTTGTTTAGAATGACAAGTGCAAATATGACTATAAACTATGCTTTTTCTAGTAGTGAATTAGAAGGCAAAGAAAACGAAAATACTGCTGGAAAAAGAAATGGTGGTCGAGAAGATGATTTATTTGGCACCAATGCCGATTTAAGTGATCGGCGCAAAAGTCAGTTTGGTGAAGATGATGAAAGCGAAAGCAAACCTTCAGAATTTTTTAAATATAAATTGCCTTGGGATATGAATTTTGCTTATTCTATAACGTATTCTAACAACAGGCGAGAAAAAAAGATTACCGGAAACTCCTTGATGGTTTCTATGAACACCGATTTAACGCCTAAATGGAAAATTGGGGTTTCAACAGGTTACGACTTTGTTCAACAAGGTGTTACCTATACTCAATTACGATTTGAACGTGATTTATTGAGTTGGCGAATGGATTTCAATTGGGTTCCTTTTGGTACTAATGCCAACTGGGGATTTTTCATCGGGATAAAATCAGGTGTGTTAAGCGATATCAAATGGGATAAACGTAGTTTACCAGATCGTTCTTTAAGATAAAATTACAATTATGAAAAAAATCATTTTTACCGAAAAAGCTCCAGCGCCAATCGGACCATACAACCAAGCGGTTTTAGTAAACGACACACTTTATACGTCAGGTCAAATAGCATTGCATCCTGAAACAATGGAACTAATTCTAGATGATATTGAAACTGAAACCAAGCAAGTAATGGAAAATATGAAAGCCGTTCTTGAAGCTGCTGATATGACTTTTGACAACGTAATTAAAACAACTATTTTCATTATGAATATGGGCGATTTTGCTCGCATCAATTCGGTTTATGGAAGTTATTTTGACGAAAAAACCGCTCCAGCGCGTGAAACGGTTCAAGTAGCTTGTTTGCCAAAAAATGTCAACGTAGAAATCTCTATGATTGCTGTAAAATAAGCTAAAAATTAATATTCAAAAACACCAAACTCACTTTCGATAGTGAGTTTTTTGTTTGCAGAAGCTTCTACTCTACCAACAATTTGTGCCTCAACACCAAATGATTTTGAGATTGCAATAATATCATCAGCAATAGCTTTTGGTACATATAATTCCATTCGATGACCACAATTGAATACTTGATACATTTCTTTCCAATCGGTTTTTGATTGTTCTTGTATTAGTTTAAACAAAGGTGGAATTGGAAATAAATTATCCTTAATTACATGAACATTGTCAACAAAATGCAAGACTTTCGTTTGCGCTCCGCCAGAACAATGAACCATTCCGTGAATTTCGTTTGAAGTATATTTATCTAAAATCGATTTGATAATTGGCGCATAAGTTCGCGTTGGCGAAAGCACTAATTTTCCAGCATCGATTGGCGAATTTTCAACAGCATCGGTTAATTTTATATTTCCAGAATAGACTAAATCAGCTGGAACCGAAGCATCAAAACTTTCTGGAAATTTTTGAGCTAATTCGTTACTAAAAACATCATGTCGCGCCGAAGTCAATCCGTTGCTTCCCATTCCGCCATTGTAACTTTTTTCATATTTTGCCTGACCAAAAGAAGCCAAACCAACGATAACATCTCCAGCTTGAATATTAGCATTATCAATTACATCGCTGCGTTTCATTCGAGCCGTAACCGTTGAATCTACAATAATTGTTCGAACTAAATCACCAACATCGGCAGTTTCGCCACCAGTAGAATGAATGGTTACACCAAAGTTTTTAAGTTCGGTGATCAATTCTTCTGTTCCGTTGATAATTGCAGAAATAACTTCAGCTGGAATTAGATTTTTATTTCTTCCGATAGTTGATGAAAGTAAAATATTATCGGTTGCACCAACGCAAAGTAAATCGTCAATATTCATAATTAACGCATCTTGAGCAATGCCTTTCCAAACCGAAATATCGCCAGTTTCTTTCCAATACATATACGCCAAAGACGATTTTGTTCCGGCACCATCAGCATGCATAATCAAGCAATAATCTTCATCATTGGTTAAATAATCGGGAACAATTTTACAAAAAGCTTTAGGAAATAAACCTTTATCGATGTTTTTTATAGCATTGTGTACATCTTCTTTAGAAGCTGAAACACCGCGCTGACTGTAGCGTTGACTGTTATCAGAACTCATTTTGTAGTGTTGTGTGTTGTTGTGGTGCAAATATAGTTGTATTGTATCAATTTGGCAATGTGAAATTGGTATTCTTTGGTTACATAAACTAATTTTTTAATTTTTAAAACACATAAAAACATAGTTTGTGTTGCTTAAAGAAGAATACCAAAAAACTTCGTTTTATCTAGTTACATCACAATAAAATTAATCAAAATTCGACTTCATTTCTTTGTGAAACAAAAACCACTATTCATCCAAAACCTTTGTTCCTTCAATTCCATAATTGGTTGGTAACAAATCGCCTACACGTTTATCACTCATGTCGCCAGCAAAAAGAATATCGGCAACATTAGAGTGAATTCCAAATTGATCTACATTAAAAACTTGTGTCAAAAAAGTAACTGCCGATGTTCTACTTTTTTGAAAAGAAATTTGATAATGAGCATAAAATTTTTCGTCAACCAAAGCATTTTTTGAAACCACTTTCATTGGCATATCGTTTAACTTCACCTCTATCAAACCTAAATTATCTTTGAGCTTAAAATTATCTTTTACGGCTGCTATCTTTTTACTTTTTACCAACATAAAATCGTTTTCAACCATTTTATCGCTAACCAAACTTCTAAAAAAGTGTAAAACCGAACCGCGATAGGATTTCATTCGTTCCTTTACAACCTCTTTAGAATTAGATGTTTCTTTAAAACGAGAAACACCTGTGAACAATATTTTATGCACATCTTCTGATTTTATGCTTAATGAATGAAACTGAACAATAAAATCACTGATTTCATAAGTAACTTCATATCCAAAAACTGGATTTTGGATAATCAACGGTTTGTCAGACGAAGCTTTGAATACTTTATAATTTTCGTCATATTCAAAATCTAAGTCATTTTCGTTAAGAATAATTGCTTTTTTTCCGGCTTTGGTTTCACCTAGAAATTGCTCTCTAAAAAGCTTTAGCATTTCTTTTCGGGTAAATCGTTCTTTTTTAATAACAACTTCTTTCAAGGAATTGATTGAAGGTTGCAACGTAATTTTTAGTTCCGTTGTATCGTTATAAGAAGCAATACTAACCGATTGATAACCAACATAACTTACAACTAAATTGGTATTAATTCGTGCAATTACAGGAAGTTGAAAAAAACCTTCTTCATTAGAAATGGTGGAAATAGACGTTCCGTCAAGAAAAATTGTAGCTCCAAAAAGTGGTTTATTCGTTTCGTCAAAAACTCGACCTTTAATGGCTTGAGCCAAAGTTATATTGGCAAAAAAGAAGCAAAACAGCAAAAAATATTTTTTCAAAGTGATGGTTTTAATTTTTTTGAAAGATACTACTATTTGTTTTTCTAATATATTGGTTTGATAATTTATTTTATATATTTACGATTGTAAGTACTAATAAAGGTTTGTAAGTACTTGTGATTATTTATAAATAGAACATGTTGCAGACAATAGTGGAAAATCGTAATAAAAAAACATTAATGAGAACATCAACACCTTTTTACAAAATAATCATTTCATATTTTGAAGTTTTGGAAAATGAAAAAAATGAAAGAGAAGTTGAACTAATTTTTAAAAATAAAAACCCATTTTTATCAAGAAGCGAAGCGATTGAAAGATACAATTCTTATTTAGACATTTTTAGCAAAGAAAAAGAAGATGGAAATATTAAAAATTGGTTAGAAATTTTAAAAAGTGATATTGAAACTTTTACAATACCAACTCTGAATTTGTATTTTTGTCAAGACGACAATCAAGAAAATGATTTAGTTTTATTTGGTTCTTTATTAGAAAATTTTGAAGAAAGAATTGAAGAACTTGTAGATGAACTTAATTTCTATAAAGAAAATAATTTTGAAAATATTGAAGAACAAAAAATTGAAGATTTGGACGGAAACAAATATTTGATTTTAAAAAACAGTTTATTTCATAATGAAGACAAAAAGTTTTTAAAAAATGGATAAATACAAAAAATTAGGTTTTCAAGGTTTTTTAACTATTGAAGAACTTCAAAGAAACTCATCAGTAATTCCGAAAAGCATGGGAATTTATTATGTTTTAAACTTAAAAAGAGGAAAACAAAGATTTCTTAACATTGGAACAGGTGGTTTTTTTAAAGACAAAAATCCAAACGTAAGCATTCTAGAATTAGAACAAAATTGGATAGAAAATACTGAAATTATTTACATCGGAAAAGCTGGAAGTCTTGACGGTAGCGCAACATTACAATCGAGATTAAAACAATATTTAAACTTTGGTCTTGGTAAAAAAGTTGGTCATTGGGGCGGAAGATATATTTGGCAAATTGAAAACTCGCAAGAATTATTAATTTGTTGGAAAATATTAGATAAAGAAGAACCAAGAAAAGTCGAAAAAGACCACATCGAATTGTTTAAAAAGGAATATGGAAAAAGACCATTTGCAAATCTAACTGACTAATTTGCCGATCCGCCAACACACGTAACCGTTACACAACTTCCTTTTTTTCAAAATAATTCCAAAAAAACACCTATTTCAAATCAATTTAAAAGAGGTTGGTTTTTGAAGACAAAAAACGCAACTGATTTTCAACTTTTTGTATCTTCGAATACACAAATAATTAAAACTAATCCATTCAAAAATGGCAAATATCAATCAGAGAATAGGCATACAATCTTCTGTACAAAAAGTTTATGAAGCATTAGCCACAACGGATGGAATTTCAAATTGGTGGACAAATGATACAACGGGAACATCCGAAATTGGGAAAACGATTTGTGTTCGATTTAATACGCTCAACGGAGAAGAATTAGGCAGCATGGAAATGGAAGTTACCGTTTTAAATCCTAATAAAACCGTGCAATAGAAGTTTGTTTCTGGTCCAAATGAATGGATTGATACCAAAGTAACGTTCAATTTAGCTCAAGAAGAAAATTATACTATCGTTTTATTTCAACACAGCGTTTGGCGCGAAGAAGTTGAATTTATGTCACATTGCAGTATGAAATGGGCAACTTTTTTAATTAGCTTAAAAGAATTTGTTGAAACCGGAAAAGGAAAACCATCGCCTGATGACTTCAAAATTGACAATTGGAATTAATTTTTAGTTTCTTTTTCAAAAAATAACAAGCAACGAAAACTTTTTACACTAGTATTCGTTGCTTTTGCTTTTATCATCGTTTGTTAATCCTTTTTTAAAAACGTAATTTTGTACTATTCTAAAAAAATAAAAAACAATGACCGAACAAAATTATTCTACAATTGACCGTGTTACTTATCCTATTCGAAAATTTATGCAACAGGAAAAAGCAGGCGGAATTGTACTTGGCATCAGTGTTATAATTGCTTTGATATTAGCAAATTCGCCTTTATCACATGATTATCATCATTTTTTAGAACACAAACTAGGATTTCTATTTGATGGAAAACCATTTCTAGATTACACCTTTCACCATTGGATAAACGACGGATTGATGTCGATTTTCTTTTTTGTGGTTGGTTTAGAATTAAAACGAGAAATTGTTGGTGGCGAACTTTCTAATCCACGAAAAGCATTGTTGCCTATTGGTGCTGCACTTGGCGGAATGATTGTTCCAGCACTAATTTATCTAGCATTTAATCCAGTAGGCGAAGTTCACAGCGGTTGGGGAATTCCAATGGCTACCGATATTGCTTTTGCTCTGGGCGTTTTATACCTTTTAGGAAGTAAAATTCCGGTGAGTTTAAAAGTATTTTTAACCGCTTTAGCGATTGTTGACGATTTAGGAGCAGTTCTAGTCATCGCATTTTTCTACACTTCTGATATTTCAATGACGAGTTTAGCCATTGGTTTAGGCTTCATTTTAATTATGTATGCTGGAAACAAAATGGGAATTAGAAATATTTTATTTTATGCCTTTGTAGGTATTATTGGTGTTTGGATTGCGTTTTTACTTTCGGGAGTTCATGCTACAATTGCAGCGGTTTTAGCGGCATTTACCATTCCTGCTGATGTAAAAATAAAAGAAAGTGATTATTATACTAAAATTCAAAAATACTTATCAGAATTTAGTTCGATTGATCCCAATAATAAAATCCCAACTTTAACCCATGATCAATTGCATCTTTTAGACGAAATTAAAAAAGATACTAATAGCGCAATTCCACCACTACAACGCTTGGAACATGCTATGCATCCATTAGTTACCTTTTTTATTATTCCTATTTTTGCTATTGCAAATGCTGGAGTTTCGCTAGATATTGATGTAGATCAGCTATTTAGTACCAATGTTGCAATTGGTGTTGCGCTTGGTTTGTTATTAGGTAAAGTTATTGGTGTTGTAGGGTTTACAATGGCTTTTGTCAAGCTAAAAATTGCTCCGTTTCCAACCGGAATGAATGTTAGAAATTTGTTTGGTTTAGGACTATTGGCAGCTATCGGTTTCACGATGTCGCTATTCATCACATCATTGGCATTTACTCATGAAGAATATATGGTACAAGCCAAAATTGGAATTTTTACAGCCTCAATAATCGGTGGTGTTTTAGGATATTTTATTCTGAGTAAATCAAGTAAGTAAATTAAAATCAATTGAAAATATTTATTATATTTGATTGTGGAATTCCTATAAAAAAAGTGGACAATTTTTCATAGACCTTAAGCCACCATTTTTAAATAGTTGTTAATTAGTTTTTGATGCTCTAAAATAGTTAAATTATTTAATTGTTTGTGTCTTCTTTTTGTGTTATAAAATGTTTCTATGTATTCAAAGATTGATAATTCTGCTTCTTGTCTGGTTTGATAGCGATTTTGATAAATCAGTTCTACTTTTAATGTTTTAAAAAAACTTTCGGCTACGGCATTGTCCCAACAATTTCCTTTTCTAGACATGCTTCTGATTATAGATTTATGCCTATTTAATTCGGATACAAATTCTTCGCAAGCATATTGTATTCCTCTATCTGAATGAAAAATCAACGATTGATTATTTTTAATTGGTCTATTAATTAAAGCCATTTTAAAAGCTGCAAGCTAGTATCTTTTGCTCTCATTGTGTTGCTTAATGACCAACCAATCACTTTTCTGTCAAACAAGTCAATTACTGATGTTAAACACAACCAGCCTTGACCAGTGCTGATATAAGTGATGTCTAAAACCCAAGCTGTATTTTCTTTAATAACAGTAAATTCTCTGTTCAATTTATTTTCTACAACAGCATATTTGTGGGAAGAATTGGTAGTTATTTTAAATTTTCGTTTTACAATACTTTGCAAATTAGATTTTTTCATTAGCTTTCTAACTAATTGTTTGGATACTTTATATCCTAGCATTTCCAATTCTTTTGCTATCCGTGGACTGCCATATCTTCTTTTGCTTTGGTAATAAATTCTTTTAATTTCTTCAAACAAGAATAGATTGTATAATTCTCTTTTTGATGGTGTTCTCACCAGCCATTTATAATAACCACTTTTACTTACTTTAAAAACAAAACACATCTTCTCGACTGAAAATTCAGATTTATAGCATTGGATAAATTTATATTTTACTTGTCGCTCTTGGAGAAGATGCCAACTGCCTTTTTTAATATGTCACGATCCATTTTTACATCAGCCAATTCTTTTCGCAATCGTATCACTTCTTCTTCCTCTTTGCTTCTCACAGGTGTAGTCTTGCCTGTCAATTTTCCTTGATTAAACTCTTTATTCCAACGTTTTATATTATCCGAACTAACATTTAATTCGTTTGCAACACTTACCAAGCTACCTCTTTGATTGCTCAATTCTACTGCCTTTAGCTTAAATTCTAAACTGTAAATTCTTATCTGTCTTTCCATTTTGTAAAGTTACAGCATAAGGTCTTAATCAATTCGTCCACTCAAAGGTAGGAACTCCAGTACAGCAACGGTATGGTTGTGGTACTCCATCAATTTAAAAAACCATACTCTTTCCTCAATTTTCTAAATTCTAAATTCTAATTTCAAATTTTTAAGATCTTGCTAATTTTAGTACTTTTGCCATTATGACTAAAGTAGTAGTAATAGGTGCTGGAAATGTAGCGCAACATTTGATTGTAGCTTTTAAAGAAAGTAATCAAATTGAGTTGGTTCAAGTAGTGGCACGCGATGTAACCAAGTTATCTCACCTACTCGATTCATCGTTGCTAACTTCTACTTTTTCAGAAATTAAAAAAGCAGATGTTTATATTATTTCGGTTAGCGACAATGCCATTCAAGACGTGTCGAGCCAAATTCCTTTCGGCAATCAATTGGTTGTACATACTTCAGGAAGTGTTGCTATGACTGATTTGAATGACAAAAACCGAAAAGGTGTTTTTTATCCATTACAAACATTTTCTAAAACCAAAGCTGTTAATTTCAAGGAAATACCTATTTGCATCGAAGCCGAAAATGAAGCTGACTTTAAAACGCTTGAAACTTTGGCAAAAAGTTGTTCCGATGTAGTGTATAACGTTTCCTCAGCACAACGAAAAGCTTTGCACGTAGCAGCTGTTTTTGTTTCTAATTTTGTAAACCACCTGTATGCTATTGGAAATGAAATATGTGAAGAAAACCAGCTGGATTTTGACCTTTTAAAACCATTAATTGCAGAAACTGCCAACAAAGTACAACTGCTATCGCCAACGGCTGCGCAAACTGGTCCAGCAAAACGCAATGATACTACTACTATCAATAGTCATTTAACTTTTTTAAAAGACCACAACCAAAAAGAAATCTATAAATTGCTCACAAAATCAATTATTGACCATGAAAAAAAGCTATAAAGAACTCATGAACGATATTACGACTTTCATCTTTGATGTAGATGGCGTATTAACTGATAGTTCTGTTCATGTTACTGAAAAAGGAGAAATGCTTCGTATTATGAACATTCGTGACGGTTTTGCGATGAAAGCAGCTATCGAAAGTGGTTACAACGTTTGTATCATTTCGGGCGGAAACAACGATGGCGTTCGCATCCGATTGAAAAATTTAGGTATTAATGATATTCATTTGGCTTCGCCAGATAAAGTAGCTACGTTCAATGAATATGCCGCATTGTACAACATCAATCCAGAACACGTTTTATACATGGGCGATGACATTCCCGATTACCATGTGATGCAATTAGTAGGTTTACCAACGTGTCCACAAGATGCAAGTCCTGAAATTAAAGCGATTTCCAAATATATTTCGCATAAAAATGGTGGAAAAGGTGCCGTTCGTGAAGTCATTGAACAAGTGATGAAAGTACAAGGAAAATGGCATTTGTATTATAATGGGAAACATGATTAGTCTGAAGTTGGGAGTTTGGAGTTGGAAGTTTAATAGAGTTTAGAAATAGAATGTTAGGATGAAGTACTTGAAATTAATACGTTTTCAAAATTTACTGATGATTGCTTTGATGCAATGCATCATTCGTTATGGTTTTTTAAAATTGCAAAAGGTTGAATTGGCTTTGGCGGATTGGCAATTTGCTTTGTTGGTTTTAGCTACCGTTTTTATTGCGGCTGGAGGTTATATCATAAACGATATTATGGATCAAGAAACCGATAGTATCAATAGACCTAATCAAGTAATTGTTGGAAAAAGTATTAGCGAAAGCATGGCATACAACCTTTATTTTGGATTTACCATTTCCGGAGCTTTGATTGGGTTTTACTTGTCGAATTTAATTTATAGAGATAACTTTTTTGGCATATTCATCATCACTTCGTTATTGCTTTATATCTATGCTACGAGTTTTAAACAAATAGCCGTTATCGGTAATATTTTAGTTTCATTGGCTTTGGCTTTGAGCGTAATTATTGTTGGTTTATTCGATATCATACCAGCTACAGATCAAGTCAATCGCTTTCAAATGATGCTTTGGTTAGAACTGCTTTTTGACTATGCGGTTTTTGCATTCTTACTTAACTTTATCAGAGAAATTATCAAAGATTTAGAAGATATAAACGGCGATTACAATCAAGGTATGAGAACATTGCCTATCGTTCTTGGTGTTTCGAGAACCGCAAAAGTAGTAGCGGTAATCACTGCCATTGCCACAGTAATACTACTTTGGTACATCAACAATCATTTGATGAATTCAGGTTTATATATTGCCACTATTTATGCATTAGTGTTCTTGGTTAGCCCGATGATTTTTGCTGTAGTAAAGGTTTGGACCGCTACCACACAAAAAGAGTTTCACTTGTTGAGCAACGTGATGAAAGCGGTTATTTTCTTCGGTATTTTGTTTATTTTAATTGTTAATCTTAACATCAAATTCAATGCTTAGAGAAAAATTAAAAGACTATAAAATAGTTTTAGCTTCGGGTTCGCCACGGAGACAACAGTTTTTTAAAGAACTGGACTTAGATTTTGAAATCCGAATAAAAGAAGTCGAAGAAATCTATCCTGATACTTTGCAAGGCGTTGAAATTACTAACTATTTAGCCAAATTAAAATCAGCAGCTTTTGATAATGATATCCAACCTAACGAAATCATTGTTACGAGCGATACTATTGTTTGGCTTGACAACAAAGCTTTGGGCAAACCAAAAGACAAGCAAGACGCATTCTTGATGCTTCAATCAATGGCGGGAAAAACACACGAAGTAATTACATCCGTTTGTTTTAAAACTATAAATAAAATTGACATTCTAAACTGTGTTACTCGCGTTACTTTTAACCCAATAAGCGATGCTGAAATCCTTTTTTACATCGACAAGTACCAACCGTTTGACAAAGCTGGTGCTTATGGCATTCAGGAATGGATTGGCTTAATGGCCATTGCTAAAATTGAAGGTTCATATACTAATGTCGTTGGTCTTCCAACCGATTTAGTCTATCGTTATTTATCTAACTTAAAATAATAAAGCATGAATTTTATAACTAGTTATTCCAAAGAATTGATTGCTACTGGTATTACCTTACTTTTATTGGTAATACTTCGTTTTTTCTTTGCAAAATTGGTTAGAAAATACGCCAAAACCAATCACACTTTTGAGCAAAGAACCAATTTGGTTATCAAATACATTCACATTTTATTAAACATTCTTGCGGTAATTGCTTTAATCATTATTTGGGGAGTTAACAAAGACGATATTTTACTTACTTTTTCTTCAGTAGCAACAGTTATTGGTGTTGCTATGTTTGCCCAATGGTCAATTTTAAGTAATGTAACTTCGGGGATTATTTTGTTTTTCTTCTTCCCGTTTAAAATTGGTGATATCATTAAAATTCACGACAAGGATTTCCCTATTCAGGCTGAAATTGAAGATATAAGTGCGTTTCATGTCAATCTAAAAACCACTGATGGCGAACGAATTACCTATCCAAATAATCTTTTACTTCAAAAAGGAATATCGATTATCAACCAAGAATATGACGATAATGACTTCACAGATTAATATCATTCTTTTAAAATAAAAACATTTCTTTTGAACAAAAGAGACAGCAAATAAAAGTGTTAATTATTTGAAAAAATCTCATTTTATTTACAATTATTTCGTAAATTTAAATTCTCTTTTTTACTAAAATCCATCTACTCGAATGTAATTTCTGCCATTCAACGCTAATAAAATCATACAAATACAATCATTATAAAATAGCTATAAACCTACAATTTTATACATAAAAATGCATTTTAACGATTTTTTATGTATTTAAACGGAAAAATGTTTTATATTTGTCGCATAATAATTCGATACTGACTTTTTTTAGTATCCTAAAAATCTTTAATCATGAATGCAAGAAAAATACTCTTAGTGATTGCATTTATAGTTTGCAACACTATTACAGCTCAAGTTACTTACTTGGAAAACTCAACTTTGAAGTTTGATGCAGATACCAATTGTCAATTACGCTATTTGTATTTTCCAAATATGCAAGCTTACTATGACAAATTGAACAAAGTATATATCTTTAGAGACAAAGGAAATTGGGTAGAAGCCGAAGAACTTCCTCATTTATATGGCGGTTATTCTCTTTACAGCAAAGTAAGAGTTGAAATTACCGATTATGACGAAGACAAACCGTATCTACTGTTAAAACAACACAAAAAGCAATTTCCTTACAGCAAAAAAGGTCATTTTACCTATCAAACTGCTGCGATAGATTAACCAAAGAAATTGTTAAAAACTAACTAAATAAAACTCCAAAATTTATTTAATCAGTATATTTGAAGCCATTGCACCATTAGTATAAAAAACATGCAACAGCTTTACAAATCATCAATTTTACTGTTATTACTATCTTTTCAAATTGGTTTTGCGCAACGACCAACTAAACCAACATCGGTAGAAATTTACCACCAAATACAAAAACTGAACTTTCTGGGTTCAGTTTTATATGTTGCGGCACATCCTGACGACGAAAATACTCGATTAATTTCTTATTTGTCAAATGACAAAAAAGCTCGAACCGGTTATCTATCGCTAACTCGTGGTGATGGTGGACAAAATTTAATTGGAACTGAACTACGCGAATTGCTTGGCGTTATTAGAACACAAGAACTTATCGAAGCTCGAAAAATTGATGGTGGCGAACAGTTTTTTTCTCGTGCCAATGACTTTGGTTTTTCAAAAAATCCTACGGAAACATTAGAAATTTGGGATAAAAATCAGGTTTTGAGTGATGTTGTTTGGGCAATTAGAAAATTTCAACCCGATGTAATCATTAACCGTTTTGATCATCGTTCACCAGGAACCACTCATGGTCATCACACCGCTTCGGCTATGTTGAGTTTGGAAGCTTTTGATTTAGTTAACGATAAAACCATTTATCCTGAACAACTAAAATATGTTTCAACTTGGCAACCTAAACGAGTATTTTTCAACACTTCGTGGTGGTTTTATGGCAGCAAAGAAAAGTTTGAAAAAGCCGACAAATCCACACAAACCAAGTTAAACATTGGAACCTATTATCAAAGTTTGGGTAAATCCAATCAAGAAATTGCCGCTTTAAGCAGAAGTTGTCATCAGTCACAAGGTTTCGGAAATACTGGAACTCGTGGTGAAGAAGACGAATATTTAGAATTTCTAAAAGGCGAAAAACTCAACGACAATACTAATCTTTTTGAAGGAATTGATACTTCTTGGAACCGAGTTCAAGGCGGAAAAGCTATAGGCGATATTTTAAATGCCGTGGAAAAAAACTTCGATTTTAAAAATCCTTCAGCTAGCATTCCTGAATTGGTTAAAGCGTATACTTTAATCCAAAATCTATCGGATAAACATTGGAAAGAAGTCAAAACAGAAGAAATCAAGAAAATCATTGCGGCTTGTGCTGGTTTATACTTTGAAGCTGTTGCCGATGTTCAAGAAATTACACCAAATAGTCCGTTAAAAATTAAACTAGAAGTTATTAATAGAAGTTCAATTCCGATGAAACTTAACGGAATTGGCGCTATTCCAACGTATGAAACTAAGGAGAAAAAAATCATTGACTTAAAAAATAACGTTCCTTTTACCGAAACTACTTCGTTAAACTTAAACAACACCATTGATTACACCAATGCCTATTGGCTTAATCAAGTTGGAACCGAAGGAATGTATCGAGTAGATGAACAAGAAAAAATAGGTTTACCCGATGTAATTCGCCAAGTTACTGTTGGATTTTGGATTGAAATTCTGGGTGTAGAAATTCCGTTTGATAGAAAAGTAGTTTACAAATACAACGACGATGTAAAAGGCGAAGTCTATCAACCGCTTGATATTGTTCCGCTTGCTACTTCAACTATTGCTGAAAAAGTATATATTTTCAACAACGACCGAAGTAAAACCGTAACCGTAAAAGTAAAAGCAGGAAAAGACAAAATCGCAGGAAATGTAAAACTTCAACTTCCTGAAAACTGGTCGGTTTCTCCAACTGAAATTCCTTTTTCGTTAGATAGAAAAGGCGAAGAAGTTTTGGCAATTTTCAATGTTTCGCCTTCCAAAGAAATCAGTGAAATTGAAATCAAAAGCATTGTAACTATTGATAATCAAGTTTTTGACAAACAAAAAATCGACATCAACTATCCGCACATTTACAAACAAATGGTTTTAAAACCTGCTGTTGCTAAAGCCATCCGACTAAAAATTAAAACGAAAAATGAAAAAATCGCATACATTATGGGTGCAGGCGATGAAATTCCAAAAAGCTTGCAACAAATGGGTTATGAAGTAGAAATCATCAAACCTGAAGCTATTTCTGCCGAAAAGTTAAGTCCGTTTGATGTTGTTATTACTGGAATTCGTGCTTATAACGTAGTAAACGCTTTGGCTTACAAACAAAAAACACTTTTAGATTTTGTCAAAAATGGAAAAACAATGATTGTACAATACAACACTTTGGACGATTTAGTTTCTAAAGAAATGGCACCATTTCCATTAAAAATTTCTCGTGACCGAGTTACCGAAGAAGATGCTGAGGTTCGCTTTTTAGCACCAAATCATCCCGTTTTAAATTATCCAAACAAAATTACGGTTGACGATTTTAAAGGTTGGAAACAAGAACAAGGATTGTATTATCCAAGCGAATGGGATAACGCGTTTACTCCTATTCTATCGGCAAATGATACTGGCGAAAAGCCAAAAGACGGCGCATTGCTTATTGCAAAATATGGCAAAGGAAATTACATTTACACCGGATTGAGCTTTTTTAGAGAGTTGCCCGAAGGCGTTTCTGGAGCATTCCGATTAATGGCAAATATGATTGCAATTGGTAAATAATTATGGAAACAAACAAAAAATCTTCTTGGAAAAATAGCTATACTTGGGTTTTATTGGCCAATGCTATTTATATCATTATCTTTTTTCTACTAATGCAATTATTCTATTGATATGCAACAACTTGACTGGATAATTTTATCGGTAACGCTACTTTTTATCGTTTTCTATGGCGTTTATAAAACCAAAGGAAGTGCCAACGTAGAAGAATATATTTTGGGCAACAAAGAAACGCCTTGGTGGACAGTTGGTTTATCTGTAATGGCAACTCAAGCCAGCGCAATTACTTTTTTATCAACGCCAGGACAAGCGTATCATGACGGAATGGGTTTTGTGCAATTCTATTTTGGTTTGCCTATTGCGATGGTCGTAATTTCTATGACGTTTATTCCTATTTATCATAAACTGAAAGTTTACACCGCTTATGAATATCTCGAACAACGATTTGACTTAAAAACACGTTCGTTTACAGCCGTTTTATTCTTAATTCAGCGTGGTTTAGGAACTGGTTTAACCATTTATGCACCATCCATTATTCTTTCGGCGGTATTGGGTTGGAACTTAACGATGTTGAACATCATCATTGGGATTTTGGTAATTATTTACACATTTACTGGCGGAACAAAAGCGGTAAACGTTACTCAAAAACAACAAATGTTTGTCATCATGAGCGGAATGTTTATCACATTTTTCTTGATATTACATTATTTGCCAAACGACATGACATTTTCTAATGCGATGCATATTGCTGGCGCCAATGACAAAATGAATGTACTTGATTTTTCCTTTGATCCCGAAAATCGATATACTTTTTGGAGCGGAATTACCGGAGGTTTTTTCTTGATGCTTTCCTATTTTGGAACGGATCAATCTCAGGTTGGACGTTATCTATCTGGAAAATCAGATAAAGAAAGCCAAATGGGATTAATCATGAATGGTTTCTTAAAAGTACCTATGCAGTTTTTCATCCTATTGACTGGTGTAATGGTTTTTGTTTTCTTTCAATTCAATCCGGTTCCGTTGCATTTTAATCCGGTAAATCGTGGTGCGATTGAAAAATCGATTTATGCCAATGAATACAATTCACTTGAAAAACAACTCAATCAACTTAGCGAAGAAAAAAAGGAATTCAATTTGTTGTATATCGACCATTTGAACCAAAATTATGATAATCCAATCTTGAGGAGAAAACTGAGTTCGCTTTCTGAAAAAGAAAAAGATTTACACGACCAAGCCAAAGTTATCATTCAAAAAGTAGATGCTAAAGCTGAAACCAATGATAAAGATTACGTTTTTATCTATTTCATCTTAAACTATTTACCTTCGGGATTAATTGGACTTTTATTGGCAGTTATTCTTTCGGCAGCAATGTCTTCATCGGCTTCAGGTTTAACAGCATTGGCTTCAACCACAGCAATTGACATTTATAAACGAAATGTAAAAGGTCAAAAATCAGACAAACACTATGTTGATGCCACTAAATATTTCACATTGCTTTGGGGAATTATTGCCATACTTTTTGCTTGCGTTGGAACGTTATTTGAAAACTTAATTCAGTTGGTAAACATTGTAGGTTCTATTTTTTACGGAACTGTTTTGGGTGTTTTCTTGGTAGGTTTTTATGTGAAATATGTCAAAGCAAATGCTATCTTTTTAGGTGCCGTAATCAGTCAAACTACTATTTTCTTTATCTATTACTATGCCATTCACATTCATCCAAATGGACAAGAAAAGCTTGGTTATTTGTGGCTAAATTTCATTGGCGCATCGTTAACCGTACTACTATCGATTGTATTTCAAACCTTTATTAAAAGTAAACCCAAAGAAATTGTAGCATAAAAAAAAGCCACGAGAATTAAATTTCGTGGCTTTTTTCATTTAAAGAAAGAGTTATTATTTTTTACTCCATTCTTTAATACTGTCGTTGTTCATTTTAACGTAGTCTGCATTTCCAGCTTTTTCAGCAGCAGCCAATGAAGCTTTAGCCGTAGTAATTGCTCCAGCTTTATCACCTAATTTAGCTTGGATTAATGATTTTAATCTCAAATGCCAAAATGGAACATCTTGTCCTGCTTTTACAGAACTTACTGCTTTGTTTACATATTCTAAAGCTTTATTCAAATCACCATCTGCTTGATAGAAATACTGTGCTGCAGAAAAATAGTCATTTCCTGTTGGACCAGCTAACACTTTTTCGATACTAGCCATAGCCGCTTTTTTAGTTGGTACTTCAAACTTGATAGAAACCATTGTTTTTTCCCAAGAAATATCCAAAGTTGCGCTATCGTTAGTCAAGTTATTTACACCAATAGTGAAAGTTTCAACATGATTTCCTAAAGCCGTTGGATCAACCATAGTGCTTAACGCTACTTTGTTTACATCCCAGTTTTCTGGTGTTCCCCAATTTTCTGTATCCGTGTAGAAAATAACTTCCCACATATCAGCTTTTGGCGTAGTGAAAATAGCATATTTACCTTTTTTCAAAGTATTTCCTTTGATAACTACATCATCACTGAAAGTTACCATTGAGTTTTGGTTTGCACCCGTTCTCCAAAGTTTTCCAAAAGGAACTAAATCACCAAAAACAACTCTTCCTTTTGCACTTGGACGAGAATAATCTAATGTTACATCTGTCAATCCAACTACTTGATTAACTGTAGTCTTAGGACTTGATTGAGGTGTTTTTACCTGAGCTTCAATAGTGAAATTGGCAATCAAAACTGCCAAAACAAAAATAATTTTTTTCATAATGTTTTATTTAGTTGGTCAAATTTACAAATAGTTAAAGACTTCAAATGTTAATTAAAACTTAAATAGCTGTATTTTTTGTTTAACAAAATATAAAATTCATTAAACACTTTGTATCTTTACCAAAAATAATGAGATGAAAATATATAGATTACAAACCCAACAAAAGTTACCTATTACAATGGACAAAGCCTGGGAATTCTTTTCTGATCCAGCGAATTTAAAAACCATTACACCTAATTATATGGGATTTAAAACACTATCAGGCGATGATAGAAAAATGTTTCCAGGACAAATCATTCAATATATTGTTACGCCAGTTTTAGGTATTCCAATGAAATGGGTTACTGAGATTACACACGTAATTGATAGAAAGTATTTTGTTGATGAACAACGCTTTGGTCCTTATTCGCTGTGGCATCACAAACATTTTTTTAAAGAAATTGATGGTGGCGTTGAAATGGAAGATATAGTAGATTATAAAGTTCCGATGGGAATTATTGGTCAACTGGTTCATCCATTTTTAGTAAAACCTAAATTGAATGAAATATTTGAATACCGAAGAAAAAAATTAATTGAACTATTTGGTGAATTTAAAGGTTAAAAAATGAAAAATATATTACTAATTGGTGGTTCGTATGGCATTGGACTTGCTATTGCCATAGAATTACAATATGAAAATAAAGTATTCATCGCTTCAAGAACTAATGAAGAAATTGCCGAAATGAATGTAACTCACATTCCTTTTGATGCAACAACCGATATTTTGGAAACATCCAAATTACCCGAAGTTATCGACGGATTGGTGTATTGTCCTGGAAGTATTAATTTACGTCCGTTTCGTGGTTTGAAGCCCGAAGCATTTGAGCACGATTTACAAATCAATTTTATAAGTTTGGTAAAGGTTATCCAATCGGTTTTACCCAATTTGACGGCTTCCAATCAATCTAGTATTGTGCTTTTTAGTTCGGTTGCTGCCAGCATGGGAATGCCTTTTCACACCTCGGTTGCTGCTGCCAAAGGAGCGATTGAAGGATTTGCAAAAGC
This sequence comes from Flavobacterium solisilvae, assembly GCF_012911605.1. GTDB lineage: Bacteria > Bacteroidota > Bacteroidia > Flavobacteriales > Flavobacteriaceae > Flavobacterium > Flavobacterium solisilvae. The sequence goes on along the minus strand of NZ_JAAMPT010000209.1, from coordinate 205,337 downwards.
ATTAGCCGCAGAATATGCTCCAAAAATTAGAGTAAATGTTATTGCACCATCATTAACCGATACACCATTGGCAGAGAAGTTTTTGAGCAACGATGAGAAAAAAGAAAAATCAGCTCAACGCCATCCGATGAAAAGAGTTGGAACTTCTGACGATATGGCGCAAATGGCAAGTTTTTTATTGTCTGAAAAAAGCAGTTGGATATCGGGGCAAATCTTCCATGTTGATGGCGGAATGTCCACTTTACTAACCAATCAATAAATTCAAGTTCAACTTCAAAAATCAAGTTCAACCTCAAAAATCAAGTTCAACTTCAAAAATCAATTGGAATATAAAAATTTAATTTTTTTTTGAATATAATTATAATTTTGAAGTTGCTTTTTGAAGTTGCTTTTTGAAGTTGATTTTTGAAATTGATTTTTGAAATTGATTTTTGATGTTGCTTTTGATATTGAATTTTTAAAAATATGAACATATTCTGGTTTCGACGCGATTTACGATTAGACGATAATGTTGGGCTTTTTCATGCCTTAAATGCAGATGAAGAAGTGCTTCCGATTTTTATATTTGATGAAACTATTTTGTCGCAACTTCCAAAAGATGATGCGCGAGTTACCTTTATTCATCAGCAGTTGGAAAAAATCCAGAAACAACTTCAAGAGATTGGAAAATCATTAGCTGTTTTTCATGGAAAACCATTGGATGTTTATCAAAAATTAATTTCAGAAAATAAAATCAAAGCGGTTTATACCAATCATGATTATGAACCTTATGCTCGCAAACGCGATTTGGATTTATACCATTTATTTAAAGAAAATAACATCGAATTTAAAACTAGTAAAGACCAAGTCATTTTCGAAAAAAGTGAAGTAGTTAAAGACGATGGAACGCCGTATGTAGTTTATACTCCGTATTCTAACAAATGGAAAGAAAACTTTAAAAAAATCCAACTAGTTCATTATAATTCAGAAGATTATTTAAGTAAAATAACGCTTCACTCCTATCCATTTTTGAGTTTAGCTGCTATAGGATTTGAAACCTCATCTATAAAAGTTACTCCATTTGATGTATCGACAACTTTGATAGACAACTATGAAGCCACACGAAATTTTCCAGCTTTGAACAAAACGTCGTATCTTGGAATTTATCTGCGTTTTGGTGCGGTTTCTATTAGAAAAATGGTTGCCAAAGCACTTGAAAGTAGAAACGAAACGTTTTTAAAGGAATTAATTTGGAGGGAGTTTTTTATGCAAATTCTTTGGCATTTTCCGCATACTAACAAATCGAGTTTTAGACCAAAATACGACGAAGTAAAATGGGAAAACAATGAAGTTTTGTTTAAAAAATGGTGTGAAGGAAAAACCGGTTATCCTTTTGTAGATGCTGGAATGCGTGAATTGAACAAAACTGGTCACATGCACAATCGTGTGCGAATGATTGTAGCGAGTTTTTTGTGCAAACATCTTTTAATTGATTGGCGTTGGGGAGAAACTTATTTTGCTACAAAATTATTAGATTACGAACAAGCTAGCAACGTTGGCAACTGGCAATGGGCAGCTGGAAGTGGTGTTGATGCTGCGCCTTATTTTAGAATTTTCAATCCAACGGAGCAAATCAAAAAATTTGATAAAGACTTAAAATACATCAAAAAATGGATACCTGAACTGGAAACCATTCACTATCCAAAACCTATTGTTGAGCATAAAGAAGCGCGAGAAAAATGTTTGAAAGTTTATAAAGAAGCGGTTGGCTAATTGTTTTTATTCTCCTCCTTTGGAGGAGTGTCCGAAGGACGAGGTGGTTTTTGTATTTCTCATTTATACGAAAAATTTTCAATAATAAATAATTCCAACTCTTTCATAACATTATCTAAATCATGTAACACTCTTAGATTTGTTGTTTTGAATATTTTTAATCCTAATGATTCTAAGTAATCCTCTCTTTTTTTATCATATTCCTCTTTATCATTATGGCTTTCTCCATCAATTTCTACTATCAATCCTAGTGTTTTTACGTAAAAATCAACAATAAAATTTCCTATAACTTTTTGCCTATCGAAGTCTATCTTGTGAAATCCATCTTTTTTAACTTGCATCCAAAAAACAACTTCGGAATAATTTCCTGCTTTACGTAAAGCTCTTGCTCTCGATTTAAGTTTAATGTTATAAGGAAGATTTTCAACAAAATTTCTTTTAATAGGGATTTTATTGATGTATGTAATTATTTCTTCCATTTCTTTTCTTTTAAAATTAGTATTTCATTAGATTGAAACTTTTAAAACCACCTCGCCTTTCAGGCACTCCTCCAAAGGAGGAGAATTGTAAACGTAAAAATCAATCGTTAACTAAAGCATTCATTTTTTCAACCCAAATAGCATATCCTTTGGCATTCATGTGAAGGTTATCATGAATATAAATGTCTTTTCTAGGTTCGCCGTTTTCAATCATATCATCCCAAATGTTTACGAAAGTTGCGTTCTTTTTATTTTTCATAAACTGGCTAATCAATTTATTTGTTGCCATCATTCGGTCTTTCATGTGCCAACGGGAAATAGCTGGTTTTAAAGAAACAAAAATAATTGGAGTTTCTGGAAATTGCTTTCTCAAAGTTTTATAGAACGTTTTATATCGCTTGAAAACCATTTTTGGAGTTACTTTTTCTGAGCTTGCAATGTCGTTTTCTCCACAATAAATGAAAATCTTTTTTGGCTTGTATTTCAAAACTACATCGTTTTGAAAATAAATCAAATCCAATAAGGTAGCGCCACCAAAAGCACGGTTTAAAATATTTTGATTATTAAAATCTGACTTTACATCTTTCCACAATCTGAAAGAAGAACTACCTATAAAAAGCAACATTCCATCATTCGGTTTTTGAATACTGTCTTGTTTTCTGAAAGCTTTTATTTCGTTGGTAAATTGATTTTCTTGCGCAATTGTATTGACAGAAATAAAAAGTATCGAAAGAAATAAAATTAGCTTTTTCATTATTATTTTATATTTTTTATAGTATTGAAATCCAATTCGTTAAAATGAGTAATCACTCTATCCGCTTTTGAATAGTCTTGTAGTTTAGAATGAAAACTATCATAACCAACACAATAAATATCAGCCGATTTTGCCGCTTGAATTCCGTTGGTGCTGTCTTCAATCACGATGCAATTTTCTACTGGCGTTTGAGCCAATTCGGCTGCTTTTAAGAAAATGGCAGGATGTGGTTTCGACTTTGGAAAATCTTCACCAGAAACTTTATGAGTGAAATAGTGATGCAAATTAAATCGATCAAAAATACGCTCAATAGTAACATTAGCCGACGATGAAGCCAAGACCAATTGCATTCCGTTAGTATATAAATCTTTAATCAAATCTTCTACTCCATCCAGTAAATACAAATCTTCTTTGCTGTCAAAAGCGTCATTAAATAAGTTGCGTTTGGTTTCGACTAAGGTTTGAACGTCTTGTGCCAAATTATAGGTTTCTTTTAAGCGCTCGTAGATATTTTTGGTAGAATTTCCCGTAAACGAAGCATACATTTCTGGAGAAACTTCAATGTTTAGTTGTTTAAAATGTTGCACGTAAGCATAATGATGAACGGGTTCTGTATCCACTATCACGCCATCCATGTCGAATATTACGGTTTGTATCATTTGTTTAATGAGTTGTGAGTTGTAAATTGTAAATTGTGAATTGTGATCAGTTATTCTTTATTCTTTCCTCTTTACTTTTTACTCTTTTTCAATAAATATTTCACCACTGTTTCGGCAGCATGAAGTCCAAAAAGGCATGGCATCCAGCTGTTTGTTCCGTAGAATGATTTTTTGAAATTTTTCCCATCAGTCAGTTTAATACTAGATTGATCGGGTACTTCGGTAGAAAAAACGGCTTTAATTCCTTTGGAAATTTTTTGTTCTTTTAATCGTTTGCGCATGTTTTTTGCTAACGGACAATATTCGGTTCTACTAATATCGCGAACTTTTACTTTACTTGCTTCATATTTTCCGCCTGCGCCCATACTTGAAATTACTTTTACCTTTTTACGTTTTGACGCAATTAATAAATTCAATTTTGGCGTTACACTATCGATGCAATCTAAAACGTAATCAAAATCGGTAGTTACAATTTCCAATGCTCTTTCTGGCGACAAAAACTCTTCTAAACGAGTTAAATTTAGCTCAGGATTAATATCCATCAATCTGTCGCCAACAATATGAACTTTAGGCAAACCAACTGTTGAATGCAATGCTGGTAATTGTCGGTTAATATTGGTAATATCTACCACATCGCCATCTACAATAGTCATGTTTCCCACGCCAGCACGAGCCAAAAACTCGGCTGCAAACGAACCCACGCCACCTAAACCAACTACTAAAACATTTGCATTTTTTAGATTGTTTAACCCTTCTGCTTTAAATAATAATTCTGCTCTTTCTTGCCACTTTGCCATCGATATTCAAAATTTTAAAGTGGCAAAAATAGGGAATTTATAAATAATGCTGTTACTTTTAACCTTTTGGATTTTATCTGAAATTTGTATAAAAAAACCTTTCTCAAAAAAAGAAAGTTTTTAAAATTTTATAGAAAACTGATTTAAATTCCAGCAATTGCTTTCAATTCATTTACAAAACGAACTGCCAATGCATCAGCAGAATCTTGGGTTGGTGCTTCTGTATAAATTCGGATAATTGGTTCGGTATTGGATTTACGCAAATGAACCCATTCCGTTGGGAAATCAATTTTTACGCCATCAATTGTAGATATATTTTCAGATTTGTAGGTTTCGGTTAAGGTTGCCAAAATTCCGTCAACATCAATTTGTGGTGTCAACTCAATTTTGTTTTTACTCATATAATATTGCGGATAACTTGCTCTAAGTTCTGCAACTGTAACATCTAAATTTGCTAAATGCGTTAAAAACAAAGCGACACCAACCAAGCTATCTCTTCCATAGTGTAACTCTGGATAAATAATTCCGCCGTTTCCTTCGCCACCAATTATGGCGTTTGTAGCTTTCATCAATTCTACCACATTTACTTCACCTACTGCACTGGCTTGATAACTTCCGTTGTGTTTTTCAGTAATATCACGCAACGCACGCGACGAACTCATATTAGAAACTGTATTTCCTGGTGTTTTACTCAAAACATAATCCGCAACGGCAACCAACGTATATTCTTCGCCAAACATTTCGCCATCATTAGAAATAAACGCCAAACGGTCAACATCTGGATCAACTACAATTCCGAAATCGGCTTTTTCTTCTACAACCAATTTACAAATATCTCCTAAATGTTCTTTCAAAGGTTCAGGATTGTGAGGAAAATGTCCGTTAGGTTCACAATATAATTTTACACATTCCACACCCATTTGTTCCAAAAGCTTCGGAATAATAATTCCACCTGAAGAATTCACACCATCAACTACTACTTTGAATTTTCTTTTGGCAACAGCTTCGGCATCAACTAAAGGCAATTCTAAAACCTCATCAATATGAATATCCATGTAAGCATCGTTTGCCATAATTTCACCTAAACTATCTACATCCGAAAAATCAAACGCTTCGGCTTCGGCAATTTCTAATATTTTTGCACCTTCAGCACCGCTAAGAAATTCACCTTTTGCATTTAAAAGTTTCAAAGCATTCCATTGTTTTGGATTGTGAGAAGCTGTTAAAATAATTCCGCCATCAGCTTGTTCCATCGGAACGGCAACTTCAACTGTTGGTGTTGTAGATAAACCTAAATCAATAACATCAATTCCTAAACCAATTAAAGTATTGACTACTAAATTATGAATCATCGGACCTGAAATACGAGCATCACGACCAATAACTACTTTTAGTTTATCTTTATTGATATTGTTTTTCAAAAAAGTACCATAAGCCGAAGCAAATTTTACTGCATCAACTGGGGTTAAATTGTCACCAACATTTCCACCAATTGTTCCGCGAATTCCTGATATTGATTTGATTAATGTCATTTGTATCTTTTTTAGGTTTGTTTTGTTATTTTTTACAAATATAATAGTTGACAGTACGAAAAATAGAAATAAGATATTTTTTTCTATATTTACTATCATATCATCGATGAAAAACCTATTGCAATTATTTTCAGTATGAATTTCCTAGCACATATTTATCTTTCTGGCGACAATGATTTGTTAAAAATCGGCAATTTTATGGCAGATAGTATTCGTGGAAATAGCTATGAAAATTATCCTGACGAAATCAAAAAAGGAATTCTGCTTCATCGTTCGATTGACAGTTTTACGGATATGCATCCCGTTTACAGAAAAAGTAAACATCGATTGCATGAAAAATACGGACATTATTCTGGTGTGATTATGGATATTTTTTACGACCATTTTTTGGCAAAAAACTGGGCAAATTATTCCAATAAAAAGCTAGAAGAGTATGCCGATGAATTTTATCAGCTTTTACAAGACAATTATGATTTACTTACGGATAAAATTCAAGGAATGATGCCGTATATGATTGCTCGAAATTGGTTGGTAAGCTATGCTTCCATCTCAGGCTTGGAAATGATTTTATTCCAAATGGATCATCGAACTAAAAATCGTGTCGCGATGCATGAAGCTATCGTTGAATTACAAGAATTCTACTTGGAATTTGAAACCGAATTTACTTTATTTTTTGAGGAATTGCAACAACATTGCAAAAACAAGTTACTTGAATTATGAAAAAAATATTTAGAATGTTGTCATTCCGTAGGAATCTAATTTGTTATAGATTCCTACGGAATGACAAACAGGACTTAAAAAAGTTAATTCTAGTCTTTTTAACTTTAATATCCTTTTCTTCTCAAGCTCAACAAGGTGTAACTTCTTCCAACGGAATGGTAGTTTCAGCTCGTGAAGAAGCTTCCAAAATTGGCGTTGATATTCTAAAAAAAGGAGGAAATGCATTTGATGCTATGATTGCAACCCATTTGGCTTTGGCAGTTGCTTATCCTTATGCGGGAAATATTTCGGGTGGCGGATTTTTAGTTTACCGAAAAAATAACGGTGAAATTGGTTCGCTTGATTTCAGAGAAAAAGCACCGCTAAAAGCATCCAAAAACATGTACTTGGACAAAAATGGCAATGTAATTCCTAATTTGAGTACCGATAGCGCTTTATCCGTTGGCATTCCAGGAAGTGTTGCAGCTATATTTGAAATCCATAGAAAATTTGGTTCATTACCATTAAAAGATTTGTTTGAACCTGCTATCCTTTTGGCAAAAAAAGGCATTGTTGTAACCGAAAAAGAACACGCAAAACTCAATGAATATCGCTCTAAAATTGTTGAACTAAGCGGAAATCAAACACTTTATGCAGAAAACTTTAAAGTTGGCGATACCATAAAATATTTGGCATTAGCTAATACATTGGAACAAATTCTTAAAAACGGAGAAACCGAATTCTACAAAGGAAAAACCGCTAAAAAATTAGTCAAATTTCTAAAAAGTAAAGGCGGAATAATTTCGCTAAAAGATTTAAAAAAATACAAAACCATTTGGCGAAAACCGATAACTTTTCAATACAAAGAACTAAACATCATTTCGATGGCACCACCAAGTAGCGGCGGAATTACATTGGCTCAAATTATGAAAATGATTGAACCCTTCGACCTTAAAAAACTGCAACACAATTCGGCAGATTACATTAATCTTTTGAGCGAAGCTGAACGTAGAGCTTATGCCGATAGAAATTACTTTCTTGGTGATCCGGATTTTATTACTATTCCCGAAAAAGAATTACTCGACGAAAATTATTTAAAAAATAAGATGAAGAATTTTTCCTTTGTAAATGCAACGTCATCCAAAGAAGTTAGTCATGGTGATATTCAAGTGGTAGAAAGTGATGAAACCACTCATTATTCTATTGTTGATGCAGCTGGAAATGCGGTTTCGGTGACGACAACTTTGAACGGTGCGTATGGTTCTAAACTATATTGTGACGAACTGGGATTTTTTCTCAATAATGAAATGGATGATTTTTCGGTAAAACCTGGTGTACCTAATTATTACGGATTAATTGGTGCTGAAGCCAACAGCATTGCTCCCGAAAAACGAATGCTAAGCTCGATGACGCCAACAATTGTAGAGAAAAGCGGAAAGTTATTTATGCTTTTGGGTTCGCCTGGCGGTTCGACCATAATCACTTCGGTTTTACAAACTATTTTAAATGTTCATGAATTTGAAATGGGAATGCAAAAAGCGGTAAATCAGCCACGTTTTCATCATCAATGGCTACCCGATGAAATTATGCTTGAACCTAATAAATTCAATGTAGAAAGTAAAGAAAAACTCAGACAGAAAGGTCATATTATTAACGAGAAATTTGCACCTGTTATTGGTAAAGTAAATGCGATTTTGGTTCTACCAAATGGCAATTTTGAAGGCGGAGCCGATTTTCGCGGAGATGATAAAGCTATTGGATATTAAATTTAAAAAATGAATTTCATACAAGAATTAGAAACCGAATTAGTTCATCAACAAAACACTGAAAACGCAGCAAAAATGGAAGCTTACATGAAGCATCATTTTTCTTTTTTAGGTATTAAAACCGAAACAAGAAGAGCTATTTTTCAAGATTTATGGAAAAAACACCAATCGGAAATACAATCCAACTTTCGTGAAATCAGTTGGGAACTTTTCAACAAAAAAGAGCGAGAATTCCAGTATTGCGGAATGGAAATTTTAATTAAAGAAATTAAAAAAAAGTATTTAAAAGAAGACGACAAACTGATTGAACAATGGATTATTACCAATTCTTGGTGGGATAGTGTTGATGTTTTGGCAAAATATCTTTTGGGTGGTTATCTTTTGCAATTTCCTGAAAAAACATTAAACATAATCGAACGGTTTTCAAATTCAGAAAATATGTGGCTCAATCGAAGTGCCATTCTTTTTCAATTGAGTTATAAACAAAAAACCAATTTTGAATTATTGAAATCCGAATGCGAAAAACACAAACATTCGAATGAATTTTTTATTCAAAAAGCCATTGGTTGGTCACTTCGAGATTATGGTCGATTTAATCCAAATGCGGTAAAAAGCTATGTAGAAAACACCAATTTAAAACCTTTGAGTAAAAAAGAAGCGCTGAGAAATATTTTAAAATAATCATTTATAGCTATTTTTGTGGAATATTCTCTAATAAATGCCAACAAAAAAAGCACCACTATATAAAATCGTTTTCCGAAATATTTTTCGAAGAATAGAGAATATTATCTTTTCTTTGAAAGAGAAAATATCCGAAAGACAATTTCTTTATTTTTCGGCTGTTGTTGTTGCTATTTCGTGTTCCCTCGCCGTAATTTTATTGAAGAATTTTGCGCACTCCGTTTTTGTATTTGCTAATTATGTAAATACGTATCTCAAACTTCCTTATATCAACAGTTTGTTGCCTATTATTGGAATTCTTTTAACGGTTTTTGTGGTCAAACATTTACTCGATGGAAGCATCGAAAAAGGAAGTTCTAAAATTTTATATGCGGTTGCCAAAAAAGGTGGAATTGTTCCAAAAAAACAAATGTATGCCCAAATTGTAACCAGTTCATTAACTGTTGGACTTGGTGGTTCTGCTGGATTAGAAAGTCCTATAGTAATTACTGGTGCAGCTTTTGGTTCTAATTTTTCTCAGCGTTATCGACTTAGTCAAAAAGATAGAATTTTACTTTTGGCTTGTGGCGTTGCTGCTGGAATTGGTGCAGCTTTTAATGCGCCAATTGCTGGTGTTCTTTTTGCAATTGAAGTTGTTTTAGCCGATATAACGATTTCTGCTTTTATTCCAATTATGATTTCGGCAGCAACAGGAGCTTTAGTTTCAACCGTTGTATTGAATGAAGATGTTTTACTATCGTTCAAACAACAGCAAGTTTTTGATTATCATAATATTCCATATTACATTTTACTCGGTGTTCTTGCTGGATTGGTTTCGGTCTTTCATGCTCGAAATTTCCGAAGAGTTGAACATTATTTCCAAAAAAAGAAAAGTAAAATTTACAACAAAGCACTTTTTGGAGCTAGTATTTTAGCTCTAATGATTTTCTTTTTTCCAACACTTTTTGGCGAAGGATATGAAAGTATCAAAACACTTTCTACCAAAAATCCTGGTGCATTATTAGAAAATACTTTACTAGACAATCATAAAAGTAACGAATGGATTTTACTGATTTTTGTTGGTGTAACAATGCTGCTAAAATCATTTGCAACCGGATTAACTTTAGGTTCGGGAGGAAATGGTGGTAATTTTGCACCATCGCTTTTTGTTGGAAGTTATTTGGGCTTTTTTGTGGCCAAATTTTTTGATTTAACCGGAATTAACAACCATTTACCCGTTGCTAATTTCACTATTGTTGGTATGGCAGGAATTCTAAGTGGTTTATTTCATGCGCCATTAACTGCTATCTTTTTGATTGGTGAAATTACTGGTGGTTATAATTTGATGGTTCCGTTGATGATTGTTTCTTCCATTAGTTTTGCGGTTTCAAAACGTTTTGAAAAACATTCAATGGATGTAAAACCTCTGGCAGATAAAGGCGATGTTTTCACAAGCGATAAAGATAAAAACATTCTACTGAAAATTGATGTTTTAAAACTTATTAAAACCGATTATCAAACACTTTCAAAAGATAATTCACTTGAAAAAGTAGTTGAATTGTTTGCTTCTACTTCCCAAAAAGTAATTCCAATCATCGATGACAAAAAAAATCTTCTTGGTATTATCGAATTTCAACAAGTTAAGTCATTTATTTTCAATCCTTACAGGGTAAAATTTACCACCATTGAGGAAGTCATCACGCAACCCGAAATCGTACTTCAATTTGACGACGGAATGGAAAAAATCATGAATTCTTTTGACAAAACAAATCAAGAAGTCTTACCATTACTAAAGGATGGAAAATATTTTGGTTGTCTTTCTAAACTTGATATTCTGGAAAACTACAGAACCAATTTCAAGGAAATGGTTATTGAGTAAGTCAATTGCAATAACAAATTCAATAGTAATTTTAATATCAAACTAAAAGGAATAAATCCTTAATTATCTCTTTTTGAAAAAAAAATTAATATCGGATTAGTTAAAAATTTTCAATATCCGATATTAAGAAGTATCTTTGTGGTGAAATGTGGAAAATAGATACAACATATAGAGAAGAATTTCAATCAACATTCGAAAGATTGTATGATAAAATGGCTGTTTTAAAACAAAGCAGACCATTACCTTCTATTGCTTTATCCAAAATAAAAGAACAACTTTCTATAGAATGGACTTATAATTCCAATAGTATTGAAGGAAATACATTAACACTTCGTGAAACCCAAATGGTTCTTCAAGAAGGAATTACCGTAAAAGGAAAATCGCTTCGAGAACATTTTGAAGCAAAAAATCACGAAAAAGCTATTAATTACCTTTTTTCAATTGTTAAAGACGATTATGAATTAAGATGCATTGATATTTTATCCATTCATGGTTTAATTTTAAATTTAATCGAAGAAGATTTTGCTGGAAGAATTAGAAACGGTGGTGTTAGAATTACCGGAGCTAATTTTATTCCTCCCAATGCCAATAAAGTTTCAGATTTATTAGATGAATTGATTGATTATGTCAATACCAATCCATTAGATTTAAACGATATAGAATTGGCTACAATCTTTCATCATAAACTCGTTTGGATACATCCTTTTTTTGATGGAAATGGAAGAACGGTTCGATTAGTCATGAATTTATTATTGATGCGAAAAGGTTTTCCGCCAGCAATTATTTTAAATACCGATAGAAAAAAATATTATGAAGCGTTAAATCTTGCTAATAATGGTAATTACCAAAAACTAATGCTTTTAATGTGTCAGGCATTGGAAAGAACTTTAAATATTTATTTGAGTTCGCTTCCTGATAATGATTATGATTTTCAAGAAATATCAAGTATCGTTAACGAACCTGGATCATTTTATGGTCAAGAATACATTTCGCTTTTAGCACGTCAAGGTAAAATTGATGCTCATAAAGAAGGTAGAAATTGGTACACTACAAAGAAAGCCATTCAGGATTATATCGATAATCGTCAAAGGAAAAGAAATATTTATTAACTCCAACAGAGTTTTGAACTCTGTCGGAGTTTTTGTTTTTATTTCGTCTTTTCACCAACAAAATAATCGCTTGTACTTTTAAACAAAACATTAAAAGTCGTCAAACTTCCGTAACATCGTGTAATGTATTGTTGCAATTCAACTTTTTCAGAATTATCTAAATTACTTGAATTTATTTTTTGTTCCATAACTCGAAGTCGATCTCTTACCATAATTATTTTATTGAAAAAAATATCGATAGGAACTTCTTTGTTTTGAGTTGGTGTTCCTGGTTCAAGGACTAATTTTCCGCCTTTCCATTTATCTGCAATTGGAACAATTTGAGAAACATCGCTCCATTTTTGCAACAAATTTTTCAATATTTTTTCCACTTCATAAAAACTAACCGTATCCACTTCACCTTCAACAGCTTCAATCACTTCAAATTCGCTGTCAATATCAATAGTTTCCAATCCGTTTTCGATAAAAGTTACCCAATAGTGCTTTGCTGTAACGTTGGTTACAACTCCAACTCCATACTCTGAGTGTTTTAATCGCGAACCTATACCAAGTATTTTCATTATTTACTATTTTAAAATTTTCCCAAATATAAAATTCTTTAACAAATTCTTGTCAAACGTTCTAATGAATTTTGACCTGAAAAACGTACTTTTGCCATTCAGGTATTTTTTATGCAAAATCAAGACGAATTTATCGAAGTTATTGGAGCAAGAGCTCATAATTTAAAGAATATAGATGTTGTAATTCCTCGTGAAAAACTGGTTGTAATTACTGGTTTATCGGGTTCAGGAAAGTCTTCATTGGCTTTTGACACTATTTATGCCGAAGGTCAACGAAGATATATTGAAACTTTTTCGGCTTATGCTCGTCAGTTTCTTGGTGGATTGGAACGACCAGATGTGGATAAAATCGATGGACTTTCGCCGGTAATTGCTATCGAACAAAAAACAACGAGCAAATCACCTCGCTCGACTGTTGGAACCATTACTGAAATTTATGATTTCTTACGATTACTTTTTGCTCGTGCTGCCGATGCGTATAGTTACAACACGGGTGAAAAAATGGTTTCTTATTCGGATGAACAAATACAAGGTTTGATTAAAGAAACTTTCAACGGAAAACGAATTAATATTTTAGCTCCAGTTATTCGTGCCAGAAAAGGTCATTATGCAGAACTTTTTCAGCAAATTACCAAACAAGGTTTTGTAAAAGTTCGCGTAAATGGAGAAATTCAGGATTTAGTTTCCGGAATGAAACTCGACCGATACAAAACCCATGATATTGAAATTGTGGTTGATCGAATGGAAATCAACACTAATGAAGATACGGATAAACGTTTAGCCGAAAGCATCAAAACGGCAATGTATCACGGCGAAAATATCATGATGGTTATCGAACATGGTAGCAATGAAGTTCGCTATTTCAGTCGAACATTAATGTGTCCGACTACCGGAATTTCCTATCCGAATCCGGAACCGAATAATTTTTCGTTCAATTCACCCAAAGGTGCATGCGATAGCTGTAATGGTTTGGGAACTATCAACCAAATCAACGAAAAAAAGATTATCCCAAATCCAAAATTATCCATAAAAGCAGGTGGTTTCGCACCACTTGGCGAATACAAATCATCTTGGATTTTTAAGCAATTGGAAATCATTGGCGAAAAATTTGGTTTTACTCTGAATGATGCTATCGAAACCATTCCTGCTGAAGCGATGGAAATGATTATGAACGGTGGAAATGAAAAATTCTCTGTAAAATCAAAAGCTGCTGGCGTAACGAAGGATTATAAAATTGAATTTGAAGGTATTGCCAACTTCATCAAAAACCAATATGACGAAAGCAATTCAACCTCTTTAAAACGTTGGGCAAAAGAATTCATGGACGAAATTGCCTGTCCAGATTGTCACGGTTCCCGATTGAAAAAAGAAGCTTTATATTTCAAAATTAATGAAAAAAACATAGCCGATTTATCTACAATGGATATTTCAGAATTGATTGATTGGTTCCAAAATTTAGACGGAAAATTATCTGAAAAACAAGTTACTATTGCTTCCGAAATTTTAAAAGAAATTAAAGCACGATTGCAGTTTTTAATGGATGTTGGTTTAAATTATTTGTCCTTACATCGAAGTTCAAAATCGCTTTCTGGTGGTGAAGCACAACGTATTCGATTGGCGACACAAATTGGCTCGCAACTGGTTGGCGTACTTTATATTCTTGACGAACCAAGTATTGGTTTACATCAAAGAGACAACGAAAGATTGATTAATTCGTTGGAAAATCTTCGTGATATTGGTAACTCGGTTTTGGTAGTAGAACACGATAAAGATATGATTGAACGTGCCGATTATGTTATTGATATTGGACCAAAAGCGGGAAAATTTGGTGGAGAAATCATCAGTAAAGGAACGCCAAAAGAACTATTAAAGGAAAATACCATTACGGCACAGTTCATGAATGGAAAAATGCAGATTGAAGTTCCAAAAAAACGTCGTGAAGGCAACGGAAAAACGCTGAAATTAACTGGTGCAACTGGAAATAACTTAAAAAATGTTTCGGTGGAATTTCCTTTAGGAAAATTGATTTGCGTTACTGGAGTTTCGGGAAGTGGAAAATCGACGTTAATTAACGAAACGCTCTATCCTATTTTGAATGAACATTTCTTTAATGCGGTAAAAAAACCAATGCCTTTCAAGAAAATTGAAGGTTTGGAACACATTGATAAAGTAATTGATATTGACCAAAGTCCGATTGGTAGAACGCCAAGAAGTAATCCAGCAACTTATACTGATGTTTTTAGCGAAATTAGAACGTTGTTTACTCAAGTTCCCGAAGCGATGATACGCGGTTATAAAGCTGGTCGATTTAGTTTTAATGTTTCTGGCGGACGATGCGAAACCTGCGAAGGTTCAGGAGTTAGAACGATTGAAATGAGTTTTTTACCTGATGTTTATGTAGAATGCGAAACGTGTCAAGGAAAACGTTTTAATCGGGAAACTTTGGAAATCAGATACAAAGGAAAATCCATTTCGGATGTGTTGAATATGACAGTGGATGAAGCCGTTCCATTTTTTGAAAACATACCCAAGATTTATAGAAAAATAAAAACTATTCAGGATGTTGGTTTGGGTTATATCACGCTTGGACAACAGAGTACAACACTTTCTGGCGGTGAAGCGCAACGTATCAAATTGGCAACCGAATTGTCTAAAAAAGATACCGGAAATACATTTTATATTATGGATGAACCAACAACTGGTTTGCATTTTGAAGATATTCGGGTTTTGATGGATGTAATCAATAAATTGGTTGAAAAAGGAAATACGGTTTTAATTATTGAACATAATATGGACGTAATCAAATTGGCAGATTATATCGTAGATATTGGTCCGGAAGGCGGAAAATCCGGCGGAGAAGTTGTTGCCAAAGGAACTCCGGAAGAAATTAGTAAGAACAAAAAAAGCTATACGGCTCAATTCTTAAAAAAAGAGCTAAATTAGCAGGCTGTTTTTAGCCCAGATAGAGCCGATATCCTCGCGTAGTTTACGAAGCGAGATAAAGGCGAAAGCTGGAAATAGCTCCAAAAAAAAATTAAAATTTATTATTATGGCGTTTGAACAATACGAAAACGAAGACGAGAGAATTCAAGACAAATTAAAACAAAAAACGTGGAATGAAATCCGAACTAATGATAGTTGGGCGATTTTCAAAGTGATGTCGGAGTTTGTGAACGGCTACGAAACTATGGCGAGAATTGGTCCTTGTGTTTCTATTTTTGGATCGGCACGAACAAAACCGGACAACAAATATTATTTATTAGCCGAAAGAATTGCTTATAAAATCAGTAAAGCTGGTTATGGCGTGATTACTGGTGGCGGACCAGGAATTATGGAAGCCGGAAATAAAGGTGCGCATCATGGCGGCGGAACTTCGGTTGGATTGAACATCGAATTGCCGTTTGAGCAACATTTTAACCCTTATATCGACAAAGATAAAAACTTAAATTTTGACTATTTCTTTGTTCGCAAAGTTATGTTTGTCAAGTATTCACAAGGTTTTGTGGTTATGCCTGGAGGTTTTGGAACTTTGGACGAGTTGTTTGAAGCGGTTACTTTAATCCAAACGAAAAAAATTGGTAAATTCCCAATCATCTTGGTAGGAAGAGAATTTTGGTCGGGATTGATTGATTGGATTAAAACAACTTTAATCGAAAAAGAAAAAAATGCAAGTCCGGAAGACATGAACTTGATTAAGATTGTAGATACTGAGGACGAAGTGGTTGAAGAGTTAGATCGTTTCTATAAAAAATATAATTTAAGTCCGAATTTCTAATAAAGTGTTTAACCACGAAGAACTAGAAAAAAGCACTAAGTACACAAAGAAAAAACTTTGTGAACATTGTAAAAATCTTTGTGTACTTCGTGGTTAATTTTTTTCAATATTTTAAAGGATGTTTTTCAACTCGCTACAATTTGCCATTTTTCTTCCGATAGTATTCATTTTCTATTGGTTTTTTGCCTATAAATCTCGAAAATATCAAAACTTTATTCTTATTCTGGCGAGTTATTATTTTTACTCTTGTTGGGATTGGCGTTTTTTATTTCTTTTAGTTTTTTCAACTTTACTCGATTATTTTTCGGCGATTAAAATAGAAGGAAGTCAAACGAAATCCAGTAAGAAATTTTGGCTTTGGCTTTGTATTTCTATCAATTTAGGGTTTTTAGGTGTTTTTAAATATTATAATTTTTTCGCTGAATCATTTGCCGAATTATTGAATGGTTTTGGGTTTCATACCAATCCAGTTTTACTCAATTTAATTCTTCCTGTCGGGATTTCGTTTTACACCTTTCATGGACTTTCTTATATTATTGATATTTATTACGGTAGAATAAAATCAGAAAGAAATTTTGTTGATTATTCCTTGTTTGTAAGCTATTTTCCGCTTTTGGTTGCCGGACCAATTGAACGAGCAACGCACCTTTTACCACAGTTGAAAATAAAACGGGAATTTAATTTTGAAAAAGCCAAAGAAGGCGTTTATCAAATAATTTGGGGTTTGGTAAAAAAAGTAGTCATTGCTGATAGTTGCGCCATTTATGCTAATGAAATTTTTGACAATCACAATTCTATGAATTCGTTGTCCTTAATTTTAGGTGCTATATATTTTGCTTTTCAAATTTATGGCGACTTTTCGGGGTATTCCGATATTGCATTGGGAACATCCAAACTCTTCGGAATTGATTTGTTGAAAAACTTTAATTATCCATACTTTTCTCGAGATATTGCCGAATTTTGGCGACGTTGGCATATTTCGCTTTCGTCATGGTTTCGAGATTATTTATATATTCCGCTTGGTGGAAGTAAAGGTTCTAAACTATTTCAAATTAGAAACACTTTCATCATTTTTCTTGTAAGCGGTTTTTGGCATGGTGCCAACTGGACGTTTATTGCTTGGGGTTTGATTAATGCAATTTATTTTTTGCCTCTTTTATTATTAAATCAAAATCGAAAAAACTTAGATAATTTTACTTTAGGATTTAATTTTTCATCTGTTCGAATTTTATTCAGTATCGTTACTACCTTTTGTTTAACTTCGTTAGCTTGGATTTTTTTCCGCTCAAAAACTATCCACGATGCTATTGCGTATATTCAACGAATGTTTACCAATCAAAACTTTTCTCCTCAGTATTTTAACATCGAAAGATATAATTATGAGATTTTATTTTTAATCGTACTCTTTACACTAGTTGAATGGAATAATAGATTAAAAATTGAACCAATATCTGGTAAATATAGTAGTTTAAAGCTAGCTATATGCATATTAACTATATTAGCGTTAGGTGTTTTTACTGATTACAAAAGTTTTATTTACTTTCAATTTTAATGAAAAAGTTTATCCTATTTATTGGCCAAATTGTACTGACAATTATACTTTCAGCAATTCTGTTAGATTTAGTTTATACCTATGTATATTCAAAAAACAATAATCGAAACAAAATTGAGTTTGTTCTTAATAGCAATCCAAAAGAGTATGAAGTCATCTTCATTGGCTCATCAAGAGCTCAAAATCATTTTGACAGTAGGATTTTTTCAGAACAAGGAATGACTGTCTTTAATTATGGTATGAGCGGTTCAAGACTTGAAGAGTCTGCTTTGATGTTAAAGTTAATGCTAGAAAAAAAGTATGTTATAAAAAATATTATAATAGAAGTAGATTTAAATATTAGCTCTGATGGTTTTTCTAATGGTACTAGAGCGATGTATATGCCCTATATAAAAGATTATGAAACGATCCAAAATCATTACCAATCAATTACAAATTATAACGAATTATATCATATTCCTTTTTACAGATACATTAATTTTGATACAAAAATAGGCTTCAGAGAAGTGCTTTTTTCTGCTATAAAGAAGAAAACAAGTGCGCTTGGAATAGAAGGTTTTTCTCCATTGAGAAAAGACCAAAGACCACTTATAGCAGCAGACTTTTCTAAACGCTCACCAAAACGCAACAAGTCATACGAAGAGATAAAAAAAATCTGTTCCGATAATAAAATAAATTTAATAGCCATCACAACTCCCGTTTGTTCAGAAGCTATAAACCGTGATTATTTTAATCATATTCATAAAATTTATCCCGAAATTTATCGCATGGAAGATACCGTTATTGATGACAAATATTTTTCTACTTGCGGACACATGAATGAAAAAGGCGCAATAGCTTTTACAAAAATTGTTTTCGACAAATTCTTTAAACCAAAAACTAAATCTTGAAAAAAATTAGCTACATAATTCTCTTTTTCAGTATGATGTTACAAGCACAACATCATTCTAAAATTGTGGCAGAATATGACGAAAAAGAAAAGAAAATCAATGTAGTTCAAGAACTTACTTTTTTTAATCAAACCAACGATACGCTACAATCTATCGTGCTAAACGATTGGATGAATGCTTATGGTGATAAAAATTCGGATATAGGAAAACGATTTGCCGACGAGTTTGAGCGTGCTTTTCATTTGGCAAAAGAAAAAGATCGCGGAAGAACTGAAAATATTACTATTATCACTATTGAAAATTCATTTCTGTCTTGGAAACGTGATGAAAATACAGCCGATGTTATTCAAATTCAATTAAAAGAAAAACTTTCTCCTGGCGAAAAAATCAAGTTGCATCTCACCTATTCCGTTAAAATTCCGAATGCTCGTTTTACAAAATTTGGATTTACCGATGACGAAAAAGTATATCTAAAAAACTGGTTTTTAACGCCTTCTCGATATGAAAACGGAAGTTTTGTTCGATACAACAATCACAACATTGATGATATTGCCAATGCGGTTTCTGATTATGATTTAGAAATTAGATTACCTAAAAATCTTGAAGTTTTTACCGATTTAAACAAAGTTTCTGAAACCGTTTTTACAGGAAAAAATCATCTGGATTTCAACTTGTTTTTTGGCAAAAAAAATGAATTTGAAAGTTTTATTAATCAAAAATTAGAAGTCGTTACCGATTTTAGAGACAATCGTGTTGATGATATTCAACGTGCGATTGTTATTGACAAAATCGTCAATTGGGTTGATAAAAATCTTGGTAAATATCCGCATCAAAAACTAATTTTGGCGAAAGCCGATTATGAAAGAAGTCCGTTTTATGGATTGAACCAACTTCCAGCATTTATTGCGCCGTTTCCCGACCAGTTTTTATATGAAATTAAATTTTTGAAAACCTTTTTGAACAATTATGTTCACTCTACTTTAAATCTAAATCCACGAGATGACAACTGGATTTATGATGGTTTTCAAATTTATTTGATGATGAAATACATCGATGAATTTTATCCAAAAGTAACCATGATGGGAAATGTTGCCAAGCTAAAAATAATGCGTGGTTACAATTTAGTAAGTTTAGATTTCAATGGTCAATACAGCTATTTTTATATGTTGATGGCACGAAAAAATTTAGACCAACCGCTTAATTTTCCAAAAGATAAACTTATCAAATTCAACGAAAAAATCGCTTCAAAATATCGTGCAGGTTTAAGTTTTAAATACCTCAACGAATATTCTCAAAACGGATTAATTGATAAATCAATCGTTCAATTTTATACCACAAATCTTCAAAAACAGCAATCAGCTAATGATTTTGAAACACTTTTAAAGCAAAATACTCCTAAAAACATCAATTGGTTTTTTGACAAAATCATCAATTCTCGAGAAACTTTTGACTATAAATTTGATATGGTTTCCAAAACCAAAGACAGCATCAGTTTCCGATTAAAAAATAAAACCGAAACTCATGTTCCTATTCCAGTTTATGGCACAAAAAAGAAAGAAATTGTATTTAAAAAATGGATTGATGCGTTGTCAAATGACAGCATTTATACCATTCCGAGAAACAATGCCGATAAAATTGTCATAAATTATAATAACGAAGTTCCAGAATTTAACTTGAGAAACAATTGGCGTTCGCTAAAAGGTTTCCGACTGAATAATCGTCCGATAAAATTCATTTTTTTCAAAGATTTAGAAGATCCAAATTATAATCAAATCGTTTACATTCCAACCTTGGAATACAACCTTTATGACGGTTTTTATCCTGGAATACGTTTTCATAACAAAACCATTTTGGACAAACCGTTTATTTTTGACGTAAACCCAAGTTATTCTACAAAAACCAATCAATTAACAGGTCGAGGAACGATTTTTTTCAATCAATACAATCGCGATAGTAATTGGTATCATACTCGCTATTTACTCAACGGTCATTATCTGCATTATGCACCAGAAGCTTCCTATTTAAAACTGATGCCTGTGGTTCATTTTAGAATTCGTCCCGATGATTTTAGAGACAATAAAATTCAAACACTTACTTTAAAACAAACCATTATTGAAAGAGAAAAATCGGATTTTATTGTGGAAGAAAACACCGAAAATTATTCTGTTTTTTCGGCTAAATACTATAACGGAAGAACTGAAATTACCAATCATTATAATTTTTTAACCGATTTTCAATTGTCTAAAAACTTCGGAAAATTAGCTGGAGAAATTCAGTACAGAAAGCTATTTAACGACAACAGACAGTTAAACCTTCGTCTTTTTGCTGGAACATTTTTATACAATAAAACAAAATCGACTTACTTTGATTTTGGGTTAGATCGTCCGTCTGATTATTTATTTGAAAGTGAATATCTTGGTCGTTCGGAAACCACTGGTTTCTTTAGCCAACAATTAATTCCAAATGATGGTTTTTTCAAATCTATTTTTGAAACTCGTTTTGCTAATCAATGGATGATTACCAGTAATGCTAGTTGTAATATTTGGAATTGGATTGAAGTTTATGGCGATATCGGTGCGTTTAAAAACAAAAATAATCCAACAAAATTTGTCTATGATAGTGGTATTCGGCTAAATCTAGTAACCGATTATTTTGAATTGTATCTTCCGGTTCATTCTAGTAATGGTTGGGAAATTGGTCAACAAAATTATGCCGAAAGAATACGATTTATCATCACTTTTAATCCTGACACCTTATTTAGTTTATTTACCCGAAAATGGTTTTAATTTTCAAAAAAATCACATTCATTTTACATTATTCTTATCAAAATTATTGATTTACAGAATTATAATCAAAATAAAATCCAATAACGCCATTTTATTTATCAATAATTAAATTATATTTTTCACAAAGAATTATAATTTTCACTTCTTTTTAGCTAAATTTGTTTCATCTAGAAATAAATTCAGTTATGATTGAGCCACAACTAAAAACAGAAATCACTTTTGAAGATTTTAAATCCGAAGTTACACACGATTACAAAATTGCCCGAATTAGCCGTGAATGTAGTCTTCTTGGAAGAAAAGAAGTACTGACAGGAAAAGCAAAATTTGGAATTTTTGGCGATGGAAAAGAAGTTCCACAATTGGCTTTGGCAAAAGCATTTCAAAACGGTGATTTTCGTTCAGGTTATTATCGTGACCAAACTTTTATGATGGCAATTGGTCAACTATCAATCGAGCAATTTTTTGCAGGATTGTATGGTCATACCGATTTAGATTTTGATCCGATGAGCGCCGGAAGACAAATGGGCGGACATTTTGCAACCCATTCATTAGACGAAAACGGAAACTGGAAAAACCTAACGGCTCAAAAAAATTCCAGTGCCGATATTTCGCCAACAGCTGGTCAAATGCCGAGATTATTAGGATTAGCTCAAGCCTCAAAAATATATAGAAACGTTCGCGGATTGGAAAATTTTACTAATTTTTCAAAAGAAGGAAACGAAGTCGCTTGGGGAACAATTGGAAATGCTTCTACTTCTGAAGGATTGTTTTTTGAAACCATCAATGCTGCTGGAGTTTTACAAGTTCCAATGGTTATGAGCGTTTGGGATGATGAATATGGAATTTCGGTTCACGCTAGATATCAAACTACTAAAGAAAATATTTCTGAAATCTTGAAAGGTTTTCAACGCGATGAAGAAAATAACGGCTACGAAATCTTTACAGTAAAAGGTTGGGATTATCCAACATTGGTTGCAACCTATCAAAAAGCGGCCGCCATTGCTCGTGAAGAACACGTTCCGGTTTTAATACATGTGGATGAATTGACACAACCGCAAGGACATTCTACTTCAGGAAGTCATGAAAGATATAAAAATGCCGAAAGATTAGCTTGGGAAGCTGAATTTGATTGTTTGGCTCAAATGCGTAATTGGTTAATCGAAAATAATTTGGCAACAGCCGAAGAATTAGACGAAATTGATGAAACATCAAGAAAAGAAGTTCTTGAAGGCAAAAAAGCAGCTTGGAATGCTTTTGTTTCACCAATGAAATCGGAACAAAATGAATTGGTTTCTTTGTTAAATTCAATTGCTTCTACTAGCGAAAACAAAGTTTTTATTGAGAAACATGCAAACGATTTGGCTTCGATTAAAGAACCAATCCGAAAAGATATTATTACAACAGCACGCAAAGTTTTACGACTGATTATTAAAGAAAATAGCAAAGGAACTTTGGCAACGTGGATAAAAAATTACACCGAAAAAATTCAGCCAAAATTCAGTTCGCATTTGTTTTCGCAATCAGATAAGAATGTTTTGTCAACAAAAGCTGTTGAACCAACCTATGATAATTCAGCCGAAGCTGTTGATGCACGTTTAGTATTACGTGACAATTTTGACGCTATTTTCAATAAATATCCTGAAACTTTAATTTTTGGTGAAGATGCAGGAAACATTGGTGACGTTAACCAAGGTTTAGAAGGCATGCAGGAAAAATATGGAGAACTTCGTGTTGCCGATGCTGGAATTCGTGAAGCAACTATTCTCGGACAAGGAATTGGAATGGCAATGCGTGGTTTACGACCAATAGCTGAAATTCAATATTTGGATTACCTTTTATATGCTATCCAAATTATGAGTGATGATTTGGCTACGCTACAATATAGAACTCACGGGCGACAAAAAGCACCGTTAATCATCAGAACTCGCGGACATCGATTGGAAGGAATTTGGCATTCGGGTTCACCAATGGGAATGATTATCAACGCTATTCGTGGAATTCATGTTTTGGTTCCAAGAAATATGACCAAAGCCGCAGGTTTTTACAATACATTATTAGAAACTGACGAACCAGCATTGGTTGTAGAATGTTTGAACGGCTATCGTTTAAAAGAAAAAATGCCAACTAATTTAGGTGAATTTAAAACACCAATTGGAGTTGTTGAAACCATCAAATCAGGAAATGATATTACGGTGGTTTCTTATGGATCAACACTTCGCATTATAGAACAAGCTTCAAAAGAACTACTTGAAGTTGGTATTGATGTAGAAATTATTGATGCGCAATCGTTATTACCTTTTGATATCAATCATGATTGTGCTAAAAGCGTTTCCAAAACCAATCGCTTATTAGTAGTCGACGAAGATGTTCCTGGTGGCGCAAGTGCTTTTATTTTACAACAAATTGTAGAGGAACAAAATGCCTATCAGTTTTTAGACAGTCAACCACAAACAATGGCTGCCAAAGCACATCGTCCAGCGTATGGAACTGATGGTGATTATTTCTCAAAACCATCTGCTGAAGATATTTTTGAAAAAGTTTATGCGATTATGCACGAAGCCATGCCAGAAAAATATCCGAGCTTGTATTAGTGATTTATCATAAAAAATTAAAAAAGGAACTCTATTTGGGTTCCTTTTTTTATTAAAAATATCCTTCTATATTTTTCTTATATTTTATCATATAAAAGTTAAAATTCTTAATTTTTACATTTACTTAAATGTTAAATTATTAGAGTTTTGCTTTTTTTTACATTAAATAGTATGCGTGCATAATATTTTTTATTATCTTTGAAATTCAAACTAAAACGTTTTAGTAAAAAAACGAAGTGCAATGAAAGATAAAACAATAGATTACATCCTTCGAGCCACTTGGCAAGCGGTTTCAAGAATGTACAACGAAGAAGCTTCCAAATTTGATGGTTCAATGGCTATAGGTTTTGCACTTTTAAGCATTGACAAAGAAGAAGGAACTCCATCAACAGCTATCAGTTCTAGAATGGGAATGGAAGCAACTTCTCTAACTCGAACATTAAAAACTTTAGAAGAAAAAGGATTAATAATAAGGAAGAAAAACCCAAATGATGGTCGTGGCGTATTAATTTACCTGACTGATTTTGGAAAACAAATGCGAGCGCAATCGAAAGAAACGGTACTTAAATTTAATGAAAGTATTAGAAAAAATATATCCGAAGAAAAACTTCAAAACTTTATAGAAGTCGCAGATATCATTAATGATTTGATTGCAGAGAAAAAGATATTTTAAATTAAGAATATAGAACATAGAATAAAGAACATAGAGGTTGAACTAGATCGAAAAGTCTATTTTCTATTCTCTATTTTCTATTCTCTTTAAAAAGAAAAAAATGAAACGAACAATTAAAAAAGTGGCAGTGGTAGGTTCTGGAATAATGGGTTCTGGAATTGCTTGTCATTTTGCTAACATCGGTTTGGAAGTACTCCTTTTAGACATTGTGCCCAACGCACTAACTGAAATCGAGGAAAAGAAAGGACTAACTTTAGAAAGTAAAGTCGTTCGCAACCGTGTGGTAAATGATCATTTGGCAAATGCTTTAAAGAGCAACCCATCGCCTATTTACAGTCAGAAATTTGCAAGTCGAATTACAACAGGAAACACGACGGATGATATGTCCAAAATTGCAACTTGCGATTGGATTATTGAAGTGGTTGTAGAACGTTTGGACATCAAAAAATTGGTGTTTGAACAAATCGACAAATTCCGTAAACCAGGAACATTGGTAACGTCAAACACTTCGGGAATTCCAATTAAGTTTATGAGTGAAGGCAGAAGCGATGATTTTCAAGCGCATTTCTGTGGAACGCATTTCTTCAATCCTGCTCGCTATTTGAAATTATTTGAAATCATTCCAGGTCCAAAAACATCACAAGAAGTATTGGATTTCCTTTTTGAATATGGTTCAAAATTCTTAGGAAAAACTTCAGTTATAGCAAAAGATACTCCAGCTTTTATCGGAAACCGAATTGGAATTTTTGGAATTCAAAGTTTATTCCACCAAGTAAAGGAAATGGGATTAACTATTGAAGAAGTAGATAAATTAACTGGTCCAGTTATTGGTCGTCCAAAATCGGCAACCTTCAGAACTGTGGATGTCGTTGGTTTAGATACCTTAGTTCACGTAGCCAACGGAATTTATGATAATTGTCCGAATGACGAAGCACACGACTTGTTCAAACTACCCGATTTCATCAACAAAATGATGGAAAATAAATGGCTAGGAAGTAAAACAGGACAAGGATTTTACAAAAAAGAAGGTAAAGACATTCTATCTTTAGACTTAGATACATTAGAATATAGAGCAGCTAAAAAAGCGTCATTTGCCACTTTAGAATTAACAAAAACTATTGAAAAACCAATTGACCGCTTCAAAGTTTTAGTTAAAGGAAAAGACAAAGCAGGCGATTTCTACAGAAAGAATTTCTCAGCAATGTTTGCTTATTGTTCTAACAGAGTTCCAGAAATCACAGAAGAATTCTATAAAATTGATGATGCCATGAAAGCCGGTTTCGGTTGGGAAAATGGACCATTCGAAATTTGGGATGCCATTGGTGTAGAAAAAGCCATTGCCATGATGGAAGCCGAAGGTTACAAACCAGCTGCTTGGGTAACGGATATGTTGATTTCAGGAAACAAATCGTTTTATTCTGTTAAAAATGGTAAAACGTGCTTCTACAACATTTCTTCAAAATCTCAAGATGAAAAACCAGGTCAAGATGCCTTTATCATCTTAGATAATATCAGAGAAAGTCATAAAGTTTGGGGTAACTCAGATGCATCAGTAATCGATTTAGGTGACGGAATTTTGAATTTAGAATTCCATTCAAAAATGAATACCATTGGTGGTGGCGTTTTAACTGCTATCAACAAAGCAATAGACTTAGCCGAAAAAGATTACAAAGGATTAGTGATCGGAAATCAAGGAACTAATTTCTCTGTTGGAGCGAATATCGGAATGATTTTCATGATGGCTGTTGAGCAAGAATACGACGAGTTGAATATGGCTATCAAAATGTTCCAAGACACGATGATGCGAGTGCGCTACTCCTCTATTCCTGTAATCGTTGCGCCTCATGGAATGACACTTGGTGGCGGATGCGAAATGAGTATGCACGCTGATAGAGTTGTTGCCGCTGCTGAAACCTATATTGGTTTAGTAGAATTTGGAGTTGGAGTAATTCCAGGTGGTGGTGGTTCTAAAGAAATGGCAGTTCGTGCAAGTGATTTGTTCCGCAAAAATGATGTGGAATTAAACGTTCTTCAAGAAAACTTCTTAACCATCGGAATGGCAAAAGTTGCAACTTCTGCATACGAAGCGTTTGATTTAGGCATTTTACAAAAAGGAAAAGACATTGTAGTAGTAAACAAAGACCGTCAAATTGCAGTTGCTAAACAAGTAGCATTACAAATGGCTGACCAAGGTTACACACAACCAGTAAGAAGAACTGATATAAAAGTTTTGGGTAAACAAGCATTGGGAATGTTCTTAGTAGGAACCAACCAAATGGTAGCCGGAAAATACATTTCAGAACACGATTTGAAAATTGCCAACAAATTAGCGTATGTAATGGCTGGAGGTGATTTATCAGAACCAACATTAGTAAGTGAACAATACTTATTAGATATCGAACGTGAAGCTTTCTTATCACTTTGTACAGAAAGAAAAACGTTGGAGAGAATTCAATTCATGCTTACTAAAGGTAAACCGTTGAGAAATTAGTATTAAGACTGAAGTATTAAGTATTAAGACTGTTGTATTAAGACTGATGATAAGGGTTTTTAAAATATAAAATAATTAAACATGATTAGTAGACTTAATACTTAATACTCTAATCTTAATACAACACAGAATATGCACAATTTTGAAAAACTAAAAATCTGGCAAAAAGCAATGGATATAGCTGTTGAAGTTTATGAAATTTCTTTGCTTTTACCTGATGATGAAAAATTCAATTTGATACATCAAATAAAAAAATGTGCTGTTTCTATTCCTTCTAACATAGCTGAAGGTTCAGGTAGAAATCATAATAAAGAATTTATCCAATTTTTAGGAATAGCTAATGGTTCTACTTTTGAATTAATAACTCAATTAATACTCGCAAAAAGGTTAAAACTAATATCAGAAGAAATAATACAGCCTATAATTAACAAATTAGTAGAAGTTTCAAATATGAATTTCTCCTTTCAAAAAACATTAAAAGTTTAATAAACGATTGGTAAGTCTTAATACTTAATACTCCAATCTTAATACTTTAAAATATGAAAACAGCATATATAGTATCAGGCTTTAGAACAGCCGTTGGAAAAGCACCAAAAGGAGTTTTTCGTTTCAAACGTCCTGACGAATTAGCAGCAGAAACCATCGAACACATGATGGCACAGTTTCCTGATTTCGACAAAAAAAGAATTGACGACGTAATGGTTGGAAACGCCATGCCAGAAGCTGAGCAAGGTTTAAATGTAGGTCGTTTAATTTCCTTAATGGGATTAAAAGTTACAGACGTTCCAGGTGTTACTGTCAATAGATATTGCGCTTCAGGATTAGAAACTATCGGAATGGCAACGGCTAAAATCCAAAGCGGAATGGCAGATTGTATCATTGCCGGTGGCGCTGAAAGTATGAGTTTTATTCCAATGGGTGGATATAAACCAACACCAGATTACGCCGTAGCAAAAGAAGGTCACGAAGATTATTATTGGGGAATGGGTTTAACCGCTGAAGCTGTTGCTAAACAATTCAATGTATCACGTGAAGACCAAGATGAGTTTGCTTTCAATTCGCATCAAAAAGCCTTAAAAGCTCAAGCCGAAGGTAAATTTAACAGACAAATTGTTCCGATTACTGTGGAGCAAACATTCATCAATGAAAATGGTAAAAAAGAAACCAAATCGTATGTAGTAAATAAAGATGAAGGTCCAAGAGCTGACACCAATATTGCCGCTTTAGGAAAACTAAAACCAGTATTCGCAGCCGATGGTTCTGTAACAGCTGGAAACTCTTCTCAAATGAGTGATGGTGCAGCTTTTGTACTAATCATGAGTGAAGAACTAGTAAAAGAACTTGGCGTTACTCCTATTGCACGATTAGTAAATTTTGCATCTGCAGGTGTTGAACCAAGAATTATGGGAATTGGTCCAGTAAAAGCTATTCCAAAAGCATTGAAACAAGCAGGTTTAACCTTGAATGACATCGATTTAATCGAACTAAACGAAGCATTTGCCTCACAATCCTTAGCAGTTGTTAGAGAATTAGGTTTAAATCCTGATATCGTGAATGTTAATGGTGGTGCCATTGCTTTAGGACATCCACTAGGTTGTACTGGAGCAAAACTATCGGTTCAATTATTTGACGAAATGCGTTTAAGAAAATCCAAATACGGAATTGTAAGTATGTGTGTTGGAACTGGACAAGGTTCTGCAGGTATTTACGAGCTGTTGTAATTAAAATCGGTTCCTCCGCTTTTTGTCATTCCGACGAAGGAGGAATCTCATAATCTTAGAGGAATAGCTTAATGAGATTCCTACGGAATGACAAAATTGTGAATAAACTATTTAAACTAAAAAACATAAAACCATGGAAGATATAACAAGAGGTGGACAATTTTTGGTAAAAGAAACCAAATGTGAAAATGTCTTTACACCAGAAGATTTCTCAGAAGAGCAAATCATGATGCGCGACAGCGTTAAAGAATTCGTTGATAAAGAAATTTGGCCAAACAAAGACCGTTTTGAGCACAAAGACTATGCTTTTACAGAAGAAATGATGCGCAAAGCAGGAGAAATGGGCTTTTTGAGCGTTGCCGTTCCAGAGAATTATGGCGGAATGGGAATGGGATTTGTGGATACTTGCCTTGTTTGCGATTACATTTCGGGAGCTACAGGTTCGTTTTCAACGGCTTTTGGTGCGCATACCGGAATTGGAACTATGCCAATCACATTATACGGCACCGAAGAACAAAAATTAAAATATGTTCCAAAATTAGCTTCTGGCGAATGGTTTGGAGCGTATTGCTTAACCGAACCAGGTGCAGGTTCGGATGCGAATTCAGGGAAAACGAAAGCGGTTCTTTCAGAAGATGGAACACATTACAAAATCACAGGACAAAAAATGTGGATCTCTAATGCAGGTTTTTGTTCGGTTTTCATTGTTTTCGCCCGAATTGAAGATGATAAAAACATCACTGGTTTCATTGTAGAAAATGATCCAAGCAATGGAATTACCATGAACGAAGAAGAGCATAAATTAGGAATTCGTGCTTCTTCTACGCGTCAAGTTTTCTTTGCAGATACTAAAGTTCCTGTTGAAAATATGTTGGCTGGTCGTGGTGAAGGTTTCAAAATAGCAATGAACGCATTGAATGTTGGTCGTATCAAATTGGCAGCTGCTTGTTTGGATGCGCAACGTCGTGTAACTTCAAATGCAGTGAACTATGCTAACGAAAGAATTCAGTTCAACACGCCTATTTCCTCATTTGGAGCTATTCGTTATAAATTGGCAGAAATGGCAACTTCCGCTTATGCTGGAGAAAGTGCTACGTATCGTGCCGCAAAAGACATTGAAAACCGCATCAAACTTCGTGAAGCTGAAGGCGCAAGTCATCAAGAAGCGGAATTAAAAGGAGTTGAAGAATTTGCTATCGAATGTTCTATCTTGAAAGTAGCCGTTTCGGAAGATGTTCAAAACTGTGCTGACGAAGGAATTCAAATTTATGGCGGAATGGGATTCTCAGAAGATACACCAATGGAAAGTGCTTGGCGCGATGCTCGTATCGCTCGTATCTATGAAGGAACGAACGAAATCAACAGAATGCTATCCGTGGGAATGTTAATCAAAAAAGCGATGAAAGGTCACGTTGATTTGCTTGGACCAGCCATGAAAGTACAAGAAGAATTAATGGGAATTCCATCATTTGACACACCAGATTATTCTGAATTATTTTCGGAAGAAAAAGAAATGGTGGGCAAATTGAAAAAAGCCTTCCTAATGGTTGCAGGTGCAGCCGTTCAAAAATATGGAATGGATTTAGATGCTCACCAACAACTATTGATGGCTGCAGCCGATATGTTAATTGAAATTTACATGGCGGAAAGTACTATTCTTAGAACTGAAAAATTAGCCAAAAAAGAAGGCGAAGCCAAAGTACAAGAGCAAATTGCTATGGCAAAATTATACTTATACAAAGCAGTAGATATTGTAGCCGCTAGAGGAAAAGAAAGCATTATCTCTTTTGCCGAAGGCGACGAACAACGCATGATGCTTATGGGATTACGCCGATTTACAAAATACACCAACATGCCAAACATTGTTGGATTAAGAGAAACCATAACCGCCAAGTTAGTGGCTGAAAATAGTTACTGTTTTTAAGTTTAGTTGATTTAATTGTTTGAAAACCACCTCTAAACGGGTGGTTTTTTTACATGACCTTTTATTAAGTTATTTTTTATTAGAATATAATTGCAAAAATAATATCAATTTTCAAAATTAAAGTGGAAATTTTATTGTTAGATGATGTATATTTGAATTTATAGCAATTAATTATAAATAATTTATACAAAATATAGTGGTAAAATTGACTGACATAAGTAAATGGCCAAGTCAAATAAGCGATGTTGTTACAATTGGAAAACGTATTAAAAAAGTTGTTTATCATCCAACATCTTTCAGAGAAAATTATTTTAAAGAACCAAAGGAAGAATTTCCTTGGGAATTTTGGACTGAAGTAATTGCATCAAGAATTGGATTAGAATTTGGGTTCAATATTATTCAATATGATATTGGAATTAGTAATGAAAGTGTAGGTTGCTTATCAAAGTCAATGGTAAAAAGCAACGAAATGCTTGTTCATGGACAACAGTATCTAACCGCATTAAAACTTGATTTTGAAATTGAAAAAGGAATTGACCATACATTTCAATTAGTCGAACAATTTTTTAAAAGCCGTGGAATTTATAACGGAATGATTGATGAGTTTATTGAAATGTTAATTTTTGACGCTATCATTGGAAATAGAGATAGACATCAACAAAATTGGGCTATAATACAACCTAATAGCTTCGTAAGTACAGGTAAAATTCTTTATTCGGAATTTTTGAAAAACCAAACTATGCCTAGATTCTCTCCAATATTTGACAATGGTAATAGTTTGGCTTATGAAATTTTAGAAGATAAAATTCCTAAACTTTTAGATAATTCCGTAACTTGTGAAAAATATTTATTCGGAAAAAAAGCAACGTCTCATGTCAGATGGAATGGGAAAATCGTTACACATATTGAACTTATTACAGAAATACATAACATTTACCCAGACACAGTAAAAAAAGTTGTTCAAAGAGTTCGTGAAAAAAAAGGAAAAATAAATATAGAAGCTATAATTCAAAATATAGATGATGGTATTATATTTGCTGATGCTAAATTCTCTTTAACTGATAATAGAAAAAAATTAATTACGTTATTATTAGAAAAAAGAATAAAAAAATTATTAGATAATTTTTGAAATGATAAATTCAATTCATGTAAGTTGGAGACAAGGTAAAGGGAAATCAAGATATTTGATAGGCTTTTTGATGCGTAATACTGAAGATGAAGGATTTACGTTTAGATATAATCTTAACGAAGTAATTGAAGCAAGGAAAGAAGGATTTGAGAATTATCCAGATTTACCAGAAATTGGAAGAATTTATTCATCTAATTTACAAACTATATTCAAAATGAGATTAATGAGCAAATCGAGACCAGATAGAGAAAAATTTCTATCTTTTTGGAATGCAGATAATCCAAATTATGATTGGTTTGACGAATTGGGATTTACTCAAGGTAAGTTAGCAACAGATAATTTTGAATTTTTAGCGGATTTCCCTCTAATAAAAGGAATAACTTTTGTTTCTGATGCGGCAGCCTTGACTCATAACAAGGTAAGAAATGAAGACATTGAAGTTAATGATAATTTAAGTTTTGTTATTGATTTAAACAATGAATTTGATAAAGATGCTGTAAAACTTTATAAGAATAATGTTAATATTGGTTTTGTTAAGAGAGGACACAATAAGTTTTTTCATAAAATTGCTAAAGAAAAACTTGACATTAGAGTTAAAAGTATTGAAAGAAATGGAAATGCAAATCAGATTTATTTTACTGTTGAAATTAAGTGATTATTTTATAGATGACAAATAGAAATATCCGATAGCGCAAATTAGCAATCCATACCCACAAAACTAATTCCAAAAAACAAATTCAAATAAACCCAACCTTTGTCAATGTTTCCTACTTAGGCAAAGGTTTTTTATTTGCTTTTTTACTAAACGATTAGTACATGTGTCACACTCATTTCAATGCATCCACTAACCCATCGATACAATCCTAAAATCTTAAAATCCGAAAGTCTTAAAATCTTAAAATGACTATCTTTGAAAAAAGTACCGTTTCGCTATGACGTATATCATCAAAACCTTTCTGTTCACTCTATTGTTTTCAACTGTGGTGCATTCGCAGCACGATGAAAAGTTAACCACTCAGGAAAAAGAGTTGATACTTGTCGATACTACCCAAATGATGCGAGTAACGCAAACCAAGTTTCACAACGATTCTATTATTTTAAAAAGTGTTTCCAAACCGATAAATCCAAAAGACAAACTGACCAAAGTATTAGCCAAACGAATGCTGAAATCGGTTATGGATCCAAATCGTCGTGGTGTTGGAATTGCCGCGCCACAAGTTGGCATCAACCGCAGAATGGTTCTAGTACAACGATTTGATAAAGAAAATAAACCGTTTGAAGTTTTCATCAATCCCGAGATTATTTGGCGTTCTGATTTATGGCAAAAAGGTCCAGAAGGCGATTTATCGTTTGACGAACGCGGCATGATTATGCGTCATTACTCGGTTCAAGTGCAGTATTATAACGTGAAAGGTGATAAAGTAACTGAAATATTGGAAGGTTTTACAGCCGTTATTTTTCAGCACGAACGCGACCATTTGGATGGAATTCTGCTTATCGACAGACAAAAAGAACAAGAAAACTTGAAGTTTAAACCGTCAACTACAACAGCCAATTTGTTTTTTATTGAACCATAAATCGATGCTACTAACCTATTTCTTTGCTATTTTTACGCTGAAATACTAACCCAACAATCGTGATTTACTTACTATTAAGTCTGCTCGTTCTACTTCCGCTGCTTTTCGGTTGGGGAAAATTAACTTCTCGTTTGTTAGGTTTTACTTTTACTAGTCTGTGGGCAAACTTAACTGCTGGAATAGTTGGCATTACCGTTGTTGCCAGCGTTGTTGCTTTCTTTTTCTCTTTAGGAATTGTGTTTGAAATTGTTGTTATTCTTATTGGTTTAATCGGTTTGGTTGTTTCAAAAAACAATTTTTCCGAATTCTTTTCATTACTAAAAAACCGATGGTTGCTGGTTTTTATCTTCCTTGGAGTTAGCATAACCACCTTTGCTCCTTTCATCAACGACCATTTTGGTTACTATGTTGGAACCATCAAATGGCTTAGTGAATATGGTTTAGTAAAAGGCATTGCCAATATCAATCTGATTTTAGGACAACAATCGTCTTGGCATATTTTTCAAGCCAGTTTTGATGCTATTTTAGATCCTTTTTTGAGGATAAATTTAGTGTTATACACCATCTTTGTTCTTTATTTATTTGAAAAAAAACTTTGGAATTTATTACTTTTCATTCCTTTTTTCTTTCTCTTTTTACATTCGCCTTCACCCGATTTACCTATTTATATTTTTAGCATTCTGCTTATCGTAGAACTTTTTAAAACTGATTATGCTGAAAATTTTAGTGTTATTTGGTTGCTTTCGGTGTTTATTTTTACGTTAAAACCAACCGTTTTTTGGCTTCCACTATTTGTGTTTTTATTAGGTTTTAAAACTAATAAACAACTGCTATTTAGCATAAAAAACATACTATTGACAGTAGTTTTAGTATCACTTTTTTTCATCAAACAGATTTGGGTTTTTGGCGATTTTATCTTTCCAATAAATAGTAATTTAATCGATGTTTCCTGGAAACCTTCTACTTTTTTATTAGAATTATCCAATAAAATCGGATTACTTAAAACTTATGATTATCAATACACTATACCCGAAATAAACTCGTGGTCAACTTCTGACAAAATCATAAAATGGTTAACATTAAGTGGTTTCAAAAAAATAGTAAATTTGGTGGTAGTTCTTGCTGTGTTTGGATTTGGATTTCTTGCAATTAAAAAACGAAATACCAAACTCATCTTGCTTTGGGTTTGTATCACACTAAAAACTATTGTTATCTTTTATTTCTCTGGACAATATCGCTTTATGATTGATGCGGTTTTGCCTCTTGTTGCTTTAGTACTTTTGAGTATTACATTAAAACCGATACTATCCAAAGGAATTACGCTAGCAGGAATTGGACTGATTTTTATCGTTTTCTTGTTTCCAAAAATTCTGCAAGAAAATGTTAGTTCGTTTTATGTAGGGCAACTTATGGGAAAACCTAGCGCGGAACAACTAACCAAACCTTTGGAATACAGCATTAGCGACTACAACCAACATAAAGTGTCGAATTTTACTTTTCATACGCCAAAAAATTACCATTTGATGCACGATATTCCGTTGCCATGCCTTACACCTTATTCGCTTCATGAGTTTTATGTTGCTGGTATTTTTCCTTATGCATATGATGAAAACGACTTCAAAAAAGGGTTTTATCTAAAAAAATTATCGCCTTCTGATAAGAAAAAAATTGATGAAATTTTGAAAAATTATGTCATCTATTATAAAATCGAATAACTTAGTAAAACGTTAAAAAAAGACAATGCCCATTGATTATTTTGTAAATTTGAAAAACTAAAAATCACAACTTATGAAAAAGATAGTCTTATTTTCCGCCTTACTTTTAGTAATTATTATAGCCTGTAAATCGGGTGACAACACGCCTAAAAATAGTGTAACCATCAACTTAGAACCTAAAAGTGGTAGTAAAGTTGAAGGAAAAGCCACTTTTACTGAACGAAACGGAGTAGTTTATTTAGAAGCAAAAATTAGCGGTTTAACTCCTGGTGTTCACGCTATCCATATTCATGAAAAATCAGATTGTTCAAGTGCTGATGCTGCTTCGGCTGGCGGACATTGGAACCCAACGTTTAAAAAGCACGGAAAATTTGGCGAAGGCGAATACCACAAAGGCGATATTGGTAATTTCACTACTGATCCACAAGGAAATGCTACTGTAGTTTTCAAAACCAACGAATGGTGTATTGGCTGTGGCGATGAAACCAAAGATATTCTAAACAAAGGGTTAATTGTTCATGCCAATCCAGATGATTTTGAAACACAACCTACTGGAAATGCCGGCGGAAGAGTTGCTTGTGCAGGTATTATCAAATAATTTTCACCTTTGGAAGAAGAACATTTATACTTTAAAAATGCCCAAGAATGGAGAAATTGGTTGCACGATAATCATACGAAAGCTACCAAAGCGTATTTAATTTTATACAAAGTTAGCAGTACATTCGAAAGTATGCGATGGGAAGAAGCCGTTCAAGTTGCCATCTGCTACGGTTGGATTGATTCTACTGTAAAGCGAATTGACGACGACAGAAGACGACAACTTTTTACACCAAGAAAAGACAAAAGCGTTTGGAGTAAACTCAATAAAACCTATATCGAAAAACTGATTGCCGATGACTTGATGCATGAAAGTGGTTTGAAAAAAATTGAAATTGCCAAACAAAATGGTTCTTGGGAATCGCTTAATGGCGTTGAAAATTTAGAAATTCCTAAAGATTTAGTAATTGCTTTTAGCCAAAACAAAACCGCTTTAGACAACTACAACAACTTCAGTAAATCCTATAGAAAAAGCTACCTTTATTGGTTAAATCAAGCCAAAAGAGAAGAAACACGAAGCAATAGAATAGCCGAAATCATTTCGCTATGTGAACAAAACATTAAATCGAGGTAACTATTTTAAATTTACTGTTTTTTTCGCTGTTTTTTCTTTCTAAAAAATATAATTTTGCCTTGATTAAAATTCAAAACAATGATTAACCCTTCAATACACGGCTGGATTGACAAGTATTTTGCCGAGCAAAAGCACAAAGAAGACGAAATAGTCATTGACGAAGTTGAATTTTATGAAGCAACGAGAAAAACAGGTTTCATCTTTGGACATATTGTTGCTGTTGATACCATCATTCCTATTGATATTGACAATTGGTTACCGATAGAAATCTCAAAGATTAGCTTACTAAACACGCTATTTAAAGTTCATTGTCTAGTTACTAAAAAAGTAGACAGCACAAAATTCACTAGTGATTGTGTTGCTTTTTATAAAAGTTTAAATCCAAAAAGCAGTTCGATTTTTAAGATTTTAAGCAGCAATTCTAATGTTCAAAACTTAGAAGAAATTATCCATACGAGAGTTCAAACGAATGAAGATATTTTTAGCAAAAACTTCTCTCACGTCATTACCAATGCGCTTTCGTTTATAGATGTTTTGGCTTTTAAAAAGTTTTTGGAACTAGGTGAAATTCCCGAAAAATATTCCAATAAAATTGAAGAAATCGTAATTGGAATTGTTTCGATTTCCTTGAAAGTAAAAACCGGAAAATCGGTTCACGACGAATTGTTGCAAAAACTGTTTGAATCGTCTGTTCGATACAACAAGTTTTCAAACGTTAGCAGTAAAAATATTGAAGAACTAGATCTGAGTTATCTAAACGATGAAATTGAGAAATTATACATTGTTGATTTGGCTGGAATTAGTCTTTGGAGCGATGAAAAAGTAGAAAATGAAGAACGCTATTTCATGTTTAAACTAGGCGAAAATCTAGCCATAAACGATGAGCAAATCATCAAAAGTATTGATTTTATCAACTATTTTATCACAAAATATAAAAGCGAAATTCCCTATTTCAACT
The DNA here is from genome assembly GCF_012911605.1 of Flavobacterium solisilvae. GTDB lineage: Bacteria > Bacteroidota > Bacteroidia > Flavobacteriales > Flavobacteriaceae > Flavobacterium > Flavobacterium solisilvae. Next base: position 167,738 of record NZ_JAAMPT010000209.1, on the reverse strand, counting down.
TCTCCAATCCGGTGAAGCATTTTTATGACACTACCACCGAAAGCGTTGGTGTTTTAATCAATCGGAATAAAAAACGTTTGATTAAAGAAATTAGACAAAGTAAGGAATTGATGCATCTTTTGGCAAAATCTACGCACAAAGATTTGGATAAAGACGAGAAAAAGAAAGTCAAAAAACAGTTGTTGGACATTTGTAAAACCGTTCCATCGTTAACGATATTTCTATTGCCTGGCGGAGCTTTGCTTTTACCTATTTTAATCAAATTTATCCCGAAAATGCTTCCCTCTGCATTTAACGAAAATAGCGATGAAGACGAATAAAAAAACGCCGCTTAATTAAGCGGCGTTTTCATTAAAACTTGAGTTGATATACATCGTCTAAATCTTTCTCTGAACTGATGTTTACATCTAAATCAGTCACATAACCCGAATTTAATCCATAAACCCAACCGTGTAAATACAACGGCTGATTATTCTGCCAAGCATTTTGTACAATGGATGTTTTGGCCAAATCAAAAACTTGTTCTTTTACATTTACTTCAACAAATTTATTGAAACGTTCTTCTTCATTTTCAATAGCATCCAATTGTTTTTGATGCAAACGATAAGTATCTTTTATATGCCTAATCCAATTATCAATTATTCCGATAGAACTATTTCCCATAGCAGCTTTTACACCACCACAACCATAATGTCCGCAAACGATAACATGTCTAACTTTCAACACATTAACTGCATAATCAAGTACGCTCAACATGTTCATATCCGAGTGAACGACCATGTTTGCAATGTTTCTGTGAACAAAAACATCACCAGGTTTTGCGCCTACAATTTCATTGGCTGGAACACGACTATCAGAACAACCAATCCAAAGGAGTTGCGGATTTTGACCTTTTGCTAAGTCTTTGAAAAAATCTTTATCAATAGCCAATTGATCATCAACCCATTTTTTGTTGTTTTCTAATAGTTTTTTATATAATTCACCCATTGAAATAAATATTAATGTCTTAGTTCTACTACTGAAAATTCTGGATTTAAATCGTCTTTGATATAAGTTACATCATCATAAAACGTAACTTTCCCCGATTCTAAATCGTGCATTGCACCAACAATTCCAATTTCACCATTTTCAAGCATTTGCTCTAAAATAAAACTGCGCTCAATAATGCTTTTCACGCTTCTTTTTACATTGATTTGTGCCACGTTTTCAACAAATGTAGCGTTTTTTGAGCTTCGTTCATCTGTTGTGTCTTTTTCAGCATAAACCGCTGGTTGTAATTTTGATAACAATTCAGTTAAGTTACCCATTTCAACATGATCGCAAGCACCTTTTACAGCACCACATTTACTGTGACCAAGAACAACAATTAGTTTTGAACCTGCTACTTTACAAGCAAATTCCATACTTCCTAAAATATCAGTGTTTACAATATTTCCGGCAATTCTAACCGAAAATACATCGCCTAAACCTTGATCAAAAATTAACTCAGCCGATGTTCTACTATCAATACAACTTAAAATAGTTGCAAACGGCCATTGTCCATCACGAGTTTCATTGGCTTGTTTTAATAAATCTCTATCGGTTTGTAGATTTTTCATAAATCTACCGTTTCCTTCTTTTAAAATTTCTAAGGCTTTTCTAGGTGTAATTTGTGCTTGTAATTCTTTATTTAATGTTTTCATTTTTTATCTTTTTATTTATTAAAAACTAGTTATTAGATGAATTTTGTTCTACAAATACATTCTTTTTTCCAGCTTCTTCAGTGTTTTCTAATTCATAAACTTTTTTAAACCCAACGAGTTTTACTTTTATATTTTCTTCTTTGGCTCTAATTTTTTTAAACTCTTTAATCAAATCCAATATATCGTGAGCAATATAAACAGTATCCGAAGCATTGATAACTACTTTTGAATTTTCAGGAATTGAACTCAATGTTGTTTTGACAGCTGCTTTGTTTAAAAACGAAACTTCTTGCGCTAAATCAATATGGATAATATCACCATCTTTATATTCTTCTTTTCTAAAATTGTAAGCTCGTTTCATGTTTCCTCTTAAAACAAAAATAATACTTATAATCATTCCTAAGGCAACACCTTTAAGCAAATCGGTGAAAACTACAGCAAGCGTTGTTGCAAAAAACGGGAAGTAAATATATTGATTCCGTGATACATTTTTCTTAAATTCTACAGACTTTGATGCTTTGTAAAAACAATATAATAATATCAAAACCGATAATGATGCTAATGATGTTAGCACAATTGAACTAACAGAATTTGTGTATCCAATGATTACTAATACAATAGAAATAATCAATAGGTTTACTTCTTTTGACATGTAACCTGCAAAATGCTTAATATTTGGAACGGCTAATTTATAACCTACTAATAATAAAACGGCAGCTAATGTTGCCAATGGAATTTTATTTAAAACTACTGGAATTGCCAATACACTAATTAGCAATAAAACACCATGAATGATAGTTGACATTTTTGATTTTGCTCCGGCATCGTTATTTGCAGAAGTTCTTACGACAACCGAAGTCATTGGCAAACCACCTAACAATGAACTAACTATATTTCCAATTCCTTGTGCTTTCAACTCGATATTAGTGTTGGTATATCGCTTTAAAGCATCCATTCTATCAGCAGCTTCAATACAAAGTAACGTTTCGATTGAGGCAACAACAGCAATTGTAAAAGCAACAACCCAAACTTTAGAATTGGTTATTGCGGTAAAATCAGGTAAAATAATAATACTTTTAAATTCTTCCAAAGTAGTTGGAACAGGAAGACTAACCAAATGTGATTTGCTTATGGCTAAACTATTTCCTGTGCTGATGAAAAACTCATTTAATAAAATACTAACGATTACAGCTACCAATGCTGGAGGAACTAATTTAATTCTCTTTAGCACATCAACCTTTGGCCACATAATGAGTATAATCAACGAAATAACTGTGATTACAACTGCTCCTGGATGAATATAATCTATTATATTGAATAATTCTGAAAACGTATTTTGTCCATCAGCTTGAGTAAACGTTTCATCGCCTTCATAATCAGCATCGTATCCGAGAGCATGAGGAATTTGTTTTAAAATGATAATTACACCAATACCAGCAAGCATTCCTTCGATTACATTGGTTGGAAAATAATTAGAAATAGAACCAGCTCTTAAAAACCCTAATGCTAATTGGATAATTCCTGCTATTAAAACAGCTAGCAGAAAAACGTTGAAAGCACCCAAATCGGTAATTGCTGTTAATACGATGGCTGTTAAACCTGCCGCTGGACCAGAAACACTCAAATGGGATTGGCTTAAATAACCCACTACAATTCCGCCAACTACTCCAGCTATAATCCCCGAAAACAATGGTGCGCCAGATGCTAATGCAATTCCTAAACATAATGGAAGTGCTACTAAGAAAACCACTAAACCTGATGCAAAATCAGATTTAAGGTTCGCAAAAAGATTTATTTTTTTTGTCATTACCTTACTTTATTTAATACAACTATTGTTCCGCAAGTGCGAAAACTAAACTCGATAGTATTAAATAAATTCGGGCGGTGGAGAAAATATAACCGATGAAACATTGTCGTGTTTAGACAAGTTTTCGGACACTATTCTTGATTTTTTTAAAGCAATTGTAGAAATTGGATAGTCATAAGACTTTATCTCTGCTTTAACTTCTTTTAACTCTTTATGAATTTCTTCTTCGGCCAAACTATAAAAAATTGATACATCAGTCTTCTTTTCTATAATACTCACAACCGTTGGAGTAGAAAGAAAAGCAACAAACAAGACTAATACAATTTGTGCCAAATACTTCATGTTGCAAATGTAATATTCACGAGGGTTTTACTGCTATTTTTAATTAAATTTTAACATCCTATTTTCTAAATTTCTTCTTCAAGCCAAGCTTTCATCATCCAAATAGTTTTTTCTTGTTCTTTGATAAAATCGCTCATCATGGAGTTAGTTCCTTCATCGTCAATAGTTCCCGATTGTGATAAGATAATTCGCTCTACTTTCAACAATTCTGTTAATGAATTTACAATCAAAGCGATAGCTTCTTCATCATTATGGATGTTTTTTCCAATTTTAATTTTGCTATTTTTGGTATAATCATCAAAAGTATGCAATGGAATTCCACCCAACGTTAATACTCTTTCGGCAATTAAATCGATTTTTAATTGAGAATCGTTATACAATTCTTCAAATTTTAAATGCAAATCAAAAAAACGTTTTCCTCTAATATTCCAATGCAAGCCTCGCAAATTTTGATAATACACTTGAAAACTTGACAATAAAATATTCAATTCTGCCACTAATATTTCGGTTTCTTTTACGGGTAATCCAAGACTATTTACTTTCATCTTTATACTTATTTAAATTTAAACAAATTTATTAAATCAAATTTCGACATAAAATGACAATTATCACTATAAATTAAATTGATAGTTTTTATATTTGTATCAAAATTTACTATAAATGACAATTACTCAATTACAATACGTTTTGGCAGTAGCCGAACATAAAAATTTTACGCTCGCAGCCGAAAAATGCTTTGTTACTCAACCTACTTTAAGCATGCAAATACAAAAAGTAGAAGAAGAACTTGGTATTCAAATATTTGACCGAACAAAAAAACCTATCCAACTAACGGAAATTGGTCAAAAAATTGTCAATCAAGCCAAGAATATCGTTAACGAAGCCGATAGAATTAAAGATATTGTTGACCAGCAAAAAGGATTTATTGGTGGCGAATTTAGATTGGGAATTATTCCAACGGTTATGCCAACGCTTTTACCAATGTTTTTAAACAATTTTATCAAAAAATACCCAAAAGTAAACCTCATCATTGAAGAGTTAAACACCAACGAAATTATTGATAAATTAAACAACGGTCATCTTGATGCAGCGATAGCCGTTACACCTTTGGAAGAAGAAAAAATCAAGGAAGTTGTTCTGTATTATGAACCGTTTGTTGCCTATATTCCTGAAAGTCATAAAACATTTGCAAAAACTGAAATTGTAATTGATGATTTGGACATTAACGAAATCCTTTTGCTTCAAGATGGACATTGTTTTAGAGATGGAATTTTAAACCTTTGCAAGAATAAAAATCAAACCGATAAAAATCATTTTCAACTGGAAAGTGGCAGTTTTGAAACTTTAATAAAACTCGCAGATGAAGGTCTTGGAACAACACTTCTTCCCTATTTACATACTTTGGATTTAAACGAAAAAAACAAAGCAAAGCTTCGTCAATTTTCTGAACCAAAACCAGCAAGAGAAGTTAGTTTGCTTTATCCAAAAAATGAATTAAAAATTCATATTATTGATGCTTTACGAAGCACTATTTCGGGAGTTGTTAGAGGTGCAATTGCTTTTCAAAATGTGGAAATTATTAGTCCGTTACAAAAAAAATAAGGAGTTTTTAAACTCCTTATTTTTCTCTTTAAACTCTTAGTTAACAACTTTTAAACACTTTTCTAATTCGGGCTTTTCTTGAATAAAAAATTGAAGCCACCTTTTTAATTGCTCAATTTCATAAGGCAATAAATTTTTAACTGCCTTTTTTAATTCTTTAGCAAAAAGAACTGGATCAAAACTCACTCTTTCGAGCACCGTTTTAGTGTAATCATAGATCATTCTAGGCATAATGGTTAAGATTTAGGGTTATCTTATTTTTATTTCAAGATAAAAGTATATGATTAAATTTTATTCACCAAATATTTTCGACAAAAAACATCGATAAAATACATATTTACACGACAATCGGTATTTTTTAACATTTTTTCAATGTATTTTCTTTCAAAAACAAATTTACTCAAAAAGAAAGAGCAAAAAAAATGCCCTTTCTATATTATATAGTTAATCAATATGTAAAATACACTGTCTTAATTCTGGTTTTTGTTGTGTAAAATTCAACAACCAGTCGGTTAATTCTTCAAGTTCGTGTGGCAACAAAACTTTGTATGCTTTCTTGAGTTCTTTACAAAATAACTCAACGTCAAAACTCACTCCTTTTAAAACTTTTTTGGTATAAACTAACATTGATTTTGACATAGTAAACTAATTTAAAATGAATACTAAAATTGTGCTTTTTTGTATTATTTCAAATTTAATCAAAAGAATTAGTAAGTCATCCGTTTAGTTAGTTAAAAATTATTTAGAGAAAAGTTAAATTTTTAGCATCTTTTTTGCCCGAAGCATTTCTCTCTTTCCTGGTGCGCCAGGAAGTTTTTCAACTTCAAAACCAGCTTCTTTCATTGCATTTTTAATTGAAGTTCTGCAAGCATAGGTAACCAAAATCCCGTTCACTTTCAATGCATTATACATTTTGATAAAAATAGCTGTTGACCATAATTCAGGTTGGACATCAAACCCAAAAGCATCAAAATAAATTAAGTCAAAACATTCTTTATCATCAATATCTTGAAAAAACTGTTTTCGCTTGGTTAACGAAAAGTTGGCATGAATTTGGTTTTCGCTTTCCCAATTTGCTTGATGAATTTCTTTAAAAACATCAATTGTATTAGCATCAATTAAGGCTGCATAATTCATTGCCAAAATTTCCTCAGGAGAAATTGGATACGCTTCTACTCCAACATAATTTATTTGTTGGTTATTTTTTTTGGCTTCCAATGAAGTAATGAAAGCGTTTAAACCTGTTCCAAAACCTATTTCTAAAATAGAAACGGGTTTTGCTTCAAATAAAGAAAACCCGTTTTTTATGAATACATGATACGCTTCTTGAATTGCTCCGTGTTTAGAATGATAACTTTCATTCCACTCGGGAATAAAAATTGAAGTCGAACCATCTTTTGTTTGAATAATTTCTCGTTTCAAACTTATTCTTTTATGTATAATTTTTTAATCCTTGGAATTGGTCCGCCACATTTTTGCTGATGACATTGAACACAAGCATCAACACCTTTGTTAAAATGTTCTTTGGCATTTTTTGGATCTTTATAAATCATTTCCTGCGCCTTGATAAACTTAGCTGCTTGCTCTTTAAAAAAATCATCGTTTTCTTGTTCATCAGTCATTACTGCTTTGTGAATTTTCAAGAAATGCTGTGGAAATTGACCAATAGTATCACCTTTTATAATACGTTCTTTTAATCGTTGATTGTCCACATACATTTGTTCCATCAAAGCTGCCATTTCCGACATTTGGTACATTTCAAAACCATCGTCATCCTTTGAAGTTTCCTTGATTTCAGTAGTACAAGATTCTTTTTTTTCTTCTTCCTTTTTTTGACAAGAAATAACAACAAAAGCAGTCAGTAACAGAAATAACTTCTTCATACTTTATGACTTCTTGATGTAAACACCTGTTGCAGTAAACGAATAAGTAATCTCTGGCTTAGTGATTTTATTGATTTCTTCCTTAGATTTTCCTGCATCTTTTGCATAATGTCTTAATTCATCAACTGATACTACATCTACAAAAGCATATCCGTTAACCACAGCTTGACTATTATCAGCATTTAATGGAACAAAAAAGGCATAGTCTTTAAATTTTACAAATGACTCTTTATTATTACCTAAATCTAGTTTCATCCAACAACCTTTTTTCTTGCAAACTGCTTTAATATTGGTTACAAATTGAACAGCTATACTATCACCTTTTTTCAAATTTTTGTATTTTTTTAGCATTTGTTTTTCGGTCAAAACTTTTTTTGCTTCAAATTTTTCTCCAAAAAGCTTATAATCCTTCGTGTTTACAGTTGTTTGTGCATTTAGATTTAATCCCATAAAAAGGATAATCAATAAAGAATAAAGAGTTGTTTTTTTCATGATCTAATTACGATTAATGTAAGTGTTACAAAAGTAAGAAGTTTAACAAGACTGAGAATTAAAACGGTAAAAAAATTAATTAATTATTAAGAATCTTTTATCAAAATCTAATCTAAATAGCGAATTTGAAAAAAGTTTTTAATATTCAAATTGGATGCATATTTTTATTAGTTTTACAAAAATAACATCACAACTACTAATACAAATAGTTTATTTTACAAGTGATTTAAAATCAATTACTTATATTTTAAATTATTACAAAACAAATTTTAATGAGTTTAAAAACTACCAACGAAATCGATATAGTTAGAGCAAATAGCTCAAAAATTAATGACGTTGATTTTGATAATCTTTCATTTGGAAGTGTATTTACAGACCACATGTTGGTTTGCGATTTTAAAGAAGGTCAATGGGGAAAACCGGTTATAAAACCTTATGAACCGTTTATGATTGATCCTTCAGCAAAAGTGTTTCACTATGGTCAAGCTATTTTTGAAGGAATGAAAGCTTACAAAGATGATAATAACGACGTTTGGTTGTTTAGACCAGACGAAAACTACATCCGATTTAATAAATCTGCTGTTAGAATGGCAATGCCTGAAGTTCCTGAAAATGTGTTCATTGACGGTTTGAAAGCTATTTTGGAAATAGAAAAAAATTGGGTTAAAAAAGGATTAGGCAATACTTTATATATCAGACCTTTTATGATTGCAATTGGCTCAGGAGTTATTGCTCAACCATCAACTCAATATCGTTTTATGATCATATTATCACCTGCAAAATCATACTATTCGGGTGAAGTAAAAGTTATTATCGCGGAACATTATAGTCGTGCTGCCAATGGCGGAATTGGTGCGGCAAAAGCTGCTGGAAACTATTCGGCACAATTTTATCCGCAAAAATTAGCTCAGGAAAAAGGCTTCCAACAAATCATTTGGACCGATGATGCTACGCATACCAAACTGGAAGAAGCTGGAACGATGAACGTTTTCTTTAGAATTAATGATACTTTGTTTACTGCGCCAACTAGCGAGAGAATTCTTGATGGTGTTACTCGAAAAAGTTTAATCGATTTGGCAAAACGCGAAGGAATTAATGTTGAAGTGCGTTCAGTTTTAGTTGATGAATTAGTTGCTGCTGCAAAAGACGGAAGTTTAAAAGAAATCTTCGGTGCTGGAACTGCGGCAGTGGTTAGTCCAATTGTTGGTTTTCAATACCAAGGCGATTATTTTGAATTGCCAAAAATTGAAAATTCTATTGCATTACAATTAAAAGATAAATTGACCAAAATTCAATATAAACTTGCCGAAGATACTTTTGGTTGGACGGTTAAAGTTTAAATTTAGAATTTAGAATTTAGAATTTAGAATTTAGAAATTAAATATTTTTAAAAAGCGGTTTTCACTGAAAACCGCTTTTTTGTTACTTTAATATCTCCTCAAAACTTGGTTTGAAATAATTTGGTCCTTTTAGTACCTTGCCATCTTCGCGGTAAATAGGTTTTCCGTCTTCGCCTAGTTTACTCATATTGCTACGCTGAATTTCATCAAAAACTTCTTCAATTTTATGTTGCAAACCATGTTCCAAAATCGTTCCACAAAGGATGTACAACATATCGCCAAGCGCATCGGCTATTTCCACCAAATCATTATTTTGAACAGCTTCCAGATATTCTTCGTTTTCTTCTTTCATTAAGTTAAAACGAAGTGTGTTTTTTTGTTCGCCTAGATCGGCTTTCATCTCGTTACTAACTCCTAAACCAAAAGCGGTGTGAAATTCTTTTACAGCATTAAGTTGTTTTTGCATTTTTATTCATTTTATTGTTGACGCAAATTACAACTTTCGGATACATTTCAGTAAATTTGTTGAAAATTTGAAATAAATGTTCACAACTGGTCAATGGATTTTTGCCGCACTGTTTTTTGTAGCTTTCGTCGTAGCTATTTACTTTGCTTATGGAAAAGACAAAGCGCTACACCAAAAGTTTTATAAAGGAAGTTATAAAATTCTTATAGGTTTTTTGCTATTTGTCGTTATGCTTTTTTTGATAAAATTTGTAATGAAACGCTAAGGTTTTCCTTTAAATAAATTCACGCTTACTGTTGCCAAATCTGAGTTGGGAAATTTGGTAAAAAAGTCATTATCAGAAAACAATCCAGCTTCGGCTGCAACTTTGTGCAAGACTTCAATTTCTACAATATATTGGTCTGAAAATCCGTGCGTAGCATCATAAGCTGTTGCGGCAGTTCGTCCTAAATTTTTAGCAGTTAAATCGGGAGAAATGGTATGCAATTCAATAATTAGCAAACCAAATTTTTCTACAAATGGTTTCCATTTTTGCAAATGTTCCAGCAGATTATCTTCAACATCGGCATTCAAAATTCGGTTTCCACGATGTGCAAAAGCTCCACTCGATTGACTAATTCTATTAGGCGTTTTGGTTTTTGGATTTTCCCAAATTCGGTTATGATCAAGAAAAGTTCTAACATTGAGTAATTCTTTCAAATCAATAGCATAATCATCTTTCAAGGTTTGCGCCAAAACATCTGGTCGACCAATATCTCCCCAAATTACTTTTGCCCAAATATCGGCTTTAATCAAATTAGCACGCGTAACTTTAAGCGCAGCTTCGTTATAATCAACGCCAACCAAAAACAACGGATAATCATCAAGCATTTTGCCACGTAACGTTTGTCGTTCAATCACTTCAAAAATATGCTGGATAAACGCGCCGTTTCCACAACCCATATCAAGAATTCCTTTCGGTTGTTCGGCAATTGGTCGATTAAACAAACTGATAATGACTTCGTCCACAATTTTAAAATACTCCGAATGTGCGCCGCCACTTCCCCAAACATTCATTTCTCTATCTACATGAAGCTCGGTTTCGTGTTCGCCTATATTTCTGAGAATTGACGGATTTCCAAAAAGCAATTCGTCCATTTTTCGCAACGTTGGAATATAGGAAACCGTCACGCCATAAGCCGTTGCTCTTTTAGCAAAAAACAATCCGGTTTCAGTAAATTGATAATTTTCGTTTTTCTTGGTAAACCAACCTAAATAAGTCAAAAAGTCTAAAATCTCTTTGAAACATTCGGGATTTTTATGAAACTCTTCCGGACGAAAGGACGTTTCCATAAAATATTTATGAAACATGCCGCTCATTCCAAGCATTACAATCGTTGGTCCAACCAGATTTCCTTCGATATGAATTAAAATCTGCTGCTGAATTTCTTTAACCTTTTCATCTTCAGAAAAAACAATGTCATACTGATTTTTATATTTTCTGAAATAAGAATTCAACAATTCAAAAGGTTCAATTTCAAATTTTCGCGGATGAAATTTCTCTGAAAACTGCATCAAATTGAAAACATCTTCATAGTTTTTTACCAATTCAAAGGCAATCTCGCTTTTCTCTGAAACCGAAAAAGTTACCTCATTTGATACTTCATTTATGGTTTGAATTAACCAACCTTGCGAAGCCAAAACACGCAAAGCCACATTCAAATAGCCTTCGTTAGCATTATACTTTTGGGTTAATTCGCTCAAAGTAGTTTCCTTTATTTCAAGAAAATAATCCAAAATTCCTTTTTTGTATAACGAATAAGCTACTGGAACAGTTGTAATTCCGTCTAAATGTTGAAATAAAACGGCTCTTAACTCTGATTTTGTCTTTGAAGTATTCATAAGCAATAAAAAAATGGTGTCTAACAAATATAAAAAAATGCTTTCCGAAAGACAGAATTTAATTTATAAATTTGTGTCAAGTTTAAACGACCATGCAAATCCTAAAATATCTTTTTCTTATAGTAGTACTTTCCTTCATTGGACTAACGGTTTATATCTTAACCCAAAAAGGTGATTATGCTGTAACGCGTTCCAAAGTTGTAAAAGCACCAAGAATGATTGTTTTTGAGTATGTAAACGATTATAAAAACTGGGAAACTTTTAGTTCTTGGAAAAAAAACGATCCCGAAATGACGTTTACTTATCCTGCAAAGACAATGGGAATTGGCGCAAGTTATTCTTGGCAAGGCAATGATGGCAACGGTTTTATGAAAACGTTTTTTGTAAAAGAAAACGATAGCATTGCTCAAAAAATGACTTTGGACGGAATGCCATCGGAAGTAAATTGGAAATTTAAAGATACCATTGGCGGCACAAAAGTAACTTGGACAACCAAAGGAACGATTAATTTAATGACCAAAATTACCAGCTTTTTTAAAGGTGGAATTAAAAATGTTATTGGTAATAATTATGAGCAAAGTCTAGCCAATCTTGATAAAACTCTTCGCTATGAAATGAAGACTTTTTCGATAAAAGTAAATGGTGTAGCGCAACGAAATTCGGGATTTTTCTTGAAACAAACCTATTCTTGTAAGCAAAAAAGTCTTATCAGAAACATTAAAATCGTTTTGCCACGAATGGTATATTTTTTCAAAAAGAATAACATTCAAATGGCGGGAAAACCTTTTGTAATCTATAACAACATTGATTATGCCAATGATATTGTAAACTTTTCGGTTTGTATTCCAACAGCGAAAAAAGTTTTTCTAGATACCAATAGCGATATGCAATCAGGCGAAATGGAAGCGTTTACTTGCCTGAAAACCACTTTAACTGGCGATTATTCGCATTTAGCTGAAACTTGGAAAAAAGCCCAAAAGCATATTACCGACAATGATTTTAAACAAAATTTTGCCGGAAAATATATAGAAGTTTACTCGAAAACTATTGACGATGTAAAAAATCCGTCAAAATGGATAACCGAATTGTACATTCCTGTTTTTCCAAAAGCTGTTCCAGTAACTCCTACAGTATCAAACGTTTCAACACCAATTTCAACACCAAGAACAGAAACGCAACCTGAACCGCAAACAACAACTCCAGAAGAAATTCCATAATTTTTGATGCAAGATTAAACCTTTTCGATTAATTTTATTCTAATACTAAAATTACAATAGGTTGCAAGACGAAAAGGTTTTTATCGCTGAGTTACTCAACCCGAAAACGCAAAATGAAGCGTTTCAAAAGTTGCTACGCGAATATCAAAAACCACTTTACAATCACATTAGAAACATTGTTTTAAACCACGATGATGCCGATGATGTTTTGCAAAATACCTTTATAAAAGTTTTTCAAAATCTTAAAAATTTTAAAGGCGAAAGCAAACTTTTCTCGTGGATGTATCGAATTGCCACCAATGAAGCGATTAGTTTTTTGAACCAAAAAGCAAAGAAAAACAACACAACCAGCGAAGAATTGCTAAGTAAAATTGTAGACAATCTTAAAGCTGACAGTTATTTTGACGGAGACGAAATTCAATTCAAACTCCAAAAAGCGATTGCTAATTTACCCGAAAAACAACAATTGGTTTTTAAAATGAAATATTTTGAAGAAATAAAATACGAAGATATGTCGGAGATTTTAGGAACATCGGTTGGTGCGTTGAAAGCTTCCTATCATCATGCGGTTAAAAAAATAGAAGAATTTATGAATGGAAATTAAACCATTTGGAATTATAAAAGTCAAACAATTATGAAAGAATTTAGATTAGATAATGAACCAAAAATTACTTCGGGATTTAAAACTCCTGAAGGTTATTTTGATGATTTATCCAAAAAAATTAATGCTAATTTACCCAAAAACGAACCCAAAGTTATTTCTATCTTCCAAAAAAGAAAGACTTGGTTTTATGGTATTGCGGCAGTTTTAGCCATTAGTCTTTCGGTTGTTTTTTATCAACAATCACAATCGACCGAAACGCTTGATGCTGAATTTTTAGAAAATTATATTGCTCGAAATACAACTGTTTCAGAATATGATTTATTAGAATTATTAGAAAAAGAAGATATCGAAAAAATACAAATCGATCTTGATATTCAGGATGATATTTTGGAAGAAACGATGATAAACAACACCAATTTAGAACATTATATAATAAACTAACATTATGAAAACAAGAAATATACTTTCATTAATTTTAATTTTAACTTCAATTATTTCCTTTGCTCAAAACGGAAGATTAATGAAGCAAAAAAAGGAACAAGTCAAATCGCTTAAAGTTGCTTTTATTACAAGTGAATTGGATTTAACCGCTGACGAATCGGCTAAATTTTGGCCTTTGTATAATGCATTCGACGAGAAACAAAGCGAAATTAGACGTACCAAAATGAAATCGTATTTGGACAGAATGGACAGCGAAAATTTTGATATTGTTTCCGAAAAAGAAGCTGCAACACTATTATCTCAAATGGAAAGCAGCGAAGAAGAATTGCATCAGTTGAGAAAAAAGTTCATCAGTAACTTAAAATCGGTTATTCCAGCAGTAAAAATTTTGAAATTGAAAAAAGCCGAAGAAGATTTCAATAGAAAATTGTTGCAACAATACCTAAATAAAAGGAATAGATAATTGAACACAGATTTCACAAATCTTCACAGATTTTACTCTTTGTAGAATAAAAGTCTATCGTTTCAATTGAATTCTAACAATTTTATCTTTTCCAGCGGCGAAAACTAGATTTGGTGAAACAAAACGTATTGTGTAAAGTGAATTATCGGTTGAAAATTGTTTCCATGTTTTTCCAAAATCGGATGAATAATGCAAACCTGTTGCGCCAACGGAAATGAGTTCTTTTCCATCAGAATTTGGCACAAATTGAATGCACGAAGCATATCCAAATCCTTGATTTTCGGCTACTAAATTCCATGTTTTTCCACCATCGAAAGTAATGGCTTTGTTTTGAAAATTCTGCGTTGGAATTTCATAATTTCCACCTGCAATGAAACCTATTTTTTCATCATAAAAATCGGCAGTAAAAATTCCAGTCATGGCTTGACCTTGAACGATTGGCGTTTCAAAAACTTGCCACGTTTTTCCTTTATCCGAAGAATAAAAAACTCTCGATTTTACTCCGCCAGAAACTATCCAACAATGATTTCCTTTAATTATAACATTGGTATTACTTGCGGCAAAAGCAGCTTCGCCTTCAACCGTTTTGGGAAGATTTTCGCAAGGAACTTTTTGCCAAGTTTTGCCACCATTTCGAGTAATTACTATCGAAAGACAATTGGAGATTGGATCGCCAATTAGAATTCCTTCGTCATTATTCCAAAAATTCATACTGTCATAAAACACTTTTTCATGCGTTTCTGAATAAACCTTTTCAACTTTTAAATTGGATTTATTAATCCTGAAAACTGTTGCTGGATTTCCAATATTAGTAATAAAAACTGCAACATCATTTTGAGCAATGCTTCTAAATTCAAGTTTTGAAGTATCAGTAATGGTTTCCATTTGGAGTTTATTTGCTTTAGCATCATAAAATCCAAATTTATTTCCGTTTCCGGCAAACCAAATTTTATCGTTATCAACTAAAATTGCTCTGATACTTATCTTTTGGTTTAAAACCGTATCGATTGAAATACTTTTAACCTCTGAAAAATTACTTTTAAAATTTGATTTACAGAAAGTTAAAATAAAAATAATTACTATTAAAAAACTCAATTGGTATCGCTTCATAGATTACATTTTCAGCTAAGATAATGCTTTTGACAATGTTAAACTTACCTTAAAATAATTTTTGTGGCATAGTAATTGGATATTTCGTTATAACTATTTTATGAACGCAAATTATATATATTATGAAAACGAAATTTTTAACTCTGGCTTTACTGTCGATTGTTAGCATTACATCAGTTTTTGCTCAAGACAGAACTACTGTTACAGCTAATAACAGTGAGATTAGCGATAATCTTGATTTAAGAGCTGTAGCTTCCATCTTTGGAGATTCTAAAGATTTAGCAGATTTTGAAAGACGATTAAACAATCCCGAAGTTCCAATTTCAAATCTTGATTTGAATGGCGATAATCAGGTTGATTATTTGAGAGTTATTGAAACTGTTGAAGGAAATGCGCATTTGATTGTAATTCAATCGGTTTTAGGTCGCGATATGTTTCAAGACATTGCCACCGTTGAAGTTGAAAAAGACAGAAACAACCGTATTCAAGTACAAGTTGTAGGTAACGTTTTCATGTATGGTAACAACTATATTTATGAGCCAGTTTATTCATTTACACCTGTAATTTACTCTAATTTTTGGGTTTCAAATTACAGACCATATTGGTCAACATGGTATTGGGGTTATTATCCAACTTATTATTATGCTTGGCGTCCGTTTCCAATATTTAGATACAGAAGTCACATTGGTTTATATATAAACGTGCATCATCATTATAACTACGTAAATGTTCGTAGATGTCAAAATGTGTACAACAACTACTATAATGGTGGAAGACGCGGAAGTGCTTATGAAGTAAAACATCCAAACCGTTCGTTTGCTGTTAGAAATGTAAATTATAGCAACCGATATGAATTAGACCAAAAAAGAAATGTTAGAACAGTTTCTCAACGTAGCGAATTAGCAACAAGAAATACAGCTATCAGCGGAAGAAATAACGCAGTTAGAAATGAAACAGGAAGAACTACTATTGCTACAAGAGACAATGCTGTAACTCGAAATGAAAGCGTTACATCAAGAAACAACAGTGTTAGAACCGAAAATTCTACAAGAGGAAATTCAAATCGAAATGAAGTTAGAGAAATTAATGCAACACGAAATAACGCAATAAATAGAAGCGAAACAGTTACACCAAGAAATAACAGTGTTTCAAGAAATGAAACTGCTACTCCAAGAAGCAACAGCAATCGAGTTGAAAGTAAAAGAAATGAAACGCCTAGAAATCTTTCTCAAAGAAGTGAAAGCAATAGAAGTTCAGAGGTTCAAAGAAGTTCTTCAAGCAATAGAAATCTATCTGAAAAAAGAGGAAATTCAGGCAGAAGCCAAGAAAATTCTGGACGAAGCCAAGGAAATTCAGGAGGAAACAGACGAGGTTAAACTGCGTTTGAATATTTGTGGTCAAAAGCCGATGTAATTTGCATCGGCTTTTGTTTTTAAAAATAATTAAACATAAAAGAAACTAAATATTTTAAAAACATCTAAATTTGCATTCTTTAACATTATATTATGAGTTCTCATAGTCATCAAAATTTGCATTCAAGGCTTTCTGCCGCTGGTTTGTTATTAACTTTAGGAATAATTTATGGTGACATTGGAACATCACCTTTATATGTAATGAAATCCATAATTGGTGACAATATCATCAATTCTGAACTAATTCTTGGTGGACTTTCGTGTATCATTTGGACCTTAACACTTCAAACTACATTGAAATATGTTATCATCACTTTAAATGCTGATAATCATGGCGAAGGTGGAATATTTTCGTTGTATTCGTTAGTAAAGAGAACAAAAATTCAATGGTTGATTGTTCCTGCTATTATTGGTGGAAGTTTGCTTTTAGCCGAAGGAATTATTACGCCGCCAATCTCAGTTTCATCAGCAGTTGAAGGACTTTTAATCTTTGAACCCGATATTCCAACTATTCCAATTGTAATTGCGATTCTCTTTGTTTTATTTACCATTCAACAATTTGGAGCCAAAATTGTGACCAAGTTTTTCTCACCAGTAATGCTAGTTTGGTTTTCAATGCTTGGCGTTCTTGGTGTTATTCAAATTACTCAAAACTTTGAAGTTTTAAAAGCCATCAATCCTTATTATGCTTATAAACTTTTAACATCCGAAGTTTCTGGTCATGGATTTTTCATCCTTGGAGCTGTTTTCCTTTGTACCACTGGAGCAGAATCGTTGTATTCTGATATGGGACATTGTGGACGAAAAAATATTAGAGTAAGTTGGGCTTTTGTAAAAACAACTTTAGTTCTAAATTATTTTGGTCAAGGTGCTTATTTGTTGCAACACAATGGTGATACTTTGGCTCATTTAAACGACCACAACCCTAACCCATTCTATTTAATCATGGCGGAATGGTTTCAACCAATTGGAATTGTTGTAGCAACATTAGCAGCGATTATTGCTTCGCAAGCGTTGATTAGCGGATCGTTTACGTTGATAAATGAAGCGATGCGATTGAATTTTTGGCCAAAAGTAAAAATCAATTATCCAACTGACGTAAAAGGTCAGTTGTACATTCCTTCTATAAACTGGTTACTATTTGTAGGTTGTGTAGGAATTATTCTTTACTTCAAAGAATCTAAATATATGGAACATGCCTATGGATTATCCATTATTCTAGGTATGATGATGACTACAACACTATTGAATTTTTATTTGATAATGAAACGTGTAAAATGGTATTTCATTGCACCAATAATATCTATTTATGTCATTATTGAAGTGAGTTTTTTAATTGCCAATATAACCAAATTCATGGAAGGTGGTTATGTTACCATTGTGATTGCAATTTTCTTAATTGGTATAATGTCAACGTGGTTTTTGGCTAAAAAGATCAGCAAAAGTTATACTAAAATTGTCAAAATCAACGATTACAAGAAAGTTCTTGCTGAGTTGAGCGTTGATTTATCTATTCCAAAATATGCTACGCATTTGGTTTACATGACCAATTCTAACCGAAGCGATGAAATAGAAGAAAAAGTAATGTATTCCATTCTTCAAAAAAGACCAAAACGTGCTGATTTATACTGGTTTATTCACGTAAACATTTTGAGCGAACCGTATAAAAAAGAGTATAAAGTTACTGAGATTATCAAAGACGATTTATATCGAATTGATTTTTATTTAGGATTTAGAGAACCAACCAAAATTAACTTGATGTTCAAACAAGTAATTAAAGAAATGGTACAACGTGGTGAAGTTGACATTACCAGTCGATATGAATCATTAAGTAAAAATCATATCATTGGTGACTTTAAATTTGTACTTTCTGAAAAATTCCTTTCAAACGATAGTGATTTAACTTTCTTCGAAAAAATAGTGATGAATACTTATTTTACTATGAAAAAATTCAGTTTATCCGAAGAAAAAGCATTTGGATTAGACAGTAGTTCCGTAAAAATAGAGCAATTTCCGCTCGTTCTTCATGCACCAGAAAAAATTGAAATGCGAAGAATAGACAAATCTTGCGATTAAAAAAGTTAAAAAGTATTCTAACCAAAGAATACTTTTTTTCTTTACAGTAAAAGCAATATCTTTGCTGGCTGATTTTTTTACAAATGCGATTACACAGAAACCTTGTTTACACCACGATTGATTCTTTAAACGCCATCTTCAACGAAGGTGAATATGCCGATAAAGTTGTTGCTCGTGCCTTAAAAAAAGACAAACGTTGGGGAAGTTCCGACAGAAAGTTTGTTGCCGAAACCATATACGAAATCGTTCGTTGGAAACGATTGTATATGGAAATTGCCGAAGTTAAAGAACCGTTTGACCGAGACCAATTGTGGAGAATTTTTGCTGTTTGGGCAGTTCTTCGTGGTTATCCAATTCCAGATTGGAGACAACTTGAAGGAACACCAACACGAAAAATCAAAGGACGTTTTGACGAATTATCCAAAATCAGAAAATACCGTGAATCTATTCCAGATTGGATGGATGAATTAGGTATAAAAGAATTAGGAGAAGAACTTTGGACCAAAGAAATTGCAGCCCAAAATCAACAAGCCAAAGTAATCCTTAGAGTGAATACGTTAAAAACCACCAAAGAAAAGCTTCGTGCCATTTTGATGGATTTAAACATTGAAACTGAGTTTTTAAAAGATCAACCCGATGCTTTAGTTTTAACCGAAAGAGCAAATGTATTTTTAACCGATGCTTTCAAAGAAGGTTTGTTTGAAGTACAAGATGCTTCATCTCAATTGGTTGCTGCTTTTCTTGATGTAAAACCAGGAATGAGAGTTATTGATACTTGTGCTGGCGCAGGTGGAAAAACACTTCACATGGCTTCACTAATGGAAAACAAAGGTCAATTAATTGCAATGGATTTATACGAAAGCAAACTAAAGCAATTAAAACTTAGAGCTAAAAGAAACGGCGCTTTTAATATCGAATATCGAATTATTGACAGTACAAAAGTTATCAAAAAACTTCACGAAAAAGCCGATAGAGTTCTAATTGACGCACCATGTAGCGGTTTAGGTGTTTTAAAAAGAAACCCTGATAGCAAATGGAAATTACAACCTGAGTTTATTGATAATATCAAAAAAACACAAGCCGAAGTTCTAGAAAATTATTCTAAAATGGTAAAACCTGGTGGAAAACTAGTTTATGCCACTTGTTCTATCTTACCATCTGAAAATCAGGAACAAATTAAGCATTTCTTAACCACCGAAAGTGGTAAAAACTTTACATTTGTAAAAGATTCAAAACTACTAGCTTCAGAAAGTGGTTTTGACGGATTTTACATGGCATTATTAGAAAGAAAATAAATTTATGAAAAAAATAATTACAACTTTATTAATCCTTTTAAGCGGAATTAGCTACAGTCAAAGTACATATAGTGTTAATACAATTCCAACAGGATATTACAATACCGCAACAGGAACAGGTTATACTTTAAAAACACAATTGTTCAATATTATTAATAATCATACCGACAGAGGTTACGGAGGTTTATATACAACCTATTTAACATCTGACGTTGATAATTATTACGAAAACAACGGAACAATGTTAGACATGTACACTGAAAATCCAACTGGATCTGAATGTGAATATGTTTATGGCGGTGGATTGCAAGATGATGGAACATTGGGAAATGCAGAATGTCAAAGATACAACAGAGAACATTTAATTCCTCAATCTGTATTTAACTCAGCAACACCAATGTATTCTGATGCCCATTTTGTGGTTCCATCAGATAAATATGTAAATGCTCAACGAGATAATTGGCCATTTAGCAAAGTAAACACAGCTACTAATACCTATTCTAACGGTACAAAAAAAGGACAAAACTTAAATTCTGGTTATTCTGCTGGATATACCGGAACCGTTTTCGAACCAATTGATGAGTTCAAAGGCGATATCGCTAGAATGATTTTATATTTTGCAGTAAGATACCAAGACCAAGTTGCTGGATGGAATTATGCAATGTTCAACAATACAAGCAATCAAGTATTTACTAGTCAAGCTATTAATGTTTTACTAACTTGGCACAACAATGATCCCGTTAGCCAAAGAGAAAGAGACAGAAATGATGCCGTTTATGCGCGTCAAAACAACCGAAACCCATTCATTGATCATCCTGAATATGCAATGTCAATTTGGGGAAGTTTATTGAATACAGAAACTTTTAACTCGTTAAATGCAACAGCTATTCATCCAAATCCATCAAATGATGGAACGATAAACATCACAACTGAAGCTAATTTAGATGAAATCAATGTAATTAGCGTAAACGGTCAATTAATGCAACAAATTAAAAAACCTATGAGCATTGATACCAATTATTCAGTTTCAAATTTGCCAAAAGGATTTTACTTTTTGCAATTAAACTCAAACAATCAATCAGTTACTAAAAAGATAGTAATCAACTAATATCAAAAAAAGATAGTAAATTAAACGTTCTGTTGCTTTGGTGACAGAACGTTTTTATTTCGTCAAAACTGTAGAAAACGCTGATTTTCTTTGCAGTTTAGCCACAGTTTACTATCTTTCGCCTTTAAATTTTGTGTAACCTTTTAATACATTTCAAAAAATGTTAGAAGAAAAGAATGATAACCTGCAAGAAGCAGATGGAAATTTGGCAAATAATCAAAATGATTTAGCTCCAACAGAAAATCAAGAAATTGCAATAGAAACTAGCGAAGAAGCTGTAGAAACTATTTCGGAAGAAGTTGAAATTCAGCAAGAAACAAGTACTGAAACTGTAGAAGAAACTACAGAAAATGTAATTGAACTTACTGATGAACAAGTAGCTGACGATACTTTAGTTATTGAAACCGGAAGCAATTCGGCAGTTGAAGCAATCGAAAGTGTAAATGCAGAAGAAAGCGAAGACGAAACTCTAAAAGAACGTCACGAAATTCCAATGCTTGATTATGAAACTTTATCAATGGAACAAATGATTTCCGAATTGGAAAATCTTGTAACGGTTGAAAAAGTAATGTCGGTTAAAGATCATGTTGAAGAATTAAAGAAATCTTTCTTGTCTAAATATCATCATTTTATTGATGAAAAGAAAGAAGAATTTCATGCTGAAAATCCAGAAACAACTGAAGATTTCCATTATCATTTTCCACTAAAAACAAAATTTGATCAATTATATTCTCAGTTTAGAGATAGAAAAAATGCGCATTTCAACAGCATTCAAAATTCATTGAAATCTAATCTTCAAAAAAGACTGGAAATTGTTGAAGAATTAAAGAATTTGGTTCATAGTCAAGAAAACATTTCTACAACGCTAAAACAATTTAACGATATTAGAGAACGTTGGAAAGTGGCTGGACCAATTCCAAAAGACAAATACAACCACGTTTGGAATAACTATCACTTTCATTTAGAGAATTTTTATGACATTCTGCATTTGGATAGAGAAATTCGCGATTTGGATTTCAAACACAATTTGGAACAAAAACAAAAAATCATTGCTCGTGTTGAAGAATTACTTCACGAGGAAGACATCAATAAATCGTTTAGAGAATTACAAAACTTACACCGAGTTTGGAAAGAAGACATCGGACCAGTTTCTCGTGAGCACCGTGAAGAAATTTGGAATAAATTCAGTGATTTAACCAAACAACTTCATGACAAACGCGAAGGTTATTATGAAAAATTCCGTGAAATTGAAGCAAACAATTTGGTTACCAAAAAAGATTTGATTGCTCAAATTGAGGTTTTGGCACAAGAAAAAGTAAATTCTCATAATGCTTGGTTGGCTCAAATTGAAAAAGTAGAAGCGTTAAGAGAAGCGTTTTTCAAAACAGGAAAAGTTCCAGCCGAGGTAAACGAAGAAACTTGGGCAGCATTTAAAACGGCTGTTAGAAATTTCAACGTTTTAAAGAATTCTTTCTACAAAGAAATTAAGAAAGACCAAAACGATAATCTTTCTAAAAAGCAAGCTTTAGTTGCCAAAGCACAAGAACTTAAAGATTCAACAGATTTTGCTGCAACAACACCGTTAATGAAGCAAATTCAAGAAGAATGGAAAACTATCGGACACGTTCCAAGAAAGTTTTCTGATACTTTGTGGACTGAATTTAGAGCAGCATGTAATGAATATTTCGAAAAACTAAAAGAGCAAAAATCAGAAGTTAACGAAGACGAAGCTGCTGCTTTTGAAAATAAAAAGAATTATCTTGAAACCTTGAGAAGTTTTGAACTTGTTGGTGATCACAAAACCGATTTAGATGCGATTAAAGCGCATATCGAAACATGGAAAGGTTTTGGAAAAGTTCCATTTCCTAAACGTCATATCGAAGGAAAATTCAATAAAATTCTTGATGTATTATTCGAAAAATTAAGCGCAAGTAAAAAAGACAACGAAATGGCTCGATTTGCTAATCGATTAGATAATTTAGCCAATTCTGATACGAGAAGACTTGACAATGAAAAAGTTTTCATCATGCGAAAAATTGACGAAGTACAACATGAAATCTTCCAATTGGAAAACAATATTCAGTTTTTTGCCAATGCAAAAGCAGATAATCCAATGGTAAAAGAAGTAATGAAAAACATCGAAAGACAAAAAGAAGAATTATCAACTTGGAAAGAAAAGCTAAAACAACTTAGAAATCTTAAAACAGAATAACAAACAAAAAAGCCTCAAAAATTTGAGGCTTTTTTATTGCTTCCTTTTCGTCTGTTCGAGTATTTTTTTGTTTAATGCAATGGAACAAAAAATGTATCGAGAACTAAAACCCGAAACTTCTCGATACAATTTTCCTTCGTTTCTCTCCAGAAAATCACTCGAAGTGACGTTTACTGCTTAATAAATTTACTTACTGCGTTTCCTTTGTCAGTGTAAACCTTTACAAAGTAACTTCCTGCGGTTAAATTAGAAACATCGATGTCTTTTAGATTATCTACATTGGTAATTGCAATCACTATTTGTCCCAAAGTATTGTAAACCGAAACCGACTTCACTCCTATTTCGTTCTTTATTTCGAAGTTTAGAACATCTTTTGCAGGATTTGGATAAAGTGTAAAATAAGTTCCAAAATCAAAGTCTTGATTACTTAAAGCAGCAACAGTTGTCGTAGCTGGATCAGTTATTATTGGGAAATTATAATCAAAATATATACTAGCTGAATTCGTAAACATATTTCCTAAAACCAACGTTGATTTTGTTTTGATTTTAAAGGCAACATAACCGTCATTGTTAGCATCATCAAACGGAAGATTAATATTCTCAAAAATGAATTCTACTTTGTTACCATTTATTCTGGTGTAAAAATCATGACTACCGCGTTGTGGAACCAAAGTAGTAATATCAAATTTTGTTGCATCAATTACATCAGCTACCACAATGTTTTCCGCTGGATATGTTCCTGTATTTTCAAAACGGATAACATAATGAACATATTGACCAACCATACTTGGCGTAATCGTTGCGCCTTCTAAACAGGTTTTATCATTTGGATCATACGAGTTAACAACCGTTTGGTTTAATGTAAACGTATTATCATTTGGTGTTTCATCAGTTGCGCCAACGATAGTTGCTGTATAATGTAAAACATCATCGCCATTAACCGCTGGAGTTTCCATTGGCGAATTGATATTGAATACCAAATCAATTTCTCTAGTTTCAAACGGATTAAGATTAGTATAATTCCAACTTAAACTGTTTGTTGCTGAATTATTATTAACAGGAATTACCGAAACCAAATCCATCACAGTATCATCAAAACTAAAACTCAACGAACCATTTGCCACTTGATTTCCTTTGTTTTTATAAATGATTTTATAGGTAGCATCAAAACCTGGACGTGCTACACTAACTGGAATAACTGTAACTTCCAAATCATTTTTTACACCATTTGCAGTAATACAAAAGTTTTGAGTATAAGGACTTGTTGCCGTTGGAAAACTAACCGTTACCGAATTTGGCGAAGCAGTAAAATAATTTGAATTTTCAAAAACAGGAGTAACTGTATGACTACCTGATTGAAAAGGGATGGAATAAGCACCAGTAGTATTTGCAATTAAAATCCCGTTGTTTGTTCCATCTGAAATAGCAAAACTTTGATTAGGCAAATTATTGTTATTATCATCATCACAACCGTTATTATAACTATCAAATCTTGTGTTTCCTTGTACAATATAATAGGTTCCTCCAGGCACAAAGGAACAATAAGTATTTACAAGACAAGTATTATTATATCCATATTGATTAATTATGTTTTGGATATAATCAACCATAGAATCACCAACACATATATAAGTCAAGCTAGGGTTGTTATAAAAATGTATTCCGAAAATAAACTCAAAAATGAAATTATAAGTAATTCCATTAATAAATAATGTAGTTAAATTATTATTACTACAATCTAACATCAATAAATTAGCAGAATCACTTAACAATAATTCACTTAAGTTTGAATTAGAACAATTTAAAGTCTGTAGTTGTGAGCAATTTGATAAATCAAGTGTTCCTTGTAATATGTTACCAGAGCAATCTAAATTAATTAGATTAATAAAATTATTAAAATTAATTGAAGGCAGTTGAGGATTATTACCACATGCTATATTTGTAAAATCCAAACCATCAATATTCAATGAGGTTAGCTGGTTGTTATAACATGCTAAACTATGAAGACTTGAAAATGCTGTGAGGTCTATATTTGACAAACTATTATATGAACAATTTAATATTTCTAAATTAACTAATGATGATAAATCAGGTAATTCTAACAATCCAATTCCAGATATATTGACATCTTTTAAATATGACAATCCAGAAAAGTTAATCAATCCTACTTGAGAATTAAAAGCACAATTTAATTTTTCAAGATTTGTTAACGTAGAAATATTTAGTGATGTGAGTTGATTATAATCACATACAAGTTCTTTCAAATGAATGAGGTTACTTATATTTAGTATTGTCAAAAAGTTAAAACTACACTTAAGACTTTCTAAATTCACAAAAGCTTCAATTCCAGTAAAATCACTTATATGTTCAATATTTGGCCCATAAGAACCATTCACATCAAGTTTTTTAATAAGTAACGCTTCACTAACTTGTATTTGTCCATCATTATTTATATCTACGGCAACATTATTATCATTAAAGTCAGTTGCAAAAGGTAATGATGTATTAGAATTTAATAATTTATGTTTAAAAGCTAAATCAGGAATATAAACTATATCGTTAGGATTTTGAGCATAAGCATACAATCCAAAAACTAAAAAGAATAAAAAGTAGAGTTTTTTCATAAAAATATTTGATTTTCAAATATATAAAAAATATTGCTTAACAAGTATAGATAATTGGTTTTATGAGATTCCTCCTTCGTCGGAATGACAAAAAAACTCAAAAAAAGATGATACAACGTGATTATTGTTTAATCTTTGAAGCTAAAAGATAAATTACTGCCATTCGAACGGCAACTCCGTTTTCTACTTGGTCTAATATCACCGATTGTTGCGAATCGGCAACATCAGAAGTGATTTCTACACCACGATTAATTGGTCCAGGATGCATGATTACAATTTCTTTATTCAGCGAATTGAGCAACGCTTTATCAACACCATATTGTTGTGCATATTCACGAGTTGACGGAAAATAATTCACATCCATTCGTTCGTTTTGCACTCGAAGCATATTAGCAACATCACACCATTCAAGTGCTTTTCTAAGATTAGGTTCAACAGTTACACCAAGACTTTCAATATATTTTGGAATTAGTGTTTTTGGTCCACAAACTTTTACTTCTGCGCCTTGCATTTGCAACGCATAAATATTAGAAAGTGCAACTCTAGAATGTAGAATATCACCAACAATCACTACTTTTTTTCCACCAACTTCGCCTAATTTTTCTCTGATTGAAAAACTATCTAGTAACGCTTGTGTTGGATGCTCGTGTGCGCCATCGCCAGCATTAACAATACTTGCGTTTACATTTTTTGACAAAAAATAAGCCGCACCAGGATTAGCATGTCGCATCACAACCATATCGACTTTCATCGAAAGTATATTGTTTACCGTATCGATTAACGTTTCTCCTTTTTTTACTGAGGATTGCGCCGCAGAAAAACTAATCACATCCGCAGAAAGACGTTTTTGAGCTAATTCAAATGATAATTTGGTTCGCGTACTATTTTCAAAAAAGATATTGGCAATAGTAATATCACGAAGTGAAGGCACTTTTTTGATTGGGCGATTAATCACTTCTTTAAAATGATCAGCCGTTTCAAAAATCAAATCGATGTCTTGTTTTTTGAGATATTTTATGCCTAATAAGTGGTTAACTGTTAATTCGGACATTTTAGTTGTGTTGTTGTATGTTGTATTATTTTATTTGAAACACTTCGACTGCGCTCAGTGTGAGATAATTTTCTTTAAATTAAATAAACCGCATCTTCGCCATCATTTTCGCTCCAGCAAACCTTTACTTTTTCATCTTCAATAGCATCAACTTGGCGACCGCGATAATCGGGTTGAATAGGCAAATGGCGACTAAATCGTCTATCAATTAGCACAAGAAGTTCCACTTCTGATGGTCGTCCAAAGGATTGAACCGCAGTCAAAGCAGCATTGATACTTCTTCCGGTGAAAAGAACATCGTCTATAAAAACGACTTTTTTATTTTCTACCAAAAAATCAATTTGGGTTTTATTGGCTTCTAATGGATTGGTATTTCTTCTAAAATCATCGCGAAAGAATGTAATATCCAAAAATCCTAACTGAATGTTACTGATTTTGTATTCATTTTCTAAAAGATGCTTAATTCTTTTGGCTAAAAAAGCGCCACGAGGTTGAATTCCTATTAAAACAGAATTTGAAAAATCGTTGTGGTTTTCGATTAACTGACAAGCCAAACGATGGAGTATGATATTGACTTCTTTGGAGGTGAGCAATATTTTATGACTCATAGTAGTGTTGTTTGGGATGTAAAAATAGTATTTTTTCTTGAGTGTATCAACTTCTCTACTCGATTAGTTTCATCTATTGTTTTAAACAAAAAAACCTCAAGCTTTCACTTGAGGTTTTGATATATAAATTGAAAAAGATTAGTCTTCTAATTCGCGGAAAATGGTGTGCATTAAACGTTTTTTATCGTTAATACTTTCTTCCAAAGAAATCATAGTTTCTGTTCTGTAAACTCCATCAATATCATCAATCATGTAGATAACATCTTTAGCATGTTTTGTATCTTTTGCTCTAATTTTACAAAAAATATTGAATTTCCCTGTTGTTACATGAGCAACCGTTACAAATGGAATTTCGTTAATTCTTTCTAAAACAAATTTAGTTTGAGAAGTGTTATTTAAAAACACACCAACATAAGCAATAAATGAATATCCTAGTTTTTCGTAATCAAGCGAAAGCGATGAACCCATAATAATACCTTGGTCTTCCATCTTTTTAACTCTAACGTGAACTGTTCCAGCAGAAATTAAAAGTTTTTTTGCAATATCAGTAAAAGGAATTCTAGTATTGTCAATCAACATGTCTAAAATTTGTAAATCAACTTCATCTAATTTAAACTTACTCATTTTTAAGGTATTTATTATTTATCAAATTTAAAAATCGGAAAATACATTTTCAACATCAATAAAAAGAAATCTATGCTAAATCATTAATCCATTAACAAATCTAATGCTTTTTTCTAAATAAAAATCAGCTTTCTGACCAATTATCGGAATATTTTTAACATTATCGTGATACAATTTGTTTTTTGCATCAAACTCAATGTGTCCAAAATGTTTTTCTAAATCATCAATCTGAACAATATAAGCTTCGAATAAAATTTTCCCTTCGCTTAGAACTTCTTTATATTGAGCTGCAAAATTGATGCTTTTTTCTAAATTATCATAATTTATTTTGACATTTTTATAAACAAAGTCATAAAAAACGACTTTATTTTGCGGAATATGCAAATATTTTTGGATTTTATTAAGAACTATATCGTTTTCGTTGATATATTTAATTCCAGAAAGTAATGCGATAAAAATAAATTTTCGTGAGAATTCCCTATCGTAATCGCCTTGAAAATGTCCAGCTTCAAATAAAATTGTTGGAACATTCATCGATTGAAAGGTATCGCCTATACAATTTATATTAAATGAATCGTCAAAGCGTCCAACCTGATTTGGAATAAATTGTTGCAAAGTTTCGTTCATTGCCACAATTACTTCAATGGCTTTGCTCCTAACTTCGTTAATTTCTCGTTCGTCATTATAAGCTGGTGCTAAAAATGAAACGGTTGCTGGTTTTCCTGTTTCGCCTGCGCCAAAAATAGTTCGTTGATCGTGAAGATTATAACAAAAATCGGGTTTAAAATCATTAAAAACTTCTCGAAGAAGAACGCTTTCGGGTTGAGAAAGGTTTTGTGCATCGCGATTTAAATCTACTTTATTGGCGTTTTCACGAGTGTAAAGTTCGGCACCATCGGGATTTAGCATTGGCAACAAACAAAAAGTAAAATTGTTTAAAATAGTATTACTTTCGGTTGTATTACTGTGCAAAAAATTGATGAAATCAAATAACGCTTTGGTTGTAGTACTTTCGTTTCCATGCATTTGTGACCACATGAAAATCTTAGTTTTACCCGTTCCAAATTCAAGTTTATAAATAGGTTTTCCTAAAACTGATTTTCCAATAACTTGATAAGGATACTTAAAAATTAAATCTTCAATATGCTTTAGCGTTATGTATCGACCAAAAAGTTTTTCCTCTTTATTTGCTTGATAAATGGTTTCGTAGTTCATGTTCATAGTAAGAGAAATTTAAAGGATAGTTTCAAAATCAAACTGTCTTTCAGGAAATCTTCCTTTTACACCTTTATAATGTTGTAAAAAAACAGTCATATCTGCATTATAATCACCTGTTGTATAGAATGGTAAACCAATTTTCACTTCTTTTTTTGCGTAATCAAAAGCAACTGGAATTATGGGAACATTGGCTTTGTGAGCAATGAAATAAAAACCCGTTCGAAGTTCGGTTACTTTTTTTCGAGTTCCTTCGGGAGCAATTCCCATTCTGAAAATTTCTCTAGAATTAAAAACATCAACCGTAGCATCAACGTTATTTTTTCCGCCACTTCTATCGAGTGCTGCGCCGCCAATACTTCTAAAATAATAGCCAAACGGAAACACGAATAATTCCTTTTTGCCCACAAAATTCATTTGCTGATTAACAATTCCGCGCGTAAACAAACCTATAAAAAAATCGAAATTACAAGTATGTGGCATAACAGCAATGACGCATTTCTTGATATTTTCATCAAAAGTCCCAACGATTTTCCATCCCATTAGCCGGAAAAAAATAAATTGATACAATCGTTTTTTCATGGTATTTATTTTTCGTAAAATTACTATTTATGAATTATATTTGAGAAAATTATTTCACCAATGATTAGGCGATTTTTTAGCTATTTTATTCCGATAAACATTTACAAGAAAAACTCTTCGGTTAGTAAAACCCTTGAAGTTACTTGGAATAATGGCGAATTGGTTTTGGATAGTAAAAACACTAATTATTCGTATGGAAGTTTGCAACGGATTTTACGCAAAGGACTGAAATACATTGGCTTTGAACGTATTAAAAACTTTGAAACGGTTTTAGTTCTTGGTGTTGCCGGCGGAAGCGTTATCAAAACTTTGGTCGATGAAATTAAGTTTAAAGGCAAAATTATTGGCGTAGAAATAGACGAAAACATTGTAGAAATTGCCAATAATTACTTTAATATTGACAAAATTCCAAATTGTGAAATTATTATTGACGATGCTTTTGAATATATTCTAAAAACAAAAAACACCTACGATTTAATTATCATCGATATTTTTCAAGATACAACGATGCCTAATTTTTTGTTTCAGGATTTTTTTATTCAGCGAATTAACGATTTGGTCAATGTGAATGGGTTTATTTTATTCAACACCATGGTCATTTCTAAAGCTGATGAAGAACGGAATTTGAAATACAAATCAAAATTTGGCGGAAATTATTCCCTTAGAATGTATCCAAAAGTAGAAGTTCACAATGAATTGTTTACGATTAAAAAGCTACAATAGTTGCGAGTTTCGGGTTGAAAGTTGAAGGTTTTTCGAAGTGAAATTGAAAACCTTTGTAAAAGTTTAAAGCTTTGACAAAGGTTTGGTTGATTAATATTTTTTTTGGTACGAGCAAGATGCTCGCACTAGCTGGATAAATAAGTTTTTTTTTTAGAAATCGTATTCGGATTGTTTAATTAAATCTTGAATTACGTCTTTTTGTGTACTACCACTTTTTAATAATTCCATCATTTTTTCCGCAGTTTTTTGTATTTCTTTTGTCTCGGAGCCATAACTTGCTGTTAAATATCTATTTAAATAAAAATCAATGTAATAAAATTGTTTTTTCTTTATATCATAAAAAGCATAGTTTCCTTCTCCATTTACTGCAACAACATACTTCTCAGTTTTCTTTGTTATTGTGTAATTATTCATAGTTTTTTCTATTGGATTTTTGGATGTTGAAAATTTAATTTCTTTATTATCAAAAATAACAGTCAAAACATATTCTCTTTCAGTTACAGTAACTCCAAATTTTTGACTACAACTAATTTCAGCGGAACATTTTATTTCTTCTTTTTTAGCAATACTACTTATTGTCTTTGTTTTTTGAGATTTTGCTTTATTTTGAGAAAATGAAATAGATGATAAAGTCAAAAGTAAAAATGTTAGTATTAAATTTTTCATATTATTAATCGTTTAAAATAAATTTTTGAATTAATTCTGTTATTGTTGGTTTCAGATATTCTATCAAGTCATCTTTTTCTTTCTCATCTTTGAATTCAACATTATTTTTTACTAAAATTTCATTCAATAAATCTACAATTTTTTTACTAAAATTATCAGCTTTTCCAATGTGCTCAGACATTGCTTTAATTTTTTCCAAACCTGAAGAATTCCCACCGATTTTATTTTCAGGTCGATTTAATAATTTCTGAACTTCTGATATTAGCTCACTCTTAATATTCTCACTATTCATATTTTCCAGCTTTTTATATAAATTTTCATTTAACACCAAATATCCGCAACTCGTTTCACTTTTATGATATAAATCTATAGCATCTTCCTCGCTTTTTCTAAATCTTCAGGTGTGTCGATACCGATACCAACATGAGTGGTTTCAACCATTTTGATGCGTTTTCCAAATTCTAAATAGCGGAGTTGTTCTAGTTTTTCAGATGCTTCGAGTGATTTCATCGGCAAATGATAAAAAGCAAGTAAAGCTTCTTTTCTGAATGCATAAATTCCGATGTGTTTCATGTAGCGAACGCCAACGTTTTTTTCTCTTGGATAAGGAATTACCGAACGTGAAAAATACAAAGCAAAGCCACTTTGGTCAGTAACTACTTTTACATTATTAGGATTATTGATGTCTTCTTCATCAGTAATTTCAACCATCAGCGAAGCTAAATCTACTTTTTTATCAAAATCATTCCTAAAAACATCCAACACTTTTGCTAAAGGTTCAGCATTTATAAATGGTTCGTCGCCTTGAACGTTTACCACAATATCAACGTCAAGATTTTCAACGGCTTCGGCTATTCTATCGCTTCCGCTTTCGTGTTCTTTAACGCTCATTATGGCTTTTCCTCCGTTGCTAATGATTTCGTCATAAATCAAAATGCTATCGGTTACTACAAAAACATCGTCAAATAATCGTGTGTTTACTGCAGCTTGATAGGTTCTGGAAATAACTGTTTTTCCTCCTAAATCTTGCATTAGTTTAGCAGGAAATCGTGTTGAAGCATATCGAGCTGGAATTACGGCAATGATTTTCATAAAATGGTAGCTTTTTTTAAATGGCTAAAATAATGAGTTTTGAATAAAAATGCAGTGTTATTTTTGACGAAAAACTTTGCTACAAAAATGGTCTGGTTAATTTGAAATTATAACTAAACAGCACTAACCCTACTTTTGATTTAATATTATAGCGTTCAAAAAGCGCCAATCTAAGCAATTCAACCGATCTAATATTGATGTTCATGTAACTTGCAATTTGGTCATAAGTTGGCTCGCGTTCATCACATACATAAGTGAGAAACTCTAGTTCGCGTTCTGACAAAATAGGAATTTCAGTAATTTTATTGGGTTTTGGTACAAAGTTTTTTATTCGTTTTAAAATATCTACAACATTAGTATAACCAACTGTTTTAATGTTATCTATGGCAAATTTCAACTCGTTTGCCGAGCAGTTTTTGTGCAAAAAACCTCTTGCGCCATGATGATACGCTAAATCGATAATATCTTCGCCAAAATGCTGTGTTAACAACATTACTTTGTATTCTTCTTGACGACTTTCTAATTCTTTTAATACTTGTATTCCGTTTTTATTAGGCATTGAATAATCGAGAATATAAATATCAGGATTGGGATGTAAAGGTAAAGCATCGAGAAAGTCATCGCCATTATCAAACTCATGAATAACCTGATAATCGCTAATTTTTTCTAACAATTGTTTTAATCCTTGGCGTACAATAACATGGTCATCAATAATGCAGATAGTGGTATTCATTGGCTTTACTTTTCAAATAATGATACTGTTGTTCCTTTTCCTTCGGTTGTTTCAAATGCTATTTTGTAGTCTATTAGCTTTGCTCTTTCTTTCATATTTTGTAAACCAAGTGAAGCTTTGTTTTTATTAAGTTCAAATCCTTTTCCGTTGTCAGAAATAATCATTGAAAAACAAGGCGAAGAAGCAATAGTAATATTTATAACATTTGCTTTAGCATGCTTAAAAATGTTATTTAAAATTTCCTGAAATATACGATAAATTACGATTTTTTCATTTCCGGTAAACTCTTTTTGTTTGTTGGTATCAATATTTGTGTTGATGGTTATTCGACTATTTTTTTGAACTCTTTCAATTTCAGAAGTTATTGCTTTAATCAAATCTTGTTGCATCAATAATTGATGGTTTAAGGAATGGCTAATGCTTCTGATGGATTGAGACAACTGTCCGAGTGATTCTGATAACGGTTGAAGTTGCTCTACTATTTGAGGTTGATCAATTTTTAAATTTTCTAGTTGAAAGTTAATATAGGTTAGCTGTTGTCCTGCATCGTCGTGTAAATCCTGAGAAATATTGTGTAAAACTTGCTCTTGGGTTTCTACAACCGTTGCCGTTAATGATTTTTGAAAATCGATATCTTTTTGATAAATAAGCTGTGTGTATTTTTTAATTTTAGTAAAATAAACTCTAATAAGTATAACACAAAAGAAAAGCGTCATGCTTATCAATATAAAACCAATTATAATTCCAAAAATGATGTTATCCATGTTTTAAATGTATTTTTTCGCGATAGATATAGATGTTTATCAATGAGTAATAAACCAAACACGCCAAATTAACAAAAAGTTCATAAAGAGTTACATTCCAAAACATTTCAGCTCTAACAATTTCAACTTTAGCAAAACTTAAAATTAAACTCAATCCAAGCATGAACATTAAGGGAGCAAAAATTAACAAATAGGTATCGTTTATAAAAAACTCTACCGATTCAGCTTTCATCTGTCTATAATTTTCTTTAATAAAAAACAAAGTATAAAGTATTGAACCTAAAACAAATGAATAAAAATTATACTTACCCGAAACAATGACAAAACAAAAATTAACGATAGAAAAGAATATAAAGAAATAGCTTAGGTATAGTAATAATTTCTTTTTGGTTACATAATCTATGAGAATAAACAACCAAAATGTATGAAACATAAAAGTACTGACTATATGTGCATAGGTAATTTTTAAATTATAGCTATACAATAAAATATAAGAAATCTCTGAAAATAAGCCCGAAAATAGTATAATCAACAAATAAATGTTAACCTTTTTTTTGGGGTTTAACCAAAATAAAGCATGTATAAAGGTCAACAAAACCATTACATTAATTGGATTAATATACCTCACAAAAGAACTCATGCTTCTATTTGAAATTACTATATTGGATTACCTGAAGCATCATAATAGTTTATAATATTATTACTTTCATCTTTAGTGATTACTAACAAAACCTGTGTACTATTTATCATTCCAGTCCTAAACTCTATTGTACTATCATCTGTTAAATTATCATACTCTGCGATGGCATTTATAAAAGGAATAGAATACGTTGGAACTGTTGGTTCAAAGCTTGGCACAAGTTTAATAGCTATAACATCGGAACTTCCATTAAAATCAAAACCTAAATAGGCATTATAGAAATTCAATCCAACAAACTTTCGTATTGTTTTCCATTTTCTACTATAAGCAACCGTGTGTTGACTTTGTATTTTTTTACTATCAATTTTATGGATATTAATTATACCTTCACTTAGTGAATCTTTACAAACAATTTCTCCATATTCTGTTAACCACTCAACCTGTTCAGCTACAGTTGTTAATCTACTGTAATCTGATAAACCAATGCATATTGAATCGCCTTGAGTTTTCATCAAAGATTCAGTCTCTGGTTTTTGTTTTTTTTGGCAACTCACCATCAATGATAGTACAATTGCAATTAGGGCAAATTTTCTCATAATTAATAGTTTTAAAGTTTTGTTTCTGAATGACATACAAATATGAGATTATTTAATCATATAACAATTGAGGAAAAGCATAATTTTTATGTGGGAATCCACATTGATAAAAAACAACTATAATTAATTGATTTTTAATAAATTAAAATTAAAATATAAGATATTACACCATGTGGAAAAAAGCGTAAAAATCATGTGGATTCCCACAACAAATTTTAAAAACTAGTATTTATTTTTGGAGAAACGTTAACTAACAACTTAAGATTATGAAATGGAATAATATCTCAAAAAAATTTAATGAAGATTATGACATTCAACTAATGCGTGGTATTTGCAGTAATAGTAGAAAAACAGCTATAGAAACTATTTCGGATGAATTTCCAGAAATCCCTAGAATTAGAATTGCAGCTACAGTTGATAGATGTCTTTTAAGAAATGAACAACCTGTTGCAACTACTGTGTTTTTAACATTCATTCAATCCATATTAAAATAAGAGTAAAGTTATTAATCAATTGAAAATTTCAACACAACCACAGAACAAATAGTTTAAAGCAATTTTCCAAAAGTAAATTTAGTAGTTTATAATTTTTGGATTTTGGTTGGTAACTCCGAATATCACTTATTCGGAGTTTTTTTTTGAAAAAATATAATTCTTTGTCACGCAACTAGTTCAATCAATTTGTATCTTTATTGTAGTAATTCAAAAGCAATGAAAAAAAACTACTTTTTTATAGTATTTCTATTTACTCAAACGATACTTTTTGCACAAAATTTTTCTTGGTTGCAAGTTCCAGCTATCAATTTGACTGTAAACCCAAGCATGATTAGTTATCCATCGGCGACAGACAATCAAGGAAATACTTTTGTTTGTGGATATAAAGACTCGCCTTTTTTATATAATAGAGTTCAAAGCAATTTGCTTTTATCAAAATACAACTCAAGTGGTACATTGTTATTTTCCAAAACACTTACTGGCGATTTACATGCTCATAAACTTATAACCGATTCTACTGGAAATGTATATTTGGCTTTAAATTTTCTAACAAATATTAGTATTGAGAATTTCAATTTAGAGAGTGAACTTTTTGTAGAAAACCCACTTTTAATCAAGTTCAATGCTAATGGCGATTTTATTTGGCATAAAACATTACCCGGAGAATTTACTAATCATTTTGCCGCTATGGCTATTGATACTAATCAAAATTTATACATTGGTTACGACGATTATAATAATTCCCATATTGAAAAAATTGATAAAAATACAGGCGAAACACTTCAATCTATCGAACAAAATGGTGTTAAACTTATCAGTTCAGTTAGTATTGATAATGAAGGTAATATTTATGCTGCAGGTTCATGTGCAGAAATAAATGCTACTTTTAACGGAACTGCTTTGCCTGCGCCACATTTATACAATGTTTATGTCACAAAATACAATACAATTGGACAAATGCAATGGACAAAATACATTGAAGATATTACCTGTCCAAGTCCAATAGTTAAAGCCCGAACTCCAAACGAAGTTTATTTTAGCTCGGAACTTTTTGACAGTTTCCCTTTTGATGCTATAATTCCCGAAGGTCCAACAAGCGGTTATTCTGATTTCTTTTTAGCAAAATTAAATCAAACCGGAAATTTTATTTGGGTAAAAGAAGTTCCAGGAATGGGTTCGGTTACACCAGGGATGACTAATTCTTTAGAAATTGATAACGACGGAAATATTTTTTTTGGTGGAAATACTAGACATACTGTTCAATGGAATGAAACGATTTCAACAACTGCCAATGGATTTAGCAATGATATTTTAGTTTTAAAATACAATACGTCTGGAAATCTTATTTGGGCAAAAACCGCTGGAGGAAATTCTGAAGATCAATTGCACAGTATTAGTTTATTGCCTGACGGAAACCTTGTTATCACTGGAATTGCTCATGAAAACACAACTTTTGAACCTTTAAATTATAATCCTACTAATTCTAATCATTATCCTTTTGTTGCTCGATTAAATCAAACCACTTTAGATTTACCTGAAAACGAAATCAAACCTTTGGTTATCTATCCAAATCCAGCAAAAGAAACGATTATCGTTCAATCCAACCGGATAAATGGCGTTGCAACATTGCATAATCCGTTGGGACAACTACTGAAAACAGTTGCAATAACTTCAAATGAAACCACATTTGACATTAGCAAATTATCAAAAGGAACTTATTTTTTCAAATTAAATTCCGATGTAATCAAGATTATAAAAGAGTAATTATTGATTAATGAGGCAATTTATCTTTGAAAACACCATAAAGAAATGTTCCAAAAATTGCTCCTATCAAAATCAATCCAACACTCATAAATCCTGCGCCAAGAAGTATAAAAATTGGCCCTGGACAAGCGCCAACCAAAGCCCAACCCAAACCAAAAAGTGTTCCGCCAATCCAGTAGCGAGCGTTTCCTTTTTCTTTGTCTTGAATGTAAATAGGATTTCCGTCGATGTCTTTTAGATTTTTTCTTTTAATGATTTGAATACCAATAACTCCTGTAAAAATAGCAACTCCAATAATTCCAAACATGTGAAACGATTGAAAATGAAACATTTCATAAATTCGGTACCAAGAAACGGCTTCAGCTTTCGTTAAAACAATACCAAAGAAAAAACCAACCAATAAATATTTTAATAATTTCATAGCTTAAAAAAGTAAGGGTAAAACAAAATGTGACATGATTAATCCGCCAATAAAAAATCCGATAACGGCTTTTAACGATGGTAATTGAAAATTACTCAATCCCGAAATGGCGTGACCAGATGTGCATCCGCCAGCATAACGCGAACCAAAACCAATTAAAATTCCGCCAATTATTAAAATAGCAATCATTTTTGGCGACTGCAAAGCATCGGAACCAAAAAGAAAATCAGGAAGCAACTTTCCGTTTGGAGCATCAAAACCTAAACTTTGTAATTGTGAAATCGTTTCTGGATTAATAGCAACATTAGAACTATCGCTTAAAAAATGAACGGCAACATATCCGCCAATCATTGCACCAAGAACTACGACTAAATTCCATCGCTGTGATTTCCAATCCCAATCAAAAAAAGAAACCTTCTTCCCTATTCCAGTCATTGAACAAAGCGAACGAAGATTAGAAGACATTCCAAAAGTTTTTCCAAAATAAGTTAGCAACAACATTACAAAACCTATCAAAAAACCCGAAATAGCCCAATGCCACGTTTGTGTAAAAATTTCCATAAATACATATTTTCTACAAAAATAGAGATTCATTTAAAGTTCTGTTGACATATTTATATAATTTTATAGTTTCAAAACATTCTTATTTTATATTAGCACGATAATTGTGATACAAAAACAAAACATTTTCTATTTATGAAAAACATCATCAAATACGTTTCAATTCTTTGCATAACACTAAGCGTAAGTTCTTGTATTAGCACAAAATCAACCATCAAAAACATTGATGATAATGCGCCTAATTTAACGTTGACAAAAAGCAATACCTTTGTAATTACTGATTACAGTCAAGATCCAAAATATGGTTATGATGCTGATTATCCAGTAAATGTTTTCTACAAAAACTCCAAAGGAGAAGACATTAATGCACATCGATTTTTAAATGCATTAGCTGGTCCAAAAGGCGAAAAAATTACTTTTAACAAACTAGAAAGCTGTTGTCCCTTTCCAAGCAAAAGAACCGAAATGGGCGCAGGTTTTCTTGATGTGTATGAAATTACTTGGGAAGGACAATCAAAACCTATCAAACTATATATCAACATTTATGAAAAAGGATATTTGTTTGTTCCAGTTGGATTATCCTTAAAAAAATAGCCTCATTTCGATAAAATATTCTTAAATTAGCGCTTTTAAAAATCCTAATTATAATGAATATAAAAAGTATTCCGCAGATAAAAAATATCGAAAGCGGAAATTTCTTTGTTTTGGCTGGTCCATGTGCAATAGAAGGTGAAGAAATGGCTCTGAAAATTGCCGAAAAATTAGTTACAATTACCGACAAATTAGAAATCCCTTATGTCTTTAAAGGTTCGTTCAAAAAGGCAAACCGTTCACGAATAGATAGTTTCTCTGGAATTGGAGATGAAAAAGCATTGAAAATTCTTAGAAAAGTATCCGAAACTTTCAATATCCCAACCGTTACTGATATTCATACCAATGAAGATGCCGATAAAGCAGCTCAGTATGTAGATATTCTTCAAATTCCTGCCTTTTTAGTAAGACAAACCGACTTAGTTGTTGCTGCTGCTAATACAGGAAAAGTGGTTAATCTTAAAAAAGGACAATTCATGAGTCCAGAAAGCATGAAACATGCCGTTCAAAAAGTATTGGATTGCCAAAACGAAAACGTAATGGTTACCGATAGAGGAACAATGTTTGGCTACCAAGACATGATTGTTGATTTTAGAGGAATTCCAACTATGCAAAATTATGCCACAACTGTTTTAGACGTTACCCATTCGTTACAACAACCTAATCAAACGGCTGGAGTTACAGGCGGAAGACCAGATATGATCGAAACCATTGCAAAAGCCGGAATTGCTGTTGGCGTAGATGGTATTTTTATCGAAACCCATTTTGATCCAGCTAATGCTAAAAGCGATGGTGCAAATATGTTGCATTTGGATTATTTCGAAAATCTGATGACGCGACTTGTAGCCATTAGAAAAACAATTAATACATTTTAATTTTATAGATTTTTAATTTTGAAAAAAATAATTTTATCAGCCATAACGCTAGTCTGTTCTTATAATCAACATAGTTTTGCTCAAGATACAGCTTCTCCCGAAAAATACACTGCTCATAACAAAGGGAAATTTTATGTTTTTTGGGGTGGAAACAGAGAAAGTTTCTCAAAATCAGATATTCATTTTCAAGGCGAAGATTATGATTTTACATTGAATAATGTTGCCGCCAACGATAAACCAAAAGGATGGCATGTTGACTATGTAAATCCAGCAAGAATGACGATTCCTCAAACCAATTTAAGATTTGGATATTTTATAACTGACCACTATAATATTTCTATTGGTGTTGATCACATGAAATATGTCATGGCACAAAACCAAACCGTTGACTATAGCGGATATTATCCAAATTCAGGTAGTTATGGTGAAATATTACCTAACGACCAGTTACTTTTAACGGAAGATTTCCTTACCTTTGAACATACCGATGGATTAAATTACATCAATACTGAGTTTTCTCGCGTTGATGATATTTCGAATTGGTTCAAATTACCCAATACTGATAAATTTCAAATTAATATTACCGAAGGTATTGGAGCAGGAATTTTATATCCAAAAACCAATGCCAAATTATTAGGCAAAGAAAGACATGATGATTTTCATATTTCAGGCTACGGAGTTTCAGCAAAAGTAGGTTTGAATTTTACGTTCTTCAAGCATTTCTTTCTTCAAACCGAATTAAAAGGTGGATATATTGATATGCCAAATATTAGAACAACTAACAATACAGCTGATAAAGCTTCACAACATTTTTATTTTTTACAACGAATTATTGCCTTTGGCGGAATATTTAGAATATGACAAATTAAAGAATGAACCGATTAACCATCTATATACCAACTAAATTTAACTTTTATGAAAAAAATTACCATTATTTTATTGGCTATGTTTTTTTCTACTATAGGCTATTCACAGTTTACGCCTATAGTAGAAGGATTTGAGTTACCGCCAGGTCCTGATCCTGCGCCATCAACAAACTGGACATTAGACACAGGAAACTGGTTGGTT
Organism: Flavobacterium solisilvae; assembly: GCF_012911605.1. Lineage (GTDB taxonomy): Bacteria > Bacteroidota > Bacteroidia > Flavobacteriales > Flavobacteriaceae > Flavobacterium > Flavobacterium solisilvae. Next base: position 126,613 of record NZ_JAAMPT010000209.1, on the reverse strand, counting down.
TTTGACAATGGAGTTGGAACCGCACTTCGCTGGGGATTTTCAACATCAACAGCGCCACCAACTCAAGTTTATCAAGGAACAACTTCGGCGTATATGAATCGCCAAACATCGTTTCCTGAAGGTCAAACCGTTGAAGATTATCTAGCTTCGCCATTAGTTAACATTCCTCAAAATGGTCAATTAAAATTTTGGACACGTGGATTTCTTGCTGGAAATCAGGGAACAATTTATCAAATAAAAATTGCTCCAGAAAATGCTCCAGATCCAACTAATCCAATTTACTATACTTTAGTACAACAATGGACGGATGCTGATTTGGTTACAACCATTAGTCAATTTCAAGAAAAAACAGTCGATTTATCTGACTATGCAAATCAAAACGTTCGAATTGCTTTTGTGATGCAACAAGCTCCTATTGCTTCGCCTTATGGTGATCGATGGTTTATAGATAATGTTTCTATTGTTGAACGTTGTTTTGATCCTACATTACTTCCTGTAAGCAATATCACATCGACTTCGGCACAATTAAATTGGAATTCGCCTCTAGGTTCAACAACTTGGGAAGTAGAAGTTATTCCTGCCAATGCCAATCCAACTGGTGTTGGTCAAATTTATACAGGTGGTTCGCCCTACAATATCACGACAACATTGCCTGCCGGCGTTCCGTTAACACCTTTGACAGAATATAAATATTACATTAGAGTAGTTTGTGCTAACAGTTCAAGTGCTTGGATGGAAGGAACTTTTACCACTTTACGAAGAGGTTTAAGTTGTGCTGATCCAATTCCTATTAACAGTTTGACTTATACTACAACAGACAACACAGCTAACTACGCTGATAACTATGATATTACACAACCGTTAGCTTGTGGTGGAACAGCAACAAATTACATGGTTGGAAACGATGTTTTCTATTCTTATACTGCAACAGAAACTGGAACAATCAACATTCGATTAACTCCAACAACTGCTGGCTCAGGAATTTTTGTTTACAATAATACTTGCCCTGGATTGAATATTCCTTGTGCTGGTGGTGTTGCAAATGCAAATACCAACGTTAGAAACCTAAACATTGCTGTAGTTGCTGGAAACACCTATACCATTGTAATTTCATCAAGTTCTGCCAATCAAACGGTTGGTTATACTATGGTCATTCAACAATCTTATTGTACTATGCCAGCAGCACCAACCGTAAGTGGAATTACTCAAACTTCTGCTAATTTCACTTGGGCACCAGGAACAGCATCTTCATGGGAAGTTTTGATACAAACTGCTGGACAACCTTTTCCTAACAATGTTTCAGGAACATTAACATCGATAAATACTAACTCACCTTCGCCAACAGTTTTAAATTCTAATACTGCTTACGAAGTTTATGTTAGAACCGATTGTGGAAATGGAACGTTTAGTGGATGGATTGGACCAGTTGCTTTTAGAACATTATGCGATCCTTTTACACCTAATTTTCAAGAAGGCTTTAACACTACTTCTACAACCGAACCTTGTTGGACAGTTATCAACGGAAATAACGATGGTAATTTATGGGATATGAATTTTGCCACAACTCCTTATGAAGGAAATCAGGTAGCATCTATCAACCCATCATCAGCTACAACTAATAACGATTGGTTAGTTTCTCCTCAAATTATTCTAAATGGAAACCAACGTTTAAAATACAGATACCGTGTTGGAGCAGCAACACCACTTGCTAATTTTAGAGTAATGTTGTCAACAGGTGGAATTACTCAAGCCGATTTTACGGAAACTCTTGTTGCTACAACAACCTATAATAACGTTACTTATCTTGAAAAAGTTGTAAATCTTTCGGCTTATTCTGGTACTGTTAATATTGCATGGCACGTACCCCAAGGTGTTGCTGGTGGAAATCGAGTTTTCATCGATAATGTAATTATAGAAGATATTCCAGCTTGTCCTGAACCAAGCGCTATAACTTTCAGTAATGTTACTCATAATACCGTTGACCTTCAATGGATAGTTGGTAGTGCTGAAACGCAATGGCAAGTAATCGCTTTACCTTGTAATGCTCCAGCTCCAACGGCAAGTTCTACAGGTTGGGTTACTGCAAATAGTAATCAGTTTACATTAGAAAACTTAAATCCAATTTATTGTTATAATGTATATGTAAGAGCCGTTTGCGACTCTGGAGTTAGTCAATGGTCATCTGACCCAACGATATTTACAACCTTAGTTGCTCCGCCTACATGTGGTGGAAACTATGTTGATTTTGGCGGACCAGCAGGAAATTATCTTGCAAATACCGATGAAACTTTTACCGTTTGTCCACCAGCTGGGCAACAAGCAACTATTACTTTTACTTCATTTGATGTAGAAACTAACAATGATGCTTTGTATATTTTTGACGGTAACTCAAATACTTCGCCACAAATACTAAGCTCAAATCCTCCAGGAAATGTTCCTGGCGGAGTTGCTGGCGGATTTTGGGGAACCGTACTTCCTGGTCCATATACATCATCTAGTGCTGATGGTTGTTTAACTTTCAGATTTAGAAGTAATGCTACAGTACAAAACTCGGGTTGGACTGCCAACATCGTTTGTACACCAATTCCAACGTGTCCAAGACCAACCAACGTAACAGTAACTAGCATAACAGAAACTAGTGCCGTTATAAACTGGGTTGAAGTTGGAACAGCTACCCAATGGGAAGTTTTAATTTTACCATTCGGTTCTCCACTTCCGGGTGCAAACGCAACTGGAACAATTGCCAATTCAACTCAATTTACAGCCAATCTAACTTCTGGAACTGCTTATACAGTATATATTCGTTCTATTTGTTCTGCAAATGATATCAGTCTTTGGAGCATTGGAAGAAATTTTGTTACTCTGATTACTAATGACGAATGTTCAACCGCTACCGTAATTACTGTTAATACCAATGCAAACTGTTCACAAGTTGCTTCGGGAACATTAACTGGCGCAACTGCTTCTCCACAAGCTAATGCTTGTCTTGGAAGTGACGACGACGATGTTTGGTATTCATTTGTGGCGCTTGCAACATCTCATTTAATTGATATAACCAATGTTACAGGAAGCACTCAAGATTTGGTACACGTGGTTTATCGAGGAACATGCAATGGTTTAATCCAAGTACTCTGTGAAGACAACAATAATAGTGTTCTTAACAATTTAGTAGTTGGAACAACTTATTTCATTCGAGTTTACTCAGCAACGTCAGCACCAAACCAAAATACAACTTTCACTATTTGTGTAGGTTCAATTCCTCCACCAATTGCAACATCAACTACACAATACACAACAAATCAATTAGTTGAAGATATTTTATTAAACTCTACTTGTGCAATCGTTAGTAACATAACCTCATCAACGGGAACTAACTTTGGTTCATCAAATGGAATTGGATATTTTACTAAAAACAATTCAACTTTCCCTTTTCAAGATGGAATAATCCTATCTACTGGTAGTGCAAATAATGCTCCTGGTCCAAATGATGATATTCTTGGCGACGGAACTTATGCTTGGACTGGAGATGCTGACTTAGAAGCAATTGTATTAGCCGCAACTGGAAATGCAATGGATAGCCAAAATGCGACTAAACTTGAATTTGATTTTATTCCAATTATCGACACAATCAAATTTGACTTTATTTTTGCATCCGAAGAATATGGAACTTTCCAATGTTCTTATTCTGATGCTTTTGCTTTCTTGCTAACCGATACTTCAACTGGTATAACAACAAACCTTGCTGTTTTGCCAAATACTAACATTCCAGTTTCGGTGGTAACTATTAGAAATCAACTATATAATAATGGTTGTAATTCACAAAACGCACAATATTTTAACACCTATTATGGTGATGATGGAACAAATATTTATGCCGCACCAATTAATTTTAACGGTGTAACTGTTCCTTTAACAGCATCCGCTACGGTTGTTCCTGGAACTCAATATCATATTAAAATGGTAATTGCAGATAGATTAGACACCAATTATGATTCTGCGGTTTTCCTTGAAGGTGGAAGTTTTGACATTGGAACGGTTAATCTTGGTAACGATTTATTAGAATCTACTAATAACGCGATTTGTTATGGTCAAACTAGAGTAATTGATACTGGTTTAAGTCCTGCGCAATTCTCGTTTACTTGGTATTTAGAAGATCAAATCATTCCTGATCAAACTGGACCAAGCATCACGATTACTGAACCTGGAACCTATACTGTATCTGTTTTATACAATAATTCAACTTGTACAGTTACTGATTCTATAGAAGTTGAATTCTACAATGATTTAGCTGCTGGAATTGCAAATGATTTAACCGTATGTGAAACAACGCCTGCATCTACATTTAATTTAACGCTAAACAATTCAGCTATTCTAAATGGATTAAGCAGTACAACTCATACTATTACTTATTATTTATCGCAAACGGATGCCGAAGACAATGTTAACCCAATTACAAATCTTACAGATTTTCCAAGTACTTCAAATCCACAAACGATTTATTATGAATTGAAAAATACTGGAGGTTGTTCGCTTATTGGTAATTTTGATTTAATCACAAACCCAATTACAGCGATTGAGTTTTCGTTACCAACACAAGTTTGTCAAGGTACAACAACATTGCCTACGCTTTCATCTACATCTAATAATGGAATTTCTGGAACCTGGACACCAGCAGTAATTGATTCTGCAACACTTGGAGCAACTGTATATACTTTTGTTGCCGATGCTTCTACTCCATTCTGTACTGAACCGTATGAAGTTACTATAGAGGTAATTCAAGAAATTACACCAACATTTAGTTTTGGACCAACATTGACGGCTTGTCAAAGTACAAATACATTTACATTGCCATCAACTTCAGATAATAACATCAGTGGAAATTGGCAACCAGCAGTTGTTAATTATGCAACCGTTGGAGAAACAACCTATACTTTTGTTCCAAATCCTGGTCAATGTGGTGTAAACGTTACTTATGTTGTAACGATAAGTCCAGCATTTACGCCTACATTCCCAGCAGTTGCTGCCATTTGTACAGGAGAAACGCTAAGCGATTTACCAACAACATCTAACGAAGGTGTAAACGGAACTTGGTCGCCAGCGTTAAACAATACGCAAACGACTACATACACTTTCACACCAAGTGGCAATACTGGTTTAAATGAGTGTTCATTAACAGCTCAATTAACCATCGTTGTAAACCAATTAACTCCAGCAACTTTCACCAATACTGAAATTTGTTCGGGTGCAATGCTTAATTTCCCAACGACTTCGATTGAAGGATTTACTGGAACATGGAATCCATCTACAATCAATACAACTGAAACAGGAAGTTATGTTTTCACGCCAAATAACGGTCAATGTGCTTCATCTGGAACTTGGACAGTAACCATTACACCAAGTTTTGATTTTGAAATCACAGGAAGTTGTGTTGGAAGCAATTTCACACTTCAAATCAGTCCGATTAATCAAAGTTTTGATATGACAACAGCTACATTTAGTTGGTCAAATAGTGAAATGCAAACCATTGGAACAAATGAATCTACTTTAAACGTAACACAATATGTAAACGGAACGCCAGAACAAGAAGCAGTTCCAATTACGTTCTATGCTACTGTAACCTCAGCCGATGGTTGTTCAAAAACACTACCGGTTTCTGTAGATAATATTATGTGTACTATTCAAAAAGGTATTTCAGCCAATAACGATGGATTGAATGACAACTTAGATTTATCTGGTTTTGACGTAAAAAAACTAACCATTTATAACCGTCATGGTTTAAAAGTGTATAGCAAATCGCAATACAAAGACGAATGGTATGGTCAATCAGATGGTGGAGATGATTTACCAGATGGAACGTATTACTACGTAATAGAGTTCAACGGAAACGCCGAATCTAAAACCGGTTGGGTATTTAAACTAGGCGAAAATAAATAAAGTAAACGTCCCGAGATTTCGGGACGTTTTTTTTATATCAAATTAATAAGTTTCATTCAAAACCTTAAATATCAGTAAAAAGAAAAACCCCGCTTTATTTCTAAAACGGGGTTTATTTTTTACAACGGGATGTTTCCGTGTTTTCTTTTGGGTGTATCAACTACTTTGTTTTCGAGTGAGCTAAAAGCTTTTAGCAACTTACGTCGTGTATCTCTTGGTAAGATAACCTCATCGATAAAGCCACGTTGCGCTGCGGTATAAGGATTGGCAAACAATTCAGCATATTCGGCTTCTTTTTCTAACAATTTTGCCGCTGGATCATTGGCTTCGCTAATTTCTTTTTTGAAGATAATTTCAGAAGCGCCTTTTGCACCCATAACCGCAATTTCTGCTGTTGGCCAAGCAAAATTCATATCGGCACCAATGTGTTTGGAATTCATTACATCATACGCACCGCCATAAGCTTTTCGAGTAATAACCGTAACTCTTGGTACAGTTGCTTCGCTAAACGCATACAGTAATTTAGCACCGTGAACGATAATTCCGTTCCATTCTTGATCGGTTCCGGGTAAAAATCCGGGAACGTCTTCCAAAACCAACAATGGAATATTAAAACAATCACAAAAACGTACAAAACGCGCGCCTTTGGTTGACGATTTTACATCCAAACAACCTGCCAAATATTTTGGATTATTGGCTACAATACCGATACTTCTTCCTCCTAACCTAGCAAATCCTACTACAATATTTTCGGCAAAATCTTTATGGATTTCAAAAAACGAATCTTCGTCAATAATGTTCGCAATGACATCGTGCATATCATACGGCTTATTCGGATTATCAGGAACAATGGTATCTAATTTTTCACGAATTTCTTCTTTTACTTCGTAAGGAATTTTTGGTGCTGTTTCACGATTATTCTGCGGAAGATAACTCAATAGTTTCTTAATGTCTTCCAAACATTCAATTCCGTTTGGCGACGTAATATGTGCCACACCAGATTTGGTCGAATGCGTACTCGCGCCACCTAATTCTTCGGAAGTTACTTCTTCATTGGTTACGGTTTTTACCACATTTGGACCTGTTACAAACATATAACTGTTGCCTTGAACCATCATTGTGAAATCTGTCATTGCCGGAGAATAAACTGCTCCACCAGCGCATGGTCCCATTATGGCAGAAATTTGTGGAATAACGCCACTTGCTTGTACATTTCTGTAAAAAATATCAGCATAACCGCCAAGTGAACGTACGCCTTCTTGAATTCTTGCACCACCAGAATCATTTAGTCCAATCATTGGCGCGCCATTTTTTAGTGCCATATCCATGACTTTGCATATTTTCTCGGCATGCGTTTCGGATAATGAACCACCAAAAACAGTAAAATCTTGTGCAAAAACATACACTAAACGTCCGTTGACCGTTCCGTAACCGGTTACTACTCCATCGCCATAAATGATTTCTTTTTCCATTCCGAAATCGGTCGTTCTGTGCGTTACCAACATTCCGATTTCTTCAAACGAACCTTCATCCAACAAGTATTCAACACGTTCGCGAGCCGTTAATTTCTTTTTGGCGTGATGTGCCGCAATTCGTTTTTCGCCTCCGCCTAATTTGGCCAAAGCCATTTTTTCGTTTAATATTTTGATTTTATCTTTCATATTTCGTTTTGTTTCAAGTTTAAGGTTTCAAGTTAAAAGTTAGGTTTTTGTCTTACTATTTAATTCTGAAATCTTAATACTTTAGTTTGGTAATCTCAATATTTTTTTATCCGAAACATATTGTTTTAAAGCAAGTAAAGCTGCTATTTCAGCTTCGGTATCGAGTTTTGATTTAAGTTTTTCAGCATCATAATAGGCTTTTACAAATCCGGTGTCAAAATCACCTGAACGAAACGCTTCGTGTTCCATTACGAATTTTCCAAACGGCAGTGTTGTGGTTACACCTTCCACCAAATAATTATCGATAGCTTTTATCATTAATTCGATAGATTCTTCGCGGGTTTTTCCATAAGTAACCAATTTAGACAACATTGGATCATAATAAATTGGAACGTCCATTCCTTCTTCAATTCCGTTATCTACCCGAATTCCTTCGCCTTCCGGTAATCGGTATTTGCTTAAAAACCCAACATTTGGCAAGAAATCATTCATCGGATCTTCGGCATACACACGAAGTTCCATCGCATGACCTTGAATTTTTAAATCTTCTTGTTTGATAGCTAAAGCTTCGCCTCGCGCCACACGAATTTGCAATTCGACCAAATCCAAACCGGAAATCATTTCCGTCACCGGATGTTCTACCTGCAAACGCGTATTCATTTCTAAAAAGTAGAAATTCAAATCTCCATCCATTAAAAATTCAACCGTTCCAGCACCAAGATAATCACAAGCTTTCGCAACTTTTACAGCGGCTTCGCCCATTTCTTTGCGTTTTTCGGGCGTTAAAATCGCCGATGGTGCTTCTTCAACCACTTTTTGATGGCGACGTTGAATGCTACATTCTCTTTCAAAAACATACAAAACATTGCCGTGACTGTCTGCCATTACTTGAATTTCGATATGACGTGGCTTGGTTACATATTTTTCAATAAAAACCGAACCGTCGCCAAAAGCATTCGTCGCTTCAGAAATTGCTCTGTCCATTTGGGAAATGAAATCTTCTTCTTTTTCTACAACACGCATTCCTTTTCCGCCACCACCAGCAGACGCTTTTATCAAAATAGGAAATCCAATTTCGCTAGCAATTTTCTTAGCGGCAGCGATATCGGTAATGGCATCTTCTGTTCCGGGAACCATTGGAATACCATATTCTTTTACGGCATCTTTGGCAGCGAGTTTGCTTCCCATCATTTCGATAGCTTTGGATTTTGGTCCGATGAAAATGATGTTATTTTTTTCGCATTCTTCAGCAAAAGCAGCATTTTCGCTTAAAAATCCATATCCAGGATGAACGGCATCGACATTGAGTTCTTTGCAGACTTCGATGATTTTGTCACCACGCAAATAAGACTGACTTGATGCGGCTTCACCAATACAAACGGCTTCATCGGCATATTTTACGTGAAGTGCATTTCTATCGGCTGTAGAAAAAACCGCTACCGTTTTAATGCCCATTTTTTTGGCGGTTTTCATTACTCTAATGGCAATTTCGCCACGATTTGCTACCAGTATTTTTTTAATTTCTTTCATATTTTTCTTTTTACCGCAAATTCGCAAATTACTCTTAAAATCAATCTGTTTAGATATTTTACAAATTATCGCAATATGTTATTCAAATTCAATTAATAATTGACCTTTATCTACAGCGTTGCCTTTTTCAACCGAAATGGATTTAATAACACCATCACGTGGCGATACAAAAGCATTTTCCATTTTCATGGCTTCTAGGATTAATAATAAATCATTTTCTTTAACGCTTTGTCCAACTTCTACATTGATTTCGAGAATTAATCCTGGCATTGGTGCTTTGATGGCGTTGACTACTTTGGTTTTTCCCCGTTCAATTCCCATACTTTTAATCAACAAATCCAAGTCGTTTTCAATAGCAACTTCATAGGTGTTGTTGTTTACTTTAACGGTATATTTTTTGGCTAAAAAATCCGTAGAGACAATTTCCGCTTTGTAAGGAATGTGATTTTTTAGTACGTGGAATGTATTTTCGCCAGTAGAAACGGCATCGAGGTTTTGAAGACTGCTTTCGGTTGCATCAAAAGTTGCGCTGTTATTTACCGAAAGTTTATACGAATTACTCATACTATTTTATTTTTGAGCACTAAAATAGCAAAAGAAAACGTTTTCGTAGAAGGTATTTTAAATAAAGTTGGAAATTTAATATAGGTTTTATAAAGATTATCTTTTTTCAAGCCATTGCTTTGCTTCTTTCAGTAAATCAATTAAAACATCGTTGTCAATTTCTTCCAATGTTTTGTATCGAAGTGATTTCACTCTACTTCGACCGCCGTCGGCAATGAGCAGATTTTGATGTGACTGTAACTGAAATCCATCCATAAAAGCAACATCTACAAATTGTTTTTTGTGACTGGCGTTTAAATAGCAAAACGGTTTTTTACCTATATAGAAAAAAGGGATTTTCCATTTGTACTCCAATGTTGCTTCGGGAACAACTTGCTCTATAACGGCAACGACATGCAATAAAATGTCTCGATAATTTTCTGGTTGGTTCAGTATATAAAGGTCTTGTGGCTTCACGATGATTTTTTATCAAAAATAATCGAAAAAATATTTGGTCACAGAAAAAATTATTATTTACTTTGTTTTTCAAAGTACTTTAAAATGGAAAACGAAAAATATCTTAAAGACATTCAGGACATCAAACAAATGATGACACAATCGTCCCGATTTATTTCACTAAGTGGTTTATCAGGAATACTTGCCGGAACTTATTCGTTGATTGGCGCTTGGTTAGCCTACAGAACAATTTACTTTGACAACTCAACTATGGGTTCATACCGAAATTTGGTTATTTCCTATGATGCTGTAGTGCGATTATTTATAATTGCAGCAACAGTAATCTTATTGTCTGTTATTACCGGAATAGTACTTAGTTTCAGAAAAGCAAAAAAAGCAAATGAAAGTTTGTGGAACCCAACATCAAAACGATTGTTAATCAACTTTTTAATTCCGTTACTAACCGGAGGATTTTTCATCTTGTTCTTAATAGAAAAAGAAATTTTAAGTCTCGTTGCTCCGTTAATGCTGATTTTTTATGGAATGGCTTGTCTCAATGCTAGTAAATATACTATTGGTGATGTTCGCTATTTAGGTATTACTTTAATTATTTTAGGATTATTATCAACCTGGTTTTTAGGATACGGATTGTTATTTTGGGCTTTAGGTTTTGGAGTTTGTCATATTGTTTATGGAGCGTTGATGTATTTTAAATATGATAGATAGTTATGCTAATTCTATTTTTAATAACTCAATTTCTTTTTATTTTTTACTTAAATAGATTAAGACTAAAAGGAAATTCTAAATTATCAATAAATAAAATAGCTTTGTTTTCTAGTTTATTAACATACATAATAACAGTAGCTTCTACTTCATATTTAAATTTAAAATATCAATCAGAACTAGATGCTTTCGATTTAAACAAAGACGGTTTATTTAGTGGTAATGAGATTAATGAAGAACAACAAAAAGCTATGCGAAAAGTGATTTCTGATACTGGAAGAAATTTTGCTCCATTTACAGGAATACTTATTTCAATGATTTATTATATCATACTTTTGCTAACTCTATCGTTAATTAATAAGATGAGTAAAAATTACTCTATCAATAATTAAACATAAATGAAAAACATCATCCAAAATATCAATAAAGCTTTTGATCATCGCATTCGCCTTGGCATTATGTCGGTATTGATGGTAAATGAAAGTGCCGATTTCAATATGCTGAAAGAATTACTTGGCGTAACCGACGGAAATCTTGCCAGTCATACTAAAGCATTGGAAACCGAAAATTATATTATGATTGAAAAGCAATTTATCGGCAAAAAACCGAATACACGTTACATCGCCACAAACGAAGGTAAAAAAGCATTCAAAGAACATATTGAAGCGCTTGAAAAATTATTATCCAAAAACTAACGCTATTTTTTTATCTATTAACTTTGAAATTCAAAGTACTTTTAAATATTACTTATGAGAGATTTAATCATCGAAAAAATGTATGAATGGAGTAAAAAACCCTATCAAAAGTTCTTCAAAAAGAACGAACCCTGGAATATTACGCCAAAAGATTTGATTTTGCTGCCCAACGACAGTTTAGGCTTTCACATGGGTTGTTTTTTGCTGAAATACAACTTTGAAATGCAACCCAAATTGGAAGCTCACGATGTCATTCATGTGTTGACCAACACTGGAGTTTCGGTGATTGAAGAAATTGGGATGCAATATTATCTGTTAGGCAACGGCAAAAAAAGCGCCTATTTGTTTATGGTGATTTTCGCTGGAACGCTTTTCTACCCTAACCGACTGAAAACGTTTTACAAATATTACAAACGCGGTCAAAATGCGCATCAGTTTTACCATTTTCCTTTTCATAAAATGCTTTACAAATCACTGAGAGAAATTCAATTCACTTTTAATATTCGATAACATGAACTTTGCCTTAAAACTGTATCATCAAGACAAAAAAGTAAATCAAACGCTTTTTTTGTACATGATTTATTGTCTCACGCTACTTTTGGTTAGAGCCAAAATCACGCAATCTGTCTATTTGTTTTTCCTGATTTGGAACTTGTTTCTTGCTTTCGTTCCTTATATAATCAGTTCTTACTTTCAATCATTGGACACAAAAAACAATCCTAAATTTAAACTTTACACTCTATTGACAATTTGGCTTTTGTTTATCCCAAATTCGTTTTACATCATTACCGATTTGGTGCATTTGGACAATTCGGACGGATTTATTTTTTGGTTGGATTTAATCATCATCAGTTCGTATGCTTTGATTGGTTTTGGATTGGGATTGTTATCGCTTTCACATTTTGAAAAAACACTCCAAACGATTATTTCAAAGAAATACGCAACAATAACTCTGTTTTGTATTTCGTCTTTATGCGGTTTCGGAATTTATGTTGGACGAATTCTTCGCTACAACAGTTGGGATATCATCAGTAATCCGTTCGATTTAATTGTTGACCTTTTTATTGCGGCAACTTCCAAAACATCTTTGTTCTTCTCCGTTCAATTTGGAATTTTCATCTATTTCGCCTTTTTGATTAAAAAAAATATCACTTCTAAATAATTTATTCATGGAAACATTTTCACTCGAAAATCAAAAGTCTGCCGGATTTTCAACCTATTTAGCAATTGGTTCTTTTGGCATTGGAACGATTATTTTGATACTTCATTTTCTTTTTCCTCATAAAGACGGCATTCTAATCTTGGGCTTTTTCTACACGCTTTTTGCCATTCTTATCAACGGAATTACTTTTCTGAATTTACTCTTTCAGTTTTTCATCAAACCCACAGAACGTGAAGATTTAGCCATCAAAATGCTAATTATGTTAGCTAACATTCCAATCACACTATTGTACATCTACATCGTATTTCACAAATTTTAATCAATTATAAAACTCAACATCATGGAAAATCAAGAAATTCAAAACCAAGAACCAAAATCGTTCTTTCAATCAACAACTGCCAAAATGATTATGGTAGGTTTTTTAACCTTAGTCTTACTCATTCCGCTATTTTTTGTTCAGGATTTAATATCTGAACGTTCGCAACGCAAAAACGAAGTCACGAGAGAAGTTTCCAATCTTTGGGGAAGCGATATTCTGTTTTATGGTCCGATTTTAAAAATTCCTTATACTTCGTATGACAATTATAACGTTACCGATACTAAAACCGGCGTAACAACCATTCAGAAAAAAACAACAATTAATTATGCTTACTTTTTTCCAAATGAGTTGACCAATTCATCCAAAGTAATGAAGAATGAATCGTTGAAACGAGGTATTTTTAATCCAATTGTTTTTACGGCAAATATGAATTTTAAAGGAAATTTCACTTCGCCCAATTTTTCTAAATTGAATATTGCTCCCGAAAATATTCAATGGGATAAAGCTTCGATTATTGTAAAAACAACCAATTTAAAAAGCATTAAAAGCGAATTGAAAGTACAAGTAAACAACGAAAAACTGTCTTTTGAACCTCAAAACAACGACAAAACCGACTATAGTTTGCTTTCAACATCGGTTTTTGATTATAAAAATTTGGCAACCAATGACAAAATCAACTTCAATTTCAACATTGTTTACAACGGAAGCAACAGTTTGAAATTTGTCCCAATTGGAAAAGTAACGAATGTTTCCATTGATTCAGATTGGCAATCACCAAGTTTTGAAGGAACTTTTGCTTCAAATGATACTACAAAAAGCATTTCTGCGAAAGGTTTTCACGCCGATTGGAAAGTTTTAGACATCAACCGAACGTTTTCGCAGCAATACAGCAACGTTTTACCTGATTTGGATGATTATCTCTTTGGCGTAAAATTAATCGAAACAGTGGACGAATATCAGCAAAATGAGCGCGTTTCCAAATATGGTTTCCTTGTGATTGGTTTAACGTTCTTGATTTTCTTCCTAATTCAGTCGATTAGCAAAATCAATATCCACATTTTTCAGTATTCCATGATTGGAATTGCGTTGATTATGTTTTACACGCTTTTGATTTCAATTACAGAACACAGTAGTTTTAGTTTGGCGTATGGCATTTCGGGAATTGCAGTTGTGGCTTTAATTACTCTGTATTCGGTTTCTATTCTTAAAAACAAAAAATTTCCAATGTTTATTGCCACATCGCTTTCGGTTTTATATGCTTTTATCTTTGTGATTATCCAAATGGAAGATTACGCTTTACTTGCCGGAAGCATTGGTTTGTTCTTTATTTTGGCAGCTGTGATGTATTTTTCTAGAAAAATCGATTGGAGTAAATAGTTGTTGCACAAAGTTTCGCAGAGTTCTCACAGAGTTACACAAAATATTCTGTGAGACTTTTTGTTTTAAAACATATAAGGCATTTAAGAAAAATAAGCTTAATTCCTTTGTGAAACTTCGTGAAAACACTTTGTGAAACTTTGTGCTACAAAAAATCACAAATCAACTTTCCAATCCAATTCTGGTTTATACCAAAGTTGTCCTTTTTCAACCACAAGCGGACAATCAAAATTATTGGTGTACAAACTTCCGGTTCCTAAACCTTGCGGCATTTTTGTATTCAGTGTAAAAGTAAATTGTGCAATCGCATTCAAACCAATGTTGCTTTCCAAAGCCGAAGTAATCCACCAACCAATATTGTATTTTTCTGCCAACGAAATCCATTCTAAAGTTCCTCGAAATCCACCAATAAAACTTGGCTTTAAAATGATGTATTGTGGCATGATTTTTTGTAACAAATTTTCTTTTTCTGATGATGAAAACACGCCAATCAGTTCTTCGTCTAAAGCTATAGGTAAATTCGTATTTTTACACAAGACTGACATAGTGTCAGTATGATTTTTTTGTATCGGTTGCTCTATACTATGTAATTTAAAACCAGTCAATTGATTTATTTTATTTAAAGCTTCATTTTCATTAAAAGCTCCGTTAGCATCAACCCGAATTTCAATCGTGTTTTCATCAAAATTTTGACGAATAAAGCGTAATAACTCCAATTCTTTGTCAAATTCTATCGCTCCGATTTTCATTTTTATACAACCAAAACCTTGCGCAATCTTCTCCTCTATTTGCCGCTTCATGAACGCTTCATTTCCCATCCAAACCAACCCATTTATGACAATCGATTTTTCACCAGAAACAAATTCGGAAGGAAATAATTCAAAGGGATCTTTACTTCGTAAAGACAAAAAAGCCATCTCCATTCCAAACTGAATGGACGGAAATTCAATTAATTCTTGCCATAATTTTTCCTCGCCAAAATGAATGTTTTCGCATGTCCATTGCAGTTTTTCTTCATAATCAACTCTATCATCAGCCGAAAGTCCTCGAAGAATTCCACATTCACCTATTCCTTTTTTGCCGTTTTCTTCTAAAATAATGAACCAAGTTTCTTTTTCCGTCATAACACCTCGCGACGTTCCTGAAGCTTGCTTAAATTGAAGGATATGCTTTTTATACGTTGCTTTCAACATGGTTTTTTATTCTAAAATTCGTAAAATCTTCTTGAAATCATCTGTTGGTAAACCGTTTTTCTTGAAGTTTTCAAAATCTTCTTTAGTTGCTTCTACCCAGCTTTTACTGGAGCTCACATTATTTGAACGGTATTTTTTATGAATATCTTTCGCATCGCTTACGCGATCAGAAAACAAGTAAACGTGCGCCAAACGCAATTGATGTTCGATATTTGTAGCATTCATTGAAATCGCTTTCTTAATTGCCACTTCCGCTTTTATGTATTGCTTTGTCATCAAATAAAAATCGCCTTGTAAACCATAATCCAAATCGGTTGCTCTACCTTTTTGAATGATTTCGTTTTCAATCAACGACATTCCTTTTTCGTATTCTTTAGCTGATAAAAATCGTTTTGCCTCAGCCCGAATTCCATCCAAATAACTTTTCATTAAACCTGATTTTTTCAAGCTTTCCTCCATCACATCATTAAATGCTTTTGCTTTTTCGGCTGGAATTATTCCTTTATAATCATTAAAATTATATTTTGAAGTAAAAGTTTCGATAAAATATCCTAATAATTTATCTTTCTGATTTATAGATTTAAAAATTTCATTGTTTTCAACTTCAGAAAGTAATTCTTTTTTCGCTGCATTTGTCCAACCATTTTTGAATTTATAATCCACCCAAGGCACAACTTCAAAAACTATTTTTTGCTTCATAATCCAATTATCGCTTTCAAAAACAAACCATAGATTTTGATTACCGTTTAAACATTTCGATTTCTCCGAAAGCAGTTTAACTTCTTTGTTTATCGGTTCGTCTTGGACAACACAAGCATTTTTTAAAACACTTGACTTCTCGTATTCCAAAGCGTCTTTTTCATTGGTAAAAACAACATATTTACATTTGTCGTCACCAGAAATTGTAGAAGCCAAAAAAACTGCTCCAGCTGAACCTTGACTAATCCCTGTTGGATCAGGAATTGCTTTTAACACCGAAACCAAACTCGACGAAATCTTTTGATTATCATCTAAAATCGAAATTCGATACACGACTTCGGTTGTTCCAAGCGGAAAATCGGCAGTTTTGATCATTTTCTTTTTTCCAGCACCAAGCATAATCGTTTCGTTTGTGGTTCGAATATTATCCCAATATCCATCTTTGGATTGCGCTAAAACCAAAGAAGAAAACAACACAAGTAATACATTCAATTTTGTATTCATAACTTATTTTTATTTTACCTAAAACAATAAGAGTGCCAAAAATTTGACACTCTTTATTTTTTATTATTTATTTGATTTACAAATCAATACTTTGTCCTATCTCAAGTAACATTAAATCCTTTCCGGCATCGAAAAATTTCTTTTTCGCCTCATCGTGATCAACCATTATAAACCCAAAAGTATCAAAATGACAACCCAAAATCTTATCGCATTCTACGAAATCAGAAGCCATAATCGCATCTTCAACATCCATTGTAAAGCAATTTCCGATTGGAAAAACAGCCAAATCTAACTTGGTTCGCATTGGAATCAACTTCATATCCATCGTTAACGCTGTATCGCCAGAAACGTAAATATTTTTATGTTCGCCTTCAATTACAAAACCACCAGGATTTCCACCATACGTTCCGTCAGGAAAAGCACTAGAATGAACCGCGGCAACATATTTCACTTTTCCGAAATCAAAATTCCAGCTTCCACCCAAATTCATCGGATGATATTGAAAACCTTTGTTTCCGTAATACGTAGCGATTTCCCAATTAGAAACAATCACCGAATTGTTGTTTTTTGCAATTGCTTCAACATCTAAAATATGATCAAAATGCGCGTGAGTTATCAGAATATAATCTGCTTTTAACGAATTTATATCGATGTGCGCCGCTTTTTCATTGCCCGAAATAAACGGATCGACGATGATGTTTTTTCCGCTTACTTCAATTCCGATGCAAGCATGACCGTAAAATGTAATTTTCATAACTTATTTTTTATTTTTCTATTTCAAATACTTCTTTAAAAATATTTTCAAGCTTTCTTTTTTTTAGCCACATATAAAAACAGCTAAAAAACACAAAGCAAATCATTATTGAGTTTGCAATCACAAAATCTTTATAACTAGCCGATTTCACCTGAAAATAAAAAACTAAATTAAACAACGGAAACATAGCTAAAGGCATTATTCTAAACCAATAATAAATAAATCCCAAGTGTTTAATTTCATAACTCACTTCTGTTTGATTATTACCTTTCAACTTGTAATCACCACTAATTCTATATGTATTTGGAAAATATTCAAAAGTTTCAGTAATTTCAAACTTATTCTTTCCATACATTCCGAAGAACATTTTATCAGTTTTTGTAAATATGAAAAACACAATATTCAATGAATATCTTTTTGTATGCAAAGTTCCACGCTCTACATTTACCTTCAAAAACTCATTAAACTTCTCATTATCAACTTCAAAAGTACTTTTCAATCTTTTATGTTTTAAATAAAATTTTTAAACATAATTCACAACAACATCTGATATAAAAAATATCAAACACAAAGCTAAAAGCACTGCCAATAAAAATGTACTTATCGCTAATTTCTTCAATTCTGGATCTAAAAGTCGTGGCGTTTTGTTTCTATAAACCGTCATCAAATGACTAATCATTGGAAAATAAGCCACAACAAAAAAGTATTGATCAAAATGAAACTCATTCAAAAAAGCAAAAATCAGCACCAAAACCATCGCCGAAATCACCAAAAAGAAGTGATATTTCTTTGCCCAAGCTCCGCCGTTTTTTACTACAATCGTGTTTTTTCCAGCTTTTCTATCGCTTTCTTCGTCGCGCATGTTGTTTAAATTCAAAACTCCAACACTTAAAAAACCGATTGAAGTAGCTGGCAATAACAATAACCAATCCAATGATTTAGAAAACATAAAATATACTCCAAACGTGCTTACCATTCCAAAAAAGATAAACACAAAAACATCACCATAACCACGATAACCATAAGCACCTTTTCCAACGGTATATCGAATAGCTGAAGCAATTGCCAAAATTCCCAACACAAGAAAGATTAAAGAAAATAACAAGTATTTCTCTTTGAAAGCAAAATAAATCAACAGAACAGCAAATAATAGCGTAATTAAAGAAGTAATTATAATTGCTCGTTTCATTTCTGCAGGCGAAATCACACCGCTTTGTACTGCTCGTTTTGGCCCAACTCTATCGTTGTTGTCCGTTCCTTTTACACCATCGCCATAATCATTGGCAAAATTGGACAGAATTTGCAATCCTAACGTGGTTAATAGCGCAAAAATCACAATATTCCAATTGAACATTCCTTGTGACATCGCATAAAAACTTCCCACAATAATACCCGACACTGATAACGGTAATGTTCTCACTCGTGCAGCTTCAACCCAATGTTTCATTTTATTATATATTAAATTTTAGATATTAGATTTTAAATATTTGATATTTGAAATCTAATATTTTATATCAATTCCAATTACTATCTTTTTTTTCAATTTGGTATAACCAAAGATTGACATATTGATTGATTTTTTTAAAATTGCCTAGTTGAAAATTCACATTTCCTCCTGCGGTATGTATCGTCAATGACCCAATATTCAAACTTTTATGCCAAAACAATTGTGATGTTGTAATGGCTTGTATTTTTTCTATTTTAATAATTTCGTTATCTATATCCCAAGCACCGCTTTGCATAATTACATGTTTATCATTTATATGCAAACTATTGTTTTTAAACCCAAACAATAATCCGATAAATATAAAAACAGTATAAAATACCGCAATACTTTTGTATTCAAAAATGGAATTGACAAACCAATTACCTATCGTTAAATAAGCAGTTAAAGGTAATACAATTAATATAAAGATTGAAAATAGAAGTTTACGAAAATTTGGTTTTAATTTTTCTCCTTTTTCTGGGATTTCATTAAAAATTAATTGCAGAATTTCATCTCGCTCTATCTCGTTACAACCCGGAATTTCAATGATTGCTTTGTCTTTCTTGGTTTCGTCACTAATGGTTTGCTTGATGCTGATTTCAAGGATTTTTAGCTTTTTCTGGAAAAAATTTCGTGTAATTTTCACTATTTGAACTTTTTCTGGCTTTAAAATCGTGCTTTGCGTAGCGATTAATCCATAAGACATGATGAGCGAACCTTTTTGCTTAGCGATTTTAAAACCGTAATATTTTACCAATGTTCTAACGATATTGACGATGAAAATTACCGTAAACAATAACAATATCGCTACTAAAACCGAATAAACAGCGGTATAATTTGCAATAAAATCTTCCACTTTGCTTCCATCGATCAATTCATCTGCGCCAGCATGATTGAGATTTTCATAAATCGTAAAGAAAAAAGTCAACAACAAACCGATACTTTTGGCATAATTGGACGTAATTCCAACTTTTAGCAAACTGATTAAATCAATTTTCAGGAATGGCTTGTCCTCAATTTCTCTTTCAACCTCAACTGAATTATCAATAACTTCAACTCGTTCGTTATCCAAAAGCTTTGATTTTAAAGCCATGGCAACTTCTTTTGAAACAGCATTGATTACGGCTTCTTTTTCTTCACTTCCAGCAGAATCAATGTTAACTTGATACACATCAACTATTCGATGAATGATGTTTTGTTTTAGATTAACTTGTTGGATTTTATGTAATTGTACAACCGTTTTTGTTTTGTTCAAAATGCCGTGTTGCACAATGAATTCATTTTGCTCTTCATCAATATAAAAAGTAAAAGTTCGGTATTTTAAATACGAATAAACGCCGAAACCCAATAAAACCAAGACGAAAATTCCAATTCCCCAAAAAATATCCGTTGCTTTTCCTTTCAGAAAAAAAATGATAAGTACAATCCACATCGCTTTCATAAATTCGAAAAGCGAATTGGCAAACAAGACAAGTAAACCTGTTTTGGATTGTCTTTGAGGTGTTGAAAATTCGGATTTTATCATAGTTGCTTTTGAATTTTACCCATTAGCAACTGCTTGATATCTTCGGCTTGCTCTTTTTTAATTCCTGGAATTGATACATCACTAGAATCGCCGCCAGCAGTGAAGATTTCTACTTTTGCTAAATCAAAATAACGAGAAATAAAACCTTCGTGTAGCGCAACATGTTGTACTCGATTGTATGGAATAATCATCGTGTTTGTGGCTAAAATTCCGCTTCGATAGATTACATCGTGTTCTCTAAAAGCGAAACCTCTTTTTTTAAATGAAATGCGACACAACAGAAATGTAAAACCTAAAAACAAAATATAAACCAATCCGAAAAGCCAAGCAATGGAATGAATTTCTTCAACAAAATAGATAATTACGGCTAAAACAACTCCAATAATTAGAAAAGTTGCCACAATATTGAATAAAATTACATTCCAATATTTTGATTGCAACGCATTCAAATTTACCGCTTCATATCTTGGTAAAGCTGAAATATCAATTGGTTCGTTGGTAAAGTTTTCCATTTTTAATATTAGATTTTAGATATTCATTTGTTTATCAGAAATAGTTAAAACTTAAAACCAATTCCTATTTGAATATAATGAGTTTTTGACGAACCCGACATAGAATCTGTATCGAAAGCAACATATCTGTAACTTCCTTCTGCAAAAAGCACATCACTAAAATGATATCTTAAACCTGGATTTAAACTTATTCCGTTAAAGTTGTATTTCTTTGATTGATTTGGATTAAATACTGGATCAGGATTTGACCCCACAAAAAACTCGTCAAAATCAATTTTATAACTAAAAAACGAATACCCTAAATTAAAAAATGGTCTTAGTTTAGCATTAAAAGCGTTTACTTCTATTCCAATATTAGGATTAAAAACCAAAGCGTCATTTTTGAAAAAATTACTGCTTTCTTGTAAATAATCCAACCCTAAACCTGCGGAAACACTAACCTTTTCATTTTGATAAAACGAATAACGAGCATCCAAACCAATAATTCCACTGTATTCATGGTTTACAAGACTACCATCATCTAAATTACCGATATAATGCAAACTCACAGAAAATTTTGACTTATTCTTTACATCTTGCGAAAATGAAACGAACGAACTCAACAACAATACACTTAAAACTAATTTCTTCATTTTTTTATATAAATTATGGTAACCACTTTTTATCAAAGTTAGGTTTTCTTTTTTCTAAAAATGCATCGCGACCTTCTTTAGCTTCATCAGTCATATACGCTAAACGTGTAGCTTCGCCAGCAAAAACTTGTTGTCCAACCATTCCGTCATCGGTTAAATTCATGGCGAATTTTAGCATTTTGATAGATGTTGGCGATTTTGCCAAAATCTCTTGCGCCCATTCATAAGCTGTATCTTCCAACTCAGCATGCGGAATTACGGCATTTACCATTCCCATTTCGAAAGCTTCTTGAGCGGAATAATTTCGACCTAAAAAGAAAATTTCACGTGCCTTTTTCTGTCCGACCATTTTAGCCAAATACGCCGAACCATATCCGCCGTCAAAACTCGTTACATCGGCATCGGTTTGTTTAAAAATGGCGTGTTCTTTACTTGCTAAAGTTAAATCGCAAACGACATGAAGCGAATGTCCGCCGCCAACAGCCCAACCTGAAACAACGCAAATCACCGCTTTTGGCATAAAACGAATTAATCGCTGTACATCCAAAATATTCAATCTATGATAACCATCATCACCTACATAACCTTGATGACCACGCGCTTTTTGATCGCCACCAGAACAAAACGACCAAATTCCATCTTTAGAACTCGGACCTTCGGCAGAAAGCAAAACAACACCAATCGATGTATCTTCTTGTGCATCGTGAAAAGCTTGTAATAATTCGGCTGTAGTTTTTGGACGAAAAGCGTTGCGAACATCAGGTCGATTGAAAGCAATTCGCGCTACGCCATTGCATTTTTTGTAGGTTATATCTTCAAATTCTTTGACAGTTACCCAGTTGATTGTACTCATATTAGTATCTGATTTTTAAATTTACAGTTCTTATTATTTAGTTAAAAAAAACAGCTTACTGATGAAAACTATTATTTTAGCGTAAAAATAAACGATTTTACCCTTAAAACTAAACTATCTATTGTAATATTATGAATAAATTTTCTCTGTATTTGGGAGTTTTATCCCTAAGCTTTGCTTCCTATTCGCAGCAATATGATTTCCAAACCATTAAAGAAATAAACTGTTTACCTGTAACTTCGCAAGGAATTACTGGAACTTGCTGGAGTTTTTCGAGTACATCATTTCTTGAAGCCGAAATCATTCGCACAACTGGACAAAAAGTAGATTTATCCGAAATGTATAATGTTCGTTTTACTTATTTGGCGAAAGCCGAAAATTATGTAATGCGACAAGGAAAAGCACAGTTTGGCGAAGGCGGATTAAACCACGATGTTATCAATAGTGCTAAAAAACACGGACTTGCAACCGAAGCGGTTTTTAGTGGAAAACTTTCTGCTGATGCCAAACACGATCATTCAAAAATGGTTGGTGAACTTGAGCTAATTGTTAGAAAAGCGGTAGCCGAAACACCATTAAAATATCCAAATTGGAAAGAAGATTACAACGCTGTTTTAGACAAATATCTTGGTAAAATTGACGCTGTAAAACCAACTGATGCAAAAGAATACAAAATCAATTTAAACGATTATGTAACGATTACTTCTTTCAATCATGCGCCATTTTATTCGAAATTTATTTTGAATATTCCTGATAATTTTTCGAATGAAAGCTTTTACAATGTTACTTTAGATGAATTTATTCAAAACATTAACAATGCATTAGATAAAGGATTTACTTTAGCATTAGATAGCGATGTAAGTGAAGAAACTTTTTCGGGTAAAAATGGTATTGCGGTAATTCCTCAAAATAGCGATGATGTAAAGACTATTTTAACCGAAATCAAACCTGAAAAACAAATCACGCAAGAATATCGTCAGGCGGAATTTGAAAATTACAATACGGTTGATGATCACTTGATGCACATTGTTGGAAAAGTGAAAGACCAAAAAGGAAACATTTATTACAAAGTAAAAAACTCTTGGGGAACGAATTCTGGAAAAGATGGTTTTATGTACATGAGTGTTCCTTTTATAAAACTCAAAGCAATCTCTGTTATGCTTCATAAAGATGGTTTGACAAAACAAACCCGAAAAGCATTGAATATTTAATAAAAAAGGAAGCAAATGCTTCCTTTTTTGTTATCCTATTTTTACTGAAGTCATCGTCAACGAACCACCAACAGCTTTATCGTTAAAAAATGAAATTTCGTCTTTACCGTTTTGCAATCCTAAAGTATAAAGCAACGGATAATAATGATCTGGCGTTGGAATTGCCAATTTTGCTGCCGTTCCAAGCGATTGATAATTAATTAATGATTTGAAATCGTTATCCGTGATTTTCTGTTTGAATAATGAATTCATTTCATTCGCCCAATCAAAACCATATTCTGGCTCGTTGAGTTTATCCCAAGCTACCATTCTCAGATTATGTACCATATTTCCGCTACCGATAATCAAAACACCTTTTTTTCGCAATGAAGCTAGTTCTTTTGCTAAATCATAATGATATTGTGGTGGCTTATTGTAATCAATACTTAATTGCAATACCGGAATATCAGCATCGGGATACATGTGTCGAACGACTGTCCAAGTTCCATGATCCAAACCCCAATCATGATCTAAACCAACATGAGTTGAAGTAATCAACTTTGCCGTTTCTTCCGCTAAAATTGGATTTCCTTTTGCTGGATATTGTACATCAAACAATGCTTGAGGAAAACCTCCAAAATCATGAATGGTTTTAGGATTTTCCATTGCAGTAATATGTGTTCCTTTTGTCAACCAATGTGCCGAAACGACCAAAACTGCTTTTGGACGAGGAATTTCTCGACCTAATTTTGCCCATTTTTGCGAAAACTCATTGTCTTCTATTCCGTTCATTGGCGAACCGTGTCCAATAAAAAGAACTGGCAACTGAACATCTGTTTCCTTTAACTCTTTTGACCAATTATATAATGGTGTTAATGCCATAGCGGTTGTTCCTCCTATTATTGCTTTTATAAAATCTTTGCGCTGCATGATTTTAATATTTGTATATACAAATGTATAAATAATTCGCATCTGTAACATGTAAATATTTGTTAAATGTTTAGAATAAATTAAAATCTAAATAATGTACAATTAACATAAAAATGGTACCTTTAATAAAAATAAAATTAATGGAAAATAATATCTTCTTTTTCGGAATTATTGCGGTTGTATTGATTGTTTTAATCATATTCTTGGTTCGTCAAAATCAGAAAGACAAAGAAAAATTAGAAGAATATCTAAACAACGAAAACTCTTTTATTGACAAAGAAGACAACGAATTAAATGACGATTAATCTAAATTTTGTTTTATTTTTACGTTTATTAAATAAATTTAAAGAATGAAGCTCAAGATTTTTCTATTCGTTTTCTTCATTGGAATTACAACTGCTTTTAGTCAAACTATTGACGAAAAATTTGTTGCTGGCAAATGGAAAGTAAAAAAAGCTATCGTTACTAAAAACGGAGAAAATCCCGAAATCTTAGAACTTTTAGATGGTTTCCAAAAAGCAACTTATGTTTTTAATGCTAATCACACTTTTGAATTTTCAACTACGAGTAAATCCAAAATGATAGAACAATTGGGAAACATTTTCAAGAAAAACGAATGGTATTTTGATGCCAATAAAAAACAGCTTCGTGTTGGTCATAACGACGACAACTACTCCAACATTATTTTTCACATAAAAATTGAAGACAAAAAAATCATTTTTACAATAGAAGATACTTTCATCGAAATGGTTATGAAGAAAGTCAAATAGATTTTTACTGAAATTATTTCACTATTTTTGGGTAACCAAATAAATGATTTTGCAAAAAATTAAACAAAACAAAGAACTTATTAGTTATGCAATTGCAATGGCGATTTTGTTGCTATTGCTTCGATTATTGGAATACAAATTTCTTGTTTTAGAATATAAAGTCGAAATCTACGCTGGAATTATAGCAATCATTTTTCTATTAATTGGTATTTGGGTTGCCAATAAAGTTACCAAACCCAAAGTTGAAACTGTAGTCGTTGAAAAAGAAGTTAAAATCTTTCAAGACAATTTTTCTATAAACACCGAAGCGATTGAAACCTTAAAAATCAGTAGTCGTGAATTGGAAGTTTTACAACTAATGGCAAAAGGTTTGAGCAATCAAGAAATTGCCGATGCGCTTTTTGTTTCTTTGCATACGATTAAAACGCACAACGCTAATTTGTTTGAAAAACTAGACGTAAAACGCAGAACACAAGCGGTTGAAGTGGCAAAAAAACTCCAAATCATCACTCCTACTTTAGCGTGATTTTAGCAAAATCATACTAAAGAATGAGCCAAAATACTATTCAAAAAACCAATTTTGCTTCCTAATCAAAAATCTTTTATTATGAGAAAAATTATTATCACTTATGGATTAATTGCGGGAATTATTGTGGCTTCGTTCATGTTCTACAGCACGTATTCCTATATAACTGATCCAACATTTGAGCCAAGCATGATTATTGGCTATACTGGAATGTTGGTTGCCTATGTTTTTGTTTTTTTGGGAATTAAAAATTATCGCGATAAGCAAAACAACGGTTTCATTTCCTTTGGAAAAGCCTTAAAAATTGGCTATTGGATTTCGTTTATTGCAGCAACAATGTATGTTGGCGTTTGGTTGATTGAATATTACTGTTTCTTCCCCGATTTTATGGATAAATATGTAGAAACGGCAATCAACAAACTCGACAAAGCGACTTTAACTGCCGCAGAAATTAAAGCAGAAACCGATAAATTAAATATGTATAAAGAACTATACAAAAACCCAATTTGGGTAATTTTGATTACCTATTCCGAAGTTTTAGTTCCAATAGGTTTATTAGTTCCATTGATTTGTGCTTTAATCTTGAAGAAAAAACCGTCGACCAACGAATAAAGAAGCTTCTTTCCATCACTCAAAAATTTACAATTGCGGAAAATCATTTTTTATGGTTTTCCGCATTTTTTTTGAAAAAACACCAAAAAAACATCAGTTTTAAGCAAAAAACCCGTTTCTTTTTTGTATTTTGTAACCTTTTGAAGAAAGAAGCGTATAATCAAAACTATAAACCAATTACTATGACATTTTTTGAAAACCTTGAACCATTACTCAGAGCGTTTTGGTATATCGCTTTGCCAGTAAGTTTGTTTTTTTTGCTCCAAACCATTATGACTTTTGCTGGTTTTGGCGGAGCTGATGTTGAAACCGATATTGAAACTGAAGGTCACGACATTGGCGATGCACCTTTTGAATTATTCACACTTCGTAATCTTATTAATTTCCTATTAGGATTTAGCTGGAGCGGAATTTCATTTTACAATTCTATCGAAAACAAAACCGTTTTAATCGTCGTTGCAACAGTCGTTGGAGCTAGTTTTGTTGCTTTATTTTTCTTCATTATTAAGCAAATGATGAAACTTAACGAAAATAACTCTTTTTCACTAGACAAAGCCATCGATAAAACCGCAACAGTATATCTTTCTATTCCCGAAAAAAAATCAGGGAAAGGTAAAATTCAAATCAGTATCAACGGTTCATTTCACGAATTAGAAGCTTTAACCGAAAACGACCGAATTGAAACTGGCGTAGTCGTTTCTGTGACTAAAATTGAGAACAATATCCTAATTGTAGAAAAAATTTAATCCTTTATATATGCAACAAATCATTATTATCGTCGTTTTAGTCTTTGTGCTTTTTGTAACTATTACAGCACTAATTTCGCGTTACAAACGTTGTCCTTCGGATAAAATATTAGTTATCTATGGAAAAACTGGTGGAACTTCTGCTAAATGTGTTCACGGTGGCGGAGCTTTCATTTGGCCAGTTATTCAAGATTATGCTTTCTTAGATTTAAAACCTATTTCTATTGAAGCCAATTTGACCAACGCACTTTCTAGACAAAATATTCGTGTTGATGTTCCGTGTCGATTTACCATTGCCATTTCTACTGAAACCGATAGTATGAATACGGCTGCCGAGCGTTTGCTTGGTTTAGCACCAGAACAAATTCAGGAATTGGCAAAAGATATTCTTTTTGGTCAGTTACGTTTGGTTATTGCTACGATGACGATTGAAGAAATAAATTCCGACAGAGATAAATTCTTGGATAATATTTCTAAAAACGTAGATTCTGAATTGAAAAAAATCGGTTTGAAATTGATTAACGTAAACGTTACCGATATCAAAGACGAATCGGGTTATATTGAAGCATTAGGAAAAGAAGCTGCTGCTAAAGCGATTAACGAAGCTAAAATTTCGGTTGCTGAGCAAGAAAAAATCGGGGAAACCGGAAAAGCAATGGCAGACAGAGAAAAAGACGTCCAAATTGCAGAAACACATCGTGATCGTGACGTAAAAATTGCGATTACTAATAAAGATAGAGAAGTAAGTATTGCAGCTGCATTTAAAGACGAAAGTATTGGTAAAGCTGAAGCACAAAGAGATACGCGTGTCGCAACATCTGAAGCGAATGCTATTGCTATTCAAGGAGAAAACGAAGCAAAAATTGCCATTGCACAATCAGAAGCAACTCGTCGTGAAAAAGAAGCAGAAGCATTGCGTATTGCTTTAGCATCAGAAAAAGTTCAAAGTGCAAAAGCTTTAGAAGAATCGTATGTTGCAGAACAAAAAGCCGAAGCTGCTCGTGCTGAAAGAGAACGTTCTACACAAAATGCAAACGTGGTTATTCCGGCAGAAATTGCAAAACAAAAAGCCATCATCGAAGCTCAAGCCGAAGCCGAAAGAATTCGTGAGCAAGCAAAAGGTGAAGCCGATGCGATTTATGCAAAAATGGAAGCTGAAGCAAAAGGTTTATATGAAATCTTAACCAAGCAAGCCGAAGGTTACAAAGAAGTTGTAACTGCTGCTGGTGGTGATCCAACGAAAGCATTCCAATTATTGTTAATCGAAAAATTACCTGAATTAGTTAAAACTCAAGTTGAAGCCGTTAAAAATATCAAAATTGATAAAATTACCGTTTGGGATTCGGGAAATAATACCGATGGAAATGGTTCAACAGCCAATTTTGTTTCAGGAATGATGAAAACCGTTCCGCCATTGAACGATTTATTTAATATGGCTGGATTGAATTTGCCAACCTATTTAAAAGGTGAAAATGTTGCTGAAGAAGTAAAACCAGTTGACGAAAAGCCAACAAATACAGAAGAAATTTAAAAACTTCTGAATTAAACCAAAGCTTCATTATTTCTTACAAAAGGATAATTTAGTCTTTAAAAAAGTTTGCCAAATAATTAGTAGAAAAGAACAATTTTTACTTTTTGTTTGGCCTTTTTTATTACTTTTAATTCATAAACTTTTTGACTCTCTTTACTAATGAAAATATACAATTCGCTATTCGCTTTTTTTCTGCTGATTTCCAATTTGATAATTGCACAAACTAACCCAATTGAAGATTGGGCAAACCTAAAAAAATATGAAGCAGAAAATAAAACTGTTAAGCCAATGAAAAATGCAACCGTATTGATGGGCGATTCTATAACTGAATTCTGGAAACCAACTAGTCCTGATTTTTTCAAGAAATATCCTTTACTCGACCGAGGAATCAGCGGACAAACAACTTCGCAAATGTTGCTTCGGTTTGAGCAAGATGTAATTCAATTGAAACCATCAACAGTTGTAATTTTAGCCGGAATTAATGATATTGCAGAAAATACTGGTCCAATTACGCTTGAAGAAATTTTCGCCAATATTAAAAACATGGTTGAAAAAGCTAAAGAAAACAAAATTAAAGTTGTTTTGTGCTCCGTTTTACCAGCTAATAATTTCTATTGGAACACAAAAATTCTTCCTGCCGATAAAGTAATCATGCTAAACAAAATGATTAACGAATATGCTATCAAAAACAAAATCACCTACGTTGATTATTATTCAAAAATGGTTGATGATAAAAAAGGTTTACAAAAAATATATGGTGAAGATGGTGTTCATCCTAATGCCGAAGGATATAAAATCATGGAAACTTTACTTTTGAAAGCACTTCCGTTTTAAAACAAATATAGTCATGAAAATAAACATTACCCTTTTCATTTATTTCGTTTTTCAAATAGGTTTTAGTAAAAAGAATAAAAATTAATGCTGCTTCGAGTATTTAGAAATAAAAAAAAGGAAGCTTAAAGCTTCCCATTTTTAATTTCTTCCACAATTTCTGGATTTAGTAAGGTTGAAATATCCCCAAAATTAGAGAAATCGCCTTCGGCTATTTTGCGTAAAATTCTACGCATGATTTTACCCGAACGAGTTTTTGGCAATCCGGAAACAAACTGAATTTTATCCAATTTAGCAATTGGTCCTATTTGATCTGAAATCAGTTGATTGATTTCTTTTGCTAAATTATCTTGGTTACGGCTTTCTCCTGTTTCTTTCAAAATTACAAATCCATAAAGTGCATTTCCTTTTACATCGTGTTGGAAACCAACAATTGCGCTTTCCGCTACCGCTGGATGTTCATTTATAGAATCTTCAATTGGCGCTGTTCCAAGGTTATGTCCCGAAACAATAATCACGTCATCAACTCGACCTGTAATTCTGTAATAACCTACTTCATCACGCAATGCGCCATCGCCTGTGAAATATTTCCCTGGAAAAGCCGTAAAATAAGTTTCTCTATAACGTTGATGATCACCCCAAATGGTTCTGGCGATTGACGGCCAAGGAAACTTAATGCATAAACTTCCGGTAACTTGATTTCCTTCAATTTCGTTTCGCAATTCATCCATCAAAACAGGTTGAATTCCCGGTAACGGTAATGATGCATAAGTAGGTTTTGTAGGTGTTACAAACGGAATTGGTGAAATCATAATTCCTCCGGTTTCTGTTTGCCACCAAGTATCTACCAATGGACATCTTTTTCCTCCAACATGATCATTGTACCAATGCCAAGCTTCTTCATTGATAGGTTCTCCAACCGAACCAATCACTCGCAATGATTTCAAAGGGTATTTTTGAATATAATCTATGCTTTCTTTTGCCAAAGCACGAATAGCTGTTGGCGCCGTATAGAACTGAGTTATTTTATGTTTTTCAATTACATCCCAAAAACGACTGAAATTAGGATAAGACGGAACACCTTCAAAAATTACAGTTGTTGCGCCATTTAATAATGGTCCATATAATATATAAGAGTGACCTGTAATCCAACCGATATCAGCAGTACACCAATAAATATCATTTTCCTCGTAGTTAAAAATATTCTTGAACGTATAAGCTGTGTAAACCATATATCCGGCAGTAGTATGAACCATTCCTTTTGGCTTTCCTGTTGAACCTGATGTATAAAGAATGAACAAAGGATCTTCGGCATCCATGATTTCAGCAACACTATTCCCGATAGCAGCATCCAATAATGGTTGTAACCATAAATCACGACCTTCTTTCATATTGACAATCGTGTTGGTTCTTTTGGCTACCAAAACTTTCTCTACTGTAGGACATTTTTCAAGTGATTCGTCCACAATTCCTTTTAAATCAATGGACTTATTACCACGGTAGCTTCCGTCTGATGTGATAACCATTTTACATTCGCAATCATTGATTCGCGCAGCAACTGCCGAAGCCGAAAATCCTGCAAAAATCACCGAATGTATAGCTCCAATTCTGGCACAAGCCAAAACAGCCACTGCTAATTCAGGTATCATTGGTAAATAAATACAAACTCTGTCGCCTTTTTTAACACCTTGATCACGAAGTACATTTGCCATTTTTGCAACTCTTACATACAATTCGTTATAGGAAATATGCAAAGCTGGTTCGTCAGGATTATTAGGTTCAAAAATGATTGCGGTTTTGTCGCCACGTCTAGCTAAATGCCTATCGATACAGTTTTTAGTAATATTTACTTTAGCATCAATAAACCAACGGAACTTGGCTTCTTGAAAGTCAAAATCGAATACTTTTTCCCATTTTTGATACCAAGTAAAGTTTTCATCGGCTATTTTATCCCAAAATTTTCTCGGCTCGCGAACCGATTTTTTATACATTTTGAAATAGTGTTCTAAATTCTGTATTTTATAATAACTCATTGTTAATCTCCTTTTTTAATCGTTTGATATTGTAAATATAAATATTCTATGAATGTCATTTTATTTTTTGTTGCAAAATAAATATATATAGTTATTAACTATTTGAATGAACCAATTTTTGCTTTTACAAATTCTTCTCTCACTTCATCAATAATTGCTTCATCATCAATGGTTGATGGAATTTGGAATTTTTCTCCATCGGATATGCTTCGCAAAAGTTTACGTAAGATTTTACCCGAACGAGTTTTTGGTAATCGCTGAACTAAAACTACATCTCGTAAAGAAGCAACCGCTCCAATTTTTTCTCTGACTAATTGTACTATTTCATATTGCAATTGAAAATGTTCTATATTTTCGCCAAATTTTGTGACTACTAGAGCTAACGGTATTTGTCCTTTCAGTTCATCATTAATTCCGATCACAGCACATTCAGCAACTGCTTGATGTGATGCTACAATTTCTTCCATTTCGGCAGTTGATAATCGATGTCCTGCAACGTTTATCACATCATCTACTCTACCGGTAATAAAAATATAACCATCATCATCTTTAAATCCACCATCACCGGAAAAATAATAACCTGGAAATTTAGTCAAATAACCTGCTTGAAAGCGTTCATTATCATTCCAAATATCCAATAACGTTCCTGGTGGCAAAGGCAATTTGATTACAACATAACCTTCTTCATTTGCTCCAAGTTCCTGACCATTTTCTCCCAAAATCTGAATATCATAACCCGAAACTGCTTTACCTGACGAACCTGGTTTTATCGGTAAATATTCAACTCCCATCATATTAGCAATCATTGGCCAACCTGATTCTGTTTGCCACCAATGATCGATTGCCGGAATTGGAATATGTTTTTGATACCATTCTAACGTAGCTACATCACATCGTTCGCCTGCTAAAAACTGAGTTCGCAAACTTGAAATATCATATTGTTTGATGAATTCACCATTTGGATCTTCTTTTTTAATGGCACGAATGGCCGTTGGTGCCGTGAACATCGCGCTTACTTTATGCTCAGCAACAACTCGCCAAAATGTACTCGAATCTGGCGTTTTTATCGGTTTTCCTTCAAAAACTATCGTGGCATTTCGATTAATTAACGGTCCGTAAACTATGAAACTATGACCAACAACCCAACCAACATCTGAAGCTGCCCAAAAAACCTCATCGGGTTTTACGCCGTAAATTTTTTGCATCGAAAATTTTAAAGCAACAGCATATCCAGCGGTATCACGAACAATTCCTTTTGGTTTTCCTGTTGTTCCCGATGTATATAAAACATACAACGGATGTGTCGTTTCTACCGGAACGCAAGGAACTTCTTCCGAACCGTAAACTAACGCATCATAATCGACATCGTATTTCTTAAACGGAATTCTTGCTCCTAATTTTCGGTTTAAAACCACTACTTTTTTAGGTTTATGTTCAGCCAATTCAATGGCTTCATCCACCAAAGGTTTGTAGGCAATCAATCGATCAATCTCAATTCCCGACGAAGCTGTAAGAATAACTCGTGGTTTGCAATCATCAATACGAATCGCTAATTCATGTGGAGCAAACCCGCCAAAAACAACCGAATGCGTTACTCCTATTCTAGCACAAGCCAACATGGCAAAAGCCGCTTGTGGAATCATTGGCATATAAATAACTGCTGTATGTCCTTTTTTTAGTCCTAACGATGTTAAACCTCCGGCTAATCTTGCCACTTCTGATTTTACTTCGTTGAATGTATATTTTTTTACCGTTTGTGTAACCGGAGAATCATAAATGATAGCGGTTTGTTCGCCATATCCGTCTTGAATGTGTTTGTCCAAAGCTAAATAACATGCATTTAATATTCCGTCTTTGTACCATAATGGATAACCAGTTTCATCGTTGGAAAGAATTTGCTCCGGTTTAGCAAACCAATCAATTTCATTAGCCTGTTCTGTCCAAAATTTTTCAGGGTTTTCGATACTTTTATTGTAAAATTCTTGATAGTTCATTTTGTTAATTGTTAGTTCAGTTGTGAATGTAGTTATGGAATCCTATTCGGTTTGAATAAGACAAATTCATTATTTTTAATTGTTTATTTTGGGTTAAATTCCTAGCAGTTCGTTTACTTGTTCTACTACTTTTTTGATGGAAAAAGGTTTGGTTAAATAGGCATCGGCACCAAGTGTCATTCCTTTTTCTATATCGCTTTCTTTATTTTTTGCCGAAAGAAAAAGAACTTTGCAATGATTTAATTCTTCGTTCTTTTTAATTTGTTCCAATGTTTCAAATCCATCAACCAAAGGCATCATAATATCCAGAATAATAACATCGGGAAAATGAGTTTTTAAAATATCCAATGCTTCCTGTCCGTCACGAGCAATGAATACTTCAAAATTATTTTTCTTAAAAGTATATTCCAATGACATTACAATATTAGGCTCATCGTCAACTATTAAAATCTTCTTCATATATAGATTTGTTACTACATTAATTGATTATTGTTGCTTTTTTTGGTAAGGTAAAAGTAAGACAAGCACCGCCAGTGGCATTATTTCTTGCCCAAATTTTGCCTTTATGATGCTCGATTATTTGCTTACAAATTGCCAATCCCAAACCGCTACCAATTGGTTTTTTAAAATTTTGATTGGTTGACTGATAAAATTTATCAAAAATTGCTTCAAAATCACTTGACGCAATTCCTTTACCGTTGTCGCTTACTTCTATTTGCAAGTAATCGTGTTTATCATAAACAGCTAAGGTAATCAATCCGTTGGTTTCTGCACAAAATTTAATCGCATTAGAAACCAAATTCGTTATTACTTGAACAATTCGGTCTTCATCATAATCAGCTTTCAGATTTCTATTTCCTTCAATGTGAACCAAAATATCTTTATTCGTAATTAATTGTTGCAATGGTTCGATGGAATTTTCAATCGTTTCAATAATCAAATTATTCGAAAAGTTAACTTTTTGTCTTCCGGTTTCAAATTTTTCCAAATCGAGGATTTTATCAATCAACCTATTTAATCTATCTGATTCAGAAATAATGTTTTGTAAGAATTGTTTTTTGAGTTCTTCGGGAATTTCATCATCGTCGTGCAAAATTTCGCTGGAAGCTCGAATAGCGGTGATTGGCGTTCGCAATTCATGAGTTACTGTGTCCAAAAACTCGTCTTTTTGTTTGTCTTTTTCCATCAACGAAAGATTAGCTTCATGCAGTTTGGCTGAAATTTCTTTTAATTCATTGGACGTTTCGGTTAATTTTTTGTTGATAATGATGTTTTCTTTGGATTCTTCTAAAATCTTCAACACTTCGGGTAACGTAATTTTCTCTTCTTTTACTACACTTGAAATCAATATTTTAGCCGAAGCTGTTCCAATATGTCCTGTTAATAAATTTTCGGAGAATTTGATTAAACGAGCATCCGCCAATTCTTCATTCTTATCTACATTGTATTTGAGATTGAAGATATTCATTGCACGTTTTGTTCTTTCTTCGCCTAAAAATCTCACTAAAACTTTCTCAATATCTGTTCTATAAGCTGTTCCTCGCCAAACGAATGCATTTTCATGCATATTGATGTATTTATTGATGTCCAAGAACATTTCGGCATAATTTCGTTCTCTGTAATTTCCTTTAAAACTAACCGAAACCGCAATAAATGTCATAAAATTGAATAACAAACTCCAAAATAACGCATGTGGAATTGGATCGAGATAATCTAATCCGAAAAGTTGTAATGGTTTTAATAATTTTATTCCAAACAATCCTTCAGTAATAAAAGAAGTATCGGCTCGAGTTATTCCGATGGCATAAGGAATTAACAACGTATATAAGCAAATAATAAAACCAACTATTAATCCCGAAACGGCACCGGTTCTTGAACCTCTTCGCCAAAATAATGCTCCAAAAAATGATGGTGCTAATTGAGCAATAATTACAAAAGCAACCATTCCGATAGAAACCAAATTATAATCGAGAGCAAAAACACGATACAAGAAATAAGCAATGATAATCATCGAAAAAATCCCTATTCGTCTAATGTTTACAATCTTTTTATTGATGGTTGATTGTTCGTTATTTTGCAATCTTCCTAGTAATCCATACGGAATAATTAAGTTATTACTCACCATTGTTGAAAGTCCGATAGAAGAAACCACAATCATCGAAATTGCTGCGGAAAATCCTCCGAGAAAAACCATTACCGTTAATGTTTCATTTCCTAAAAACTGAGGAATTAGTAATGAATACATATCGGAATTTGCATTTTGACCATCAAACATGATATTTCCACCCCAAGCTATTGGAAACACAAAAATATTGAATAACAAAAGGTATAAAGGAAACAGCCAAATAGCTGTATTGACATGACTTTCTCTTGTATTTTCTATTACTGAAACCTGAAACTGTCTTGGCAACAAAAACATGGAAAATAAAGAAAGTACGCACAGAAAAAACCAGTTTATGGCTTGAGGCAAACCTCCAACCGTATTCTTTTTATGGAAATTTTCCAATAATGAAGCTTTGGCATAAATATCATCGAAACCATCAAAAACAAAAAATGTGACATATACACCAATGATGATAAAAAATACCAATTTTAGAATACTTTCTAATGCAACAGCTGTTACAATTCCTTTTCTTTTCTCGGAAGCATCGACATATTTTGTTCCGTAAATTGAAGCAAAGATTGCTAATGCAAATGCAATATAAGTTGTACTATCATCAAAAACATAGGTTCTTGCTTTGGTATTAGTTACAATGTGAAATGTTTCGGCTATGGCTTTCAGTTGCAATCCGATATAAGGTAGAATTCCAAAAAGGCAAACAATCGTAACTAAAGCTCCGAGAAAACGACTGTTTCCATAGCGAAGCGAAATAAAATCGGCAATGCTGGAAACTTTGTTTACTCTGGAAATTCGGATGATTTTTTTCATCAAAATAATCCAAGTAGGAATAATAATTATTGGTCCAAGATAAATGGGAATATAACTTAATCCTGAATCGGCTGCTACACCAATACTACCATAATACGTCCAAGCTGTACAATAAATTGCTAACGAAAATGAATAAACATAAGGATTGTTTACCCATTTTGAATTTCCTCTTTTTTCTGCCCAATTGGCAATTAAAAAAAGAATTCCAAGGTAAATCCCTAATATGATTAACAATCCTAAACTACTCATAATAGCGTTTTAGCAAAATATAGGACAACAGTATAGAGAACAACCATACCGAAAAAATGTAAACATAAATAACCGGTATTCCCATACAACTTTCTGAACTGTCAAAAAGTAATAAAATAGGAAGATTTAACCCTATTAAAAGGATTAGTGAAATGATTACAAATTTTTGTTGATGTCTTTGTTTCATAATTCTAAAAACCACAAGCTCTTATAAAAAGAGCTCATGGAAAATAACCAATCAATTTATTAACTAATCTTCATATTCGTTGGTTAAGGCGTACCAACCAAAAATGGTCAATCCGGTAACAACCATTGGCAATAATATAAAAAATACTATAATTCCAAATACCAAATCGTCTTGTTTTCCTGTGGTTAATTTGTAACCAAATATCCCAATGGAAAAATAGGCAACTGCAATTGCTAATGCAATCCAAACAATACCTAAATATTTTTTTAATGCGTTCATAATCTTATCTTTTAGTCGTGAAGTGTATTAATTTTTCTGTCGATGTAAATCATTCCAATAACAAAACAAACTGCCGCTATTGCAATTGGATACCATAATCCTTCGAGATAAAACTCAGGATCGCCGGCTTCTTTAGCATTGGTTACAAAATAGGTTGAAATAGCAGGAAGCAAACCTCCAAAAATTCCATTACCTACGTGATATGGCAACGACATTGATGTATATCTAATTTTTACTGGGAACATTTCTACCAAGAATGCTGCAATTGGTCCATAAACCATCGTTACAAAAATAACTTGAATAAATACCATAAAGACCAAAAACCATTTATCGGCACTATTGATTGTTTTTGTAACTTTAGTATCAACTTTTTCTTTTCCTTTATCATCAACCATCAATTTTCCGTTTTCAAAATGCTTGGTTTTGATTTCTTCCACTAAAGTTCCATCGGTATAAGCTTTTGTAGTAGTATAAACAGAGTCAATCTTTGTAGCGTCGATTTCTTTCAAAGACGGAACTACTTTAGTTTGTTCTGCTATTTCTACTTTTTTGGTTAAATCGGTAGAATCATACATTGCTCTATAAATTGGTCTGTATAGTAAAATAGCCAACAACATTCCCGCCATCATAATTGATTTTCGTCCCCATTTATCACTCAACCATCCGAAGAATACGAAAAACGGCGTTCCTAAAATTAATGCAATACCAAGTAACATATCCACTTGAGAAGAATCAATACTCTGAACTGTTTTCAAGAAATTCATCGCATAAAATTGTCCTGTGTACCAAACAACTCCTTGTCCCATTGTTGCTCCAAATAATGCTAAAAGAACAAATTTCAAATTGTATTTGTTGCCAAAACTTTCCTTCAATGGATTGGTTGCTGTTTTTCCTTCGGCTTTAGCTTTGGCAAAAACTGGGGATTCATCCATATTTTTTCTAATCAAATAAGAAACATACACCATCAAAATAGAAACCCAAAACGGAACTCTCCAACCCCAATCGTCGAAGGCTTCTTTAGATAACAGACTTTTTGTGATTAAAATTACCATCAGCGAAATGAATAAACCAACTGTTGCAGTTGTTTGAATCCAAGAAGTCCAATAGCCTTTTTCGCCTTTTGGTGCATGTTCAGCTACATAAGTTGCCGCTCCGCCATATTCACCTCCAAGGGCTAAACCTTGCAGCAAACGAAGAATTAAGACCAATACTGGCGCTAAAAATCCAATACTTTCATAACTTGGAATACATCCAATGACAAAAGTTGCTCCACCCATCAACATTAAGGTTACCATAAAGGTATATTTTCTTCCGATTAAATCGCCTAATCTTCCGAAAAATAATGCTCCAAACGGACGCACCACGAAACCTGCTGCAAAGGTTGCTAATGTTGACAAGAAAGCTGCTGTTGGATTATCAGACGGGAAAAATTTTGTTGATAAAACAACGGCTAAACTTCCGAAAATATAGAAGTCATACCATTCAATCATCGTTCCCATTGAGGAAGCGGATATTACTTTCCAAATTCCTTTTTTTGAATTGTTGCTCATAGTATATAATTTTTGGTTTGATTAATTTTATAAATAAATTTGAAGTTGTAGCGTAAACTCTCCTTTTGAACTGTCTTTGTTTCCAATCGCTGTATAAACAGGTCTAGTTGAATATTGAGCTGTTACTTTTGCATGATGTCCGTCAAGAAGCAAGTTAGTTCCAAAATCAAATTGAGAACTTGGTGCATCCAATCGTTCAAAGTTTTTATATGTATAAGCAGCAAATGGTTGTACTCTTACTTTTGGTTTATCCACAGAAGAAGGTAAAAGTACTCCAGCTTGTGTGTACCAAATATTCCCTGTTCCAATAGTAGGTTGTGCATTTCCTGCTCCAGCCAAAGCCGGTGTTCCAGTAAAAGTTGGGTCAACCGATGAAACATTCATAATTCCAATGTTTCTTAAATAATTTGGTCCAAAATCGAAATTATAGAAAACACTATAAGCTGTTACTGCTGCTTTGTTTTTTGCTGTTCCAAACGGCATGTCTAAAAAGGTATCTACTGCAAATAAATTAATATTGTGCTTTTTAACTTCTCCAGCTACTGAAGTTCGGGTAGCATCTGGTGCGGAATAAAACCCGGCACCAACATTGAAAACTCTTTTTGTTCCTAAATATGTTCCTACTTTGAACGGAAGGAAATTAGATTCCTGGTCTAAAAATTGATATTCAAAATAACCTGCTTTTGACCATTGTGTATTTCCACTATTATCAACTGCTATTGCTGCATCTGCTGTTGGCACATCTGCTGGAGCTAAATTAGTAGCAAAAGGTTTGTTGAAACTTATACGATATTCTAATTTACCATATTTTCCTTTGGCAAAAAGTCCAATTTGACGCGCAAATTGGTCGGAGTTTTCTATTAACGGCCAATTAAAAATAGGTGCATCAACTGTTAAAAAATTAAGTGTTGAAGCCATTGTCATTCGTGACAATCCCATAAAATAATGCAATCCGCCACCAAGAGAAAGACAGAAATTCTTTGATTCTTCGGGAAGTACTACAGCATATTCGTTCCATGCATCATGAAAAAACAATCCTGGTTTTTTTCCTCCACCATAACCTCCAGTTCCCGATGTTCCAGATGCTCCACCATTGGTAAATGTTTGATTATTTATACCAAAATGTGTCATAACCATATAGCGCTTTGAAATTTGAGCATACGCCAGAAAACGTAATCGTCTGTTTCCAATATCAAAACTGGAAGAAGCCGATTCTCCATTTATAGCCGATCCCGAATTATTATCTGTTGATCTTAGCCATACTTGATTCCATGCTATCACACGCATATACTTTGAACCATCTGGATTAATATTAATTTTTAAACCTGAACCGTAATCTGTAGAACCCTGAGCAAAGCTTAGCTTGGCTAATAACAGCAGCACTACACTTAATGCCAATTTTTTCATTTTAATTTATTGGTTTTAGTTAGTTTTTGGTTCAGCCAAATTCCAATAAATCATTGATGAAAAAAATTATGATATATAATTTTGTTAACTACTATAGTTAATCTTTAAATCGCTCCCATTTTATTAGCATAAATTTATCGCCTAACTCAGTTATAATCATCCCAGCACCTTTCAAAACTTCTTTGTTTTTCAAAAACTCTACCAGTTCTAAATGATTGTATATCTTATAGGTTGGATGATAATCAGTGTGATTGGGTTTTGAAATTTTGTACTCTTTCACCCAATTGCTTACCGTAACATGAGAAACACCTATAATTCGTTCTATTTCTCTATAACTTAAACCTTCAAGATACAGCTGAAGTGCTTTGGTCACGTAGTAACTATCTATCTTTTTACCAAGTTTATTGACCGTGAAATAATAATTACATTTTTTACACAAAAACCTTTGTCTGTCTTTGATTATACCACTTTTTACAATAGTGTTACTTTGACATTTAGGACAGCTAAAAACCTCCATATATATAAATTTTGCATAAATATACTATTTTAGCAAATATATAAAAATAAATAATTAATTTTTTTTACACAATAATTACACATTATTCATTTTTATTAGTATTTTATTGAGTAGTACATAATTTTAAGAGGTTTTATGTCTTATGTAAAAAACAGAAGAAAAAAAGAATAAAAAAAGGAACTACAATTTGTAGCTCCTTTGTTAAAAGTCAAAAAAACAATGAAACTTTTATATTTCAAAATCTTTTTTTATTTCTTTTACTGCTTTTTCAACTTGACTTTGGATACTTTTAAAAGTATCTTCAATTTCTTTACGCTTTCCTTCTCTTTTTGTCCAAGCTTCCACCTGAAGAATTTCTTCAAAAGCTACAGTCATTCCCAATAAATCTAATGTTGGTTTTATTTTATGAGCGAAACTGTAAGCTAATTTGTGATCTTTACTGTCAATTCCTATCTCGATTTGTTTCATATCTTCAGGAACTTCGGTTACGAACAATGTGATAATTTGTAATACAAACTCAGGATCGTTATCTGATAGTTCATATACTTTTGCTAGGTTGTAGTTTATTGCCATTATTTTATATATAAGCTAAATAGTTTTTTGTCGTTTATAAATCCTTCTAAAACATCTTTTTCAGATATTTTTGCAACGCCTTCTGGTGTTCCGGTAAAAATTATATCTCCTTTTTTTAATGTAAAATACTGAGAAACATAAGCAATTAGTTCATCAATTTTCCACAACATTTGGCTTGTATTTCCTTTTTGAACGGATTTTCCATTATTTGTTAACTCAAAATTAATATTTTCTAACGAAGTAAAAGAATTTTTCGGTAGAAAGTCACCAATAATCGCTGAACCGTCAAAAGCTTTTGATTTTTCCCATGGCAGACCTTTTTCTTTAAGTTTATTCTGTAAATCTCTTGCCGTAAAATCGATACCTAAACCTATTTCGTCATAATATTTATGAGCAAATTTTTTATCGATATATTTTCCAACTTTAGAAATTTTGACCAAAATTTCAACTTCGTGATGAATTTCGTTGCTAAATTCAGGAATAATAAATGGTGCTTTAAATGGTAATATTGCTGTATCGGGTTTTAAAAAAATAACAGGTTCACTTGGTCGTTCATTTTTTAATTCCTCGATATGGCTTGCATAATTTCTACCAATGCAAATTATTTTCATAACAGATTATGTCAATTTATTGTTTAATTTTTTGAGTTTGATTGCTGTTAGCACTTTTTTTGTATATAATGGAAAATCTGCATTTTGTATCCATCCAAAATAACCAGGTTCTTTATCAAAAACCTCTTCAACCAACGCACCTTTATGCTTTCCGAAGGTAAATATTTCTTGACCTTTGTCATTTAAAGCAATAAATCCTGCAAAATCAACTGACTTTTTTCGAGTTGTAAACTCTGAAAGTGATTTTATATCATTTTCTAAATCTTCATATCTATCGAGTTGCGCTTTAAGAATTTCGTAGGTTGCCATAGTATCAGCTTCGGCAGAATGTGCATTTTCTAGTGTTTGATTGCAGTAAAATTTATAGGCAGCTGAAAGTGTTCTTTCTTCCTTTTTATGAAAAATAGTTTGAACGTCAACAGAAACTCTATTTTTCATATCAAAATCAACTTCGGCTCGAAGTAATTCTTCTGCCAATAGTGGAATATCAAATCTATCGGAATTAAATCCTGCCAAATCAGAATCTTTAATCATTGCATATATTTGGCTAGAAAGTTCTTTAAAAGTAGGTTCGTTTGCTACTTTCTCATTGGTAATTCCATGAACTGCTGTAGATTGTGCCGGAATTGGAATAGTTGGATTTACTAACCAAGTTTTGCTTTCTTTATTTCCG
Organism: Flavobacterium solisilvae; assembly: GCF_012911605.1. GTDB lineage: Bacteria > Bacteroidota > Bacteroidia > Flavobacteriales > Flavobacteriaceae > Flavobacterium > Flavobacterium solisilvae. The sequence continues at coordinate 83,917 of NZ_JAAMPT010000209.1, read as the reverse complement.
TTAGGATATACTTTAAAAATTGCTATTTCAACAATTCTATCTTTGGCTACTTCAATCCCTGTTGTTTCGAGGTCAAAAAAGCAAATTGGTCGTGTGAGTTTTAATTCCATTCTAAAAAATTATGTTTGAACAAATATAAAGTTTTGATTTCAGTTTTGTTTTTATTGATAAAAAAATCCCGCTATTTGCGGGAAAATTTTATTTAGTTATGACACGTTTTGTCTAGGTGTCGTTTTTTACCATTTCCAGATGTTCCACAAGTTGGAATTTCATCAAACGGATATGTATAAATAGGTGTTGCTGACAAGTTTTTTATCTCGTAACTGGTTAAATATCCATCGCCATCATCATCTGCATCAAGGAAATCTGGAATATAATTACCGTCTTTCTCATCTGCTTCATCTGTATTATCAATATTTGAAACTCCTTTCTTTAAAAGATACATGTAACCATCGCCATTCAAATCTTCCAAATATGAAGGAATACCATCTCCATCTTGATCTGTACGTTCTAATTCAAATAATTTTATGGTAAATATCAATGGAGAATAAGATGGAATTGTTGATTTACTTGTTCCAAAATAGGCCAATCCTGATGGCAAAAACATTACTCCTGCGCCAAAATCGTTATGAGAAATGGTTCCGTCTGGATTTTCAGAGTAAGTTCCGGTTCTAAACTGAGGAAAAATTTCACTCCAACCTCTAATTACACCACCATAAAGTAAAAATTTAGTTTGCGAATTTTTATTTTCTTCAAATTGTTTTCCTAGTACTTCTGTAGTTGTTACGTTGTCTACTGTGGTTGTTTCTTTATAAATATATTCACCTCGATATCCAGCGAAAACATTATCAACATTGCATGGTTTTTTTCCCGAACCTTCTCTTAATTTTAGAAAATATATTTTGTAACTTACTTCACTATCACCATGATCAACCGATATTTCTCTTGTTTGGACTGGATAGTCTGTTTGATCCCAAACTGATACTTGGCTTCCACCTTCTGGAATTTTTGTAAAGATAACATCCATATCGTCAGGCTGACCAGGATTACTAACAACTGTCATGTAGTGAGTCTTCATATACTCTTCTATGTTAGCAAGATCTGTAATATATTGTTCTTGATAATCTCTAAGCTCAACTGTATCATTATCACTTTTATCACAAGACAACAACATAGTTGCCACAAATATAAAGGAAAGAATTTTTGAAAGAATGTTCATTTTATATGTTATTTTGGATGCGCAAGATACAATATTGATTTATTTTTGTAAACAAATTAACGTTGATTTTAGAAAAAAGTATGAGAGTTGATAAATATCTTTGGTGTGTTCGATATTATAAAACCCGAAGTATGGTTACTGAGGCATGTAAAAAAAACCATATTACGGTAAATGGTCAAGTTGCAAAACCTTCAAAAGAAGTGTTTCCTATGGATAAAATCACTTTTAGAAAAGACCAAATTACCTATATTGTTACCGTTTTGGATATTCCTAGTAATCGAGTTGGTCCAAAATTAGTTGACGTATATAGAAAAGATGAAACTCCTGAAGAAGCTTTTGAACATTTTGAAATGATGAAATTATCCAAAGAACATTACAGAAAGCACGGTGAAGGACGGCCAACTAAAAAAGATAGACGAGATTTGGATGGAATTTCATTTGAAGAGGAAGAAAATTAATTTTTGCAAACAAAACTTCTCTACAATTTTTTAATACTTTTGGAATAGAAAAAAAACAACACAACAATGAGTACAATTACAATTCTTGAAAATAAAGAAATCGAGCAAAAAACACTTCGAATAGCCTATCAAATATATGAAACCCTTGGAGATGATGAAGATTTAATTCTTGCGGGGATATCAAAAAACGGTTTTATTTTTGCTCAAAAAATCGGCAAATCTTTAGAGAAAATATCAGAGACAAGAGTCGCACTATGTGAAGTTTTTATTGATAAAACAAATCCTTTAAACCCTATAACTACATCTATCTCAAAAGAAAATTACACCAATAAAAATATCGTTCTAGTAGATGATGTCTTAAACACCGGCACTACTTTAATATATGGAGTAAAACATTTTTTAGAAGTTCCAACAAAAAAAATAAAAACAGCTGTACTTGTTGACAGAAACCATAAAAAATATCCCGTTAAAGCTGATTTTAAAGGTATTTCATTATCAACTTCTTTAAAAGAACATGTTCAAGTTGTATTCGAAAACGATAAAAGTTACGCTTACTTAACCTAGTAGACTTATTATTTCTTCAGAAATTTTTGAAATTGATTTTCCATCAACCTCAACAGTATATTTTGCTTTATTGTAATAAAAATTCCTTTCAAACAAATGTTTTCCAACAAACTCCAGAAGCTGTTCATCAGTAAGCTGAGCTACTAATGGTCTAGTTTTCTTTTCCGTTTTTAATCTTTCTACTAACATAGTTATTGACGCTTTCAAATAAACTGAAATTACGTTTTCGTCTTGTAGTAATTTATAATTCTCATAATAACATGGCGTTCCTCCACCAACACTTAAAACGAAACTCTCGTCTTTCAACATTAATTCTTCAAAACAATCTCTTTCTATTCGTCTAAAATAAATTTCTCCTTTTGACTTAAAAATATCTTCAACACTTAAATTGACCTTTTTTTCGATAAAATCATCTAAATCATAATATGCTAATTTAAGATTTTCTGATATTTTTTTACCCAAAACTGTCTTTCCGACACCCATATAACCAATTAACACAATTTTATTCACGCTGATAATTCCTTATAAATTAGTAGATTAAGAGAAGTATAAAAAAAAAGGTAAATTTATAACAAAATTGCTTTGAATTATAAATAATAACACCTTATATTTGCACCCGCATTCAAAAAATAAAAACAGACTCGATAGCTCAGTTGGTAGAGCACAACACTTTTAATGTTGGGGTCCTGGGTTCGAGCCCCAGTCGGGTCACTTTTTTTATTTTTTATTTGCCGAAGACTCGATAGCTCAGTTGGTAGAGCACAACACTTTTAATGTTGGGGTCCTGGGTTCGAGCCCCAGTCGGGTCACAAAAAGTTGTTCGCTAAAGCGAATGACTTTTTTTGTTTATGGCCACGTGGAGAAACTGGTAGACTCGCCATCTTGAGGGGGTGGTGTTGCAAGACGTATGGGTTCGAATCCCATCGTGGTCACTTAAAAAAAGATAAATTCATCATAGAGTTTATCTTTTTTTTTATTTTAAATAGCTTCTATTCAATTTCTTTTTATTATTTTTGTTTAACTTTTTTACAAAAAAGATGAACATAGTTAAAAACACCTTCAGCATAAAAGATCTTGAAAACCTTTCAGGGATAAAAGCTCATACGATCAGAATATGGGAAAAACGATATAACATATTAGAACCCATGCGAACTGAAACCAACATTAGATTGTATGATTTAGAAAACCTTCAAAAGTTACTAAACATTACATTACTTCATGATCACGGATATAAAATTTCTAAAATATCGAAATTTCCAAAGGATAAAATCCCTGCATTAGTTAATGAAATCGTTACCGAAAAAAGTGCCAAAAGCCATGCGTTAAGTTCATTTAAAATGGCAATGATGAATTTTGATCAAACACTTTTTTTTAAAACATATAACGAATTATTATCCGAGAAATCGTTTAGAGAAATATTCTACGAGGTTTTTATTCCATTAATACAAGAAATTGGATTACTATGGCAAACAGACACAATTACACCAGCTCACGAGCACTTTATTAGCTATCTAATCAAACAAAAAGTACTAATCAATACTGAAGAACTTCAAATAAAAGAACCAACTAAGAACGATAAAGTCTTTGTGTTATACTTACCCTTAAATGAAATTCACGAACTAGGATTGATGTATCTAAATTATGAAATTTTATCAAACGGCTACAAAACAATCTATCTTGGAGAAAGCGTTCCCATCGAAAATCTTAAAGATATTGCAAATTACTTCAACAACATAACCTTTGTTTGTTACATGACTGTTGAGCCTAACCCTAATGAGGTCAACGAATACGTAGAGAAACTGATAAGTCAATTTGATACTAAAACTAATAATTTTTGGTTAATTGGACGAATGGTTGAAAATATAAATCCAAAACTATTTACAAATGAAATCCGAAAATTCGAATCAATTGTTGACTTAACCTATAGCCTTTAATCAAATGACAAAAAAAATAAACATAATTGGTTCGGGATTTTCGTCGTTAGCGGCAGCTTGTTATTTAGCAAAAGCTGGAAATGAAGTTACTGTCTATGAAAAAAATGAAACTATCGGAGGAAGAGCAAGACAGCTCAAAAAAGATGGTTTTACTTTTGATATTGGACCAACATGGTATTGGATGCCCGATGTTTTTGAACGCTTCTTTTCTGATTTTGGTAAAAAACCATCTGATTATTATGAATTGACCAAATTATCTCCAGCCTATCAGGTATATTTTGGAATTAATGATTTTGTAACGATAGCTGACAATCTTTCGGAGATTTGCAACACATTTGAAACCATAGAAAAAGGAAGTGGCAAAAAGCTCGACAAGTTTATCAAGGAAGCTCAAAACAATTATGATATAGCCATTAAGGATTTAGTTTATCGTCCAGGAGTTTCGCCAATGGAACTAGTAACGCTTGAAACGGCTAAAAAAATCAATCAATTCTTTGGAAACATCTCCAAAGACATTCGAAGAAAATTTAAAAATAAAAAACTAGTTCAAATTTTAGAATTTCCAGTACTATTCCTTGGTGCCAAACCTTCAGACACGCCATCGTTTTATAGCTTTATGAATTTTGCCGATTTCGGTCTTGGTACTTGGCATCCAAAAAACGGAATGTACAGCGTCATTTTGGCTATGGAAAAACTCGCTCTAGAACTCGGTGTTTCTATCCAAACCAATTCCTCTGTAGAGAAAATTGTGGTAGAAAATGGAACTGCAAAAGCCATTATCATCAACGGAGAAAAATTTGAAGCCGACATTATTCTAAGCGGTGCCGATTATCATCACAGCGAAACATTGCTTGATGAAAAATATCGCGCATATTCAGAGAAATATTGGGACAAAAAAACATTTGCACCATCTTCACTCCTATTTTATGTTGGTTTTGACAAAAAAATCCAAAACGTAGAACATCATTCTTTGTTTTTTGACGTTGATTTTGATGCTCATGCTTCTGATATTTATGATTTTCCAAAATGGCCAGATGAACCGCTATTTTATGCTAGTTTTCCATCAAAAACAGATGACAATGTTGCTCCAAATGGCAAAGAAGCCGGAATATTTTTAATTCCATTGGCACCCGGATTAAAAGACACTGAATTTCTCAGAGATCGTTATTTTGATAAAATAATTTCACGATTTGAGAAACTTACACAACAAGAAATAAAAAATTCTATTATCTTTAGAGAGTCATTTTGCGTAAATGATTTCATTAAAGATTATAATTCGTATAAAGGGAATGCATACGGTTTAGCCAATACCTTATTGCAAACTGCTTTTTTAAGACCTAAATTGAAAAGTAAAAAAGTAAAAAACCTCTATTTTACTGGACAATTGACTGTTCCCGGACCAGGTGTTCCGCCATCATTAATCTCAGGAAAATTAGTATCCGAACTTATTCAAAAAAACAGTTAAAAAATCTTGCTATGAAATCTCTTTTTGACACCGTATCATTCGATTGTAGTAGAAATGTAACCAAATCTTACAGCACTTCTTTTTCTGCTGCTGTAAAAATGTTAGCACCAAAAATCCGACAAGACATTTATAATATTTATGGTTTTGTTCGTTTTGCCGATGAAATTGTAGATACTTTTCACGATTACAATAAGGAAGAACTTTTTGAACTTTTTGAAAAAGATTTAAAGAAAGCGTTGAACGATAAAATCAGTTTGAACCCTATTTTAAATTCGTTTCAACATACTGTTCATAAATACAATATTCCAATAGTGATGATTGATGCATTTATGAAAAGTATGCGTCTGGATTTGCATAAAAACGAATACAAAACGTTTGACGAATACAACGAATACATTTATGGTTCTGCAGATGTAGTTGGACTAATGTGCCTTAAAGTTTTTGTAAATGGTGATGATGCTAAATTTAAAGAATTAGAGCATTCTGCTATGCGACTGGGTTCGGCATTTCAAAAAGTAAATTTCCTTCGTGATTTAAAAGCTGATTATGAAGATTTAAACCGAACTTATTTTCCAAATACCGACTTATCAAAATTGGATGAGCATTCGAAAAACGAAATCATTAAAGAAATTGAAGCCGATTTTCAGGCTGGATTGGAAGGAATTCTAAAACTGCCTATCGAAGCTAAATTTGGCGTTTACACCGCTTATGTTTACTACAAAAAATTGCTTTCTAAACTTAAAAAAACGCCTTCTTTGGAAATAAAGAACACTCGCATTCGCGTACCTGATTATCAAAAAGTTGGGTTACTTGCAAAATGCTATGTTAATTATCGTTTAAACTTATTATAAAATTATGTTACTATATATTATTGTTTTCATTCTTACTTTTTGCATCATGGAATTCATGGCTTGGTTTACCCATAAATATGTCATGCACGGATTTTTATGGAATTTACACGCTGATCATCACAAAAAAGATCACGATTCTTGGTTTGAACGCAATGATGCTTTTTTTATCTTTTACGCAGTAGTAAGCATTGGTTTCTTTCTACTTTGGCAAAACAATATTCTTGAAATTGGTTTAGCTATTGGATTGGGGATTTTTGCTTATGGATTGGCTTATTTTTTGGTTCATGACATTTTTATTCATCAACGTTTTAAGTTGTTTAGAAATGCTAATAATCGTTATGCAAAAGCCGTTAGACGAGCACACAAAATGCATCACAAACATATTGGTAAAGAAAAAGGAGAATGCTTTGGAATGTTGGTTGTTCCTTTAAAATATTTCAAAAAATAAAAAAGAATGTTTCACAACGAAACATTCTTTTTTAAAACTAAAAACTAACCCAATATTTATTTTATTAAACCTTCCAATGGTTTTAGCTGTTCTAAATCAATTTTAGATTCTTTTAAAACTGTCATCAAAGCCAAGATGTTGTTAGGATTCATATCATCGCCTAAAACTCTAACTACGGCAAAACCATTTTCGTCTTTTTTTGCATAAAGAATAAACTCCTTGATATTATCTTCGCTACCAACAAAACTTACTGATGCAATGTCAGATCCAGAGTTGACTTTCATTAATTCTTGATATTCTTTTGCTTTCAAAATTTGATTTATCTTTTTACTTTCTGTTTCAAATTTTACAACATTGGTTGAATCTTTTCTAAAAGCAAGAATATTTAATTTATCAAATGACTCTAATGCTGTTTTTTGTTCCGATGACAATTTAGTTTTATCAAGATTTAATATTGTAGAAGTAACATCTAGCACAATAAAATCTTTATTTTCAGAATTGTCAACAAAATAGCGTTGCAAACTTTGTTTATCATTGCAACTACACAATAAAACGGCTACTAAAACAGCTATTATGAATGTAAATCTCATAACGATTATTTTTTACCTTTTGAAGCTTTGTTCAAAACATCTCTTCCTGGTAAATTCATTTTTTCTGTTAAAACCGAAAGTTCGTCTAGGTCAAAATCGCCAGTTAACGACATCAAAACGGTTTCTTCTTTTCCTGAACCTTCGATAAACATGAACAATTCTTTAATTTGAGAATCTGTTGCTCCTGATTTTACAAAGATTTTCACTAATTTTCCTTTATCGTTTACCTGCATCAATTCTTCAAGAGAAGCTGTTTTCAAATATTTACCAGCAGTAGCTTTCATTTCGCTTGCCCATGATGAATTTGTGGTAACAAAAACTTTAAGATTATCCAGTTTTTTGATCAAATTTACATACTGTTGCGTTTCTTTATCTTCTACTTTCATTTTACTTAAAAGCGAAAACATTTTTTTATTTACTACTACTGAAGTAACATTCTCATTTCCGTTGAATTTATCAAAAAGGGTTTGCTGTGCAAAAATGGTATTGCTGATAAATACTAATGCTATTACTAAAATTATTTTTCTCATGATTTCTTTTTATTTAAAAATTTTGTTTTTTGATTGTTGATATTCACTTAAATAATTCACACTTTCGATGCCAGTATTTACATGTTTTGAAATTAGTGCCAATGCTTTTTGAGTTTCTCTAAACGCTATTTCTGGATCATCGATAACGCCAAGATTTTCTTGAGTTGGTTCACTTGTATTTTGGTATGCAAAAAATCCTATGCCAAGCATTACTACTACAGATGCCGCAACAGATAACCAAGCTAATCTTTTTTGTTTTCTTCTAGATTTTAAAGGTATCAATGCTGTAAACTGTTCTTGTTTTGCTTGAGAGAAATAACCAAAAACAGGTTTGTATTGTTCCAAATGCTGCGCAACATCTGATGAAGAAAAATAAGCTTTCAACTCTTTTTCTTCGGCAATACTTGTTTCTCCTTCGAAGTATTTTTCTATTAATATTTCTATTCTATCCAATGCCATAACTATGTGTATTTGTCATTTTTTCTCTTATCATTTTTCTTGCTCTTGATAATGCTGTTCGAACCGCTTGTTCATTCATTTCTAAAATTTTTGCAATCTCTTCAAACTCCATTTCTTCAATATCTCGCATTTGAACAATTAGTTTTTGTTGTTCGGGTAAATCGTTTATTATTTTTTCTACCCATTTCCAAGTGTCGTTGTCTTCTACTTTTTGCTGTAAACTTGCTTCTCTATCAGTAAAATTATTGTGAACAATGGTCAAATTACTGGCTCGTTTTGACTTTAATTGGTCCAAACAATAATTTTTTGTCATCGTCATGGCAACCGCTTCAACACTTTTATATTCGTCTAAATTTTCATTTTTATTCCACAACTTTACTAGAACTTCCTGCGTTGCATCTTCGGCTTCTTCAGTACTAACCAATAGTCGTTTGGCAAGCCGAAAGACTTTGTCCTTAAATGGAGAAACCAGTTGCATAAACTCTTTTTGGTTCATTGTTTCGGTTGGGTTATATAGTCAAGACGAGTGATAAATTCTTTTGTTACAAAAAAAATATTTTTTCTAATCTAAACTTACTAAATTTACGTTTATAAAAAGAAATGCTCGCTATGAAAAAAATTGCAATTTCCTTATTATTAGGACTTTTTATCTTTACCACTATTAGTTGCGAAGATAATGATGATAATGCTGTTCCAAAGGCATTACAAAGTAAAGATTTTGTTTGGAAAGGTTTGAACTTATACTATTTATGGAAAAATAATGTTCCCGATTTAGCCGACAACCGTTTTGCTAATCAAGACCAATTGAATGCTTATTCCGAAAGTTTTGCTAATCCAACCGAATTATTCAACGGATTACTATACGACAGAACAAATGTCGATAAATACAGTGTGATTTACAGTGATTATTCGGTTTTAGAAGGTGTTTTAAGTGGAAATACAAAAAGTAATGGTGTTGATTTTGCAATAAGTAGAAAACCAGGAAGTTCAACCGAAGTTTATGGTTGGGTTCGCTATATTGTTCCAAATTCTGATGCTTCTACAAAAGACATTCAGCGTGGCGATATTTTTTATGCCGTAAACGGAACTACTTTAACTGTTGAAAATTACAGAACATTGCTACTTAGCACTGATAATTACACATTAAATCTAGCCGATTACGATGGTGGAACTATTACTCCAAATGGTCAATCGGTTGCTTTAACGAAAACTAATTTGGCTGAAAATCCAATTTTACTGAATACTGTAATTACGCAAGGCGAAAAGAAAGTTGGTTACTTGATGTACAACGGATTTTATGGTCAATATGACAATCAACTCAATACGGTTTTTGGAAATTTTAAATCGCAAGGTGTAACGCATTTGGTTTTGGATTTACGCTATAATTCTGGTGGTTCGGTAAATACTGCAACCAAATTAGCGAGTATGATTACAGGACAATTTCCTGGACAATTATTTGCTAAACAACAATGGAACGAAAAAGCACAAGCTTACTACGAAAGTAAAAGTCCAAATTCATTACTCAATAAATTCTATACTGGATTGAATGGTTTGAATTTAACCAAAGTATATATTTTAACGTCTCAATCTTCGGCTTCGGCAAGCGAATTGGTCATTAATTGTTTAAAACCTTACATTAATGTAATCCAAATTGGCGATAAAACTACAGGGAAAAATGTGGGTTCAATAACGTTATACGATTCACCAACTTTTGCCAAAAAGGATGTAAATCCAAGTCACAAATATGCCATGCAACCTATTGTGTTGAAAATTGTAAACAAAGATGGTTTTGGCGATTATACCGCAGGAATTTCTCCAAACATTGAAGTAATTGAAGATCATGGAAATTTAGGTATTTTAGGCGATGTAAACGAACCTTTACTTAGTGCAGCACTCGAAAATATTTCCCTCAACGGAAGAATGAAACCAAGAACTCCTTCAACTACTGAACGAGATTTAACAGATTTCAAAGCGCTAAATCCTTTACGAACTGAAATGTATGTGGAATTGGAGTAGAACAAAAAAACGGCTTTCAAATTGAAAGCCGTTTTTAGTATTTATAAAACAATATTTACACCTAACTTGAAGTTTCTTCCTCGTGTGGAATAACCCGCATTTTCAACAAATTCTTCATTAAAAATATTCGTTACCGTTCCAAATACAGTTAGTCTATTTTGAATTAATTCATATTTTGCCAAAGCATTTAACAACTGATAAGAACCCAATTGGATTGTATCCACAGCAAAAGTTGTTCCGTTATAAAAAGCATCATTTCTAGCATTAAAATATTGGTAGTTTAGATTAAACAAAGTTCTTTTGGTTGGTTGAAAATCAATACTTGCATTGGCTTTGTGCTTTGGAATTAATCTGTCCAACACTTTATCAACTTGTGTAAAAGTGTAATTTCCGTTTAAGCTAACTTTTTCGGTTAAAGCAACTGAAACGGTTGTTTCAACTCCTTTTGCTTTACTTTTTCCATCAATATTAACATAATAAGCTTCAAAAGTATCTGGATTGTAGAAAAAATCAATAGCATCATTTTGGTCACGATAAAAACCTACTGCGCTTAATTTTATCTTTTTATTCCATAATTCCGTCTCAAAACCTGCTTCGATTGTTGCATTTTCTTCTGGAGTTAAATCGGTGTTTCCATATTCTGAATACAATTGGTACAAACTTGGCGTGATGAAAGCTGTACTATAGGAAGCCAAAACTTTCAACGGAAAACTCGTTTTGAAGTTATATGAAGGATTAAAATTATACACTACATTGTTACCATATTGACTGTGCGTATTCAATCGTGCTCCAGCATTTACATTCAATCCAAAACTTGAATTATAAACTAAAGTTGTAAAACCATCCAAAATATTAAATTTTGCCGCTTCATTTTCAATAGTTGCAAATGGCGTTTGGCTCAACATATCGTGAAACTGATAATTTGCTCCTCCAATCAAAGCAAATTCATTATTAAAATTATATTTATTAAATCCGTCCAAAACAACACTTCTTGATTCGTACAAAGAATAATCGGTAGTATTTGTCCATGAATTTAACTCATTATAATCACGTTTTATTTTGGTAAACCCTGAATTTAATACAAATTCACCGTTGTTATACTTATATTTTGGTGAAAACCCAAAACGAACTTGCTCCGAAGTGGTTTCGTTTACATCATTATCATTAAAACCAGTATTGTCAAAAGCAAAATCGAAATCATTTTTAATTTTGTCATAATTTCCAAAGAAATCAAGCGTCAATTTTTCTGTGGCTTTGAAACCTAATTTTGCTATTGCATTTTGTCTCGAAAAACGATCTTCTTCATATTTTGTTCCAACAGGTTCAGCAATTTGCGACATTCCGCTAGTTTCAGTACTATTAAATCCAGCAAAATAATTCACTTTTTTAACTTCGCCATTCACCGAAATTCCTTGATTAAAATCTTGTCCGTTGTATTTTTTGTTTTCCGAAGTATTATTGGAACCAATATTCACATAAGCATTTCCTTGAACTTCCTTCTTAGCTGATTTTTTCAACGTAATATTTATAACTCCAGTTGCTGCGCCAGTTCCATAAAGCGTACTTGCCGCACCTTTCATTACTTCAATGCGTTCCACTTGTTCTACAGGCAATAATCGTAAATCATATTCAATATTAATTCCAGATGCATCAGTAACCGGAATTCCATCAATCATGATTAGAACTTGGCGATTTTTTCCGCCACGAATGTAATAACCCAAATTCTTTCCGTTAGCCGATTGATTTCCATTGATTTCAACACCAGCAACTTGACTTAGAACAGTTGCTAAACTTTGTCCTGATTTTTTTGCTAAATCTTCTGCAGTTATCACTTCAATAACTTTTCCCGATTTTTCTTTTTTGAGAGCAAATTTAGTATCCGAAATTACCACTTCTTTCAATGGATTGATACTTAGAGAATCTTTTTCTTGTGCCAAAACACAAGTCGATACCAATGCAAAAAACGCACTGATTTTTACTGTTTTTTTCATTTTTTAGTTAAACAATAATTTAAAAATACTGGGAGAAAAGCATAGAATTTACCCATACCCAAACCTTTTTTCCCGAAAGTTTGTTACTCAATGAATAAAGGCAGGTTTCCTGACTTGCATCGATGTTGTTCGTCTTCTCATTCGCCGTGGCAAACAATGACATGTAGTTAACAACTCGTTTATAGCTTACAGTTGCGGGAACAGCTTTGGATTTTAACCAAATTCCCTTTTAATGTGATTTTGAAAAACTAAAATCACAACCTTAATTCGAGTGCAAAAGTAAACGAAAATATTACTTTTCGTCTCTCTTTTTGGAAAATTTATATATTAACCATACAAATCCAATGATAAAATGTAATACAATTACTCCGCCAACTATGTACATAAAGGTATTCGAATTATCTCTCATAATCTTAATTTTCAACAAATTTCGAAAGATTTAAAAAATGAATTTGCATCAATTGTTACACAAAAGAGATTTTGTTATCATAAACGTATATTTTTGCAAAAATCATTTCAATGAAAAATTTAAATCCCTTTTTATTAATCATAGCAATCTGTTCTTTATTCATTCAGTGTAAAACCGAAACTCAAAAAAATCAAACTATTTCTGCTGAAAATACAGTGAAATATGCCAAAGGTTTTTCCATTGAAAATTATGATGGCTTTAGCATCGTTACGGTTAAAAATCCTTGGCCAAAAGCTACAAAAACATACACTTACATTCTAAAAGAGAAAGACGGAATTGTTCCCGATAGTTTATCTCAAAACCCAATTATCAACGTTCCTATTCAGAAAATTGTAGTTACCTCAACAACGCATATCCCGTCATTGGAAATGTTTGACGAAGAGACAAAACTAATTGGTTTTCCGAACTTAGATTATATTTCTTCGGAAAAAGTACGCACATTAATTGACCAGAAAAAAGTAAAAGAACTTGGAAATAATCAATCACTCAACACTGAAGTTATACTTGATTTGCAACCTGATGTCATCATTGGTTATGGCATTGACAACAACAATCCAACGCTGGATAATTTGCAAAAAAGTGGTTTAAAAGTAATGCTTAACGGCGATTGGAACGAAGAAACTCCATTGGGAAAAGCGGAATGGATTAAATTTTTCGGAGCGATTTTTGGCAAACAGGAAAAAGCCGAAGAATTATTTACCAAAATTGAAACCGACTATTTAAAAACCATCGAAATTGCCAAACGTGCTACTTCTACTCCAACGGTTTTAGCAGGCGACATGTTTGAAGACAAATGGTATTTACCACGCGGAACAAGTTGGGGAAGTTTATTATTAAAACAAGCCAATGCCAACTATTTATGGCAAGAAACAACCGGAACCGGAAGTTTATCTTTGTCTTTTGAAACTGTTTTTGAAAAAGCAAAAAATGCTGATATTTGGCTAACTTCGGGACAATTTTCTACCTTAAAAGAAATGACTGATGCCAATCCGCATTATGGGCAATTTGATGCATTTAAAAACAAAAACGTATATTCGTTCACTCGAAAAAGAGGAAAAACTGGCGGTGTTTTATATTATGAATTGGCACCCAATCGTCCGGATATTGTGTTGAAAGATTTGGTAAAAATTTTGCATCCAGAATTATTGGTTGGCTATGAACCTTTCTTTTTTGAGAAGTTGCAATAAAACACAGATTACACAAATTTGAACAGATTTGAATTCAAAAAAAAACATATCTCTTTTTACTTTTTTGTCATTATTACTGCTATTGACATTGCTATTGAACATTTCCTTTGGTCAGGTTTCTATCCCGATTAAAGAAGTGGTGAAAAGTATTTTGGGTTCATCAGTCGAAAAAGAAACTTGGGAATACATCATTACCAATTATCGTTTACCCAAAGCAATTACGGCAATTTTGGTGGGAATTTCACTTTCTGTTAGTGGATTATTAATGCAAACTTTTTTTAGAAATCCACTTGCTGGTCCGTATGTTTTAGGATTAAGTTCGGGTTCAAGTCTTGGCGTAGCGTTTGTCGTTTTGGGTTCTAGTTTTTTACCCGCTGTAATTGCACAATTTTTTGTTTCTTCCTATGGAATAATTTTGGCTTCGTGTGTTGGAAGCTTATTCATTTTATTGCTCATCGTTTTAGTTTCAAAATATCTGCGTGATGTGATGTCAATTTTGATTGTCGGGTTGATGTTCAGTAGTTTTACGAGTGCAATTGTCAATATTCTAACCTATTTTAGCACAGCAGAACAATTACAGAAATACACTTTTTGGTCAATGGGAAACATCGGAAATATCAGTTGGCAAAATATCGGTTTTCTCTCGGTTGTAATTTTTATTGGAACGCTATTAAGTATTGCTTCATTGAAACCTTTGGATGCATTATTATTAGGAGAAAATTACGCTAAAAGCATGGGTTTGAATTTCAAGAAAACTCAAAATATCATCATACTTTCAACTAGTATTTTAACCGGAAGCATTACCGCTTTTGTTGGTCCGATTGCTTTTATTGGATTAGCTGTACCACATTTGACAAAACTATTATTTCAAACCAGCAATCATAAAATTTTATTCATCGGAACGATTTTAATTGGCTCAATAATCATGTTACTTTGTGATTTGATTTCCCAAATGCCGATGAGTGATTTTACATTACCAATTAATGCAATTACATCATTAGTTGGTGCACCAATTGTTATTTGGTTGATTATTAAACGAAAAACTATTTGATTTATTTTTAAACACATAGAATTTGAAAACTATTTTAAATTTTCTCGCTTTATTTATTTTGTTTCTAACATTCAATAGTTGCAGTGAACTCATTGATTGCATAGCAAGCACGAAACCTGAATTGAACTCAAAATCGTTACCATTAGGATACACAAACCAAAATTACAGCAATTTTATAACTGCATCCGTAAAAAATGATCCCAATGATGATGACTATGATTATCATTTTTCAATATCCGGAAATTATCCGCCGGGAATGACTTATTTTGAACAAGGAAGAAAATTATATTTCAGCGGTGCAGCCAATCAAGCTGGTGTTTATACTTTTAAAGTTACTGTAACCATCGATTATCCCGAATATTATGATGAAGATCAAGGTTTTTGGGAAGATGATAATAGAATTTGCTTCGGAAATGATACCGTTTCAAAAGAGTACACGATAACAATACAATAATTTTGAATAAAGAAACCATCATAGCAACTAACGATTTATCCATTGGCTACAAAACCAAAAAGGAAACCATTATCATTGCCAAAAATCTAAATTTGGAATTGACTTCGGGTAAATTAATCACGCTTGTTGGTGCGAACGGAATAGGAAAATCAACGCTTTTACGAACCTTAACCGGAATTCAGAAACCAATCTCTGGCGATGTTTTTTTAGCCGAAAAAAATATAAACTCTTTTGATAATCTGGAACTTGCACAAAATCTAAGTTTGGTTTTAACCGAAAAATTGCCTCCAAGTAATTTGACCGTTTTTGAATTGATCGCTTTAGGAAGACAACCTTATACCAATTGGCTTGGAAGACTTTCAGAAGATGATTTGAAAATCGTAAAAAAAGTAATGGAATTGGTTCAAATTGATCATTTAGCCGAGAAAAAACATTTTGAAATAAGCGATGGACAATTGCAAAAAGTGATGATTGCACGCGCTTTGGCACAAGAAACTTCGATTATTATTTTGGACGAACCAACAACGCATTTGGATTTATTTCATAAGGTTTCGGTTTTTAAACTTTTGAAAAAATTATCGCAAGAAACCAATAAATGCATTCTTTTTTCTACACATGATATTGATTTAGCCATTCAACTTAGTGACGAAATGATTGTCATGACTGAAGAAAATATCGTTCAAGATCAACCTTGTAACTTGATTTCAAAAGGAATTTTTAATTCACTTTTTAAAGATGAAACCATAACTTTTGATAGTGAAAAAGGGAAGTTTGTTATACAAAATACTGATTTTAAGACATAAAGACATTTGGATTTAAAGATTAGAAGACAAAAATTGTTCTTTCAATCCTTCAATCTTTCAATCTCACAAATAAATCTGCCTTCTCGCTTCTCCAATGACAAATGCTACAGAATTAGCTATATTGTAACTTCTAATTAGGTTTGACATTGGAATTTTTAGATGATTTTCAAATTTTGCTAGAATTTCTTGGCTTAAACCAACGCTTTCTTTGCCAAAAACCAACCAATCGCCATCTTGATATTCCACATCATAAATCGATTTTGAAGCATGGGAACTCATCAAGAAAACTCTTGATTTATCAGGAATTTGAGCCATCCATTCTTCGACATTATTATATTCGTTCCAATCCAAATGAACCCAATAATCTAAACCCGAACGCTTCAAGTTTTTATCGGTTATTTCAAATCCATAAGGTTTTATCAAGTGCAAACGACTTTCGGTACCAACGCAAAGACGACCAATATTTCCTGTATTGTTTGGTATTTCGGGTTCAACGAGAACGATGTTTAGCATTAATTTAGATTGTTAGATTATAAGATTTTCAG
Source organism: Flavobacterium solisilvae (assembly GCF_012911605.1). Lineage (GTDB taxonomy): Bacteria > Bacteroidota > Bacteroidia > Flavobacteriales > Flavobacteriaceae > Flavobacterium > Flavobacterium solisilvae. The sequence continues at coordinate 66,883 of NZ_JAAMPT010000209.1, read as the reverse complement.
ATTATTAGACATCGAATTGATCAATTTCTAAAACTTCTCCAGCTTTTAAGTTTTGCAAATGTAGGTTTCCTACTCGAATTCTAACCAATCGAAGCGTAGGAAATCCAACTGCTGCTGTCATTTTTCTGACTTGGCGAAATTTCCCTTCCGTTAAAGTAATCGAAATCCAAGAAGTTGGTCCGTGGCGTTCATCTCGAATTCGGCGACCTTCGCCAATGCAATTTGGTAATTGGGTAATAATCTTAGCTTCACATTTTTTGGTTGTATATCGAATGCCTTTGAAACCTATTTCTACGCCATTTTTGAGTTGTTCGATTGCTTCGTCAGTGATTATTCCGTCAACTTGTGCTAGATATTCTTTTTCAACGGTTTTACTTCTCACAATTTCACTCATCATTCCGTCGGTTGTAAGCAAAAGTAAACCTTCACTGTCTTCGTCCAATCGACCAATTGCCATCGTATTTTCGGGGAAATCAAATAGTTCGCCCAACAACTTTTTATGTCGCTTTTTTTCGTAAATAAATTGGCTTAAATATCCATTTGGCTTGTGAAGTAAAAAATGACGATGCATTGCTTTTTATTTGAAAACAAAAATACATTTTTCAAATCGTGTGTTTCAATTTAATGTTTATTTTTACAAAAACATTTTACAAAATGCCTGAATTTATTTCTCTTATTATCACTTTCATCATCGCCTTAGCTATTGGAATTTTTATTGGCAAAATCATTTTTTCTGCCAATTCTAAAACCGAAAAAGCTTCATTAGAAGAAAAAATAAACGGTTTATTGCAACAAATTGAACAATTGAAATTGCAAGTAAATCAAACCGCTCAAGAGCGCGAAACCATTAGAACCGAGAAAGAAGCTTTGGTTATTCAACTTTCAAAGAAAGAAACCGATTTTGAAAATCTTTGGGAAAGAAATAAAGAGCAAAAAGAGGAAGTAGAAAAGCTTCAGGAGAAATTTACTAAAGAATTTGAGAATTTGGCGAATAAAATTCTGGAAGAGAAAACCACGAAATTCACAGAACAAAACAAAGAAAATTTAAAAAATATTCTTTCGCCATTGCAAGACAAAATTCAGCTTTTTGAAAAGAAAGTTGAAGATACGCACAAAGAAAGTATTGATTATCATGCAGCGTTGCGTCAGCAAATTTTGGGTTTGCGTGAAATGAACGAGCAAATGAGTAAGGAAACGCTGAATTTGACCAAAGCTTTGAAAGGCGACAGCAAAATGCAAGGAAATTGGGGCGAATTGATTTTGGAACGTGTTTTGGAAAAATCGGGATTGGAAAAAGGTCGCGAATATGAAGTGCAACAAAGTTTTACCACCGAAGAAGGCAATCGTGTGCAACCCGATGTTGTGATTAATCTTCCAGACGGAAAGAAAATGATTGTTGATTCTAAAGTAACGCTTACGGCTTATGAAAAATACATCAACGAGGAAGATGACAACTTAAAATCGCAATTTCTAAAAGAACATTTGGTTTCATTAAAACGTCATGTGGATCAATTGAGCGAAAAAAATTATCACGATTTATATCAAATGGAAAGTCCTGATTTTGTGTTACTTTTTATCCCTATAGAATCGGCATTTGCTTTGGCTTTAAACGAAGACACCACTTTATACAACAAAGCATTTGAGAAAAACATTGTGATTGTTACGCCATCAACACTTTTGGCAACCTTGCGGACCATCGACAGCATGTGGACAAATCAAAAGCAACAGGAAAATGCCGTAGAAATTGCGCGACAAGCTGGAGCATTGTATGATAAATTCCACGGACTTTTGAGTGATTTGATTTCAGTTGGTAAAAAAATGGATGATGCCAAAGCTGGGTATTCTGATGCGATGAACAAATTAATTGATGGCAAAGGAAACCTCATTACTAGTGTAGAAAAACTAAAAAAAATGGGCGCAAAAGCTAAAAAAGCATTGCCCGAAAACATCCTAAACAGAGCCGAAAAAGAGGATTAAGCAATTATTAATTTCACTATAAAAACATTTAAAAACTAATAATTTATATAATTTTAACTATATTTTAATATTGTATCCTCAAAGATTATGTCATTTTAAAAAATTTACTATATTTGGTTCAATTTTTTAAAATTACAATGAAAAAAATTTACTTTTTGATACTACTTTTCACTTCATTCAACTTTATTTCTTGTTCTGATGATGATAGTGAATATGAAGATGTTTTACCCGTTGCTACAGACGATATTGCCAATTATGAAATTCTTACTCCAGCAACCGTAAATGTTTTGCTAAACGATACTTCTGGAGATGCTGTTGTACCAACAACTGTAAGCATCGTTGGCGGAACTGATACTGACACCAACGGAACTTTAGACAAATTAACCGTTACTAATGAAGGAATTTGGACTGTAGATGCAACAACTGGTTCCATCACTTTTACGCCAAACGGTGATTTTGGAGGAATACCTTCTGTCATAAAATATACTGTAAAAGATGCGCAAGGAAATGTATCAAACGAAGCTAGTGTAACCTTATTACCAGCTTCATCGGTTACTATGGATTTATCTCAAGTTCCTTACCCAAAACTTTCTGATTATAAGTTTTTTGGCGGAATGATGAAAAATCAAATTCCTACATTAAATGTATTACCATTTGAACCTGAAAGTTCTTTGTTTACTGATTATGCCTTAAAAAAACGTTTTGTTTGGATGCCATCCGGAACAAAAGCTACTTACAATGGTGATGGCAAAGTATTGGAACTTCCTGTTGGAGCAGTTTTGATAAAGAATTTCTATTATAATAATGTATTGCCATCAAATACTACACGAATAATCGAAACCCGATTAATGATTAGAAAAGCAAGTGGATGGATTTTTGCAGAATACGTTTGGAACGAAGAACAAACCGAAGCTTTTTACAATATGGATGGTTCTACTACCAATATTTCATGGATTGAAAATGGTACTACTAAAACAGTTACAAATTACAGAATTCCATCTGAAACCGAGTGTTTCGTTTGCCATAAAGTCAACAATGTTACTGCGCCAATTGGCATAAAACCTCAAAGCTTGAATAATAATTTCAACTTTTCTACTGGAACGCAAAATCAATTAGCAAAATGGATAGAAAGCGGCTATTTAGAGAACAATTTACCCAATAATATTGCTACTACAGTAGATTATAAAGATACGTCTAAACCTTTAGTAGATAGAGTTCGTTCGTATCTGGATATTAATTGTGCACATTGTCATAGTGCCGAAGGTCATTGTGAATACCGTCCAATGAGATTATCTTTTGGTGATACAGGAAATTCTTCTAATGGATTAACCAATTTAGGTGTTTGCGTTGACACAGAAGATATGCAAGGATTTCCTAGTAACCTTTCACTGATAATTAATCCAGGAAATGCCGAAAGATCAATGATGTTTTATCGTTTAAATACCAACAACCCAACCTATAGAATGCCACTACATGGAAGAAGTGTTATTCATGATGAAGGAGTTGCTTTACTAGAAGAATGGATAAATTCCCTAACCGCTTGTCCTTAAAAATTAAAATATGAAAAAAATTACTTTTATTATTGTTTTGTCATTAATGAGTTTTTTCTCGTTTGGGCAAGATAATTGTGGTGCAGCTTTAGCTATAACCGCAGGAAATACCGTTGTTGATGGTATTAATGGTTCTCAGGTTCCAGTACTTCTTTGTTCTTCAGAACAAGGTGCAGTTCCTGCAAATCGACCACCGAGAGGTAAATGGTATTCTTACACGCCAACTGCTAATCACACCGTAACTATTACAACGGATATTGCTCAAAATACTCCAAGAGTTGACACACGCTTTCATGTTTACACTGGAACATGTGAAAATTTAGTTTGTCATTCAGGTGATGATGACTCAGGAGTTGGATCAGGCAACTATTCATCTGTTGCTACTTTTGATGTTGTTGCTAACACAACTTATTATATTGCTTGGGATAATAGATGGACTTCTAATGGATTTACTTTTCAACTACTTGAACATGGTGAAAATCCTTGTGTAACAGCAACACCAATTACTGCAGGAAATACTGTAACGGTTTCTAGCATTGATGGTGAAAACATAACTGGTGGTGGATGTTCTCCAACTGCTACAGCCGCAAAATGGTATTCTTATACTCCAAATACAACTTTAAATCTTACTATTAGCTCTGACTTACCTCAAAATATTTGTAAAAACACCAACTTTAGTGTTTATACTGGAAATTGCCCAGGAGTTTTAACTTGTGTTACTAGTGATGATGATTCAGGTGTATTACAATGTAATTCAGGCAATACAAATTCTCTTTTATCTAAAAAAACTTTCGAGGTTAATGCAGGAACTACCTATTACATTGCATGGGATAACAAATGGAGTGATGCAGGTTTTGATTTTATCTTGACAGAGCAAGTTATCGTTATTCCTGTTGCTTATTCAACTCAAACTATTCCAAATCTTAACAGTCAATACACAAGTTGTATTGTTGATATGAATAACGATAATCTTGATGATGTTGTTGGTGTTAGTGATAACAATTTAAACATTCATTATCAAACAAATAGTAGTAGTTTTAATGCTGTAAACATTCCTGTAACCGGAACTAGCAAAATGCCAACTTGGAGTATTGCTGCAGGAGATTATAACAAAGATGGCTATAACGATTTGGTGTTAGGTGATTACAATGGTTTATCACTTTGGAAATCATCAAACAACGGAACAGCATATACAAGTATTACTCCGGGAGATTACATTTTTTGTCAAAGAACGAATTTTGTTGATTTGAACAACGATGGAAATTTAGATATTTTTTCTTGTCATGATATTGATCCTAACGTTTACTATTTGAATGACATCGCTGGAAATCTGAATTACTACCAATCAGGAACAACTCCTGGAGCTTATATGCTAGGAATAACACCAAGTGGCGGAAATTATGCTTCAATCTGGACCGATTATGACAATGATGGTGATGTTGATTTATTTATCTCAAAATGTTCTGGTCCACCAAGTGAATTGCACAGAAATGACGGAAATGGCGTTTTTACTGATATTTCTGCTCAAGCTGGAGTTAACATTGTTCCGATTCAGTCTTGGTCATCAGTTGTTGCTGATTTTGACAACGATGGCGATATGGACATTGTAATTGGTTCAAACGGTGGTGTTGGACATAAATTCTTAAGAAATGATTTAGACAAAACAAATGACGTTGAAGAACCTTTTATGAATATCACTACTGGTTCTGGTTTAGATTTAGACAATACTAACAGTAGAGATTATATTGCCTATGATTTTGACAATGATGGATGGGTTGATATTATGGGAAGTGGAAGCAAAATAATGTTCAATAAAGGAAATAACACTTTTGAACCTACAGTTTATAATTCAATTGGTGTTGGTGCTATTGGTGATTTGAACAACGACGGATTCTTAGATATCGTTAACGGAAGTACTGTTCGTTATGCTGTTCCAAATGGTAACAAATGGTTAAAAATTACTACCAAAGGTATTCAAAGTAACGGTAATGGAATTGGAGCAAGAATTGAAATTTATGGTGCTTGGGGAAAACAAATTAGAGATGTTCGTAGTGGCGAAGGATTTGAATACATGAGTACATTAAATACTCATTTTGGAATTGGGACAGCATCAACAATTGACCAAGTTGTTATTAAATGGCCTTCTGGAATTGTTGATACTTTTACAAATGTTGCACCAAATCAGGTTTTAAATGTTGTAGAAGGACAAACTTTGGGAACCAATTCTTTTGATAGTTTTGTTTTTACAGTTTATCCAAATCCAGTGAAAAATATTATTAATATAAACATCAATACAACTAATCCTGTTGAATTTAATTCGGCTGTAATTTATGACTTAAACGGTAGAATGGTTCAGCAAGCAAAAGTTGAAAACAAAACCGTAAATGTTGATGCTTTAGCAAAAGGAACTTATATACTTAAACTAAAAGACGAATACAGCAGAGAATATTCTCAAAAATTCATAAAAGAATAATCTTCTAGTTATTTTCAATAAAAAAAGTCTTCGCTTTAAGCAGTGAAGACTTTTTTTATATCTCTTTTTCCATCACAAAATCATCCATGATGAAATTATTACCAATATCGATAACTTCTTCATAAGCAACAACAAATCCTATTTTCTTGTAAAAATTTTGAGCTGGATTGTATTTATTTACATTCAAAAAAATAGCCGACTGATGATTTTCTTTCGCTTTTTCAGATAAAAAGTTAACCAACTTCACTCCTATTCCGCTGCCTTGTGTTTCAGGTAAAACGTATAGTTTGTGCAATTTTGTTTTTCCAACTGAATTACAATTCAATTCATACGAAGCAAAACCTAAAAACTCCTTTTCTTTTTTTGCCAAAATAAAATGATGCTTTTTAACTTCCAACTGTTCTTTTAAAGCAGACTTACTGTACATCATTTCAAGCATATACTCAATTTGAGCCGATGAAATCACATCTTTGTATGCAATTGGCCATGTTTTTTGAGCAATATCTTGAACGATATCAAGTTGTTCTACTTTGGCTTCAATAATTTCAATCATCTTATCGCTTTAAATTTTTTTCATACAACGAAATCCAATCCTGAACCGACATTTTAGCAACCAATTGACCTAATAATTCATACGGAATATCATTCATCTTTTTAAATCGAATACAACTTTTTCCCATATCTAATTTGGTTTTACAATGCTTTGGATATTCAGCAATAAACCAGTTTAATAAACTTTCATCGGCATAAATTCCCATGTGATAAAAAGCAATAAAATTCTTTTGCGAAGCAACTGATATAAAAGGCAAAGGCGTTTTTGGATCACAATGATAACCACTTGGATAAATAGAATGTGGCACAACATAGCCTAACATTCCATAACCCATCGTTTCTTCAAAACCTTCTGGTAAGTTATCCAAAACCGTTTTTCTAATGTTTTCAATTACACTTTTTCGTTCATCAGGAAGTGAATCGACATATTCTGCTGGTGTTTTTGCTGTAGATTGCATACTTGTTTAATTTGTTCTTCAAAAATAGAAATTATTTTAATAGTTTTACGATTGATAATACTTTCCAAATTATGTCACACAATACAATTCGAGAAGATAAAACCTGTTTAAACTGTAATCATGTTGTGGCACAACGTTTTTGCCCAAATTGCGGTCAAGAAAATATCGATACTCGAAAGACATTCTATCAACTATTTGTTCATTTTTTTGAAGATTTAACCCATTATGAAAATTCGTTTTGGAAAACCATTCGCAACTTGATTTTCAAACCGGCATCGCTTACAAAAGAATATTTGTCTGGAAAAAGAATGTCGTATTTGGCGCCAATTAGATTATACATTTTCATCAGTTTTGTTACTTTTTTTGTCATTTCAATAATCCCAGAAAATGAGAATGATGATGTTGTTAAAGTTAAAGAATCTACTGTTTATGAAGATGAATTAGATTCTTTAAACACTAAAAAAGACAGTATTGTTACTACTAATTTCATTAAAGGTCTTGAAAAAAAAGGGATAATTGACAAAGAAGACGTTGATTCTCTTCAAAAAGAAATGGAAATATCTAGGAAGAAGAACAGAAACAAAGAACGAATTGTTAATATTGGATATGCTTCGATAGAAGAAATGGATTCTATTCAAAAATTTGCAAAAGAAGATGAAAAACTGAGTGATTTTTACTATTGGCTCAACAAAAAATTCATTCTCGCTCAAAAAGGTAAAACACAAAAAGAAGTTAGAGAAAAGTTTACGGAATCGTTCTTTAAGAATATTCCTAAAGGCTTATTCATCTACATGCCTTTATTTGCCTTTGTTTTATGGCTATTTCAAGATAAAAAGCGATGGTATTATTTTGACCACGGAATTTTTACCTTGCATTATTTTTCTTTTTTACTACTGGCAACCTTAATCATCGAATTATATACCTTTTTCTTTGGTTTGGCTGGAGAAAACGTAATACTTCAATCAATCGTTGGAATACTTGATTTTATAATCATCGTTTATATGCTTTATTATTTTTTTCCTGCGCATCATCGATTTTATGGTCAATCAAGAATGGTTACCATACTAAAAGGTACAATAATATTCTTCATCAACATGATTATTCTTGGCTTCATACTTACTGCACTTGCAGCCTATTCATTCATTAACATACATTAAAACCATGATAAAAAAACTCATTCCTTTATTTGCTTTAACATTTTTCATCAGTTGTTCTACAGCTAAAAAAACTGTTGATTATGATAAAATCGAAGCAAAATATGTCAATCAAATTAATCCTGAAAATCTAAAAAAGCATTTAACAATCATTGCTTCTGACGAAATGGAAGGCAGAAACACAGGAAGCGAAGGTCAAAAAAAAGCCGGACGATATATGATTGATGAATACAAGAAGATGAATGTTTCGTTTCCAAAAGGTGCAAAAGATTACTATCAAGCTGTTCCTGCTTCGTTCTTGAATGCCAAAAGAAATCTGAACTTACCTGATTCTGAAAATATTTGGGCTTACATTGAAGGTTCAGATAAAAAAGATGAAATCGTGGTAGTTTCGGCACATTATGATCATGTTGGAATGAAAAATGGCGAAATTTACAATGGTGCTGACGACGATGGTTCCGGAACAGTTGCATTAATGGAAATCGCGAGAGTTTTCCAAAAAGCAAAAGAAAACGGAAATGGTCCAAGACGTTCTATCTTAATTCTTCATGTTACTGCCGAAGAAGTTGGTCTACACGGTTCAAGATATTATTCTGAAAATCCATTATTTCCATTAGCTAACACTGTTGCCGATGTGAATATCGATATGATTGGTCGTCGTGATGAGTTACACAAAGATTCCAACAATTATGTTTATGTTATTGGTTCGGATTATCTTTCGACCGATTTGTATAACATTTGTGAAAATGCCAATACAAAACACGGATTATTGACTTTAGATTACAAATACAACGATAAGAATGATAAAAACCGTTTTTATTACCGTTCTGACCATTATAACTTCGCTAAAAACGGAATTCCATCAGTGTTTTTATTCAGTGGCGTTCACGAAGATTACCATAAACCAACGGATGATGTCGATAAAATTGAGTTTGACGCTGTAACTACAAGAACAAAATATGCGTTTGCCATTGCTTGGGAAATTGCTAACAGAGAAAACAAATTAATTGTAGATAAAAACGATGCACAATAATCGTAAAAAGTATAAAAACAAAAAAAGTCCTGAGAAATCTCAGGACTTTTGCTTTTGGGTGAAAGACGGGTCTCGAACCCGCGACCTTCGGAACCACAATCCGACGCTCTAACCAACTGAGCTACAATCACCATTTGTTAAGCGAGTGCAAATATAATGCAAAAGTTAGTTCTTGCAAAAATTATTTCATCTTTTTTACTTCAAATCTGCTAAGCTATTGACCGCCAAATATCTTTCTACTGTAAAACCTTCGGCATATTCTACTCCAACTATTCGTCCTAAGTCTTGCGAACGATAATGAATGCTTTCCAAAAAGTTTTTTGTAGCAATTGGCGTTACTGGTTCGTTTGAGTTTTCAGCATAAAATTGTGACGAATACGCCATAATTGCCGCTGTTTTTTTATCAATAAATTCAGAAATATCAACTACAAAATCAGGTTCGATGTTTTTCCATTGAATGTAATGGTAAACTACTTTTGGTCGCCACGCTTCTTGAGAAACACCGTCGTGAACCGTTTCTATTTTTCGCAAACCTGATAAAAAACAAGCATCCGAAACCAATTTGCTTCCTTTTCCGTGATCAATATGTCGGTCATCAATAGCATTACAAATCACAATCTCGGGTTGATATTTTCGAATTCGCTTGATGATTTCCAACTGATGTTGCTCGTCATTTACAAAAAAACCATCACGCATACTCAAATTTTCGCGAACCGAAATTCCTAAGATTTCCGCTGCTTTTTTAGCTTCTGCATCACGAATAGGCACTGAACCGCGAGTTCCTAATTCGCCACGGGTTAAATCAATAATTCCAACTTTTTTCCCTAGCGAAACTTCTTTGGCAATCGTTCCGCTGCAACCTAATTCCACATCATCGGGATGTGCGCCAAAAGCAAGTATATCTAATTTCATATTTTCTAAACTTTATTTTCCACTTCTAACTTCTAACTCCAAACTTCCTACTCAAATTACTTTTTTCATCGTCATCGATTTGTTGACGGTTTCAATATATTCATTTTCAGGAATGCTATCTTCTGTAATTCCGCAACCAATGTACAAATTCGCAATTTTATCTTCGATTTTCATACATCGTAAATTAACAAACAAATCGGTTTTTTGTAATTTAAAAGTAAGCAAGTCAATATTCATTTCGCCCAAAAATCCGGCATAAAATTCTCTTTCATAGTTTTCATGTTCCAAAATAAATGCCTTTGCTACTTCTTTTGGCAATCCACAAACCGCAGAAGTTGGGTGCAACGATTTAATTATCTTCTGAAAAGCATTTTTATTTTTGGCTGTTGCCGAAATATCGGTTTTGATATGCCAAATATTTCCCGCTTTTACCGAATATGGACTTGAAATGGTGATTTCTTTAACTAAATCTTCCAAACTTCCCACAATAAAATCAGTGACTAATTGCTGTTCGTATTTTTCTTTTTCTTGCCAAATAACTTCTTGATTTTCAATATTTAGCTGAGTTCCAGCCAATGCAACGGTTTTCAGCAAATTACCATTGGTTTGCAGCAATTGTTCTGGTGTTGCGCCAAGCCAAGTTCCAATTTTTGGATGAAAAAAGCAATATTTAAAAGCCGTTGGATAATTGGTTACCAATCGTTTAAATGTAACTTCTGCATCAAAATCAGCAACCGAAATTTCTTCTTTTCGAGACAAAACTACTTTTTGAAACTGATTGTTTTTTATCGCCTGAATGCCTTTGGTTACCAAATTTTCAAAATCGTTTTTTGCTTCCAAATTTTCAGAAACTGAAGTAACATTGAACACAAAAAAATCTTTACTCTTTACATTTTCCACAAAAACATCGGAATATTCCAAAGGAATAAACGGAAAATCATTGGCATCAAACGGAGCAAAAACAAATCCTTTTTCTTCGAAATTTTCTAAGAAATATAAATGATCATTTCGCTGAAACAAACCCACAATTTTATCGGAATTGGGCTTGCAAAAAATCACAAAAGGTAAATTTTGTTCTTGCTGAGTTTTGACTTTTATAAATAAATCGGTCATCGTTATCGTCTTGGTAAAATCATATTGGTCAACTTACAAAGCGAAATCAATTTATCATTTTCATCGGTAATTTTTATTTCCCAAAGATGAATACTTCTACCTTGATGAATGATTTTTGCCGTACAAAAAACCGTTCCTTCACGTTTACTTTTTAAATGATTAGCCGAAATTTCAATACCGCGAACTTCTTGCTTTTCAGGATTGATAAACATAATCGATGCTGCACTTCCAACACTTTCTGCCAACGCCACTGTTGCACCACCGTGAAGTAATCCCATGGGTTGATGAACTCGACTATTAACTGGCATTTTTGCAGTTAAAAAACCTTCTCCAGCATCAATATATTCTATTTCCAAAGTTTCCATCAAAGTGTTTTTACACCAATCGTTGCAAAACTTCAATACTTTTTCTCTATCAAATGACATAGCTTATTTTTTTTGTAAAAATACTACTTATTTATAAGTCAGAAAAACAAAAACTCATTCCTATTTCGAAAAACAAAGCACAAGGTTTCAGTTAAGCAATACTAAAAAACTATTTTTTTCGTTATCTTTTTTTTAAGTTTTTCAATTTTCAAATTAATACTTACATTTACCAAAATTCATAAAACCAATGCGTACTTTTATTTTTTTACTTTTTATAGGATTTGCCATTTCAATGAGTTCATGTCGCGAAGATTTTGAATTTGAACGAAGCACAGGCGGTTTAACCTTTTCAAAAGACACGGTTTATTGTGATACGGTTTTTACCAATATCAGTTCAAGCACGTATTCGTTGAAAGTGTATAATAAAAGTAATAAAGACATCAAAATTCCAACCATTCGATTAGCAAGACCTGATTCCAAATACCGAATTACCGTTGACGGAATGACTGGAGAAAACCAAAACAATCGAACCTTTAAAGATGTAGAACTTTTGGCAAAAGACAGCATGTATATTTTCATTGAAGTGACTGCCGATGTTGCTTCAAGCAATCCAACCGATTTTTTATATACCGATCAAATTCTTTTTGACGAAGGTACCAATCAGCAAAAAGTAGAATTGGTAACTCTAATTCAAGATGCGTATTTTTTGTATCCAAAACGATTTAGCGATGGAACAACAGAAACACTTGAAATCGAAGGACTTTCAGACAGTATTTATGGCTTTTTCTTAGATGAAAATGATCCTGTAAACGGCAATGAATACCTTTGGAAAAACGACAAACCTTATGTTATTTATGGATATGCAGCTGTTCCCAATGCTAAAACTCTCGAAATTGAACCTGGCGCACGAATACATTTTCACGCCGATTCAGGTTTAATTGTAGGTAATGGTGCCACTTTAAAAGCCAAAGGAACTTTGGAAGATAAAATTATTTTTGAAGGCGACCGATTAGAACCTGGATTTTCAAATGTTGCTGGTCAATGGGAAACTATTTGGCTTACCGCTGGAAGTACCAATAATGAAATTGAACATGTAATCATTAAAAACTCAGTTGTCGGACTAAATATTGATAGCAACGACGGAAATTCTATGACAATAAAAAATACCGAAATTTACAATTCGTCGTTGATTGGTTTATATGCCAAAACGGCCTGGATTCATTCGGAAAATCTGGTTATAAACAACGCAGGAATTGCCGCATTGGCTTGTACACTTGGCGGAATATACGAGTTTAGACATTGTACGTTCAACAATAATTGGGCAAGTTCACGGCAGTTTGCGGTTATGATAAACAATTTCTACAAAGACGAAAACAATATTGAACACGCTTTTCCTTTGGGAGCAGCTACTTTTACAAACTGCATCATTTATGGAAGTAACACCTATGCGTTGTCTCTCGCAAAAAGTCAAAATCCCGATGCTATTTGGGAAAATTTATCTTTTTTAAAATGTGTGATGAAATTTGGCACAAGCACCGATGATTTGTACAGCTTTATTTTCAACAATCCCGAAATCAAACGAAATGAAAACCCTTATTTCCTTGATGTTTACAACAATAAATTAAGTATTGGAGAATTGTCATCTGCAAGAGGTTTTGGAGACGCCGCCATCTTACCATTTGATATTTTAGGAAATGCAAGGCCTTTATTAAATCCTGATGTTGGTGCTTATCAGTTTCAGGAATAATGCGATAATTTTTGAAGATTAATTTGTTACTAAACCTTTTTTTAGTTTCGCATTTTTAAACTAAATTTGCACCTACAACAACAACTAATTTATACACAATGATTCATTTCTTCGGAAACGAAAGTTCTACTGTATTTGCTGTACAATCAGCAAGAGAGCTTTCGGCAGAAACTATCTCAAAATTAAACTGGCTTTTTGGCAACGCACATAAAATAGAAAAATCCGTACTGACGGATTTTTTTGTTGGACCAAGAGCAACAATGATAACGCCTTGGAGTACCAATGCTGTTGAAATTACCCAAAATATGGGAATTGAAGGCATCATCAGAATTGAGGAGTTTGAAAAAGTTTCGAACGATTTTGGTAATTTTGATCCAATGCTTTCGCAAAAATATTCCGAATTAAATCAAGATATTTTTACCATCAATATTCAACCCGAAGCTATTCTTGAAATTGATGATATTGCTAGTTACAACAAACAAGAAGGTTTGGCGTTAAGCGATGAAGAAGTTGAATATTTAAACAATGTTTCTCAAAAAATTGGTAGAGAACTAACCGATTCAGAAGTTTTCGGTTTTTCACAAGTCAATTCAGAACATTGTCGCCACAAAATTTTCAACGGAACGTTTGTCATTGATGGTGTTGAAAAAGAAACTTCTCTTTTCAAATTAATCAAAAAAACCTCAGCCGAAAATCCAAACGATATTGTTTCGGCTTATAAAGATAATGTTGCCTTTATCAAAGGTCCAACAGTAGAACAATTTGCACCAAAAAGCGCTGACAAACCTGATTTTTATTCTAAAAAACAATTTGATTCTGTTATTTCATTAAAAGCAGAAACACATAATTTTCCAACTACGGTTGAACCATTTAACGGTGCAGCAACAGGTTCGGGTGGAGAAATTCGCGACAGATTAGCTGGTGGACAAGGTTCGTTACCATTGGCTGGAACTGCAGTTTACATGACAGCATATTCTCGATTGAACAACAATCGTTCGTATGAAAAAAATGGAATGCTAGAAAGAAAATGGCTATACCAAACTCCAATGGATATTTTAATCAAAGCGTCAAATGGTGCTTCTGATTTTGGAAATAAATTTGGACAACCATTGATTACAGGTTCTATTTTAACTTTTGAACATGAAGAAGAAAACAGAAAGTTAGGTTACGATAAGGTAATCATGCAAGCTGGTGGAATTGGTTACGGAAAATTAGCGCAAGCAAAAAAACATGAACCAAAAGTTGGCGATAAAATCGTAATTCTTGGTGGTGAAAATTACAGAATTGGAATGGGCGGAGCGGCAGTTTCTTCGGCTGATACTGGAGCTTTTGGTTCTGGAATTGAGCTAAATGCCATTCAACGTTCTAATCCCGAAATGCAAAAACGTGCAGCAAATGCCATTCGTGGTTTGGTAGAAAGTGATGAAAATCCAATAGTTTCTATTCACGATCACGGTGCTGGCGGACATTTGAATTGCTTATCCGAATTGGTTGAAGCAACCGGAGGTTTAATTGATTTAGACAAATTGCCTGTTGGCGATCCAACGCTTTCTGCTAAAGAAATCATAGGTAACGAATCGCAAGAAAGAATGGGATTGGTTATTGGTCAAAAAGACATCGATACGTTACAGCGAATTGCCGAAAGAGAACGTTCGCCAATGTATCAAGTTGGTGACGTAACCGGAAATAATCGCTTCACTTTTGAAAGCAAAACGACTGGTGAAAAACCTATGGATTTTGCCTTGGAAGATATGTTTGGTAGTTCGCCAAAAACCATCATGGCAGACAAAACTATCGTGAGAAATTATGCTGATTTAGAGTATTCTCAATCAACTATTCCAACTTATTTAGAAGAAGTTTTAAAACTAGAAGCTGTTGCTTGTAAAGATTGGTTAACCAACAAAGTAGATCGTTGCGTTGGCGGAAAAGTTGCCAAACAGCAATGTGTTGGACCATTGCAATTACCGTTAAATAACGTTGGTGTAATGGCTTTGGATTATAACGGAAAAGAAGGAATTGCAACATCAATTGGACATTCGCCTATTTCAGCATTGATTGATCCAAAAGCTGGAAGCCGAAATGCCATTGGCGAAGCTTTATCAAATATAGTTTTTGCTCCTTTAAAAGATAATTTAAAATCGGTTTCATTATCAGCCAACTGGATGTGGGCTTGTAAAAACGAAGGTGAAGATGCGCGTTTATACGAAGCGGTTGAAGCTTGTTCAGACTTTGCTATCGAATTGGGAATCAATATTCCAACCGGAAAAGATTCGCTTTCAATGAAACAAAAATATCCTAATGACGAAGTAATTGCTCCGGGAACGGTTATTATTTCGGCTGCTGGAAATTGTTCAAATATTACCAAAGTGGTTGAACCCGTTTTACAGCGTAACAAAGGTTCGATTTACTATATTAATTTATCGCAAGACGATTTCAAATTAGGTGGAAGCTCTTTTGCACAAACCTTAAACAAGATTGGTTCGGAAACGCCAACGATTAAAAATTCGGCTTTTTTCAAACTCGCTTTCAATACTATTCAAGATTTAATTAAAAATAGACAAATCGTTGCAGGACATGACATTGGAAGCGGTGGATTAATCACAACTTTATTGGAAATGTGTTTTGCCGATGTGAATTTAGGTGCTAAAATTTCCTTTGATGCTTTTGCCGAAAAAGATTTGGTGAAAATTTTATTCTCAGAAAACATTGGAGTTGTGCTTCAAGCCAAAGACGATGCAGCTTTTGAAAAAGCATTTGAAGGAATGGAAATTTTCAAAATTGGAACGGTTGAAAGTTCAGATGTTTTAGAAATTAATAGTTTAAAGTTTCAAGTTTCAAGTTATAGAAAAATGTGGTTTGAAACCTCTTTCCTACTCGACCAAAAACAAACCAAAAACAACAAAGCCAAAGAGCGTTTTGATAATTTAGGGCAACAAGCTTTACAGTATAAATTTCCAAGTCATTTCACAGGAATTAAACCTACTATTGATGCTTCAAAACCTCGTCCGAAAGCAGCAATTATCCGTGAAAAAGGAAGTAATTCTGAGCGAGAAATGGCAAATGCTATGTACTTAGCCGGATTTGATGTAAAAGACGTTCACATGACTGATTTGATTTCGGGAAGAGAAACTTTAGAAGATATTCAGTTTATTGGTGCTGTTGGTGGATTTTCTAATTCGGATGTTTTAGGAAGCGCAAAAGGTTGGGCTGGAGCTTTCAAATATAACGAAAAAGCCAATATTGCTTTGAAGAATTTCTTTAAGCGTGAAGACACTTTATCAGTTGGAATTTGTAATGGATGCCAATTGTTTATGGAATTGGAATTAATCAATCCGGAACACGAAATTCACGGAAAAATGCAACATAACGATTCTCAAAAACACGAAAGCGGTTTCACCTCTGTAACCATTCAAGAAAATCATTCGGTGATGTTGAATACCTTAGCTGGAACAACTCTTGGCGTTTGGATTTCACACGGTGAAGGAAAATTCAAATTACCATACGAAGAAAGCAAATATAATATCGTAGCAAAATATGCTTATGAAGGTTATCCTGCCAATCCAAACGGTTCAGATTACAACACAGCAATGTTATGTGACAAAACCGGAAGACATTTGGTTATGATGCCGCATATTGAACGTTCAACTTTCCCTTGGAATTGGGCATATTATCCATCTGATAAAAAAGACGAAGTTTCACCTTGGATTGAAGCGTTTGTCAATGCTAGAAAATGGATTGAAAATCAAAAATAAATTAAAAAACACCAACTGAAAGGTTGGTGTTTTTTTTTATCTTTACATAATGAACCGTAATGAAAGCACACTAAAAACTTGGGATAAATTAGCGTTAAATTATCAATCCAAATTCATGACGATGGATTTGTATGACTCAACCTATGATTTATTTTGCGAGAGTATAAAAAAAGATGATGCTTCAATTTTGGAATTAGGTTGCGGTCCAGGAAATATCACAAAATATTTGCAAGATAAAAATCCAAATTACTCCATTTTAGCAACTGATACAGCGCCAAGCATGATTGAATTGGGCAAAATCAATGTACCAAAAGCTAAATTTCAACTATTGGATGTACGTGATATTACTGATTTAAACCTACGATTTGATGCTATTTTATGCGGATTTGTGCTACCGTATTTAAACCAAGAAGAAACCAAGAAATTTATTTCTGATAGTTTTCAAATACTGAATGATAACGGAATTTTATATTTCAGCTGTATTGAAAGAGAGAAAAGTTATGCTGAAACACAAACCAGCAGCGACGGAAAATTTACAATGGAAGTAAACTATCATGATGCCAATTATCTTTTACAAACATTAGAAGAAAATAATTTTGAAGTACTAAATGTTTCTCGAATACATTATGAAAAACCAATGGACAAATTTGATATTCATCTGGTTATAATTGCTAAAAAAATATAAATATTGATAGTAAAAAGGATATTTTAATATGCATGCATAATATTTTTTACTATATTTGAATAAACAAACAAAAAAACTATGGATTTTTCAGCAAAAATGCTTCGCGACGATGCGTTAAAAGGTAAAACAATTGTGGTAACTGGCGGCGGAAGCGGTTTGGGTAAAGCCATGACAAAATATTTTCTAGAACTTGGAGCCAATGTTGCCATCACTTCAAGAGATTTAGAAAAGCTAAAAACCACTGCTTCTGAATTAGAAAAAGAAACTAGCGGAAAATGTCTTCCAATCCAGTGTGATGTTCGCCATTATGACCAAGTTGAAGCCATGCTTGCTGAAGTCTTAAAATCATTTGGAAAAGTAGATGTTTTACTGAACAACGCCGCAGGAAATTTCATTTCACCAACCGAAAGATTATCAGCAAATGCCTTTGATACTATTATTGATATTGTATTAAAAGGTTCAAAAAATTGCACATTGGCTTTTGGAAAACATTGGATTGAAACTAAACAAACCAATTGTAACGTCTTGAATATTGTTACTACTTATGCTTGGACAGGTTCTGGATATGTCGTTCCGAGTGCCACTGCAAAAGCCGGAGTTTTAGCTATGACACGAAGTTTGGCTGTAGAATGGGCAAAATATGGTATCCGAATGAATGCTATTGCGCCTGGACCATTTCCAACAAAAGGTGCTTGGGATAGATTATTACCAGGAGATTTGGCCGAAAAATTTGATATGGCAAAAAAAGTTCCATTACGAAGAGTTGGCGATCATCAGGAATTAGCCAATTTGGCAGCTTATTTAGTTTCCGATTTTTCTGCCTATGTAAATGGCGAAGTTATTACGATTGATGGTGGTGAATGGCTTCAAGGTGCAGGACAATTCAATATTTTGGAAAAAATTCCACAAGAAATGTGGGATATGTTAGAAATGATGATTAAAAATAAGGGAAATAAATAAAACAGTAAGCAGTCTCAGTTTTCAGTAAGCAGATTTGCATTTGAAAAATAAAACGACTGATTACTGAGACTGCGACTGTAAAATAAACCTTTAAAAACTTTACCAGATTGTTAACAAAATACAGTTGACAAACCCATAAATAATTGTATTTTTACCGCTCAAAATCTACTAAGAACAAATGGGTAAAATCATTGCAATTGCTAATCAAAAAGGTGGTGTTGGAAAGACAACAACTACAGTAAATCTCGCTGCATCACTAGGTGTTTTAGAAAAAAAAGTGTTACTAATCGATGCTGATCCGCAGGCAAATGCCAGTTCAGGATTGGGAATTGATGTAGAAAGTGTGGAAATTGGAACTTACCAACTTTTGGAACATAGCAATACACCACAAGAAGCAACTATCACAAGTTCAGCACCAAACGTTTCGGTTATTCCAGCACATATTGACTTAGTTGCTATCGAAATCGAATTGGTTGACAAAGACAATCGAGAATACATGTTAAAACAAGCTTTGGAAAAAGTAAAAGACGAGTATGATTACATCTTGATTGATTGTGCGCCATCGTTAGGATTACTGACTTTGAATGCGTTAACAGCTGCTGATAGTGTGATTATTCCTATCCAATGTGAATATTTTGCCTTAGAAGGTTTAGGAAAATTATTGAATACAATCAAAAGTGTTCAAAAAATCCACAATGCTGAA
Source organism: Flavobacterium solisilvae (assembly GCF_012911605.1). Taxonomy (GTDB): domain Bacteria; phylum Bacteroidota; class Bacteroidia; order Flavobacteriales; family Flavobacteriaceae; genus Flavobacterium; species Flavobacterium solisilvae. The sequence continues at coordinate 47,449 of NZ_JAAMPT010000209.1, read as the reverse complement.
CTAGACATCGAAGGATTATTATTAACGATGTATGATTCTCGTTTGCGACTATCAAATCAGGTGGTTGAAGAAGTACAAAAACACTTTAACGACATGGTTTTCAAGACGATAATTCAGCGAAATGTAAAATTAAGCGAAGCTCCATCTTTTGGCGAAAGCATCATTAATTTTGACGCAACAAGCAAAGGCGCAAGCAATTACCTTAGTTTAGCACAAGAAATCATTAAAAAAAATAATTAAATCTACAGCTAAAAAAACTATTTTAGCTTTTAGAATTTTCAGATACAAATTTATATGGCAAAAGCTGTCAAAAAACAAGCATTAGGAAGAGGTTTATCGGCATTATTAAAAGATCCAGAAAACGATATTAAATCGGTTAATGATAAAAATGCAGATAAAGTTGTTGGAAATATCATCGAACTTGACATTGATTCTATTGAAATAAATCCGTTTCAACCCAGAACCAATTTCAACGAAGAAGCCATTCAAGAATTAGCAAGTTCGATTAAAGTACTTGGTCTAATTCAACCGATTACGGTTAGAAAATTGGATTTCAACAAATACCAATTGATTTCAGGTGAAAGACGTTTGCGTGCTTCCAAAGTGGTTGGTTTGACTACAATTCCTGCTTATATTAGAATTGCAAACGACAACGAATCGCTTGTAATGGCATTGGTAGAAAACATTCAACGTCATGATTTAGATCCAATCGAAATTGCTTTGTCTTACCAACGTTTGATTGATGAAATTCAATTGACACAAGAGCAAATGAGCGAACGTGTTGGAAAAAAACGCTCAACCATTGCTAACTATTTGAGATTATTAAAATTAGATCCTATTATCCAAACTGGAATTCGCGATGGATTTATTTCGATGGGACATGGACGAGCGATTATCAATATTGAAGATCAAGACGTTCAAACCGATATTTATCAAAAAATTGTAAGCGAAAATCTTTCGGTTCGTGAAACAGAAGCTTTGGTAAAAATTTATCAAGATGGTTTAAAACCTGCTCCAGCAAAACCAAAAAAAGCAACCAATTTTACGATTGCTGACGAACAGAAAAAAGCTTTTACTGAGTTTTTTGGCAGTAAAATTGAAGTAAAAGTAGCTGGAAATGGTAAAGGAAAAATCACAATTCCATTTCATTCCGAAGAAGATTTTAACCGAATTATTAAGCTAATCAACAAGTAGTGAAAAGCATTGGTTACATATTTTTATTAGGGTTTCTTTTTGGAACAAGTATTTGCTATTCTCAACAAACTGGCGATTTATTGATTGCAAAAGACACTACACAATTAAAACTTACTCCAATTGATCCATTACGACCAACAAAAGCTGCCTTTTATTCGGCTATTTTGCCAGGTTTAGGTCAAGCTTACAATAAAAAATATTGGAAAATCCCAATAGTTTATGGTGCGCTTGGAGCCAGCATGTATTTCTATTTAGACAATAATAAAAAATACCACAGCGTTCGTGATGCCTACAAACGACGATTAGCTGGATTTACTGATGACCAATACGACTATTTAGATGATGCTCGATTAATTCAAGCACAACGATTTTATCAACGAAATAGAGATTTATCATTGCTTGTAACCATTGGTTTTTATGTTCTAAATATTGTAGATGCTAATGTTGACGCACATTTAATGCAGTTTAACGTAAACGACAATTTGTCTTTTGCACCCGATGTTTATCAAACTGATTTTAACGCCAAACCTAATATTGGTTTGACTTTTAATTATAAATTCTAAAATGAAAATAGCACTTCTAGGATACGGAAAAATGGGTAAAGTAATCGAAAGAATTGCTTTAGAACGTGGTCACGAAATTGTATTGAAAAAAAGTAGTTCAACTACATTTGAAGGACTTGAAAACGCCGATGTTGCTATTGATTTTAGTCTTCCTTCAGTTGCGGTAGAAAATATTTCAACTTGCATCAATAACGGAATTCCTGTAATATCTGGAACAACTGGTTGGCTGGAAAACTATCACGAAATGGTGCAACTTTGTGAAGCAAAAAATGCCGCTTTTCTTTATGGTTCCAATTTTAGTTTGGGCGTAAATTTATTCTTCGAATTGAATAATTATTTAGCAAAATTGATGTCAAAATTCAAAGAATACAACGTTTCGATGGAAGAAATTCATCACACACAAAAACTTGACAAACCTAGCGGAACAGCTATTTCATTGGCAAATGCTATTATAAATCATACAGACAAAAACAATTGGGCAATTGAAAATCCAAAAGCCGATGACGTTTTTATTGATGTACAACGAGTTGAAAATGTTCCAGGAACTCACAGCGTTTTATATACTTCCGAAGTTGATTTTATCGAAATAAAACACGTTGCTCATAATCGTGAAGGCTTTGCGCTTGGTTCAGTCATTGCTGCCGAATGGATTATTGGTAAAAAGGGTGTTTTTTCAATGAAAGATGTATTGGACTTAAATTCCAAATAAAAAATTCGAAATTCCAATAAATGTAACAATTCCTTAAAATCGAATACTCATTTAGGAAAACTATTAAAAATAAAAATCTAATATACTATGTCAACATATCAATGGTTAGTATTTTTCCTAATTATCCAACTAATTCACGGATTAGGAACTTGGAAATTATATCAAAAAGCTGGAAGAAAATCGTGGGAAGCATTTGTTCCGGTTTATAATTCAATCGTTTTGATGAAAATTATCAATCGACCAAGTTGGTGGACATTTTTACTATTCATTCCTGTAATCAATTTGATAATGTTTCCTGTGGTTTGGGTAGAAACGTTGAGAAGTTTTGGCAAAAACACAACACTTGATACCTTTTTAGGTATTTTTACCCTTGGATTTTATATTTACTTTGTAAACTATACTCAAAATTTAACACACATTACTGATAGAAGTTTAGTAGCAAGAACAAAAACTGGTGACACGGTCAGTTCCCTATTATTTGCCATTATTGTAGCGACTTTGGTTCATACTTATGTGATGCAACCTTTTACCATTCCATCATCGTCATTAGAAAAATCATTATTGATTGGCGATTTCCTTTTTGTGAGTAAATTTCATTATGGACCAAGAACACCAATGACTACAGTTGCTGCACCAATGGTTCACGACACTATTCCATTTGTAAAAGTGAAGTCGTATTTATATGATGACAACAATCCAGAGTCGTGGAAAAACAAACTACAACTTCCCTATTTTAGATTTCCAGGTTTTCAAGAAATAAAAAACAACGATATTGTAGTTTTCAACTGGCCAAGAGATACATTATTTCACATGTATTTACCAGCGGATAGACGTTACAGCAAACCAATTGATAAAAAAACAAACTATGTAAAACGTTGCGTTGGAATTCCAGGCGATAGTTTACAAATTAAAAACGGTGATGTTTACATCAATGGAAAACAATTGATTTTGCCAGAAAGAGCTAAACCTCAGTATTGTTATGATTTAAAATTTAAATCAACTATTGATGCAGAGTTAATGCAACAATATGACATAAATGAATATAATAGAGTTTTCAGTATTGACCGTAGTCTTTGGGAAAATAATCTTGTAAAAGACTATTTAATAAAAGAAAAAGCTAAAGTTGTTGAATTATCAAAAGACTCAACATCAGCTACAATTATTGGTGCTATCGATCAAGAAATTTATGAGAAACTAAAACTACGTCTATCTGAAAATTTTATACAAGCAAACTTAACAGCTGAAAAAGCTGAAATGCTAAAGAAAGACTCACGTATTGAACAAGTTTCTAAATACATAAAAACAAATACAGAAGATGGTATTTATCCTGATTTAACAGACGGAATTCCATCAAAAATCAACAATTGGAACAGTGATAATTTTGGTCCAATTTATATTCCAAAAGCAGGGCAAACTGTTGATTTAAACCTAAAATCGCTTCCGTATTACAAGATTATCATTACTGAATATGAAGGAAACAAATTAAAAGTTGTTGGTAATGATATTTATGTAAATGATAAAATTGCAACAAAATATACTTTTGCTCAAAATTATTATTGGATGATGGGAGACAATCGAAATAACTCATTGGACGCGCGTTATTTTGGATATACTCCAGAAAATCACATCGTTGGAAAACCAGTTTTCATTTGGATGAGTTGGGATAGTAACGGAAAAGGGTTGAACAAAATTCGTTGGGATAGAATGTTTACTACCGTTAATGGCGAAGGTCAACCTGAGTCCTATTTCAAGTATTTCTTAGTTTTACTAGGATTGTACTTTGTAGGTGAATATTTCTGGAAAAAAAGAAAAGCAAAAACTAATGAATAACATTCTTATTCATCCGAGTTATTTTCCATCGATTAGTCATTTTGTAGCCATTTCACAATGTGCTTTGGTTACTTTTGAAATGGATGATAATTTCCAAAAACAAACCAATCGTAACCGAATGTACATTTACAGTCCAAATGGCATTCAGTTATTGAATATTCCCGTTAAACATTCGAAGACAGCACATCAAAAAACCAAAGAAATCAAAATAGAAAATGATTTCGACTGGCAAAAACAGCATTTTAAATCGCTCGAAGCTGCTTATAGAAGTTCACCTTTCTTTGAATATTTTGAAGATGATATTGCTTCTATTTTTCAAAAAAAACACACCTTTTTGATGGATTTAAACCTAGAAACGATGGCTATTGTTTCTAAATGTTTAGGGCTGGAATTTGATTACAATGAAACTACCGAATATTTCCACGAAGTAAAAGATATAACCGATTTTCGTCCTTTAATCAACGGTAAAAAAGATACTGCTGTTTTTGAACCTTATACACAAGTTTTTGAAGTAAAGCATGGTTTTATCAACAATTTAAGCATTTTGGATTTACTTTTTAACGAAGGAAGATATGCTCTGGATTATTTGAAAAAGCAAGACATAATTCTTTAACATTAATTCAATATCTTTGTTTTAATGAAATCTCAATATACCATAGAAGATTTATCGTCACACCTATTTTGGGATGTAGATAAGAATGCAATTGATTTTGTAAATTCGAAGGAACAAATAATTTCTAAAGTTCTTGAACTTGGAATGCTAAAGGATTGGAATATTGTTAAACATGTTTATGGTTTAGAAACTATCAAAAACACTGCACTTCAACTTAGAAGTATTGATGATGTTACTCTTGCCTTTTTATCCAATCTTTTTGAAATTGATAAAACAAATTTCAGATGTTACAAACTCAAACAATCCAACCCAAACTCCTGGAATTATTAACTAAAATAATGTCTTCTGAAGTTTTCAGAGGTTTTAATTTAGTTGGAGGAACATCATTAGCTTTGCAAATTGGACATCGATTTTCAATTGACATTGATATGTTTGGAAATAGTGAAGTTGATGAATACGAGTTTATTGAAGAACTTTCAAAATTTGGTAAACCAACAATTTTGAAGAAAAGTAAAAATATCATTATAGTATCAATTGACGGAATAAAAGTTGATTTTGTAAACTATAAATATCCATTATTAGAAGATATTAAAACTATAGAAAACATAAGATTAGTATCTGATAAAGATATTGCTGCGATGAAGCTAAACGCAATTGCTGGTCGTGGAAGCCGAAAGGATTTTATTGATTTGTACTTTCTTTTAAAAAAATATAGTTTAACCGAAATGCTCGATTTTTACAAACAAAAATACATTGACGGTTCAGAATTTATGGTTATAAAAAGTTTAAATTACTTTGAAGATGCTGACAGTGAAGAAATGCCAATTATGTTTGAAAAAATAAGTTGGAATGAAATAAAAACCGAAATTAGCCGACTTGCTAAAAATCTAATTTAATTTATTCCACAAACGAAAGTCGCGCCATTATTGGAAAATGATCTGAATTTTCAAACTCTGGAAAGTGCTTAAAACTCTTTACTTTCATTCGTTTATCGGCAAAAATATAGTCAATTCGAGCAGGATAATATTTGAAGCTATACGTTTGCCCAAAACCTTTTCCTGCTTCTTCAAAACTATCGTTTAGATTTCCTTTTATACTTCGATAAACGTATGAAAATGCACTGTTATTCATGTCGCCAGCAATAATAATTGGGTAATGACAATCTTTACTGTGATTAACTAATACTTCCGCTTGCTGTTCTTGCTTTTTGAAAGCATCGCGAATTCGACCAAAAACTTGCTGTGATTTTTTTTGATTAATCGTTTCTACATTTTCGGAAATTTCATTAACATCTGGAGAAATTTTAATTGACTGTAAATGAATATTATAAACCCGAATTGTATCTTTTCCTTTTTTAATATCTGCAAAAGTAATATTGTTTCCAACATCTTTAATTTGGAGATTTCCTTGATTGAAAATTGGAAATTTAGAGAAAATAGCTTGACCCGTTTTAATTTTATTTCCTTCCATAAAAACCGCTTTGTATTTGTAAACTCTCAAATCAACATGCGCATTTTCTGAATATTCTTGGATACAAAGTACATCAGGATTATTTTCGTTGATAAACGTTAGAATTTTACTCCCAATAGCGTCATCATCAATCCATTCAAATAAATTAAACAAACGAACATTATAACTCATCAAGGTGAAATCTTTTTCCTCTTTTGCAACTTCGTTAGAAGAAAATTTATAAAATTTATTGATGAATGTAATTCCTAAAAGTAAAATTATTCCCGAAAGAATGAGTTGTCTTTTCAATTGAAACAACCAATAAATAAAAAACAACGCGTTGAGTATCAGAAACAAAGGCAAAATCAGCGTTAAAACCGATAATAACGGAAAAGCTTTTGGTGCTAAAAAAGGTAAAACATACGCCAAAATGGTCAATACTATCAAGATAATATTGAACCCATAAACGACTTTGTTGAACCAAGATAATTTTTTCAAAAAATTTCTATTTTAAATTTTAGCAAATGCTTTCTTATTTTCTGGATTAAAAGTAAAAAAAAGTATGGAATATTTTTACTTTCCGGCTCGGAAAAGAAATTCTTTTTCTTCGGCTGTTAAACTATCATAACCCGACTGACTAATTTTGTCCAAAATTTCATCAATCTGTTGTTGGGTTTTGTCTTTGACTACTATTTTACTTGGTCTATTTTCGGCTGGTTTCTTTGGATTTACATGAACTTTTTTAAACGGAGTTGATGGCTGCTTTTTCTTGAAAAAATTGGTAAAAAAATCAATCACTGTTGATACTATTTCGCTCAAATCGGTTCCGTTTTGTAATAATTTGATATAGATAAATCCAAACAAAGCACCACTTAAATGCGCAATATGTCCGCCAGTATTTTCCATTTGAATTTGTAATAAATCCAATAAAAGAATAACCGCTGTGATGTGCCAAAGTTTCAAATAACCAATCAACGGCAATCTAATATCCATCAATGGTTGATAAGTAGTTGTCGCAACTAATATTGCCATAATTGCTCCAGAAGCACCAACCAATAACGTTGATTTTCCTAACAAATAAAAGCTTAAAACAAATGCTATTCCGGCAAAAATTGCTCCAAGAAAATACAAACCTAAATATTGTTTTTGGGTAAAAAAAGTGAGAAACAATCGGCTAGAAAAATGCAAAACCATCATATTGAAGAACAAATGCAAAAATCCTTGATGAAAAAATGCATACGTCAATAATGTCCAAGGTTTATACAAAAAAACTAATGGTTCTGAAGAAACCACCAACCAATCTGGATAATCAAAAAATCCAAATTTGAATTGATAGAACAACGGAATTGACAATAGAAAAAAACCAACATTCCAATAAATCATTTTATTGGCAATGCCGCCGATTTTGTACTGTAACTTTATGTCGTCAATTATATTCATATTCATTTTTTTCATTAACCACTAAGTTCACAAAGTTTTACACTATGAACACTAAGCAATTTAACTTAGTGAACTTTGCGATTTCATCGTGTTCTTTGTGGTTAAAATTAATCCCAACGATTATTATTAAACGAGTTTTTCTTCCAATACCACATCATGATAAACCCAAATAATGCGCCACCAATGTGAGCAAAATGGGCAACTCCAGTTCCGCCACTTCCAAAAAGTGAACTTCCTTTGAAACCTAAGAATAAATCAATAGCCAAAATTCCAGGAACAAAATACTTTGCTTTTATCGGCACAGGAATGAATAACAAAGCCAATTCAGCATTTGGAAACATAAACGCAAAAGCCGTTAACAATCCATAAATTGCTCCTGAAGCACCAACTGAAGGTGTTTGAAATTCTTGCACAGCAGTAATCAATACATTAAATTGCTCTTGTGTACATTTTGCATTTTCTAAAATCGTTTTTACATTTCCTGCCATCATTTGTCCTTCAGAACTAAAAATAGCTCTATAATCTGCATTCAAAAGTATTTTTAAATCACTGTCCGAAAGATTTAATCCAGAAAGACTATCTAAAATTGAATGTATTTGAAAATAACTTACTCCAAGATGCAATAAAGCTGCGCCAAGTCCACAAGAAATGTAAAAAAAGATAAACTTTTTTGCTCCCCAAAAATGCTCCAAAGCTGAACCAAAAGAAACCAAAGCAAACATATTAAACGCAATATGCATCAAATTTGGCATTGGCGCATGCATAAACATACTCGTCAATGGTTGCCAAAATCTGAAATTATCATTTTCAGGATAATACAATGAAAACAACGGATAAGCTGTTGCAACAAAATATGATCCAATATAAAATATAATATTAATTATCAGTAACTGCTTAACAGTTTCGGTCATTCGCATCATATACTAAATTTTTTATCTAAATCTTCCACACTCATCGTGATGAAAGTAGGTTTTTGAAATGGAGAAACATTCGGTTCTTTGCATGCAAATAAATTGTGAACCAAATTTTCTTGTTCTTTTTCGGTTAAATAAGTTCCGGTTCTAACGGCCAAACTTTTACACATTGATTTAGCAATGGTATCGTTTTGCGAAAAACTATCGGTTACAATTCCGTTTTGCAAATCGGTTAACAAATCGTCTAAAACTATGGAAGCTTTGCTTTCCGTAATCGTTATTGGTAAACCCGAAATCACGATGGAACTTTCGGCAAAAGCATCAAAAATAAAGCCTAAATTTTCTAGAGAAAGCTGTAATTCTCGAACCAATTCAATTTCGTTCGGTGAAAAAAACAACTCCAACGGAAACAATAATCGTTGGCTCGACGCTTGCTGAACGGTCATATTGGTCAAAAACTCTTCATACAAAACACGTTCGTGCGCTCGTTTTTGATTAATAATAACCATTCCCGATTTTATAGGAGAAACGATGTATTTTTTATGAATTTGATACGTTCGTTTTATTTCTTGTTCAATATCATTTTCTTCAAAAAGTGACGATGTAACAGCTTCTTCATTTTCAAAAGTCATTTCGGCAATTTCTTGTGTATTTTGCTTTAAACCAACATATAAACTTTCCCAACTCGGTTGCGCTATTTCTGATTTTTTATAACTCGAAGAAGATGAAAACGATTTTGAAGATTTTGTTTCGGCAAAAGGATTAAAATTGCTATCCACTTGAATGGTTGGATATTCTGCATTTTTCCCTTGATAATCATAAGGTGTATCCAAATTTGGATCGCGTTCAAAATCCAAAACTGGCGCCACATTAAATTGTCCTAAACTATGTTTAATTGACGAACGCAAAATAGCATACAACGAATGTTCATCGTCAAATTTTATCTCAGTCTTTGTTGGATGAATATTAATATCAATCGTATGTGGTGGAACATCAAGATACAAAAAGTAACTCGGTTGTGCGCCATCTTTTAGCAAACCTTCATACGCAGCCATAACAGCGTGATGCAAATAACCACTTTTAATGAAACGATTATTGACAAAAAAGAATTGCTCACCACGATTTTTCTTGGCAAATTCCGGCTTTCCAACAAATCCTTGAAGCGAGACAATTTCTGTTTCTTCGCTAACTGGAACTAATTTTTCATTCGTTTTTCCCGAAAATATATTGACTATTCGTTGTCTATAATTTGAAATTGGCAAATTGAACATTTCACTTCCGTTGTGATACATTGTGAAATGAATAGTAGGATGTGCCATCGCAACACGTTGAAATTCATCCACAATATGACGTTGTTCTACCGTTTCCGATTTTAGAAAATTGCGTCGTGCCGGAATATTAAAAAAAAGATTTTTTACCGCAAACGAAGTTCCTTTGGGTAAAACGGCTGGTTCTTGCGAAACAAATTTGCTTCCTTCAACCACAATATGAATTCCTAATTCTTCTTGATCTTGCTTGGTTTTCATTTCTACATGAGCAATTGCCGCAATGGAAGCCAATGCTTCGCCACGAAAACCTTTAGTATGCAATGAAAATAAATCTTCCGCTTGACGAATTTTAGAAGTCGCATGTCGCTCAAAACACAAACGCGAATCGGTTACGCTCATTCCAACGCCATTATCAATCACTTGAATTAATGATTTTCCGGCATCTTTTAGTATCAATTTGATGTCGGTAGCTTTAGCGTCAACAGCATTTTCAAGTAATTCTTTTACTACCGAAGCTGGTCGTTGTACCACTTCTCCAGCGGCAATTTGATTGGCTACATGATCAGGAAGTAATTGAATTATGCTCGACATTTATAACTTGTGGTTTAGGTAAAAAATAAGAAAGCAAATTTAAGCAAAAAGTATCGTGATTTTTAGTTAATCCAATGCTAAAAAATAAAAAAACCTATTCCAGTGAAGAATAGGTTTTTGAAAATTTATTTTACGCTAAATTCTAAAATCCAATTTTATTTTTAGCAAAAGCTTTTCGTCTTAATTCAGCCATTTTTATTGCGGCAATGGCAGCTTCAATACCTTTATTTCCGTGCTTTCCTCCGCTTCTATCAATGGATTGTTGCTCATTATTATCTGTCAAAACACAAAATATCACCGGAACATCCGATTGAATGTTTAAATCTTTTATTCCTTGCGTTACGCCTTCGCATACAAATTCAAAGTGCATCGTTTCGCCTTTTATAACCGAACCAATCGTGATTACAGCATCTAATTTTTCTACTTTTTCAAGCATTAATTTGGCACCATAAATCAGTTCAAAACTTCCTGGAACATTCCAACGAATAATATTTTCTGGCAAAACACCACAATCCAGCAAAGCACTTTCTGCTCCATTGAAAAGTCCGTTGGTTATTTTATCATTCCACTCGGAAACTACAATTCCAAAGCGAAAATCCTTTGCATTAGGTAATTGATTTTTGTCGTATTCGGATAAATTTTTATTTTCGGTAGCCATGTTTCGGGTTTCGGGTTTCAGGTTACAAATTTAACTGTTCCATTTTATTTCAAATAAAAAAGCGAATTAAAAATTGATGACAATTCTTAATTCGCTTTTTAAATTCGTAATTAAATTACTGTGCTAATCCAATAAAAGCATCTACAGCTTGTCCTTCTGGAGTATTGTCGTAAACGTCTTTAATTTCTGTGAAATATTTTAATGCATCTGCTTTGTTTCCTAATGCTAAAGCTGTTTTTCCAGCTTTCATTAAAAATCTTGGCGTTGTAAATTCATTTTTAGCAGCTTGAGAAGCTTTTACATAAAAATCTAACGCTTCTTTTGGTTGATTTTTTTCAGAATAAGCATCACCAATTGCACCAATTGCTAATGTATTTAATGTTTCATTTTCAGATTTGAATTTCTCCAAACTTGAAATTGCTTCATTGTATTTTCCTAAATTCAAATAAGAAATACCAGCATAATAGTTTGCTAATTTTCCAGCATCAGTTCCAGAATATTCTTCAGCGATTTTAATTACACCGAATTTCCCTTCTGAACCGTTTAAAACTAAATTGAATAATGAATCTGCTTTTACATCACCATCAATAGCTTTTTGGAAATTTTGTTGCGCCACAAAAAGTTCGTCAGCAGCATCAACTTGATTTGGTTCTGCTACAAATTTTTGGTATAATAAATATCCAACAGTTAAAAGTGCAATTCCACCTAAAACTCCTAATATATATTTTTGGTTTTTTGCAACGAAATCTTCCGTTTTTGAAGCCGTTTCGTCCAATGCGTCAAATGCTTTTGCAGTTGCACTGTCTTTTTCATCAACGTTTACGTCTTCAATAAAAGTATTGTCTAATTTTTCTTCTTTTTCTTTCGGTGCTTTGTAACCTCTTTTGTTAAAAGTTGCCATCTATTTTTAATTTAGTGTGCGCAAAAATAAAATTTTTATTCATATTTAAAAGCGATTTTTGTCGATATTTTTCAATAATTTGCACTGCTTTAATACAAGCACTTCAAAAAAAACGCTTTTTTTTGTCTCTTTATAGCAATAGCAAGCCATTACAATGTTTTTAAAAAAGATTTCATTATTCAATTATAAAAATTTTTCGGAAGCCACTTTTGAATTTGATACCAAAATCAACTGTTTTGTAGGCAAAAATGGCATTGGAAAAACCAATATTCTTGATGCAATTTATCATTTGGCAAACGGAAAAAGCTATTTTAATCCGCTTGCTGTTCAAAATATAAAGCATAACGAAGAGTTTTTTGTAGTTGATGGCGAATTTGAAAAAAACGACCGCAACGAGCAAATTGTTTGTAGTTTAAAAAAAGGACAAAAAAAAATCCTGAAACGCAACGGCAAACTCTATGAAAAATTCTCTGATCATATTGGTTTTATTCCGCTAGTGATTATTTCGCCAGCCGATAGAGATTTGATTACTGAAGGAAGCGAAACTCGTAGAAAGTTTATTGATAGTGTGATTTCGCAATTGGATAGTCAGTATTTACAACAACTAATTCAGTATCAAAAAACAGTGGCGCAACGCAATGCTTTACTGAAATATTTTGCTTTAAATCATGTTTTTGAAAAAGATACTTTGGTCATTTATAACGAACAATTAAATGAGTTAGGACAATCAATTTTTGAGAAACGAAAAGATTTTTTAGAGAAATTCATTCCGATTTTCAACAACTACTATAAAGAAATTAGCAATGGTTCCGAAACGGTTCAATTGGTTTACCAAAGTGATTTGTCTGAAAAAAATACGCTAGCACTTTTGGATGAAAATCTGAATAAAGATCGAGCGTTGCAGTACACATCGGTTGGTGTTCACAAAGACGATTTATCATTTGAAATTGATAATCACCCGATTAAAAAATTTGGTTCACAAGGTCAGCAAAAATCATTTCTTATTGCGCTAAAACTGGCACAATTTGATTTTGTCAAAAAACAAAGCGGCGAAAAACCTATTCTTCTTTTTGATGATATTTTTGACAAATTGGACGAGTTTCGGGTTGCCAAAATCGTTTCGATGGTTAATAACGACGAATTTGGACAACTTTTTATTTCGGATACGCACGCGGAACGAACAGAAAATATTGTAAAATCGACACATCAATCTTATAAAATAGTAAGTTTGTAACATTTGTTATAGAACTCATTTTTGTATAATTCTATTTTTGCTTCAAAACATTACATTAATATGAAACTAAAAATCACATTTTTACTATTTGTAACTACATTTTTAACCAGTTGTCAAGGTCAAAATTCGAAAGCTGTTGTTCAAAATTTGGATGTAAAAAACTATGCTGAAAAATTAGAAAAAACCCAAAATCCGCAGTTAATCGACGTTAGAACGCCACAAGAATTTGCTTCAGAAAAAATAAACGATGCTAAAAACATCAATTGGAATGGAACCGATTTTGTTGCTCAAGTTGAAAAATTAGACAAATCAAAACCTATTTTTGTCTATTGCAAAGTTGGTGGAAGAAGTGCTCAAGCTGCCGATAAATTGGCCGAATTAGGTTTCAAAGAAATCTACAATCTCGATGGTGGAATTATGAAATGGAATGCTTCGGGAATGGCAAAACCTTCGTCAGACAAGTTAGTTGGAATGTCGCCTGATGACTATCAAAAACTAATTAATTCAAATAAAAAAGTTGTGATTAATTTTGGTGCCGAATGGTGCGCACCGTGTAAAAAAATGAAACCATATATCATTCGTTTACAAAGTGAATTGAAAGACAAAGTAAAAATTGTCCGATTGGATGCTGATGAAAACAAATCCTTGGTTAATCACATGAAAATCGATGGATTGCCAGTTATTATTATTTATGAAAACGGAAAAGAAACGTGGAGAAATACTGGTTTTCTTTCGGAAGAAGATTTGAGAAAACAACTGTAAAAATAGTTAGGAGTTTGAAGATGGAAGTTTGAAGTAATTCTCTAAACTCATAACCTTTTAAACTACTAAACTTATAAACTTAAAAAAATGATTACAAAAGAAGCGCTTCAGTTTTTAGCCGATTTAATTGCAAATAACAATACCGAATGGATGCATGCCAACAAAAAAAGGTATGAAAACTATAAAAAGGATTATCATGCTTTTATCGCTTCGTTATTGGACGAAATGAAGAAATTGGATCCAACATTGGAACCATTGGAAGTAAAAAACTGTACGTTTCGCATCAATCGTGACATTCGTTTCAGCAAAGATAAATCGCCATACAAAACCAATATGGGTGCATGGTTTACCCAAAATAAATTCCAAAAAAACAGTCCAGGTTATTACGTTCATTTTGAGAAAGGAAATTCGTTTATTGCTGGCGGCGTTTGGTGTCCGGAACCCAATCAGTTGAAACAAATCCGAAAAGAAATCGAGTTTTTTCATGACGATTTGGAAACAGTAGTTTCGGATAAAAATTTCAAATCAACTTTTGGCGATTTGGACAGAGACGAAAATAACACTTTGAAAAAAGCACCAAAAGATTTCGATCCAAATCATCCGGCAATTGAGTTTTTAAAACTGAAAAGCTTCACTGTTTCTCAAAAAATTGATGACAAACTTTTTACCGACAAAGATTTTAGCAAAACCATCGCTCAAAAATTAATTCTGATGAAACCAATGAATGATTTTTTGAGACGAGCACTCGAAACAGAAGAATAAAATATTTTCAAAAGTCAATCTCAAAAATCAATCTCAAAAATCAATTTCAAAATTCAATATCAATGCAAATCCAACATAATTTCTCTTTAAAAAACTACAACACTTTTGGAATTGAAGCCAAAGCCAAGCAATTTGTTGCCGTTCATAATTTGGACGAATTACAAGCTGTTTTGAAAAATCATTCCTCTGAAAAAAAATTTATTCTTGGCGGCGGAAGCAATATGTTGTTGACACAAGATATTGATGCTTTGGTTATTCATATTGATTTGAAAGGAAAAAAAATCATCAAAGAAGACGACGATTTCGTTTGGGTTGAAAGTCAAGCTGGAGAAGTTTGGCACGAATTTGTGCTTTGGACCATTGACCAAAACTTCGGCGGATTAGAAAATATGTCGCTTATTCCAGGAAATGTTGGCACAACTCCAGTACAAAATATTGGCGCTTATGGAGCCGAAATCAAAGACACTTTTGTGAGTTGTGATGCAATGAACATTGAAACGCAAGAAGTAAAAACGTTTACTAAAGACGAATGTAAATTTGGTTACCGAGAAAGTATTTTCAAACAAGAAGCCAAAGATAAATTCATTATCACTTCGGTTATTTTTAAGCTAAAAAAACACAGCCACATCATCAATATAGATTATGGCGATATCAAAGCGGAATTAGCCAAAAACAATATTACTAATCCAACAATAAAAGATGTTTCCAATGCTGTAATTGCCATCAGAAACACTAAATTACCAAACCCGAAAGAACTTGGAAACAGCGGTAGTTTCTTTAAAAACCCAGTGATTTCAAAAGAATTATTTGTAAAAGTACAAGCCAAATTTCCTGAGGTAAAACATTTTGAAGTTTCACCAACAGAAGTAAAAGTTCCGGCTGGTTGGTTAATCGAAAATGCCGGTTTAAAAGGTTACCGAAACGGCGATGCTGGAGTTCATAAAAACCAAGCATTGGTTTTAGTTAATTACGGAAATGCAACTGGTCAAGATATTTTAAACTTATCAAAATATGTCCAAAAAACCGTTTTTGATAAATATGGAATTACTATTGAAGCAGAAGTTAATGTGATATAAGTATTGAAAAATGGAAAATCTCAATTTTCAAAAACATCCATCAAAATTTTTAATTGATTTATATAAAGAGAAAAGTTATCAAGGTGCTAATCCGATTGATGCCAAAGTCATATTCATTGGTCGTGATCCAAATTGGGCAATTAACATTGATGAAACACCTATTTTTAATCTTGTTAGAGAATATTTGATTGATGGAGTAAAATTTTGGGAGAAGTACGATATTCATCATCCATTTTTACATAAAGATTATAAAGGAGAAGGAAAAAAATATCACAATTCAATTTCTCGATTAAATTTCTCGAAAAATATTGCTAGTAAAATATCTTTTATTGAAATTATAGGTTTTCCAACAACTGGAATGTCTTCTGTTAATGTAAATAAGTTTAACGAATATCTTTTATCTCCTGAAAACAGAAATCATTTAATCGAATTAGATCAGTTATTGAATAATTCTGAAAAATTATTTTTCTTTTATTGGGGTTTAATTGATTGTTTCAAATTTTTAAACAAAAAGACTGGACTATTCAAAAGCTTTATAAACATTGACAAAAAATCAATGATAAGAACAGATTTAAACAAAATTGATAATGTATATTTTCATAAACATTTTTCAATGGGAATTAGTTCAGAAACTTTACAAAAAATATCAATCGAAGTAGAACAAAATCTAAATGATTAATTTTTAATTAACTATGTACATCCCAAACCTTTATAAAAACGAAAATCAGTCAGAAATTGAACAATTTATAAGCGAGAATGGCTTTGCTATTTTGGTTAATCAAACTAATGGAAAACTTTGGGCAACGCATATTCCGTTGGTTTTGGGAACAAATTCCAATCCCGAAACTTCGGGAAAAATTTTAATCGGTCATATTTCTAAATTAAATCCGCAAGCGGAAAGTTTTAATCAAAACGATGAAGTTTTGGCTATTTTTAGTGGTTCACATTCCTATATTTCGTCTTCGTGGTATGATCATGAAAATGTGCCAACATGGAATTATCTTGCCGTGCATGTTTATGGAAAAGTGCGTTTGCATACTTATGAAGAAAGCATCGAAAGTTTGAAAAAACTGGTTAATAAATACGAAGTAAAATCGGAGAAACCTATTCGGATTGAAGATTTATCCGAAAAAACCATGCGTGAAGCTCGTGGAATTGTTTCCTTTGAAATAGAAATATCAAGTATCGAAGCCCAAAAGAAATTATCTCAAAATCGAGATGACAAAAACTACCAAAACATTATCTCTGAGCTTGAAAAAACCAATGAAAATCAAGCGATTGAAATTGCAAAAGCGATGAAAAAAAACCGTCCTTAATTTGTTAAAATTAACTTGACTATTGGTTTTAGAATACCTACATTTGCAAACCTTTTTAAAAGACAAAAAAAGCATTTATGTTGGTATCAATTTTCAGTTTGTTTATTGCCGTTGTTTGTATTCAATTTCTGTATTATATCGTGATTTTTGGCAAGTTTTCATTTGCTAAACCTCAAAATGCTACTCCAAAAAGAATTCCAATTTCTGTAATTGTTTGTGCCAAAAACGAGGAAGAAAACGTGAAGAACTTCATTCCTATTCTTGCCGAACAGGATTATCCACAGTTTGAATTGGTTTTAATTGACGATGCTTCAAGCGACAATACTTTGGAAATTTTTGAAGAATATGAAAAACAATATTCCAACATTAAATTGGTTAAAGTTGAAAACAACGAAGCTTTTTGGGGAAACAAAAAATTTGCGTTAACGCTTGGTATCAAAGCCGCAAAACACGAATATTTACTTTTCACCGATGCTGATTGTTACCCAACTTCGAAAGATTGGATTACCAAAATGAGTTCGCAGTTTACCCAACAAAAAACCATCGTTTTGGGTTATGGTGCTTATGACAGAATTGCAGGTTCATTTTTAAATAAATTAATTCGTTTTGAAACCTTATTGTCAGCTACGCAAATGTTTTCTTGGGCAAAAATTGGCAAACCTTACACTGGCGTTGGTCGAAATATGGCATACAAACGTGAAGAATTTTTCAAAACAAACGGTTTTATTGACCACATGAAAATCCGTTCTGGTGATGACGATTTGTTCATCAATCAAGCGGCAAACTCAAGTAATACAACGGTTTGTTACCTGCCAGAAAGTTTTACGTATTCCAAACCAAAAACATCTTTCAAAGAATGGTTTACCCAAAAAAGAAGACACGTTTCTACCGCTGGACATTATAAAGCATTCGACAAAATTCAACTTGGCGTTTTCTATTCATCACAATTATTATTTTTATTACTGCCAATTGTACTACTCATTTTTCAGTACCAATGGATTGTGGTATGCAGTTTGATAGGATTTAGATATCTGTTTAGCTGGATAACATTAGGATTTGCTGCCGGAAAATTAAAAGAAAAAGACGTAATGTATTGGTTTCCAATAATCGAAATCAGTTTAATTTTTATCCAACTAAATGTATTTATATCAAACACATTTAAAAAACCCGTGCATTGGAAATAAAAAAATTGATTGAAAAAGCGAAAAAAGGCGACCAAATTGCTTTCACTTCACTGCTTGACCATTATTGGAACGAAGTATATGGTTTTATGCTAAAACGCACCGAAAATGAAACCGATGCCGAAGATATTACTATAGAAACTTTTTCAAAAGCTTTTGACAAAATAGCCAGTTACAATCCTGAATTTCAATTCAATACTTGGCTGATTGCTATTGCAAAAAATGTTCACATTGATTTACTTCGTAAAAAAAAATCAACCCTATTTATCGAAATTACTGACGAAGAAGATCAACAAGCTTATAATGTTGCTGACAGTTCGCCTTCGGCAGAAGATGAATTGATTACGGAGCAAAATCTTTCACGTCTTTTGCAATTTATCAAGGAATTAAAACCTCATTATCAAGAAGTTATTCAGCTTCGTTACTTTCAAGAAATGAGTTATCAGGAAATTGCGGAACATCTTAACGAACCGTTGAGCAACGTTAAAATCAAATTGCTTCGTGCCAAAAAACTATTGGCAGAAATTATCGAGAAAAAATAATTTTACTTTTTTTATCATTTCACACAATATTCTAAGAAGTTTTAACGTTATCTGTTAAAATTTCACTGCCTATGTAATTATTGATACTTAACCATTAAAAAACTATTTTTATGTCAAACGTTAGTATCTATGAAAAAAACTGGATTGATCTAGTTTTTGAAGGTAAAAACCAAGAATATGGTGCTTACCAATTGCGAAGAGAAAATCCAAAAACCACTTTGTTATCCCTTTTTTATGGAACATTACTTGTTGGTGGATTTATCGCATCGTTTGTGATTTTTAATTTAAAATCAGATATTCCTTTTGTAAATCCAACGGGAATCATTGATGAACCTATTAGAGTTACAACTATTACAATTCCAGAAACCGAAAGTGAACCAATAAAGTCATTACCAACAGAAAAAACACCTGAAACACAAGTAGAACCAACCAATTTATCCAATATGGTTGTTTCAGAAACTGCGGTTTCCGTTGATGTTCCAACCAATGAAAACATGACGACGCATCAACCAACAACCGACACTGGTTCAGGAACTGGAACTCCAGATGGAACAGGTCAAAGTACAACTGCAACAATTGGAGCAACTTCTGGTGGTGAAACGATAAAAGATTCTTATACTTCAGTGGAATTGGACAAACTTCCAGCTTTTCCTGGCGGAATGGAAAAATTTTATCAATATGTAGGTAATAATTTTGAAAAACCAGAAGATTTACAAGCTGGAACGATAATTTCTGTTCATGTTGCGTTTGTTATTGAAAAAGACGGAAGCATGACGAATATTAAAGTGCTACGAAATCCGGGTTTTGGACTAGGGAATGAAGCTATTAGAGTTTTAAAATCGTTAAAAACCAAATGGTCAGCTGGAGTTAAAAATGGTCAAAAAGTGAGAACTGAATATGTTCTTCCTATTAAAGTAAAAATTGATTAGTTCCATAATTTCTTTTTTAACCGCTTCCAATTAAAAAAAGAAGCGGTTTTTTTATGCTAAAATTTTTGTAAAACTTCCATTAAAGATTTCAATTTACAACAAAAAGTAGTAGTATTGCAAAGATTGAAAATCAAAATTTTCACTTAGAATTCCCGCTTGATTAATGCACATGAAAACGTTATTTATTTCTATTATATCCTTTTTTTTATTCTTCTTTTCTTCGCCAAAATCATTACACAACAACATTGATTTTAGTCGTAAAAACATCGATAGCACAATAATTTCTATTCCGTTTCCCATAAAATTTGGAAAAGTTTCTGACGAATATCTTTTGGAAAAAAGTACCAAAGTAGATTCTTTCTACAACGCTTTTATTGGAACAGCAGGTTTTAGCGGCAGTTTTGTTGTGGCAAAAAATGGAAAAATCATCAGCGAAAAGTACCAAGGTTTTGCTAACCAAAGAACTAAAGAATTAATTACGGCAAATACACCTTTACATTTGGCTTCGGTTAGTAAAGTGTTGACGGCAACTGCTATTTTAAGGTTGGTTGAAAGTGATAATGTTATGCTCGACCAAAAAGTTACCGATTGGTTGCCGAGTTTTCCTTATAAAAGTACAACTATTCGAACGTTGCTCAATCACAGAAGTGGTTTGCAGCATTATTCGCGCTTTCCAGCTTTGCTAAAAACAGGTTGGAACAAGAAGAAAATTTTAACCAATCAAGATGTTTTGGATTTGATGGCAAAACATAAATTCAGGTTACTCACGCCACACGATACACGTTTTGATTATTGCAATACCAACTATATTATTTTGGCTTTAATTATCGAAAAAGCTACAGGTTTAAAATACGAAAAAGCAATGAATGAATTAATTTTCAAACCTTTGGGAATGAAAAACACCTTTGTTTTTGATTATTTTAGAGATAAAGATACCGTTTCGTTGTCGTACAGAAAAGGCGGAATGAACCCTTGGGATCAATTTGATAATTTAAACGGCGATAAAAATATTTATTCAACGCCAAGAGATTTGGTCAAATTTGATTTGGCAACCTATTCACCTGATTTTATAAATCCCGAAATTCTGAAAGAAGCTTACAGCAGTTACAGTCCATATTTGCTGAAATATAAAAAAGATTATGGTTTAGGAATGCGAATGAAACAATTGCCAAGTGGTGAAAATCTTTGGTATCACAACGGTTGGTGGCATGGAAACACTTCGTCATTTATACCAATAAAAAAAGATACGGTAACGATTATTTGCCTTTCAAATGTTTATACAACCCGAACGTATGAAACAATGAAATTGGCTGAGATTTATTAGTTAACCATTTAAGGCATTTAAGAACATTGAAGAAAGTTTTCTAAACAGTTCCATTTTACTTTTTAAAACTTGCGATAAGCACAAATTTAGAATTAGTTTTAAGTACATTTTCGTTTTCTGTCAATTCAATGTTAGACATTAATAAATTACAATTAAAAGTAAGTTTTTCATCGATTAAATTTTCAAAATTGTCTTCTCGATGCCTTGGTGATAAAATCAAAATATTACCTTCTTTATTTTCAAATTGTAATTTGTGATTTGTTTTGTAAATTACACAGCTTTCACTTACAATATCGATAATTTCTCCTTTTATCAAATTCTTCCCGTCGAGAGATACAAAATCCCATGGTTCAGAAACTAAAATATCGTAATCTTTTCTATTAACTTTTGCCTTTATCATTTCTTAATAAATATTCGTAAAAGTAAAAACGTAATCACAAACATTAAAAATTGTATAATAAATATTGGAAGTAAGGATTCGGCATCTCCATATCTGAAACCAAAACTAATTACCGTAACTGGAAAAGTAAATAGCAGTCCAAATAATGACCATTCTCCATAAAAATAATCTTGGGGATAAACTGAACAAACTGCCAAAGTACCTATTGAAACATAAATTAATGAAATTAGTAATGTTAACTTTCTATTTACAATTAAATTCTTCCAACTCATAATTAGTTCATAGTTTAGTTATTCATATCGTAAGTGTTTCTCTAATTTACACTTTTAATCAATTCTCCAACAAATAAATCCCATCAGGACGAATATCGATTTTCTTTTCTTTGTAAAGTGAACCAATCGCTTTTTTGAATGTTTTCTTACTCATTTTCAAAACCGTCTTGATATCTTCTGGATGACTATCATCGTTCAATCTTAGAAATCCACGACTTGCTCGAAGTTCGTTTAGAATAATCGCCGCATTGGGTTCGATACTTTCATATCCTAATTTTTGTAGCGAAACATCTATTTTATGATCAGGTCTAATGTTTTTGATGTAACCAACGTGTTTATCGCCAGTTCTGATTTCTGTGTAAACTTCGTTAGCATACAACAATCCTTTGTGTAGTTTGTTTATAATTACGTTAATTCCCAATTCGGTAATATGAGAAATAATCAAATCGACTTCTTCGCCGTTTTCAACCGTTAATTCTTCGTTACTCAAGAATTTATTGGTTCGGCTGGAAGCTACAATTCGGTTGGTTTTTTCGTCCAAATAGGTGTAAACCAAATAACGCTTTCCTTTTTCCATTGGTCGCGCTTGCTCTTTAAACGGAACAAACAAATCTTTTTCTAAACCCCAATCGAGAAATGCTCCAAAATTATTGATGTAATTTACGCGTAGAAAAGCAAAATCATTCAAAGTAACATAAGGTTCCAAAGTTGTTGCAACCGGACGTTCTTCGTGGTCAAGATAGACAAAAACAGTAAGCTCATCGCCTATTTCAAATGTTTTTGGCACATATTTTATTGGCAATAAAACATCGTCTTTTCCATTGGTTAAAAAAAGTCCAACTTTGGTTGCTCTAGCGATAGTTAACGTGTTAAATTGTCCAATATTCATAGTCTTGATTTGATTTTTTTGTGCTGCAAAGTTAGTGATATTTTAACTTCAAAAATCAACTTCAACTTCAATTTCAAATTGTCACACTAAAGTTAGCTTGTACTGACAGGAAGCTAAATTCAAGTTCAAAAACCAAGGTTTGTTCGAAATTTGCTGTTTGCTGTTTGAAGTTGAAGTTGATTTTTGGAATTTATTTTTTTTATATTTTTGAAACTGTAACAAAATCACCCTTTGTACAACTAACAAAATATGAGCGAAACGCTAGAACAATCATTTGTTAAACAACTCAAAGAAAATCAGAATATAGTTCACAAGATTTGTCGATTATATACTGCTGACTCTGATGCACATAATGATTTGTTTCAAGAAATAACCATACAGTTATGGAAAGCGTTTCCAAAATTTAGAGGTGAATCTAAATTTTCAACTTGGGCTTATCGAGTAGCGTTGAACACGGCAATTACTTTGTATCGAAAAAGTACACGTTCGGTAAACACTGTTACCTATGAAGCACAACAACATTTCTTTGTTCAAGACGAATACAACCACGAAGAAGAAGAACGTTTAAAACTAATGTATCAAGCTGTTCAACAATTGAATGACATTGAAAAAGCGCTGGTTTATATGTATCTAGAAGACAAAGATTACACCGAAATTGCCGAAACTTTAGGTATATCCGAAGTAAATGCAAGAGTAAAAATGAACAGAATTAAAGGAAAATTAATTAAAATACTAAATCCTTAAGGATTATGGAAGAGCTGGATTTATTAAAAAAAGCTTGGCAAAAAGACACTCAGTCTTTCCAACAAGTTACTGAAAACGAAATTTACAAAATGCTGCATAAAAATTCATCATCAAGTGTGAAATGGATTTTGATTATCAGTATTCTTGAACTTGCGTTATGGACATTAATGAACGTCATTTTTAATGCGGATGAATATATCAAACAAATGCATGCTGAAGAAATGATGATTTATTTAAAAGTGTTAAACTATATAAATTGGGCTGTTATTTTATGGTTCATTTATCGCTTTTATACCAATTATATCAAAATTTCAACAACAAATTCTACCAAACAGTTGATGCACGACATTCTTAAAACAAGAAAAACAGTTCAAAATTATGTTTGGTATAATCTAGGAATGGTAGTTGTTAGTTCTGTTTTAGGTTTTGTGATGGCATTTTTATACAGTCCAGATCTTGGCCTAATTAAAGATCAAATTGCACAAGACGAAGGCAATGGAACGATAATCAAAATCGTTTGTATGCTTAGTTTAGTAATGATAGTATTTTTAGTAATCTTCTGGTTGTTTTACAAATTACTTTATGGTTTCTTGTTGAGAAGATTAAGCAATAATTATAAAGAACTAAAAAAGATAGATTTATAACAAAAAAATCCCGATTTACTCGGGATTTTCTGTTTCTATATTCCATTGACGGAGTTTGTTTAAACGTTCTTGCTCTTCAATTTCTTCGGCTGGAATTACTTTTAAAAACGATGGATGTTGCTCGATAGCATATTCTACTTTTTCTACAATTTGCTCAATCGTTTCGTTTTCATAATCAATTTCCAATGGTTCTTTTATGATAAACGATTGCAAAATATTTTTCTTCTTAATTCGCAATCCTTTTTTATCAAACGAACGACGGAAACCATCAATTACAATTGGAACTACAATAGGTTTGTGTTGTTTAATAATATGTGCTGTTCCTTTTCTGACCGGTTTAAACGATTTTGTTGTTCCTTGCGGAAATGTGATAACCCAACCATCGTTTAAAGCAATTCTAATATTTTCGGTATCGTTAGGATTTACTTCTCGTTTTTCGGTAACGTCTTTTCCGCCAGCGCGCCAAGTTCGTTCTACAGTAATTGCACCAACATAAGCCAAAATTCTAGGTAATAATCCCGCTTTCATCGTTTCGCTTGCTGCAACATAATAGATATTCATTTTGGGTTGCCACAAATAACCCACGTTTTTTATGTTATCAACTCTTCCCGAAAGACTGGCGTTAAACACATGAAACATCGCTACAACATCAGCAAAATAGGTTTGGTGATTGGAAATAAAAAGTACATTTTTATCGGGTAACGCTTTTAAAATTTCTGAACCTTCAATATGCAATTCGTTAAATCCACGATAACGTCTATGGGTTAAAACTCCAAAAACTCGGATTAACCATTTTTTTATAAAAAGTATATGACCAAAAGGATTTCGTTTAAATAAACCCATGATAATTTTAAATTTTAGGTCAACAAAACTACAAAAAACTAAATGTTTAAAGTACACTTTTGAGCGTTTCTTTCAACTCGCTCAGCATCATAGCCGTTGCACCCCAAACAAAGTGATTATCAACCACAAATCCTGGAACTTCTATCGAACCAGCATAAGAAGTTTCCATTGTTTTGGTTTTGATAATTTTTTCATCCAAAAAATCTATCAACGGCAATTCGACAATTCCTGCCACTTCGTCTTCTTGTCGCTGAAATTCTAATTCGTGATGACTAATTCCCATAAAAGGATACACCATAAAATTACTCGGCGGAATATACACTTCAGTAAACGAGCGAATGATTTCAACTTTATCAGGATGAATTCCAATTTCTTCGTGCGTTTCTCTCAAGGCAGTTGCTTCCAGATTTTTATCAACAATTTCGGGCTTTCCACCAGGAAAAGCAATTTGCGACGAATGAACGCCATAATAGGAAGTTCTGTGAATTAAAACCAAATGTGTCGCGCCATTTTTTGGATAAAAAAGCATTAAAACGGCTGCTTTTTTTGGGTTAACTTTTTTAATATCAAGATTTCGTAATAATTCCAACCGATTAGATGGCGACATTTTTTCATGAGCAATGCTGGCAAAAGTAACTTCTTTTGCTATTTTTGGCGTATATTTCAGAAATTCGTCGAATATCATTTTTTTGAAATTAAAAAGATAAAGTTACCTCAAAAAAATAACGCACTAAAATTTTAAGTCAATAAAATGTATAGTAAAGAAGAAGCTCTTAGAATAAAAAAGGATTTTTGGATTGCTTTTGCCGAAGCTTATCCGAGAAAATGGTTGTTGTATGATACTAAGATTAAAGACGTTACTTTTAAATTTTTTGTAGATAACAAAAAGGCGCAAGTTCTTTTAGACATCGAACCCAAAGATGAAGAAAAACGTAAAATTTACTACGAAAAAATTGAATCGCTAAAAACAATTTTGCACGAAGATTATTTACCCGAAGCTATTTTTGAGCGTAATTTTTACCTCGAAAGTGGCAAAGTTATCAGTAGAATTTGGGTTGAAAAAACAGGCGTTAGTTTGAATAATAAAAACAATTGGGAAGCGATTTTTGACTTTTTCAACGAAACAATGTCGCAGTTTGAGTACTTTTTCTATGAAAACGAAGATTATATCAAAGACTTAACTATCAACACTTAGAAAAATCACTTGTTTTCGATACAATTTTCTGTCGAAAATCACTCAAACTGAAGTGTTTTATTTTCTAAGTTTAATTATCGGAGAATTATTGCAGTAACCACTTCTTTTCGGAGTTCTTCGTTAATCATTTTGATGATTTTTTCTTTTCCATAGCTTAATTCTTCACGCAAAACTGCCGAAGTTAACGATACATAAAGCGTTGAACCTTTCAAAATTACTTCTTTGGTATAACTATTCACGCCATTTCCCATCAACGATTTCCAAGCTTGTTGAACATCGATTTTATCCATGCCGCTTTGGAGTTTATTCACTTCAATAAACTCTTTTAAAACATCGCTAATAGAACTTTCGTTGCTTAATCGTTTTGCCATTATTTTAAACTAAAAGGAATGTGACGTTTGTATTCATAAATCAATTCTTCTTTGTTTTTTAGTATCAAAGTAGAATCCTTAATCGTGATAATTTCTTCTTGCCATTTGCCATAATTTGTCTTGAATTCAATAAAAAAATGGGCATCTTTTTCAATGATTTTTATTTCTTCTTTGATATCATTGGTTCCAAATTTACCATCAAATCGAGGCATTACTTTTTGACGAAAACCGACATCATTTTTCACTTGAAAATAATCAATAGTTTCGTTGACTTTATAATCCTTCTTTTCTCCCGAAGGCATTGAAACTTCTTTAATTTCCCAATAACCATTGAGTTTTGATAAATCTTCTTTCTTAATTTCCGATTGACACGAAACTAAAAGTAAAAAGGTAAAAATTGAAATTATTCTTTTCATTATTTTAAATATTGTTTGGCAAATTCTTCTCTTAAATTATCAATTACAACAAGCTTTCCTTTTCGTTTTACATACCAAAAAGTCCATCCGTTGCTGCTTTCTTTATTGGATAATTTAGCACTTACTTTATGTATCGAACCTACAATTTCATTGCTTTCTACAGACGAATCGGCTTGAATTTTTGCAGTAAGTTTTTCGTCTTTTGAAAACAGAAGTTCGCCAACTTTTATAAATCCTTTATCGATTAAATTGATAAACGGTATTCTCGGTTTTTTGACCTCAACTTTATATTCTAATAAATTCAAGTCAATCGGTTTGATATTTTGCAATCGTTCATTGGCAACATCAATGTAAAATTGTTCTCTTTCAAAAGCAATAAAATTTCTACCCAACTTTTTGGCAACCGCAGCTGTTGTTCCGCTTCCCGAAAATGGATCGAGTACAACATCGCCAACATTAGACGTTGACAAAATTACTCGGTACAACAATTCTTCAGGTTTTTGAGTGGAATGTGCTTTTTGACCGTTAACTTTTATTCGTTCATCGCCTTGACAAATTGGAATTAACCAATCGCTTCTCATTTGTAAATCTTCATTCATTGTTTTCATCGAATGATAATGAAACGTAAATTTTGATTTCTCTGATTTGGTTGCCCAAAGCATCGTTTCATGTGCATTATTGAAACGTGTTCCTTTAAAATTTGGCATCGGATTTGACTTTATCCAAACGACATCGTTCAACATCCAAAATCCTAAATCTTGCAGTTTTGCCCCAACTCTGAAAATATTATGATACGTTCCAATAACCCAAATACTTCCTGTTTTTTTTAAAACTCGCTTGCATTCTCTAAGCCAATTTTCGGTAAAAGTATCATAAACGCTAAGATTTTCAAACTTATCCCATTCGTCGTTTACAGCATCAACTTTAGTTTGATTAGGACGAATTAATTCACCGTTCAATTGCAAATTATATGGCGGATCGGCAAAAATTAAATCAACCGAATTGTCTGGAATTTGTTTTAACAAAGCAACACAATCGCCTTGATGAATAGAATTTATAGCTAATGAACCTAATGTTGTCATGAATGTTACTTATTGTCACAAATTTAATTTTTATATTCATAAAGTAATTATTAATTGAAATTAATATTATCAACATTAAACCTTTTTATACTTTTATAGTCAAAGAACGAAACCAATCGTCATGTTGAAAAATATTTTACCTCTACTTTTTGCAACATTATTTAGTTGTAGTTCAGATTCTAATACTGATGTTACCGATGAACAAATGTATTTTCCGCCAAATGATGGAAATGTAACTTGGGCAACAAAATCCATTTCAGAATTGGGATGGAATCAAGAAGCTGTTTCGCCACTTTTGGATTATTTGGAAGAAAAAAACAGCAAATCTTTCATTGTTTTAGTTGATGGAAAGATAGTTTTGGAACATTATTTTAATGGTCATACTGCTAATTCGCTTTGGTATTGGGCAAGTGCTGGAAAAACATTAACAGCAACTGTTACAGGAATTGCTCAAGATGAAGGTTTACTCAACATCAACAATAAAGTTTCAGATTATTTAGGAACAGGTTGGACAAGCGCACCGATTGCCAAAGAAAATTTGATTACCGTTAAACATCTTTTATCGATGAGTTCTGGTTTAAACGATGCTTTAGGCGATGATGTTTCTCCTGCCAATCTTCAATATGTTGCCGATGCTGGAACACGTTGGGCATATCATAATGTATATGTAAAACTGCAAGATGTTGTAGCGCAAACTAGCGGACAAACTTGGTCAACTTATTTCAACACCAAATTGAGAGATAAAATTGGAATGACTGGCGGAAATTGGGTTAATATTGATAATCTTAGTGTTTATCGAAGTACTTCTCGAAATATGGCGCGTTTTGGTTTGTTGATATTAAACCAAGGAAAATGGAACGGCAACACCATTGTGAATAAAAATTACATCACGCAAGCAACGACGACTTCACAAGAAATTAATAAAGCCTATGGTTATCTTTGGTGGTTGAACGGAAAATCGAGTTATCATTTACCGCAAACACAATTTGAATTTAGTGGAACATTAATTCCAAATGCACCAAGCGATATGTTTGCCGCTTTGGGTAAAAATGACCAAAAAATCTATGTTGTTCCGAGTAAAAAAATGGTCATCATCAGAATGGGCGAAGTTGCCAATCCAGACAATCCAACTTTTGCACTATCAGGATTTGATAATGAATTATGGCAAAAAATTAATGCGCTTTATCAATAAAAACAAACTAATTCTTTGAATTAAAATATTTTATAACAGCATAAACAAATAATCCAAAACTCACTATTCTTAAAAATAGAAATATATTTTTGAATGAGTCTTCCAAAAAAGTAGCGATTATTCCAAGTGCAATTGAAATTAGAATAAACTTTAATGGTGAAGTATTTTTAAAATTTGAAACCGCTTTATTCATTTTTACTATTTATTTAAAGAAAGAATCAACAAATTCGTGTTTGTTAAAAACCTGTAAATCTTCAATGCCTTCACCTACTCCAATGTATTTTACAGGAATTTGAAACTGATCTGAAATGCCTATTACAACGCCACCTTTTGCTGTTCCGTCGAGTTTTGTAACGGCTAGACAGGAAACTTCGGTTGCTGCTGTGAATTGTTTTGCTTGTTCGAATGCGTTTTGTCCGGTTGAACCGTCAAGTACTAAAAGCACATCGTTTGGTGTATCTTCTACTACTTTTTGCATTACTTTTTTGACTTTGGAAAGTTCGTTCATCAAGCCAATTTTGTTGTGTAATCTTCCTGCGGTATCAATGATTACCACATCGGCATTTTGAGCAACGGCACTTTGTAATGTATCAAATGCTACTGATGCTGGATCGCTTCCCATTTGTTGTTTTACGATTGGAACGTCAACTCTATCTGCCCAAATTTGCAATTGGTCGATTGCTGCGGCACGGAATGTATCGGCTGCGCCAAGTACAACTTTGTATCCTGCTTTTTTGAACTGATAGGCTAGTTTACCAATGGTTGTGGTTTTTCCAACGCCGTTTACACCAACTACCATAATTACGTATGGTTTTTTATTGGCTGGAATAGTGAATTCGGTTTCTTCGCCTGATTTGGTTTCAGAAAGTAATGCTGCTATTTCTTCTCGAAGGATTTGGTTTAGTTCTTCGGTTCCAAGGTATTTGTCACGAGAAACGCGTTCTTCTATTCGCTCGATGATTTTTAACGTTGTGTTTACGCCAACGTCTGAAGAAACTAATACTTCTTCTAGGTTGTCTAAAACTTCGTCATCTACTTTTGATTTTCCGGCTACGGCTTTAGTTAGCTTGGAGAAAAATGATGTCTTGGTTTGTTCTAAACCTTTATCTAGTGTTTCCTTTTTTTCTGAGGAAAATATTCTTTTAAAAAAACTCATACTTTTTTGTTCATGGTTTAAATAGAAGCCTTTTGTTTTAGTTTAGCCCTGATTGTAGTGTAAATCCCGACTTTGTGAGATTGCTTCGCAAGCTCGCAATGACGGATTGCAACGGAAAGCAGGAACTACATTTAAAAAATGCTATTGGCTTGGCTTCAAATTTGTTCGACAAATATAAAAATAAAAAAGCTACTTCCGAATGAAAGTAGCTTTGATATATTGAGTTTGTTTGATTATTTCTTTGTTAAGAATGTATCTACTTCTTCTGGAGACATGATTGCTTCCTGGAAAGTGTATGCACCAGTTTTTGGAGATTTAACCATTTTGATTGCTTTGGTTAATCTTTTTGATGCTGTTTGTAACGTTGCTACGGTTTTCTTTGCCATGACTTATATTGTTTTATTGGAAACTTTTTGTGTAAAAATTTCTAAATTATTTAATCTCTTTATGAACAGTCATTCTCTTTAAGATTGGATTAAATTTTTTAATCTCTAATCTGTCTGGAGTATTTTTTTTGTTTTTCTTAGTGATATAACGAGAAGTTCCAGGAAGTCCTGTTGCTTTATGTTCTGTACACTCTAAAATTACTTGGATTCTATTACCTTTCTTTGCCATCGTACTTTATTTTTTAAATAGGTTATCGAATTATCCGATAAATCCGTTTGCTTTTGCATCTTTCAACACAGCAGCTAAACCTTTTTTGTTAATAGTTTTAATTGTAGATGCAGCTACTCTTAGCGTAAT
Source organism: Flavobacterium solisilvae (assembly GCF_012911605.1). GTDB lineage: Bacteria > Bacteroidota > Bacteroidia > Flavobacteriales > Flavobacteriaceae > Flavobacterium > Flavobacterium solisilvae. Next base: position 16,245 of record NZ_JAAMPT010000209.1, on the reverse strand, counting down.
CCATCTGTCTTCTTCAGCAAGATAGAAACGTTTTTTAACTAAGTTTACAGAAAATTTTCTCTTAGTTTTGTTCATAGCGTGAGAAACATTATTTCCTACCATCGCTCTTTTACCTGTAAGGTCACAAACTCTTGACATTATGCTTTTCTTTTATCGTTATTCAAAATCAGGGTGCAAACTTACGCAAAATAAATCATTGTAACAAAAAAATTATTGCAGATTTTTTAAAATTTCTTTTTGAAGCATTTCTAAAGCTTTATTTACGGTTCTATCTATCACTTTTTCACGTGGTTGACCGAAATTAAATTCTTCTACAATAATTTCATTTGGTGTTGCTAATGCTATAAAAACGGTTCCAACCTCGGCATTTGAATCGCCTTTGTTTGGTCCGGCGTTTCCTGTAGTTGCAATAGCGTAATCGGTTTTCATTACTTTTTGAACACCTATTGCCATAGCTGAAGCAACTTCATGACTGACAACTGTTCTCTCCTTAATAACATCAGCCGAAACGCCTAAAACAGAAATCTTAGTATCGGTTGCATAACTCACAACGCTTCCTCTAAAATAATTTGACGCGCCAGAAACCGATGTTAGCATTTGGGCAATTTTTCCTCCGGTACAACTTTCGGCGGTGGCAATTGTTTTATTTTGAGAAGCTAACAATCGTCCAACGACAACTTCTATAGTTTCATTTTCGTCAAAACCAACTATAATATCGTTGATTATTTTGGTTAAACTTTCTACGTTTTCTTGGATGGCTTTTTCTAGTATTTCTTGATTTTCGCCACGAGCTGTTAATCGCAAACGAACTCTTCCTGGACTTGGTAAATAGGCTAGTTTTATGAATTCGGGTAAATTATTTTCCCAGTTTTCAATTCGTTCAGCTACTAAACTTTCGCCTTGACCATAAGTCAAAATGGTTTTGTGAATAATATATGGTCGTTCGTATTCTTGGACGATTTTTGGAACAATTTCGTTATCAACCAAATACTTCATTTCATAAGGAACGCCAGGCAACGAAACAAAAACAGTGTTTTCTTTCTTCATCCACATTCCTGGTGCTGTTCCCATTTTATTAAAAAGAACAGTGCATTTTGACGGAACAAGTGCTTGATCTTTATTTACTTGTGAAATTGGTCGTTTGTAAATTCCTTCTATCAATTGGGTTACATGCGCTAAAACCACTTTATCTTCGATTAAAATATCGTCAAAATAATCGCAGAATGTTTTTTTGGTCACATCGTCTTTGGTTGGTCCAAGTCCGCCAGTTATAATAACCAAATCTACATTGTTTTGAAGTTTTTCAAAAGTATCAACTATATGTTTCTTATCATCCGAAATGGAAATCATCTCATGCGTTTGAACTCCAATTTTATCCAAAGCTTTAGCAATATATCCGGAGTTGGTATCTACAATTTGACCTATCAATATTTCATCGCCAATAGTAACTATCGTTGCTTTCATCTGTTTTTTGAGAATTTAGCACAAAGGTCACAAAGTTTTTTATAATATGATAAAATAAATGACGTTTTAATCGATTTGTTTACCATTTTTATTTTAGTATTTTTATGAACTATTTAAAAAACAAACTAAACCATACAAAAATAATGACACTCGACCCAAACGAATTAGAAGCAAGTGCTATCTATAAGTTACTGACTGGCACGATTATTCCACGACCAATTGGTTGGATTTCTTCCATAAGCGAAGACGGCATCAACAACCTTGCTCCTTTTTCCTATTTTAATATGCTTGGCGATGATCCGCCACATGTCATGTTTTCTACCCGAAGAGATAATAATAAAAATAAAGACACCTTAAATAATGTATTAACTACAAAACAATTTGTCGTTAATATGGTTACCGAAGAGGTTGTAGAACAAATGAATACCACGTCGCAAAGCATTCCAGCCGATGAAAGTGAATTTGATTTAGCCAATCTTACGCCTATTCCATCGGTAAAAATAAAACCGATGCGAGTGAAAGAAAGTCCGATTCATTTTGAATGCGAATTAGTTCACCACTACTTTCTTGAAGGACATCAACAAGGCGGAGCGTGTGTTTTGATAGGCAAAATTGTTATGATGCATTATGATGAAAAAATGCTTTTGGATAATTATAAAATCAATTTAGAAAACTACAAACCTGTTGCTCGATTAGCGGGTTCTAATTATAGTAAAATTGGAGAAATGTTTTCTATCAAAAGAGGATAATTTATAAGGAATACAGATTTAAGAAATTAGAGAAATTATAATAATTTTTGAAATTTCTTAAATCTGTGTTCTAAAAAACAACATTAAATATTGAGGAGAAGTTTCTTTAATTCCTCACAATGACAACATGAAAATAACAGTAATTGGTGGCGGTCCAGGCGGATTGTACTTTTCGATATTAACAAAAAAAGCGCGTCCTGATTGGGAAATAACAGTATATGAACGCAACAGACCTGATGATAGTTTCGGTTTTGGAGTAGTTTTTTCAGATGAAACGCTGGGCGAATTCCTAAAACGCGACATGCAATCGTATGAATTAATCCGAAGCAAATTCGCTTATTGGGACGACATCATAATTGCTCGCGATGGTCAGGAAGTTAGCATTGCAGGAAACGGATTTTGCGGTTGTTCCCGAAAAACATTATTGAAATTATTACATCAACGTTGTCATGAAGAAGGTGTAAATCTTCATTTTGAACAAAATATTGACGACTTAAATCAATTTAAAGATGCAGATATCATTGTCGCTTGTGATGGAATTGGAAGCCAAATCAGAACCCAATTTGCATCTGAATTCGGGACTAAAATCGAATTGAAGAAAAACCGTTTCGTTTGGCTTGGTTCTACAAAACCACTTGATGCGTTTACCTATTTTTTTAGAAATACCAAACACGGATTAATCGTTGCGCATTCCTATCAATACGAAGCCGGAATGAGTACTTGGATTTTTGAATGTTCCGATGAAACCTGGCAAAAATTTAATTTTGAAGTTACCAATGAAGCTGATACTATTGCTAAAATTTCCGAACTATTTAAAGAGGAACTCGACGGTCATCCGCTAATTTCAAATAAATCACATTGGCGACAATTTCCGCATGTTACTAACCAAAATTGGCATAATAAAAATATTGTTCTTCTCGGCGATGCAAAAGCTACAGCACATTATTCCATTGGTTCAGGAACAAAATTAGCGATGGATAGTGCCATTGGTTTATCTGATGCGGTTTTGGCTAATCCAAACGATGTTCAAGCTGCTTTTCAACAATACGATAAATTCCGCAGAAATACGGTAGAAATGATACAATATGCGGCATTAGTGTCGTTAGATTGGTTTGAAAATATGAACCGACATAATCAGCATCCGTTTTATCAATTTGCTTTTGGCTGCATGACACGAGCAAAAAAAGTCACTTACGAGAATTTAAGATTGAGAGATGAAAGTTTTACAAATAAAGTTTTAGAAGAGTTCAATAACAATTTCAATATCAATATCAAAAATCAATCAGCAGCATTTTCAAAATTCAAAATAAGAGATTTAGAATTGCAAAACCGAATTGTAATGTCGTCTATGGGACAATATTCCGCAGAAAATGGTTTAGTAAACGACTGGCATTTTCAACATTATACTTCTCGTGCAGTTAGCGGATTAGGATTGATTTTAACAGAAATGACTGCGGTTTCAAACACAGGAAGAATTACTGAAGGTTGCGCCGGAATTTATAACGAAAGTCAAATTACAGCTTGGAAACGAATTAACGATTTCATTCATAAAAATACGCAAACCAAAATCGGAATTCAATTGGGACATTCTGGTAGAAAAGGTTGTTCTAAAATTCCTTGGGAAAATAGTTTTAGTGGTGAAAAATGGGAATTACTTTCTGCTTCGGCTATTCCATTTCATGAAGATGGAATTATTCCAAAAAAAATGACTTTATCAGATATGGATTTGATAACTTCTCAATTTGTTCAGGCAACGATAAATTCAGAAAAAGCAGGATTTGATATGATTGAATTGCAAGCACATCACGGATTTTTATTAGCTTCTTTCCTATCGCCATTAACTAATATCAGAACTGATGAATTTGGCGGAAGCATCGAAAACCGATTGAAATTTCCACTAAAAGTTTTCACCGAAATGCGAAACGTTTTCCCAATAGAAAAACCAATGTCCGTTCGAATTTCAGCAACCGATTGGGCAGAAAACGGAATTTCAGAAGAAGATGTTCTCGCAATTGCATCTGCTTTCAAAAATGCTGGAGCTGACATTATCAATGTTTCTACCGGAAATACCGTTGCTCATCAAAAACCACAAACCGGAAGAATGTGGCAAGTTCCATTTTCAGATTTGGTCAGAAACTCAATTGATATTCCAACGATTACAGCTGGAAACATAACCGATATTGATCAAATAAACACCATAATTTTAAATGGTAAAGCTGATTTAGTGGCTTTAGGAAAACCATTATTATTGGATGCCAATTTCGTTAGAAATGCTCAGGCTTATGAAAATTTTCAACCTGATGATATTCCAAATCAATACAAAATGGGAATTTCGCATTTGTATCCGCTACAAGCCAATGAGAGAAAGCAAATGGAAGGAATGAAGAAAGCGTTGAAACCGAAGAGTAACAAGAAATAATTATGAAGCATTACGAAGATAATTTTGCCCACAATAATTTACCAAATCAGGATTTAATGCCAGACTATTCCTTTTTGGATTTACCTCAGTTTCAAAGACCAGAAATGCTCAATTGTGTTCATCGATTGTTGGATTATCATATAGAAAATGGAAACGGTAACAACATTTGCATTCGTACCTTCTCAGAAACTTGGACGTATCAAGATGTATACGAGAAATCCAATCAAATCGCTCATGTTTTGGTTGATGATTTAGGACTGAAATCAGGTAATAGAGTTTTAATTCGTTCTGCCAATAATCCAATGATGGTCGCTTGTTGGTTTGCAATCTTGAAAGCCGGCGGAATTGTAGTCGCAACCATGCCGTTACTTCGTGCCAAAGAATTAACAACCATAATCGATTGTGCCGAGATTTCGCATACCATTTGCGACAGCGAACTTTCAGAAGAAATGAATTTAGTAAAATCAAATTTTCTTAAAAAAAAGATTTATTTCAGAAATAGTCCCGAAGCTTCGGGATTAGAAAAATTGATGGTTTCCAAACCCAAAACATTCTCCAATTATCACTCAAAATCAGACAGTATTGCCTTAATCGGATTTACATCAGGAACAACAGGTTTGCCAAAAATGACATCGCATTATCACAAAGATATTCTGAACATCTGCGAAGCATTTCCACAATATTCATTACAACCAACACAAAATGATGTGTTTACAGGAAGTCCGCCATTAGGATTTACCTTCGGTTTAGGCGGATTGGTTTTATTTCCAATGTATTTTGGTGCTTCTACTTTTTTAATAGAAAAACCAAGCCCAGATATTTTGCTTCAAGCCATTCAAGACTACAAAATCACCATATGTTTTACAGCTCCAACGGCTTGGCGAATCATTACTACCAAAGTTGCAGCTTTTGATATTTCCAGCTTGCGCAAATGTGTCTCTGCTGGTGAAACCTTGCCCATGAAGGTTTGGCAAGATTGGTATGATGCTACAGGTTTAAAAATCATTGATGGCATTGGTGCTACCGAAATGCTGCATATTTTTATTTCGTCGAATGAAAAAAATATGAAACCTGGTGCAACTGGTGTAGCTATTACGGGTTATGAAGCCAAAATTATTGATACTAACGGAAACGAATTACCAAGAAACGAACCCGGAAGATTAGCTGTTAGAGGCATTACTGGTTGTAAATATTTGAACCGAGAAGACAAACAAAAAGAATACGTAGAAAACGGCTGGAATATTACAGGCGATATTTTTCGGCAAGATGAAGACGGCTATTTTTGGTTCGTAGCTCGAGGCGACGATATGATTATTTCGGCAGGATACAATATAGCTGCTATTGAAGTAGAAAGTGTTTTGCTTACTCACGAAGATATTTTAGAATGCGCTGTTGTAGGTTTACCCGATGAAGAACGTGGTATGTTGGTTTGCGCGCATATTGTTTTAAAAGACCAAACCAAAGCTACCGAGAGTATGAAAAATCACATTCAACATTGGTTTAAACAAACGGCTGCGCCTTATAAATACCCAAGAGTTATTTATTTTACAGAAAGCTTACCCAAAACCGAAACAGGAAAAATACAACGGTTTAAGTTGAAGTGATTTTAAAGTGAAAAGTCAAAAGTGAAAAGTCAAAAGTAATTAGTAAAATAAAACGTAATCTTGTCATTTCGATCTCGTCTTTTGGACGAGAGAGATAAATCATAAAAATGTAAATAATGAAGAAAAAAGGATGTTTAATAACATTCGAACATTCATGGTAAAAAATAAACCAAAATGAGAAAAGCATTCATCATCACATCCATCACCATTTTAGCAATCATCGGCATTTTAGTATACGTCGATTGGAAATTTAGCTTACTCCTATTCATCTTCGTTCCATTGATAGTAATGGGGTTATACGATATGTATCAATCCAAACATACCATTCGTAGAAATTTTCCTTTATTGGGAAGAATGCGTTATTTGCTAGAAGAACTCGGACCAGAAATGCGTCAATATTTTATTGAAACCGATACCGAAGGCAAACCATTCGATAGATTACAACGCAGTATGGTGTATCAACGTAGTAAAAAAGAAACTTCTACCAAACCTTTTGGTACGCAACTCGATGTGTATAATGTAGGTTACGAATGGATTAATCATAGTTTGAATGCTATTCCTTTTTCGCATAGTGAAGAACAACCACGAGTAAAAATTGGTTCATCACAATGTACAAAACCCTATATGTCGAGTATGTTCAATATCAGCGCCATGAGTTATGGTTCATTGAGTAAAAATGCTATTTTGGCGCTGAATGCTGGAGCAAAACAAGGTGGTTTTTACCACAATACAGGTGAAGGTGGTTTGTCGCCTTATCATCTTGAACCTGGTGGCGATGTGGTGTGGAACATTGGAACAGGATATTTTAGCACACGAACACCAGACGGGAAATTTTCGGTAGAAGAGTTTACCAAACGTGCTACTTTGGATAATGTAAAAATGATAGAAATCAAATTTTCACAAGGTGCAAAACCTGGCCACGGCGGAATTTTACCCAAAGAAAAAGTAACCGATGAAATTGCAGCCATTCGATTAGTTGATAAAGGACACGATATCATTTCACCGCCAAAACATTCGGCATTTTCAAATCCGTTGGAGTTGATGGATTTTGTAAAATTATTGCGCAACCATTCGGGCGGAAAACCTATTGGTATCAAAATTTGCATCGGCAACAAATCTGAATTTATGGCTATTTGCAAAGCAATGGTCGAAACCCGAACCTATCTCGATTTTATTACCGTTGATGGTGGCGAAGGCGGAACTGGCGCAGCACCACCAGAATATTCAGACCACGTAGGTATGCCATTGCGTGATGCAGTTGCATTTGTGTACGATTGTCTAAACGGATTTGGAATTAAAAGTCAAATAAAAATTATTGCCAGCGGAAAAGTAATTTCTGGGTTTGATATCATTAGATGTCTTTCTCTTGGTGCCGATTTATGTAATTCTGCTCGCGGAATGATGTTTGCGTTGGGATGTATTCAAGCGCTGGAATGTCACGCCAATACTTGCCCAACTGGTGTGGCTACACAAAATCCCGATTTAACCAAAGGTTTAGTACCACAAGAAAAAAGCGTAAGAGTTGCCAATTTCCAACACGAAACAATAAAAAACGCAATGGAACTTATGGCATCGGCAGGTTTAAAACATCCAGACGATGTAACTCGTGATGTCGTAAGTACGCGTGTGGAGCGCAATGTAGTAGAAACTTTTGCGCAAACTTTTCCAGAATTGGAAACAGGCTGTTTATTAAATGAAAATACAGTTCCAAAAGAATTTTTGTACTTTTGGAAGAAAGCAAATAGTGAGAAATTTTAAGTTTGCAATCTATAAGTAAACTTATAGGTATTGATTTGAAATAACTGCTATTTTTGCATTATGATTACTATTTGTATTATAGAAGATTTGCCAGAAATTAGAGGTAGTTTAGAGCAATTAATTAATAATCAAGATAATTTAAAACTACTTTTTGCAGTTGATAATGCAGAAGAAGGCATTCCTTTATTACAAGAAAACAACCCCGATATTGCTATTATTGACATTAATTTGCCTGGCATAAATGGTATTGATTGTATTAGAAAAGTCAAAGACAATTGCCCAAATACACAATTCATGATTTTTACAATTTATGAAAATGATGAAAAGGTATTCGACGCATTAGCGGCAGGAGCCAGCGGATATATGCTCAAAAAGACACCCTCCGATAAAATGATTGAAGCTATTATTGATTTGAATAATGGAGGAAGCCCTATGAGTGGACAAATAGCTAGAAAAGTAATCAATTTCTTTAACGAGAAAAAGAAACCTACTCACGAAGCTTTAACTAAAAAGGAAAACGAAATTTTACTCTTATTGTCTAAAGGTTTTTTATACAAAGAAGTTGCTCATAAATTAGGAATAACCATAGGTACAGTTACACAACACATTCATAATATTTATGAAAAATTGCATGTAAATAATAAAACCGAAGCAATAAATTTGGTATATGGTAAAAAATAAATGGTTTTTTCTTTTAATATTTGGAATATGTTATGCTCAAAATAACAAAATTATAAATTCGGAATCATCTTTAAAAAACGATTCCTTAAAAATAAAGTCATTATTAAAAATTGGGCAAAAATTTGAAGAAAAATCAAACGATTCTGCATTATACTATTATTTAAAAGCAAATAATTTAGCCAAAAACACTCGTTGGATTGAAGGGGAATTAAGCAGTATTAGTAATATTACAGCAATTTACAATATTGAAGGACAATACAATAAATCATTACAACTAAATTTATATAGTGTTGCACTTGCAAAAAAAACAAACGATTATTTATGGATTGGACGTTGTTTGGCAAATGTAGGCACAACTTACATTTATTTAAATAATTATCAAAAAGCGATTGAGTATAACCTAAAAGCTTTAAAATTATTCGAAAAAAGTAATAATAAAGATTTTTTAGCAAGAATGTATGCTAATCTAGCCATCATTTATCCAAGAATAGAACAATATCAAAAAGCGTTACTTTATATAGACAAAGCTATTTTATTAAATGAAAAAGGATTTGCAACAGATAACTACATAGCATCTCTAAACACAAAAGCAAATATATTATGCTATTTAAAAAAATATAATGAAGCAATGCCATTGTATTTAAAAGGATTAGAAACAGCTAAAAAACAAGGAGATAAATACCAACTTGCAGTTTTTTCTAACAATATTTTAGATACTTATAAATTACTAGGCAAATATTCAAAAATGATTAGTGTTGCACAAAATCATTTTAATTATTGCAAAGATTATGGCACTAATGAAATGTATTCATCAGGATACAAAGGACTTGCAGAAGCTTATTTTTATAACAAAAAAAATCAAGAAGCACAAGTTTTTGCAGACAAATCTTTACACTATGCTTTAAAAGACACCATTTTAGAAGAAATGAAATTCATTTATGAACTAAAAAGTAAAATTTCATTCTCTTTAGGAGATTTAAAAAACGGAAATTATTTTTTTGATAAAGCAAAATCAATCGATAGTCAATTAGTAAATGACGACATCATTAAAAATACTCAAGAACTTGAAGCTAAATATGAAACCGAAAAAAAAGAACTAAAAATAAAAAATCTAACCCACGAAAGTGAAATCCAGAAATATAAAAGCAAACAAAAACTATGGATAATATTTAGTTTAATCATTGGTATAATTGGAATTACAATATTTACCTATTTGCAGTATAAAAACTATCAAAACAAAAAGAAATTTATACTGCAAGAAAAACAACTAGCCATTGCAGAAGAACGAATAAGAATTGCCAACGATATGCACGATGATGTTGGAGCTGGATTAAGTAGAATTAGATATATATCAACTATTTTAAAAAATAATGAAGGTATAAAAAATTCAGAAATCGAAAAAATTATAAGTCTTAGCGATGAAGCTGTCGAAAAAATGAATGAAATAATTTGGGCATTAAATCAAGGCAATCAAAAATTAGACGAATTAATTTATTATATAAGAAGTCAATGCAGCGAAATGGTTCATAATGCCAGCATCGAATTTATATGTGAACCTCCAACAAATATACCAAATGTAATTTTTGGTTGGAAAGAAAATAGAAATACGTATTTATTAGCAAAAGAAGCTGTAAATAATGCCATAAAACACTCAAAAGCAACAATAATTTCAATACATTTTGAAATAAGCAATGATTTAAAAATAACCATATCAGATAATGGAATTGGATATAATCCAGAAAAAATTAGAAAAGGAAGTAATGGCTTAAAGAATTTTAACAAAAGAATCGAAACATTAGAAGGATCCTTAAATATTACAAACTCAACTGACAATGGAGTAACCGTCTCTTTCACTATCCCACTTCATAATAAATTTAGATAAAATTAAACTAGGTTTGCCCTAATAAAACTTATATTTTTTACTCTTTTTTTAGTATCTAATTTTGTAATTGAAATGAACCTCTAAAATTTCAATTACTCATGAAACTAAAACTATCACTACTCATTTGGCTAACAAGTTTATCTTGTTTATGGTCGCAAGAGCAATTTATTTTTAATTATACAGGTTCCGAACAAATTTGGACAGTACCTGCGGGAGCTTCAAACATAAGCATTACTACTTATGGTGCTAGAGGATCAAGCGGAACCACAATTTACCCTACAAAAAATTCTGGGGGGCAAGCAGGTTTAGGAAACAGAGTTACAGGCAACTGGAATTTTTTAAATCCAGGTGATGTTATTTATATTTATGTAGGCGGCGAAGCAAATAAAGATATAGGCGGTTATAATGGAGGTGGCAACGGACATTCTTTTCAATGGCCTGGAATAATTATACCTCCGTTATGGTATTATTCTGGAGGTGGCGGTGGCGCTACAGATATTCGTTTCCCAACAAATGCAATAACCGACAGAAAACAAGTATCTGGCGGTGGCGGTGGCGGTGGCGGTGCTGGAAGTTTAATTTATGAGAACTATCAACCTAATGCTTTAAATTTTATTAATGGTAGTGGCGGAAACGGTGGCGGAAATTTTTCATTAAATGGAAATTCATTAGATGGACAAAACGGAGAAACTACTACAGATACTAGTACTAATTTAACTTCCCCTGGCGCAACAGGAGGAACCACAACAAGTGTTGGTTTATATGCCAATGGTTGTTCAGGATATATAGGTAGCAATGGAACTCCTCATATCAATGAACTTGGTGGTGATGGTGGTTTTGGCAGTATTACACCATACAACAATCAACCTCACGGCGGTGGCGGTGGCGGTGGCTATTTTGGCGGTAATGGTGGCGGTGGCGGCTCTATAGGTAATTCTAATTGTTTAGGAAATGCTATGGGGGCAGGTGGAGGTGGCTCTGCTGGAACCAACTGGTTTAATGGGGCTACACCTGGAGATTATCAAAATGGAATCAACAACAGCAACGGGTATGTAGTAATTACATATTATTTAGACAATCAAAACTACACTTATTATGCAGATGCTGATTCAGACGGATACGGTAATTTTGCAATAACACAAATATCAAATACAGGTACACCTGCTGGATATGTAGCCAATAGTATTGATTGCAATGATAATAATGCAAATATTCATCCAAATGCAACAGAAATATGTGGTAATGGAATTGATGACAATTGTGATGGTGTTATCGATGAAAACTGTGCTACTCCTCCCCCAACAGCGGTTAGTCCTCAAACATTATGCGCTGGCTCAACTATAAACGATTTAGTAGTAAATGGATTAAACTTAAAATGGTATATAAATGAAACTGGCGGAAGTAATATTATGACAACTACTGATGGAATCGATTTTGTAAACGGTTTTTACCTTCCTGGTGGAACGCCTCCTCAAACTGCATTTCCTTCGTATTTAGTTTCAGGAATAATATATGTATCTCAAACAATTGGAGGAATTGAAAGTACAAGAATACCAATTCAAGTAAATATTCCTCCTCCAAATATAATTCCTGCATTTACTCCAATTGCTCCAATATGCGAAGGTGGATTTATTGGTTCTTTACCTACAACTTCAAATAACGGTATTACTGGTGTATGGCACCCTACAACAACAAATAATATTATTACAACAACTTATACATTTACACCAAATCCTGGTCAATGTGCAAAACAAACAACATTAACCATAAACGTAAATCCAACGATAACATATTATGCTGATGCAGATAACGATAGTTACGGTGATCCAACAGTAACCCAAACATCATGTATTGGTGCACCTGCTGGGTATGTTGGCAATAATTTAGACACAAATGATACTGATTCAAATATTCACCCAGGAGTTGAAATCAACAATTTAGTTACATTTAGTTATACAGGAGCAGTTCAAACTTGGATAGTTCCTCCTGGTGCTACCAATGTAAGAGTAACAACTTATGGAGCCCAAGGAGCTGCAGGAAAAAGTAAAATTGGTTCACAATGTATTGGCGGATTAGCAGGTTTAGGCAATAGAGTTTCGGGAAATTGGAATTTTGTAAACCCTGGGGATATACTTTATATATATGTAGGTTCAAAAGCAATAGATCACCAAGGAGGATATAATGGAGGCGGAAGCGTTAACGGAATAAACGGAATTTGGTCAGGTGGTGGAGGTGGTGCTACAGATGTACGTTTTCCAACCAATTCAATTTTAGACAGAAAACAAGTTGCTGGCGGCGGCGGCGGCGGCGGCGCTTCAGGAGGTCATTGGATAAATTATGATTTTACAAGTGGAAACGGCGGAAATGGTGGTGGCAACAATACCTTATACGGAAATTCATTAGATGGACAAAATGGACAGGATGCTACAGACACAAACGGACAAGTAGCACCAGGAGCACTAGGAGGCACACCAACTTCTTTTGGAATTGCTGGTGATGGTTGCATGGGTTTCAAAGGCACAAATGGAGAAACAAACAACTGGTATATTGGAGGAAGTGGTGGAAATGGAGTAAATTCACTTGGAAAACCTGATGGTGGTGCTGGTGGCGGTGGCTACACAGGTGGTACTGGTGGTGGTGGTGGCTCTACTGGGAATTCAAATTGTTTAGGAAATGCAATTGGTGGAGGTGGAGGTGGATCCGCTGGAACTAATTGGTTTAATGGGGCAACTCCAACAGATTTTCAAAACGGAATTAACTATGGTAACGGTTATGTAATTATTACTTATGATTTGAATAATTCAACAATAACTTATTATGCAGATGCAGATACAGATGGATATGGAAACATAAACGCAACTATACAATCATCAACAGGAGCACCTACTGGATATGTTACAAACAGCACTGATTGTAATGATAATAATGCTTCTATAAATCCATTTGCAACAGAAATTTGTAACAACGGAATTGATGATAATTGTAATGGATTAATTGATGAAAATTGTGTTAATATACCCTCTGCTCAACCACAAACATTTTGTCAAGATGCAACAGTAAGTTCATTAGTTGCTACAGGCACTAATTTAAAATGGTATGATGTAGCAGCAGGAGGAATCCCTTTATTTCCTGGAACACTATTACAAACTGGAACATACTATGTTTCTCAAACAATTGCTGGTATAGAAAGTCAAAGAAATCCAGTGGCAATTACAATTAATCCAGCTACAATAATTCCAAGTTTTACTCAAGTGCCCCCAATTTGTATAGGGAATAATTTGAATAATTTACCAACTACATCAACAAATGGAATTACTGGAATTTGGTCTCCAGCTATTAACAATACTATAACTACAACTTATACGTTTACTCCTAATGAGATGCAATGTGCGTTACCAACTACTATGACTATTCATGTAAATCCAGTTATTAGATATTACAATGATGCAGACGGCGATGGGTTTGGCGATCAAACCATTGCAGGAATGTCATGCACAGGAATACCAAATGGATATGTAGGAAATAATTTAGATCTAGATGATTTGAATGCTAGCATCAATCCTTGCGGCACTTCAAACACATTAGTTTTTGATTATACAGGATACCAACAAATATGGGTAGTGCCTCCAGGAGCTACTAATGTATCCATCACAGCTTATGGTGCTCAAGGAGCAAACGGATTAACAAAAGTACCAACAATCAACAGCCCAGGAATTGGAGGATCAGGAAATAGAGTTTCTGGAAATTGGAATTCACTAACATCAGGAGAAGTACTTCATATTTTTGTTGGCGGTCAAGCCTATCAAAATACTGGAGGCTATAACGGCGGAGGAAACGGATATATAACTGTAGGATCTGTAAATACAAATTATTCTGGTGGTGGTGGTGGTGCGTCAGACATTCGTTTTCCATCAAATTCATTGTCAGACAGAAAACAAGTAGCTGGTGGCGGTGGCGGTGGCGGAAATGCTGGAGGACATTTTAATAATAATTTTGATTTTACTGGTGGTAATGGTGGTAATGGTGGAGGAAATTACGCCATTTACGGCAATTCATTAGACGGTCAAAACGGACAATCAACTACTGAAATTTCAACTGGATTAATTTCTCTAGGAGCTACTGCTGGTACTTCTACATCTATAGGAATAAAAGGCAACGGATGCAGTATATATTTAGGCGATAATGGACAACCTTACTCTTCAAACAATGGTGGAAATGGAGGTAGAGGAATTACAGCAGGATTCGCATTACCAAGTGGCGGTGGTGGTGGTGGTGGCTATATTGGCGGAAATGGCGGTGGTGGTGGCTCTGGAGGCAACTCAACCTGCAACGGAAGTGCTGTTGGTGCTGGAGGTGGTGGTTCGGCTGGAACCAACTGGTTTAATGGTGCTGATGCAACCAATTTTCAAAATGGTGTTAATCAAGGTAATGGTAAAGTCGTAATAAACTATGACATAATATCCCAAAATGCAACTTATTATGCTGATGCTGATGGAGATGGTTTTGGAAATGCTTCAAATTCGGTAGCATCTTGTTCTGGAACAATACCTACTGGATATGTTGTTGATAACACCGATTGCGATGACACCAATATGGCTATACATGATTGTGGATTAAATATATCTGATTTTAACAATAATAATTTCCAAATTACAGCATATCCAAACCCATTTGATGATGGTTTCCTATTAAAATTAAATTCAAATAGTAGTTCTAATTTGAGTATAAAAGTATATGATATACTTGGAAGAAAAATAGAATCTAAAGCAATTTCAGTATTAGAATTAGAAAAAACAAATATTGGACAAAATTATCCTAATGGAGTTTATAATATTATTATTCAGCAAGATGAGAATATTAAAATGCTAAAAATGATAAAAAAATAAAAAAAATCTTATTTGAATTAATAACTCTATCTAAATATCAAGGTATTTAGGTAGAGTTTTTTTATTTACAAATTATTACATTATAATATCAAAATTAAAATTAAAGTTATTTTGTACTTTTGGAAAGAAGCAAGTAATGAGAGTTTTTAAATATCAAACCCTGTCTGAGTTCTGACAGGGTTGAAATAATAATCATGGAAACATTTACAAAACAAGAAAAAATAAAATTCAAACACGTTGATTACGCTGGAATAGTATTCTATCCTCGTTTTCTGGAAATGTTAAACGATTTAGTAGAAGATTGGTTTGAAGAAGCGCTGGAAAGACCATTCTCCAAAATGCACGAAACCAATGGCATTCCAACAGTAGATTTGAAAGTACAATTTAAAAACGCAGCAAGAATTGGAGAAATTCTAACCAAAAAATTGTGGGTAAAAGAATTGAAAACATCATCTATTGTTTGCGGATTTCAATTTGTAAACCAAAACGAACAAACTGTTTTGGAAGGCGAAGTAACTTTAGTAAATGTAAAAATTGAAGAAGATAGACAAAGTATCAAAGCTGAAGCTTTTAATGAGGAAATGAAAGAAAAAATTAATAATTACATAAAATAGTTCTCGATACATTTTTGTTTCGTCATTTCGAGTGTTTGCCAAAGGCAAAAGTATCGAGAAACGAAACAAAAATACTCCTTTAGATTTGTTTTAATAAATTTAGGTAAATTTAGAAAAGAGAAAAGTGTTTAAGTAAACTAACAATTACTCCGAGTAAAACTCATAGTTCGATTAAGACTTAAACACTT
>NZ_JAAMPT010000208.1 GCF_012911605.1 Flavobacterium solisilvae | reverse complement strand
TGGTTGCGAGCTATTCCTTGTATATGTTGCATCACTAAAAATAATGAATTTATCTTTTTCTTACAAATATTTTACTATATTTGGTACTAGGATTGTGGAGGTTTTTTCACAGTCTGACGTTGTTGGTGTTAAAACATTTGAGAACGTTAATGTAGTTTGAGAACTAGAAGATACTGTTGCTGATTGAGACAATGTTAAAGCTGTTCCACTAATAGCAGATACAGTTGTTCCCGTTGGAATTCCTGTCCCAGTTACTGTTAGCCCAACTACAATAGCAGTATTAACGGCTTGTAAAGTAACATTAGCCGAACCAGAGATAATTCC
Source organism: Flavobacterium solisilvae (assembly GCF_012911605.1). GTDB lineage: Bacteria > Bacteroidota > Bacteroidia > Flavobacteriales > Flavobacteriaceae > Flavobacterium > Flavobacterium solisilvae. The sequence goes on along the minus strand of NZ_JAAMPT010000208.1, from coordinate 414,960 downwards.
TGTTGCACTTGAATTTTGTGTAGTAACAATTTGTGTAATTGTTGTATCTGCTATCGTATTACCAGGGTTAACTGTAGAACAATTTGCTGCTTTTGCATAAGCAAAATTTCCTGTAAAACTATCAGCTAATAAAGGTGAAGCCATTGTTACAGTATTCAATGTAGTTGTTGTTGAAGCTGTAAACACCGAATCTCCTAACACATCATCATACATTCCTTCATCTGTTGTTGCCTGAACTACAAAGTTTGAAGCAGTAATTGATGTATCTCCTAAACCAATTCTATAATCAATAAAACTACCTGCCGTTCCATCTCTAGTTACTTTCCAGCGGGTAGCACTAAGTTCTGAAATATTTGCAGATTCAGTACCTGAATTGCTATCAAAAGCTTCGATAGTAAAAATTCCACCACCAGAAATTCCCATAGAAATTGGAGTATAAGTCGTTTTTCCAACAGGAAGAAGGAATGAAATTGCACTCGTTGCATTGGTAGCAAAAGCTTTAACATACGGACCATCAATAAAACAAGTTGGGCCAAAATTACCTGTAATTGAACTTCCAATTGATAAATCTAAAACACCATGATATAAAGGAGTGACAGCTGATGTATGAATAATTCCTGCTGTCATCGTGATACCACTTGCAATTCTAAAGTTTGGTATAGCAATCGTAACACCTGCTGGATTTGTATTATTTACAGTTAAAGAACTTATTGAACCTGTAGCTAAAGCAGGATTTAAGTTATTATAAAAACTTCCTGTTCCCGAAATAGTTTGTGACAAACTTGTTGGTACTGCACTAAATGTTGTCGTGTTGTAACCGCTTGCAAGATAAACAACATTTGAACCCACAAATATAGAACCATTATTTTCAACATTCCCACCAAAACAAATTCCATTAGTTGTATTTGTTTTTTTGAAAACACTACCAGCAGTAACCGTTGTATTATTTTGAATAAATAATCCATTAACCGCGTTAAAGAAACGATTGTTTCCGTCTAATGCATCGATAGTTAAATTTCCTAAAGATAAAGTTCCACCACCTTGAGCCAAATTACAATAGTAACCATTGATAGTAACCGCACCTTTATCTGTAGAAATTCCATCACCAAATTGTATTGTATGATTTAATCCCGCAGCATTATTAACCGATGAATTATAAGCAAATGAATAGCTATTTAAATTTCCATCATAAAACGTTAAAGAAAGCGGAGGTGCAACAACTCCTGTAAGCGGAAGTGACATATCTAACTTCGTTCCGTTAATTGCTGTAACCGTTGTTCCTGGTTGAACTCCAGTTCCTGCAACGGCTTGTCCAACAATAATTGCTGGATTTGCAGCTGACAAAATAACTACATTACTTCCACTAGAAACCGCTGACAATGTTACATTTTGAGCTGTATCAATTGGTGATGTTGCTAATCCAGAAACTGGTTGTGACAACGTAATTCCTCCTACTCCAAAAATATTCCCTCCAGCACTTACAACTGTAGTTCCAGATGGAATTCCAGGTCCAGAAATCTGTTGTCCTATAGCTACACTAGAGAAATCTCCAGTAGTTGGAAGTACAATGTTTCTTTGTCCATTTGCCATAGATGAAAAAGTCAACGTTGGACTAGTTTCAGCTGATGCAGTTGGTAATGATATCGTTAAATTAATATTAACTAAAGATGAAACCGCAGTAATTGTAGTTCCTGGCTGAATTCCAGGACCTGAAATATGTTGTCCTACACCAAACATATTTATGTTGGTAAAAGCTCCACCTACTGACAATGAAGTTGTACCAGCAGCAAATGTATTTACACCTTGATCAAAGTTTCCAGGATTAGTTGTCAATACAAAATCATTACCCGATGTAGCAGTTGTTGCAATTGTATTATTTACAAGTGGATCAACAATTGTAATTTTTCCACCTGTTAATGAAACATTTGAAGTATTTATTTTAAACGAACTTCCTCCTTGACCAACACTTGTTGCAGCATCGCCAGCATTATTACTATCAACAATAATGTCTCCACCTGTGTGGTTAAAAGTACTTCCTGTAATATGAGTAACACTACCATTAACGGTTAATGTACCGCCAGAAACTGTATTTACACCATTATTTGAAAAAACAGCATTGTTATTAGTACAACCAACTGTTAAACTTCCCGATGCATTTACTAAAGTTCCACCTGAATTAATAGTAACTCCAGCTGCATTGTTTCCTACTGAATTTACTGTTACTGTATGACCATTTGCAATAGCAACTACATCACTACAAGCTGGAACACCATTTGGCGACCAAGTTGCAGCATCATTCCAATTTCCTGATGCAATAGATATTTTTGTTGTTGCGCCTTGAACAAATGATGAACCAATCCCAACATAGAATGGTGAAGCAGTTAAATCAGCATCTGTAATATTTTTTCTTACCGCAAATGGCGAAGTTGTACCATTAATATGTGTTCCGACAAATGAACCCGATTTCATAATTCTTGAACTTCCATCCAAAGCATTATATGCATCAACTGCATAAAGTCCTAAAGTATAAGTTCCTGTAGTTGCGTAAGTACTTCCTGTTTTTGATATTGTCCAATTTCCATCAAATCTATCAGTAACAGTATAAGAACCGTCAACAACCGAAAGACCAGTTGTCATTGTAGTAGCATCATCATAAGACATTGCTAATTCTCCAGCAGTAGTTGCTGCACTTGTAATTAAAAATGCCCATCTGTTTTTTCCTGAATCACTCAAGAATGGAAACAAAACCGTACTATTTGGATTATAATCAATTCCTGGATCAATTGTGCCTGATGATGGCATAGCTGAAGTTGTATACCATCTAGAAATTTGTCCACCAATAAATCCTCCACCAAGTGAGCAAATAAAATTAGATGATGACATAGAAGCAAAGTTTCCAATGTATAATTTATTAGAACCAAGCGCTATTTTACCTGTATTAAGTCTTAAAGCATTTTTGATTCTTACATCATTAAGCTGCCAATCAATATTTGGGATAGCAGTACTTGTATTTGTAACTGTCAATTGGTTAATAATTCCAACCGTGTTAGTCGTTGTTGTAGAAGCAACTGTTCCTCCAATTATTCCTGTTCCATCAGAAGAAATCGTTTGAAGTTCAGAACCAAACAATGTTAAATTTCCAGCACCAACACCAGTACTTCCAACCGAAATATCCAATCTTCCTGAAGATACAATATCAATATTATGACCTACTTTTAATGATTTTCCTGTTGTTCCATTATAAACATTAAATCTCGCTCCCGAACCACTAATTAATAAATCATTATTAACTGTAAATTCATCACTCACAACTCCAAAATCTACCACAGCACTTGCACCAGCAATATACATATTATTAGCACCAAGATTTCTATTATCAATAGTAACGGTATGACCACCATTAATTACAACATCATCTGCAGATGAAGGCACATAACCTGCATCCCAAGTTGCTGCATCTGTATAATTTCCTGTTTGAACCGAAGCAATCTCTGAACCACCAGCTCTTGAAACCAATGAAATATTATCGATTGCCGCTGGAGGATTTGTTCCGCCACCATTACCATTACTCCATATAAAAATTAACCTAACAGTTGTTCCTGCAAAACTTGGAGGAATAAAACCAAAAGCTTTTTGAGTAACCGCATTAATACTTCCATAAGCTACAGAAGTTGCACCAGCAATTGTAGCTGGAACACTATTTTGAACGTCTAGCCCAACTGGCGTATAACTTGTTGGTGCAGCAAAAACTTGCCATGAAGCACCACTAGTTCCAACTGATTTCCAGTTGAATGTTAAAGCAATATTGGTTTGACCAGCAGGAATTGCAATATCTCTATAGAAAAATACAGTTCTTGCGCCCGAAATTCCAACATAAGAATTAGTTTCTCCACCATCTAAAGATACATAAGCAGCATTACCAGTAATTGCTCCTGAATTTACTGCTGTTCCTACAACCCATTTAACGGCACCGTTGCCATCATTTGCAACTGTCCAACCATTAGCAGCAAATGTATTGCCTGTTTCAAATGCTCCATCCGAAGTCGGAATAAGCTGGGTTTGTGCTTTTACATTTACCGAAGCAAATAAAAGCATCAAAAACCCTAATGCTAAACCAATTGAAGTTGGTTTTTGTTAATTGTCATTGCTTCGTAGAATTGAAGCTGACCGTGATGAACTTTTTGTAAAGTAATTGGCAATCATATTAAATTTGGAATTTGGTTAATTATGAGAGTAAAACTATTTACTTAAAACCTTATATAAAAGAGCAATACTTTCTAATTTAACGAAATTTAAAAGCACTTTACAGCATAACCTTAGCTATACAAACTACCATTTAACGGCATTTATCAGTAGAATTAAAAATTTTCTTAAAATTGTTTTTTAAAATTTATTCTAAAAAATCTGTGTTATAAAAATACCGAATAAACTTATTTTTTTATAAAACTATCTCGATCTTCAACTGAAAAACATCTAAATTATTATCAAAAAAAATTCCGTAAAGTCTTTCAACATTTACGGAACTAATTTTAAAATTATTTAATTCTAATAATCAAAATACCAATTGAATATATCACATCGTAAACCTAAAGAAAACCAAGTTGTATTTTCTTTAAAAGCCGAAGCTGTATCGGCAGTTGGATTAAAACTACGATAGATTAAACTTCCGAATAATTTCATATTAGTTGATGGATTGATCAAATAACCAGCTTGTAAATCAGCAATGAAAATAGTAGTTTTATTTCCTTGACCAATTTCAACTCCTGTATCAAAAGGTCGGTTTAAATCATAATCCAAATAGATATTTCCGCCATAATTAAAACTATCTTCAGTAGTATCAAAATCTAATCCGCGTTGTCCAAAAGTAATTTTAGCATCGGCAAAATATCTTCCTTTAAAGTAACGAGCAATGGCAACTACTTCTTTGAAATTTCCTCCCCAATTGTGTCCTAAACTTTGATTATTATGTCCATAATTGGTTATTGCTTCGCTATGTGCATACACATATGGTCGAACGTGATTGTATTCTAATTGCAACAACAGATTTTTGACGCTGAACGCATGATAATATTTTGCTCCTAATTGGTAACCAAATTTATTCTTCCAACTTTTATCGCCTGCTTTTACATCGTTTAACGAAAATTCATCTAACAAAAATTGTCCGTAAAAATTGATTTGATTGTTCCATTTATATTTTGAAGTTAAACCCAACAAAGCATTTCCACTTCGAGAAGACGATGAAAATTCAACCGCACGATAAAAAATGATTGGGTTTACAAAACTCATATCAAAACCACGATTGTTTTGATCTGTCCAAACCACCGATTCAAACAATCCTAAATTCCATCGGTTAGTTACATTTAAACTCAAATAATGACTGGCTACATATTTTGTGGCATAGGTTCTATCTTCGGTAACTTCGGGACGAACGTCTTTTAACCAAGTATAAATATTGGTGTATTTTATTTTCCAAAAAGTGGTATTTACTTTAAAATAGGGATAAGGACTTGCACCATCGCTTAACAAAAGTGAACGATATCCATCGCCTAAAAAGTTTCTTCCATAACCTAAATTCAGATTGAAAAACTGGCTTGGCGTAAAGGCTAAATTAGCTTCTGCTAAAGGAAAATCATACGCATCAGTTTTAAAATCTTTTGCAATCCCAATTCCAGGAATAATCGCTGGATTTCCGCCCGAAGGTTTTATCGACTCGGCATATCGATTAAAATATCCTGCAAATCGACCTTGACTTTCATAAATAGTTGTGGTAAAATTGACGGTTTTGCCCAAACCTCCGTTAAATTGAATTCCTCGTGTGTTGACAAAAGTACTATTTGAAGCATCGGATTGACTTCTTCCTAATTGTAAATCTAGAATTGGGTTTAATGTAAACCAATAATCTTCGCCTTGCATGGCAACTAGATTTTCGTTCCAAAGCTTTTTTCCCCACCAACCCGATTTGTTTTTATATAATTTTTCGGTTTCTTCTTTTACATTGTAATATTTTGAAACATCTGAAAAAGAATAGGGTTTTGAACCTGTGTGATTATTTGTTCCAACAATATTCATTTCGTCATCAAACTGTGCATAATAACTGTGTGAAAACGGAATATTCAAGTGACTTGAAAATTGCGGATTATCAAATTTTTTATACTGAATTCCATCAACTTCGTTTAGTTCTTTCACATTGCTTGGAATGTATTTTTTCGAGTTTAGCTGTGCAGCTTTTTCAGTTTCTTTTGCGGCTTGAATTTGTGCAATACTTTGCAATGGAATAGCAAATTTAATAGTATATTTAGCATACGTTGGATTTCCGTTGTAGCTTGGCGGAGAGATTTTTGGCAATAAACCAAAAACCCTTTTGCTTTCTTCTATTAGCTCTTTTTCGTTGGCATCAACATATTGCACGACAAATTTTCCTTCATTAGTTACTTCAAATAGTACGATGACATTGCCTTTATAATTTTTGCTTTGCAATTCGTCTGAAACTTTGAAGTTATTGTACACAAAATCATGTACAGTATTGTAAAAACAGGTTTCCAATTCAGTTCCTTGCTGATTTTCACACTCAGGAAAAACAGGAAATTTTTCAGAAATTGTATTTTCTCGCTGCGCATTAGCAACCCATCCAACAAAAATCGATAGTAAGACAATTAATTTATTCATGATAGAATTCTAATTTTAATAATTTTCTTTTGAAACTTGTCCGTCAGCAATTGTTTTTGCCGCTGAAGTTCCAATTCTTTTCACACCTAGTTGTATCATTTCTACAACATCATCATAGGTTCTAACACCTCCAGCTGCTTTTACTGGTAAAGGTGAAGCATTTTCAATCATCATAATTATTGAAGGGATTGTTGCGCCATTTGGCAATCCGTTTTCTGTTTTATAAAAACCTGTGGATGATTTTACAAAAACATTTGGGTAACAATCTTCCTTGAAATTTGCAATAACAACATTTTTAATCAATACACAAAGTTGAATAATTTGTGCATCGGTTAGCGCTGCAACTTCTATAATCCATTTGGCTATTTTATGATTTTGAAAAGCCAATTTTGTTCCTTCAATAATTTCTTTTTTTACTAAATTAATATCCCCATTTTTAAAGGCGTTATAATTGCAAACATAATCTAGTTCGTCAGCACCATCATTTACCGCTTGTTGTGCTTCGTCTAGTTTTTCTTCTAGTGAATTTGTTCCTTCGGGAAAAGAGATTACGGTTCCAACAAGTACTTTTGATTTCTGTTCGTCAATCATTTTTCGAGCCATTTTTACTTTATCGGGACGAATCATAATTAATTTAAAGTCTTCATCAATAGCTTCTTGAATAAATTGCTGTACAATAGTCGTATTTTCAGCTTCTGAAAGTCCTGCTTGTTCAGGTGTTTTTAGATAAGTCGAGTCAAGATATTGCTTAATATTCATAAGTAGAGATTAATCGAATGGAATAAAGGTATAAAAATAGAAAAATCCCATCGAAATGGGACTTTTTATTTAAGTATTTGAGTGAAAATGCTTTTTTAACAAATGGTAAACTAGTAATCCAGATGAAATTGCTCCGCCAGTATTGGAAATAACGTCCAGCACATCAGCTTGTCTAGTTAGCGTAAAACTGGCTTGCAACCATTCTATCATAACACCAAAAATTAATGAAGCAATTACAATGATAATCACTCTTTTTGGAGTTAACATTTTGTCTTTACTGAAGTAATATATCGACCAGAGCAAGGTGAAAATAAAATGAAACAAGAAATGTATCACTTTGTCGATTCCCGAGATTTTCATTCCAATGGATGGCAAATCGTTATTGTTAACTAAACATAGAAAAGCAACAAAGATTGTCCAACCCAGCGCAGTTAAAAACCAAAAGGTTTTATGCTCCGATAAGTGCTTTATAATCATCTGCAGATAATAGTTGGTCGATTTCTGAAGCATCAGAAATTTTTACTTTAATCATCCAACCTTTACCATAAGGATCGTTGTTAACGTTTTCTGGAGCAGTTTCTAGTTCTTCATTGAACTCAACGATTTCACCTGTTAAAGGCAAAAACAAATCAGAAACTGTTTTTACTGCTTCAACTGTTCCAAAAACCTCATCTCTATCTAAGGTTTGGTCAAGAGTTTCAACTTCTACATAAACGATATCGCCTAGTTCTTTTTGGGCAAAATCTGTAATTCCTACTGTAGCAGTATCGCCATCAATTGCAACCCATTCGTGGTCTTTAGTGTATTTTAAGTTAGCTGGTATGTTCATTTTGTTTAGTAATTAAAATTTCCTCAAAAGTATTATTTCTAAATTGATTTATAAAACTAATCGTTTAAAAATTCATTAATTTCCAAAATTATATCGCAATGTAAATCCAGCTCTAATGTTGGTCAACGGGAACGATGTAGAAATTACTGGTTTTGAGAACGAATGATCATAGAAGAAAATGGCCGTTAGGTTTTTACTAAACGAATAATCCGCGGTTAACTTAGCTGACCAAATGTTCTGTCCGTTTCCTAATTGATTGTTTTCATAATCTAAATATCTAACGATTGTTTTGGAATTTCTATAAGAGAAATCAATTTTCATATTGATGTCACTTTTGATAATTCCAGTTGGATTATCGGCTAATGATGATGAAATAATTACATCTTTAAAACGATATCCAAGTCCAACGATGTATTCTAATCCTTGTACTTCGGTCAATAAATTGTTATCAAAACTCATCGATAAACTTCGATCCTTTTTCATTTCGGTTCTAACATTAAGGGAATTTTTCATTTCAAATTCAACTTTTACCAAAGGATTAAATTGTTCAACTAAGTTAGCATTTCCAATGATAGTTTTGTTTTGGAAATTTCCTCCAGTATCAAAATTAGCTGGATTATTTCTATCGTATTCTAAATTAGAACGGAACGAATTCAAGGTATATGAAGCTCTGTAAGCATGCTGAATAGAGAAACGTTTAAAGGTATCTTTAAAGAATTTATAACGCATTAATCCAGTATATTTTATCGTCCAGTTTGGAATTGGAATGTTTCGCAAAGCACCCAACGAAATATCTTTTGCCGAGTCGTTTGCACCCATTGTATATAAACCAGTATAAGCTGCTAAAAAGGATGGCAACAAAACGGCTTGACTATTTTTACCAAAACCAATAGGATAACCTTCGGCATCTCTAGCATAGGTATTATTTCCATAATATTGTTCTGCTAGTCTATCGGCTATGATAATTCTATTACCTCTAAAATCATTAAACGATGAAGAGAAATTTTCGTCACTGGCTTTAAATGCCGATTTTAACATTACTGTAGAAACAGAAAAATTACCTAAACTGTATGGTGAAAGTGCTGTATAGTTATTACCAACAGCATCAAACTGTTCAGAGAAATTCTCAGCATACGTTCTATTAGCATTCAAAGTAATATTGAAATCAGGGAACAAATCAACATTGGCAGTCATATCCAATGTTTTAGTTACATTTCTTGTATAATTTTGATTAAAATCTGGTGCTTGAGTCAACCAACCATTTCGAGCTGCTTCATATCGAATATCTGCTTGATCACCAAATACAAATCCTAATCCTGGTTTTGAAGTTCCAAAGAAACCAATACTTGGCAAAAATCCTGGCAACAATGTTCCTTCGTTTCTAACATAGTTGATTTGTAAATTTTTCACACTGGTTAAAACGCCTTTCAATCCTTCAAGGAAAACATTTTCCGATTGAGCAACCTGAGGTTTTGCTGTAATTTTTTCTCCAGGTTTTGGCGCAGTTGTTCTAGGCGCAGGTGTTTTTGCTTTTGGACCTAAACCTAGATATTTATACAAAGTTGTCAATGTTAAATTAGTATTCACTCTATGCGAACCAGCATTTTGAACTGTATTTCCTAAATTATATCCGTCAACTTCTTGAAAAGCCAACGATGCTCTTGTCCAACTAAAATCTCCAGTATAAGAATACGTCGATTTTACAAACGATAAAAGTGGTATTTTATTTATTGGCAAATCATAATTTACAACCAATTGTTGGTTATGTTGATTTGGCGTTCCAATGTTCCAAAAATCGGTCCAAACAGTATAACTGTCATCTGGATCACCATTTTCATCTATGTAATTTCGAACTAAATTTCGCGTTGAAGCAGTATAATTCACTTTTAACGACTTCGAAATAGCATAATTAAATCCATATTGATAGTTGAACATATAATTTCTTCTATACAATGGATCAATTCCAATACCAATAGTTTCTACTTGTCTAAATTGTTGTTTATTAAATTGACGAATAATATTAGAACTAAACGAAATATTAGTTGGCAAATAATTAAAATTAAAATCGCTCAACATTTGCCAATATTTACTTTTCTTCATGAACTTGGTTTTCTTAAACGGTTCAAGTGTTTTTGGCTGAAAAGTATAAGTGTAATCCACAGTAGCATTAACCTGTTGATCAATAAAGCTTTCTACTTCGTAGTTTTGTTTTTTTACTTCATTATACGAATAAGATAATGTCAAGTTTTCAGGATCATAGATTCTTGCTTTTTGTTCGGGTGCACGATCTTTTTTCACTCCAATAAAATTGATACTTTTTCTTTTTGTATAATCGATTGCTCTGTTTTCAATATTATCTCTTTCGGCTGCATCAGAAGTATTATTTAACAATTGCTCCAAACGAATATCTTGATTATATGGATCATATTCTGGCGTTATAGTTTCTTCGCCAATAGCATAGTTAAACGGCAAATTAATTCCCCATTTTTTTGGCAATAATTTCCCTAAACTAATATTGGTTACAACATTGTAAAGTAAAACATCTTCACGACTTCTTTCGTTTGGACCTTCTTCTAATGCTCCAAAACCAATAGTACTTTTTCTTCCCGTTGCAGAAACAGTAGCAAAATCAGCCATATTTGCATCCATATTGATGACTGCTGCCATTCCGCCTTTATTGCTCATATCGGCTAAACGAAGTTCGTTAAACCAAACTTCTCCTTTTACTCCATCTTGCGAAGAAATATTTCTAATACCAACCATTAATGTTCTCACTAAACCAAAATTTGGATTTCCTTTAATACCTATGCGCAATGGTCCGCGATTAGGATTTGAAGCCAAGCCTGGATCTAGTTCCACATCATTAGCATATCGAATTCCGTTATCATCGGCTGGCGGCGCATCTGCACCCATTGCTAGAACTTTTAACTTGGTTAATAAAGCAATTGGTAAATCGATTTCATTAATTTCTGGCCAAATATCTTCAGCCAATGTTGCGTTTTCTGCGGTAACTTTTAACGGAATTTGAACTTCATAGAAGTTATCGGTAAAGTCATTTCCTAAACGAATGAAAGCTGCCATTTGATCATCTTGCAATGGTGTTGGATCGGTCGGCAACGCTTCTGCATGCAAAAACATTCTCAATTTATTAAATTGACGCATATCAATGCTTACGTTTTTGAAAACTGCTCTTGAATCGGCTGTTCTAAGTCCTTGTCCCGAAGCTCGAAGAGAAAGTGATTGCTCGTTTTGGTTCACGATATCATTACCCATTGCTGCTTGTTCTCTAACAACTCCTGGTGGTGTTACATAAGGAATTGGTTTTCTTTTTGCATTTTCTTGAATGTTTACAGATAATACATCAAAGTTAGTTCCATCATCATTTGGATTATTATCGTTTGCTTCAAATGAATTTTCATAACGTCTCCATTCACCACGAACTAAATCCAAAGCACCAAAACGAACTGTAATTGGCTCCGTAAATCCAGTCATAAACATTCTCATAAAACGAATGGAACGAAAATCGGCAATGCTTCCTACTTTATTTTGAAATTCTTTTACTGGAATTTTAAACTGTAGCCATCGAGCACTGATTGCTCCACCATTAGGAAGATTTGACACCGTTGTTGGATTATCATCTGTGATAAAATTTGTTCCAACAGCCATATCTGGTTTAATATCAATACTGTATTCATAATAAGCATTGATGGTGTTCATGGTATTATCTCTGTTCAAGTCTTCAACATCGGGTAACGTTGTTGAACCTCTATTATTATCGGTAACCGTAACTGGCGAGTTTCCTTCAACACCATTATAGTTTTTATAACGCTGGAAAATATTTCCGCTAGCATTTAAAAAATATTGATAATTATCTCCAGCTGGATCGGGCAAACTTGCAAATGCTGGATCCATTCCTAGAAGACTTCTTTCTTCTTCGTCACTTAACCCATCAAAACCAACGTCTTGCGCAGCTCTATTAGCTCCATCAACATCAAAAGCATAAATTAACGACTGAGAAGAAGGCACTTTTCCCCAAGTAGTTGAACTTGTTAAAGCTTGCGAATTACCGTTAGCTGGCAACCCGTTTTCATATTGTTTTCTTTCATCCTTTAAAATATCTTCGGATATTTCTCCAAGGTTAAAATAAATTTTTCCAGTATTTAATGGATTTTGCGCATTCAAATCGGGATTTGAACCTCCATTATAATATGGATCCATTATCCAAAACTGTATGTATTCCACATTACTTTGTTCAAAATTGGTTGAATTAATAGCACGCGTAATTCCACCAAAATTTTCGGCTGGATTTGGCAAATTCCCTGTTGCTCCAGCAGGTTCAAAATTATATGGTCCGCGTTCTGCTGGATAATACGTTAAATCAAGTGTATTAATAACTTGAGTTTGACCAACCGTTAAATCTTGGTTAGGATATAATTCTCGATTAAAAATTCTACGTGTTGTATTTAGCGAAACTCCATCATTTCCAACATCGCTTGGCGTTTGTACAAAAAGCGTTGGATCGATACTGTACCAACTTAGTTTTGCTCTTTTGTATCCGTAGGATAAATCCAAAGCCGTTGAATTAAAGTTGTATGGTACAGTTCCAGGCGATGGATTTGATGGAAATTCAGGAACGCTAGATAACGACCATGAAAGTGGCGCACGCATATCAATAGTTGTTTGTGAACCTTCAAAATCATCAACATACACTGTTGATTCACCATCGAATGCATCATTCTTTGAAGCATCAGGTTTTAGGAAAGCAATCTCTCCACGCAACGAAAGGTTTGATGGAACATCTGTATCAATATTTGGTAATTTATTAGCTAATCGTGTTAAGAAAGGAACTTCTGTAGAATAGATAGCATTGAAACCAAAGATTGTATTATTTACTGATTCTTGTCCATAGTTGGATTTATTGGTAAATGGTCTTTCGGTCATTTTTAAGAATGTACCACCAAACATTAATTTATCACTAAATTTATGTTCCACGTTAATTCCCATAAATCTACGGGTTTGTTGACCAAAAGTTGCGTTATTTTCTACCGAAACTTCCACTGGTGTATTGGCTAATGATGGATCAAGAATTTGAACTCTTCCTGCTTGATAATTTACGCTATAGTCAACACCTTCCACTAAAACTCTTCCGCCAGCAGTTACCACAACCGAACCTCTTGCAACATTGATAGCTCCAATTGGAATTCCGTCGCCACCAGCCGATTTGTATCGACCTTTTAATTGAAATTTATTTCTCGATGCATCTTGTAAAGCAGCAGCTTGAGTAGTTCTATACATTTCTCTAAATACATACTTTGCCTGATTTGGGTTGAATGTATTTGTAGTTGGTATATTGGTAGCATCATAATTTTCAAAATAATCTTCGGAAGAACTAGTTCTTAATTTTTCGAATAAATGACGACCAAAAGGTTCAACAGTCGTAAATATAATTCTACCATTTTGCTGATCAACTGTCAATCCTGGATAGAAATCAAAGAAACCGTCACCACCATTTTGTGGATCATTATTATAATTCAATTTATCGACATTGAAAACTTTTATCAACGGTGTTTCGGCAACATCAGCAGGTAATGGTGATGATGAGTTTGCCGGAGAAATATAATTTATTGGTGATGGATCAGTATAAAGAATGTTGAAACGGAAATCTTCTTGTTGCAATTGATATCCACCCGGAATTTGATAAATATTTTTCATCATCAAGTTCCAAATTGGCGCATTAACATTCGTTAAGCTACTTTTCAACATTTTTAAAATCAAACTATTTGTAGAAACGTTTGGACTATCTGGTGTTCCCGAAATTGAGGTAGACTCTACTCCATCGGTACCAAATTCTCCTACTTGATACACTTCATCACCAATACTATATTGATAAGCAACAGCAAGAACTTCATCGTTTGCTAATCGTTGTTGAAGCGATATATAACCTAATTGCGGATGATAAGTAAATTCATTTTGGGTTAATTTTCTTGCGTTCTCGAGCTTAGCATAAGCTGTGCCTTCTGTAAGAATTGGCGTATTTCCAGGAAGGATTGGTTGATTAAATCCTTGAGAAGAAGTCACAATTTCTCTAACATTTGAATTTAATATACCAACTCCTGGAGGAAGTGTTCCAACAAAGTTTTGAGGCGATGATGTTATTGTTGCTGGGTTGAAAATATTATTTTTATTATTCGTTGGAGTATCAGGTGAACTAGTAAAAAAGTTCGGATAATATGCTAAGTTTGTAGAAACTATATCATCGTCATTTATTCCTTGAATTTGAGCTTCACCTAAATCCTGAAGCGCAATAATATTTCTTAAATTATTATTGGTATTGCTAATTCGGTTTTGCTTATTGGTAACCCAAACTTCAATTCGGGTAATTTGCACTCTACTATCAATATAAGGGTATCGTTCAAGCGCTTTGTTGTATTTATTTCTAAAATATTGCGAAAGGAAAAAGTGTCTGTCCGCATCATATTCTAATGCAAATAATTCAAAATCTTGAATTGTTCCACCACCTTGAGCTGTTACTGAGCGCGTTTGCGATTTTTGTTCCGAGAAAACTCCAGTAATCGTTGTTTTACCAAATTGAAATTGTGCTTTTACCCCAAAAAGGCTTTGCGCACCACGAATCAATGAATTGGTCAACGGCATACTCACGTTACCAACTTCTATTTTTTGAATAATATCATCTTCTGTTGGCGCATATTCTAATTTGATAAGATTTTGAAAAGCAAATGTCGATTCGGTATCATAATTAGCATTAACATTTAATCTTGTTCCCACTTTTCCCATCAAACTCATCGAAATTCTTTGATCAAAATCAAAAGTGGTTTGCGCTCTATTTCTAGGAGAAAATGCCGGATTATCTTGCTTAGTATATCGTGCGCCCAAATCCATTTCTACCGAACCTGTTGGTTTTACATCAATAGTATTAGAACCAAATATCGTTTCAAAAAATCCAGAATTCACATAATATCTTGGCAACAAATCTTTCTTCTCGGCATCGGTTCCTTTTCCATCAATCGCTTTTGATTTTTGCTTATAATAAGCTCGCATTGATTCTCTAAGCACCAATTCTTCATACTCTTTTGGAGTTAAAATTATAGGATAATTAATATTGAATCCTTCAAAAGTACTTGTGTAGATGTATCTATTAGTTATCGGATCATAAGTATAAGCATTGATAATACTGTTTGGATTACCAATTTCAACTCTACCTGTTTTATATCCAACCGAATCTTTCGGTGTTTCGTTTTCTTCAACTTGCGAAAGTGCATCGAAACTAATCAAAAAAAACAGTCCGAAAACAGTTTTAATTAGTTTGTTTGAAAAAAAAGTATTGTAATTTGTTTCCAAAAATTATAAATTTTTTAAGGCTTGTTTGATAATCATTTCAACGGTTGCCGACGGATTATCTAGGATAATCTTATCGACAATTTTTTCAGATGCTTTTCGTTGATATCCTAAAACTTCCAAAGCAGATAACGATTCTTCTCTGTTAATATTGTGTGAAGAAATCGAAATTTCATCTAAATCATAGATTTTTAACACTTTTTCTTTTAAATCCAAGATAACGCGCTGCGCTGTTTTGCCTCCAATTCCTTTAATCGATTGAATGGTAGCAACATCACCACTGCCAATAGCGTGAATAATTTGTTTTGGATCTAATGAAGATAACATCGTTCTAGCAATACTTGCACCAATTCCAGATACTGAAAGCAATAATTTAAACAACTCGCGCTCTGATTTTTCTACAAAACCAAAAAGCGAATGCGAGTCTTCTTTTACTTGTAAAAAAGTAAAAAGCTTGATAAAATCGGTTGCTGGTAATAAAGAATAAGTGTGCAAAGAAATATGAATATGATAACCAACTCCGTTGCAATCAATCACAACTTCGGTTGGTGTTTTTTCTACTAATTTGCCTTGAATATGTGCTATCATTTTGATTAAAAAGTCATTTCAAATATAACAAATTTCTCTAACAGAGTATTTTTACTTGAACTAATGTTAAAAAAATCTATAAATTTACTTGAATCATCTTTCTTCTTTTTTCTTTTTCTTGAGCGTCAACTACTGCAACTGCTACCATGTTGACCATTTCTTCTACGCTTGCACCAAGCTGAAAAATATGAGCTGGTTTTTCCATTCCAAGCATAATTGGACCAATAGAATCTACTTTATAAAGTTCTTTTAACAATTTATACGTAATATTTGCCGATTCTAAATTAGGAAAAATCATGGTGTTAACTTTCTTTCCGGCCAATTTTGAAAAAGGAAACTTCTCTTTTAGCATATCTGAATTTAAGGCAAAATCCGTTTGAATTTCGCCATCCACAATCAAATCGGGATAATATTTATGAAGATAAGCAACCGCTTCTCTAACTTTAGTAGCACTTTCATTTGAAGAAGAACCAAAATTCGAATACGAAACCATGGCAATAACGGGTTCCATTCCAAACATTCGAACTGTTTTTTCAGTCATCAAAGCAATTTTTGCCAAATCATCTGCTGTTGGGTTTGGGTTTATCGCAGTATCGGATAAAAACATTGGTCCGCGATTAGTCATCATCATATTGGTCGTAGCAATCAAGGAAATTCCTGGTGCTTTCCCAATTAATTGCATCAAAGGTTTTACTACAGATGGATAACTTCTAGAATATCCCGAAACCATAGCATCGGCATCGCCATGATTAACCATCATTGCAGCAAAATAATTGCGTTCACGCATCCATTTTTGAGCATCGAGCAACGAAATTCCTCTGCGTTGTCTTGCTTCCCAAAAAATCTGGGCATATTCTAATCTACGTTTGTCTTCTTCGCTGGTTTTTGGATCAAAAATTGGAATATCAGCATCAAAACCAAGTTCTTCTTTTAGTTCCAAAATCACTTCTTTATTTCCTAACAAAATTGGTTTGGCGATTCCTTCTTCGTGCGCAATTTGAGCTGCTTTCAAAACATCCAAATGATCGGCTTCGGCAAAAACCACACGTTTTGGTTCTGTTTTTGCTCTGTTGGTCAACAACCTAACCATCTTATTATCAGAACCTAATCGGTCTAACAATTCTTCTTCATATTTTCCCCAATCGGAAATTGGGTTCAATGCCACGCCACTTTCCATGGCCGCTTTTGCAACTGCTGGCGCAACAACGGCTATCAATCTTGGATCAAATGGCTTTGGAATGATGTACTCTTTTCCAAAATTCAATCTTGTTTCGCCATAGGCAATATTCACTTGTTCTGGCACCGATTCTTTTGCCAAAGCTGCCAAAGCACGAACCGCTGCCATTTTCATTGCTTCATTAATTTTGGTCGCGCGAACATCCAATGCGCCACGGAAAATATAAGGAAAACCAAGTACGTTATTCACTTGATTAGGATGATCAGAACGTCCCGTTGCCATGATAATATCTTCTCGAGTTGCAATGGCCAAATCATAATCAATTTCTGGAATTGGGTTTGCCATCGCAAAAACGATTGGGTTTTTTGCCATCGACAAAAGCATTTCAGGAGAAACGATATTTCCAGCGGATAATCCAAGGAAAACATCGGCATTTTTCATCGCTTCTGCTAAAGTTGTTCCTGGTTTTCCGGCAGTATATCTTTTTTGTAAATCAGACAAGTCGGTTCTTTCAGAAGAAAGCACACCACCACTGTCGAACATAATAATATTTTCAGTTTTTACACCTAAAAGCAAATACAAATTCGCACAAGCTAATGCTGCCGAACCTGCTCCAGAAACGACAACTTTCACGTTTTCGGGTTGTTTTTCTGCTAATTCGAGTGCGTTTATCAATGCCGCCGAAGAAATAATTGCCGTTCCATGCTGATCATCGTGCATCACCGGAATATTCAACTCTTCCACCAATCGTCTTTCAATTTCAAACGACTCAGGTGCTTTAATATCTTCAAGATTAATTCCACCAAAAGTTGGCGCAATATTTTTTACGGTTTCAATAAAAGCATCGATATCTTTTGTTCCTACTTCAATATCAAAAACATCAATATCAGCAAAGATTTTAAACAACAATGCTTTTCCTTCCATTACGGGTTTTGACGCTTCTGGACCAATATCACCAAGACCTAAAACCGCCGTTCCGTTAGAAATAACGGCTACAAGATTTCCTTTGGAAGTATATTTATAAACGTTGTTTACATCTTTAGCAATTTCCAAACAAGGTTCGGCAACACCTGGCGAATAGGCTAACGACAAATCTCTTTGGGTAGCATATTTTTTAGTTGGAACCACTTTAATTTTTCCTGGCGTTGGTTTTGCGTGATATAAGAGTGCTTCTCGTCTTTTACTATATTTATTCATGGTATTTCTTTATTCAGAAGTACAAAGGTAAAAGACTGAGTGAAAAAAGGAAATATTTAACGAGTTCTTTTAATCTAAATGCGTTTTTCTTTTAAAAAAAGTAAAAATCAAAACAAATAAGTTTCTAATTTTTTAACATTTTTTTTGATTATTTATTATAAAACAATATCAAAATTACAGATTATAAAAAATTTATACTATTTTTACCCTATTACTAATCACAAATTTGCTTTTCTATGAATTCAATGTTTACAAAAATCGCCAGAATTGTTTTAGGATTACTGCTTCTTATTTTTGGAGCTAATAAGTTTTTACATTTTATACCCATGGATGCGCCGACGGGTTCGGCTGGAGAATTTATGAATTCACTTGGAGCAACTGGTTATATTTTTCCTGTTGTTGGAATATTAGAAGTAATGATTGGCGCAATGCTTTTGCTAAAAAAATGGGTAGCTTTTGCCTTAATCCTTTTAGCACCAATTTCGATCAATATTTTGTTATTCCACATGTTTTTAGACATTCCAGGAATTAGTATTGCATTACTAATTGTTATTATAAATTCAATTTTGATTTACAAGCATTGGCAACAATATAAACCTTTATTTTACTAAAAAACAAAACCGACAAAAGTCGGTTTTGTTAATATTCAATTTTATCAATTTGATTCATTACGCGAACAATTTTGGATTTTCTTCTTTCAATATAAGAAGACGAATTAGTTGCTTTATATTTTCTTGGGTTTGGCAAAATTGCGGCAATTCCAGCAGCTTCTTGTTTGGTTAAATCGGCAGCACTTTTTCTATACCAATGTTGTGCAGCAGCTTCGGCTCCATAAACACCGTTACCCATTTCTATTGAGTTAAGATAAACTTCCATAATTCGTTCTTTTCCCCAAATAAGTTCTATCAAAACTGTAAAATAGGCTTCCAAACATTTTCGCAAATAGCTTCTACCTTGCCAAAGGAAAACGTTTTTGGCAGTTTGTTGCGAAATCGTGCTTCCGCCTTTTAATCGCTTACCTTTTTGGTTGTTTTTAAACGCTTTTTGCATCGCTTTAAAATCAAAACCGTTATGTTTTAAAAAATTTCCATCTTCGCTGGCGATAACAGCTTTTTGAAGATTAGGCGAAATATTTTCAATTGGTTCCCAATCGTGGCTTAAAATCATATCTTTCCCTTCCATTTTATTATCAATAGCACGTGTCATCATCAATGGCGTTATTGGCACTGGAACCCATTTAAAGATAATCACTGACAAAATTGACAAGGCAATAAACCAAAGTGTGGCTTTCCAAATCCAACGAAATATTTTTCTAATCATACTTTATTAAACTAAATCTGCTAATTCTTTTCCTATCAAACTTCCTATTGCGACTCCCATTCCGCCAAGGCGAACGCCACAAAAAACATTTTCAGAAAGCGGTTCAACAATTGGTTTTTTGCTTGAACCCATTCCCATAATGCCACTCCAGCGATGCGCAATTTTAAAATCTGCATCAGGTAAAATTACTTCTTTTAATAATTTTTCCAAATGATTTTGAATTAATTCAGTTTGACCAAACTCAGTTATAGTTTCACCTTCAAAATCTAAATTTCTTCCACCGCCAAGAAGAATTCTATCATCAATATTTCTAAAATAGTAATAGCCTTTGTCTAAATGAAATGTTCCTTTGATATCTAAATTTGGAATTGGTTCAGTAATTAAAACTTGCGCTCTTGCCGGTTTTACTTGACTATTGGTAATCTTTTCGGCAAAGCCATTGGTTGCAAAAAACAATTTTTGGGTTGAAAAACTAAAATCATTCATCTGAACTTCTACCGAATTCCCTTTATCCGAATAAGAACTAACCACTACTTGATTTAGAATTAAAATATTGTTTGCGATAGCTTTTTGGAGCAAAGCATTCATCATTTTTCCAGTGTCGATTTGAGCTTCAAATGGATTAAAAATCAAGTATTCGTGTATGTTTTTAAAGTCAAATCGATCTACTTCTTTGTTAAAAACGTCGTTTCTAAAAATAGGTTTCAAAATTTCATTTACAAACGGAATTCGTTGCAAACATTCGTTGTAACCGCTTTCATCATCTTTTAAAAACAATTCGTATCCGCCAAAAGGTTTGAAATCAATGGCTTCATCACCAAGATTTTTACGAAGTAATTGCAATCCGTTCCAGCGTTTTTGAATGAGTTGAATAACTTCTTCTTCGGAATGGTTTTTTAAATCGTCTAAAATTTCGGAAATGCTTCCAAAACAAGCAAAGCCGGCATTTTTTGTACTTGCACCTTGTGGTAAAATCCCTTTTTCTAAAACTAATATTTTACTGTTTGGATATTTTTCTCGCAATGCCAAAGCACAATGTAAACCTACAATTCCGCTGCCTACAATAGTAAAATCAACATTGGTAAACCAATTTTTTATTTCCCAATAACTTAAATTCATCTGATTAAAAAATTTGAATTAAAAGTAAAAATAAATTTGATACCATAAAAAAACCACCTCGAATAAACGAGATGGTTTTTAAAACTATTAAAAAAATTTCAATTATTGAAAATCGGCATCAGTAACACCTTCGTTGATTTTTACATCAGTCATTTTTACATCTAACTCAAAGCCAAGATTTTTGATTATATTAAATGGAACTTTCACTCCTTTAACTTCTTTATAATTATTGAAACTTGTCATTAGTGTGATTTTTTGACCTTGTTGTTCCATAGATTTACTTTCAGCAACTTTTAATCCGGAAGCAACATCGAAATAATGAGTTGTATCGCCATTAACAACAACATAAGCATCAGAACCATTGATTGGTTCGATAGCATCAACTTTAACACCCGCTTTAGTAGCTAATAATGTTTCGCTAAACGGCATTGCTATTTCTTTCATTTCAGCTAAATCATCTCCTTCAATTGGCATTTTTTGTCCTTGTTGTGATACATAAGCTGTATTTCCGTTTACCACTTGTTTCACTAAAGAACCCATTCCAGCCATTGATATTTCATCCATAAATTTTCCTTTGCTGTCAATTTTCATAACATAAGCAATTGGCATTGGTGCTTGTGGATGCTTTGCTTCACCTACAAAAGATATAGTTTTAACTGCTTTTACAGCTTTTTCTCCACCAATAGCTTTGATGTAGTTGTCAACAACTGTTTTTGCAGTTACACCAGCTGGAACTGCTTTTTTCATAGCAGGTTTTTCAGTTGGATTACCATATTTATCGAAATAGAACATTGGAATTTTCAATTTTTCTAAAGCAGGAATTACTTCTGAACCTTTACTTACAATCAAAATTCTCAAGTTGTCTTGTAACATATATTTGTTAGCAACTCTCATAACGTCATCAGCAGTAACCGCATTGATTTTTTTGATATAATTTTCATAAAAATCAGCTGGCAAACCTTGTGTTAAAGAATTTACAGCATAACGAGCAACGGTTGCTGGTTTTTCAACTTGCATAACAAAACGACCGATGTAACCTGCTTTTACATTGTTTAGCATTTCATCAGAAACTCTCTCAGTTCTAATTCTTTTTAATTCCTTTAAAGCTTCAACAACAGCACTATCAGTAACTGAATTTCTAACTTGAGAACTAGCTACAAATTTAGAATTAGTGTATTTATCTGCACCAACATAAGAACTTGCACCATACGTCCAACCGTGAGCTTCACGTAAATTCATATTCAAATAACTGTTGAAATCACCACCAAAAACTTGGTTAGCCAAGATTACTGGAAAGAAATCAGGATCAGACATTTTTAAACTTACAGTATTCATTAAAATCACTTCCGATTGAACAGCGTTTGGCATATCAACAAAGTTGATTTGAGTATATTGAACATTACTTGGATTAGAATATGTCAATGCTGGAGCAGTTGCTTTTACCCATGGACCAAAAAGTTTTTCAACTGATTTTTTGATGTCTTTTGTTTTAATATCACCAATGATTACCAAATACGCATTTTGAGGAACAAAATAGGTTCTGTAGTTTTGTTTTACATCAGATAATGACACATTTTTAATCGTTTCTTCAGAAAGATATTCTCCAGCAGGATGATTTTTTCCATATGCTAAAACATCTTCAACTCTTGAAGCTACAGCCGAAACACTTTTTTCTTGTGTTTTTAAACCTTCGATTAATTTGTCTTTTTCTTTATCAAATTCTTCTTGAGTGAAGTTTGGCATAATTGCACCTTCAGCCATTAATTCCAAAATTCTGGTAGCGTGTTTTGATAATCCGCTAGCCGATGCTCCAGAAGCATAAAAGTTAATGCTTGCACCTAAAAAGTCGATTTCTTCATTGAAAACGTCTTTTGGAGTTTTAGTAGAACCATTTCCAATCAAGCTACTGGTTAAATCAGAAACTCCTTTTTTGTCACCTTCTGCATAAGGCGCATTGTCGATAGAAAGGCTATACGAAACTCTTGGTAATTTATGATCTTCAACAACTAATACTTTTAAACCATTTGGCAATGTAAAAGTGGTTGGTTTTTTTAGATTGATAGCTGGTGATGGTCCAGGTTTTGGTTGTGATCTGTCTTGTGCTTGCGTTGTAATTGTTAAAAACAAGCTTGCTAGTATAATTAGAGATTTTTTCATAATAATTGATGTCTTAGTTTTGAGCTTTGTCTTTACCTGGAACATAGTCTAAAATTAATCTTTGATTTGGATTTAGATATTTTTTAGCGATGTTTCTAATTTCTTCTCTTGTAATCGAACGGTAAATTTCAATTTCAGTATTGATTAAATTTACATCACCATATAATAAATAAAAAGAAGCTAAGTTTTCTGCAACACCTTCAACACTTGAATTACTGTTTACATAGTTGTTTTCGTAGATGTTTTGAAGTTTTTGGAAATCTTTTTCAGAGATTAATTCGTTTTGAAGTTTTACAATTTCTTCATCAATTTCTTTAATTAAATCCTCCGAAGTTGCATCACCTTGTGGCATTCCATAAAGAATGTATTGACCATAATCTTCTTGACTGTAGTTGAAAGCTCCAACTTGTAACGCCATTTTCTTGTCGTCAACTATTTTTTTGTATAAACGAGAACTTTTACCATCGCTTAAAATTGTTGAAATCATATCTAAAACTCTAGCATCACGAGTTTTCATTGACGGTGTTCTGTATGAAGCAACCACCATCGGTTTCTGAATGTTTGGATCTTCATATTTTGCTCTAATTGTTTCGGTGATTGGTTCTTCAACAAATGTTTGTTTTTTAACTTTTTCACCTCTTGGAATTGAGCCAAAGTATTTTTGTATCCAAGCTTTAGTTTGTGCAATATCTAATTGACCAGCAACTACAAGAACTGCATTATTTGGTGTATAGAATTTTTTATTGAACGCTTGAAATTCTTCCAATGTTGCTGCATCAAGATGTTCCATAGAACCAATTGGCGCCCAACGATAAGGATGAACTTTAAACATATTTTTCTTTACCTCAGCAATTATGCTTCCATAAGGTTGATTATCCACACGAAGTCTTTTTTCTTCTTTAACTACTTCATTTTGAGTATCAACACCAATTTGGTTAATCACTGGATGCATTAATCTTTCTGATTCCATCCAAAGACCAACTTCTAAGCTGTTTGAAGGGAAAACTTCAAAATAATAGGTTCTATCTTCTGAAGTATTAGCGTTATTTGTACCACCATTAGCAGTTACAATTTTAAACCATTCACCTCTTTTAATATTTTCAGTACCTTCAAATAATAGGTGTTCAAAAAAGTGAGCAAAACCTGTTCTTTCTGGATTTTCGTCTTTTGAACCTACATGATACATAACCGAAGTAATAACGACTGGAGCAGATTGGTCATTGTGTAAAATTACATGCAATCCGTTGTCTAAGTCATATTCTTCAAAAGCAACCTTTTGAGCAGAAGCAACTCCGCCAAACATAAGTATTGAACTTAAAGCAATTAATGATTTTTTCATAAAAAATTGAAATTTTTTTCGTTGATAGTTTAGTTAGTAAGCCAACTTACCATTTTGTTACACAAAAGTACTTTTTTATTCTGGTTCAAAAAATTAAAACTTACATAAAGTCTTATTTTTACTAGGAAAAAATCTTTTTTAAGCATTCAGTTGCGTGTAAAAGAATTAGTTGTATATTTGCATCCCGAAAAGTCGGAATTTAAAATTAATTAAACATTATTGTTATGTACGCAATCGTAGAGATAGCAGGGCAACAATTTAAAGTAAGCAAAGACCAAAAAGTTTATGTTCACCGTTTAGCTAATGAAGAAGGTTCAAAAGTATCTTTTGAAAAAGTTCTTTTATTAGACGATAATGGAAACGTTACTCTTGGCGCCCCAGCTATAGAAGGTGCTTCAGTAGAAGCCAAAGTGTTACAACACTTAAAAGGAGACAAAGTAATCGTTTTCAAAAAGAAAAGAAGAAAAGGTTACAAAAAAAGAAATGGACACAGACAATACCTAACTCAAATCGTGATTGAAGGTATCAACGGAAGTGCTCCAAAAAAGAAAGCAGCAAAAAAAGCTGAAGCTACAGAAGAATAATTAACATTTAAAAACTAAAACGTCATGGCTCACAAGAAAGGTGTCGGTAGTTCTAAGAATGGTAGAGAATCAGAATCGAAACGTTTAGGCGTTAAGATTTATGGTGGTCAAGCTGCAATTGCTGGTAATATCATCGTTAGACAAAGAGGTTCTAAACACAATCCAGGTGAAAACGTTTACATGGGTAAAGATCATACTTTACATGCAAAAGTTGATGGAGTAGTGAAATTTCAGAAAAAAGGTGACAACAAATCATTTGTTTCTGTAATTCCATTCGAAGCATAAGAACAAACTCTTATTAAAATACAAAACCCGTTCGCCAAGGCGAACGGGTTTTTTGTTTAAAAATTCTAAATTAGTTTCTTAAACTAAGAGATTTTTGTTTTAAGCTTATTAAAATTATTCAGTTGCTTTTTTCAACTCTTGTTTTACATCACCAGCAGCGTTTTCAACACCTTCTTTTACATCATTTGCTGCTTCTTCTGTTGAAGCTTTTGCTGCTTCCCAAGCCGATTTTGCTTTATCAACTGCTTCTTGAGCTAGTTTTTCAGCTGCTGCATCGCCGTTTTTCTTAGCTTCTTCAAGCTTAGCAACTGCTTCGTTATAACTTGCTTCTAGCGCATCAGCACCTTCAGAAACTTCGTTTTCAACAGTTGTAACCACTTCTTCTGGAGTTGTTTCTGTTGTTTCTTTTTTACAAGATGTAGCAAAAATCATCGCTACAGCTGCCATAGTCAAAAATACTTTTTTCATTTTTTTATAGTTTTTAAATGTTAAAATTAACCAAACAAAATATGTGCCAATTATTCAAAGTTACAAAAAAACATATAAAAATCGAAAGATTATTAATTCCTTGAAAACCATTTTCCCGCTTTCCACTTCAATCTCTGCGAGGATTTCCGTTACAATCGGGGATAAATTAGGATTTTTCTTTTATTTCAGCCAACAAAAAACCCTTGCAATTGCAAGGGTTTTTGATTTAATATTTTTATGCTAAAATATTAATATCTGTAATATTCTGGTTTAAATGGACCTTGAACTTCTACTCCAATATAAGCAGCTTGTTCATCATTTAAAGTTTCTAATTCAACACCAAGTTTAGCCAAGTGTAAAGCAGCCACTTTTTCATCTAAATGTTTAGGCAACATGTATACTTCATTTTTATAGTTAGCCGAATTATTCCATAATTCAATTTGTGCCAAAGTTTGGTTTGTAAATGAATTACTCATTACAAAACTTGGATGACCAGTTGCACAACCTAAGTTTACTAAACGACCTTCAGCCAAAATGATGATGTCTTTTCCGTTTACGTTGTATTTATCAACTTGAGGTTTGATTTCGATTTTTGTTGAACCGTGGTTTTTGTTTAACCAAGCCATATCAATTTCATTGTCAAAGTGACCAATATTACAAACGATAGTTTTATCTTTCATCGCTTCAAAATGTCTTCCTACAACAATATCTTTATTTCCTGTTGTGGTAATGATAATATCTGCATTTCCAACAACAGTGTCTAATTTTTTCACTTCAAAACCATCCATTGCAGCTTGTAAAGCACAAATTGGATCGATTTCAGTTACAGTTACAATAGAACCAGCGCCACGGAAAGAAGCCGCAGTTCCTTTTCCAACGTCACCATAACCACAAACTACAACTCTTTTTCCAGCTAACATAACATCAGTTGCTCTTCTGATAGCATCAACAGCCGATTCTTTACAACCATATTTGTTGTCAAATTTTGATTTAGTAACTGAATCGTTTACGTTAATTGCCGGCATGAACAAAGTTCCGTTTTTCATTCTTTCATATAAACGGTGAACACCAGTTGTAGTTTCTTCAGACAAACCTTTAATACCAGGAATTAATTCTGGGTAACGGTCAAAAACCATGTTAGTCAAATCACCACCATCATCCAAAATCATGTTCAATGGTTTTCTGTCTTCACCAAAGAATAACGTTTGTTCGATACACCAGTCAAATTCTTCTTCATTTAAACCTTTCCAAGCATACACTTGAATTCCAGCAGCAGCGATTGCAGCAGCAGCTTGATCTTGAGTTGAGAAAATATTACAAGATGACCAAGTAACTTCTGCACCAAGAGCAATTAAAGTTTCAATTAAAACAGCAGTCTGAATAGTCATGTGAAGACAACCTGCAATTCTCGCACCTTTCAACGGTTGAGTTGCGCCATATTCAGCTCTTAAAGCCATTAATCCTGGCATTTCAGCTTCAGCTAATTCAATTTCTTTTCTTCCCCAAGCTGCCAAGTTAATGTCTTTAACTTTGTAAGCTACAAATGGTAATGTTTGTGTACTCATCTATTTGTATATTTGTTTTATAAAATTTGATGCAAAATTACAACATAGGTTTTTAATTTAATAATTTATTTTCAAAATTTGTGAAATGTTTAATCCTTTAATCTTTTGAAAAACAAATAGATAATTTCAACACTGTCATGCCATTACTTACAATCAAAGAATTAAACAAGACAACAAAACTTTGGGTTTGGAAAATATCCGAAACCTGGGACGAACTTTTTCGGAGTGTTGCTTTGAAAGATGTTTCGTTGGCACGATTAGAAACAATGAAATCCGAAAGTCATCAAAAAGGCTTTTTGAGCGTTCGAAAGTTGCTGATGTCGGCTGGATATACTGATTTTGATTTGTATTATGATGAATTTGGAAAACCACATTTGAATGATGGAAAACATATCACCATTTCTCATTCGCATGAATTTTCGGTTATCGTGATTAGTGATGAAGTGATTGGTGCTGATTTAGAATTATTAAAAGAGAAAACCTTAAAAATTGCTCCAAGATTTATGGAAATTTTTCATTTGGAAAACTTATCGCATGAAGAAAAAATGAGAAAAGCTACCGTAATTTGGGGAATTAAAGAAAGTGTTTTTAAAATTAAAAACAAACCTGGAATTAGTTTTCCGCTACATATTTTTGAAAAAGAATTTAACTTGGAAGATAAAAAAGCAGTTGCCAAATTGAAGTTTAACAACAAAACAGAATATTTCGATGTAGTTTTTGATTTTATCGAAGACTATGTTTTTGTTTGTGCTTTCGAAAAAAACGAATAACTAAAAAATGACAAACATTTACAACGAAATACGAATTTCAAAAGCCAAGTCAGAAAAACTTCTGGCAATTTTAATCGATCCCGATAAAGTTGCACTGGAAACCATTTCAACTTTGGCAGAAAAAATAAATCAATCGCCAGCAACACATATTTTAGTTGGCGGAAGCTCATTTGAAGGTAATCATTTAGACGAAATTATCGTCCAGTTAAAAAAAAATACTAAACTTCCTATTTTACTTTTTCCTGGAAATCCATCGCAAATTTCTTCAGAAGCTCATGGGATTTTGTTTCTGCAATTACTTTCTGGACGAAATCCTGATTATTTAATTGAACATCAAGTTGAAGCCGTTCCAATTTTAGAAAAAACAACTTTGGAAGTAATTTCAACGGGTTATATTTTAATTGAAAGTGGAAACGAAACTGCCGTAGAACGCGTTAGTAAAACCAAACCTTTGAGTAAAAATAATATCGAATATGTTACACAAACGGCTAAAGCGGGCGAATTTATTGGCAATAAATTAATTTACCTCGAAGCTGGAAGTGGCGCAAAAAATGCCGTTCCTTTGGAAATGATTTCAGAAGTTTCTAGTAGAATTTCTGTGCCGTTGATTGTTGGTGGCGGAATTCGTTCCAAAAAAGCTATTGACGACGCTTTTCTTGCTGGCGCAGATATGGTTGTTATTGGAACAGCTTTTGAAAATGACATAAACTTTTTTGATAATCAACATAATGTCACACTGAGCGCAGTCGAAGTGCAAAAAAAATGATAGATTTCCTTTTTTCCCAATATAAAAATTATCCAGCGCTTGAAATTGCCTTAGAATTAACCGCAATTTTATTCGGACTATTCAGTGTTTGGTTTGCCAAAAAAAATAACATTTTGGTGTTTCCAACAGGAATTATCAATACGGCAATTTATGTGTTTTTACTTTGGAAATGGTCATTGCTTGGTGACATGATGATTAATTTTTACTACGTAATCATGAGCATTTATGGTTGGTATATTTGGACAAGAAAAAAAGGCAAAGTAGATGAATTTCCCATTTCAAAAATTGCTTCATCCGAAATAAAAAAAGGAATGTTGCTATTTCTTGCAAGTATAGCATTAGTCATTTCGGTTTATATCTTTTTTGATAAATTAACACATTGGACATCCTATATTGATACATTTGTAACAGGAATATTTTTCGTTGGAATGTGGTTAATGGCAAGACGAAAGATAGAAAACTGGATTTTATGGATAATTGGTGATATCATTTCTATCCCAATGTATTTTGCTAAAGGATATACTTTCACGAGTATTCAATATGTATTTTTCACAATTATCGCCATTTATGGTTATTTAGAATGGAAGAAAATTTTACAACAAAAGACAAATTAGTCAACACATACGGATTTACCGAAGCCGATTTTAATCAAATTAACAAACATGGAATTGATTTGAGTAAAATTGAGGCAGAACTCGCTATTTTCCAAACTGGAATTCCAAAAATGTATTTGTATCGTCCAGCAAAAATTGACGACGGAATTTTAAAACTTTCTGAAGACGAATTCAATTCAAAATCAGTATTTTTTGACGAAAAAAAATCAACGTTAAAGTTGAAAAAATTCGTTCCAGCTTCGGGTGCAGCCAGTCGAATGTTCAAATTTTTGAATGAATTTCTTAATGATTTTGATCATGAAAATGAAACCATAAACGCATACATCAACCGAAAAAAAGACAAAAACCTTCCCACTTTTTTAGCCGGAATTGAAAAATTTCCTTTTTTTGAAGAAATAAAATCAAAGGTTAAATCTTTGGTTCCCAATTATTATTCGCTAGAAAGTCACGAAAAAAGTTATTATTTCATTAAAACAATGCTTTCAAGTGAACATTTTGATTTTGCAAATAAACCCAAAGGTGTTTTGGATTTTCATAAATATCAATCACACATTGCAACTCCAGTGGAAGAACACCTGAATGAATGTGCTTTTTATGCTACGTCAAATGGCGTTTCTCATCTTCATTTTACCGTTTCAGAAAATCATGAAGCCTTATTTCGTGAAATTGTAGATAATGTAAAAGAAAAAGTAGAAAATAGAACTGAAACCACTTTGAATGTGAGTTATTCTTATCAGCATAAATCAACGGATACGATTGCTGTTGATTTAAAAAACCAACCATTTCGTAATGAAAATGGACAATTAGTTTTTCGTCCTGGTGGACATGGCGCATTGATAAACAACCTAAATTCGCTTGATGCTGATGTTATTTTTATCAAAAATATTGACAATGTAATCCAAAATCATATCAAAGAAATTACTTTGTATAAAAAAGGTTTGGCTGGAATTTTACTCGAATTTCAAGAGCAAATTTTTGCCATTTTGAATGCCATCGAAAAACAAGAATTTCAAGAAAACGAAGTGGAAACTGTTGTTGATTTTATGAAATCAAAACTGAACATTAAAGTAAGAGATGATTTTCAGAAGTTTACATTTGAGCACAAAATCGAGTTCATTAAAACCAAATTAAACCGACCAATTCGTGTTTGTGGAATGGTAAAAAATGAAGGTGAACCTGGCGGCGGACCATTTTGGGTAAGAAATGCTAAAGGTAATTTGTCTCTCCAAATTGTAGAAAGTTCTCAAGTTGATACAAACGATTTTGTTCAAAACGAAATTTTATCCAAAGCAACTCATTTTAATCCAGTGGATTTAGTTTGCGCAACCAAAGATTATCATGGAAATAAATTTGATTTAACACAATTCGTCGATCATACCTCCGGATTTATTGTGCAAAAAAACAACAAAGGAAAAGAATTAAAAGGATACGAATTACCTGGACTTTGGAATGGTGCAATGGCAAAATGGATAACTGTTTTTGTAGAAGTTCCGCTCGTAACATTCAATCCGGTGAAAACAGTAAACGATTTATTAAAACCGGCACATCAACCGCAATATGAAAACTGATTTACTTTTAACTGAATTGCAATACAAAGCCGTTAGAAGTTCCGGTGCTGGCGGACAAAACGTAAACAAAGTTTCGTCAAAAGTGGTTTTGACTTTTGATTTGAATGCTTCTCAAGCACTTTCCGACGAGCAAAAAATGCTTATTTCTGAAAAATTGGCAACCAAATTAACTTCGGAAAACATTTTGATTTTAAACTGCGATGAAGACCGAAGCCAACTCAAAAATAAAGAAATTGTAACCAAGCGTTTTTTGGAAATGCTAAAAAAAGCTTTGGTTGTTCCAAAGAAAAGAAAGCCAACTTCAGTACCAAAATCGGTTGTTGAAAAGCGAATTAAGGATAAAAAAACTAATTCTGAAGTAAAACAGAACAGGAAAAGACCAGATATTTAGTATCAAGAAAAAAAATCTTAATTCTTAATACTCTAATCTTGATACTTTATTTATCTTTGCCTCGTCTCAAAAAGGGGTGCTTTAAATTACAAGCTGAGATTATACCCAATGAACCTAGAACAGGTAATGCTGTTTAGGGAAAAGTGACAAAACAGAGTGCACGCTGACTTTGTCGCAGGAAACAAACATTTTTATTTTTTAACAAAGAATAATTACCTCTTTTTATTCGTAACATTTTTACGAATGGAATATCTTTTCAATTACAAAAGACAAAAAGCAAAAAGCAAAAGTCAAAAATTTCGTTTGATTTCGGCATTTACTTTTTCTCTCTTTTCTTTTCTCTCTTTTTCACAGGAAAAAGTAAAAGACACAACAAAAGTCAATCAGCTTAACGAAGTAACGGTTTCTTCGGTTAGAGCAAAAGGCAGAAATCCAATTACACATTCCAATCTTTCTAAGGAAGAAATTGCGCCACGAAATTTAGGGCAAGACATTCCGGTTTTACTGAATTATTTGCCATCTGTAGTTTCTACAACCGATGCAGGAAATGGAGTTGGTTACACTTACATGAGAGTTCGTGGAGCTGATGGTTCTAGAATTAACGTTACGCTCAACGGAATTCCGTTTAATGACAGCGAAAGTCAAGGAACATTTTTTGTTAATTTACCCGATTTTGCTTCGTCGCTAGAAAGTATTCAGTTGCAACGCGGAGTTGGAACTTCTACGAATGGTGCTGGAGCTTTTGGTGCAAGTTTAAACATGCAAACAAAGTCGTATCAGGAGAAAGCATTTGCTGAAATTTCAAATTCTGTTGGAAGTTTTGGAACACGAAAACACACTTTGGCCTTTGGAACGGGTTTGCATAACAATTTTGAATTGAATGCACGATTGTCAAATGTTGCTTCTGATGGATTTATCGATAGAGCTTCATCTAGCATGTTTGGCTATTTTTTCAATGGAAATTATGTAACCGAAACGACGTTGATTAAAGCAATTGCTTTTGGCGGAAAACAAAAAACCTATCAAGCTTGGTATGGTATTGAAGATCCAGAAAAGTTGAAAAATGACAGAACGTTTAACGTTGCCGGAATGTATTTTGACGAAAATGGAAACATGAAGTTTTATGATAATGAAACCGATAATTATTGGCAAAATCATTTTCAGTTGCATTGGTCCGAAAAATGGTCCGAAAAATGGATTTCAAATGCTGCGTTGCATTATACCAAAGGGAAAGGTTATTTTGAACAATACAAAGAAGACGAAACCTTAGCCGATTATTTTTTACCAAATTCTCAAGGAAATGCGGAATCGGATTTGGTTAGAAAAAGATGGTTAGATAACGATTTTTTTGGCGCTACTTTTTCTTTGAATTATAAAACTGCTAAAACTGATATTCTATTTGGCGGAGCAGCAAATCGTTATTTAGGAGATCATTTTGGAGAAGTAGTTTGGACGCAATATTATGTGCCAAATTCTAATCGTTATTATGATAATTTTGGAAACAAAGACGACATAAATGTTTATGCAAAAGCTTCACAGCAATTTGGAAAACTTAATTTCTTTGCCGATTTGCAGTATCGAATGGTAAATTATCAAGCAACAAGTTTCCGTTTTGATGATGTAAACGATACGTTTCGATTTTTTAATCCAAAAGCTGGTTTGAATTATCAATTGAATGATAAAAATTCATTTTATGGTTATTTCGGAATTGCCAATAAAGAACCTAGACGCGATGATTATGAAGCTGGTGCAATTAAACCAGAACGTTTGTTTGACTATGAATTGGGTTGGAAATACAACACGCAAAAAGTGAAAATTTCTGCCAATGCATTTTATATGAATTACCAAGATCAATTGGTTTTAACTGGTGCTTTGAACGATGTTGGTTCACCGATTTTTACCAATAGCGGAAAAAGTTATCGAATTGGTTTAGAAGTTGAATCGGTAATTGCTATAACCGATAAATTAATTTGGAACCCAAATGTTACTTTGAGCCAAAACAAAAACCGTGATTTCTACTTTCAGCGAGATGGTGTTTTACAAAATTTAGGAAATACTGATATTGCTTTTTCGCCAAATATTGTTGCCGGAAACCGAATTACCTTTTTGCCAATAAAAGATTTTCAAATTTCGCTATTATCAAAATTTGTGAGCGAACAATATATGGGAAATATCGATTCAGACAATTCAAAATTAGACGCCTATTTTGTGAGCGATTTGAATGTTTCTTATGAATGGAAAATCAATAAAGGTTTAAAATCGATGGTTTTTTCGGCATTAGTAAATAACTTGTTCAATTTAGAATATGAATCCAATGGTTATTTCTACACCTATGATGACGATTTTAGTAATCCTGGAACCATTTCAACTATTGAAGGTGCAGGATTTTTTCCACAAGCTGGAATTAATTTCTTAGCCGGAATTACTTTGAAATTCTAAAAAAAAATAAAATCCCGTATCGTTTAATTGATACGGGATTTTTTTTAATTTCTTACGTTTAGAGAACTTCCATTTACCAAAACTCGATACGGTTTCATAGGATAATCTTTTCCTCCAGCAATTCCAGTAAACAAACTATATTCAGCGTCATCGCAAGGACAAACAGCATTAGTGCCTGCAATAGTCATCGTAGAACAC
The DNA here is from genome assembly GCF_012911605.1 of Flavobacterium solisilvae. Lineage (GTDB taxonomy): Bacteria > Bacteroidota > Bacteroidia > Flavobacteriales > Flavobacteriaceae > Flavobacterium > Flavobacterium solisilvae. The sequence goes on along the minus strand of NZ_JAAMPT010000208.1, from coordinate 380,805 downwards.
GAAGTCAAATCCTGATTAGGACAAGCAATATCAAAAGCTGTATAACCGCTTCCAGTGTTGTAAATAACAATTCCACGAATGCCTTGAGAATAATCCACAACATAATTTCCTGGAAAATTAAGATTAGAATACTGAGGCAAACTCAAGTTGATAAATAAATCCACAGGATAATTAGGCAAGTAAGGATTTCTGTAGTTAACCGTTCCAGAATCGCAGCTTAAAATTAATCCCATAAACAATAGTATAGCAATAATTTTTTTCATCTAAATTTTTAGTTCTAAATATTCGACAAACAAAAATAAATTATTTAACTTTGGCAAACACTATTGAGTGAAACAAATTTAAAATAAATCAAAAATAGTATCTTTGCAAAAAGAAATCCCGTTGCGATGGGATTTTTTCTATTTATACAAATGAGGAAATTATGAGCATATCGTATTACACAGCAGAAGGATTAAAGAAATTAAAAGACGAATTAGAACATTTAAAAAGCGTTGAAAGACCAAAAGCATCACAAGCAATTGCAGAAGCAAGAGATAAAGGCGATTTGTCTGAAAATGCCGAATATGACGCGGCTAAAGAAGCTCAAGGGCTTTTAGAAATGCGTATTTCTAAAATGGAAGATTTATATGCTAATGCACGTTTAATTGACGAGTCGCAGCTAGATATTTCTAAAGTTTTGGTTTTATCTAATGTAAAAATCAAAAATCAGGCAAATGGTATGGAAATGAAATATACATTGGTTGCTGAAAGCGAAGCCGATTTAAAAACTGGAAAAATATCAGTAACTTCTCCTATCGGAAAAGGATTGTTAGGAAAATCAGTTGGTGAAATCGCTGAAATTACGGTACCAAATGGAAAATTGAATTTTGAGATATTAGAAATTTCTAGAGACTAATTATGGCTAGTATTTTCACCAAAATAGTAAACGGAGAAATTCCATGTTACAAAATAGCTGAAGATGAAAATTATTTGGCATTTTTGGATGTAAACCCAAATGCAAAAGGTCATACGCTTTGTATTCCGAAGGAAGAAATCAACAAGATTTTTGACATGGAAGAAGAACATTATCTTGGATTAATGAAATTTTCAAGAAAAATTGCAAAAGCGTTAGAAAAAACCGTTGAATGCAAACGAATTGGTGTTGCCGTTGTTGGACTTGAAGTTCCACATACTCATGTACATTTAATTCCGTTGCAAGACATGGATGATATGCGTTTTCAGCGAAAGGTTTCACTTACCAAAGAAGAATTTGAAGCACTCGCCGAAGCCATTCAGAATAATTTATAAAGAAAACGCCTCAATAGATGAGGCGTTTTCTTTTATGTTTTTCTGTAAGAAACTTGCATAGTTGTTCCTTTATTGATTTCAGAATTTAGGACTTTAATTTTTCCTTTGTGGTATTCTTCCACAATTCTTTTTGTTAATGACAAACCTAAACCCCAACCGCGTTTTTTGGTTGTAAATCCGGGTTCGAAAACTTTTTTGAATTGATTTTTTGGAATTCCTTTTCCAGAATCGGTGACTAAGATTTTTACCAAATTATTTTCTTCTATAATTTCAACGGCTAGTTTTCCTCGACCTTTCATTGCATCGATAGCATTTTTGACTAAATTTTCAACGGTCCAACTGTGTAATATTGGGTTTAATGAAACCATCAAAACTTTTTCGGGTGCTTTGAATGAAAAGGTAACTTGATTTGAAAAACGAGATTTTAAATAGTCAAAAGATTGTTCGGTTTCTTCAATAATGTTACGATTTTCTAGAATTGGTTCTGAGCCAATTTTTGAAAATCTATCCGTTATGGTTTGAAGTCTATTGATGTCTTTTTCTATTTCGGAAACCGTAGTTTCATCAACATTATCGGCTTTCATGATTTCGAGCCAACCGATTAAAGATGATAATGGTGTTCCGATTTGATGTGCGGTTTCTTTTGCCATTCCTGCCCAAAGTTTGTTTTGGGTTGCCATTTTTGTACTTCGATAGAAGTTGTAAACTACTGTGGCAAAAAGAAAAATTATCAACAAAAGTGCAATTGGGTAATACTTTAATTTGTTCAACAAAGGCGAGTCGCTGTAGTAAAGGTAATTATCTCGTCCTTTTTCATCTTGGGTAACGATGGGTTCGTTTTGATTTTTAAGACTTTGAAACAATTGATTTAGTTTGTTTTTATCTTTTACAATTTCTTCATCAATATTGGTAGTGTTGATAATTGAATCATTGTTTGTAGTTTGAATAATAGGAATTGTTGCTGTCGAAATTATTTGAAACGGCAACGTTACATCATCATCCAATCCAGCTTCTTTGAATGCTTTTTGAGCCAAAGCCCATTGTTCCATTTTTACACGTTCTTCGCTTTTAAAGATTTGAAAAAAGGAATACGTGTTCCAAAGAATTAAACTTACGATAACAAATGATGTTATGATAATTATCCAGCGAATGGTTGTTCTTTTTTCGGAAAACTGCATTGAAAATTTTTTTTATAAATATAGCCAAAAGTGGTAAAAATGCAATACGTTTATTCTTTTAGCCCTGATAGAAGTGAAAATCCTTTTTATTATTTTGAAAATAAGCATCTCGACTGCGCTCGATGTGACAAAATAATAAAAAGATTGAAACGAATAGCAGGAAAATGGACAACAAGAATTCCCAAACCTTTTGCTCCAAATCTCAACTAAATTGAGATTGACAATAATGAATTAAAATTGTATTTTTGAAAAAATAAAAAATCATGCTTTCTTTTGAACCACATACACTGTCGCCAGCGCAACTACAAGGTTATTTGCAAAGTGCTGTAGCGCCAAGACCAATTGCTTTTGCCAGCACGATGGATGAAAATGGGAAACCTAATTTGTCGCCGTTTAGTTTTTTTAATGTTTTTAGTTCTAATCCGCCGATTTTGGTTTTTTCGCCAGCTCGACGCGTGAGAAATAACACAACGAAACACACTTTGGAAAACTGTCAGGCTACAAAACAAGTAGTAATTAATGTGGTAAATTATGATATTGTGCAACAAATGTCGCTTTCGAGTACGGAATATCCTGATGGTGTGAACGAATTTGTAAAATCGGGATTGACAATGTTGCCTTCGGATATGGTAAAACCGTATCGTGTTGCAGAAAGTCCAGTACAATTTGAATGCAAGGTCAACGAAATTATTGCTTTGGGAAATCAAGGTGGTGCGGGAAATTTGATTATTTGTGAAGTCGTAAAAATTCATGTCAATGAAGCGGTTTTGGACGAGAAAGGAACAATTGACCAAAATAAAATTGATTTGGTTTCGCGTCTTGGTGGCAATTGGTATTCGCGTTCCAATCAAGGATTATTTGAAGTAGAAAAACCTTTGGTTACGCTTGGAATTGGCGTTGATGCTATTCCTGATTTTATTAAAAATAGTCCTATTTTTGACGGGAATGATTTGGGAAAATTAGGAAATGTAGAAGCGTTGCCAACCGAAGAAGAAATTGCTATATTTGTACAACAAAATTTTGCGGTAAAAGGTGTTTTAAGTTCAGATGATGAGCAAAAAATTCAGTTAAAAGCAAAAGAATATTTGAATAATAATGATGTGCTTTCGGCATGGAAAGTACTTTTAGCTAAATTATAATTATGGAAGTTACCGGAAAAATTAAAGTAATAAATGCTGAGCAACAAGTGAGTGCTAGCTTTAGAAAAAGAGAATTGGTTGTGGCTACAGAAGAGCAATATCCACAGTTTATCAGTATTAATTTTGTACAAGATAAATGTGATTTGTTAAACAACTATAATGTAGGTGAAGCGGTAAAAGTTTCTATCAATCTTAGAGGAAGAGAATGGGTTAATCCACAAGGAGAAACTAAATATTTTAACGATATTCAAGGTTGGAGAATTGAAAGACTTCAAGCAGAACAACCAGCAGCAATGCCGGCAATGCCACCAGCAGAAGCTTTTGCTCCAGCAACCGATTTTAAAGAAGAAGAACACGACGATTTACCTTTTTAATAAGTTAGAAGTCAAAAGTTAGAAGTCAGAAGTTTAAGTAATACTTGAATTTCTGGCTTTTTCATTACAATTGAGTTTGTAGTTGATTTTTATCTCGTCTTTTAGGACGAGATGATTTTTGAAGTTGAATTTTGTAGTTGATTTTTGAAATTGAAAAATGTATTTTTTAACCAAAGAACTTTATTTTCCGCCTGTTGACGAAGCTTCCTATGAAGGTGTTTTGGCTATTGGTGGTGATTTGTCAATAGAAAGACTTTTGTTAGCGTATCAAAATGGTATTTTTCCTTGGTTTAATGATGATGAACCGATACTTTGGTGGTCGCCAACAGAACGAATGGTTGTTGTGCCTCAAATGTATAAAGTATCAAAAAGCATCCGAAATCTTCTCAATCAGAATAAATTTAAAGTTACTTTTAATCAAAATTTCGCTGAGGTTATCCGCAATTGCCAACAAATTGAACGAAAAGGTCAAGATGATACATGGATTTCTGAAGATATCATTGCTTCTTATACCAAATTACACGAAATGGGAATTGCCAAATCGGTTGAAGTTTGGCAAAATAGCGAATTAGTTGGCGGTTTGTATGGCGTTGATTTAGGACATGTTTTTTGTGGTGAAAGCATGTTTTCCAAAGTATCAAATGCTAGTAAAATTGCGTTTGTAACTTTGATAAAACACTTAAAAGAAAACAATTACTTGTTACTTGATTGTCAAGTTCATAACGATCATTTGGAAAAATTAGGTGCTTTTGAAATTTCGAGAGATACTTTTATGAGGGTTTTGAAATCTACTGTTTGATTGTCCAACCACAAAGTACACGAAGTTTATCAAAAAGTACACAATTACGTAGTGTTCTTTGAGCTTTCATAGTGAACTTAGTGGTCAAATTTTTTGGAAAAACTACTTCCTTTTCCAGCACGTTTCCACATGGTCATTCACCATTCCTGTTGCTTGCATGTGTGCGTAAACAACGGTTGAACCTACAAATTTAAATCCGCGTTTTTTTAAATCTTTACTTAATGCATCCGAAATCGCAGAAGTTGCTTGAATATCTCGCAATACTTTGGGTTGATTGTCAATTGGTTTTCCGCCTGTAAAACCCCAAATGTATTTTGAAAAACTACCAAATTCTTCCTGAACTTTCATAAAAGCAATGGCGTTAGAAACCGTTCCGCGAACTTTCAGTTTATTTCTAATTATACCTTCGTCTTGAAGCAATTCTTGAATTTTATCTTTGTCGTATTTTACGATTTTTTTATAATTAAAATTGTCAAATGCTTTTCTGAAGTTTTCTCTTTTCTTCAAAATCGTGTACCAACTTAAACCAGCTTGAAACGTTTCTAAAACTAGAAATTCAAAAATGGTTTCGTCGTCATAAACTGGATTTCCCCATTCGTTATCGTGATAATCTCTATATAAATCATCTTTTTCACACCAAGCACATCGAACTCTATTTTCCATCTTTTGAAATGTATTTTTGTATTACATAATGTCCTAAATAAATCATTGGCGTCATTAAAATCGCAATGACTAATTTAACGGAATAACCTGTTAATCCCGAAATTATATAGGTTTTAAAATCCATAATTCCTGGCAGATAAAACGCAATTCCTAGAACGATAAAACTATCAAAAAACTGCGAAATTACCGTTGAACCTGTACTTCTAAGCCAAATCATTTTATTGCCTGTTCGTTTCTTTACCAAATGAAAAATGGTAACATCAATCAACTGCGATACTAAAAATGCCGCAATACTTCCAACAATTATCAACTGACTTTGCCCAAAAACCGATTTGAATTGCTCACTCGTTACCGAACTAATCCCGGTAGAAGGAATTTTTATGGCAAAATACAGCACAAAAAAGGTATAAGCGATCAATCCTGCAGTAATCAGTGATAATCGCTTCACTCCTTTTTCACCAAAATACTCATTGATTAAATCGGTGGTTACAAAAACAATTGGCCAAGGTAAAATCCCGATACTCATTGGAACGCCAAAAACGTCAATTAGCTTTCCGCCAGTAAGTTCAGCAACTATTGCATTGGTAATAAAAATCCCAGCAAGGATAATATAAACGGTATCTTTTCTTCTAGTGAACATGATAATTTCTTTTCTCAAAAATAGCTAATTACGAGTTATTAACTTGCATTCAATTACAATTCTATTTTCGTATTTTTGAGAAAATTAATCAAATCATGAAAAAAATAATAGCAACCTTGCTTATGAGTATTCCAATTATTACTGCCGAAGCACAGAACAATCAAAACCCGTTATTAAAAAACTGGACCGGAAATTATGGTGGCGTTCCAGCCTTTAACGAATATAAAATCTCTGATTTAAAACCCGCAATAAAAATTGCAATTCAAGAAAAACTAGACGAATACAACACAATTGCCAACAATCCAAAACCTGCTACATTTGAAAACACCATCGTTGCCATGGAAAAAGCAGGAAAAAAATTAAGTCAGGCAAAAGCTGTTTTTGACATCTACAGTTCCAATTTGAATACGCCCGAATTTGAACCCATCGAAGTAGAAGTTACGCCATTGTTTTCAGAATTGAACAGTAAAATTTACCAAAACAAAAAGTTGTTTGAGCGAATAGAAACCATTTACAACTCAAAAGATAAAAGTAAATTAACTGGCGAACAACAACGTTTGGTTTGGTATCATTATGCCAATTTTGTTCGCGAAGGCGCAAAAGCATCTGCGGAAAGCAAAGCCAAAGTTGCCAAAATCAATCAGGAATTGGCATCACTTTTTACCAAGTTTAGTCAAAATCAATTAGCCGATGAAAGCAATTATTATTTGGAATTAAAAACCGAAGCCGATTTTGAAGGTTTACCAGCCGAATTAAAAAATGCGGCAATTGCCGAAGCCAAAGAAAGAAAACTAGAAGTAAAAGGTTGCATTGCCAACACGCGTTCATCGATTGAACCATTTTTGACGTTTTCATCCCGAAGAGATTTGCGCGAAAAAGCATTTGACATTTTTGTAAAACGTGGCGATAATTCCAACGAAAACAACAACAATGCTATTCTAGTTCAGATATTAAAGCTTCGTGCTCAAAAGGCAAAATTGTTAGGTTTTAAAACCTTTGCCGATTGGAGTTTGTCTAATACGATGGCACAAAATCCTGAAAAAACAATGGAATTGATGCTATCCGTTTGGCAACCAGCTGTGGCAAAAGCACATGAAGATGTAGCCGAAATGCAAAAAATGGTTGAAGTCGAAGGCGGAAAATTTAAAATTGCACCTTGGGATTATCGCTATTATGCCGAAAAAGTTCGCAAAGAAAAATATGATGTCGATGCTAATCAAATCAAACCTTATTTGCAGTTAGAAAAACTCCGCGAAGGAATGTTTTGGGTTGCTGGCGAAGTTTTCAATTTGAATTTCAAACAAGTAAATAATGTTCCTGTTTTTCATCAAGACGTTCGCGTTTGGGAAGTTTCACGTAAAAATTCTGGAAAAACGGTTGGGTTATTCTATTTTGATCCTTATGCACGAAAAGGGAAACGTTCTGGCGCTTGGATGACAGCTTATAGAGAACAAAGCCGAGTTGATGGCGAAGTTTTAACATTGGTTTCCAATAATTGTAATTTCATCAAAGGAAATGACAACGAACCAATCCTGATTTCGTGGGATGATGCTTCGACACTTTTCCATGAATTTGGTCACGCGTTACATGGATTGTGTTCGGATGTTACCTATCCAAGTTTATCGGGAACAAATACGCCAAGAGATTATGTTGAATTTCCATCGCAAATTTTGGAACGTTGGTTATCAACGCCAGAAGTGTTGAATAAATTTGCTTTGCATTATCAAACGAAAGAACCAATGCCAATGACTTTAGTAAAACGAATTGAAGATGCAGCAACGTTCAACGAAGGCTTTTCGACCGTAGAAACCATTTCGAGCGCTTTGGTTGACATGAAATTACATTTATTAGAAAATCCTGAAATTGATCCAAGAGATTTTGAGAAAACAACGTTATCTGAGCTAAAAATGCCTTCGGAAATTGTAATGCGTCACCGAATTCCGCAGTTTGGACATATTTTTTCAGGCGATGATTATGCCGCTGGATATTATGGTTATTTATGGGCAGATGTTATTAGTGCCGATGCAACCGAAGCTTTCACAGAATCTAAAGGCGGATTATATGACAAAGAAGTTTCCAAACGTTTATTGGAAAATGTTTTCAGCATAGGAAATACAATTGATCCTGAAATTGCCTATAAAAAATACCGCGGAAAAGCTGCAACAAGCGATGCATTGATGCGAGCAAGGAATTTTAGAGTTACGAGGTAAATATCAAACAAAACCCCAATTCTGATTGAATTGGGGTTTTGTTTTGTGTTTAATTTTTCAAAAGCTTTTTGTTTACCACAACCTCGCCTATTTTCATACGAAGCAAATAAATTCCGGCAGGATAATTCTCAAGATTTACTTCAGTTGCATCTAAGTCGTTTGAATTCTCTTTCTCTACTATTATTTTACCCAATACATCATAAACCGAGTATTCAATTTTTTCAGAAAAAGCTTCATTAAAAGTCAACTGAAATATTCCGTTACTTGGATTAGGATAAACAACCACTTCTTCATCCTCAAATTCCTCAACACTTAATGTTCCAGGATTCAAACGAATTATGGCAGTACACACTTGATCGTCAGAATTAAATATTGTGCCAGTAACAACTATTTTATCATCAGATTGTAAAAGTATTTTAGCTGCATAACCATAAAAAGCATTTACATAACCAGTATCTCCAAAAGCAGTATCAAGAGTTCCATTATTATTATACCGAGCTACTATAAAATAAGTTCCATCCCAACCACTGGCTGAAACGAATTTACCATCAAGCTGACGGGCCAAACTACAATTTCGACTGTAATAATTGGCATTAATAAAAATCCCATTTGTTCCAAAACTGTTATCTATGCTACCACTAGAAGTATAACGAACCAAACACACTCTTGAGTTAAACTCATAAGAATAAATGCCTCCAGCTACAATTTTACCATCAGGTTCTATAATTAAATCAGTAATAACATCTCCATGTGTAGTACTGAGTGTAGTTATCATTTTTCCGTTGGTACCAAAAGTGGTATCTAATGTTCCGTTGCTGTTTATCCTTGCTAAAGCAAAATCTTTAGTAGGTGCAACGGTATAACCACCCAAAACTATTTTACCATCAGCTTGCAGTGCCATACTCTGTATAAAGCTTTCAGTACCATTAAACGCAATTTGTGTTTTACCATTTATGCCAAAATCGGTATCAAAAGAACCATCACTATTCAATCGTGCCACGGCAAACAAGTCGGCTGTATTACCCGATGAACCTCCAAGAAGTATCTTTCCATCGGGTTGTAATGCAACACACGTGCCACCACCTTGTGTCGTTCCAAAAAGAACATCTTTATAACCAGTGCCATTAAAACTGGTATCCAATTCTCCATTGGGGAGTAGTCGGGCTACCCAGAAGGAATTATAATAAACATCATTTTGTTGCGTCCCCATAATGATAATTTTATCATCAGGTTGAATTACCATATCGAAAGGTAGGTGTCCGCCATTTATAAATACACCCGATTGCATAAAATTTATAAATCCATTAACCCCAAAAGTAGTATCTAAACTACCGTTAGTATTCCACCGAACTAAACTAGCTCCTACGGCACTGTAGTTTGTACTGTAACTAATTATTTTGCCAGTAGATTGAAAATCGGCATCCATATTATTATACGTTTGCCATTCCTCTAGACAATGAGTTGATTTGCCGTTACTGCCAAAAGTAGTGTCATAGGAACCTGCTTGGGGAAAACAGCTACTAGCAAATAATAAGAAAAATATATTTTTCATAGTTTATTTTTTTATTACTACCACTTTGGTTACAGTTTTTGAACTATCAGTAAACTTAATAAAATAAGTTCCGTTAATAGTTGTTTGTCAAGCTGTTCTTGGCTATTGATGTCATTAGACAACAACATGATTAATAAAAAAGTAATGGTATTAAAAATCCATTGAACGTTGTTTGCTTGTTTCATAAGATAATAAGTTATGTAGTTAGTAATAAAACATTGACAATTTATAACAATATTTTATATAAAAAAATTTAACTTAAAATTAAAAAAAAAGGCTTGCTATCGCAAACCTTTTAAAATCTAAATCACAAAATCATTATGCTGTACGTTTTGCAGCACGCATTCGTTGAGCTACCTTCGTCACTACATATTCATCCTCATAAACAGTTTTTGTAAAAACTAATTTACCCTTACTGCAAATTTTCTTAATCATAGACTTCAACTCTTCATAATGAACTTTATTCACCTCAGTCAATTGCTTTCTATTATTCAAAATCTCATTTTGCAAATTATTTTTTGTTGTCATACTCAATTTATAATTGGCTAATACAACATCAAATTCAGCAGGCATACCTTCTTCCATTAATGCAGTTTTATGAGTAACTACAAACTGTTTAACAGCTTCCATTTTTAGCAAAGCTCCTTCAATATTACCATTCTGCAAGTCCTGTTTCAAGGGTAAAACAACACCAAAATTCAAACCAGCATCCTTAACATAAACCTTCAAAAAATTCAACTCTTTACTAAGCTCATTTGCCTCGGCATACAAACTCGCAGTAACACCTTTTTGCTGTTCAGTCAAAACTAAACTACTCTCTAAATCTTTAACAAGAGCCAATTTAGCTTCAAATTCTGCCTTAAAATCAGCATTTAGTTTTGGAAACTTACTCTCTATTGCTCCAAAATCACGAGTATAACTCGTTAAAACAAAATCTCCCAATGGTGCAATCTCTTCAATTTTAACATTTGCATTCATAATAATAATTTTTTGATTGGAAATAATACTTAGCAACATCTTGCTATCAATCAAATTACAAACCAAATGCCAAAAAAACTGAAAAATACTACATTAACAAATTTTTAACCAAAAAAAAGTGAAACATCAACATACAATTATTCAATTTCATAAGAGTTATAGTAAATAATACCCCATAAACTGCTCATCAAGTTAGGGTAAATAAGCATTTCATTGGGGTAAAAATCCATCCTATTACATCAAAACACAATATTACTAAAAAGATAAAGCTTCCATCCGTATGAACTAAATATCCAACTGGAGTAATCAAGTATCCTATAACAATAACAAAGTATCCTATCGGGGTAATTCTGTATCCAATTAGGGTTATGCAAAAAAATATAGCAAAAAGCATAAACCTGTTGCTCCAAAAAACAAAAAACCTCGTTTCAATTAAGAAACGAGGTTACTATCTAAAATTTGATACTATATTATCCTAAAGAAACACGTTTGAAACCAGTGATTTCTACATTAAATCCTTTAACATAATCAGCTACTTTTTTACTGTCATCTTTGATGAAGTTTTGATCTAATAATGCTTTTTCTTGATCTAAAGTAGTATTGTCAGAAATAAAACGAGCTACTTTTCCTGGAAGGATTTTGTCCCAAATTGCCTCTGGTTTACCTTCTGCTTTTAATTCAGCTTTTGCATCTTCTTCTGCTTGTTTGATAACTTCTGGAGTTAATTGAGAGAAAGAGATGTATTTAGGAACGTTTTTCAATGTTTTTCCTAAACGTGCAGCTTCTTCGTTTTCTTTTTCGATTACAGCAATACGAGCAGCAAGTTCTGAGGCAACGAAAGCAGGATCAAAATCTTTGTAAGATAATGTGTCAGCTCCCATTGAAGCAACTTGCATAGAGATATCTTTTGTTAATGTTTCAGCGTTGTCAACTTTAGCAGAAATAGCTGTTAAAGCAGCAATTTTGTTCACGTGAACATAAGATCCAACGAATGCACCTTCTAAGATTTCAAAACCACCGATTTCGATTTTTTCACCGATAACACCAGTTTGCTCGATTAATTTTTCAGCAACCGTAATTCCGTTGAAATCTGATGCTAAAAATTCTTCTTTAGAAGAGAAGTTGATTGCTCTTTCTACTAAATCTTTAGCTAAAGTTACGAAAGCTTCGTTTTTACCTACGAAATCTGTTTCACAGTTTAAAGTAATGATAGCTCCTTTTGTATTGTCTGCATTAACAAAAGAAACAGCAGCACCTTCAGAAGACTCACGGTCAGAACGATTAGCAGCAACTTTTTGTCCTTTTTCTCTAAGGATTTGTATTGCTTTATCGAAATCTCCATCAGCTTCAACTAAAGCTTTTTTACAGTCCATCATTCCGGCACCTGTAGATTGTCTTAATTTATTTACGTCTGCAGCAGTAATTGTTGCCATTTTGTTTTTTATATTTTAAGATTAAAAAATTCTTTAAAAAAAATTACGAATTACGAATTAAAAATTACGCCAAAACAACGCAATTCGAAACTCATAATTCGTAATTATGTTGTTGATTTATTCTTCAGATTTAGTTTCTGTAGCTTCTACTTCTGGAGCAGCAACTTCAGCAACAGCTGTTTCAACTTCTGGAGCATCAACTTCTTTGTCAGAAGTTCTGTTTGCTAATCCGTCTTTTACAGCATCAGTAACTAAAGATAAAATTTTATCAATTGATTTTGAAGCATCATCATTGGCTGGGATAACGTAATCTACTTCACGTGGATCAGAGTTAGTATCAACCATTGCGAAAACTGGAATGTTTAATTTTTGTGCTTCTTTTACTGCGATGTGTTCAGCTTTGATATCTACTACGAATAATGCAGCAGGTAATCTAGACATGTCAGCGATAGAACCTAAGTTCTTCTCTAATTTAGCACGTAGACGATCAACTTGTAATCTTTCTTTTTTAGAAAGTGTCATGAATGTTCCGTCTTTCTTCATTTTATCGATAGAAGCCATTTTTTTAACAGCTTTACGGATAGTAACAAAGTTAGTCAACATTCCACCTGGCCATCTTTCAGTGATGTAAGGCATGTTACAAGCTGCAGCTTTTTCAGCTACGATGTCTTTTGCTTGTTTTTTGGTAGCTACGAAAAGTACTTTTCTACCCGATGCAGCAATTTTTTTCAAAGCTTCGTTAGCTTCTTCAATTTTAGCTGCAGTTTTATATAGATTGATGATATGAATACCATTTCTTTCCATATAAATGTATGGAGCCATATTTGGATCCCATTTACGAGTCATGTGTCCAAAGTGAACACCTGCTTCTAATAAATCTTTAACTTCAATTTTGTTTGCCATTGTGTAATAGTTTACGTTCCGTTGTTATAGCAATTTTCAAGTAGTTACTTTCGTTCGTCTTGAAAATTTAGATGCTAAACTAATTCCTTTTTCGTCAAAAAGAATATCGGCAACTTTATTAATTTCAATTTTAATTTGTAAAAAAATCTGAATATTAACGTTTTGAGAATTGGAATCTCTTACGTGCTTTTTTCTGACCGAATTTTTTACGTTCAACCATTCTTGGATCTCTTGTTAGTAATCCTTCTGGTTTTAGGATAGCTCTGTTTTCAGCTTCAACTTCACACATTGCGCGAGCGATTGCCATTCTTACAGCTTCAGCTTGTCCTGTAGAACCACCACCATATACATTTACTTTTACATCAAAGTTTTCTGCATTGTTTGTCATAGACATTGGTTGCAATACTTTGTACTGTAAAGTAGCTGTTGGGAAGTAGTTGTTAAATTCTCTTTTGTTTACGGTAATTTTTCCTGTTCCTTCAGAAACATAAACACGTGCAACTGCACATTTTCTTCTACCGATTTTGTGAATAACTCCCATTACTTTAAGTCGTTAAGGTTTACGGTTTTTGGTTGTTGAGCTGCATGTTTGTGCTCTGAACCAACGTTTACATTTAAATTGCGGAATAATTCAGCACCTAATTTGTTTTTAGGTAACATTCCTTTTACAGCTTTCTCTACTAATAATGCAGGGTTTTTTTGTTGCATTACTTTTGCAGATAAGCTTCTTTGTCCTCCTGGATAACCTGTGTGTCTGATGTACGTTTTGTCATCTAACTTGTTTCCAGTTAGGTTGATTTTTTCTGCGTTGATAACAATTACGTTATCTCCACAATCAACGTGCGGTGTATAACTTGGCTTGTATTTACCTCTCAAAAGCATCGCAACTTTTGAAGCTAAACGACCTAAGTTATGACCTTCAGCGTCTACAACAACCCACTGCTTGTCTGCAGTAGCTTTGTTTGCTGAAACTGTCTTGTAGCTTAATGTGTTCACAATAATTTATTTTAATTAAACATTCCATTCCCAATTAAGGGAGTGCAAAAGTACAAATAAATATCATATATGCAAACAGTAAGAAAAAGATTCTTTTAATTGCTTTTCAACCAATTAGCGAATCTAAATAATTATACCATTCCTATAATTTATTTTTCTATTTTTACACTTTAACAATGACCAAATGAAATCGAAAGCCACTTTAAAACAAATTGCAAAAGAATTAGGAGTTTCTGTTTCGACAGTTTCCAAGGCTTTGAACGGAAGTCCAGAGATTAGCGAACCAACAAAACAGCGCGTTCAGGAATATGCAAAACTGAAAAATTACAAGCCAAATGTTATTGGTTTAAATCTAAAAAATAGAAAAACTAAAACTATTGGTGTAATCATTCCTAATATCTTAAATTCTTTTTTTGCTAAAGTTTTTAGCGGAATTGAGAAAGTTTGTGACGAAAAAGGCTATAAAGTGATTACTTGTATTTCTAATGAATCATTAGAAAAAGAAATCAACGCGCTTGAAATGTTGAGTAACGGAACTATCGATGGTTTTATTCTTTCCATTTCAGAAGAATCTCAAAAACTTCAAAGCTTCAATCATTTTAAAGAAATTATCAATGAAGGAACGCCAATTGTAATGTTTGACCGAATTGCCGACGAAGTAAACTGCGACAAAGTAATAGTTGATGATTTCGAATCGGCAGTGAATGCAACCGAACATTTAATAAAATCGGGTTGTAAAAAAATAGCATTGTTATCAGCCATTGATAATTTAAGCGTTGGAAAACTTAGAGCAAAAGGTTTTTACAAAGCCATCGAAGCAAAAGGAATAAAGGTTGACGAAGATTTAGTCATACTAACTAATAACAACGAAGAATTTAATTCTAAAATTGGCGGTTTCTTTATCAAAAACAAACCCGACGGCGTTTTTGCTCTTGACGAACATGCATCGGTAACAGCAATGAAATTAGGCATTCAAAACGGATATAAAATTCCACAAGAACTATCAATCATTGGTTTTGCTGATGGTGTTTGGTCACGAAGAATGACTCCAAGTATGTCAACGGTTAGTCAACATGGTCCAGAAATTGGCGAAGTTGCAGCACAATTACTAATCGACAAACTTGAAAGCAACGACGAAACTTACACTTTTACTACAACTGTAATCAAAACAGAATTAAGACAACGCGATTCAACTAAAAAAATTTAACCTTTTTTAACAAATTGACGCAACCTTTTAACATTTGATTCATCAAGAAGTAATAATCAAACTTGAAACATGAAATTAAATACATTCGCATTTCTTTTTATTGTTTTCTTTTTTAGTTTGACTTCAATTGCTCAGGAAAAATTAGATGTATTTGAAATCGCCAGAAAAGGAACCGCACAACAAGCATTAGAAATCATTAAAACAGATGCAAAAGCTTTTAACACAATAAATACTAACGGATATACACCTTTAATTCTAGCTTGCTATCGAGGAAACAACGAAGTCGCAAAAGTTTTGATTGAAAACAATTGCGAATTAAATACTAAAAGCGAAATGGGAACGGCTTTGATGGCTAGTATCGTTAAAGGAAACAACGAAATAGCTTCATTATTAATCAATAAAAAAGCCGATGTAAACCTAACTGATGCACAAGGGACAACCGCATTAATGTATGCTGTTCAGTTTAAAAACATCGAATTAGTAAAATTATTATTAGCTAATAAAGCTGATAAATCATTACAAGACAACAAAGGAAAAACAGCATTTGAATATGCCGCTTTTTCTGGAAACGAAGCTATTATCAATCTTTTAAAATAAACGTTTATGAAAAAAACTTTACTTATTATCTCTTTAATTAGTTTAAGTGCATTTGCGCAACAAAAATCTACTGGATTAGTTAACTTGTTGAGTAATACAACAGCCACTTTACTACTCAACAATACTACTCAAACAGCCACATTAACTTTGTCTGGACCAAATGACAGATGGTTTGCATTACAATTTGGATCTTTTGAAGATGGTGATGGAATGGTTGATGGAATTGATGTAGTTTATTGGAATAATGTAACCTTAGTTGATGCATCACATAATGGAGTAGGAATTGCTCCAACTCCAGACACAACTAACAATTGGACATTAGTATCAAATTCTGATAACACTCCTTCTAACGGACTTAGAACTATAGTTTTTTCAAGACCTTTTAATACAAATGATACCGATGATTATCAGTTTAATTTTTCAGAAGCTTCAATTGATTTTGCTTTTGCTCGAAGAAGTACAGCAGGTTATACGCTTAACAGTCATGGCTTTTCTAATCGTGGCTATGCGATAAATACGCCTTTATCAACACTTGGCGTTGAAGATTTTTCATTAAGAGCTACTCAAATTTACCCAAATCCATCCAACGGAGAATTTCTTGTAAAAGCGAAAACAACATTGCAAAAAATCAATATTTACTCTCAAACGGGCGCTTTTATAAAATCAGTTGAAGTTAAAAATGAAACCGATGCTCCTGAAGTAAATGTAAAAGGTTTACAAACCGGAATTTACCTTTTAGAATTAGTAAATGAAACTGAAAAATCTTGGAAGAAAATTATTATAAATTAGTCTACAACTTATATCAAAAAAAGCCGAAATAATTTAGTTTCGGCTTTTTTGTTTTATGAAATAAAAGTTATTCTTTAATAAATTCGAATTCCATCGTTCCTTGTTTGAAATTCATTTTATTTTCTCCAAATTTCAATTGTATCATGGCAGCTTCAAAAACAAATTCAATTTCACTTTTTGCTGTTAACGGAAAAGAACTTTGCCCTGTTGCTTGCGCTAATAAATTGCCATTTTCTACAAAAACTTTAATTTTCATTGGA
This sequence comes from Flavobacterium solisilvae, assembly GCF_012911605.1. Lineage (GTDB taxonomy): Bacteria > Bacteroidota > Bacteroidia > Flavobacteriales > Flavobacteriaceae > Flavobacterium > Flavobacterium solisilvae. The sequence goes on along the minus strand of NZ_JAAMPT010000208.1, from coordinate 363,797 downwards.
AATGCAGCCGATTTATATGTTCCTGAGTATTGCTCTAATATTGCTTTCGAAACCTCAAATTGCTTGAATTCTGGAAATGAATAGTCACTACCATAAAACAAACTCAACACGCCAATCATAATATCGTTTCTACTATAATTATCGCCATTTACAATAATCGAAAAACCTGTTTTATCTTCTGGATTATAACCTGCAGCTGCGCGAAAGTTTTCAATTCCGCCAGTATGTCCATAAAATTTTCGGTTTTCAAAAGGTGCAATTATTAATCCTTTTCCATAATAATCTTCCATAGATTTCATTTGCTCCAAAGAAGATTTTGAAGTTAATTTACCTTCCAATAAAGCTTCTAAAAACAGATTCAAATCATCTGTTGTTGATGCCATTGCGCCAGCTGCAAAAGACAATGAACTATGCCATTCGGGAACTTTTGTCCAATTTTTTCCATCAAAAAAATAAGAGTTGCCTTCGTTCTTCGAAATATCAATTTTAGTTGGGAAAAGTGTATTTTTCAAACCTATTTTCTTAATAATTCGAGTGTTTAGATTTTCGGAAAAACTTTTTTTGGTAATATCTTCAATAATATAACCGAGTAAATTATAGTTGGAATTACTGTATTTGTGTTGCGAATTGGGTTCAAATGCTGAAGTGTAATTCTCCATTCGCTTTACCAAATCTTCCTTTTTATTTTCTACATAAATGAATTCTCCAACTGTTGGATCGTCATTCAAAAAATCTGGAATTCCAGTTCGGTGATGCAACAAATGATGAATGGTAATTTTATCAGCGTTTGGAATTTTTGGATAAAATTTTGAAAGTTTTGTATCTAAAGTCAGTTTCTTTTCGTCAACCAATTGCATAATCATAGTTGCCGTAAAAGTTTTAGTAATTGAACCAATCTTCAATTTGGTGTTTACATCTAATTTTTTTCCGCTTTCAACATCAGCAAAGCCATAAGCTTTACTAAAAACCATTTTACCTTTTTCGATGATGGACAATTCGCCCATAAATTTGTTATTGGTATTCAAAAAAGTCAATAAACTATCAATTTTTTGAAATTTTGTTTGTTGAGCATTTGATGCTGATGTAATTGCTATTATAAAAAGTAAAAGTATTTTCTTGAGCATGATATTTTTTTTAGAAATTGTAAATTATTCTGATGTAGAGTTGATGACTATTAATTCTTGTCCTCCAAAGCATTCATTTATAGCAGTTAAAAATCCAAAATTGAATAAAAAATGTGCAAACATAATTTGTTCTTTTTCATCTTTTGGAAATAATTTTTCACTTTGTTTTGATGTTAAAGTTTTTACGATAAGTTTTTTAACTCTTTTTTTTCTTTTAAAATTATTGAATTCATCCTTTGAGTAAGTAATCATATTTAATCTTTCAAGTGATTTAACATTTTTGAACTCAAAATACATAGATTCGTTTTTAATCGCAAGTTCAAAAGCTTCAAAATGGGTTATCTTTTTTTCTTCAGAAATAGAATAAATTAAATCACTGCTTAAAACACAAACTTCTCTTATCAAATTAGTATTCAAATCTTTGTATTTAAAAATCACAAAATAAGGCATTGTGCTGTTAAAATTATTTACAGCTAACACGTAGTTTTTAAGTTTAATTGAATCATCAACTTGACAAAAAATCAAATTTGAAAAACTTAAAAAGAAAAATAGAATTATTTTCTTCATTTAAAATAGTATTTGAGATTCCTAAGAAATGTCAAAGTTACTCAACTGCCAACTGCCACTGAAAACTGAACACTAAAATCAATGCGCTTCCAACCAATTTTTTCCAACGCCAATTTCAACATCCAACGGAACATCCATTTTGAAGGCGTTTTCCATTTCGTGTTTAATCATGGGTTTTATTTTTTCTAATTCGGAGTTGTGAACGTCAAAAACCAATTCGTCATGAACTTGAAGTAACATTTTTGATTTCCAATTCTCAGAAGTTAGTTTTTTGTGAATATTAATCATCGCAATTTTGATAATATCAGCAGCCGAACCTTGAATTGGTGCATTTACAGCATTTCGTTCAGCACCACTTTTTACCATCATGTTAGCCGAATTGATGTCTTTTAGATAACGTCTTCTTCCTAAAACTGTTTGTACGTAACCGTTTTTTCTTGCAAAATCAACTTGATTGCTCATGTACGATTTCAATTTAGGATAGGTTGCATAATAAGCCTCAATCAACTCGGCACTTTCTTTTCGCGAAAGCGAAGTTTGATTTGAAAGTCCGAAGGCTGAAACACCATAAATAATTCCGAAATTCACGGTTTTGGCATTGCTGCGTTGTTCTTTTGTAACTTCTTCTAACGGTACATTGAAGACTTTTGCAGCCGTACTTCTGTGAATATCTTCATTATTTTGAAACGCTTTTATCATATTTTCTTCGCCAGATAAAGCAGCGATAATTCGAAGTTCTATTTGAGAATAATCGGCAGAAACTAAAGTGTAATTTTCATCACGAGCAATAAATGCTTTTCTAATCAATCGTCCGCGTTCAGTACGAATCGGAATATTTTGCAAGTTTGGATTGTTCGAACTCAAACGACCAGTTGCCGCAACCGTTTGCATATAATCGGTGTGAACACGTCCTGTTTTTTTATCAACTTGGTTAGGTAAAGCATCAATGTAAGTACTTTGCAATTTCACCATTTGTCGCCATTCCAAAATATCTTTTACAATTTGATGTTCGTTGGCTAAATAACTCAAAACCTCTTCGCCAGTAGCATATTGACCCGTTTTGGTTTTCTTTTGTTTCTCACCGCCAATTTTCATTTTATCAAATAAAACGTCGCCCAATTGTTTAGGTGAAGCCAAATTGAATTTTTCACCAGCAGTTTCATATATTTTTTGTTCTAATTCGGAGCTTTCTTTTGCCATTTCAACCGACATTTCTTTCAAAAAAGGAACGTCAAGATTGATTCCTTCCAATTCCATTGCAGCCAAAACAGGAATTAACGGAATTTCAATTTCATCAAAAAGTTTTTTGGTTTCTACTTTGTCTAAAATCGGACTGAAATTTTGTTTTAATTGAAAGGTAACATCAGCATCTTCGGCAGCGTATTCTTTGATATCTTCCAAAGCAACATCGCGCATCGATTTTTGATTTTTACCTTTTTTGCCAATTAAATCTTCAATGGATTTTGGAGAATATTTCAAATAGGTTTCTGATAAAACGTCCATATTATGACGCATATCTGGATTTATCAAATAATGCGCAATCATCGTATCGAATAATTTTCCTTTGATTTGAACTCCATAATTCGAGAGAATTTTCAAATCATATTTTATATTCTGACCAATTTTTTCGATGCTTTCATTTTCAAAAAACGGTTTGAATTTATCGACTAAAATCTGTGCTTCTTCCTGATTTTCTGGAAACGGAACGTAAAATGCTTCGCCTTTTTGCCAAGAAAACGACATTCCAACTAGTTCAGCATTTAAAGCATCAATTCCTGTAGTTTCGGTATCAAAACAAACCGAAGTTTGATTAAGTAAATTCTGCAAAAACAATTTTGTACCCAAATCACCTTGAATAATCTGATAATTATGATTGGTATTTTCTAACGTTGCATAATTAGAATTAGTTTTCACTTCACCACTTTCCTCATCCGAAAATCCGAACAAATCAAATTGATCTTCGTTGGATTTCTTAGCTGGAGTTTTTTTAGTTTGTTGTGGTGTTTCGCTTGAAGTTCTATTGCCATTCGTGTCAATTTCATCATATTCTTTTCCAGTTCCAAAATATTTATCAAACTGCGCTTTCATTTGACGGAATTCCAATTCTTGAAACAACGCATCGGTTTTTTCAACATCAGGTTTTGAAAGTTCAAAATTTTCGGCATTAAATTCAACAGGACAATCGAGTAAAATTGCTGCTAATTTTTTTGATAATAAACCTAATTCGGCATTGGCTTCGATTTTATCTTTAATCGCACCTTTTAACTGATGTGTGTTTGCCAAAAGATTTTCCATCGAACCATATTCTTTTAGGAATTTCTTTGCTGTTTTTTCTCCAACGCCTGGCAATCCCGGAATATTATCGGCAGCATCGCCCATCATTCCTAAGAAATCTATCACTTGTTCTGGTCGTTCGATTTCAAATTTTTCCAATACTTCTGGAATTCCCCAAATTTCGATGTCGTTGCCCATTCTTGCTGGTTTGTACATAAAAATGTTTTCGGAAACCAATTGTGCAAAATCCTTATCGGGCGTAACCATATATACTTTAAAACCTTCTTTTTCGGCTTGTTTTGCCAACGTTCCAATTAAATCATCGGCTTCAAAACCTGCCACTTCAATAATTGGAATATGCATTGCTTTCAACAATTCTTGAATGTACGGAACGGCAATTTTAATTGCTTCTGGCGTTTCATCACGATGCGCTTTGTATTCGGGAAACATTTCATAGCGATAATCGCTTCCGCCTTTATCAAAAGCTACGGCTAAATGATCGGGTTTTTCGCGTTTGATAACATCCATCAAAGCATTCATAAATCCCATAATTGCCGATGTATCCATTCCTTTAGAGTTAATTCTAGGATTTTTTATAAAGGCAAAATAACCGCGAAAAATTAGTGCATAAGCATCAAGAAGATAAAGGCGTTTTTGTGACATGATTTGTAATTTGAATTTGTAAAAATACTTAATATGAATGATATTTTCATCAAAAAGTACCTGTATGAAATTTAAAAAATAATTAACAATCTCAAACTGATAAAGTTCGTTACTTTGCTGAAAATATTTATATGCTTCGTTGGCTATTCCTTTTCATAATCATTGCAATAATAGAAGTTTACTCTTTTCAAGCAATTAGAACAATTTCTAAATCGAAAGTTGTTAATGTTGTTTACTTAGTTGTTTCTATTTTGGCAATTGCTTTTATTTTTTATCAATTTTCAAAATTTGACCGAAGCGTTGGACAAACTCAAATGTCATTGTTTACGCTTGGACTTTTGCTTTTGCTTTTAATTCCAAAAATTATTTTAACCGTTTTCATGCTTTTGGAAGATGTTTTCAGAATTTTTAGCGGCACAATTACCCATTTTGTTGGCGATAACGATAGCGGCAGTTTTTTACCCGATAGACGAAAATTCATCAGTCAAATGGCGTTAGTTATTGCGGCAATTCCGTTTACATCTTTGCTTTATGGAATGACAAAAGGGAAATATGACTACAGAGTTATTAGGCAACCATTATATTTTGCTGATTTACCCGATGATTTTGACGGTTTTACAATCACTCAAATATCGGATGTTCACAGTGGAAGTTTTGACAATCCTGAAAAAATTCAATATGCCATCGATTTAATCAATGAGCAAAAAACCGATTTGATGCTTTTTACTGGCGATATTGTAAATACGCATGCTACTGAAATGCATCCTTGGATTGATATTTTTAACAAAATTGATAATCACCAATATGGAAAATTTGCCGTTTTGGGCAATCACGATTATGGCGAATATGTAACTTGGCCATCGCAAGCAGCAAAAAACGAAAACTTTGAAGCCATTAAAAAAGTATATGGCGATATTGGTTTTGATTTGCTTTTGAACCAAAATAAAAAAATCAAAAAAGGTTCAAGTGAAATTGCTATTGTTGGCGTTGAAAATTGGGGCAAAAATTTCAAGCAAGCTGGCGATTTAAACAAAGCCTCGGAAGGATTGACCAATGAAGATTTTAAAATATTAATGAGTCACGATCCAAGTCATTGGGAATATGAAGTTAAAAATCACAACAAAAATTTCCAATTAACGCTTTCTGGTCATACACATGGATTGCAATTTGGAATTGAAATTCCGGGAATTATTCGTTGGAGTCCAGTGCAATATGTTTACAAACAATGGGCAGGTTTATACGAAAATTTAGGACGATATATTTATGTAAATCGCGGTTTTGGATTTCATGCTTATCCTGGTCGCGTTGGAATTTGGCCTGAAATCACCGTTTTCGAACTAAAAAAAGCAGAAAAAGTAGCATAATTAGTTAAAAATGCTACATTTGTAGTATTCTAAATTCATTTCTTTAAAAAAGAAAATTAAAATATTTTGGTTTTATGTCAAAATTTGGAGAATTAATTAACGCTCAAGTTCCTGTGTTAATCGACTTTTACACAGAGTGGAACGACTCGTCTGTATCGATGCATCCTGTAATTAGAGATGTTGCAGCCGCACTTGGTGATAGAGCCAAAGTGATTAAAATTGACGTTGATAAAAATCAAGAACTAGCCGAAGCGCTTCGCATCAAAGGTTTACCAACATTGATGATTTATAAAGATGGGCAAATGGTTTGGAGACAATCGGGCGAATTAGACGCAAATACTTTAATAAGTATTGTCAACGAGCAGATTTAGTCCTTCGTCATCCCGAAGTTTCGGGACAGGATGACAATTTGAAATTAATTTATTTTATCGCAAGTAAATCCTTTTTCGTTTAAAAATTTCAAGGTTTTTGGTAAAACATACTCAAGATTTTGCCATGCTTTTTTACTGTCGTGAAAAACGATAATACTTCCGCTTTCTACATTTTTCAGAACATTTTCTAAACATTTTTCTTTTGAAATTGTTTGGTCAAAATCAAAAGAAATAACATCCCACATAATTATTTTATAACCCAGTTTTCGTAATCTTCTTGCTTGCGAAAGTTTAATTTTTCCATACGGTGGACGAAAAAGATTTCTGAATTGTGAACTGTGAATTGTGAATTGTGATTGACAAAGTAGAGTGTTTTTGATATATTCTTCGGTTGGCGTTTTCCATCCTTTTAAATGATTAAACGTATGATTTCCTATGGAATGGTTTTCAGCCAAAACTTTCTGGAAAATCGCTGGATATTTTCGAATATTATCGCCAATGCAAAAAAAAGTAGCTTTGGCGTTGTAGTTTCGAAGTTCTGCCAAAACCCATTCGGTAATTTCGGGCGTTGGTCCATCATCAAAAGTGAGAAAAACTTTTTTTTCGTCGTTAGGAATTGACCAAACATACTTTGGAAAAATCCGTTTTACCAGCCAATTTGTTTTAATCCATAAACTCATAGTGTAAATATAAGTATTTTTAAAAACTTCATTAATTATGTTAAAAATTGTGAATCAAAATTTTGTAATTATTTTAAGAGTAATAACTTTAATTTTTAATTATTTTTGCCTCAACAAACAATGATTACAAACATTAAATTAAACACTTATGAATTTTGTTAAACCAATTATAACGATGACTTTATGCTCATTATTATTTATGAGCTGTAAAGAAACTGGAAACGAACCAAATTTATCAGAGTCAACAAATGCAGTGAGTTCAACCGAAAAAAAAGTAGCACAAAAACCTGAAACGGCTACGTTAAAAATAGACGGAATGACTTGTTCGATGGGTTGTGCAAAAACGATAGAGCGAAAACTTACCGAAATGGAAGGCGTTCAAGAAGCAAAAGTAGATTTTGATAAAAAAGAAGCAACGGTTAGTTTTGACGCAGCGGTTTTATCTCCCGAAAAAATCTCAGAAACGGTTGAATCCACAGCCGATGGCAAAACCTACAAAGTCTCTGATGTTAAAATAAAAGCATAATTAAAAGTCCCGAAGTTTTCGGGATTTTTTTTGATTTACATTTAAGTTTTGTCTAGCTGTTTGAAGTTTTTGTATATTTGAATGTTTACATCAATACTTCAAAATTACTCAATGAAACATTATATCATTTTTATACTTTTCCTATTTAATTCCTGTTCTAATTTGAATAAGGAAACCCAAATTGATTTAAGCAGCAAAAGATTAACTACAATTCCCGACAGTGTTTTTGAAAACAAGAACTTAATCGAATTGCAACTTGGCGCAAAAGAAGTAGTTTTTTATCCACCACTTTCAGCATTACCAGAAAGTGATACAGACAAAAATCAAATTACCGAATTACCCGAAAAAATATCAGAATTGAAATTATTAAAAGTTTTAATTCTAAACTCAAACAATTTAAAAAGTTTACCTAACTCAATATCAGAACTTAAAAATCTTGAAGTTTTAGATTTAGCATTGAACAAAAATCTAAACATTGTTGCTGAAATACCAAAGCTGAATTTACTTCCAAATCTCAAAGTCCTTAAAATTACAGATTCAAAGTTTAATATGAATGATTTAAAAATTATTCAAAAATCGCTTAACCCTAAAGTAAAAATAGTGAGTTCGATCGCTGATTATATGGAAAGTTATACTGAAAAACACTAACTATAATACAATATCGTTAAAACAAAGTTTTCTTTTTATATAATATGTAGTTTTGTTTGGCCGTATGAAGTTTTTGTATATTTGGCTGTTGTGAAACACTTCAATAAAATCATACAAAAATGAACCTAAAATCGTTAATCTCTGTAAAATTTGTAATAACTATTATTTCATTTTTTTGCCTGATATATATAATTGGAAATATTACAGAATCATACAGAAACATAGAAGAACAAAACAAAATTCTTTTAGACCAAAAAAAGATATACGAGCAAATTTTAAAATTTGAGAAAATAAATTCAGAAGAGAAAAAAAAATTATATGATATTGTTATAGCAACAAACTCGAAGTTGAGATTAGAAAATAAAACTAATGAACTTAGTATAACTACAAATATTTGGATTATGTTAGGTTTATTTCTAATTTTATCAAACGTTTTCACTTACATCAATTCAAGAATTGATAAATTAAAAAGCAAAGAATCTGAAACGGAAAAAGAAGATTTTTTATAAAAAAGTGTCAAATAACATTAGCTATTATACAACTCTGATTCAAATTAATGTAAAAAAAATCGACCTCTTTTATCCCCGAAATTTCTGAAAACAATCTACTTCCACTGCAAGCTTTCCATCAAATGCTGCATATCATCTTTGACGTAGCTTGTAGCAGGCATGATGGAATCAAAATTGGGTTTGGCATAAAAATAAACAGAACCGGTTACAAAATGCTTTGTGCTATCGGTAACATAAAACTGCGCATTGGTTGCGGCATTTCCATTCACTTGATAAAACATTCCAAATACTTTTTTGTCTCGGTTTAAAAAAGGTAATTCAGTAATATCATCCGCTTTCACCACGTGTTCAAACGTTAATTTTTGAGCATCGCGAAGCAATTTTGTAATATCGTTGTTCACAGGTTTATAAGTCAAATAAATTGTAGCCTTCATTTTTGGATATTGAATACTAAAACCACAGTTGTTATCGGCTTTGATTTTGGCATCTTCGTTGATATCAAAAGTAAACGGACAATCGCTACTAAACGAAGCATATTCTGCTACTGGATAATCCAATCGAAGTTGACTTGCTGGTTTAGGCAAAACATCGTCTTTGCAGCTCGTTATCACTAATAACGATGCTACTAAAAAACTAAAAACTATTCTTTTCATAAAATGTGTAAGGCAAAAAATCTGAATGTAAAAGGTTTTTTAAAACGGCAAATCGTTTTCAGGACTTGACGCTTCAAAGTTAGTGTTTTTAGGTTCAGAAGCATGATTCTGCTTAATTCCTTCTACATCTTTTTTGGTAGTTAAAAATGTAAACTCGGTTACCTGAATTTCGGTAGTGTATTTTGTTGTTCCGTCTTCGGCTTGCCATTGGCGCGATTTTATTCTGCCTTCAACATATATTTTGTCGCCTTTGGATAAATATTTTTCACAAATTTCGGCGGCTTTATTTCGAACAACAAGGTTATGCCATTCGGTAGAAGTGATTTTTTCGTTGGTTTGTTTATTGATATAAACTTCGTTAGTAGCCAATGGAAATCGACCAATACAATTTCCACCTTCGAAATAATGCATCTTCACATCATCGCCAAGGTGACCAATTAACATTACTTTATTTAAAGTTCCATTCATCATTATGAAGTTTAAATTCAATCAAATTTAGTGATTTTTTGAGAATCAACCCAAAATTTTGAAATAAAATTAAAAATTACAATTGGAAACGGCATCGCTTTAGCAGATTCATAGGTCAAACTATCACTGATTTTACCTTGAACCTTAACTTCCCAAAACCGAATAGTTAAATGCTGATGTGATAATTTATGCAAAATAGCTTCGGGATTGCATAATGTAACCTCAACAATTTCATTGGAAATAAATGCTTGATTCTTGATTACCTCAACCATTTCGTTTTCAGGAATCAAATCGTCAGTTTCTATCAGCGGAAATTCATATAAATTGTGCCAAATTCCTTTTGCCGTTCGTTTACTTATAATAGTATTCGATTCTTCGTCAGAAAAAATCAAATAGTTAAAAAATCGATTGGTAACTTTTGTCTTCTTCAATTTCACTGGAAGTTGAGCTACTTTTTTCTTTTGCAAAGCGATGCAACTATCGTTTAAAACACAATTGGTACAATCGGGATTTTTTGGAACACATTGCAGTGCGCCAAATTCCATGATGGCTTGATTGTAAACATTTGCTTTTCCCTTTGGAAGTAATTCAGAGGCAAGTTGCGTAAATTCTTTTTTGGCTCCAGCCGAAGCAATATCGGTTTCTACATCAAAATATCGCGCTAAAACCCGAAACACATTTCCATCAACTACTGGAACATTTTCGTTGTAAACAAATGAAGCAATTGCTGCTGCGGTATATTCGCCAACGCCTTTTAGTTTTAGCAAATCTTTATACGTAGCAGGAAAAATTCCATCGAGTTCAAAAGCTATAAATTGAGCTGTTTTATGCAAATTTCGAGCACGAGAATAATAACCCAAACCTTGCCACAATTTTAAAACTTGTTCTTCATTAGCATTTGCAAGGTCAAAAACGGTTGGAAAAGCTTCGGTAAATCGTAAAAAATAAGGCAAACCTTGCGCAACTCGCGTTTGTTGAAGCATAATTTCCGATAGCCAAATATGGTATGGGTTAGTCGAATTTCGCCAAGGCAAATCTCGCTTATTTTGTAAATACCATTGTATTAAAGAATTAGAAAATTTCATAGCAAAAAAGTGGTTGACAAAAATAAATCTTTATGTGATTAAATTTTAATAGATTATGCTTGAAATATTGTTTTTTTAATTCATATATTTGCAACCTCAAAATTATTACACATAATATTAAATACGAAAGAAAATGACGAAAGCAGATATCGTAGCGAAGATTTCAGAAAAATTAGGTCTTGAAAAAGGAGATGTTCAAGCAACAGTTGAAGCATTTATGGAAGAAGTAAAAACTTCATTAGAAACTGGTGATAATGTTTATTTAAGAGGTTTTGGTAGTTTCATCATCAAAACAAGAGCTGAAAAAACTGGAAGAAACATTTCAAAAAATACAACAATCAAGATTCCTGCTCATAACATTCCTGCATTTAAACCTGCTAAAGTATTTGTAGAATCAGTAAAAACTAATACTGAAGTAGCAGTATAAAACTTATTTATTAATCACTAAATCTTAAAGTATGCCAAGTGGTAAAAAAAGAAAGAGACATAAGGTAGCAACGCACAAACGTAAAAAAAGAGCGAGAGCTAACCGTCACAAAAAGAAAAAGTAGTTCTAAACTACTTTTTTTCTTTTTAAACGTTCATTGAAATGGAATTTTAGATTTAAAATATTAGATATTAGATATAAATGTAGTTGCATAAATCTAATATTTAATATCAAAAAATTTAATATTAATTCCACCGGGTAACAAAATACCTGTTTAAAATGTTTAATCCATCTGTGTTTTGAAAATTCAGAATTCAGAAATTATAATTTAGAAATCATTTCTAACTTCTAAATTCATATTTCTAATTTCAAACATGGATAAAAATTTACAACATGAATAAAGAATTAATCATCCGTAGTGGTGAAGATGCTGTAGATTTTGCCTTATTAAAAGATGGAAAACTAATTGAATTACACAAACAAGAAGAAACAAGCAACTTTCAAGTTGGCGATATATTTATTGCAAAAATTAGAAAACCAGTTGCCGGACTAAACGCTGCTTTTGTAAACGTTGGCTATGAAAAAGATGCCTTTTTACACTATCACGATCTTGGTCCGAGTTTAGCTTCTTATTTGAAATTCATAAAACTTGTAAGCGCAGGTAAACTAAAAGATTTCTCCCTAAAAAACTTTCAGTTTGAAAAAGAGATTGATAAAAACGGTGCTATAACCGATATTCTTAGCGCCAATCAATCCGTATTAGTTCAAGTCGTAAAAGAACCTATTTCTACCAAAGGTCCAAGAATAAGCGCAGAGCTTTCCTTTGCCGGACGATTTGTAGTGTTAGTTCCGTTTTCTGACCGAGTTTCTATTTCGCAAAAAATAGAATCAAAAGAAGAAAAAGACCGATTAAAAAAACTAGTACAAGCAGTCAAACCAAAAGGTTTTGGCGTTATTGTGAGAACAGTAGCCGAAGGCAAAAGCACTATCGAATTAGAAAAAGATTTGCAGAACTTAATGAATAGATGGACTGCAATGTGTAAAAAATTACCAACTGCTCATCATCCGTCAAAAGTATTAGGCGAGCTAAATAAAGCTTCATCAATACTAAGAGATGTATTCAATGATACTTTCACCAGTATTCAAACAGATGACGAAGAGTTGTACCAAGAAACAAAGGACTATTTAGCCGAAATAGCTCCGGAGAAACAAAAAATCGTAAAGTTTTATCAGTCCAAAGATGTACCATTATTCGAAAAATACCACATCGAAAGACAAATAAAAACCTCATTTGGAAGAACCGTTTCCATGAGCAAAGGTGCGTATCTGATTATTGAACACACCGAAGCACTTCACGTTATCGACGTAAACAGCGGAAACCGTTCCAACAAAGCTTCCAGCCAAGAAGACACAGCATTAGAAGTAAACCTAATTGCCGCTGCCGAAATTGCACGTCAATTAAGACTTCGCGATATGGGAGGAATTATTGTTATCGATTTTATCGATATGCAAAATTCTGAAAACCGCCAAACACTGTACAACTTCTTAAAAGAAGAAATGAGCGATGATAAAGCCAAACATAAAATCTTACCGCCAAGTAAATTTGGATTAGTCCAAATCACTCGTCAACGCGTAAGACCAGAAGTAAATATCGAAACAAGAGAAGAAAACCCTAATAATTTGGCAAGCGATATCGATGCGCCAATCCAAATTATTGACAAAATTTCTTTTGCATTAGAAAAAATCATTAAAGACCACAAAAAAATAAAACTAAACGTTCATCCTTTTGTGGCAGCATACCTTACCAAAGGTTTTCCATCATTACGTTCAAAGTGGTTCTTTGAACATAAAAAATGGGTGAAAATCATACCTCGTGACGCTTACACGTACCTTGAATATCATTTTTATGACGAACAAGGAAAAAAAATTAAAGAATAAATAAAAAAACCGTCTCGTTTTTAACAAGACGGTTTTTTTATTTTGTAATATTTCAAAAATTAATCCAACTCGTATTCCAATCTAACTGTAATTCGAGCGGTTTTATTTTTGCTATAGGTGTCATTTATTCCGCCATAACTATCGTCTTCGGTTGAGCCTTGACCAGTTATTTGAAAAACACCCATACTAGCACGTTTTAATTTACCCAAACTTCCATCGGCTGTTTTTACAATTTTTGACGCTCTTTCGTTGGCATCTTTAGTAGCATTTTCAATCAAACTTTGCTTTAAACTTGACAAGCCCGAAAAAGTATATTGAATGGAATTGGATGACAATTCAATTCCTGAATTAACCAATTCTGATGTTTTACCTGAAACATCCTCGATGCGTTTCATCAAGCTTGGATTTTTCTTTGCCGAAAAAGAAATGGTTTGTGTTGCTTCATAACCATCAAAAACTTGTTCGTATCGCGTTTGATAGCTGTTTTCATTATTTTCACTTCTAATTTCTTTGAACTTTTTTTGAAAATTTACTGCTCCAAAGCTAAATTCATTGGTTTTAAATCCTTTGGAAATAAAAAAATCACGTACTATTTTTTGGTCAGATACTATTTTATTATAAGCCGTTTTAATATCCATACTTTGTGCATTAAAACTACCCGACCAAAGAATTTCGTCCGAAACAAAATCTTTTGTTCCTAAACCAATTACTGATATTGAATCTAGATTTTGATTGCGGTTTTGAAATGATTTTCCCAAAATCCAAGCGGTTATAATTATGGCTGCACCAATAATTATCGAAGATTTAATTTTTTCCATATTGATCAAATTGATTTACAGTAAAACGTGAATAACTACTAAATAGTATGCTAAAGGTAGATTATTTTTTTCTTCTTTGTGCAAAAAAACGAATCATTAACTCTGATGCTTCTTTTGCCAAAACACCAAATTTTACTTCTGTTTTTGGATGTAATTGAGTTCCCAGAGTCATGAAACCACGTTGTTCATCGCGTGCGCCAAAAACAATTTTCGAAATTTGGCTCCAATACAACGCACCGGCACACATTTGGCATGGTTCAAGTGTAACATACAATGTACAACCTTTCAAATATTTTCCACCAATATAATTCGCCGCCGAAGTTATGGCTTGCATTTCGGCATGCGCAGTAACATCATTGAGCATTTCGGTTAAATTATAACTTCTGGCAATAACTTTATTGTCGATAACAATAACAGCACCAACAGGAATTTCGCCTTGCTCAAAAGCCATTTCGGCTTCTTGCAACGCTTTTTTCATAAAATATTCGTCGGTAAAAGGACTTTCCATAAAACAAAAATACTATTTTAGAATGATTTTCGTTATAAATGTATTATCAACAATTCAATTATGGAAAATATGTTTAAAGTTAGTGTTCCAAAACCTTGTCATGAAGATTGGAATAAAATGAATCCTTCTTCAAAAGGAAGATTTTGTAATACATGTACAACAGAAGTTGTTGATTTTACCAAAATGAATTCGGAGGAAATTAAAACTTATTTGAGAGAAAATAGCAACGTTTGCGGAAGATTTAAAAATGAGCAACTAAATTCTATTATTATTCGAGTTCCGAAACAAGTTTTATTTTCGCAAGTTCATTTTCATAAAATGTTTATGTTAGCATTATTGGTTTCTATGGGAACAAGTTTATTTAGTTGTCAGAATTCAAATGGAACTAAACAAAAAATTGATAGTGTTGAAATTATTGAAGAAGAACCAAAAATAACACTTGGTATCATTTTACCTCCAAAAGATTCAATTAACGATAAATATGAAAAAGAAAAAACAAATAATCCTATAAAAACAATTAAAAAGAAAAATAATTCTAGTGAAAAAAATAAAGCCGTCGAAAATATCATAACAAAAAACGACACAATTAAACAAATCTATGAAGATGACGCTATTTATGGAATGCCAGGAATAACAGCCTATCCTGAGTATGCTGGAGGATTTCAAAAATTGTATAAGTTTGTGAAAGAAAATTATATAATTCATAAAAAAGCCATTAAAAATAATGGAAAAATTGTAGTTTCATTTGCCGTAAATAAAACAGGTGAACTTATTGATTTTAAAGTAAAAAAGGATATTGGCTTTGAAACGGGAAATGAATTAATAAATGTTCTAAAAAAAACACCAAAATGGTATCCAGCTGAATTTGAAGGAAAAAAGCAAATTTTTTATTATGATATTGAAATGAATATTACAAATGATACTATACAAAAGTTACTACGAAAAAAAACAACTTCAAAAATTGATACGATTGAATTAATCAGAATTACAAAATTTGACTATTAAAACCCTAACTTTGTTTTTTAGTTTCAAATGAAAAACAATCTTTTACAAAACATCAACAATCCAGCCGATTTACGAAAATTATCCCTTTCGGAATTACCCGATTTGGCTACAGAGTTGCGTGAATTTATTATTGATATTGTTTCGGTAAAAGAAGGTCATCTTGGCGCAAGTCTTGGCGTTGTTGAATTGACTATTGCGTTGCATTATGTTTTTGACACACCAAATGACTTATTGGTTTGGGATGTTGGTCATCAAGCGTATGGTCATAAAATTTTAACCGAACGAAGAACTAAGTTTGATACCAACCGTCAACTTGACGGCATTTCGGGTTTTCCAAAACGAAGCGAAAGTATTTATGATACGTTTGGCGTTGGTCATTCTTCTACTTCAATTTCTGCAGCTTTGGGAATGGCAATTGCTTCGCAACTTAAAGGCGAAAACAAACATCATATTGCGGTGATTGGCGATGCTTCAATTGCGAGCGGAATGGCTTTTGAAGGTTTAAATCACGCCGGAGTTACAGATGCTAATTTATTGGTTATTTTAAACGATAATGCCATTGGAATTGATCCAAGTGTTGGTGCTTTGAAACACTATTTGACTTCAGTTAAAGAAGGAAAAAATCCGAAGCAAAACAATATGATTAAATCGTTGAATTTTGATTATTCCGGTCCAATTGACGGTCATGATTTACCCAAATTGATTTCGGAATTGGAGCGATTAAAAAAGATAAAAGGTCCAAAATTTCTTCATATTGTAACCACAAAAGGTAAAGGTTTGGAACAAGCCGAAAAAGACCAAGTAAAATATCACGCACCAGGAAAATTTGATGCAAAAACTGGAGAAATTATTCCAAAATCGGAAGCACATTTACCGATGAAATTTCAAGATGTTTTTGGTCTGACTTTAGTCGAATTA
Source organism: Flavobacterium solisilvae (assembly GCF_012911605.1). Lineage (GTDB taxonomy): Bacteria > Bacteroidota > Bacteroidia > Flavobacteriales > Flavobacteriaceae > Flavobacterium > Flavobacterium solisilvae. The sequence continues at coordinate 347,251 of NZ_JAAMPT010000208.1, read as the reverse complement.
GCCAAAAATAATCCGAAAATAATCGGAATTACACCAGCAATGCCAAGCGGAAGTTCGATGAAATTTATGATGGATGCTTTTCCCGAAAGAGCTTTTGACGTTGGAATTGCCGAACAACATGCTGTTACGCTTTCCGCAGGAATGGCAACGCAAGGCATGATTGTTTTTTGCAACATCTACTCTACTTTTTTGCAACGTGCTTATGACCAAGTTATTCACGATGTGGCTTTGCAAAATTTGCCTGTGATTTTCTGTTTGGATCGAGCCGGAATTGTTGGTGAAGATGGCGCAACACATCACGGTGTTTTTGATATTACTTATCTGCGATGCATTCCAAACATGATAATTTATGCACCAAAAGATGAACTCGATTTGCAAAATATCCTTTATACCGCATCGTTAGGTTTGCCACATCCAATTGCGATTCGTTATCCGCGCGGAAGAGGAAAGTTAGAAGTTGGAAGTTGGAAGTTAGGAGCTGGAAGTTTTGAGAAAATAGAAATTGGGAAAGCTAATTTGCTGAAAAACGGAACAAAAACAGCTGTTTTATCTACTGGTTTTATCGGGAATAATGTTTCTTTGGCGTTAAAAAATCTAAATCTACCCGAAACTATTGCACATTATGCCTTTGGATTTATTAAACCTTTGGACCAAAAACTGTTGCATGAAATTTTCAATTCATTTGAAAACATCATTACTATTGAAGACGGAACAATAAAAGGTGGATTTGGTTCCGCCATAGTTGAATTTGCTTCAGAAAACAACTATTCTAAATCGATAAAAGTCCTTGGAATTCCTGATGTTTTCATCGAACATGGAACGGTGGAAGAACTTCAAAAAATTTGTAAAATCGACGTTAAAAGTCTGGAAAATATTTTTTTAAACTACTAAAAAACCGATTTTTGCATCGTCTAACTATTTTCTACTAAAAATGAAGGTATTTCAAAAGATTTTTCTCTTAACAACATTACTTTTTTCAACAAGTTTTTTTGCACAAGAAGCTGCAATTCCTGTAGTAAAAGATACCGTTATTTCTAATTGGGAAAAGAAAAATACCGTTGGTTTAGACATTACCCAAATTGCTTTTGTAAACTGGAATGCCGGAGGAAATAGTTCTATTTCGGGATTGCTGAAAGGGAATTTTTTACGAAAATATCAAAAAGGAAACCTGAAATGGGTAAACGAAATGATTATTCGATATGGTGTCAATAAACAAGATGGCGTTGAGCTAAGAAAAACCGATGATGCGTTTCAGTTCAATTCTACTTTGGGTTATAGGAAAGACGATGTAACCAACTGGTATTCATCGGCTAAATTCAATTTTAATACGCAGTTTACCAATGGTTATGCTTATCCAAATACAACCAAAGCCATTTCAAAACCTTTTGCTCCAGCCTATATTTTCCTTGGAGTTGGTTCGGAATATGCTAATAAAGAGAAGAAATTAAACGTTTACATTTCGCCTTTAACGATGAAAACGACTTTGGTTTTAGATCAAACTTTGGCAAATCAAGGTGCATTTGGAGTAAACAAAGCGGTTTATGATGTTGACGGAAATCTTCTTAGAAAAGGTGAATTACACCGAATGGAACTCGGTTTTTTATTAACCAATTATTACAAAAAAGAAATTTACAAAAACATCATTTGGGAAAATCGCTTGAGTTTGTATTCTGATTATATCAACCGTTTTGGCAATGTAGATATTGATTGGCAAATGCAACTAGAATTGGTTGTAAACGAATATGTTAAAGCAAATATTGGCGCGCATTTTATCTATGACGATGATATTAAAGCCAAAGAAGAACGCAACGGCGAACAAGTAACTGTTGGTCCAAAACTACAGTTAAAACAATTGCTTGGTGTTGGTTTGAGTTACAATTTTTAAGCCGAAACTATTTTAAACAATTCCACTGCTTTTCCATCAGTTAGCATAGAAATATAATGGCAAATATGCAATAATCGGTCGTAAAGATTTTCTTTTTCCAGATGATGTTTTTCCGGAAGAATTTTTAGTAAAAGTTTGTCGTAATTTGTTGCTTTTCCTTCGTGGTTATTGTTGAAAGCCGTGATGAATTTATCGAGTAACGTATTGATAATCTGATAACCCGAAAGCTCTTTTTCAATCACTTCACGACTTTGGTAGATAGTTGCAACACTCAATTTGATGATATCATCCATTTGCGCTTTGTATCTACTTTTATCGGTTAAAGCAAAATGGAATTTTCCTTGCAAAATGGCTTCTTCATTTTCAACAAAAACACGAACGGCATCATTGATTAAATTTCCAATTGCCAAAGCACGCAAATAGCTAATTCGATCTTCTTTGGTGGTTAAAGTTTGGTATTTTGCAGCATCAATCGTGTCTTTTACCAATTTGATTAGATATTCCAAAGCAAAATCCTCAGAAACTAAACCGAGATTTATTCCGTCTTCAAAATCGATAATCGTGTAACAAATATCATCGGCAGCTTCGACTAAAAATGCCAACGGATGACGTTCATAACCTATATCTTCGCCTGATTTATTGGAAATCATGCCTAATTCTTCGGCAACTTCTTTGAAAAAATCCTTATCCGATTGAAAGAAACCATATTTTTTATCCGAAATATTTTTGGTTGGTTTTTTGGGTAAACTTTCCTTTGGGTATTTAGTAAATGCGCCGAGTGTTGCATAAGACAAACGCAAACTTCCTTCAATTCCTGGACGCGAACTCGTTAAAACCGAAAAACCATTGGCATTTCCTTCAAAATCGATTAAATCTTGCCATTGTTTTGGCGTTAATTTATCTTTGAATTGTTGTCCTTTTCCAATAGAAAAATATTCACCAATCGCTTTTTCGCCCGAATGACCGAACGGCGGATTTCCAATATCATGTGCCAAAGCTGCTGCAGCAACGATTGCACCAAAATCATTCATGTGATAACCGTGAACGGCGGAAAGATGCGGATATTTTTCGATGATTTTTTTTCCAACCAATCTTCCGATGGAACGACCAACAACCGAAACTTCCAAACTATGTGTCAAACGAGTATGAACGAAATCGGTTTTTGACAACGGAATAACCTGCGTTTTATCCTGTAAACTGCGAAAAGCCGACGAAAAGATAATTCGGTCATAATCGACTTCAAAACCCAATCGAGTATCGTCTTGTTCTACACGAAGTCGTTTTCCTTTGTCACCTTGACGTTTTAAAGATAAAAGTTGTTCCCAGGTCATTTTTATATTAGATATTAAATTTTAAATATTAGATTTTCATCTAACCCAAAAGTACATTTATTTCAGGATTTTTTTCATGCAAACACTACTTTCTACATCAATATATTGTCCGTAGTTTGGAATGATTTCGTAGCCACTTTTTTGATACAACGAAATAGCATTCGTTAATTGGTTCGAAGTTTCCAAAATAGCGTGCTGAAAACCGTTTTCCTTTGCCCAAATTTCCAAGGCGTTCAGCACAGTCGAAGCAATTCCTTTACCGCGTTTTTCGGGCAAGACAAACATTCGTTTTATTTCGGCAACTGTTGGTTCATATTCTTTGAAAGCGCCACAACCAACAGCGATTTCATCTTCATAACAAACGATTACGTTATCAATATATATTTGATTGTATTGTGCAAAAAAGTCTTTCTCATCACCATCAATTTCAACCAAATAATCATCAAAAAGTCGGGTTAACTTTTGAAAATCAGAATTATTAGAATTGGTTTTTAGTAGTTTCATTTTTTATCGTTTGCCAAGAAGAAATTTCTAGACTTTTTTGGATATTGATTAAAGCTTTTATCGCTTGGATTGGCAATTACGGATTTGATGTTGATTTCATCTCCAAGTTTGAAGTTTTTTTCAACCATTTGATAATCCAACAAATATTCACCACAGAAATAATTTCCGTGTTCGTCTTTTTCTATAATTCCAGTGTAAACTCCTTTTTTTTCTTTTGACATTGTCTTTTATTTGTTTTCAAATGTAATTAAAAAGAAAACAGCTATCAAATTGACAGCTGTTTTATTAATTTAATTCGAACTAAAACTCTTTAGATATTTTTCAAAATATTTTTTTATTAATATTTCCAATTCTAACTTTTCATTTTCATTTAATTGATTTTCAACTAAAAAATCATTGCCAATACTATTAAGAATTTTACGAAATTCTTCCTGATTATCAAGCACAAAACCTAATCTTTTTTGCATGCCATTTGCTGATTTGTTTTCTCTTTCTGGCATTCTTGATAAGAAAGTGTTGAATTCACTCTCTAAAATTTGCTTTACTTTATCCATAATTCACATTATTAATAAAAACGTTAATAAAATATTTAAAAAATCTATTTTTCTATTTATGAACCACACATTTCACAATCATCGCCACCAGTTCCAGCAGCAGCACGTGCGCGTTCTACCATTGCGGCAAAATCTTCGGCGGTCATTTCTCCGTTTTCTGTTGGAGCAACAACCTCAACTGCTTTGGCTTCCGGTTTTTCGGCAATAGTTGACGCTATTGGTTCTGCTTTTTTATCGTTGTTTAGAGTAAACTTGATTGCATCTACAGCAGCTTTGGTTCTTAAATAGTACATTCCAGTTTTCAAACCAGATTTCCATGCGTAGAAATGCATCGAGGTTAGTTTTGCATAGTTAGCGTCTTGCATAAACAAGTTTAACGACTGCGATTGGTCAATGAAATAACCTCTGTGACGCGACATATCGATAATATCTTTCATCGACATTTCCCAAACGGTTTTGTACAATTCTTTCAAATCGGCCGGAATACCATCGATATTTTGAACCGAACCGTTGTGACGCATGATTTCTTGTTTCAACGTTTCGTTCCATAAACCTCTTTCTACCAAATCGGTCAATAAATGTTTGTTTACCACGATGAATTCTCCCGAAAGTACACGACGTGTGTAAATATTGGATGTATATGGTTCAAATGCTTCGTTATTTCCAAGAATTTGTGATGTAGAAGCCGTTGGCATTGGCGCCATTAATAACGAGTTTCTTACACCATGTTCCATTACTTCTTTTCTTAAACTTGCCCAATCCCAACGACCTGATAATTCTTCGTCTTTCAATCCCCAAAGATTGTATTGGAATTCTCCTTGTGAAATTGGCGAACCTGCAAATGTTGAATAAGCACCTTCTTCTTTTGCCATTTCCATAGAAGCTGTAACGGCTGCGAAATAGATAGTTTCGAAGATTTCTTGATTCAGTTGTTTTGCTTCATCTGACGTAAATGGCATTCTTAATAAAATGAATGCATCAGCCAAACCTTGAACACCTAATCCAACTGGACGATGACGCATATTTGAATTTTCTGCTTCTTTTACTGGATAGTAATTTCTGTCGATTACTTTGTTCAAGTTTCGGGTTACACGTTTGGTTACATTATAAAGTAATTCGTGATTGAATTTTCCGTTTTCTACAAACATTGGTAACGAAATGGAAGCCAAGTTACATACCGCAATTTCGTCTGCAGATGTATATTCCATGATTTCTGTACAAAGGTTTGATGAACGAATAGTTCCCAAATTCTTTTGGTTTGATTTTCTGTTTGCTGCATCTTTATACAACATGTATGGCGTTCCGGTTTCGATTTGTGATTCAAGGATTTTCTCCCAAAGTTCACGTGCTTTAATCGTTTTTCTTCCTTTGTTTTGAGCTTCATACGAAGTATATAATGCTTCAAATTCTTCTCCGTAAACATCATATAATCCCGGACATTCGTTTGGACACATCAACGTCCAATCGGCATTTTCTTCTACACGTTTCATGAACAAATCGGATGTCCACATAGCGTAAAATAAATCACGAGCACGCATTTCTTCTTTTCCGTGATTTTTCTTTAAATCTAAGAAATCAAAAATATCAGCATGCCAAGTTTCGATATAAATAGCAAAACTTCCTTTACGCTTTCCGCCACCTTGATCAACATAACGAGCTGTATCGTTGAAAACTCTCAACATTGGTACAATTCCGTTTGAAGTTCCGTTTGTTCCTCGAATGTAAGAACCGGTTGCACGAACATTGTGAATTGATAATCCAATTCCACCAGCCGATTGCGATATTTTTGCGGTTGATTTTAACGTGTCATAAATTCCATCAATACTATCATCTTGCATAGTTAACAGGAAACACGATGACATTTGTGGTTTTGGCGTTCCGGCGTTGAACAATGTTGGCGTTGCATGCGTAAAGAATTTCTTCGACATTAAGTCATAGGTTTCAATCACAGCTTCTAAATCGTTCAAGTGAATTCCAACAGAAACACGCATCAACATGTGTTGTGGACGTTCCACGATTTTCCCGTTTATTCTTAGTAAATACGAACGTTCTAAGGTTTTGAAGCCAAAATAATCGTAGTTAAAATCACGATTGTATATGATATGTGAGTTTAAAAACTCGGCATTTTCTTGAATTACTTGGTGAACTTCATCAGAAAGTAAAGGTGCTTTTTGATTGGTTCTTGGGTTAACATAATGATACATTTCATTCATCGTTTCAGAGAATGATTTGTTGGTATTTTTATGTAAGTTGGAAATGGCAATTCGCGCTGCTAATTGAGCATAGTCTGGATGAGTTACTGTCATTGCAGCTGCGGTTTCGGCAGCAAGATTGTCTAATTCGGAAGTAGTTACACCATCGTATAATCCTTCAATTACTTTCATCGCTACTTTTACAGCATCGACTAATTCATTTAAACCATAGCACAGTTTTTTTATTCTGTCTGTGATTTTGTCAAACATTACTGGTTCTTTGTGACCATCTCTTTTGATTACGTACATAATTTTTGTTTTTTTGAAATAGAAAATCCCTTCTCTACTTCGGTTAGTTTTCTTTTTTGTTAATCCCTTAACTTCTATAAAATTTTCGTTTTATAGATTTTTTTGGAGCTATTCCAGCTTTCCGCTACAATCTTTTATTTCTTGTTCTCGATACTCGTTTACAAGCGAACTCGAACTGACGAAATAAAAGGATTTCCACTTCAATCTGGGCTAAGCTTATCAATGGCTTGGTTCAGCAACTAAACGCCATTGAACTTCAATCAATAATTCCGAATTAAAAATCGGCGTCGAAACTGATTTTTTGGTCGTCGTTATCTTTTGACATTACACCTGCTTTTTGGTATTCGGCAACACGTTTTTCGAAGAAATTAGTTTTTCCTTGTAGTGAAATCATATCCATGAAATCAAACGGATTGTTTGAATTATAAACACGACTACAACCTAATTCTACCAAAAGTCTATCGGCAACGAATTCCAAATATTGTGTCATCAAATTGGCATTCATCCCAATCAAACTTACTGGAAGCGACTCGGTAATGAATTCACGCTCAATATCTAAAGCATTTGTAATAATTTCTGTAATTCTAGCTTTTGGCACTTTGTTTATCAAATGGTGATTGTGTAAATGCACGGCAAAATCGCAGTGAACACCTTCGTCACGAGAAATTAACTCGTTAGAAAAGGTTAATCCCGGCATTAATCCACGTTTTTTCAACCAGTAAATCGAACAAAATGCACCCGAAAAGAAAATTCCTTCAACAGCTGCAAAAGCAATTAATCTTTCTGCAAACGAATCTGATTCTATCCATTTCAAAGCCCATTCTGCTTTTTTCTTGATGGCTGGAAAAACTTCCAAAGCATTGAAAAGTTGGTCTTTTTCGGCTTCGTCTTTTACATACGTATCAATCAAAAGCGAATAGGTTTCGCTGTGAATGTTTTCCATCATGATCTGGAAACCGTAGAAAAATTTGGCTTCTGGATATTGCACTTCGTTGACAAAGTTTTCGGCTAAATTTTCGTTCACAATTCCGTCGGAAGCGGCAAAAAATGCCAAAATATGTTTGATGAAGAATTTTTCGTCATCATTTAATTTATTGTTCCAATCAGATAAATCTTGATGCAAATCAATTTCTTCGGCAGTCCAAAAACTTGCTTCCATCTTTTTGTACCAATCCCAAATATCATGATGTTTAATTGGGAAAATCACGAAGCGGTTTTTGTTTTCTTGTAAAATTGGTTCGATAGTCGCCATTTTGAATTTATTTTAAAATTATTTGGGTGTTTTTTTTGACTTTTTGAGTGTGATACAAAGATTGTCAAACCAAACGGAAAAAGAAAGCCAAACTTATCCACAAATCGAGTTAGTTTTTAACAAACGTGACCTTTCATCGATATTTTGTTAAAAATTATAATATTTTGATTTTCAATAATTTATGAAATGTAAATTTTTCAAAAACCGCATAAACAGAGGAAATTAGGAAAATACGCATAGTAAAATTTTAACATTTTTGAACCCGCTAAAAATTGGTTTTTGAGCATAAAAAAAGTGGTTTCTCGATTTGAAAAACCACTTTAAATTTATTGATGGAAATTTTGACTATTTATCGTCAGAAATATAGGTTTTATTTCCGTTTTTGTTGATGTAGTATTTTCCACCTCTTGGTCCAGTGTACACTTTTTTACCTTTGTATGTTCCGGTTGCTTTGTCAGTAACTTTTTTCTCAGCTGCTTTTGAAAGTGCTGTTTCTTTTAAATCTTCAGTTTCTTCAGCAGCAGTTTTTTTGGTTTTGGCTACGGTGTTCTTAGTTTTTGCCGCAGTTTTGTTTGCTTCTGCATTTGCTTTATTGGCTGCTGTTTTTGCTTTTGTTCCTGTTTTTTTAGCTTCTTTATCAGCAGCATCTTTATAACGTTTGTCTGGCGTTCCGTCTTTTTTAAGTTTAGTTGCTTTTTCTTCTACTTCTTTTTTTGTTTTAGAAGTTTTTGCTTTGGCTTCCTTTTCAGCTTCTTTCTTTTCTTTTGCTTTGTCAGCTTTTAATTTTTCAATTTTAGCTTTGTTTTCCGCAGCGGTTTTTTCGGTTTTAGTTTTTGCTTTTTCCTTTACAGTTTGTGCAAAAATGGTATTTGAAAATACAAACACCAAACATAATAAGATTAGTTTTTTCATGATTTTAATTTTTTAACAGTTTAAAATTAGTGATTTTTAGTTTACAAAATATATGCCAAATGATTTTTTTTAAACCACATAGAAACATAGATTTTTTATGCTTATAAAAAGTCGTTTCACTCCATTTGAGAAAATCATAGTCATTCAAATATAAAAATTTGCTACTCTTTACTTTTTACTCTTCCCTATTTTCTTAAAAATAAGCTCTCAATTGCACATTTCCGGTGTGAATGGTTTGGCTAGTTTCGGTTTTTCTTCCTAAATAATTGATGTTGATATCGAGAAATTCAGTTAGGTTTTTCTGCAAAAGCAATCGCCAAGTTAAATTTTGTCCGGGTTGCAAGCCTTCAAGCATTTGGAACGCAACTGGCGACAATGCATCGCCTTCAAATTTATTTTGATACATGGAAATTTCACCATTCATCGTGAATTTCTTTTCGCCTGCATAAGAAAATGACGTTCCAAATCGGTTTTGAAGCAAGGCTTCTCCATTGCCAAGCTGATTTTCTTTATTTTGGTATTCGTAGAAAATATCCAAACTCGTATTTTTATTAAACAAATACGAAATCTTCGGACTTAGCTGATAACCAATTACTTCAAAATTCCTACTAGCATAATTCTCCGAAGCTAATTCGATTTTAATCGTTTTTGAATTCATATTGAACAACCACGATTTTTTCAATAAATGATTGTATTGCAACTGATGGGATTTATTTTTACTTTCTTGTGAACCCACAGAAAGCAAGCTTTTCAATCGATTTTCAGTATAAGTATAGGTTACAGAATGTTTCTGTTTGCCTCGATTATAAAACAAACTGTTTCTAAAGCTAGTATTCAATCCGAGTAAATCGTCTTCGGAAGTAGAAAACGGATTTAAGTCAAAATTATCGCCGTTTCTGAAGATTTTTCGTTCTACCAAATACGAAGTTTGATTATATAAATAAGACAACATCTTTTTGAACCCTTTTTCGTTTTGCCAACGCGAAGGATTTAGCGTTAACGACTGCGAAAACCGATTTTGATGCGTTTTTACAAAAACCTGATTGGGTAAAAATACGCGAACATATTTGGCTTGATCGGGAAACGGTGCAATTTCAAATTCTTCCAATTCCTGAATTCCGTTGTTGTTGTAATCGTTCCACATGTAAACGCCTTGACTTGGTTCGACTTCAAGATACGTAAATTCTTGCTGTGCAATGGTTCCAGAAGTCGTTTCGTAAGCCGTTGTTATTTGCATCAACTGATTAAAATACTGGTCGTTATACAATAATCTTGAGTTTAACGACGGTTCGTTTCCACGAATGTTATCTTCAAATTTTAGGTTTCTGTAATTTAAGAATAACGACAAATCACTTTTTTTGGTTTGTATCAATCGGGATTTCAAATAATAAGAATGTGATGTGTTCACTTTTTCCAATAAGCCATTCTGCAAACTGTCATTTATGCGTTGCAAATAACCCAATTCTACATACACTTTTGTACTATCGCCACGACCAACAAACGCACCATATTCGGTAAATCGCTGACTTAAAGCCGATAATTGATTAGTCGCTGCTAATTTTTCTTTGTTATTTTCCAAATTCAAACTCGCGCCAACCCAATTTTTTTCGAAATGATATCTTGCTTGTGTTTGATTACGAATAAAAGTTGACGAAGCATAATTTCCGTCACTTTTCAACATGCTAGCATTTTGTAGAATATTCCAATCTTTTACTCTGAAAAAACCATTTATCAGATGACGATTTCCTGAGAAACTTTTCGAGAAATCAAGTTTTTCAAACTGATAGGTTAATTTTCCTTTTCCGGGCAAAATGAAATCCAAACCGCTGATGAGCAAACTTTGATTTCCTTCAAACGATGTTAAATTCCAATCGCGATTGAACTCGATATTGAATAATCGCTCAATAGTTTGAAAATTTTCCTGGACAAACTGATAGTTCCCAAAAGCATCTATTTGCCATTTTTTACTAAACAATCGTTTTTTGAAATTCAATTTTCCGGCAATACCTTTATTATTGTCGTCATCGATGGAAGAAAACAAGTTTTGGTCGTTATTGCTTACGCCAATTTCAAAATCAACGACCGTTTTTTCATTTGGATTAAATTTCCCAACAACCGTTGCAATTTGAATTTTTGTTGGTGCAATCAATCGAGTTACAGGTTCGTAATTTCCTTGTGGAACGCCCGAAATTGGCTCTACATATTGATAAATTTTTCCGATAGCTGATGTATTTGTCAAAATGTAATTTCCAAGATTTACTCCAACCAAAGTGAATTTCACATTATATAGCTCATCATCAGGATTATTGGAATATTCAAAAGTTTCAACGCCGCCAATTGTCGTTTTTTTATATAAGATTTTATTATCTGAATACGTATCGAGATAAGCCGATGGCGCATTCATCAAATTTATATCATCGCCAGCATTTTTTAAAACCTCAACTTGTTCCGAAGATAAATTTTGCTGTAACGGTTGATTTTTTACATCATTTTCAGAGTACAAATATCCGCCTAAACTCCATTTTTTAGCTTCGTGATTTGCTCCGGCATAGGTAACAAAACGCGTGTAACTTCTGTCGGAATATTGGTATTCAATAACGATACGCATTTCAGAAGTGATAGGAAAAAGCGATGTAAATGTGATTTCTCCGGCATTATAATCAATGATATAATCGTTGTTTTCACCACGTTTTTTCAGAATTCCGTTGACGTAAACTCTTTCTGAACCCGAAATTACCAAAACATACAATTCGCCATTGTTTCCTCTTAGTTTATACGGACCTTGATTTCCTTCTTGTCCAGTAAACGAACTTCGAGCATATTGTCCGCGAACCAAAGCTGCAGAAGCAAAAATATCCGTTTTATTTTCTTCGCCACCAAAAGTAAAATGCGTAGAAAGTCCTTGTACTTTTTTGTTGAAATTTAAAAACCGTGACTGACGATTTTCAAGAAATAAATCTCCCGCACGAATGTTCCATTTATCAGTAAAAAGTTCGATGAAAATTTGGTCAAACTCATCCAATTTTTGTGAATAACCGCCATCTTGTAACGGAATATTGCTATCTTGAATAGAAGCTCGAAGCGAAACTTTATCGGAAATTTTTCCTGTGATTTGTAAGTCAAGATTGGAATTTACCGTTGCATTTTGATTATTTCCAACGGTAACACCACGAGTTATGCTTCCGGAAGTGTTTAATCCGTCGAAAGGCACAAATTTTTTAACCGAGCGATTGACTTTATACAAATTTCCTTCTTCGTTAGGAACAATTCGGTCTTGGTCGTAAATACTATAAGTTTTGGTTAAAAATTCGGGATATTTTAGGTATTGAACGGTTATGCTGTCTTTGGAGCTAAATCCATTTTTGAAGATTAATTTTCCTTTTTTGAAGTCGATTTTATAAAAAGAAGTATCAATTGGCGTTCCATCTGCTAATTGCATTTTGAAAAACCCCGAATTGATACTTACTTTTTCGATGCTAATGGTATCGGCAGAAAAAGCAACTTTTTTAGTTTGATACAACGATTTAGTTTCCTGAGCCGAAAGCTTGGAAAACCCAACGAAGATTATCAGTAAAAAAAGTTTTTTTAGCATACATATTTATAACGTAAAAAAGCTATTTTGAGTATAAAAAAATGTAAATTCAAATATAAAAAAACCATTAAGAAATTAAGAAAAATTAAGAAACATAACCTCTTAATGAAACTTAATTTCTTAATGATTTCATTTTCTGTAAAAAATTATTCCTTAGTAACCAATTGCATTGTTTCTCTAGAAATTTGTTTCACCAAAACATTTTTACCATTTTCAACAATTTGTGCTGCTTTTTCATCAAAATGACGAATGGTATAAAGCGAAACATCTTCGTTATAAGCCACTTTGAATTTTTTGGAAAGGATATTTTTCAATTCGCCAAAATTACCAAACTTATCTTCTACACAAACCGAGAAACTAATCGCTGAGTTTTGAATTAAACTTACTTTAATTTTATATTGATGGAACAATGCAAAAATCTCGCTGATATTTTCTTCCATAATGAATGAAAAATCAATAGATGAAAGCGAAATCAACAACTGATTTTTCTTCACGATAAAACACGGTGTTTGAGGTTCTAAATCGGCACCTTTTGAAACACTTGTTCCCGGCAATAACGGATTGACAAACGATTTTACATAAAGTGGAATTTCTTTTCTTTGTAATGGTTGCAAGGTTTTTGGATGAATAACCGAAGCACCATAAAATGCTAATTCGATAGCTTCACGATAGGAAATTTGGTTTAACAAAACAGCATTTTCAAAATATCTTGGATCAGCATTCAAAACTCCTGGAACATCTTTCCAAATCGTTACGCTTTCGGCACTTAAACAATAGGCAAAAATTGCTGCTGTATAATCGGAACCTTCACGACCAAGAGTTGTAGTGAAATTATTTTCATCGGAACCTAAAAATCCTTGTGTGATGTTGAGTGCTTTTTTCTTTATTCCTTTTGAAATAAATTGTTGTGTTTTTTCCCAATCTAGATTGGCATCACGATAATTATTGTCTGTTTTGATGAAATTTCTAACATCAATCCAATTATTTTTTAAACCTGCATGATTGAAATAATGACTTACTATCGTTGTAGAAATAATTTCACCATAACTAACTACTTGGTCATAAACAAAGCTGTAATTAGGCGATTTATTACTTCGAATGAAATATTCCAAATCAGCAAAATGACTGTTTACCGCATAAAAAACATCGTGTTCTTCGTCGTCAAACAAGTCCATCAAAATTTGGTTGTGGTACTTTCGAACTTCTTGTAACGAAGCGTGAAGTTCGTTAGACTTTTCGAAATAATTCTTGATTACTAATTCTAATGCGTTTGTGGTTTTTCCCATGGCGGAAATTACCAAAAGCGTGTCTTCGTGACCAACTTTTTCAAGAACGCTAAACACATTTTTTATTCCATCAGCATCTTTAACTGATGCACCCCCAAATTTGAAAATTCTCATTTTTTTCTTTAATTTTTAGAAGAAAGAAAATAGAGAAAAGAAGCAAGACCACTTCGTTGCATTAAGTCAAAGTCTTTTTTCTTTTCTCTATTTTCTATTAATAAATTCATTAATTCCTTTTTCATCCATCTGCGCAATTCTCCAATCTTCTAAGATTTTCGCCCCCGATTTTTTATAAAATTCAATCGCCGGAATGTTCCAGTCCAAAACTGCCCATTCAATTCGGCGAACGTTATCAATTTTTCCTTGTTCGATGATTTTGGAATACAAAGCAAAGCCAACACCTGAACCACGCTGATTTTCCTTGACAATCAAATCTTCTAAATGGATTGTTTTTCCTTTCCAAGTAGAATATCGATAATAGTACAACGCAATTCCAACAATATTTTCGTTGATTTCGGCAACAAAAGTGTGAAATAATGGATTTGAACCAAATCCATCGCGTTCTAAATCGGCTACGGTTAATTCAACTGCATCGGGTTCTTTTTCAAAAACAGCCAATTCCTGAATGAGTTCAAGAACCGATTTCATGTCTTTTTGTTCTCCTTTTCGGATAATCATTTTGGAAAAATTTAGCACAAAAGTACAATTAATAATTTCTTTGCGAAATACATTTTTTCTTTGACAAATTTATCGATATTTGCACACACAACTACAACGATTTCGTAATGGAAGAACGCAACAAAACCTTAGGTGAATTTATCATCGAAAAACAATCAGAATTTCAATATTCTTCGGGAGAATTATCTCGAATTATTAACTCTATTCGTTTAGCGGCAAAAGTCGTAAATTACAAAGTAAACAAAGCTGGATTGGTCGACATCATTGGTGCCGCTGGCGACCAAAACATTCAAGGTGAAGACCAACAAAAGCTAGATGTTTATGCCAATGAAATTTTTATTCAAACGTTAATCAACCGTGAAATTGTTTGTGGAATTGCTTCAGAAGAAAACGATGATTTTATTACCGTTGCTGGTTCTGATAAAAGTCACAGCAGTAAATATGTCGTCTTGATGGATCCGCTTGATGGTTCGTCAAACATTGATGTAAATGTTTCCGTTGGAACCATTTTTTCGGTTTTTAGAAGAAAAACACCTGTTGGAACGCCAGTAACTTTGGAAGATTTCTTGCAACCTGGAACACAACAAGTTGCCGCTGGTTATGTAATTTATGGAACGTCAACGATGTTGGTTTACACAACTGGTCATGGCGTAAACGGTTTTACTTTAAATCCGGCAATTGGAACATTTTATCTTTCGCATCCCAATATGAAATTTTCAAAAGATGGAAACATTTACTCTATCAACGAAGGAAATTATGTTCATTTTCCACAAGGCGTAAAAGATTATATCAAATATTGTCAGCTAGAAGAAGACGATCGACCTTATACTTCGCGCTACATTGGAAGTTTGGTCTCCGATATTCACAGAAACATGATTAAAGGCGGAATTTATATTTATCCAACAAGCCACAAAGCACCAAAAGGAAAGCTTCGTTTATTATACGAATGCAACCCAATGGCGTTTATTGCGGAACAAGCTGGCGGAAAAGCTTCGGACGGTTTTGGACGAATTATGGAAATCCAACCTACAGAATTACATCAACGTGTACCGTTTTTCTGCGGAAGCTATAATATGGTAGAGAAAGCTGAAGAATTTATGGCGAAATACAAATAACAAAAAAACTCCCGATTTCTCGGGAGTTTCTGTTTTTACTTATTCATGTGTGTCATTTCGTAAACAAACGTATCCAAATCTACATTCATTACTAGAAGTGACAACGCTTTATCAATGATAAAAGGAACGTTTCCTGGAGTAAAACCAAGTGCCAAAGCAAATTTGGTTAAAATTTCTTTTTGCTTTGGTCCAAGAATATGATCTACATAAACCATTCTTGACAAATCATACAAACGCTCCAAACGTTGCGAATGTAAATACGGTGGATTGATAGGATATTTTAGAGGATTTTCTAGAATTTCTTCATATTCAGCCGCAGAAATTTCTAACTGACGTGCCAATTTATCCAAAAATTCTTTTTCCTCTTTACTCAAATCGCCATCGGCAATCGCTACACGAACAATAGCCGAAAAATGACCTTTGTTTCTATTTTTAAATTCACTATCAAATAAATCTGAAATCGACATAATACTATTAGTTTTAGTTGTGCAAATATAATTCAATTTCTCAATCTAATAAAGTCAACCCACAATGTTTTGAGCTAATTTCTAACTCGATTTTAATTTTTTTACTAAGTTTACATTCCTAAAACTACTTTTGCTATGTCTGATTTTTGGATTTATTTCAATATTGGCTTAAAGCATGTGCTCGACATTAATGCTTATGACCATGTCTTATTTTTGCTCGCATTAACCGTTCCATATGATGCCAAAGCTTGGAAACGAATATTAATTCTAGTTTCACTTTTCACGCTTGGACATACTTTTTCACTTTTTCTAGCTGTTTTTGGAATTGTAAAAATCAACCCAACCTTTATCGAATTCCTAATTCCGATAACCATATTAATCACCGCAATTTTCAACATCTATTCCACCGGAAAATCTGCCAAAAAAGACAATATGACCTTCATTGGTTTCGTGACACTTTTCTTCGGAATTATCCACGGATTAGGTTTTTCCAACTATTTCAACAGCATACTTTCAGGTTCAGCAACCGACAAATTATTACCCATGTTTGAATTTGCACTCGGAATCGAAGCTGCTCAAATCATCGTTGTTATTGCCACATTAATTCTTGCTTTTATCTTTCAAACCCTATTTAAATTCTCAAAACGCGACTGGATTTTAACCGTTTCAGCCTTCATCATTGGAGTTGTAACACCTATGATTCTCCAAAGCGAAATTTGGCAAAAATAAATTTAACTAAATAAATCTTAAACTATTTCTAGAAGCGAATCGTTTAGGTATCTTTGTTATCCTTTTTCCCGCTGTTCATTACAATCTGTCATTGCGAGGAACGAAGCAATCTCATTAAAATTTTGGCATTGCAATGACAGGATTTCCATTTCCATCGGGGCTAAAAAGGAAACCATTTGAATTTTATGAAAGAAAAAAAACAACACAAATACGATGTAGCTTACCTAAGAATAGCAACCGAATGGAGCAAACTTTCCTATTGCAAACGCAAACAAGTTGGCGCCATTATTGTTCGCGACCGAATGATAATTTCAGATGGATACAACGGAACGCCATCAGGATTTGAAAACTGCTGCGAAGACGATGAAGGTTTAACCAAATGGTATGTTCTTCATGCCGAAGCCAATGCTATTTCAAAAGTGGCACGTTCTACCCAAACCTGCGAAAACGCAACACTTTACATCACACTTTCACCTTGCAAAGAATGCAGTAAACTCATCCATCAATCGGGAATCAAACGTGTAGTTTTCCACAACGGATATCGCGATGATTCTGGATTAGATTTTCTAGTAAAAGCTGGTGTAGAAGTTGTTCAAATCAAAGATTTAGAAGTTTAATTCGTTTTCAAAACAATGAAATCAAAGGAAAAATATTTACCCATATTGCTATTTTCATGCGTTGCTCTTGGCATCATGATTGGCGGTATGATTAATTTTCCTAATCGAAAACTTTCTCCAAAAAATGCTAGTCAAGCCAAACTAAACCGACTAATTGATTTCATCGATAACGAATATGTTGACGATGTAAATTCCGATTCGATTGTAGCATTAACAGTCAACAGTATTTTAGAAAAACTTGATCCACATTCCATTTACATTCCGCCAAGTGAACAAGCCACCGAAGCCGAGATTATGAAAGGCAACTTTGTTGGTATTGGTGTAAATTTCTACATGTATAAAGATACCGTTACGGTTGTAAATCCGTTACCAAATGGTCCAGCCGCAAAAGCCGGAATTCAAGCTGGTGACCGAATTTTATATGCTGGAAAAACTAAACTTTTTGGCAGAAATTTACCTTCAGACAGTTTATTTACCAAACTAAAAGGAAACGAAGGAAGCAAAGTAAACCTAACTGTTTATCGAAAAACAGAAAATAAAAAAATAAACATTGCCGTTACACGCGGAACAGTTCCTATCAAAAGTGTTGATATTGCTTTGATGCTCAATAAAACAACTGGTTATATCAAAATCAATCGCTTTGCCGAAAATACTTATGACGAATTCATTACTGGATTAAATCAGTTGAAGAAAAAAGGCGCAAACAGTATTATTGTTGACGTTAGAAACAATGGTGGCGGATATTTAGAAAAAGCGGTTGAAATTGCCGATGAATTTCTAAAAAAAGACGAACTAATTGTTTTTACCAAAAACAAAAAAGGATTTACCAACGAAACATTTGCTACTGATAAAGGCATTTTTGAAAACGGAAAAGTCACTATTTTAATCGATGAAAATTCGGCTTCTGCTAGCGAAATTTTGGCTGGAGCAATTCAAGATAATGATAGAGGAACAATTGTTGGTCGCCGTTCTTTTGGAAAAGGTTTAGTGCAACGCGAAATGGATTTTGATGATGGTTCAGCCGTTCGATTAACCACAGCACGATATTATACACCAAGCGGTCGATCTATCCAAAAACCTTATACCAAAGGCGAAGGCGAAAAATACAGTCACGATTTTGAAGCTCGTTTTGAAAACGGAGAATTGTATGAAAAAGACAAAATTAAAGTTGCCGACTCGCTAAAATTTAAAACCAAAAAAGGTCGAATAGTTTATGGCGGTGGCGGAATTGTTCCCGATATTTTTGTGCCACTTGAAGTAAAAAAAGGCGAAGAAGGTTTGGCTTATTTATTAAATTCGGGAGTTGTTGGACATTTTGTTTTTGAGCAAATTGACAAAGACCGCAATTATTTCAAGAAATTATCTTATGCTACTTTTTTAACCGATTTTGAAAAAGATGAAAGTTATATTTCAAAATTTGAAAACTACTTGAAAAATGCAGGATTAGACATTAAACTCAGCAATAATAAGCAAATAGTAAAAACCCATTTAACTGCCGAATTTGCACGTCAGCTATTTGGAGAAACACAATATTATCAAATTTTATTGAAAAATGATTTGATGATAAATACTGCTCTTAAAAAGTAGTTTAAAGTTTTAGAGAACACTTTAAATAACAATATTATAAAACTAATTTAAACTAATATTTCAAAAACTTAATATTACGTTTCAATCCTTCTAATTTGGTTCTTTTTAGTGGCGAATTAGTGAATACTTTAGCAAACGTTTCTTCGGTGATTTCTTCCCAGTCTTTTTTAGAATAGGACAACAATTCTGGATAAGGTGTAAACAATGGTTCGCTATGCGCTTTTGAAAAACGATTCCACGGACAAACATCTTGACAAACATCGCAACCAAACATCCAATCGTCTAGTTTTCCTTTCATCTCCTGCGGAATATTTTCTTTAAGCTCGATGGTGTAATAAGAAATACATTTGCTTCCATCAACAACATAAGGCGCAACAATGGCTTCAGTTGGACACGCATCGATACAAGCCGTACACGAACCACAATGGTCGGTTGTAGGATTATCATATTCCAATTCTAAATCCAAAATTAATTCCGCAATAAAATAAAATGAACCCGTTTTTTGAGTAATTAAGTTAGCGTTTTTACCTATCCAACCCAAACCACTTTTTGCTGCCCAAGATTTTTCCATAACCGGAGCAAAATCCATGAAAGCACGACCAGAAACATCACCAATTTCAGTTCGAATAGCTCTTAATAATTTCTTTAATTTTTTCTTTAAAACAGAATGGTAATCCTTTCCGTAGGCATATTTTGAAATCTTATAACTATCTGCATTTTGAAAGTCTGGCGGATAATAATTCAGCAATAATGAAATCACACTCTTAGAATCAGGAACCAATAAGGTTGGATCTAATCGCTTATCAAAATAATCAGTCATGTAATCCATTTTACCATGATGATTTTGATTTAACCATTTCTCCAATCTTGGCGCATCTTCTTCCAGAAAACCTGCTTTAGAAATACCACATGAAAGAAAACCGAGGCGTTTGGCTTCGGCTTTGATGATTTGAGTATATTTTTGTTTATTGTTAATCAAAATCTAAAACAATTCCCCTTGATTAAATCCTTTTATTCTGCCCAAATGTTTATATGCCTTTTCAGTAACTTCTCTTCCGCGAGGTGTCCGGATGATAAAACCTTCCTGAATTAAAAACGGTTCATAAACTTCTTCTATGGTTTCTCCGCTTTCAGAAACAGCTGTTGCTAAAGTAGAAAGACCAACTGGTCCGCCTTTGAATTTATCAATTATGGTCGTTAGAATTTTATTATCCATTTCGTCCAAACCATGTGCATCAACATGTAATGCTTTTAAAGAGAATTTAGCAATTTCGATATCGATTTTACCATTTCCTTTGATTTGAGCAAAATCACGAACTCTTCGAAGCAATGCGTTAGCTATACGCGGTGTTCCACGACTTCTTCCTGCAATTTCTATTGCCGCTTCCATTGTAATTGGCATTTTAAGGATTGCTGAACTACGCTGAACGATTGTCGTTAATAATTCGGTGTTGTAATATTGTAATCTACTTTGAATTCCAAAACGAGCTCGCATTGGCGCAGTCAACAAACCAGAACGTGTTGTTGCACCAACCAATGTAAACGGATTTAAATTAATTTGAACCGTTCGTGCATTTGGTCCAGATTCAATCATAATATCTATTTTGAAGTCTTCCATTGCCGAATACAAATATTCTTCAACAACAGGACTTAAACGATGGATTTCGTCTATAAAAAGAACATCTCGTTCCTCAAGATTTGTCAAAAGACCAGCTAAATCTCCGGGTTTATCCAAAACTGGTCCAGAAGTAATTTTGATTCCAACACCAAGTTCATTAGCCAAAATATTAGCTAATGTCGTTTTCCCCAATCCTGGCGGACCGTGAAATAAGGTATGATCTAATGCTTCACTTCTAAGATTAGCCGCTTCAACGAATACCTTTAAATTTTCAAGTACTTGTTCTTGACCAGTAAAATCATCAAAAGATAATGGCCTTAACTTTTTTTCTAAGTCAAGCTCTTCTGGATTAAAATTGGCATTCGTTGGATTAAGATTTTCGTTCATACTACAAATATAGGATAAAGTTGGATGCAAATAAAAATGCCTTTCGATGATGAAAGGCATTTTTTATAATTTTTAAAACCGATTAGTGATGTAATACTTCTTCACCTGGCTTCATTGGTACGTTTTGAGGAACGAAATCTTCATCGTGACCTGGTTTGCTATAATCATAAGCCCATCTGTGAACTTCTGGAAGTTCTCCTGGCCAGTTTCCGTGAATATGTTCCACTGGAGCAGTCCATTCAAGTGTATTGGATTTCCATGGATTTTGTTCTGCCTTTTTACCATAGAAAATACTATGGAAGAAGTTCCACAAGAACACCAATTGGAATACACCACCAACAAGAGCAAATACAGTAATAACGACGTTCACATTTGCTAAATCGTCAAATAATGGGAAGTTAGTATTTGTATAATATCTTCTTGGTAAACCTGCCATTCCAATAAAGTGCATTGGGAAGAAAACTCCATAAGCACAAACCGCAGTTACCCAAAAGTGAACATATCCTAAGTTTTTATTCAACATTCTACCGAACATTCTTGGGAACCAATGATAAATTCCAGCGAACATTCCGTAAAGAGCCGAAATACCCATTACTAAGTGAAAGTGAGCAACAACGAAATATGTATCGTGAACGTTAATATCTAAAGTACTATCTCCAAGAATAATTCCAGTTAAACCTCCAGTGATGAATGTTGAAACTAATCCAATAGAGAACAACATTCCTGGGTTCATTTGAAGATTACCTTTCCATAACGTCGTAATGTAGTTAAACGCTTTTACCGCAGATGGAATTGCAATCAATAAGGTTGTAAAGGTAAATACCGAACCTAAGAATGGATTCATACCTGAGATAAACATGTGATGTCCCCAAACGATGGTTGACAAGAATGCAATTGCAATAATTGACATAATCATCGCTCTGTAACCAAAGATTGGTTTACGAGCATTGGTAGCTATAACTTCTGATGTAATACCAAGAGCTGGTAATAATACGATATATACTTCAGGATGTCCTAAGAACCAGAATAAATGCTCAAACAACACTGGCGAACCACCTTGATAATTCAATACTTCACCTGCCAAATAAATATCAGACAAGAAGAATGAAGTACCAAAACTTCTATCCATGATCAACAATAAAGCTGCTGATAATAAAACTGGGAACGAAATGATACCGATGATTGCTGTAATAAAGAAAGCCCAAATAGTTAAAGGCATTCTAGTCATTGACATACCTTTTGTTCTAAGGTTGATAACGGTTACTACGTAATTCAAAGAACCTAATAAAGAAGATGCAATGAAAATAGCCATAGAAACTAACCAAAGTGTCATACCTGTTCCTGAACCTGAAATAGATTGAGGTAAAGCACTCAATGGTGGATAAATTGTCCATCCTGCAGAAGCTGGTCCTGACTCTACAAATAGAGAAATAACCATGATAACACTTGAAAGGAAAAACAACCAATAAGAAACCATGTTCAAGAAACCTGATGCCATATCTCGCGCACCAATCTGTAATGGAATCAAAAGGTTACTAAATGTTCCACTCAAACCAGCAGTAAGTACAAAGAATACCATGATAGTACCGTGAATGGTAATTAATGCCAAATATACTTCATTGGTCATTACTCCATTTGGAGCAAATTTATCACCTAATAATATATTGAAAATTTTGAATGATTCTTCAGGCCATGCAATTTGCATTCTGAATAACATAGACATTCCAACACCAATAATACCCATAATGATACCAGTAATTAAATACTGTTTAGAGATCATTTTATGGTCAATACTGAAAATATATTTAGTGATAAAAGTATCTTTATGGTGATGCTCGTGGTCGTGACCGTGATCATTTTCGTGTGCGTGATTGTGAGCTTCTGATGACATATTATTAAGCTTTATATTTTAAATAATTATTTAACTTCTGTTGAATGAGCCACTAAAGTTGTGTCTTTAGTTGTTGTTACTGAAGTAGTATCAGGTTTTGCAGCTTGAGCTTCTGTAGCAGCAGCTTCGGCAGCAGCAACTTTCACTGCAGCAGCAATAGTTTTTGATTGTTTTTCTTTCATCCATTTGTTGAAATCTTCTGGAGTATCAACAACAATTTTCATTTGCATGTTGTAGTGAGAAGCACCACAAATTTTGTTACAAAGTAATAGATAATCAAAAGTGTATGGTTCTAAAGCGGCTTCACCTTTTGCAACCAATTTTTCGCTGTTTTTAGCTCTAATTGCATTGATATTGGCAACTTTTTCAACAATAGCTGGTCTTTCTCTCATTTCGGTTGTTGTTAACGTTGGAATGAAAGAAAAAGTAGTAACCATACCTGGAACACAATTCATTTGTGCTCTAAAATGTGGCATATAAGCTGAGTGCAAAACGTCTTGAGAACGCATCTTGAAAATTACTCTTTTACCTTTTGGCAAATGTAATTCAGTAGAAGCAAAATCGTCTTGTGCATTTGGATCAGATAAATCAACTCCAAGATTATTTACACCTTCAATATAACGAACGTTTGCTTTTCCTAAAACATTATCAGTTCCAGCATAACGCGCTTCCCAACCAAATTGTTTTGCGTATAATTCTATTATGATAGCATCTTGTTCTTGCTCTTTATCAACAAACATAATATTGTTCCAAGCGTATAATCCATAAAGAATTAAACCTGCTAAAACTACTGCTGGAATTGAACTCCAAATAACTTCTAACTTGTTGTTATCAGCGAAATAAAGTGCTTTTTGTCCTTCTCTTCCTCTATATTTAAAAGCGAAATAGTGTAATAATGCTTGAGTAATAGTTTGAACGATAAAAATTAAAACTAATGAAATTATCATCAAATTGTCTACTAATGGTCCGTGTTCAGAAGCTGAGTCGCTCAACAACGGGAAATGTCCATAATTCCATACACAATAAATTGTAGTGATGTATATGAAAACAAGAAAAGCAAACATTAAGTATCCATTAACTTTATTGTCATTATCATCTGCAACCTGAGTATCGTTAACTCTTGAACCTACTTGAGTTAGGTCAAAAATTTTGGTTAACTGCCACAAAGCAATTGCTAATAAAGCTACAACTATAAGTATCAAAAAAGTTGTCATTTGTTTTTTTTCTTTAAAATATTAATAATGAAAATGTTTACTTTCTTCAATCAATGGATTACGTTTTGGCACTAATGGAGCTTTTGTTAAAGCTGTAAATACTACTAAAATAAATAATCCTAAGAAGAATAAAATTGCTGCGATTTCAGTTACACCAATAAACCATTGGTCTCCAACTGTTGCTGGCATAATCATGTTGAAGAAATCAATATAGTGACCTGCTAAAATTACAGTCCCAGCCATAACGATAATCCAAGTAATACGTTTGAAATCGGTGTTAATTAAAACCAAGAATGGGAAAATAAAGTTCATGGCAACAGCACCAAAGAAAGTAATGTTGTAATCCTCTATTCTTGTGATGAAGTAGGTAACCTCTTCTGGAATGTTAGAATACCATATCAACATAAATTGCGAAAACCACAAATACGTCCAAAAGATACTAATACCAAACATGAATTTTGATAAATCGTGGATATGACTTGTATTTACGTGTTCTAAATATCCTTTTGATTTTAAGTATAATGTTACCATAGAAATTACAGTAATACCACTTACAAAGAAACTTGCAAAAACATACCATCCAAATAATGTACTGAACCAGTGTGGATCTACTGACATAATCCAATCCCAAGACATAATAGACTCAGAAACAATGAAGAACACTAAAAATGCCGCAGACATTTTGAAGTTCTTTTTATAGAATGTATTGTCATTAGCTTCGTCTTGAGCTAAACAGTTTTTTCTAGATAAATAACGGTATAAATTCCAACCAGCGATAAATATTGCAGCTCTGATAATCCAGAATGGGAAATTCAAATAACCTGATTTTCCTGCGATAAGTTTGTCGTAGTTTTCATGACCAACTTCGGTTACACCATCTTTCATCCATACGAATAAATGATTTACGTGAAAACCTGAAAGTAATAATATAATAAAAACAATGATTGAACCTGGTAATAAATAAGCGGTTATACCTTGCATTACTCTAAATAATACTGGTGACCAACCTGCTTGTGCTACTTGTTGAATAGCATAAAAAGCTAAAGCTCCAAGAGAAATCAACATGAAAAACAAACCAGCTACATAAACGGCTGCCCAAGGTTTGTTTTGCAATTGGTGTAAAACATGCTCAAGGTGTTCTTGATGCTCAGCTTCTGCTTTTGCATCGTGCTTTTCAGTTGCATGTGCATCATGTTTTGCATCATGATGACCATGACTATCAGCAGCAAGTATAGTTTCTACATCTTGAATTGTTTTTGGCGCCGAAAAGAAGCCATAACCAATTCCCAATACTCCTAAAAGCATCAAGATGAATGAAAATGTTTTTAATTTACTAGAAAAAGTATACATATCTATAACAATCAGTTTATTCTACAATTATAATTCGCTTTTCAGTTTTTGAACATAAGCCGTCACTAACCATCTTTCTTCTTGGTTTAACTGATTAGCATGTGAACCCATTGAATTTAACCCATAAGTAATTACGTGAAAAATACTTCCTTCGGTAATAACTCTATCTTTATAACTTGGAACTCCAAGAAACTTTTCATTGGTTACTAATTTACCTTTTCCATCGCCAGCAGTTCCGTGACAAATAGCACAATAAATATCAAATAATTCTTGAGCTTTTTTCATATCAACAGTTGCTGGATCAAGCGGTGATTTTAAACTTGCTTTTGCAGCTTCATATCCTGCTGTAGTGTTTGGATATTCATAAGGCTGAAAACCTCTTTTTATAGTTTCATCAACAGGTAATTGACCTTCTTTTCCTTTCAAACCTGTAGGTGAATTGAAAGCATCAGATTCCGAATAGGTTTCATAAGCAACCGATTCATACATGTTTGGCATGTATTGGTAATTAGGTTTCTTATCATCTTTACAAGAAGACAACGAAACAGTTAAACCAAATATAAATACTACTTTAAGTAACTTTTTCATATTCTCTTTTTAATGCTTTTCTACAACTTTAACTTCAACTGCACCTGTCTTTTGGAAGAATGAAACCAATTCGTCTTCATTATTATTCACAGATACTTCCATTAAAAAATGATCATCAGTTGTTCTAACGTCTGGATTTTCTGCTTCTTTAAATGGCCACAATCTACTTCTTAGATAGAAAGTAATTACCATTAAGTGAGCTGCATGGAAAACGGTCATCTCAAACATTACAGGAACGAAAGCCGGCATGTTTTGTAAATAACTAAAACTTGGTTTACCTCCAATATCTTGTGGCCAACCACCAGTTGGGTTAATCATGATATTCCACATCATCCATGTTGCGAATGAAATACCGATACAGCCAAAAATAAAGGCACAAATAGCAAGTCTGGTTGGTGCTAATCCCATTGCTTTATCCAAACCGTGAACTGGAAATGGAGTAAAGACTTCTTCAATATGATAATGTGCTTTTCTTGTTTGCTTTACAGCATCCATCAAAATATCATCATCATTATATAATGCGTGTATAACTTTAGTACTACTCATAACAACAATTAGTGTTTATCTGAATGATTATGACCTTCTTTTTCTCTTTCTCTTTTATAGTTTTCTCCTGATGATTTCAAGATTGTTTTTACCTCTGCTTGAGCAATCACAGGGAAAGTTCTAGCATATAAAAGGAATAAGACAAAGAAGAAACCAATAGTTCCAATATAAATTCCAATATCTACAAATGTTGGTGAGAACATTGTCCATGATGATGGTAAATAATCTCTGTGAAGTGATGTAACGATAATTACGAAACGCTCAAACCACATACCTATATTTACTACAATCGAGATTACAAATGAGAACATAATACTTGTTCTTAATTTTTTGAACCACATAAACTGTGGAGAGAACACGTTACATGTCATCATTGCCCAATAAGCCCAAGCATAAGGACCAGTTGCTCTATTCAAGAAAGCATACTGCTCATATTCTACACCTGAATACCAAGCTACGAATAACTCTGTTATATAAGCCACACCAACGATAGAACCTGTAATCATGATTACAATGTTCATTAATTCAATATGTTGGATAGTGATATAAGCTTCTAAATTTGATACTTTTCTCATGATGATAAGAAGTGTATTTACCATCGCAAATCCTGAGAATACCGCACCAGCAACGAAATAAGGTGGGAAAATGGTTGTATGCCAACCTGGAATTACCGAAGTAGCAAAGTCAAACGATACAATAGTGTGTACCGAAAGTACAAGTGGCGTTGCTAAACCAGCTAATACAAGAGAAACTTCTTCAAAACGTTGCCAGTCTTTTGCTCTTCCGCTCCAACCGAAACTTAAAATTGAATAGATTTTTTTATTGAAAGGAGTAACTGCTCTATCTCTAAGCATTGCAAAATCTGGTAATAAACCTGTCCACCAGAAAACTAATGATACAGAAAGATAAGTAGAGATTGCAAATACGTCCCAAAGAAGTGGTGAGTTAAAGTTTACCCAAAGTGAACCAAATTGATTTGGAATCGGAACAACCCAATACGCTAACCAAGGTCTTCCCATGTGAATAATTGGGAACAAACCTGCTTGAACAACCGAGAAGATTGTCATAGCTTCTGCCGAACGGTTAATTGCCATTCTCCATTTTTGGCGGAATAACAAAAGTACTGCAGAAATTAGAGTTCCAGCGTGACCAATACCAACCCACCAAACGAAGTTAGTAATATCCCAAGCCCAACCAACGGTTTTATTTAATCCCCAAGTTCCGATACCTGTAGATATAGTGTAAATTATACAACCTATTCCCCAAAGGAAAGCTACCAATGCTATGGAAAATACAGTCCACCATTGTTTATTTGCTCTACCTTCAACTGGAGCAGCTACATCAACTGTTACATCATGATAAGTTTTATCACCTATAACTAAAGGTTTTCTAATGGGTGCTTCGTAATGAGACGACATAATCCTTTATATTGTTTCTTATTAATAAATTTACTATTAAGTATTTCTAACTTTTACGTGGTAGAATACATTCGGTTTTGTACCAACATGCTCAAGTAAGTGATACATTCTTTTATCTTCAGCAAGTTTTGCAACTTTATTTTCTTTGTTGTTAACGTCACCAAAAACCATCGAACCTGTAGAACAAGCTGCAGAACAAGCCGTTTCAAATTCATCTACTGAAACTTCTCTTCCTTCGCGTTTTGCAGTTAAAATTGTTTTTTGTGTCATTTGAATACACATTGAACATTTTTCCATAACTCCACGAGAACGAACGTTTACATCTGGATTGATAACCATACGACCTAAATCATCATTCATGTAGAAATCAAATTCATCATTGTTGTTATACAAGAACCAGTTAAAACGACGCACTTTGTATGGACAGTTGTTTGCACAATATCTAGTTCCAACACATCTGTTGTAAGCCATTTGGTTTTGACCTTGACGACCGTGAGATGTTGCAGCAACTGGACAAACTGTTTCACATGGAGCGTGATTACAGTGTTGACACATTACTGGCTGGAATACCACTTGTGGATTATCTGCTGGATTTTCAAGTCTTGCAAAACCAGGTAACGATGCATTTGCTTCCCCATCACCAAATAAATAGTTACCAAGTCCTAATCCGTCAAATCCTTCTTTCTCTTCAACATCCACCATGAAAGTATCGTTGTGAGAATAATATCTATCAATACGCAACCAATGCATATCGCGACTTCTTCTTACTTCTTCTTTTCCTACTACTGGAACGTTATTTTCAGCATGACAGGCAATAACACATGCTCCACATCCTGTACATGAATTCAAATCGATTGAAAGGTTAAAGTGATGTCCTATTGAACGATCAAATGATTCCCATAAATCTACCGAAGTAGCTTCAACTTCTTTGTGATCTAAAGAAACAACTGGTTGTGGATTCCAAACCTTAGCATCTTTAGTATTGAATATTTGTAATGTTGTTTCTTTAACAATATCACCTCTACCCATCAACGTTTTTTGTGATTGAACAGAAGCAAACTCGTGTTCACCAGCAGCTTTTGTGATAGTAACTGACTGTACATTATTAAAGTTTGCATATAAAGCATAGGCATTAACACCTACTTGCATTTCTTCTTTTAAAGCAGCTTTTCTACCATATCCAAGTGCTAAACCTACAGTTCCTTTAGCTTGACCTGGTTGTACAATAACTGGAGTTGTAATTTCTTTATTACCAGCTTTTATTGTAACATAACTTCCGTTCAAACCTCCATCGGCTACAATTCTATTTTCTAAACCTAATTCTTCTGCATCAGCTCTAGAAATAGTTAAATAGTTATCCCATGAAACTCTTGTAATTGGATCTGGAAACTCTTGTAGCCAAGGATTATTTGCTTGTTGACCATCGCCAAGACCAGTTTTAGTATACAATACTAATTCAAATCCTTGAACAGCTTTAGTTTGGGCTAATGCATTAGCAGCAGCTCCAAAATCAGCAGAGCTAATTGAAGTTGCACTTGCAGCACCAACAAATAAACCATCGTGTAATGCTTTATTCCAAGTAGTTCCTGAAATATAGTTAGCTGCATTTGCTTTTATATAATCGTAGAAAGATTGAGTGTTTCCATTCCAATCTAACAACGCTTCTTGAAATTGTTTTGAACTAAATAATGGTTTGATGGTTGGTTGAACCAAAGAATACGTTCCTTTAGTTAACATTAAATCATTCCAAGATTCTAAATAATGAGGTGCAGGAATTGCAATTGACGAAACTAAAGCTGTTTCATCTTCTTTCAAGGCAAAAGAAACTGAAAGTTTTACTTTTTTCAATCCAGAAACGAATGCATCACCATTTGCTAAAGTATAAACTGGATTAACTCCGCTCATAATTAGTGTGTGAACTGTTCCTGCATTCATATCAGCAATAAGTTGCGCCACTTTTTCGTTAGAACCTTTTCTAACTTGACGTGTTCCAACTGTTGAAAATGCTTCACTTGTTAAAGCTTGATTAATAGCTAAAACTAATAATTGAGCATTTTTATCTTGAATTCCTGAAACTAAAACTCCTTTTGAACCAGCAGCTTTCAATTGTTGTGCTGCTTTTAATACTGCATCTTCATTTGCAATTTTTCCAGTTGCTACAGCAGAACCTGTAATAACACTGTATATTTTAACTAATGCTAATTTTTGCTCAGCAACAGTCATTGGAACTCTTTTATCAGCTGCTGCTCCAGACAAAGTCATGTTAGCTTCAAACTGAAAATGTTTTGACATTTTTCCTGCTTGTGGAACTCTTCCTTTAGCATAAGCAGCATCAAATCCGCCACCTTGCCAATCTCCTAAGAAATCTGCACCAACAGAAACGATTACATTAGCTTTTGAAAAATCATAATCCACTAAAGCTCTTTCTCCAGAAACTGCTTCGAAAGCATCAAGTGCTGCCGATTCTGAAACTGCATCATAAACAACATGTTTAGCTGTTGGATTTTTTGCAATAAATTCAGCGATTAATTTTTCAGTTGAAGGACTTGCAAGTGTATTAGTCAACAAAACAATTTGTCCACCTTTTGCTTTTGCATCGGCTAAACTAGATTTAATTTTTAAATCAGCTTCTTGCCAAGTAGCATCTTTTCCCGCAACTTTAGTTTGCTTTAATCTTAGATTATCATATAAAGACAATACAGAAGCATGAACTCTTGCATTAGCAGAAAATTTTGCTCCTTCAATGGTATTGTTTTCAACTTTTATCGGACGACCTTCACGTGTTTTAATCAATAAGTTTGCAAAATCAAAACCATCAAACATAGTTGTTGCATAAAAATCAGCAACACCAGGGATGATTTGTTCTGGTTGTAACACATAAGGAATTGATTTATGAACTGGTCCTTCACATGCTGCTAATGTAGCTGCAGCAGTACTAAACCCTACATATTTTAAGAAATCACGACGAGTAGTTGATGAAGATGATAATGAGTCCTTATCAGATAAAAATTCATCTGTTGGAATTGCTTCCACGAATTCATTATTTCTAAGCGTCTCAACAATAGAACTATTTTCGTTTAGTTCCTCAACACTTTTCCAGTATTTTTTGTTAGATGACATCGTATATAAATATTAGCTTCTTAATTATTTTATTAGTAATGACATTTACCACATTCTAAACCTCCCATATCACTTACAGTAAGTTTTTCTTTACCGTATTTTTTAGAAAGTTCTTGGTGAATTTTGTCGTAATAAGCATTTCCTTCTACTTTAACATTTGTTTCTCTGTGACAGTTAACACACCATCCCATTGTTAAAGGAGCAAATTGTTTTTGAATTTCATAGGTTTGAACTTCACCGTGACATTTTTGACATTCAATTCCTCCAACCGTAACGTGTTGTGAGTGATTGAAATAAGCAAAGTCAGGAAGATTATGAATTCTAACCCATTTTACAGGATTTGTTTTTCCAGTATATTTTTGCAATGATTTATCCCATCCAACAGCATCGTATAATTTTTGGATTTCTCCATCATAGAATGCTTTAGAATATTCCGCTGTAGCCGTTGTATCCGCAACTTCAGAAATGTTTTTGTGACAGTTCATACAAACATTCAAAGAAGGAATACCTGCATTTTTACTAACTCTTGCTGCCGAGTGACAGTATTTACAATCTACCCCATTGCTTCCAGCATGAATTCTGTGAGAGAAATGAATTGGTTGTACTGGAGCATAATTTTGATCCACACCAACTTGCATAAACCATCCGTAAGCAAAATATCCACTTGCCAACAATAGGAAAATTGAAGAAACTAAAACTAGGAATTGATTTTTAGCAAATGCTTTCCAAAGTGGCAATGATGCTTCTTTTTGAGCTGCTTCAACACCGTTCGCTTTTGCAATTTTAGTAAGCACATTGTTCACAAAGAACAACATTACCACCAACATAAAAAGCACAAAGGCTAATGCACCAAGAATTACGTTGTTAGAAATTCCGCTATCAGCAGTTTGACCGCTTGCAGAAGCAGTTGCAACTGGAGTTGTTGGTTCAGCTTTTGGCTCAGATGTGTAAGCTAAAATATTATCAATATCTGTTGTTGATAATTGAGGAAAAGAAGTCATTACCGACTTGTTGTACTCTTCAAAAATCTTTACTGCTTTTGCATCACCCGATTTTACCATAGCAGAACTGTTGTTAATCCATTTGTACAACCAAGCTTTGTCATACTTATTGGCAACACCTCTTAATGCTGGACCAGTTGCTTTTGCATCTAATTTGTGACACGCAGCACAATTTGCATTAAACAACGCTTTTCCTGCAACCGCATCACCTGCTGCCGCTGGAGCAGAAGTCGCTGCTGCATCAGCTGCCGGAGCTGGAGCTGCTGTTTCCTGTGCAAATAACGTTAAGGAGAAAACTAGCGTAAAGGCTAAACTGAAGAGTATTTTCCTTGAAATCGAATTATGGTTACCCACGTTTTTCATATTTGTTAATGATTATCGACTAAATTGGCATGATTTTTTGTGATGAATTATTCACAAAAAACACATCGCTTTATTAAAAACTTGCACAAAAATACGACTTATGAACTATTCTCAAAACCTTAAATTACCCTTAATTGCCAATTTATATTAATTCTAAATAATAAATTCTCTTTTGATTAATTTTTTAAGTTTTACATTTGTATAAAAATCAAACCATTATGAAAATTTTAACAGTCAACAAATCAGTATATTTTCTTTTTTTCTCGCTACAAATAAGTTCTTTTTCCTTTGCACAAGAAGCAAAGATTACCCTTAATCAAGATCCAAAATTTGAGCAATTGCTGAATGAAAAAAGAAAAATAAACAGTTCAATTACCGTAAACGACCGTTATAAAATCCAAATTTTTAATGGTGATAGCGAAAACTCAAAGAAAACCTTGATAAGCTTTAAAAAAGAAAACAAAAACATGGACGGAACCATCGTTTTTAGTACACCAATGTATAAAGTTTGGGTTGGAAACTTTAAAACCCGTATCGAAGCCGAGAAAAACCTTCAAGCTTTAAAGAAAAAATACCCGAATGCTTTTTTGATTAAACCGAATAAGTAATTTTTTTTTGGAGCGAATGGTTTAGGATTTCTTGTTATCCGTTTTCCCGCTGTTCGTTTAAATTTCAATGAGGATTTCCACTTCCATCGGTTCCGAAGCTTCGGAATAATTGATAAACTGGTGAATTCTTGGTTTCTTTTACACTTTGCACAATTCTAATCTGAATAAGATTTCTACGGAATGACATGTTTGTGGTTATTTGTCGTATTGTAAGAATGCTAATTTAATTTGCATTCAACTTTCAACCTTACTAAAAATAAGAAATCCCATCAACTTGATGGGATTTCTTTGTGTAATTATTATTTCAATTTTTTCTTCACTTCCACTTCTTGGAAAGCTTCGATTATATCATATTGTTCAATATCATTGTAGTTTTTAATTTGCATACCACAATCATATCCTTTTGAAACTTCTTTCACATCGTCTTTGAAACGTTTTAGTGTTGCCAATTCACCTGTGTAAATTACAACTCCTTCACGAATAAGTCTGATTTTAGAATTTCTGAATATTTTACCGTCAGTAACCATACATCCAGCAATTGAACCCACTTTTGATACTTTGAATATCTCACGGATTTCAGCTGTACCAGTAATTTCTTCTTTCATTTCTGGAGAAAGCATTCCTTCCATTGCATCTTTCAAGTCATTGATAGCATCATAGATAATTGAATAACTTCTGATATCAATTTCTTCTTTTTGTGCCAATTGACGAGCATTTCCAGCAGGACGAACGTTAAATCCAATAATAATTGCATCTGAAGCAGAAGCCAACATTACATCGGTTTCTGTAATGGCTCCAACACCTTTATGAATAATATTGATTTGAATTTCTTCAGTAGATAATTTTGAGAATTCACTTGAAAGTGCTTCAACAGAACCATCCACATCTCCTTTAAGGATAATGTTCAACTCTTTAAATTGACCTAATGCAATACGACGACCAATTTCTGCCAACGTAATATGTCGTTGCGTTCTAACGGATTGTTCACGCATTAACTGTAAACGTTTTGATGCAATTTGTTTTGCTTCTCTTTCGTCTTCAAAAACGTTGAATTTATCTCCAGCAGTTGATGCACCGTCTAAACCTAATATTGATATTGGTGTTGATGGTCCAGCTTCTTTTACATTATGACCTCTTTCATCGTGCATGGCTTTAACCTTACCGTGATTTTTTCCTGCCAAAACATAATCACCTACTCTTAAAGTTCCAGATTGTACCAAGATTGTTGACACATAACCTCTTCCTTTGTCTAGTTGCGCTTCCACAACAGTTCCAACTGCAGGTTTATTTGGATTTGCTTTTAAGTCTAAAATCTCAGCTTCAAGCAAAACTTTTTCTAATAATTCTTTAACACCAGTTCCTTTTTTAGCAGAAATATCGTGTGATTGGTATTTTCCACCCCAATCTTCTACTAATAGGTTCATTGCAGCTAATTTTTCCTTAATTTTTTCAGGATTTGCACCTTGCTTATCAATTTTATTGATAGCAAAAATCATCGGAACATTGGCAGCTTGAGCATGGCTAATTGCTTCTTTGGTTTGTGGCATGATGTCATCATCGGCTGCTACTACAATAATAGCAATATCAGTAACTTGAGCACCACGAGCACGCATTGCGGTAAACGCTTCGTGACCTGGTGTATCAAGGAATGTTATTTTTTGTCCACCATCAAGAGTTACTCCATAAGCACCAATATGCTGTGTAATTCCACCTGACTCACCTGCGATTACGTTTTCTTTACGAATATAATCCAGTAAGGAAGTTTTACCGTGATCAACGTGTCCCATTACGGTAACAATTGGAGCACGAGTAACTAAATCTTCTGGTCTATCTTCAACAACTTCAAGATTTTCTTCGATATCAGTAGTAATAAACTCTACTTCGTATCCAAATTCATCAGCAACAATTGACAACGTTTCTGCATCAAGACGTTGATTCATCGTTACCATAATTCCAAGTGACATACAAGTTCCAATAACCTTAGTAATTGGCACATCCATCATGGTTGCAATTTCACCTACGGTTACAAATTCTGTAACTTTTAGTGTTTTGCTTCCTTCTTCTAATGCTTGCATTTCGTCTTCTGAACGTTGACGGTGCGAATCACGTTTGTCTCTTCTGTATTTTGCCGCTTTAGATTTGTTTCCTTTTCCTTGAAGACGTTCTAAAGTTTCTTTGATTTGGTTTTTTACTTCTTCCTCTGTTGGCTCAACTTTTTGAACTATTGCAGGACGATTTCCTTTTTGGAAACCACCTGGTTTGTTACCTGTTTTATTTGGTCCAAAAGCATTTCCACCGCCTGTTGCGTTTGGTCTTGCTTCTCCTGGTTTTGGCGGAATACGTTTTCTTTTGTTCTTATTTGCATTTGCATTGTTTGCTCCTGCTGCATTATTTGCTGGCGTACCAGATTTATTTGCATCTTTTTTGAACTCTTCTTTTTTCTTCTTTGGCTTGTTGAACTGTGACAAATCGATAACTTGTCCTGTCAATGTTGCTCCAGATAATTTTTGATACTGCGTTGTGAACTTTTCCTCTACTGGTTGTTCTGCAGCTTGTTCTGAAGGTTTCTCAGCTGGTTTTTCTGTTGCTTTTTCAATTGGTTTGCTTTCGCTTTTTGGCGTTTCAACAACTGGTTTTTCAACTGCAACTTCAACAGGTTTTTCTTCTTTCTTTACGGGAGAAATTTTTGGAGTCTCTGCAACAACAGGTTTTGGTTCTAAATCAATTTTACCTACTTGTTTTGGTGCTGTAACTACTGCTTTTGCTTTGATTAATTCTAAACGTTGACGTTCTTCTTCTTGTTTACGTTTGTCTTCAATCTCTTTTTCTCTTTCAATTCGAAGTGCTTCCTTCTCTTTTCTAATCTCTTCGCTGATGCCTTTTGAAGCTTCTTTGTTGCCTTTATCACCAGCAAATTGACCGCAAAGAATGTTGTATACATCATCGGAAATTTTTGTGTTTGGACTTGCTTCAATAGCAATTCCTTTATCTTTTAGATAATCCACAGCTCTTTCCAAAGAAATATTTAATTCCCTTAAAACCTTATTAATTCTAATATTTCCTTCAGACATAAAATCTTTTTAATATTTATCTATTGTTGTTGTGTTGTTTTTTTCAAAGAATTAATCTTCAAACTCTTCTTTCAATATTTTGATTACTTCTAGAATAGTTTCTTCTTCTAAATCTGTTCTTCTTACTAAATCATCAACATTTTGGCTTAAAATACTTTTTGCTGTATCCAAACCAATTTTTGCAAATTCGTCAATAATCCATCCATCGATTTCATCTGAGAATTCTGTTAATTCAACATCATCTTCTTCGATTGCGCTTCCTTCTCTAATTACATCTAATTCGTAACCCGTTAAAAGTCCTGCTAATTTGATGTTGTGTCCACCACGACCAATGGCTTTTGAAACTTCTTCTAATTTCAAGAAAACCTCAGCATGTTTTGTTTCTTCATTTATTTTTACTGACGATACTTTTGCCGGACTTAAAGCTCTTGTAATCAACAAAGATGAATTAGTTGTGTAATTAATTACATCGATATTTTCGTTACCTAATTCACGAACAATTCCGTGAATACGCGAACCTTTCATTCCAACACATGCTCCAACTGGATCAATTCTATCATCATAAGAATCTACAGCTACTTTTGCTTTTTCGCCTGGAATTCTCACTACTTTTTTAATCATAATTAAACCGTCAAATACTTCTGGAATTTCTTGTTCAAACAATTTTTCCAAGAATTTATCTGCCGTTCTCGACATGATAATTTGTGGTTTATTTCCTTTTAATTCAACGCTTTCGATTATACCGCGAACGTTATCTCCTTTTCTAAAAAAGTCAGATGGAATTTGTTTTTCTTTTGGTAAAACAATTTCGTTTCCTTCATCATCAACAAGAATTACAACTCTTGGACGAACGTGGTGAACTTCGGCTGTGTAAATTTCACCAATTAAATCTTTAAATTGTTTGTAAAGATTTGTGCTATCGTGTTCGTGAATTTTTGAAATTAAGTTTTGGCGCAAAGCTAAAATCGCTCTTCTTCCTAAATCGATAAGTTTTACTTCTTCTGAAACTTCTTCTCCAATTTCAAAATCAGGTTCAATTTTTCTAGCATCAGTTAATGTAATTTCTAAATGCTCTAAATCTAAATCATCATCAGCAACTACAATTCGTCTTTGCCAAATCTCCATATCACCTTTATCAGGATTGATAATGATGTCAAAATTGTCGTCAGAACCGTATTTCTTTTTTAATGCGTTTCTAAAAACATCCTCCAAAATCGCCATAAGCGTTACTCGATCAATAAGTTTATCGTCTTTAAACTCTGAAAATGATTCGATTAATGCAATATTTTCCATGCCAAATTTTAATTAAATATTATTGTAACAATTGCTTCTTTTATTTCTGAATAAGAAATTTCGCGTTGATTTTCAACGGTTTCTTTTCCTTTCCCTACTTTTTTCGGTTCTCTGGATTTCCATTTTAAAACTATAAAATCATCATTAGCTTCGGCTAATTCTGCTTCGATAGTTTCTCCCGATTGTGTTTTAACTTTTAAAGTTCTTCCTGTATTTTTTTTATACTGACGAATATTTTTTAATGGCGAAGAAACTCCTGCCGAAGCAACTTCTAAAGAAAAATCTTGCTCTTCTCGATCTAAATTTTGATCAATTACTTTGCTGATATCAATACAATCTTGAAGTGTAACGCCATTATCGCCATCTAAAGTTACTGTAATTTTGTAACTATCTGATATATTCAAATCTACCAAAAACAAGGATGGATTTTCCTCTAATCCTTGATTTAACAAACCTTCTACTTTTTCTTTAAATGTCATATTTTGTATAAAAAGAGGGAAGCAATGCTTCCCTCATTATTTAGAAAATGGTAAATAACGGCACAAATATAGTGATTTTTTTATAAATCAAAAAATCATTGCCGTATCAAAAAATTTTAATACCTTTATTGTATCAAATTTACAACCTATTTATTCCTTTTATTATGAAAAAAATATTAGTCCCAACAGACTTTTCAGATCACGCCTATTATGCATTAAAAGTTGCTGCCGAAATTGCTAGAAAAAACAACGGCGAAATCATCTTGTTACACATGCTTGAATTACCTGGCCAAGCTGGCGATGCTATTGGAGTTGGGCATGAATTACCCGAAATTATGCTTTTTAAAAACGCAGCAATCAACAAGCTGGAAGATTTAATGGAAGATGAATGTCTTGAAGGCCTAAAGGTTTCTGAAGTTATTCAGTTTGAATTGGCTTTTGATGGAATTATGAAAATCAGCGAAAAAAATGATATTGATTTAATTGTAATGGGTTCACATGGCGCAAGTGGTTTCAAAGAAATGTTTATTGGTTCCAATGCTGAAAAAGTAGTTAGAAATTCAAACATTCCAGTTTTGATTATCAAAAAAGAGCAAAGCACATTCAATGTTGAACGTTTTGTTTTTGCGGCTGATTTTTCGGATGAAGTAAAAAAACCATTCGAAAAAGTAGTTGAATTTGCTAATAAATTTGATGCTGAACTACATTTGGTTATGATTAACACACCAAGCAACTTCAAACCAACACATGTTGCGCAGGAAATCATGGATCATTTTGTTTCTAAATTTACCATCAATAAATTTTCTACTCATATTTATAACGATGTTAATGTAGAAAGCGGTGTTTTAAACTTTGCAAATCATGTAAACGCCGATTTAATTGGAATGAGTACTCACGGCAGAAAAGGTTTGGCTCACTTCTTCAACGGAAGTATTAGCGAAGACTTAGTAAATCACTCGGTTAGACCAGTTGTTACGTTTAAAATCTAATTTTAAAACCTAATAGAATCAAAAAATCCCGCTAGTTGCGGGATTTTTTGTTGGTCTACTAGGACTCGAACCTAGAAAGACGGCACCAAAAACCGTAGTGTTACCATTACACCATAGACCAGAATTTCAATAAACAATAATAATAACGAACTAGTATTTTGCTTATTGCGAGTGCAAATTTACATCTTTTTTTTATCTACACAAATAATTTTTTTAAAAAATCACTCGAAAAACTTTTCCTTTCTCAAAATTAGTTAATTAACCTACGATTAACTCACTTGAACTAAGAAAATTTAGTTAAAGCAACTTAATTTGCAGTAAAAAATAGTTTCTTTGTACCACAAAAAGTAAAAACACTTTAGTATTGAATTATGCAAAACTTCAATTTTAATAAATGGAATACCATTTTAGGTTGGTCTTCTTTCGCAATTGCACTTATAACCTATTCACTTACTGTTGAACCTACCATGAGTTTTTGGGATTGTGGCGAATACATTTCTACCGCAGCCAAACTAGAAGTTGGTCATCCACCTGGAGCGCCGTTTTATCAAATCCTTGGTGCGTTTTTCTCGATGTTTGCTTTTGGCAATAACGAATTAGTTGCCTTAATGGTAAACATGCTTTCGGTTTTTTCGAGTGCATTTACCATTTTGTTTATGTTTTGGTCAAGCACCATTTTACTTAAAAAAATAATTAGTAATTATACCGAGCTTGATAATTCTAAACTAATAGTAGTTCTTGGAAGTTCTTTTGTTGGTGTGCTAACTTTTACTTTTTCTGATAGTTTTTGGAACAGTGCCATTGAAGCGGAAGTTTATGCCATGGCATCGTTGTTTATCGCTATATTGCTTTGGTTAGGTTTGCGTTGGGAAGAAGAAATGAATACACCAAGAGGCAATCGATGGTTGTTGTTAATTTCGCTTGTAATTGGGCTTTCGTTTGGAGTTCACTTCATGGCTTTGTTGACAATTCCAGCTATTGGGTTTTTATATTTCTTTAAAAATTACAAAAAAATCACCGTAAAAAACTTCATCATTGCAAACATTATTATTGTAGCCGTTTTGTTGTTTATCTTCAAATTATTATTGCCTTTTACCTTGGCTTTCTTTGGAAAAATGGAGATTTTCATGGTAAACAGCATTGGATTACCGTTTAACTCAGGAACTATTTTTGCCTTACTATTGATTATTGCCTTTTTCTATTTTGGTTTAAAATACACTCGCGAAAAAGGACATCCGTTTTACAATACTGTTATCCTTTGTATTTTGTTTTTATTAATTGGATTTTCCACATGGATGATGTTGCCAATTAGAGCAAATGCCAATGTGGTAATTAACGAAAACAAACCTTCTGATGCTGCCGAAGTTCTTGCTTATTACAATCGTGAACAATATGGTGTAAATCCGTTATTTTATGGTCCGCAATATACTGATACCTTTGCTGGATTGGATGCAGATCAACCTTATTTGGACAAAAAACCCAACTATGAAAGAGATTATAAAACCGGAAAATATGTAATTGTAAACAATTATAAAAATGCCGAACAAAACACTGATGATAATCACAAAGCGGTTTTACCTCGACTTTGGAGTACAGAACATATTGAAAATTATATTTCCTTTACTGGCGTTCCAAAATTCCAACTAAATCATAATTATCCTTATGAAGAAGATTTAGCACAATATGGTGTTAATTTAGAAGAATTAAGCGATGAACAAATCAACGAAGCAGTTGCTCAACTAAAAAATGAATTAACCTCTAGCATAAACGAATTCAAAACAGCTTATGCTCAAAAACAAGTGGACAACGAAGATTATGTTGCATTTCTAAAAAAATACAGCGATTATTTAATCATCGAAAAACCATCGACTTTAGACAATTTAAGTTTCATGTTTGAATACCAATTTGGTTATATGTATGGACGATATTTGCTTTGGAACTTTGTTGGAAGACAAAACGATATTCAAGGAAAATATGACAATCTAGACGGAAACTGGATTAGCGGAATTGATTTTGTTGATGAACTTCACTTAGGAAAAGGAACTCAAACTAATTTACCCGATGACGCCAAAAACAACAAAGGACGAAATGTATATTTCTTTTTACCTTTCATCATCGGTCTTATCGGTTTAATGTATCATGCGCAGCGCGATTTAAAAAGCTTTTACGTTCTTTTAGTTTTATTCCTATTTACAAGCATTGCCTTGAAAATTTTCTTAAACGAAAGACCATTCGAACCAAGAGAACGCGATTATGCATTGGTAGGTTCATTCTATGTTTTTGCGATTTGGGTAGGATTTGGAGTTTATGCTATTTATGAAATTGTAACTGGTTATGTCAAATCTAAATTGGCTGGTCCAATTGTAATTGCAGCTTGTTTACTAGCTTCGCCTATATTAATGGCAACCCAAAACTGGGATGATCACGACCGTTCAAATAAATATACTGCTTTAGCAATGGCGAAAAATTATTTGAATTCCTGTGAACCAAACGCCATTCTATTTACCATTGGTGATAACGACACTTTCCCGCTTTGGTATGCTCAAGAAATTGAAGGTATTAGAACCGATGTGAAAATTGTAAACACAAGTCTTTTCATGACCGATTGGTATATTGATCAACAAAAAAATAAAACCTACGAATCAGATGGATTGCCTATATCATTCAAACACGAAGAATATGTTGGAGACAAATTAGATTACACCGTTCATATTCCAAAAACCGAAGCGCGTTGGGAATTGAAAAGCTTAATCGATTTCATCAAAAACCCGCAATCAACGGTGAATTTAGAAAACGGGCAAACGGTTCATTTTTATCCAACCAATAAAATCCGAATTCCAATTGACAAAAATACCATCATTAAAAACAAAGTTGTAAATCCTAAATACAATGATTCAATCGTTCCTTATATTGATTTAACCATCAAAGGACGAGCAATGTATAAAAACCGATTAATGATGCTGGATGTTATTGCAAATAACAACTGGAAAAGACCAGTTTATTTTACTGGAGGAAGTTTTGGCGATGACGATTATCTTTGGATGAAAGATTATCTACAACTAGACGGATTGGTTTACAAATTAGTACCGGTAAAAACTAAAAATAGCCCAGAAAGTCCATTGGATATGGGACAAATCGATAGTGAAAAAATGTACAACATTATCAATAAATGGGAATGGGGTAACGGCGAAAGAACCGATATTTATCACGATCCAGAAACTAGAAAAAACAGTATTTCTTATAGAACCAATATGGCTAGATTAATGCAACAATTAATCTATGAAGAAAAAAATCAAGAAGCAGAAAAAATAATTGAACTTGCTTTAACCAAAATGCCAATGGATTTTTATGGCTATTATACCATGGTTGAACCTTTTGCAAGTGGTTATTATCAAATTGGTAAAAAAGAAAAAGCACGCGAATTATTGGACAGATTAGTAAACAAATACAAACAAAGCTTAACTTATTATAGCGGAATTCAATCTTCTATTCAAAACGGTATAGCTTCAGATATTATTACTGACATCGAAAGATTTAGAAGCCTTTTATATGTAATGAAAGACAATAACGATGCCGAATTTTACAACAAAAACAAAGCAATTTTCAATTCACTAAACAAACGTTTTCAGCGTTTTGGAAGAGATATGGAGTAACAAACAAAATAGAAAAGCGGCTAATTGCCGCTTTTTTTATGCCTTAAATTTCATAAGCGAACATCTGTAACATTTAGAAGAATTAATAAACTAATACATACTAAAAAACAATACAATGATAGCACACGAAATTGACTACCATATTTATGGTGAAGAAATGCAATATGTAGAGATTGAACTTGATCCACAAGAGATAGTTGTTGCTGAAGCAGGAAGTTTTATGATGATGGAAAACGGCATTCAAATGCAAACTATTTTTGGCGATGGTTCATCACAACAGCAAGGAATTTTTGGTAAATTACTTTCGGCTGGAAAAAGAGTTTTAACTGGCGAAAGTCTTTTTATGACGGCATACTTAAATCAGAATAATTCGAAGAGTAAAGTATGTTTTGCTTCGCCTTATCCTGGAAAAATTATTCCGATAGATTTGCGTCAGTTTCAAGGAAAATTTATTTGTCAAAAAGACGCTTTCCTTTGCGCTGCCAAAGGTGTTTCGGTTGGCATTGAATTTTCTAGAAAACTTGGTCGCGGACTTTTTGGTGGTGAAGGTTTTATTATGCAAAAAATTGAAGGTGATGGAATGGCGTTTGTACATTCTGGCGGAACTTTGGCCAAAAGAGAATTGGCTTCAGGTGAAATATTGAAAGTAGATACAGGTTGTATCGTTGGTTTTACTAAAGATGTAGATTATGATATTGAGTTTGTTGGCGGCATAAAAAACACCATTTTTGGTGGCGAAGGAATGTTTTTTGCAACACTTCGCGGTCCAGGAACGGTATATGTACAATCGTTGCCATTTAGCCGTTTAGCGGATAGAATTATCGCTTCTGCGCCACAAAATGGTGGAAGTTCCAGAGAAGAAGGAAGTCTTCTTGGCGGTTTAGGACGAATGCTTGATGGCGATAATAGATTTTAAAAAAAAATGCGACTTAATTAAGTCGCATTTTTTAATTTCATAATTTAGTTTGTAATCACAATTGGATAAGTTACTTGCGCATCGGTTGCACCACCAGCGTTTGTGATATCGCCAGCAGCAACTCCAGCAGCTGATTTGTTTGGTAAATGTCTCAATGTTACCGTTAAATTTCCTGTTCCAGCATTTCCTGTAGTGTATGTAAAAGTCAATCCTACTGGTTTTGCATTCACATCAAAATCAGTGTAACCAATTGTTCCTAAAGCTGCTGGAATTTGGTAAAATATTTGATGCTCTTCACCTTCTTCTTCAACTTCAGTAGTAATATTATCTGCTGGCGTATCTAATTCATTTAAAAAAGTCGTTTCACCGTTATAAACTGTGTTTGCTGTCAAATTTCCTGAAACCGTTACAAGCGGATCATTTGGTCCATCGCCATCTAAATCTCTTGAAGTTAAAGTTATAGTCGTTGCACCATTTGTTAAAGTAGTCGTAACCGTTGTGATTACTTCTTCCTCATTTACTGGACCGTTATTGTCATCGCTACAAGACACTAAAAATAAAGAAGCTGTTGCTAAAAATAAGGCTTTTGTTGGATTGAAATATTTCATTGTTTTCCTGTTTTAATAATTAATTTTTAATTGAATTTGAAAGTTTCTACCC
This sequence comes from Flavobacterium solisilvae, assembly GCF_012911605.1. Taxonomy (GTDB): domain Bacteria; phylum Bacteroidota; class Bacteroidia; order Flavobacteriales; family Flavobacteriaceae; genus Flavobacterium; species Flavobacterium solisilvae. The sequence continues at coordinate 303,079 of NZ_JAAMPT010000208.1, read as the reverse complement.
AATTCGTCGGCATAGAAACGCTGTCTGTTTAAATAATCTCTGTATTTAGTATCTAATAGGTTAAAAACAGAAAAACCTAGTGTTGCCATTGAATTATTGGCCATTTTGAATTGAAAATCAGAGGCAAAATGCAAAAGATGATATGCAGCTGGAGGCGAACTAATATCAACTTCAACTGGTGATAATTCGCCGTCAACAATAATATTCGTCATGAAATTGTTGTTTGGAAATTGCGTTTGTCTAAAAACCATTTCGCTTTGCAGTTCGAGTGTCAAATTTTTCCAATCTTTTTTATTGAACGAAATTCGGTTGTTGATGTTCAATGGTGGCATATCGATAATAAAATCGTCATTCGTTTTATCTTTTCCGTTTACATACGATAAAAGCAAACGATGTTGCCAATGTTCACTGATTTTCCACTCGGAATTTAAGTCAATTCCGGTCAACAAAGCATTGATTTGTTGGTATTCCCAAACCGGAAAAGCACCGCGAATAGTAGTTTCAAAACCAACGGGTTTCAAGAACATATAATCTTCAATATAATTCAAAAACAGATTGATATTTACTTTGAAATTCTTCCATTGTTTTTGCAAAGAAGTACTGATTTTATTTGACTTTTCTTGTTTCAAACGCAAATCGCCCAATTCAATCATACCACTCGAATGATGCAATCCATCGCTAAAAAATTCAGAAGGATTTGGATTTCTAACCGCACGACTGATGTTAAAATACCATTCATATTGGTTTCCAAAGGAATATTGCGTTCCAACACTTGCTGAAAAATTATGAAAAGTAAACGTAGGTTTGGTTAACCATTGTGTACCAAAATCTCCTTCAATAAAATGGTTGAATTCTGGACTGTAATTTCGCTCGTCCCAACGTGATTTTAGATAATATTTCGTTGCTTCAATAGTTGAAAAATCGTAGCGAATTCCAGCTTCAACCGAAAAATCTTCCGAAATATGATTGTCAACAATAGCATAAATTCCAGCATCAAATTTATTGTAACTTGGAATTAACGGACGAACGCCAGTATTAGGATTTGCCGAATTATTTTGGAACAAACCCATAATTCCTGATTTAAAATCCCAACTATCAATGCTCAATTTATAATCGGCATTAAAAGTATGCGTCATCAAGTTTAAGTCCAAAGCTGCTCTAGAATCTGAAACACCAGTTCGCAAATCAAATTCTTTTCGGTTATTGAATTGAAAAGCATATTGTAAACCGATAGATTCGCCATCTTTGAAATAATAATTGTAATTCAATTTTGCCAAATGATGTTGCACTTGTTGCTTCGGATTCTGAATTGAATACGTAAAATCTTCAACAACCGATGGTGTTTGATTGTTAATCGAGTTGAATAAATCATTCACGTTTCCAATATGTGAAGCACTCAAAATCCCTATCGTTGCATTGTACAAACTGTAATAAGCGAAAAAATCAAATTTTTTTCCAATATATTTCACATCTCCCGAAAAATTTGCTTCGCGATTTCCTGTATTCGACAAAATATAATCGGGTGATTCTCTGTCACCAAAATATTTGAAGCTTCCTTGCGCATTCCAACTCCAGTCACAAAAATTTCCTTTGTGTAAACTAGACGAAATGGTTACGCCACGACCATTGGATTCCATTGTCATGATGGTTTTTCCAAAAAGCGTGTCTTTTTTGGTACTGAAAGGTTCAATAATTACAATTCCACCAATAGCATCGCCACCATATTGCAAACCTGATGCGCCTTTTAAAACGGTAATTTTTCCGGCAGCATTCACGTCAAAATTCGGCGCGTGTTCCGTTCCCCATTGTTGGTCTTCAAGTTTTACATTATTGTTGTAAATACCAACGCGACTGCTGTGCAAACCATTAATTACAGGTTTTACAATCGTGCTTCCGCTTTTCAATATTGAAACTCCAGAAACTTCTTTGAGTACATTTCCCAGCGATTGACTACTGAATTTTTCAATGGTTTTCTCTTTGATTTTTTGTTCCGAAACCGAGTGATTGAAATAATTGTTTTTGTGTTTTACCACAATTTCTTCCAATTGTTCGCTCTTTTGTTTCATCTTAAAATTAATCTCAAGATTTCCGTTGATATCAATAATCGTGTCAATAGGTTTGTAGCCAACATAAGTGATTAACACTTTTGCTGAACCATTTGGAATATTTCGAATGATGAAAGTGCCGTCTTTTTTACTATTAGTTGATTTGGAAGAAATATGAATGTGGCTTTTTTCCAATGCCATATTGTTTTCATCAACTATTTTTCCGCTTATGGTGTTTTGACTGTAAACAATACCAAAACACAACAAGCAAAAAAACATACTGAATTTTTGCATTTTGTTGTTTTCTAATTCGTTAACACTAGATTAGGACAAGAAATTTAAACCATTGGCGGTCCGCGAAGAGAAAAGGAACTTCCGTTGAAAAAAGGAATATTTTCGGAAGTTGAAAAATATAAGGTTTTGTTATAAAAAACTGCGTTTTCAAATGAAACGGTAACCGAATTAATCTCGATAGTTGGGCTGAAGGCAAAATCACAAACCGAACATTTTTCCCAATGGTGACTGTGATTTAAAGTAGCATCCTCAGAATATTTATGAACGCAAATTTCACCAGAAAATTGTTGAATCACATGTTCAAACGTGTGTATGGATTGAAAAAGCACTGAAAACAGTACCATCAATCCTAAGAAAGCGTTTGTTATTTGTAATTTTTGCTTCATTATTGCAAATGTAGTTTAAACCAAAAGAAAATCCGTTTGATTTTAACAAATTTTAGGATTTGCAAAACCAAACGGATTGTTCTCTTCGTCTTCTCTGCGAAAGCGAAAATAGACTATACTAAATTGTTAGCCACAAGATATTCTGCAATTTGAACAGTATTGGTTGCTGCACCTTTTCTTAAATTATCGGCAACAATCCACATATTCAATGAGTTTGGCTGACTTTCATCGCGACGAATTCTACCTACAAAAACATCATCTTTTCCTTGTGCATACAACGGCATAGGATAGGTATAAGTATCATTGTTATCTTGAACCACAACACCATCAGTATTGTGAAGAATTTCTCTGATTTCGCTTACATTAAAGTCATTTGAAAATTCAACATTTACCGCTTCACTATGTCCGCCAACAACTGGAATTCTGATCGCTGTTGCAGTAACAGCAATTGATTTGTCGCCGATGATTTTTTGCGTTTCACGAACCAATTTCATTTCTTCTTTGGTGTAACCATTGTCTTCAAAACTATCACATTGAGGAATAGCATTTCGGTGAATTTGGTATTTATAAGCCATTTCACCTTGAACTCCAGCGTATTCATTTTCTAATTGTTGTACCGCTTTTACTCCAGTTCCAGTAATGGATTGATACGTAGAAACGATAACACGTTTGATATTGTATTTTTTATGTAATGGAGCTAAAACCATCACCATTTGGATAGTAGAACAATTTGGATTAGCAATAATTTTATCATCTTTTGTCAATTCGGATGCGTTGATTTCTGGAACGATTAATTTTTTAGTTGGATCCATTCTCCAAGCGGATGAGTTGTCGATAACGGTTGTTCCAGCTTCGGCAAATTTTGGAGCCCAAGCTAAAGAGGTTTCTCCACCAGCAGAAAATAAAGCGATATCAGCTTTCATGTCAACTGCTGTTTGTAAACCAACAACTTTATACTTCTTACCCTTAAATTCGATTTCCTTACCAACAGATTTCTCTGAAGCTACAGGAATTAATTCGGTTACGGGAAAATTTCTTTCCGCTAATACTTGAAGCATAACTTCGCCAACCATTCCGGTTGCGCCTACAACAGCAATTTTCATACGTTTAATTTATTAATAATTGATAAAAATTTTGAAGTACAAAAGTAGCGAGAAATTTGATTGCGATTTCTTTTTTAAGTATAAAAATTACTGAATTTCAGAAGGGAAAGTTTGAGATTATTAAAGCACTATCTTAAAATTCGTTTAACTTACCATAACATTTGAGTTTGATATCGAAATTGATTTTTGAAGTTGACTTTTGAAATTGAAGTTGATTTTAAAAACAGAAAAACCGCTTCATTTACAAAGCGGTTTAAGTTAGAATATGTAATGTAGCGGAATTATTTTTTCAATAAGTCTCTAATTTGTGTAAGCAATTCTTCTTGAGTTGGCCCAGCTGGCGCAGCAGGTGCAGCTTCTTCTTTTTTCTTCATGCTGTTTAATGCTTTTACCATAATGAAAATTACAAAAGCAATAACAAGAAAACTAATCACGGCAGCGAGGAACTTACCATATAAAATTCCACCATCAGTTTTTAAACCTGCCAAATCTTCAACTTGTGCTGCTTTTAAAGCTGGATTTAATAAAGCAGGTGTAATTACATCTGCTACTAATGAATTTACAATGGCGCCAAAAGCTGCTCCAATGATAACTCCAACTGCTAAATCCATTGCATTTCCTTTTGCAATAAATTCTTTAAATTCTGAAATCATACCCATAATTTACTTTTTTAATTGGTTAACTAAATACTAAATTAGATAAAAATTTTAACAAATTGTATTTATTCTCTATAAAAAATTCGTTTGACGCGTTGCGAAATACTTGTTAAAACTTCATACGGAATGGTTTGCAATAGTTTAGCGATTTCAACAACTGTTGGTCTTTCCCCAAAAATAATCGCCGTATTTCCTTCTTTGCATTCAATCTCGGTTACGTCAACCATTAGCATATCCATACAAACACTTCCTAAAATTATCGCTTTTTTCTGATTGATTATCACATAACCAACGCCATTGCCTAAATGTCTTGAAATTCCATCGGCATAACCAATAGGAATTGTAGCAACTTTGGTTTGTCGTTCTGCCATAAATCGTCTGCCATAACCAACACTTTCGCCTTTTTCAATAGTTCTAATTTGGGAAATGACCGACTTTAAAGTACCAACATTTTCCAGAAACTTTTGTTCTTCATCATCGTTGGAAACACCATACAAACCAATTCCTAATCGAACCATATCATATTGTGCTTCAGGATAATTTGAAATTCCAGATGTATTCAAAATATGACGTATCGGTTTTATTTTTAATTCCGTCATCAATTGAGATGAAAGTTTTTCAAAAAGTTCAATTTGCGAAATTGCAAATTCTTTGTGCGCTAAATCATCGCTGGTTGCCATGTGCGACAAAATACTTTTCACTTTTACCGTTTCGTTTCCTTGCAGTGTTTTTATCAATTCGGGTAAATTATTTTCTTGAAAACCAAGACGATGCATTCCAGTGTCCAATTTTATATGAATTGGAAAATGTTTCAATTTTTTTTGTTCTGCTATTTTCAGAAACGCTTTTAATCCTTTAATCGAATAAATTTCGGGTTCTAATTGATGCTGAATTATAGATGAAAAACTAGTAGTTTCTGGATTTAAAACCATAATCGGAACTGAAATTCCAGCATTTTTCAACGAAATTCCTTCATCGGCAAAAGCCACACCAAGATAATCTACTTTGTGATGTTCGAGTAATTTTGCAATCTCAAAACCGCCATTTCCATAACCAAAAGCTTTGACCATAACCATCAATTTGGTTTTCGGCGCCAATTTTGATTTAAAGAAATTCAAGTTATGACTAATCGCATTTAGGTTGATTTCTAGAACGGTTTCATGCGTCTTTTCTTCAAGCAACGAAACGATTTCTTCAAAATGAAAATCTCTCGCACCTTTGATTAAAATGGTTTCATTTTCAAAATTCAAATTGTCAAAAGCAGTAATAAATTCGGTTACATTTTTGAAACAAATTCCGTTGATGAACTTGTTTTTAAACTGCGAAATGGTTTCGCCAATGCCAATCACACGCGTAATTTTATTGGAAATAATTAGCTGAGAAACCTGCGAATACAATTCTTCATTGGTTAAACCGCTTTGAAAAATATCCGAAAGAATTATGGTTTTCTTTTTGTGTTGTTTTTGATGTTCTAGAAAATCCAAAGCAATTTTTAAAGATTGAAAATCAGAACTATAACTATCATCGATAATGGTACAATTGAAAATTCCATTTTTGACTTTCAAGCGCATTTCTACTGGATATAATTGTGTCATTCGGGTTTGAATAACTTTTGGATTATAGCCAAAATACAGCATAACCATCAAACAATGTATGGCATTTTCAACCGAAGCTTGGTCTTGAAACGGAATGTGAACCGGAAACGTTTCTTCTTGATACGTAATGTTCAATTCGGTAATTTCATCGATTTTCTTTTTGGTCACAAAAACATCGGCACTTTTGTCATCCGACGACCAAGTGAATTGCTTTATTTTTTGGTTGATAAACGCACAAATCGTTTTGTTTTTATTCAAAATCAACACTTTAACCGAAGTAAAAAGTTTGAGTTTTTCTTTGATTTTTTCGCCAACATCCGCAAAACCTTCATCATGAGCCGAACCAATATTGGTTAAAATGCCAATGGTTGGATCGATGATTTTTTGCAGTTTTTCCATTTCGTTTTTCAGCGAAATTCCGGCTTCAAAAATCCCTAAATTGTGTTTTTCGTTGATACCAACAATCGAAAGCGGAACACCAACTTGCGAATTATAACTTTTTGGACTTCGGATGATGTTATAATCTGGACTTAAAAGAAAGTTCAGCCATTCTTTAACGATGGTTTTTCCATTGCTTCCCGTAATTCCAATGATTGGAAAATCAAATTGGCTTCGGTAGAAAGTGGCAAATTTTTGCAACGCTTCCAGCGTATTTTCTACGACAAGAAAATTAGCTTTACTTTTTAGATTTTCATCAAAATGAGTAACCACAAAATTCTGAACGCCTTTTGAAATTAGTTCTTCTATGTATTGATGTCCGTCGTGATTTGGTCCAGAAATAGCAAAAAACAAGGTGTTTTCGCCATTTTGCAACGAACGACTATCGATAGAAATGGTATCGATGATGCTTATATCATTATTCCCAAACCAATTGGCTTTTATAATTGGAATAATATTTCGGATGGAAAGTGTCAAATTTTATTTTTTTAAAGAAATCAGAAATTCATCAGGAGTCATAACTGTAATTTTTGAATTTTTGAAGCCCTTTTTATCTCTAGTAATTATATATTCGCAATCATGATAGAACGCACTGTTATATTGAACTGCATCTTCAAAATCTTCAAAATCAGATAGTAAACTTTTGTCAATATTTAACTCATCAATAATCGTTACATCACAAATAATTCTAATTTTTTTTAATGATTCAATTACTAATCCTTTTGCATTAACTTTTGAAGCAACATAAAATGTGTTTACAAAAGACAATGAAGATGTATAAAGTTTTATTTCTTTTTTTTCAGCTATTTTTACAATTTCAGCGATGTCTTTATAAAAAGGATTTCTGCTAATAATTAAATCTATTACCACATTGGTATCCAAAAATACCTTCATAACGAATTATATTTATCTATCAAATAATCTTGTCGATCTTTTTTATAATCAAAATCGGCTGGAATTCCTCCATTATTCAAAGAAATGCTTTTTACGAAATCTGAAATTTCTAAATCTTCAATTTTTTCTTCATTATGATTAGTCGTAATTGCTTTTAGATAATTTTCTACTATAAAAGACACGCTAATTTTTTGCTTCGCAGCATATTCTTTAGCTTTTTCAATTACTTTTTTATCAAGCTTTAAGGTGAGTTTAGTATCCATAATAAATCTGAAATTTATTGTTATACGTACAAAATTACAAAAAGTTACCGTACAAAGGATTTTTCTTTATTGTTCTTTTTCTTCAGATAAATGTTCGGCGTCTTTTACAACCATATTTTCGCGCATAGCGTTGAAATAAGCAGCACGACTTAGCGGTTCATATTCTTCGGTTTCGCCTAACAAAACGAGTTTGTCATTGTCAGTTTTTCTAAAACTGTAATGCGCTAAATTTCCAGTTCGGGTACAAACGGCGTGAACTTTAGTAACATATTCGGCAGTTGCCATCAACGCAGGCATTGGTCCAAAAGGATTTCCTTTAAAATCCATGTCTAGTCCAGCAACAATTACTCGAATTCCAGAATTGGCCAAATCGTTGCAAACCGCTACAATTTCGTCATCAAAAAATTGTGCTTCGTCAATACCAACAACGTCGCATCCTTGCGCCAAAATTCTAATATTTGCTGCAGCTGGAACTGGTGTGGAACGAATTTCATTTTTATTATGAGAAACTACCATTTCATCATCATATCGAGTGTCGATTGATGGCTTGAAAATCTCCACTTTTTGCTTAGCAAATTGTGCTCTTTTTAGTCTTCGGATGAGTTCTTCTGTTTTGCCCGAAAACATCGAACCGCAAACGACTTCAATCCAACCAAATTGCTCTTTATGATTTACTGTATTTTCGAGAAACATTTTCTAATTTTCTTGCGCTTAAAATGAATAGTTTTTATTACTTTGTAACAAAACTTATCGATATAAATTTTATACATTTACATCGTTTCAAATTTAGAAAAAATTTATTCAAACATTGATTAAACTTTGGTCAAATAACGATTAAAAAAATATACATAATTTCATCTCAATATAATTTGTACTCATGAAAAAAAGATTGGAAGCTGAATTAATAAGCGTTGCACATCGAATATTGAAGTTAAAAAACAAGTCAGAAATCGACCAACTGTATAAAGAAACTCAAAAATTATACGAAGCTTTGTCTATTTTAAAGTTTTATGAAGAAAACTATAACGCACTAAAAAGCGAAGTTTCTCAAGATGAAATGGAGCAAAAAGTAGAATCGTTTTTGGCAGAAAAAGAAACTACAAATCCTGTAGATTTACCTATTGTTGAAGCAGAACCAATTGCTGAAACCAAAGAAGAAATCATCGAAACGATTGAAGAAATTGAGGAAGAAGAACCCGTTGTTGTTGGTGAAATCATAATTGATGAAGATGAAGTAGAAGACGAAAGCTTTGAAGATAATGATGTAGCGGAAGCAAAAGATAAAGAAGATCACGAAAGTGATGCTTTGGCTGGCGAAAATTTCAAACCTGCTTTTGAACTTTCTTTTGACGATAGCGATGAAAAAGAAGAAGTTGAAGAAAATGTAGTTGAAGTTAAAGAAGAAATCAAAGAAGAAATTCCAGCAAAAACAGAAACCAAACAAGTAACGTTGGATGATATTTTTGGTGATAGCTATGCTACTGAACCTGTTTTTGTGAAACCAAATGAAGTTACGCTAAACGATAAGTTTATTTCGGTTTTTGACCAAGAACCAAAAAAGGAAAAAGACGAACCAAAAGTCGTTTCGCTTAATGATGTTTTGTCCAATTCTATTTCTATTTCGTTGAATGATAGAGTTGCTTTTGTAAAACATCTTTTTAACGAAAGCAACGAAGATTACAACCGAGTTTTATCGCAATTGAATACGTTTGACACTTTTGCTGACGCGAAAAATTTCTTAAACGAAATGGTTATTCCTGAATACAATTATTGGGTTGGAAAAGAAGAATATTTGGAGCGATTTTTAGAAATCGTGGAGAAAAAATTCAAGTAGATACTGAAATAAATTCAGCTTAAATGTCCAAACTTTATATAGTTCCAACGCCAATTGGCAATCTTGACGATATGACTTTCAGAGCAATTCAAGTTTTGAAAGAAGCCGATTTGATTTTGGCGGAAGACACACGAACCAGCGGAAAACTACTCAAACATTTTGAAATTTCCACACACATGCATAGTCATCACATGCATAACGAACACAAAACGGTGGAAAATTTAATCAAACGATTGCAAGCCGGAGAAACCATTGCGTTAATTAGCGATGCCGGAACGCCAGCCATTTCCGATCCTGGATTTTTGTTGACGCGCGCTTGTGTCGAAAATAATATAGAAGTTGATTGTTTGCCTGGCGCAACAGCTTTTGTTCCTGCGTTAGTCAACAGTGGTTTGCCGAATGACCGATTTATATTCGAAGGTTTTTTGCCCGAAAAAAAAGGAAGACAAACTCGATTTTTAGCTCTTGCCGAAGAAACCCGAACAATGATTTTCTATGTTTCGCCACATAAATTAGTAAAAACTTTAGCGGAATTCATTCAATATTTTGGAGCCGAAAGACCAGTTTCCGTTTCACGAGAATTGTCAAAACTACACGAAGAAACCATTCGTGGAACTACCGAAGAAGTACTGAAACACTTTGAGGCAAAACCTCCAAAAGGCGAAATTGTTGTGGTTGTTGGTGGGAAGGTTTTAGAAGGAAGAAGCAAGAAACAAGACAAATTCGAAAGTTAAATGTATTATGAGAAAACTTAGTAAAATCATGTTTTTAATTTCAATTGTCATTTTTTCATCTTGTCAAAATTCTTTAAATGACAAAACATTTATAGGTGTTGAACACGAAATTTATTCTCATGGTAGTCAAGATTTTGAAACGAAAATTCATTTCAAAAAAGAAATAGTTTTTATTGAAAAGAGACCGATTTCAATAAACATAGCTGATACTACAAAATATGAATATCATGAAGAAATTTTCAAATACAAAGGAACAGCGATATTCCTGAATGACAGCATAAAAATTAAAGCTTTGGCTTTTAATTGTGAAGACTGTCCGCCAATTGTAGAAGTTAGAGCTGATGGAGAGATTGTAGATGCTATCGAAAAAGTAACTTATACAGGTTTGCAAATAGGAAATGAATTAATTCTGAACAATTCTCATTTTAAAATAATTAAAAGCACTACAGTTAAGTAGTTTTTTATTATACTTCAAATATTTTTTTATCTTTTCTCTATTCAACTTCCAAATCCGTAAACGCAAACTGTTTTCCACTAAACAAACCTTTATCTGATAATTTCAAATCAGGAATTACGAGTAACGCCATGAATGACAATGTCATAAACGGTGCTTTTAACGAACTGCCTAATTCTTTTGCCATAGCGTCAATTTCCTGATACAAACGTCCAGTTTCCCAACCGTTTTGGTCGCTCATAATTCCGGCAACTGGCAAGGCTAATGATTTTTTCTCGTTGCCGTTTACCGCGCAAATTCCGCCGGTATTTTCAATAATTAGATTTACGGCATTTAAAATTTCTTCATCAGATGTACCAACAACCACAATATTATGACAATCGTGTGCTACCGAACTGGCAATCGCACCTTTTTTCAATCCGAAGTTTTTGATGAAAGCTATCGCTGGTTCAGCATTGGAATACCGATTAACAACCGCCATTTTCAACACATCATTTTCAACATCGGAAACTAAATTTCCATCAACAATTTTTGGCGTGCAATGAATTTCATTCGTAATCAATTGTCCTTCCAAAGCTTCAATAACACGAATGGTTTTTGCGGAACTTTTTATTTTAAAATCGTTTAAAACCTTTGACGAAGTATTGAAATTATTTGGTTTTTCAAAATCAACATGTTGAACAAATGACTTGCCGTTTTCAGCAACTAATTCGCCATTGATATACGTTTGTTTTACTTTGAAATCGGTTAAATTTTCTACTACGATAAAATCGGCAGTATCATTTTCTTGCAACAAACCAACATCCATTTTGTAATGCTTCACCGGATTGACACAGGCAACTTGCAAGACTTTGAAAACATCAAAACCTTTGGCAATTGCTCGTGAACAAAGTTGGTTGATGTGTCCTAAAATCAAATCATCAGGATGTTTATCATCAGAACAAAACATCATATTTTCATAATTTTCAGGAAGCAAATCAATCAGCGCCTCAAAATTTTTGGCAGCACTTCCTTCACGAATAATGACTTTCATGCCAAGCGATAATTTTTCGGCTGCTTCGTCATAAGTAAAGCATTCATGATCAGTAGAAATTCCGGCAGAAATATATTTTTTTATCGGTTCGCCACGCAATCCCGGAGCATGACCATCAACGGGTTTATTGAAATGTTTTGCCCAAGCTATTTTTTTCAAAACTTCTTCATCGTCAAATAAAACACCTGGATAATTCATCATTTCTGCCAAATAATAAATATCGGGATGCGCCATTAATTTCTTAATTTCTTCTGAATCAATCACAGCTCCAGCAGTTTCAAAAAACGTCGCCGGAACGCATGATGGTGCGCCAAAATGAAATTTCAACGGTACTTTTTTACCATTTTCAATCATGTAATAAACGCCTTCTTTACCGAGAACATTGGCAATTTCATGCGGATCCGAAATTGTCGCAACTGTCCCATGTAAAACCGCAATTTTAGCAAATTCCGACGGAACCAACATCGAACTTTCAATATGAATATGTGAATCAATAAATCCCGGAAGAATATAATCTCGAATGTTGTGTTCTTTTTCGATTATGGAACTAATTTTTCCGTTTTCAACAGTAATTTCACCCGAAAAAATTCGTTTGTTTGGAATATCGACAATTTGTCCTTGAATTTGCATTTGAAACTATTTTTATTCAAAAATAACAAATTATAAATTGAAAAACACTTGTTCTTTTTTGTAGTGTTTTTTGTATTTTTGATAAATGAACAAAGTTTATAATCAAGAAATATTTGCTTCTCTGATGAAAGAATTTCTTTTTCTTCAGCTTGTCGTTGCCATTATAATTTTCTTTATGTATAAGTTATATGCTAATGGTTTAAGAAAAGGAAAACTAATTCTTTTAGTTAATGTACTTGTCTATATATCTTTAAATCTTTGTATGGTTTATCAAATTTATAATGAACCTGATTTAAGAATTGGCGGAATAAGTTTTGCTTTTGAAATGTATAGTTTGTTTTTATCGCTACTTTTTATTGTTGTTTTATTACTTGAATATGTTCTGTTGAAATTTATAGTTTTTAAAGTTTTCTTCAAAAAATCTAATATCTAAAATCCGAAATCTAATATCAAATGCGCTGGACTTTAAAACCAAAACCTTCTCAAGAAAAAGTAAGATATCTAGTTGACGAACTCAAAGTTGATGAATTGATTGCAACACTTTTGGTGCAACGTGGCATTGAAACTTTTGACGATGCGCGACAGTTCTTTCGTCCGAGTTTGGAAGATTTGCACGATCCGTATCTCATGAAAGATATGGATAAAGCAGTTTCTCGCATTGAAAAAGCCATTGCTGAAGGAGAAAATATTTTGGTTTTTGGCGATTATGATGTTGACGGAACAACAGCGGTTTCATTAATGTCAAGTTATTTGAAAAGTTTTTATCCCAATGTCGCAACATACATTCCGGATCGATATGATGAAGGTTATGGTATTTCGTATAAAGGAATTGATTTTGCCGAAGACAATGGATTTTCGTTGATAATTGCGTTGGATTGTGGCATAAAATCGATTGATCATGTACTTTATGCTAAAGAAAAAAATATTGATTTTATCATTTGTGATCACCATCGACCGGGCGAAAACTTACCCGAAGCCGTTGCGGTTTTAGATCCAAAACGTGATGATTGCAGTTATCCGTATGATGAACTTTGTGGTTGTGGCGTTGGGTTTAAACTAGTTCAAGCGTTGGCACAAAACCGAAATCAAACGATAGAAGATTTGATACCTTATTTGGATTTGGTTGCTACTGCAATTGCGGCTGATATTGTTCCGATTACGGGAGAAAATCGAGTTTTGGCTAAATTTGGTTTGGAAGTTATCAATTCTAATCCGCGACCAGGAATTAAGGCTTTAATTCAAAATGTAAAAAAGAAAGTTTTAACCATAACCGATGTCGTTTTCATCATTGCTCCACGAATTAACGCTGCTGGAAGAATAAAACACGGTAACGAAGCCGTTGCTTTACTCACGGAATATGATTTAGACCAAGCAGAATTTTTTGCTTCCGAAATTGAACAGCATAATTCGGACAGAAAAGATTTGGACAAACAAATAACAGTTGAAGCGCTTTCGCAAATTGAAGAAAATAACGAACAAAAAAAGTTTACAACGGTAGTTTATCATGAAAATTGGCACAAAGGTGTAATCGGAATTGTGGCTTCTCGATTGACCGAAACCTATTATCGTCCGACGATTGTTTTTACGAAAAGTGGCGATAAATTGGCAGCTTCAGCTCGTTCGGTGAAAGATTTTGATGTTTATAATGCGTTGGAAGCTTGCGCGGAACATTTGGAACAATTTGGCGGACATATGTATGCTGCAGGAATGACTTTGAAGGAAGAAAATTATCTTGCTTTCAAAGAAGCTTTTGAAAAAGAAGTGGAAAAAACTATTCATCCTGATTTGTTAATTCCAGAAATATCGGTTGATGCTGAAATTGAATTATCCGATATTAACGAAAGATTGATTAGAATTTTAAACCAATTTGAACCTTTTGGACCACAAAATATGACACCAGTTTTTATGGCAAAAGGAGTGAAAGATACTGGTTATGGCAAAACAATCGGTCAAAATGATGAGCATTTAAAATTGTTTGTCAAGCAGCATAATTCCGAAGGTTTTGGTGTAATTGGTTTTGGATTGGGAAATAAATTGGAATTGACTAAAAATCAAAATCCGTTTGATATCGCTTTTTGTATTGATGAAAATGAGTTTAATGGCAATGTTATGGTTCAGTTGCGATTGAAGGATTTGAGGTAATTTTCAACACGAATTTCACTAATTTTTACTAATTAATTTGTGCAAATTCGTGAAATTTGCTTCTATTTATTTGTATTCTTTCAACTCAAAGTTTTCCCCATCAAAAACGCCGTAAGTGAAATAACCAATCCAATCGCCAAGGTTAGCATATTGTGAATTTTCGCCAACGGGAATTATCATTGGTAAATGACGATGACCAAAAACAAAGTAATTGTAGTGCTTGGTTTCTAATTTTCGTTTGGCGTACTGTACTAACCATTCGTTTTCTTCGCCAAGGAATTTGACATCAGCTTCACCAGAAATCAGTTTGTTTTTTACGGAAAGATATTGTGCCAATTTCACACCAACATCAGGATGCAACCATCGGTATAACCATTTTGAAAACGGATGAACAAATACTTTTTTCATGCGTTTATAACCTTTGTCGCCTGGACCTTTTCCGTCGCCATGACCAATTAAAAACGTTTTATTATTAAAAATAAATTCTTTGTTGTCGTGATAAACAGGTATGTTTAATTCTTTTTCAAAATAATCATGCATCCATAAATCATGATTTCCTACGAAGAAATAGATTGGAATTCCGCTGTCGCGAATTTCGGCAAGTTTGCCTAAAACTCTCACGAAACCTTTAGGAACAACGGTTTTATATTCAAACCAAAAATCAAACAAATCACCTAAAAGGAAAATACATTCGGCATCTTTTTTAACTTCGTCAAGCCAAGCGACAAATTTTTGCTCACGTGGAAAACTAGCTTCGGCAGTTGGTGCGCCAAAATGCTGGTCGGAAGCGAAATATATTTTTTTATTGGGTTGGATTTGCATTTGGTAAAATTAGTGATTTTTTAGAAAGAGAGAAAAAAGAGAATTGAATATAGAAAATAGATTTATGGATAAAAAAGATTGCCCAAACGTTTATAAATGTTCGATTTGATCAATTGATAGCCCAGATTGAAGAGAAAATACAAGCTTTTTTGCTTGTATTGTAACGAAAAGCTGGAATGACGTTTCTTGATAAATCCCGAACGTTTCGCTCCTTAAAAAATTAGTTATCGGAAGCATACCATTCGGCGAATGAGGTTTCGGTTTCTTGTAGTTTTAAGGAATGTAGTAGAATCCCTTTTGGCAATCGGTCTTTAATTTTTTTGGCAAAATCGATGACCATATTTTCGCTTGTTGGTTGATATTCGACTAAAATTACATGATGACCACGGTTTTTTAGTTCGGCAGCTAGCTCAATATGTGGCGTGTTTTGGTTGAAAACAGTGGCGTGATCAAAAATATCGACGATTTCTTCTTTTACAATTTTTTTCAAATCAGAAAAATCGATAACCATTCCAAATTTTACGTTAGAAGTATCCGTTATGGGTTTTCCAATTACGGTTACGGATAATTTATAGCTGTGTCCGTGAACGTTTTTGCATTTTCCGTCATAGCCATAAAGCGCGTGTCCGGTTTCGAAAGTGAATTGTTTTGTAATTCTGATGTTACTCATGGAAGAAATTTTTACGGTGCAAATTTAGTAAAATATAATCTAGTCGTTGTTTTGTCTTTTTTTGGCACGAATGTACATCCACCAAGCTAATCCAACTAAAACCACAAACGGAAGAATATTTCCAATCCAAACGCCAATTAGGTAGCCGTTATCGGGAGCATTTTGAATTTTTTCGTCGATGTTTGTTTGTTGAAAAAGAGAAATTAGAAACATAATTTATTTTTTAAATTCATTTAACGCTTTTTTGGTGAAATCGGATAGCACTAACTTTCCCGAAATTGCAGCACGTTCATAAAGCAATTCGTCCCAATGTTCTGTGTTTTCCCAAAGAACTTTTTTTATTTCGGATAAAGCTTCTGGATTGTAGGTTGCTAATTTTTGTGCAAATGCAGTTGTGTTTTCGCTCAATTCTTCCTGATTTTCAAATACGTTGGCGTATAATCCTTTTTCTTTTGCCCAAGTTGCCGATTTCCAATCAGTTGGATTTAGGGTTAATTCAGTTGTAGCGTTTTGTCCTATTCTTCGCGAAACGGCTGGTTCTATTACAAATGGTCCAATTCCGATAGCAATTTCAGAAAGTTTAATCGACGCATCTTGATGTGCAAAAGCATAATCGCAAGCTGATGCTAAACCAACGCCACCGCCAACAGCTTTTCCGTGAATTTTCCCGATGATGATTTTGGAACACTTTCGCATGGCATTAATAAC
The DNA here is from genome assembly GCF_012911605.1 of Flavobacterium solisilvae. Taxonomy (GTDB): domain Bacteria; phylum Bacteroidota; class Bacteroidia; order Flavobacteriales; family Flavobacteriaceae; genus Flavobacterium; species Flavobacterium solisilvae. The sequence continues at coordinate 286,378 of NZ_JAAMPT010000208.1, read as the reverse complement.
GTTGGCAAATCCTGAAAAGAATTTTTTTCCAGTTTCAAAGTCGTTGATGGAAAGTAGTTCGTCAAAAGATGCTCCGGCGCAAAATGTTTTCCCAGTACTTTGAAGAATAATTACGGATACCTTATTATTATGGTGTAAATTTTGCAATTCATCAGTAAGTTTTTGTAATAGTTCGCTCGGAAATGAATTACTCGCTGGATGACTAAATGTTATGGTTGCAATATTGTTTTCGATTTGAACTTCGATTGATCCATTGGAATTTTCGGCAGACATAGTGAAAATGTATTTGATGTAAAGATAAGAAATCTAAAAAAAGATTATTTCATAATTTCGTATTTGTTTTTATAAAATGATATATTTGCTTAATAATTTTTGGGGATGTAGCTCAGTTGGCTAGAGTGCTTGACTGGCAGTCAAGAGGTCGTGGGTTCGAGCCCCATCTTCTCCACGTTTCAAAAAGTCGTCTTGTTCAAAAAACGAGACGGCTTTTTTATTTTTTATCCAAATTGGATATTCCTTTAAATTATTCTTTGATTGACTTCTTCATTCATTCATTCTAAAAAAACAATCAAATCTTTCATCATAATTTTTCAAAGCCGATTCGAAAACCCACTTTAGATTCGATTTAAGACCACTTTATTTTTTAGACTCCCGATACTCGACAACAAAAAAATCAAGTCAGAAACACACGAAAAAACACCTATACGAGTCAAATTTTGACACAAAAAAGAAAAAACTCAAAAATCATTCACTCGTATTTGAATATCATTCACTATCAAATGAGTGCATTCTACCATAAACACCTGATTTCATAAGGCTTAAGAAGCATATCCTTTTTAGTTTTACATCGTGAAAGTGTCCTACTTGCCTCAAATCGATTAACAAGGAACACACTGAAACAGAAAGTTAAACACAAACTATAAAGTCTCAAATTATGAAAAAATTAGTATCAACATTCGGATTATTAGCATTATTGTTAGTAGTTACGTCATTTACAACTCCAATTGAAACAGGTGGAAAAAAACCAGTAGTAGCTGATTACACTACAGGTGGAAAAAAACCAGTAGTAGCTGATTACACTACAGGTGGAAAAAAACCAGTAGTAGCTGATTATACTACAGGTGGAAAAAAACCAATAGTAGCTGACTAATAAAAAACTTCTATAATATAATTACATTTGCAATATAAATTAAAGCCATCTTCAAGAGATGGCTTTTTTAATTGTCTTTTACTATATTTGAGAAATTTTTTTAATTTGAAAAAATATTTCTATTTTTTATTCTTTTCCCTCTTACCATTTGGTTGTAAAGACACTAATGGAAAAAAACCAATTGAAATAACCACAAATGATAGCTCTTCTATCTATTTAAATAAAGCACAAAATAAGAATACAAAAATTGCTGATAAGTTAAAATACTATAAAAAGTCTTTTACTATTTTAAAAAATCAAGAGAACGATTCAATAACAAGGAGTAAACTATTTGAATTAACAAAAGAATTATACAAAAATAATTTCGAAAGAGAATTTTTAAGTTCTGTCAATTTATTAACTAAGCTAGCTACAAAATCAAAAGATAGTTTTTATTTAGCGCAAGCTTACAGAAGCAAAGGTAGTTTTTATAAACACCAAGCAACTAAAGATAGTGCCTTTATCTATTATACTGAAGCTGAAAAAATTTTAAAAAAAATTAAACACAAAGAAGGACTTTCATTAGTTCTTATAAACAAGAGTTTAATACAATTTGATACTGGCGATTATACTGGCGCTGATAGAACATTGAACAATGCCTATTTGATTTCAAAAAAAAATAACGAAATCGATAATTTATATGCGATTTCCGTTATGATGGGTTTAACTTCGTTAGAAACAAAAGATTTCGACAAAGCAATACAATATTTTAATTACGGATTAGAAATTGTTAGTAAAAACAACAATATTATAGGTGAATTCAATAAAGAAACTTGTTTAAACAACATTGGGTTATCATACCAAAGAAAAGCAGAACAGAAAAAATCTGTTGAAGATTATAAAAAATCCATCGAGTATTTTAAATCTGCTTTAAAAAACAAATCCATTAGAACAGAAGATCCTGAACTTTATAATTTACTAACGGATAATCTTGGTTACTCCTATTTAAAAACTGAAAATCTAGATCAGGCATTAGCCCTTTTTTTAGAATCTTTAAAAATTAGAGAAGAATTAAATTATCCTAATCAAATTGTATTAAGTAAAGTTCATCTTTCGGAATATTATCGACAAGTAAATGATACTGCTAAATCTAAAAAATACATCTTTGAAGCTTTATCATTAGCCAAAAAAGAAAAAGCATATCGAGACTATTTAAACGCACTTAAACAAGCATCGATTATTGACGTTCAAAACGCTTCCACTTATTCTAAAGAATATATTCGATTAAGTGATAGTATTCGCAATGTTGAAATTTTATCCCAGGAAAAATTTGCACGTATTCAGCTTGAAACCGACGAAATCATCAAAGAAAAAGATATTCTAGAAGACAAAAACAGAAGTCTTTTATATACTTTTATTGGCGTAGTTTTTTTATTATCGATGCTATTTGTTGTTAGAGCACAACGCGCAAGAACCAAAGAATTAATGTTCAAGCAAGCACAACAACGAGCTAACGAAGAAATATACAATTTATTAATGGCGCAACAAGACGTTATTGACCAAAGTAGAGAAATTGAAAAAAAGAAAATTGCCCGCGATCTTCACGATGGAATTTTAAGCCGAATGTTTGGCGCAAGACTAAATCTAGACAGTATTAATCATTTGGACGATCCAGAATCTGTAAAGAAAAGATTAGAATATCTAAATGAGTTAAAAGAAATCGAACAAGACATTCGTGAAATTTCGCATGACCTAAGTCGTGAAAAACAAGATTTAATTAATAACTTTGTTTCCATTACAACTAATTTATTTGAAGAACAAACTGCAACTCACTCGGCAAAGCTGACTTATTTTATGGACAGTTCAATCAAATGGGATTTAGTTAAAAATAATATTAAAATAAACGTTTTCAGAATTTTACAAGAAGGATTACAAAACATCAATAAATACGCAAAAGCCAAAACTATTTCTGTAAACTTTAGAAAAGAAAACAACGAATTGCACATTTCTATCGAAGATGATGGAATTGGGTTTGATGTATCCAAGAAAAGTAAAGGAATTGGAATGCAAAATATGATTTCTCGTGCCATTGATTGCAACGGAAAGCTAGACATCAATTCAAGTAAAGAAAACGGCACAAAAATCACTCTTAATATACCTTTAGAATAAAAAAATATGGACAGCAAAAATCCCGTTAATGTATTAATCGTAGATGATCATCCGTTTATTATTCAAGCATATAAAAACGCATTGAATAAATACAGCGAACAAGGTATAGAATTCAATGTAACCCAAGCCAACGATTGTAAGACAGGTTATGAGTTAATTACTGACGAAAACAACGACTTTCATTTAGCAATGTTCGATGTTAGTATGCCCGAATATGCTGAAAAAAACATTCATTCTGGTGAAGATTTAGCAAAGCTAATGACCGAAAGAATGCCTGAATGCCGAATTATTCTGCTAACGATGCACGTTGAATTTGACAAAATAAATTCCATCATCAAAAACGTAAATCCAAACGGATTGGTTATTAAAAACGACATTACTTTCAACGAATTGATTTTTGCTTTAGACAAAATTCTAAAAAACGAGAAATATTACAGCCAAACTGTTGTAACGATGTTTGGACAATCAGATTTTAATATTTTAGAACTTGATTCGCTCGACAAACAAATTTTAGTTCATCTTTCTAACGGATTTGAATCACAACAAATCACGCGACACGTTCCGCTAAAAGTTGACATTATCGAGTTTAGAATTGAGCGTTTAAAAGAGCTTTTCAATATAAAAGGCGCGACTCACATCGAATTAGTAAAATTAGCCCGATTAAGAGGAATTATTTAGATTGCTGAAAATCTATTCTTCCAAAGCATTCCAACCACGAGCTTTCAGTGGAATTTTGGCATTTGCTCTCGTAATTAAATGCGAACTTTCCTCTTCTTTTACAATATGACCAACAACCGTAAAATTTGGATTGGCTTTTATTTTGTCAAAATCATCCAAAGCAATGGTAAACAATAATTCATAATCTTCGCCGCCATTAATTGCAATCGTAGTAGAATCGATATTAAATTCTTCGCAAACATTAATAAACTGAGGATCAACCGGAATTTTTTCTTCATATAAATTACACCCAACTTTACTTTGCTTACAAATATGAAGTATTTCAGATGATAATCCGTCCGAAACATCAATCATCGACGTTGGTTTTACATTTAATTGCTCCAAAAGTTCTCTAACATCTGTTCGAGCTTCAGGTTTTAATTGACGTTCAATAAGATAAGTATAAGCATCTAAATCGGGTTGATTATTTGGATTTACTTGAAAAACTTGCTTTTCACGTTCCAAAACCTGCAAACCCATATAAGCCGAACCTAAATCTCCAGTTACAATCAACAAATCGCCTTCTTTTGCACCATTTCTGTACACAATTTCATCTTCATTAGCTTCGCCAATTGCTGTAACCGAAATAATCAAACCTTTTTGAGACGAAGTTGTATCGCCACCAATAACATCGATATTATATACTTTTGCCGCCAAAGTTATTCCGTCAAAAAGTTCTTCTAAAGCTTCCAACGGAAAACGATTAGAAACCGCAACAGAAACGGTTATCTGAGTTGGTTTAGCATTCATTGCACAAATATCAGAAAGATTGACTACTACTGCTTTGTAACCCAAATGTCGCAACGGCATATAAGCCAAATCAAAATGAACTCCTTCAATTAATAAATCCGTAGAAACGACTGCTTTTTTTGATCCAAAATCCAAAACAGCGGCATCATCACCAATACTTTTTAGTGTTGAAGCGTGTTTTACATCAAAATTTTTGGTCAAATGGTCAATCAATCCAAATTCACCTAGTTGTGACAATTGTGTTCGTTGCGGCGTTTTATCTTCTAACATATTGTTTAATTTCAAGGCAACAAAGGTACAAAGGATTTTTGGCACTAAAAATTTAATTAAAAATTGATTATTACTTGTTATATTTGGAAATAATGTAACTTTTTACACAAAACCGTAACCAATAGTGATAAATAATCTTTAAAAAACTATAATCACCAAAATATGAAACTTCAAATATCCAATTTAACAAAAACGTATTCCAATGGCGTTAAAGCATTAGACAATCTCAATCTTGAAATAGGAACTGGAATGTTCGGACTTCTTGGTCCAAATGGTGCCGGAAAATCATCATTAATGCGAACAATTGCTACCTTACAAAAACCTGATTCAGGAAGTATTTCTTTTGATGAAATCAATGTTTTGGAAGATCAAAATGCTTTACGAAAAGTTTTAGGTTATTTGCCTCAAGAATTTGGCGTTTATCCCAATATGTCAGCAGAACGTTTATTGGATTATTTTGCGCAGCTAAAAGGTATTTCTTCATCAGCTGACCGAAAAGCTATTGTAAAAGAAGTACTTGAAGTAACCAATCTTTGGGATGTTCGTAAAAAAAATGTTAGCGGTTATTCCGGCGGAATGAAACAACGTTTTGGAATTGCACAATTGCTTTTAAACAATCCAAAACTGATTATTGTTGACGAACCAACCGCTGGATTGGATCCGGCAGAAAGACATCGCTTTTTGAATGTTTTACGTGAAATTGGAACCAATCATACTGTAATTTTTTCCACTCACATTGTGGATGACGTAAAAGAACTTTGTAATGATTTGGCAATTTTAAATGGAGGAAAAATCCTTTATCGTGGAACGCCAACGGAAGCAACCAAAGAATTGGAAGGAAAAATTTGGATGCGAATTGTAGAACGCGACGAATTAGAAAGATTTGAGAAAGAATTCAATATTATTTCTTCCAATTACAATCAAGACAATACACTTAACATCAGAGTTTTTAGTGAAACTAAACCCGACGAAACTTTTGTTCCTGCAACGCCACATTTGGAAGATGTTTATTTTGTAACCCTAAAAAAAGATAACTAATTATGTTTTCTACCATATTTTCATTTGAATTTAAAAGATGGTTTAGAAACCTTTCTTTTTATATCTACTTTGCGGTTCTTTTTGTGTTTTCATTTTTTATGATGGCCGGAGCTGTTGGTTATTTTGATAGTTTTACGGTTACAACCTCATCAAATACTATAGCAAATTCACCTTTAGCCATCAACGGAATGATTGCCGGAATGTCGCAATTGGTTTATTTTATTGTACCAACAATCATTGGCGCAACGGTTTATCGGGATTTTAAATACAATATGCATACGGTATTGTTTTCTTATCCATTTAATAAGTTAAGCTATTTATTGAGCAAGTTTTTAAGCGGATTAACCATCACAATTATCATTACGTTTTCAGTTGGATTAGGATTCTTATTTGCTACCGTTTTGCCATTTGCCAATCAAGATATTTTAGGTCCAATTAATCTTTGGTCCTATTTTCAGGCTTATATCATTTTTGTAGTTCCTAATATCATTTTTGCCGGAGTAATCATTTTTGCATTGGTTACACTTACTCGAAATGTTTACATCGGATTTATTTTTGTGATTGTTCTTTTCCTTTTGCAAGCGTTGATAAGCAATCTTACCAACAACATGGAGAATTTATATGCTGCGGCATTAATTGAACCTTTTGGTGGCGATGCTTTGAATTATGTTACCAAATATTGGACAATTGAAGAACAAAATACGCTCGATCTTCCTTTTGCAGATGTAATTATTTACAACCGATTGATTTGGCTTGGTGTTTCGGTATTGGTTTTTATCGGTTTGTATTTTAGTTTTTCTTTTACTCATTCGCCACTTACACTAGCCAAAAAGAAAAAAGCAGAACGCGTTGTAAAAAACAACTTTGGAAGTATTATCAAAATCAATTTACCAAAAGTACAACACGATTATTCATTTTTGCAAAACCTAAAAACCTCATGGAATTTATCCAATTTTGAGTTTAAATCGATTACTAAAAACTGGGTTTTCATTTCGGTTATAGCTATTTTGATGCTATTTATTATAATTTCAGGTTTTACGCTTGGACAAGAACTTTATGGAACGTTGACCTATCCTGTTACCTGGAAAGTAATCGAAGCTATTGGTGGAAATGTTGACTTTTTTAGCAAAATATTGATTTATCTTTTTGCTGGAGTTTTATTGCAACAATCAGCTAGCAGCAGAATGAACTTATTGGTAGATTCTACACCAATTCCAAACTGGACATTACTTTTATCTAAGTTTTTGGCTTTAGTGAAAATGACGTTGCTAATTATGGGAATTGGTATCATTTCGTGTGTTTTAGTTCAAATATATCATGGATTTTTCGATTTTGATTTCCCGCAATACATCAAAGAATTCTTTGGTTTCAAAATGGTAATTTCCATCATTTTAATATTTTTCGCATTATTCATTCAATCGTTGTTCAAAAATTATTTGGCTGGATTTTTTGCCATTTTAGCTATTCTTTTGGCTTGGAACTCATTAGGTTTTATGGGAATTGAGCAACCTTATTTCTTCTTCAACTCAGGTTCAAGTTACAGTTATTCGGACATGAATGGCTTTGGTAACATCAACAATTTTATTGCCTATAAAATCTATTGGATGTTGTTTGGATTTGTTCTTTTTGGATTAACGCTTTTGTTTTGGAGAAGAGGAATTTTATCAGGAATAAAAGAAAGACTTCGCAATGTTGCTGCCCGATTTAAAGCACCAATCGCTATTCCGGTAACTGTATCTTTATTGGCATTTTTATTTTTAGGTTATAGCTTTTACAGAGAAAACACGAAGAAAGAAGTTTACTATTCCAGCCAAGAAAGAGAAGTTCAAAGTGCTGATTTTGAGAAAAAATATAAAAAATTTGAACATTATCCGCAACCAAGAATTGTTGATGCTAATGTAACAATGGAAATTTTCCCAAAAGAGCGAAACTACAAAGCAACGGTGAAATATATCATGGTCAACAAAACCAACAAACCTATTGATTCGTTGTTTATAAACTATGGAAAAAACCTGAAAGAAATCAAATTTGAAACTTCAAACAAGTTGGTTTCCAAAGATACCGTAATGGATTTTGACATTTATAAATTAGACAAACCATTACAACCCAAAGACACGTTGAAAGTTTCTTTTATTGTTCAAAACGAAGAGAATTCGTTCTTAAAAGATCGTTCGCCAGTTATAGAAAACGGTACATTCTTGAACAATGGTATTTTCCCAAGTTTTGGTTATCCAGAATCGGTAGAACTTTTTGATAATGATGTTCGAAAAAAATACAATCTGAAACCAAAAGAGCGAATGCCATTGCCAAATGACAGTATTGCAAGACAGAATACTTATATTTCTAACGAAGCCGATTGGATTACATTTGAAACCATTGTCAGCACTTCGGATGATCAAACGGCAATTGCGCCAGGATATTTGCAAAAACAATGGAAAAAAGACGGCAGAAACTATTTCCATTATAAAATGGATCGACCAATGTTGAATTTCTATGCGTTTAACTCGGGAAGATATGAAGTGAAAAGAGACAAATGGAACGATGTAAATCTTGAAATTTACTATCATAAAAACCATGCTTATAATTTGGACAGAATGATGGATGCGATGAAAAAATCATTGGCTTATTATTCTGAAAATTTTAGTCCATATCAGCACAAGCAAGCGAGAATCATTGAGTTTCCAAACATGATGGGAACATTTGCACAATCGTTTGCCAACACTATTCCTTTCTCTGAAGCCATTGGTTTTATTGCCAAAGTTGACGAAGAAGATCCAGATGCTGTAGATTATCCATTCTCTGTAGTTTCTCACGAAATTGCACATCAATGGTGGGCACATCAAGTAATTGGAGCGAATGTTCAAGGTGCAACATTACTTTCTGAAAGTTTATCCGAATACAGTTCGTTGAAAGTTTTAGAGCATAAATATGGAAAACCTCAAATGAGAAGATTTCTCAAAGATGCACTCGACGGTTATTTAAGAGGACGAACTTTTGAATGGAAAGAAGAAAAACCGTTGATGTATAATGAAAATCAACAATACATTCATTACAACAAAGGTTCATTGGTTTTATATGCATTAAGCGATTATATTGGCGAAAAAAACATGAACAATGCATTGAAAAAATATGTTCAAAAAGTAGCATTTCAAGAAGCTCCATATACCAATTCTATTGAATTAGTAAACGAATTAAGAGCTGCAACGCCAGATAGTTTGAAATACATTATCAATGATATGTTTGAAACCATTACTTTATATGATAATAAAGTAACCAAAGCAACTTCAAAAAAATTACCAAACGGGAAATATGAGGTAACTATCGAATTTGATGTAACCAAATACAAAGCCAACAAAGACGGAAAACGAATCTTTGCTGACCGAAACGGAAAAACGCTGAGAGCAACCAAAAAAGGTAAAAAATATGCTACTGAATCATATCCGTTGAGCGATTATATCGAAATCGGTGTTTTTGCCGAAGAAACTGTAAAAGGTAAAAAACGTGACAAAGAATTGTATTTGAAAAAAATAAAAATCACCGGAATTGAAAATAAAGTCAAAGTTATTGTCAACGAAAAACCGCTCGAAGTTGGCGTTGATCCATATAACAAATTGATTGACACCCAATCGGATGACAACCGAATGAAAATATAAAAAACTAAAACAGCCGAGAAAATTCTCGGCTGTTTTTTTTATCCAAAAAACCCAACAACTTTCATCATTGGGTTTTTACATTATACAATTCTACAATATACGTCTATTAATCATTCAACTTCAAAACAGCCATAAATGCTTCTTGAGGAATTTCTACGTTTCCAACTTGGCGCATGCGTTTTTTACCTTTTTTCTGTTTTTCTAGCAATTTACGTTTACGAGAAATATCTCCACCATAACATTTTGCAGTAACGTCTTTACGTAATGCTTTGATGGTTTCACGTGCAATAATTTTAGCACCAATTGCCGCCTGAATAGGAATATCAAATTGCTGTCTTGGGATTAATTCACGTAGTTTTTCACACATTTTTTTACCAATGTTATACGCATTGTCTTCGTGTATCAAAGCCGAAAGCGCATCAACCGATTGTGCATTCAATAAAACGTCTAATTTTACTAATTTGGAAGTTCTCATCCCAATTGGCGAGTAATCAAACGATGCATAACCTTTGGAAACTGTTTTTAATCTATCATAAAAATCGAATACAATTTCCGCCAAAGGCATATCAAAATTCAATTCTACTCTTTCGGTAGTCAAATAGGTTTGATTAGTAATAATTCCACGTTTTTCGATACACAAACTCATTACGTTACCCACGAAATCCGATTTGGTAATAATCGTTGCTTTGATATAAGGTTCTTCTACTCGATCTAATTTTGAAGGTTCAGGCAAATCCGATGGATTGTTTACCACAATAGCTGTATCGGGTTCTTTTTTGGTATAAGCCAAATAGGAAACGTTAGGAACAGTTGTGATTACTGTCATGTCAAATTCACGCTCCAAACGTTCTTGAATAATTTCCAAATGCAACATTCCAAGGAAACCACAACGGAAACCAAATCCAAGTGCAGCAGAACTTTCCGCTGCAAAAACTAACGAAGCATCGTTCAACTGCAATTTTTCCATCGACGCACGCAAATCCTCAAAATCTTCGGTGTCAACAGGATAAATTCCGGCAAAAACCATTGGTTTTACGTTTTCAAAACCAGTAATCATATTGGTTGTTGGTGTTTTGGCATCAGTAATCGTGTCACCAACTTTTACTTCTTTTGCTTCTTTAATTCCAGAGATTAAATAACCAACATCGCCTGTAGAAATTTTATCTTTTGGAACTTGATTTAATTTTAAAGTTCCCACTTCATCGGCAAAATATTCATTGCCGGTTGCCATGAATTTAATCTTTTGCCCTTTTTTAATTTCTCCGTTTTTCACACGGAAAATAACTTCAATGCCACGAAACGGATTATAATGCGAATCAAAAATCAAAGCTTGCAATGGTTCGTCAACATCACCTTTTGGTGCCGGAACTTTTTCAATAATCGCTTCCAAAATTTTATCCACACCAAAACCGGTTTTCCCCGAAGCATGAATAATATCTTCCAATTTACATCCTAATAAATCAATAATATCATCGCTTACTTCTTCGGGATTCGCACTTGGTAAATCTACTTTATTCAACACCGGAATAATTTCCAAGTCGTTTTCTAAAGCCAAATACAAATTGGAAATCGTTTGCGCCTGAATACTTTGTGCTGCATCTACAATCAAAAGCGCACCTTCACAAGCCGCAATCGAACGCGAAACTTCATAACTAAAATCCACGTGTCCAGGCGTATCAATAAGGTTCAAAATATATTTTTCGCCTTTATACATGTATTCCATTTGAATGGCGTGACTTTTTATGGTAATTCCACGTTCACGTTCCAAATCCATGTTATCAAGCAATTGCGCTTTTTCTTCACGAGCGGTAACCGTTTGTGTAGCTGCCAAAAGTCGATCGGCCAAAGTACTTTTCCCGTGGTCAATATGTGCAATGATGCAAAAATTTCTAATATTCTTCATTATTCAACTTCAATATCAAGTTCAAGATTCAATGCCAATTATAACAAGCATTTAATCGGCAAATATAAAGCAAAGTTTTGATTTATAAGTCTGAAACTTGAAACCTTAAACATGAAACTAACAAAATTTTGTACTTTTGCAGAAAATTTCATCAAAATGCCCAAAATAGGCAACATAGAATTACCTGATTTCCCGCTATTACTTGCGCCAATGGAAGACGTAAGCGATCCGCCATTTCGTAGATTGTGCAAACTTCACGGCGCCGATTTAATGTATTCGGAATTCATTTCGTCAGAAGGATTGATTCGTGATGCAGTAAAAAGCAAACAAAAGCTTGATATTTTCGATTACGAACGTCCAGTTGGTATTCAAATTTTTGGCGGCGATGAAGAAGCAATGGAAATGTCGTCTCGAATTGTTGATGCTGTTCAACCCGATTTAGTCGATATTAATTTTGGTTGTCCTGTGAAAAAAGTGGTGTGCAAAGGCGCAGGTGCAGGTGTTTTAAAAGATGTTGATTTGATGGTGCGCTTGACTAAAGCCGTTATTAAAGGAACAAATCTTCCGGTAACGGTAAAAACACGTTTGGGTTGGGACGAAAGTTCTATCAATATTGATGAAGTTGCTGAGCGTTTGCAAGATATTGGCGTTGCAGCCTTAACCGTTCATGCTCGAACACGCGCGCAAATGTACAAAGGTCATTCCGATTGGACGCATATAGAACGCGTAAAAAACAACCCTAGAATTACAATGCCAATCTTTGGAAATGGCGATATAGACTCTCCAGAAAAAGCATTAGAATATAAAAATCGTTTTGGTCTCGACGGAATGATGATTGGTCGAGCCGCGATTGGTTATCCGTGGATTTTTAACGAAATCAAACATTATTTTGCCACAGGCGAACATTTGGCAAAACCAACCATTGCCGACAGAGTTGAAGCCGCAAGAAATCATTTAACTTGGTCGATGGATTGGAAAGGCGAACGATTAGGAATTGTTGAAATGCGTCGTCATTACACCAATTATTTCAAAGGAATTTCCAATTTTAAAGAACACCGATTAAAACTAGTAACACTTGAAAATCCAGAAGAATTATTTAAAGCTTTGGAAGAAATTCAAGAAGTTTATGCTAATTATCAGGTTTTTTAGTTTTTAGTTTTTTCACACGAATTTCACGAATTTGCACAAATTCTGAGTGTGTGAAAAATTTCACGAAATTTAAAAAAACATAAAAATCACTTCGACGTTTTATGAGGTTCGTGAAATAAAAAGCGTAAAATTAATTCGTGTAAATTGGTGAAATTCGTGTAAAATTCTTATTCCAATAATTTCTTGGAAACACGACTACTAGCAATTAAACTTGCCAAAAACCCGAGAATAACGATTGTTACGAAAACAATTAATACATTTTTAAATCCAAAAATAACCGGATAAGGCAATGTTTTGGTAATCATAATTAGTTGGAATTTTTGTTGAATTAACACAACTATAATTCCTAAAACCAATCCAATAATTCCACCTAAAACGCTAAGCAACGTTCCTTGAAGCAGAAATATTTTTTTTAAATCTTGAATTTCCGAACCCAAATTAAACAACGTTTTCAAATTGGATTTTTTATCCAAAATCATCATTATCAAAGCTCCAATTAAATTGAAAAGCGCAATGATAATCACTAAAGTAAAGATTAAATACACCGCAATATTTTCGGTATTCAGCATTTTATATAACGTTGCGTTTTGTTGCGCACGATTTTTTACTTCGGTTTTTCCGTCAAAAATGGTATTTATTTTTTCGATGATTTTGCTTTCGCTAACTTCAGGTTTTGTTTTGATTTCAATCCCCGAGACTTGATTTGGTTCATATTCCAATAATTCTTGTGCCAAAGACAAATCACAAAAAACATATTTACTATCCAAATCTTCACTTACAGCATAAATCCCAACCGGAATCAACGCCGATTTATTAAAAGCTTCGGCTTCGCTTTCGATAACACCTTTTCCTTTTTTGGGCACATAAACCTCAAACGGATTATTGAAATCAAAAAGCCCTAACGATAATTTCTCCGAAATTCCATAACCAACAACCACTTGATACGTGTCTTTTCTCAACCATTGACCATTAAAAAGATTATCGGCAACAAGATTAGTTTTAGTAAAATTCTCGTCAACACCTTTTAAATAAGTTACTTGTTCTTTTCCATCAAAATAAAAAAGCACTCGTTCCTCAATCACTTTACTATACGAAACAACGCCTTCAATTTTCTTGATTTCGTTCTCCTGATTTGCAGAAATATAAAATGATTTCCCCGAAACAGGATTTACCTTCAAATCAGGATCAAAATCATTAGAAAAAGACAAACTAAAATCCCGCAAACCACTAAAAACCGACAAAACCACAAACAAAGCCATCGTACCCACAATAATTCCCACCGAAGCAATTCCGGTAATAATATTGATAGCATTATTTTTACTCTTACTAAAAAGGTAGCGTTTGGCTATGTAAAGCGGAAAATTCAACTTAAAATTTCTTGCGTTTTTCTAAAAGTTCTCTATTTTCAATAGGATTTTCTTTGCCCGACAAAGCATTATCAATCTTTTCAATATAATCCAATGAATCATCAATATAAAAAGCCAAATTCGGAACTTTTCTCAACTGAAGCTTCACGCGCTGCGCCAAATCATGTTTAATCAACGGCGCATTCGTTTTCACAGCTTCCAGCAAATCCTTAGCTTTATCCTGTGGAAAAACACTCAAATATACCTTCGCAATAGATAAATCAGTCGTCACACTCACTTTTGAAACCGAAATTACCAAGTTTGTAATTCCATTTTTACGCACTTCACCTTGCAGAATATCTACCAAATCCTTTTGAAGCACACTGCCAATTTTTTTCTGTCTATTCGTTTCCATCGTGCAAAAATACAATTTTAAAGTTTCATAATCTTTAGGAGCGAAACTTTTGGCAAATTTATAAACCCTTTTCCCGCTTTTCGTTACAATAACTTTGTCAAAGTTTCTAACTTTGACAAAATTGATTTCCACTACAATCGGGGCTAAAGAAAAAACCATAGCCAATTTGTAAACTTTGCGAAAAACTTTGCGAACTTTGCGGTTAAAGAAAAAATCATGAGAAAAATAGAACATATAGGAATAGCCGTAAAAAACTTAGAAACTTCCAATTTACTTTTTGAAAAACTATTCGGAAATCCACCATACAAAGAAGAAGAAGTTGCCAGCGAAGGCGTAAAAACGTCTTTTTTCATGAACGGACCAAACAAAATCGAACTCCTCGAAGCCACAAATGAATATAGTCCAATAGCAAAATTCATAGAAAAAAAAGGCGAAGGCATTCACCATATCGCTTTTGACGTTGAAAATATAATATCCGAAATAGAACGATTAAAAAAAGAAGGCTTCACCGTTTTAAACGAAATTCCAAAAAAAGGCGCCGACAATAAACTCGTTGCATTCTTGCATCCAAAAGGTACAAATGGCGTGTTAATTGAACTTTGCCAAGAAATACAATAAAAATAGTTGCAACGAAAAAAAAATAATAGTAATATTGCAACCTCAAATAAAGCAACTGCTGTGTTTGAGTTTTACTGATTAAAAAATCAGTAAAAAATGGTCCTATAGCTCAGTTGGTTAGAGCACCTGACTCATAATCAGGTGGTCCTTGGTTCGAGCCCAAGTGGGACCACAAAAAAAGACTTCAAAATTGAAGTCTTTTTTTTTATAAAATTATTTTTTTTGTAAAAAATTACTTAATCATAAAAGCTGTTTTTCAACTTCAAATAAACTTTGTAAGTTTAACATTTCATTAATTTTATCGATAATATCGTCAATTAATTTTTCAGATTGGATTTTTTTTATACTTTTACCGCCATGAGATTTGTCCCAAATAAATTTACACTGACTTTTGCAGCGCTTTTTTTGTTGCCTTATATCGTCATTGGCGGACCAACAACGCCACCGCCACCGCCACAAGGAACACCTCCTGGACCACCGGGAACACCTATTGATAGCGGGATTTTTGTATTGTTACTAATCTCATTAGCTTTTGGAGTTTACAAAATTTACACCTTAAATAAACAAAAAGCGTCTAGTTGAACTAGACGCTTTTTTATTTCAAAATTCAAGAATTTTGCAAATATAATCTTGAAACATACTTACCAATTACATCAAATTCTAAGTTAATTTTAGTACCTATTGTAAAATCTTTAAAATTTGTATGTTCAAAAGTATAGGGAATTATTGCCACGCTAAATTCATCATCTTTTGAATTTAAAACGGTTAAACTAACACCATTTATTGTTATCGAACCTTTTTCTATAGTTATATTGTTCAATTTTCTATCATATTTAAAAGTAAAATACCAACTTCCATTAGCTTCTTCTATAGAAATACATTCACCTGTTTGATCAACATGACCTTGAACGATATGACCATCAAGTCTATCACCAAGTTTCATCGCTCGTTCAAGATTTACAATATTACCAACTTTCCACTCAGCTAAATTGGTTTTTAAAATCGTTTCCTTAATTGCTGTAACTGTATATTCATCGCCTGAAATTGCTACAACCGTCAAACAAACACCATTGTGCGCAACACTTTGATCAATTTTCAACTCATTGGTTATTGAAGAAGTTATTGTGATGTGAAGATTATCTCCTTCTTTTTGAATATCTTTTATAATTCCGAGGGTTTCAATAATTCCTGTAAACATTGTCTTTTATTTTACTAAATTTGCACCTCAAAATTAGCGATAAATAACGTGCCTTTCTTATGAAAAAAGCAGAAAATATAATTGTAGGGATTTCAGTTGGAGATTTGAATGGAATTGGGAGTGAAATTATTCTTAAAACATTTGAAGATACTAGAATGTTAGAATTGTGTACACCTGTAATTTTTGCTAATGTAAAAATCCTTTCGTTCATCAAAAAAAACCTTGAATTAACGGCACAACTTCACGGAATTGACAAACTTGACCAAATTGTTATTGGAAAAATAAATGTTCTAAACGTTTGGCGAGAAGGCGTTGATTTGAATTTTGGTAAAAACGATGATAACGTTGGGAAGTATGCCATAAAATCATTTTTTGCGGCAACAAAAGCATTAAAAGAAGGTCAAATTGACGTTTTAGTCACAGCTCCAATAAACAAATACAACATCCAATCGGAAGATTTTAAATTCCCTGGACATACTGATTATCTTGATAAAGAACTGGAAGGCGATGCATTAATGCTTATGGTTCAAGATAATTTAAGAGTAGGTTTAATGACCGATCACATTCCAGTAAACGAAGTTGCCAAAAAACTAACCGAAGAGTTAATCATCAAAAAAATCAACGTTATTCATCAAACATTGGTTCAGGATTTTAGCATAAATAAACCAAAAATTGCGGTTTTAGCGCTAAATCCTCATGCTGGTGATAATGGAGTTATTGGAAATGAAGACGACAAAGTTTTGAAACCAACCATTAAAAAACTATTTGACAAAGGAAAATTGGTTTTTGGTCCATTTCCAGCCGATGGTTTTTTTGGTAGCGGTCAATATGAAAAATACGATGCCATTATAGCAACCTATCATGACCAAGGATTAATTCCATTCAAAACATTATCGTTTGGTAATGGCGTAAATTATACCGCTGGTTTGAATAAAATAAGAACTTCGCCCGATCACGGAACTGCATTTGACATTGCAGGAAAAGGAATCGCCGACCATAATTCGTTTAGAGAAGCTGTTTATTTAGCAATTGATGTCTATAATTCAAGATTATCACACCAAGAAATCAGTAAAAACCCCTTAAAAACAAAGGAAAAGCAATTATAAACAAAAAAATGTTGATAAGATTATTGGAATTGCAATAATTTTATATCTTTGCACTCCTGAATATTTGAGGAAAATTGTTGTTGAGATGAAAAGTACCCATGAGTATTTAATACCTTTCATAGGATTAAAAATAGGAAAGCATCAATTTGATTTTCAAATTAGTAAGAAGTTCTTTGATGAATTTGGTTTTGATGAGTTCGAGCATTGCGATATTAAAGTAGATGTTGTTTTAGAAAAAAAGACAACCATGCTCGAAGTTAGCTTTAAACACAAAGGAACAGTAAACGTACCTTGTGATTTGACTGGAGAAAGTTTTGATTTACCAATAAAAGGAAAATTAAAATTAGTAGTTCAATTTGGAGATGAATTTAATAACGATAATGAAGAGTTATTAATTTTACCACATGGTGAACATCAAATAGATTTGTCGCAATATATTTATGAAATGATTGCGCTTTCTATTCCACACAAGAGAATACATCCAGGAGTTAAAGACGGCACATTAAAATCAGAAGCTTTAGAAAAACTAAACGCAATTCAAGTTAAAGACAGTAAAAAAGAAGATAATAAAGAAGAAAATATTGACCCACGTTGGGACAAATTAAAAAACCTGTTAACGGATAAATAATATAGTAAAATGGCACATCCTAAGAGAAAAACCTCGAAAACTAGAAGAGACAAAAGAAGAACTCACTATAAAGCAACTGTTGCTCAAATTGCAACATGCCCAGTAACTGGAGAAGCACATTTATACCACAGAGCTTACTGGCATGAAGGTAAAATGTATTACAGAGGACAAGTAGTTATTGATAAATCAGTAGCTGTTGCTTAATTAAAGTTTTTTACAAAACAAACTCTCACTATTGGTGGGAGTTTTTTGTTTTTATAAATTTTAAAAATATCGAAATCTAACAACGTTAGGTAAAAAAAATTTTGTAATTTCCACAACTTTTCAAATCAAAAAATTTGAAGAGAAAAACACCATTTTTATGACTACAATAACAGCCGCAATTACCGCAGTTGGAGCATATGTTCCAGAATTTGTACTCTCAAACCAAGTACTGGAAACTATGGTTGATACCAATGACGAATGGATTACATCTCGTACTGGAATCAAAGAAAGAAGACTTTTAAAAGAAAAAGGAAAAGGAACTTCTTATATGGCAATTAAAGCCGCTCAAAATCTAATTTCTAAAGCAAATATCAATCCCGAAGAAATAGATTTAATCATCATGGCAACTGCAACACCTGATATGCCAGTAGCTTCAACAGGCGTTTATGTAGCAACACAAATTGGCGCAACCAATGCTTTTGCTTACGATTTACAAGCAGCATGTTCAAGCTTTTTATATGGAATGTCAACTGCAGCAGCTTATGTTCAATCAGGCAGATACAAAAAAGTACTTTTAATTGGTGCCGACAAAATGTCTTCTATTATAGATTACACAGATAGAGCAACTTGCATTATTTTTGGTGATGGCGCAGGAGCCGTTTTATTTGAACCAAATCACGAAGGACTTGGACTTCAAGACGAGTTCTTAAAAAGCGACGGAATTGGAAGAGAATATTTGAAAATTGACGCTGGTGGATCAATCCTTCCTCCATCAATTGAAACAGTAGAAAACGGACAACATTTTGTATTTCAAGACGGTAAAACTGTATTCAAATATGCCGTTTCAGGAATGGCAGATGTAAGCGAAAAAATTATGGAGCGCAATAATTTAACCAAAGATGATGTAAGCTGGTTACTAGCACATCAAGCTAACAAAAGAATTATTGATGCTACCGCAAACAGAATGGGATTAGACGAAGAAAAAGTATTAGTTAATATCCATAGATATGGTAATACAACTTCAGCAACATTACCATTACTTCTTCACGATTTTGAAGACAAACTAAAAAAAGGAGATAATTTAATTTTTGCCGCATTTGGTGGTGGTTTCACTTGGGGATCAATCTACCTAAAATGGGCTTATAACAAACAATAAAACTAATTTAAACTACCTAATTATGGATTTAAAAGAAATTCAAAACCTGATCAAATTTGTATCCAATTCTGGCGTAGCCGAAGTAAAATTGGAAACAGGCGATGTTAAAATCACTATTAGAACTACGTTAGAAGGAAATACTCCTGATATTACTTATGTACAACAAGCACCAATGCAACAAGCCATTGCTGCTCCAGTTGCCGCAGCTCCAGTTGCTCCTGCTGCGCCAGCAACACCTGCTGCTCCAGCCGATGACACTTCAAAATACATTACTATAAAATCCCCAATGATTGGAACTTTCTACAGAAAACCATCTCCAGACAAAGCTCCATTTGTAGAAGTTGGTGCTTCAATAGGTAAAGGTGATGTTTTATGTGTTGTTGAAGCTATGAAATTATTCAACGAAATCGAAGCAGAAGTTACAGGTAAAATTGTAAAAATATTGGTTGACGATATGTCGCCAGTAGAATTTGACCAACCTTTATTCTTAGTTGATCCATCATAATAAGTTAGAAGTTAGAAATTTGAAATTAGAAGTATTCAGTTTTTCTGAATTCTAAATTCTAAATTCTAAAATCAGAATGGTCTAATTATCTAATTACAAAATTATGTTTAAAAAAATATTAATTGCCAATAGAGGCGAAATTGCACTACGTGTAATTCGTACTTGTCGTGAAATGGGCATCAAAACCGTAGCCGTTTATTCTACTGCCGATGCAGAAAGTTTACACGTAAAATTTGCTGACGAAGCCGTTTGTATTGGTCCAGCACCAAGTAAAGACTCATACTTAAAAATGTCAAATGTCATTGCTGCTGCTGAAATTACTAACGCAGATGCAATCCATCCAGGTTATGGTTTCCTTTCTGAAAATGCTAAATTTTCAAAAATTTGTCAAGAACATGGTATCAAATTTATTGGTGCTTCGCCAGAAATGATTGACAAAATGGGAGACAAAGCAACAGCAAAATCGACTATGATTGAAGCTGGCGTTCCATGTGTTCCAGGTTCTGAAGGAATTTTAGAAGATTTTGAACAAGCCAAAAAAGTAGCCAAAGAAATTGGTTATCCAGTAATGATGAAAGCTACTGCTGGTGGTGGTGGAAAAGGAATGCGCGCTATTTGGAAAGAAGAAGAGCTTGAAAAAGCATGGGAAAGTGCACGTCAAGAAGCTGCAGCAGCTTTTGGAAATGACGGTATGTACATGGAAAAACTTATCGAAGAACCAAGACATATCGAAATTCAAGTGGTTGGTGATTCTTATGGAAAAGCGTGTCACTTATCGGAAAGAGATTGTTCTGTTCAACGTCGTCATCAAAAATTAACCGAAGAAACTCCTTCTCCATTCATGACGGATGAATTGCGTACTAAAATGGGGGAAGCTGCTGTAAAAGCTGCCGAATACATTAAATATGAAGGTGCTGGAACAGTTGAATTTTTGGTTGACAAACACCGTAATTTCTACTTTATGGAAATGAATACTCGTATCCAAGTAGAACACCCAATTACAGAGCAAGTTATTGATTATGATTTAATTCGTGAGCAGATATTAGTTGCTGCTGGAGTGCCAATTTCGGGTAAAAACTATTTACCACAATTACACTCAATCGAATGTCGTATCAATGCCGAAGATCCATATAACGATTTTCGTCCTTCACCAGGAAAGATTACAGTATTACATGCACCAGGTGGACACGGCGTTCGTCTTGATACTCACGTTTATGCTGGTTATACTATTCCGCCAAACTATGATTCTATGATTGCAAAATTGATTACTACTGCTCAAACTAGAGAAGAAGCAATTAGCAAAATGAAACGCGCTTTGGACGAATTTTATATTGAAGGAATTAAAACAACTATTCCATTCCACAGACAATTGATGGATGAACCCGATTATGTTGCTGGAAATTATACAACAAAATTCATGGAAACGTTTAAAATGAACGATCCAGAATAAATAGAAAATAAAAACCCAACTTTCTCAAGTTGGGTTTTTGTTTTTATAATGTTTCGTTTAACCATTTGTAGAATTCACGTTGCCAAACCAAAGCATTCTGTGGTTTTAGTACCCAGTGATTTTCTTCTGGAAGGTAAAGGAAACGGCTTTTTACTCCGCGAAGCTGTGCTGCTTGAAATGCTTCTTGTCCTTGACCAATTGGTACACGGTAGTCTTTTCCGCCGTGGATAACCAAGATTGGTGTGTTCCATTTGTCAACTAATTTTATTGGGTTGAATTTAGCATAGGTTTTTTGAGCTATTGCATTGTCTTTTTCCCAATAAGCACCGCCATTTTCCCAATCGGTGAAGAACATTTCTTCGGTTGTTCCATACATACTTTCCATGTTGAAAACACCACAATGTGAAATAAAGGTTTTAAAACGATTGTTATGAATTCCGGCAAGATAATATACCGAATAACCACCATAACTTGCTCCAACAGCTCCTAAACGCGATTTATCCACATAACTTTCTTTTGCCACATCATCAATTGCAGAAAGATAATCGTCCATCACTTGTCCGCCCCAATCTTTTGAGATTTGTTCGTTCCATTCTTGTCCATGTCCATACATTCCGCGACGATTTGGCGCTACAACAACATAGCCTTGTGAAGCCATTAGTGAGAAATTCCAACGGAACGAATAGCTCTGCGTTAACGGTGATTGTGGTCCGCCTTGACAATACAATAAAGCTGGATATTTTTTGTTTTTATCAAAATTTGGTGGAAGAATTACCCAAACGAGCATTTTTTTACCATCGGTTGTGGTTACATAACGTCTTTCGTATTTTGGCAAAGCTAATTTAGCATACGCTTCGTCATTGGTTTTTGTGATCTGCAACCACGTTTTTTTCTTAAGATTATATGAATAAATTTCTGGTGCATGATTCATGTCGTTTCTCATCACAATGATGTTATCGCCTGAAAAACCTATTAAATCGTTTACATCAAAATCACCAGAAGTAACTTGTCTAACCGTAACAGCAATTCTTGTTAATCCCAGAAAATTCACTTCGAATAATTGTTTTGTTCCATCAACAGCAGCTGTGAAATAGACTTTTTTTCCGTCGTTGCTCCAAAGAATATTATCTACAGAACCATCCCAATTCGCCGTTAAATTTATGTCCATTCCTTTGAAACGAACGATGATGTCGTTTTTATCGGCTTCATATCCGTCACGTTTCATTTGAAGCCAAGTTAGATTTCCAGTTGGAGAAAAAACTGGGTTCATGTCGTAACCTTTATTGCTTTCGGTTAAATTGGTCGTGGCTTTGGTTTCGATATTGTATTCGTATAAATCGGTGTTGGTTGACAAAGCGTAATCGGTGCCAAATTTCTTTTTGCTTACGTAAATAATACTTTTTCCGTCAGGCGACCAAATGTAGTCTTCGTCGCCACCAAAAGGTTTTTGCGGACTATCATACGGTTCATTTGGCATGATGTCGATTGCTTTGGCTTTTTCTTTGTTTTCGGCATAGAAAACGTGGTTGTGACTTCCGTTGTTCCACGTATCCCAATGACGATAATCTAATCCGTTGTAAACATAAG
Organism: Flavobacterium solisilvae; assembly: GCF_012911605.1. Taxonomy (GTDB): domain Bacteria; phylum Bacteroidota; class Bacteroidia; order Flavobacteriales; family Flavobacteriaceae; genus Flavobacterium; species Flavobacterium solisilvae. The sequence continues at coordinate 263,387 of NZ_JAAMPT010000208.1, read as the reverse complement.
CATCTGCTTTTTTCAGTTCAGGATAAATGTCTTTTCCTAGTATATTTTCGGTTTTAACTTCTTGAGAAGAAAGGATGTATTTTCCATCGGGCGAAACGTTTTTGTCTTTTACTAAATCATTGGTTTCTTTTACCTCAACAGCATTTCCGCCAGTTACTGGAATAGTATAAAATTTTGAATTGGATTTATTTTCTTCCACCGAAGGAATTGCAACTTTGTAAACGATATTTTTTCCGTCAACAGAAATTCCTAATGGTGTAACTCTACCTAATTTCCAGAGTGTTTCGGGCGAAAGGACTTCTTGTGCAAATGAATTTGTACTCATTATTATTGTAACAATTAGAACTAATTTTTTCATGATAAATGATAGTTTGTTTGAACCATAAAAGTAATTGAATTTATTAAATAAAAAAAGTCCCGATAAATCGGGACTTTATAATTTATAAATGTGAAAAATTACTCACCAATAACTTTTACATTATCAACTTCCCAAGCTGCTGCTGCAGAAGTAGTAGAAGTATATTTGAATGCTACTCTCACATTTGAATTTCCTGTATAAGAAGAAATATCTATTCCTCCAGAAGCACCAGCACTCCATGCTGTATATGAACCACTAGACCAAACAGGCAAATTAAATCCTGTAAGTTGCGTCCAAGTAGCTGTATTAGGATCACCTGTTCCATTATAATTTGTAGAAATATATACTTGTAATGCTGGTCCGCCAAAACGTGTACTTGTTTCAAAAGACAAAATTGCTGATGTGTTTGTGCTTAAATCAATGGATGGAGATATTAACCAATCTTCATTAGCTTGATTACCTCCACTAAAACCATTCATTATTGCAGATGGTGCTGGATTACCAAAATTAGTTGTACCCCAAACTTGTGCTCCAACTACACTGTATGCTGTCCAGTTAGGAAATGTTGTAGTTGCAAATCCTTCTTCAAATAAAGTTATCGGCACATATCTATCATTCGTCAACTTCACATCCCCTAAAGTTCTAATCATGAATTGATAATCACATGAACCTGATGAATTACAAAATTTTGTCAAAACACCACGTACTTTTCCGTTTCCAGAAGAGATTTTTCTACCTGCGAATTTTGCATATTCACTAACTCTAACAATGATTTTGTTTCCAAATTTATCAACAATTTCGTGATTTGTTGCACCACCAATACTGTTTAATGAAGGATCATAGTATTTTTTTCCAAGCGATGGATCAGTGAATTGGACAGCGTCAAATTCAATCAACATATTTAAGTATTGATCATTTTTTGCTTCATTAATGGTAAGCTCTTTTAGAATATCATCCTCATCAACATTATCACATGATCTTAAAATAACCTTTTTGTATTCACTACCAGAAATTCTTCCAACTTCTCCATTAAATAATGAACCAATAATAGTTGAATTATATTTTACCATATAATATCTATTCCCGTCCATCTTAATAGTAACTTTTCTTCCCGGTTCAAATTCGTTGAACAAATTGTAGTTATCCACTGGCATGCTAAATCCTTTTGTTCCGTCTAAAGACATCATCGAAATAGTCTTATAAAAGTTTCCACCTTCGTCACTAGATGTAACATAAGCTTCAATATAATCTTCGGTTACGCCTTCTGCTAGTGTGTATTTTGTAGCACTAGCCGTAGCGATATTAGTAATATCGGTAACTTCCTTGGTTTTTGCAACAGTTACACATTCCTTTGATAAATCAGGAATACCGTAAGTATCATCGTTAACGCAACTTGTAAAAGAAGCCAAAACGACTGCTGATAGAATTAATTTTAAATTTTTCATAGCTATTAATTTTTAACAATCTTAATATTATCCAACTGTAATGTAGTTGTTACACCAGCTTTGCTTCCTGTGTATTTGAAAGCAATTCTAACATTGTTGCTATCATATCCACTCAAATCGATGTTTCCACTACTTGTAACAACATCATCAGCTGTTGGAGCTGTAAAAGTAACCTGTGTCCAAGTTGCAGTTGCAATTCCTGCCGTTGTTCCATCATAATCGGTAGAAACAAAAGCAGTTAATGGATACCCATTTTCAAATCTTGTTTTGGTTGTAAACGATAGTGTTTCACCTGTTGTTTCTGTTAAATCTATTGCTGGTGTGATTAACCAAGCCGTATCATTAGTTCCAACAGCGGAATAGAATGATGAAAATTCAGCATGATTATTACCCGCAAATGCTCTTCCATGCCAAAGTTTAGTAGATGTCGTGTTATGATTAACCCATCCTTCTAAAGCGATTGGCACTTCATTTGATCCGCTACCAACTGGAGAACTTGTAAATCCTTCGTTGAAAACATATTCATATACTGTAGGTATAGCATAATCATCTTCGCCAACGCAACTTGTTAATACACTTGATGTAAGTGCTAACAAAAACATTGTTTTTAAAAATTTAATTTTCATAGTTTTATTTTTTTAGAAGTTAATGTAGAAGTTAACAAAGTATGTTCTTCCATAACCATAGAAATATTTTGGACCAAATGATGGCGTTCCGTTTGCATTATCAGCTACTAAATCAGGGAAAGTTGCTTTTCTTGATTGCTCAAATCCACCTGTTTTATATTCAACATCAAAAAGGTTGTTTACAGAAGCAAAGAAACCAACTGTATTTCTGTTTTTGTTGCTAATTCTCCAAGATTTTCCACCTGTTAGATTTACTAAGGTAAAGCTATTGAATTTTTCTTGTTTTAATATGTCTCTAACTGTTTCTGGTGTTGCACCAGCATAGTTATCTCCAGTAGCATCATCAATACTGAAATTATCGGTACGCATGATTTTAGAAACACTAATGTAGCTATCCGAAAGGTAATTTACGTTTGCACCAATCCACCAGAATTTAGGATCACGATATTCTAATCCAAACGAGTAGGCTTGTTGAGGCATTCCTGGTTGATGGTAATCTTTTAAATAAACTGTTCCAAAATCTTTTAAAGGACTTAATCCTTGAGAAGCTAAGTTGTCATCACTTGTTTGTAGTCTTGCATTGTTAGAATAAGTATATTGACCATAAGAAGCAGCTGCTGTTGCTTTTATTGTTGATGTAATTTGATACTCTAATCCAAGTTCAGCTCCTAAATTTTGTTTTTCAAGTCCTGTTGTAATTTCAGTAACGAATGAATCTTCGTCTCCATCACTATCGCCAATATTTTCTGCATAGAAAAATGCGATTTCAGTAGCATCTTTAATTCTAGAGAAGAAACCTGTTAATCTTGCTTTGAATGATGGTGTTCTTAAAATATAACTTGCATCAGCACTTACAATATTTTCACTAGTCAAGTTTTCAGTAAATTCATTACTTCTTCTGGCATTATAGAAGCTATTTCTCAAGTTAGGTGCTTTTGTCATATACATACCATTGAAATCGAAATAGTGTTGACCAGTTACTTTGTAAGTCAAACCACCTTTGAAACCAAAGTTTTCAAATACTTTAGAATCTCCTTTTCCGTATGAATTATTAGCATAATTTCCACTTCTGTATAAACCTTCTCTTTGGTATTCTGTTCTTGAAAAAGTTTGAGCTAAATAGAAATCAAATTTTTTGTAGTTGAATTTGAATTGAGTAAATCCGTCAACAACATTAGCAAATAAATTGTAGTTGTATCCAATTGTTCCATTCTTTCCAACTTGTTGGTCTGGATTGTTCAAATCAAACTGTGCATTGTCTCCTTGGAAGAAACGATCAACATTTAAGAAATAATCGCCACCAAGTAAATCAGTTACTACAGCATAATTATGTGATTTTAATTTTCTAAAACTTACTCCTGAATTGAATGTTAAATTTTGAGAAATGATACTGCTTAATAACATATTAGCTGTTATTGTAGTATCGTCATTACGTTGTTCAGTCAAAGCAAATGCTACTCCATCAGTTGAATTCTGGTTAGCAATATACATTGCATTCCAATCGATTTGCGGACTTAGAAGAAATTCTTCCAATAATCTATCTGCTTCTGGATTAATAGGTTCTGTTGATCCTGAAGGTGTTATCCATTGTGTTGGATCGTTAAGCGCATAGCTTGGAAGCTTTCTATAATAGGTTGGATCAGGATTATTTCCAAGTGGATTTTCTAATCTTGAGTTTGAAATACGACCTGTTTGGTAAGCAACATTTGTATTCAAATTAGTGTTTTCAGATAATTTCCAGTAGTGAGATAACATTACCATTGGTTCTTCAATATCTTTATCTCTTGAATTTCTCTTTTTGCCATCTTGCCATCCCCAATATGAGTTATATTCAACTCCCATTAAATCAGTAACTTCTTTAGTATTTGGAGATGATTTTCCTCTACTGTTTTGAGCATAAATTGAAGTAAAGTTTAAACTGTGTTTATCGTTGAATTTTTTCTCAACACTTGCAAATAATGAGTTTGCGCTATAATCTGTTCCTTCAAAATAACCTTCTTTTGCCCATCTTCTTGAAGCCGAAATCACATAAGCCCAACCGTTTCTGTTCATTCCAGAAGCATGTGTTCCCATAGTTCTCCAGCTGTAATTTGTATTGGTACCCGACATCGAAATTCTCGATCCTGGACGATAAAAAGAAGCTCTTGTATTAATTTCTTGCGTTCCTAATGGATTTCCAAAAGTATAATCTGATGGCGCTGAACCCATTGTAAATTCTTGGTTTCTAGTAGCATCATTTAATCCACCCCAGTTGCTCCATTGTGGTCTTCCATCATATAACTTATTCATTACAATACCATTTATCATGGTAGTTCCATATTCGTTATCAAAACCTCTAATTCTAAAACGAGATTGTCCCCAGTTGAAAGCCGCAGCTTGTTGATAAACATCTCTTGACGCTTGAAGTAATCCCGAAGTACTTTCAGAACCACTGTTGTCATCACCTAAATCATTCTCTGTGATGGTAATTAAACTCAACTGTTGTTCAATACTAATGTCTTCTTCTAAGACAACAATACCTAAATCCAACATTTTTCCATCAACAACATCCACAGCCAAAAGTTGGTCTTTGTAACCCGTACTTCTAATTTGCAACAACTGACTTCCTGGATTAACATTTTTAAATTCAAATACACCTGCAATATCCGTCAATGCAGTTAAATTTGTGTTTTGAATAGAAGCTACTACATTTTGTAATGGTTTTTGTGTTTTTGAATCGACAACTTTTCCCGAAAACCCAGTACTTTGAGCGAAAACTACAACAGTTTGCAATACAAATAGAGCACTAATAACAAGTTTTTTCATAAATAAAAATAAGTTAATTTTTTCTCTTCGTTATATTTAATAAAAACATAACAGCCGACAAATGTACATCTTTTAATAATATTATTTACTTTTGGCTCGAAGTTTGTAATAAACTTGATATTAAATTAATATACGATTTATGAGAATTAAAGGATTTATGGCGCTTTTCATTGCTTTTTTCGCAATTTTTGGCGCTAATGCACAAGCAAAAAAGTATAATATTCATACAGTTGCTTTCTACAATTTGGAGAATTTATTTGACACCATCAAAGGTTCCAACAACGATGAAGAATGGCTTCCAAATGGTGCGATGAGTTGGACAGGTAAAAAATACAAACAAAAACTTCACAATCTTTCAAGAGTTTTATCAGAAATTGGAACTTCAGAAAATCCAGGAAATTCACCAACACTTATTGGTGTATGCGAAGTAGAAAACAGAGCTGTTCTTGAAGATTTAGTAAAACAACCATTGCTTATCAATAAAGATTACGGAATCGTTCACTTTGATTCTCCTGATAAACGTGGAATTGACGTTGGATTTTTATATCAAAAGAAACACTTCAAACCAACAAGTTTCAAAAACATTCCATTATTGGTTTACAAAAGCATGGAAGAAAAATCAGACAAAAAAGACAAAGACGAATCAGAAGATGATGTTGTTACCGATACTAAGTCAAATGATAGAATTTACACGCGTGACCAATTATTAGTTACAGGATTTTTGGATGGCGAAGAAGTAAATATCATTGTAAATCACTGGCCATCGCGTTCTGGCGGTGAAAAGAAAAGTTCTCCACTAAGAGAAGCTGCTGGACGTTTAAACAGAAAAATCATGGATTCCATTTTTGCTATTAATCCAAATGCAAAAATTATAACTATGGGCGATTTAAACGACGGAAGCTACAATAAAAGTGTAAAAGAAGGAATCGGTGCCAAAAGAAAGAAAGAAGATGTAAAAGAAAAAGGAATTTATAATCCATTTGAAGAAATGTTTTATAAAGGACATGCATCACTTTTTTGGAGAGATACTGGTGATATTTTTGACCAAATCATGGTTTCAGAACCATTAATCCGTAAAGATTATTCCTCTTTCCGCTACTGGAAAGCTGGAATTTACAACAAACCTTATATGATTCAACCTTCTGGACAATACAAAGGTTATCCACTGCGAAACACAAACGCCGGACCAGGATTCAGCGATCACTTTCCCGTGTTTATCTATCTAATCAAAGAAATTAAATAAATTCAAATCCCGATTCTGTCGGGATTTTTTATTTTGTAACTTTACTTAAATTTTAAAAAAATGGCAATCCAAAAACCTTTCAACCTCAATAAATGGATAGACGAAAACCGTCATTTACTAAAACCGCCCGTTGGAAATAAAAACCTTTACATCGAATCTGGCGATTACATCGTGATGATTGTTGCCGGACCAAATGCTCGAAAAGACTATCATTACAACGAAACCGAAGAACTTTTCTACCAACTCGAAGGCGAAATAACCGTTTACGTTCAAGATAATGGCGAGAAAAAAGCCATGAAACTTTCGGCTGGCGACATGTTTTTACTTCCAGCAAAAGTGCCACATTCACCCGTTAGAACCGAAAATTCCATCGGATTAGTGGTCGAAAGAAAACGCGTCGGAAAAGACATTCCCGATGGTTTGCTTTGGTTCTGCGACAACTGTAATCACAAATTGTATGAAGTCTATTTTGAACTCCACGACATCGAAAAAGACTTCCTGAAACATTTCAACCATTTTTACAATTCCGAAGAACTAAGAACTTGTGATAAATGTGGAACCATCATGGAAACCGACAAAAGATTTGTAACCAAATAATTTTTTTTCAGGAGCTGATTCCTGCTGTCCGCTATATCTTTTTCTTTTTTTGCAAAAAAAGAAAAAGGATGCCGCTTCCATCAGGGCTAATTATCAAAAATTCAAAATAAACCACTATTTTTGCATAAACTTTAAAAAAACAAACATAAAAAACACATAATGTCAACAATTGCACAACAATTCGGCATGACCGAAGCATTAGAAATCTTGGGTGTAAAAGCCATCAACGAAGGAACATCAACAGGAAATAATCATTTTTCAAATGGCGATATCATCGAAAGTTATTCTCCAGTAGATGGACAATTAATCGGAAAAGTAAAAACTACAACCGCCGAAGATTACGAAAAAGTAATGCAATCAGCCACCGAAGCTTTTAAAACATTCAAATTAATGCCAGCACCAAAACGTGGTGAAATCGTTCGTCAATTTGGAGAAAAACTAAGAAAATATAAAGAACCACTAGGAAAATTAGTTTCCTATGAAATGGGAAAATCATTGCAAGAAGGTTATGGTGAAGTTCAAGAAATGATTGACATCTGTGATTTTGCTGTTGGTTTATCACGTCAACTTCACGGATTAACTATGCACTCAGAACGTCCAGGACACAGAATGTATGAACAATATCATCCGCTTGGTGTTGTTGGAATTATTTCAGCATTCAACTTTCCAGTAGCTGTTTGGTCTTGGAATACTGCTTTGGCTTGGATTTGTGGAGACGTTTGCGTTTGGAAACCATCCGAAAAAACACCTTTGTGTGGAATTGCTTGTCAAAACATCATCGCCGAAGTATTGAAAGAAAACAATCTTCCGGAAGGAATTTCGTGTTTAATCAACGGCGATTATAAAGTGGGCGAAATGATGACGCATGACAAACGCGTTCCTTTAGTTTCAGCAACTGGTTCAACAAGAATGGGTAAAATCGTTGCGCAAGCTTGTGCAGCACGTTTAGGAAATTCACTTTTAGAATTAGGCGGAAACAACGCTATTATCGTTACTCCAGATGCAGACATTAAAATGACCGTAATCGGAGCAGTTTTTGGAGCAGTTGGAACCGCAGGACAACGTTGTACTTCAACGCGCCGTTTAATCATCCACGAAAGTATTTATGATAAAGTAAAAGACGCTTTGGTTTCGGCTTACGGACAATTGCGTATTGGAAATCCATTGGATCAAAACAATCACGTTGGTCCACTTATCGATACGCATGCGGTAGAATTATATAACAAAGCGTTAGAAAAAGTAGTTGCCGAAGGCGGAAATATCATCGTTCAAGGTGGTGTTCTTTCAGGCGAAGGTTATGAAAGCGGTTGTTATGTAAAACCAGCGATTGCCGAAGCTCAAAATCATTATGAAATCGTACAACACGAAACTTTTGCTCCGGTTTTATACTTATTGAAATATTCCGGTGATGTTCATGATGCCATCGCTATTCAAAACGGTGTGGCACAAGGATTATCATCAGCAATTATGACTAATAATCTTCGTGAAGCCGAAGCTTTCTTATCGCATGCAGGTTCAGACTGTGGAATTGCCAATGTAAACATTGGAACTTCTGGAGCTGAAATTGGCGGTGCTTTTGGTGGTGAAAAAGAAACCGGCGGCGGAAGAGAATCAGGTTCGGACGCTTGGAAAGTTTACATGAGAAGACAAACCAATACCATCAACTATACAACTAGTTTGCCATTAGCACAAGGAATTAAATTTGATTTGTAGCATTATCCTGCAAGGTTTTGAAAACCTTGTAGGATTTATAATTTCATACCTACAAGGTCAAAAAAGACCTTGCAGGAAATCTAAAAAAAGCGTCCCGAAATAATTTTTGGAACGCTTTTTTATTTTGCTACGCAACTAATCCGAAGATTTCACATCTTCAATTAAACAAATCCTAACAACTATGAAAAAAATAATTCTATTACTATTTTGCGCGCCTTTGCTTTTAGCAACAACTTGCGATGACAACGACGAAACCATTTTTTGCACCACAGAAGCTGTTGCGGCTTTAAATGTAACTGTACGTTTAGGCGATTCGACAACTCCAACTAGCGATGGTGTAACTGTTGTAGCAACCGATGGAAATTATTCAGAAACATTACAAGTTATAAACACAACCAATCCAACATTTATTGGTGCGTTTGAACGACAAGGAAATTATACCATAACCGTTTCCAAAGAAGGTTATCAAACTTTTACTTCTGGAGTTATTTCAATAACGAGAGATCAATGTCACGTTATTCCGGAACAAATTCATGTAGTTTTGGTTGCTAATTAAATTTAGCTTGTAGCTTTTAAAGAATAATAGAAAAACCGTAACACAAAATGTTGCGGTTTTTTATTTGTATTTATTTTGAATTTTTTGAAAGTTATCCTAATATCATTTGGATATTTGGAGTGTTTCGTATATTTACACTTTAAGCAATATTTTTTCAAAACTCCATATAAATGAACATTATAGAATTTTTGAAAACGAAAATTGAACTCTCCGAAACTGAAATAGAGCAAATTTCAAAAATCATTTCTAGAAAAAAATTTGATAGAAAAGAACTAATTCTTCCTGTTGAAAATTCCTCTAAAAAAATATTCTTTATTGAAGACGGGTTTTGTCGAGTTTTCTATGCCAAAAAAGAAAAAGACATAACCCTTTATTTTCTTCAAGAAAATCAAATCGGACTTCCTGTTGACAGTATTTTTTACGACCAAATCTGTAAATTCGGAATTGAAGCTATAAGCAAAGGAACAGTTGCAACAATCAATTATGAAAAATGGCAAACACTCACAGAACAGATTCCTAATCTGCAAAAATTTACCAATTCTATGATGATTTCTTACGTAAAAAATGCAACCGACAGAATCTATAATCTCAAATTCCAAACACCAAAAGAACGTTATGAAATGTTACAAACAGCTTTCCCTTCCATTTTTTTACATTCCCCTTTAGGGCATATTGCTTCTTATTTGGGAATTACTCAAGAAACTTTGAGCCGATTAAGAGCAAAACGTTGATTTTTGATTGAAATCAAAAATAGTTTTCAAAAGTTTTTGAAATTTTGTCGCAAATTTTTATAATATGATAAAAGTTACTGCAATAGAAACAGGGAAAGCTGTTTGCAAAACAAGACAAGTTACTGCAAAAGAAGGTCGCTCTGCAATTGGAAGAAAAATTGATATTTTCCAAGACCAAAATTTTGTGCAACCATTACCCATTCTGGCTTTTTTAATTGAACATCCGGAAGGTCTGTTTCTCGTTGATACAGGCGACACTGCTAAAAATTCTGTTCCGGGATATTTACCAACTTGGAATCCTTTTTTTACAAAAATGGTTTCCATAAAAGTTGCTCCCGTAGAAGAAATCGGTTTTAAACTTCATCAAATGGGAATCAATCCTGCAAAAGACATCAAAGCGGTTATTTTAACTCATTTTCATCACGACCACACAGGAGGTTTGGATCACTTTCCACATACCAAAATAATCGGAAGCAGAGAAAATTGGAATGAATACAACAGTCTGAAAGGAAAAATAGCGGGCTATCTTCCTCATAGAAAACCAATCTGGCTAAAACCTGAATTAATAGATTTCACTGAAAATCCTGTTGGAAATTTTCCTTTCTCTCATCCAATTACTTCTGACAGAAAAATATTTTTGATTCCTACACCAGGACATTGTACAGGACATTTATCCGTTGTAGTCCGAGATGAAACCATTACTTATTTTATTGCAGGAGATGCTTCTTATAACGAAGAAAACATTCGCACCGAAAAGACAGACGGTGTAACCTTTCAACCCGAAATTGCTCTAAAAACCTTGCAAAACATTAAAGAATTTGCAAGCAACGAACCTACAATTATTTTGCCTTGTCACGACCCAAAAAGTATAGAACGACTTGAAAAATTACAGACTTTTATATAAAAGACAGAAAACCTGAAAATTTCAGGTTTTCTATCTCTCAATCTTGTCTCTCCGAAATATGGAAATCTCATTATCTAAATCAACATTCATCTCAACTTGATGAGATTCCTCGTTCCTCGGAATGACAAAATAGTATTACTTCGTCTTCTTCACATATTGCGTCAAAATAACAATATGTTGGTTTTCAACTCTACCTTCAATTTGTTCAGCGTTATCCCAAACTAATTTGATATTATGAACCGCAGCACCGCGTTTTGCAGTAAACGTTGCACCTTTTACATCTAAATCTTTAATCAAAACTACCGAATCGCCATCTTTCAGGATATTTCCGTTGGAATCTTTGTGGATAATTTTTCCTTCGTCATCATCGGCTTCGCCTGTTGCTTTTGCCCATTCTAACGCATCTTCATCCAAATACATCATTTCCAACAAATCGTGATTTTTCAATCGCGCTAGCATTCGCCAAGAAACAATTTGCACCGGAAGGTTTTCGTTCCACATACTATCTGATAAACCACGCCAATCGTTAGGATTCATGGTTTCAGGATTCTCGATTTGATCTTTTAGGTTTTTGGTAATTAAAATACAATTTTCGGGAATGTCTTCTGTTTTAGGTTCCACTAAATAAACCACTAGATTTTCATCACTTCCGCTAATTTCACATACTGAACCGCTTCTGTCTTTTAATCTTTTTTCGGTAACGATACTCATTTTTTATTTTGGCAATTATAAATTAAATGATGCGCCAATCGTGAATACAAATTGGTTGTTATAATGTTCAAATCCGTTTACATCGGTATCATAACGTGCTAACGGCGCATTGGCTTCAGCAAACATTCCAAAACCATCGGTAAAGAAATATCTAAACCCAAGATGTCCACCAAAATTGCGCAAACCTAAATTCAAACCTGGATAAACATCCATGTTTTCATCTAATTTTAATACGTTTCCAATGTTAGCACTGAAACGCACTTTCAAATCGGCTCTGTCTTCAAATCGTGCTTTTACGCCACCAATTTCATCGGCATTCAGCATATAACCTGCAACAATTCCAAAAGACATGTTTTCACCCATTCCAAAATCGGTCGAAATTCCAATTCCAGTTCCGCCATCTTGAAGTGTTAATCCTACTTGTCCTTTTAAATCGCCTTTTCCTTTGAACGCTTGTGCATTGGCAAATGACACACTAAATACTGCAATAATTATGAATACTTTTCTCATTTTATGTCTGTTTTTATTATTCTACAAAAGTAGTTATTTATACTTAATTTCTTCCTTTTTCGTTGAAATACAACTCATTTAACGGTTCACTTTGCCAAAATTCCTTAGTATCAATATCCATAATGGTCAACGAACCTTTAAATGCTGCGCCAGTATCAACGTTCCAAACACAGGCTTTTTGTATCGGAACAGTTTCGCCAATTCGAGTTACTGGCGTATGACCAATGTATATTTCGTCATACAATTGAAATCGTCTTGGATACAATTCGCTTTCTTTTGGAATGCTTTCGTTCAATGCCAATGCCATTTCCCAAAGTGTTCTATCCCAATAAAATAACTTCGGAAAATATTCAAAATTTATGCCGTTCATATTGGTAAAACCAGCATGAATGAACAATCTATTTTGGTCATCGTGATAGTAATTTTGTAAATTTTTCAGAAATTGAATGTGCTTTTGTTTGGTTTCAAAATCTACTTTTTGATAGGCTAAAACCGTAGCTTCGCCGCCGTGTTTGTACCATTCTCTGTTATCAGTGCTGTTCTCTAACCATTCCAACAAAAGTTCATCATGATTTCCGCGAATGAAAATACAGTTTTGTTTCTTTCCTAAATTGATTAAAAAATCTATGGTTTGTGGCGATTCACTCCAGCCGTCAACATAATCACCGAGAAAAATTAAAGTATCTTCTTTCGAAACGTTTGCTCTATCAAAAATTTGATGCAAAGCTCTTAATCCGCCGTGAATGTCACCAATTACTAATGTTCTGCTCATATAAAGGTATATAAAACCAAATGTAATCCAAAAAATGACAACTGCAATACCAACTTTAGTTTAAGTTTTATTCGTTTTTTCAACGCTTCAATTTAGTAAATAGATTTTTTTATTTACATTTGATTTTACATTACGTCTGTATTTGTTGTCATTTTATAGAACTTTATATGAACTTAGTATTTAAAATACACCTACTTATTGGTTTTCTTCTTATTGTTTCCGTTCAAGGATTTTCGCAACAATCTAAACCGTTCAAAGTTCGTCATCAAGAATTCATAAAAGGCGATATAACTATGATTTCCAACAACATAGTAAATACTGATGCTATTAAAAAAAGTCCAAACAATCCCTATAACGAAAGAGACATTAAAAGCAAATTAAACGATGAATCAAACATGCGATACATCGATATCGATGATGATTCTTCTACATTTTCTTCCAGTAGCGCCGATTTAAAATTAGACAACGAAAAAAATAAAAAAATCATCTATGCTGGTTTATATTGGTCAGCAACCTATCCGTTTAAAGAAGGAAAACTTTCTAAAAAACAAAAATTTGAAGTTGTAGATTCTACTCGAACATCATTTGACACTGTAAAAATCAAATTACCTAATCAAAATTCATATACTGATATTGTTGGCGAATTGCTTTTTGATGGTTTTAATGTTCCAAAATTCCAAACAAGCGCACCTTATGTAATGTTTGCCGACATTACGTCATTGGTTACAAATTCTAGCAATCCATTTGGAACGTATACTGTTGGAAATATAAAATCAACACTTGGAAAAATTAGCGGTGGCGCAGCTGCTGGTTGGTCTATTTTCTTCATTTATGAAGATTCAACCATGACCGAAAAATTTATCACTTTTTATGATGGTTTTGCCGGAATTACCAAAAATTCGTTAGATATAAATTTCACCGGATTTCAAACCATGCCACAAGGAAATATCAATGCAAAAATTGCTTGTGCTGCTTTGGAAGGCGATTTTAATCTAAAAGGCGATCAACTTTTATTCAAATCATCTAAAAACGATGAATTTGTTCAATTATCAAATGGTTTAAGAGAAAAATCGAATGTATTTAACAGTTCCATTTCTATAGAAAACTCCATGTTTGAAACCCGAAATCCTAACAGTAGTAACACTTTGGGATACGATTCATTTATCATGTCGATTAATAATCCAAATAATTCAATCATTGGTAATGATACTAAAGAAGCTACGTTGCAATTAAAAACTTATGGTGATCGCTTTTTTATGTTTTTTACCGCTTTTTGTGTGGAAGTTATAAAACCTGAAAAACTAAATACTGAAATTAACGCAGTTGCAACAACGATTACTAACAACGCAACTCCAACGATTACGAATACAGTTAATAAAGTTGCAATAGCCGAAAGCAAAGAAAATGTTGTAAAAACAACTGAAAAAAAAGTAGAAAAATCGCAACCGATTATTAAAAACAATAATCAAAATTCAGTTTCAAAAGTAGCTCCAAAAACTACTGAAACCAATAAAAAAGTGCGAATTACAGCTATCGAAAGTCCTTCAATTTCTATTTCATCTTTATCTCAAGGTTATTATATTATTGCTAATGTTTTTGCGGTTCCGTCAAATGCAACACGATTTATCGAAAAACTTAAAAAGAAAGGAATATCGGCTAATTATTTTATAAATCCGATAAACAATTACCGCTATGTTTACGTAAGCAATCATTCAGATTTTAATGCTGCTTCAAGTTATTATAATTCGAATTTAGATGGAAAATATTTTGGAGATTTGTGGATTATGACGGTAAATACTTCGCCAAAATCAAATGTTGCTTTTACGAAAAAACAAACTAAGAATTCTGCTAAAACAGTATTTAATTATAAACCGAAAAACAATATAACTAGCTGTAAAAAAGAACGATACAGTTAAAAAAACTTATTCGTTATATTTCATTTTTCTTAAAATTCGCATCGCTTCTTTAAAATTCAAATACACCAATGGATTTGAATTGGCTTTCAAAAAAGGTTTGGCATCAATCAGTTTTTGTTTAGCATCTTGAAAACCATTCAAATAGCAAATCATTAACGTATAAGGGAAATTCTCCAAGTCTTTTTCTTCCCGTTCCGAAATTGGAACAGATTTTTGAAGTTTACTCAAAACAGCCAGATTAGCATTGTAAATATGATGCAACATTTTGGTATTGTATTTTGGCGGTTCAAAAAGCATTTCGGTTTCCATTTTGTAATATCCATTGTCAAAAAACCGAATTGTCAATTGTTCCAATGGATAATAACTCGTTTTATCATTCAACCCCAGCGGAACATGTTCAATTATGGTAAAACTTTCGTCATCAAATGAAATGGTAACCACATCAAGTGCCGAATAAAACAGCTTAATTTGTTCGTTAATCAACTCAATATCAACTCGCGACAAATAAGTTGTATCTCTAATCTTTTTTGGATTTCCAGCCCAACAAATCACAAACAATTCCTTGAAAACCTTGTATTGCGAAAGCATATCAGCATGTCTTTCAACCATAAAATTCATCACACCATCCAATGTATGAGCAATACTATTTCTCGAATTATTCTCAATACTGATAATAGTTTCAATATTTTGCTTGGAATAAGGAATTTTTTCTTCCGTAGGAATTGAATTGCTTCCACGACGAACAAAAACAGTATTCGCCAAAATCGTATGAATATTTTTTTTAAAAAAAGACGTTTTGTGTTTGGGTTTAATCGTTACTAATCCAACAACTCTGTCTTTGGGCAAATTGGGAAACGGAACATTTTCGTATTGAATTTTAGGCGGATTTTCGAGAAAAGCATTTACCAGATTTTGGATTCGGCTGTCATCAAAAAAATCATCGCCTACAATTTCGTTGCTTTCATCTTCCACACCAACAACGATATACGAATTATTGGAAGGATTGGAATTCGACAAGGCACAAATATGTTTCAAAAACTTGGCTTTTCCTTCTTTGGTATGCAAATTCAACTGACGCTTTTTATCATAAAAAGTACTCTCATCGTTGTGAGCAAGCAGATTTTTAATAAGAAGACGTTTGTTGATCATTTCTTTTTAGTAATTAGTAAAAAGTAAAAAGTGATTAGCAAACTACTATTCACTAATCACTTTTCACTAATTACCTTTTTAAGGCACTTCATTTCCCATACTTTCTGTCCAAATGGCAAACCAATCTTGTTTATCCATTTTCAATTCTACGGCTTTCATAAATTGTTGAATTCGGGCAATATTTACCGTTCCGGCAACCGGAATAACTTGTGCCGGATGTTGTAAAATCCAAGCCAACAAAATCGTATCTGAACCAACACCATATTTTTCAACCAATTCTGCCAAAACTTTTTTCAGTCGGCGAGTTTGTTCTGTATCTTCTCGAAAAACAGTTCCAAGCGGATTCCAACTCATTGGTCGAATGCCATGTACCTGCATATAATCAAAACTTCCGTCAAGCATTGCTTCATGATGCGTTGCCGAAAATTGAACTTGGTTATAGCTAACTTCCGCTTTTTTGCGAATCAACTCTGTTTGCGAAGAAGTAAAATTTGACAATCCGAAATCGATAATTTTTCCATCTTTTTTAAGTTTTTCAACAGCTTCGGCTATTTCATCTGCAATCATCAAAGGACTTGGACGATGCAAAAGAAAAACATCCAAATAATCCGTTTGAAGATTTTTCAATGAATTTTCAGCACTCCAAATTATATATTCCTTAGAATAATCGTAGTGTTTATTTGTATTCTTTCGATTTCCTTCAAGCTGAATTCCACATTTTGAAATCAACTGAATTTTTTCTCTCGCAATTTTACTTTCGGCAAATGCTTTTCCAAACT
This sequence comes from Flavobacterium solisilvae, assembly GCF_012911605.1. Classification (GTDB taxonomy): domain Bacteria; phylum Bacteroidota; class Bacteroidia; order Flavobacteriales; family Flavobacteriaceae; genus Flavobacterium; species Flavobacterium solisilvae. The sequence continues at coordinate 246,572 of NZ_JAAMPT010000208.1, read as the reverse complement.
CAGCTTCAGTAGTATAACTACCATAAATATCGGCGTGATCAAAAGTTGAAATTTTATTTTCGATACAAATATTGATTAAATGTATCATTTCTGAAGTAGAAAGTTTTTTATCCCAAATTCCCCAATTCATGGTTCCGGCAACTATGGGTGAAAGTTGTGTTTTCATTTGTTTATTTTAAATGTTCCTAAATTAAATATAGTATTGCTTGATTTTTGAAAATTTTATTATTTTGGCAACAAAACTTTGAAAAACCTTTTCGGTCTTAAAATTATGAAAAGAAAATCATAAATCGTCCTTAAAAAGACTATGTTTTGCAAAGTTTTAACGCATTATTAACATCCAACTTGTGATTTAATTGTCACTTTTGAAATGTTAAAATTTTTTGGCTAATTGAATGTTTTAAAAATATAATTATGGAAGAAAATGTTGCTGCTTTAGACATCAGAGCAATCAATGAAAAAATAGAAAGAGAAAGTGCATTTATTGACTTATTGACGATGGAAATGAACAAAGTTATCGTAGGTCAAAAACACATGGTCGAAAGATTGTTAATCGGACTTTTAGGTCAAGGACATATTTTATTGGAAGGTGTTCCGGGATTGGCAAAAACACTTGCAATCAACACACTTTCGCAAGCCGTTCAAGGAAGTTTCAGTAGAATTCAGTTTACTCCCGATTTATTGCCTGCCGACGTTGTTGGAACCATGATTTATAATATCAAAGCCAATGATTTTTCCATCAAAAAAGGACCAATTTTTGCCAATTTCGTTCTTGCCGATGAGATAAATCGTGCTCCGGCAAAAGTACAGTCGGCTTTACTTGAAGCGATGCAGGAAAAACAAGTTACTATTGGCGATACTACTTTTAAATTGGAAAAACCATTTTTAGTATTGGCTACACAAAATCCAATTGAACAAGAAGGAACATATCCGTTACCAGAAGCACAAGTCGATCGTTTTATGCTGAAAACGGTTATCGAATATCCAAAAATTGATGAAGAACGATTTGTCATTCGTCAAAATCTGAAAGGTTCTTATGAAAAAGTAAACGCCGTAGTTTCGGTTGAGCAAATTCTTCGTGCGCAAGAAGCCGTTCGTGAAGTTTATATGGACGAAAAAATCGAGAAATATATCTTAGACATCATTTTTGCAACACGTTTCCCAGAAAAATATAAACTTGAATCTTTAAAACCATTAATCGGTTTTGGTGCTTCACCACGTGGAAGTATCAATTTAGCAACAGCTGCCAAATGTTATGCATTTATCAAACGTCGCGGTTATGTAATTCCTGAAGATGTTCGCGCCGTGGTTCACGATGTTTTACGTCACAGAATTGGTATTACTTATGAAGCTGAAGCCGAAAACATAACTTCGGTTGACATCATCAATAAAATCGTGAATGAAATTGAAGTACCTTAATTTATTAGGTTACGAGTTGAAAGTTACGAGTTGAAAGTTTTCTGAATCAACTCGAAACCCGAAACTCGAAACCCGAAACCAAAACATGGAAACAAAAGACTTACTCAAAAAAGTTCGTAAAATAGAAATCAAAACCCGAAGATTGAGCGATCATATCTTTTCGGGCGAGTATCACACGTCGTTTAAAGGACGCGGAATGACCTTTTCTGAAGTGCGTCAATATCAGTTTGGCGACGATATTCGTGCGATTGATTGGAATGTTACCGCGCGATATAACGAACCTTATGTAAAAGTTTTTGAAGAAGAACGCGAATTGACGATGATGTTGATGGTTGATATTTCGGGTTCAGAAAATTTTGGAACAAAAAACCAACTGAAAAGTGAAATCGTAACCGAAATTGCGGCAACAATGGCTTTTTCGGCAACTCAGAATAACGATAAAATTGGATTAATTCTATTTTCTGATGACATCGAATTATACATTCCGCCAAAAAAAGGAAAGTCTCACGTTTTGAGAATTATTCGTGAACTGATTGAATTTCAGCCAAAAAGTAAAAAAACTGATTTGTCACAAGCTTTGAAATTTTTATCGGCTACGCAAAAGAAAAAAGCGATTGTTTTCCTGATATCCGATTTTATGGTTGATGATGATTATGAAAAAACACTGAAAATTGCCGGAAAAAAACACGATGTTACCGGAATTCGAGTATATGATCAAAGAGAAGAAAAAATGCCAAATGTTGGTGTAATTGAAGTTGAAGATGCCGAATCAGGGAAAATCATCACGATTGACACGACTTCCAAAAAAGCGCGAATGGAATATGAAAAAAACTATCACGAAAAAGTAAATTATTTCAAGGATATTTTTTCAAAATGTGGTTCAGGAACAGTCAGCACACGAGTTGACGAAAGTTATGTAACGAAATTATTAGGTTATTTTAAATCGAGATAAATAGTATAACCACCAAGAACACGAAGAAAGCGCAAAGCGCACAAACTTAGTGAACATTGTGAAACCTTTGTGAACTTTGTGGTTAAAAAACTAAAAATGAAAAAAATATTATACATATTATTACTATTCACAACATCGCTTTTTGCCCAAAAAGTCACAACTTCTATTGATTCTACTAAAAAGAAAATCGGTGCCGAGTTTAAACTGACGTTGAAAACTGATGTTGATACTTTTTCCAAAGTAAAATTCCCAAACGGAAAGTTTTTTGGCAATCTTGAAGTATTAGAAAGTTATAAAATTGATACCATTCGCAACGGAAACCGATACGAATTGATTAAAAAATATGGTTTAACTCAATTCGACAGCGGAAAATATCTGATACCAAAATTACCCGTAATCATTAACGGAAAGAAAGTATTCAGCGACAGCATAAAAATTGAAATCAGCGATGTAAAAGTCGATACATTAAAACAAAAAATGTATGACATCAAAAACATCATTCCGGTAAAAAGTGATTTTGGAAATTGGTGGATTTATCTGTTGATTTTACTCGGTTTAGCGGTAATTGGTTATTTCGTTTATCGATTTATTAAAAAGAAAAAAACCGAAGAAAAACCAGTCGTTATTGAGTTTAAATCGCCAATCGAAAAAGCAACCACTTTACTTCAGCAATTGGAGAAAAAAGAACTTTGGCAAAAAGGTGAAATCAAAAATTATTATTCAGAACTAACAGATATTGCCCGAAATTATATCGAAGAAGAAATTCAAATTCCAGCAATGGAAAGCACAACTTCTGAATTGATTTTAGGCTTGCGAAATGCCGCCAAACAAAAGAAATTAAAACTTTCTGCCGAAACAGTTGAAAATCTGGAAAAAGTATTAAAACAAGCCGATTTGGTAAAATTTGCCAAAGTAAAACCGCTTGATTTTGAAATTGAAGAAGATAAAAAACGTATTTCAAATAGTATAGTAACCATTCATAATTCTATTCCAGAAATTGTTGAAGAAAATGACGAATTAGAACTTTGGAACGAGCAACAAAAGGAAAAAGCGCGACTGGAAAAACTCAAAAAAGAGAAAAGAAAGCGCATCATTATTGGTGTTAGCGTTAGTGTTTTCTTGGTTGTCACAACGTTAGGAATTTTAATCGCTATCAAAGGTTTTGATTACGTAAAAGACAATTTTATTGGTCATCCAACAAAAGATTTAGTCGAAGGCGAATGGATTTATAGCGAATACGGAAATCCAACTGTAAAAATCGAGACACCAAAAGTCTTGAAACGAATGGATGCCGAAAAAGTTTTGCCTAAAAATGCTATGGCATTAATCAAAGAAATGCAAATTTTCATGTATGGAAGTTTGACTGATGATTTCTACATTGGCGTTTCTACAGCGACATTTAAACAACAAACACAACTCGACTTAGAACAAGCCGCAGAAGGAAGTTTGAAAGTTTTTGAAGCTCAAGGCGCAACCAATATTTTTGTAAAAACCGAAGAGTTTGACACACAACAAGGGATCAAAGGTAGAAAAGCTTATGGAACAATGGTTATGGTGGACAAAATCAGTGGAAAATCTGTAAAAATGTACTATGAAATTCTAGTTTTCGGTCAAAATAATGGTTTACAACAAATCACAATTATGCATCGAGAAGATGATAAATATGGAAAACAAATGTTGGGACGTATTCTAAATTCGGTCGAACTTCAAAATAGTAACCAGCCATGATGAAAGACGTTTCTTTTTTAAATCCCGAATTTTTCTGGCTGTTTTTATTGCTTCCAATCGCTATTTTTTGGCAATTTTGGAAACGAAAAGAAGTCTCAGCTTCGCTAAAGTTAAGCGGAACCAAAGGTTTTTCATCAACATGGAAAACCAAAATCAAACCGTTCCTTTTTGTGTTGAGAATTTTGGCTTTGAGTTCACTAATCATCGCTATGGCAAGACCAAGAAAAGTTGACATTAGTAATCAAACCAAAACCACAAAAGGAATTGATATTGTAATGGCAATCGACGTTTCGGGAAGTATGTTGGCAAAAGATTTAAAGCCAAACCGAATGGAAGCGTTGAAAAAAGTGGCTTCTAATTTCGTGCAAGGAAGACCAAATGATAGAATTGGAATTGTGGTTTACGCTGCCGAAAGTTACACCAAAACTCCGGTTACCAGCGACAAAGGAATTGTTCAAGATGCCATTTTAAGCATCAAATATGATAATGTTTTACAAGACGGAACTGGAATTGGAATGGGTTTAACTACAGCGATTAATCGATTAAAGGATAGCAAAGCCAAAAGCAAAGTCATCATCCTGTTAACCGATGGCGTAAACAATGCCGGATTTATCGAACCCGAAACCGCTTCGCAAATTGCCAAAGAATATGGAATTAAAGTATATACGATTGGAATTGGAACCAATGGAATGGCTGAATTTCCTTATGCTTATGCGCCAAACGGTAACGGATTTTTATTCAAAATGATGCCGGTAGAAATCGATCAAGAATTGATGAAAACCATTGCTAAAAACACTGGCGGAAAATATTTCCGTGCCTCAAGCAACAGCAAACTAGAAGAAATTTATAACGAAATAAACAAACTAGAAACCACCGAAATCGAAGAATTAAAGTTCTATGATTATGACGAAAAATACCGACCATTCGTTTGGATTGCCGGAATATTAGTTTTAATCGAATTTGGATTGCGAAATACGGTTTTTAGAAGCTTTATCTAAATAATTTAAACACAAAGAACATAAAGAAAGCACAAAGCTCACTATGTTCATTTTAAAATAATTTTGTGCACTTTGTGTAAAAACCTTGTGTACTTAGTGGTTAAGAAAAAAATTATGTACGAGTTAGAAGAAAAAGGATATTTTTATTTATTGCTAGTCATTCCGGCATTGACAGTACTTTTCTTGTACATTCAATATTGGAAGAAGAAAAAACAACGCGAATTTGGCGATTTGGATTTAATCAAAAAATTAAGTCCAGAAAAGTCAGTTTTTAAATCCGTTTTCAAATTAGTTTTAGTATTATTAGGACTAACATTTTTAATCATCGGATTGATTAATCCAAAAATTGGAACGAAACTCGAAACGGTAAAACGCGAAGGAATTGACATTGTTTTTGCAGTTGACGTTTCCAAAAGTATGTTGGCAGAAGACGTTGCGCCAAATCGTTTGGAGAAAAGCAAACAATTGGTTTCCCAAATCATCAATCAATTAGGAAGCGACCGAATTGGAATTATTGCTTATTCAGGAAGTGCTTTCCCGGTTTTGCCTATTACGACGGATTATGGCGTTGCCAAAATGTTTTTGCAAAGCATGAACCCAGGAATTGTTTCTTCGCAAGGAACATCAATTGACGAAGCGATAAACTTGGCATCAACTTTTGTAGATAAAAAAGACAAAACCAATAAGTTGCTGATTATCATTTCTGATGGTGAAGATCATTCAGATAATGCTGAAAATGCTGCAGAAGAAGCTAAAAAATTAGGAATAAAAATCATTACTATTGGCGTTGGAACTGAAAAAGGCGGACCAATTCCATTAAAAAAAAATGGCGTAGTTGAAAGTTTTCAACGCGACCAAAACAATGAAGTCGTTATTACCAAGAGAAACGCCGAAGTTTTGACCAAAATCGCCAAAAGCACCAAAGGCGGATATGTGGATGGAAATTCAACCAAAACGGTCATCGATTATATCAAAAATGCCTTAGAAAACATCGAAAAAACCGAATTTGAAAGTACGCAAATGGCAAATTTTCAATCACAGTTTCAATGGTTTTTGGCGTTTGGGTTTTTAGTGCTTTTCATCGATTTGTTTTTATTCGAAAAGAAAACCAAATGGGTGAAAAAAATGAACTTATTTAATGAAGAAAAGAGATAATAGATAAAAGACGATAGACAAAAAATAAAGCTTTGCGACTTTGTGTCTTAGCGAGAAAAATAAATTATCTCCAGATTATGATTATGAAAATGATAAAAATAATAACTTGTTTCATGCTTTTTATTTCTTGTGTAACCAATGCGCAAGAGAAAGACAAGACATTGCCAAAAGGTAACGATGCTTTTGCAGAAAAAAAATATGCCGATGCCGAAGCTGATTATCGTATTTCGCAATCAAAATATCCAAAAAAAGCGGTTGCTTCCTATAATTTAGGAAATTCCATTTATCGTCAAAAACAAGTTTCCGAAGCCAAAAATCAATTTGCAAAAGCGATAAAAGAAGCTAAAACCAAAACCGAAAAACATCGTGCGTTTCATAATCTTGGTAATTGTCTTTTTACCGAAAAAGAATATGGTGGCGCAGTTGAAGCTTATAAAAATGCATTACGAAGTAATCCAAATGATGAAGAAACACGATATAACTTTGCTTTAGCCAAAGAATATCTGAAAAATAATCCGCCAAAATCGGAAGACGACAAGAATAAAAATAAGGACAAAAACAAAGACGAAAAAGAGAAAGAAAAGAAAGATCAAAACAAGGATAACAAGGACAATAAAGATAAAGACAAGGACAAAAACGAAGATAAAAAAGACGGCAAAAACGATAAAGACAACAAGGATAACAAAGAAAATAATCAAGGAAAACCAAAACCTCAACCTGGTGGAATTTCAAAAGAACGATTACAAAACTTGTTAGATGCTGTGCAAAATGAAGAGAAAAAAGTTCAGGATAAAGTCAACAAAGAAAAAGTTAGAGCCAATCCAAACAAACCTGAAAAAGATTGGTAAACTATGGATGTTAGAGAAAATATAATTAAGAATTGAGGAAAAACAAATCTGTGTAAATTTGTGCAATCTGTGTTTTTAAAATGAAAAAAGTAATAGTTTTAATTCTGGTATTTTTTACCCAATCGCTTTTGGCTCAAGTAGAATTTGAAGCCAAAGTGAGCAAAAACTCTTTGGGATTAAACGAAAAGCTTCGCATTGATTTTACCATGAATGCCGATGGTGATAATTTTACACCACCAAATTTTGAAGCCTCAGGTTTTAAAGTTGTTGGAGGACCAAGTCAATCCATCAGTCAATCGTGGATAAACGGAAAAAGTTCGTTCAATAAATCCTATACTTATATTTTGATGCCAATGCAAAAAGGTTCGTTAACCATTCGTCAAGCATCAATAGAAATTAATAATCAAATTTATAAAACTACGCCAATAAAAATCAACGTTACCAATGCAGTTGAATTGCCTAAAAATCCTAACGAAATGCCAGCCATTTCTGCCGATGACAATCTGTATTTAGTAGCCGATATTTCCAATTCAAATCCGTATGTAAACGAACCGATTACTGTGGTTTACAAACTATATTTTAGTTATAACATCGGGATTTCAAATTGGCGCGAATTAAGCAAACCAAAATACAACGATTTTTGGAGCCAAAATATTGACATTAAACAACTCGTTGCCGAAGAAGGAATGTTTAAAGGCGAACGTTATCGTTATGTTGTTTTGAGAAAAACGGTTTTATATCCGCAAAAATCTGGGAAATTAGAAATCGAACCGCTTTCGTTAGATATTGATTGTCAAGTTCCAACAAACAAACGAAATTTTTGGGGACAACCTATTTTAACCGAAGACAGCAAACGCGTTTCAGCAGGAAAGAAGGTAATTTCGGTAAAAGCTTTACCCGAAGCCGGAAAACCAGCCGATTTTGATGGTGCTGTTGGAAAATTTGATTTCAAAGCTATTCCGTCAAAAACAACTTTAAAAAGTGGCGAATCATTGGATTTAACTTTAAAAGTTGTTGGAACCGGAAACCTGAAATTATTCAATTTACCAAAACCAGTTGTTCCAGCAGCTTTGGAAATGTATGATCCAGAACATACTGAAAATGTTACAACTCCATTATCGGGAATGACTGGAAGTATCACCGATAAATACACCATAATTCCACAATATAAAGGAAATTATAAAATAAAACCTTTGACATTCAGTTATTTTGATTTGGCTACAAAACGTTATAAAACCATCAGTTCTGGTGAAATTGTGATTAATGTACTCGATGGACCAGGAATTGCCGCTTCGCCAATTATTGCTCAAAACGAACCGTCAAAAAACAAAATTGAAGCGCCAAAATCTTTTGCTTATATCAAACAAAAAACAACTTTAAAATCGGCCGAAAAAGAAGATTTTCTTGGTTCTGGATTGTTTTACTCGTTGTTAATTTTGCCGTTTTTAGCCATTCCTTTTGTAGTTGTTGCTAAAAAGAAAAAAGAAGCAATGGATAACGATATTGTTGGTAACAAAATCCGAAAATCGAATGCCTTGGCAAAAAAATATTTATCCGAAGCCAATAAACATCTGAATAACAAAGAACCTTTTTATATCGCTTTAGAAAAAGCAATGCACAATTTCTTGAAAGCCAAATTGAACATTGAAACTTCGGAAATGAGCAAAGAAAAAATAACTGAAATTTTGCTTTCGCGAAAAGGAAATCCAGTAACCGTTGCTGAATTTATCAAATTAACCGAAAACTGTGAATTTGCACGATATGCGCCATCAACCGAAGCTAGCATTCAACAAGATTACAATAAAGCGGTTAGTATTATTTCAGATTTAGCAAAACAGATTTCTTAAACACAAAGTTCACAAAGAAAGCACAAAGAGCACCAAATAATTTTCATGTATGATAACGGAAGACGAAATATCAAAAATTGTTTTTGAAGCTGCGTTAAAGGTGCATAAAACTCTTGGTCCGGGATTATTGGAAAGTGCTTATGAAGAATGTTTGTTTTATGAATTAAAAAAATATGATTTAGTTGTTGAAAAACAAAAACCTTTGCCATTGATTTATGAAGAAGTAAAATTAGACATTGGTTATAGACTTGATATCATTATTGAAAACAAATTTATTGTTGAAATAAAATCAGTCGAAGCTTTGAATGATGTTCATTTGGCACAATTATTAACTTATTTAAAACTATCTGACTGTAAATTAGGATTATTAATAAACTTTAATGTTAAACTATTAAAAGAAGGTGTTCGAAGAGTTATCAATGGTAATCTTTAAAAAAACATTGTGGCCTTAGTGCTTTCTTTGTGATCTTCGTGGTTAAAAAAATGAGAAAACTATTCTACATATTGTTTTTTATTGCTCAATTATCTTGGGCTCAAAATGCTTTTGAACAAGGAAATCAGTATTATCAAAAAGAAAATTTCCAAGCGGCGATTTCCAGTTATGAAAGCATTATAAACTCTGGAAAAGAATCGGCTGATGTCTATTTTAATCTTGGAAATTGTTATTACAAATTACATAAAGTTGGTCCAGCAGTTTATAATTATGAAAAAGCATTGCTTCTAAATCCAAATGACCAAGAAATAAAAACCAATCTCGATTTTGCCCGAAAAATGGCAATCGATGATATTAAAATCATTCCAAAAGTTGGTTTTCATAAACTCATTCAGGATTTTACCTCAACTTATTATTATGATACTTGGGCTTGGATTGCAGTAGCTTTGGCATTGGTTTTCTTTTTGTTCTTTTTAGGCTATTATTTTTCGGGAACAACATTAAAAAAACGCATTTTTTTCACAGGAATGTTTGTTATTTTACTAGGAATTACATTGAGTGTTTCCGCTGGAATTTTTGAAAGAAACCGTTTGGAAAATGAAAAACCAGCCATCGTTTTTGCCGAAACTACGCCAGTAAAAAACGAACCAAAAACGGCAAGTCCTGATGCTTTTATCCTTCACGAAGGAACAAAAGTGTACATCTTGGAAAGCATTGCCAACTGGAAGAAAATTGAACTCACCGACGAAACAACCGGTTGGATTGAAAGTTCAGCGATTAAGGAAATTAAGAATTAATCGTCAGTGTTCTGTAATTAGTGTTCAGTATGTCTATCTTTGCAATCCTAACTTAGAATGTAGAGTTTGAAGTCTAGGCATAAAGTCTATTCTCCTTTTTCTATTTTCTTTTTTCTATTTTACAATGTCAAGAGACGAACAATTAAAAAATCGCTGGAACAAAGTCGTTGAAATCCTTTCCAATCAGTTTGCTGATGGCGAAGTGTTGGATTTAGACGCCATTATATACCTAATTGGAGTACAAGAATTAGGCAAATTCAAACAAGCTTTCAAAAAAGACGAAAAAGTAAACCTAATGCATATTGCTATTTGTCGTTTGCTCGAACCTTATGGTTACTACGAATTTGACTTTTTTGACAAAGATGGTTGGCCACATTACAAAGTAAAAGAAGAACTTCCACCATTAAAAGCTGGCGAACAATCCATTTTAATGAAAGATGCGATTGTGAATTATTTTTTGGAAAAAGAAGTGATTGAATAGCTCTCAGTCGCGGTCGCAGTTTTCAGTTTAGAATATTCAAAAAACTCGCAACTCGTAACTCGCAACTCGTAACTTTTAACTAAATTTGCACCTTTACAAAAATGACGATGATAGACAAGATTAAAGAACATATCGAAGAAGCTAAAGCATTCAACACCAAAAACAAAGAAGCTTTAGAAAACTTTCGTATAAAATATTTAGGAAGTAAAGGACTTTTAAAAGAGCTTTTTACTGAATTTAAAAATATCCCGAACGACCAGAAAAAAGACTTTGGACAAGTTATCAATACCTTGAAAACTGTTGCCGAAGAAAAAGTAAAAGCAATTCAGGAAGAACTAGAAAGTAAAGAAGAAGTAAAAGGTTTCTATGGCGATTTAACACGTCCATCAGAACCTATTTCTATCGGTTCGCGTCATCCTATTTCTATCGTAAAAAACCAAATTATCGATATTTTTTCCACCATCGGGTTTAATGTTTCCGAAGGTCCAGAAATCGAAGACGATTGGCATAATTTTACCGCATTAAACTTACCAGAATACCATCCAGCTCGCGATATGCAAGATACTTTTTTCATCCAAACCAATCCTGATGTGTTGCTGAGAACTCACACTTCATCTGTTCAGGTTCGTTATATGGAAAACAACAAACCACCAATTCGTACCATTTCTCCAGGAAGAGTTTTTCGTAATGAAGCGGTTTCGTCTCGTTCGCACTGTATTTTCCACCAAGTTGAAGGTTTGTATATTGACAAAGACGTTTCGTTTGCCGATTTAAAGCAAACGCTTTTATATTTCACCAAAGAAATGTTCGGAAAATCAAAAATTCGTTTACGTCCAAGTTATTTTCCATTTACTGAACCAAGTGCTGAAGTTGATATTTATTGGGGTTTAAAAACCGAAACCGATTATAGAATTACCAAAGGAACAGGTTGGTTAGAAATCATGGGTTGTGGAATGGTTGATCCAAATGTTTTGAAAAACTGCGGAATCAATCCTGACGAATACAACGGATTTGCTTTCGGAATGGGAATCGAACGTATTGCAATGTTGTTGTACCAAATTGGCGACATCAGAATGTTCTATGAAAACGACGTTCGTTTCTTGGAGCAGTTTAAATCAAGTATTTAGATTTAAGAATGATGATTAACGATTTTTGATTTAAGAATTTTAAAATCTGCAATCAAAAATCGTTAATCTTAAATCAACAATCCCATGAAATCCGATATAGTAATCCCAAAAGTTGAAAACGTTTTCCTTGCTGCCGTTCAAGAATGGAGCGATGATTTTATGGAAAAGGTTTGGTATATTTATTTAGTTAATGATTCTGACTTTGATTTAGATAGCGTAATGGTCGTTTCTAAAGCTTTTGGCACTATTGATGGCGAAATGAAAAAAACATCGCTTTTACGTCATGCTTTTGTAAAAGTTCCAACGGTTTCAGCAGTAAAAGTAGAATTGGTGGAAAAAAGCGTTTTGGCTTTAAACAATGAATTTATGGTGACCTATTTCATTGGAAATACACTTTACGACAAAAAATTCACTTTTAGAAAAAACATGATTAACGAACACGCTACTGAAGAAGTACCACATTTATGGGTAAATGGCGTTGTTGTTAGATAGTTTTAGTAAAAAGTGATTAGTGAATTATGCTTTTTCGCTCTTCACTACTTACTAATCACTCTTTACTCATTTTAATCCAACTTCTCCGTTAATTTTTTAAATGTGCTTCTAGCGTCTTTTCCTTCGTATAAAATTTGGTAAACCGCATCAATAATTGGCGTTTTGGCACCATATTCTTGGTTTAATTTGTAAGCACTTTTTACGGCATAATAACCTTCTGCAACCATAGACATTTCCATCATGGCTGATTTTACGGTATAACCTTTTCCTATCATGTTTCCGAACATTCTATTTCGGGAAAAAACAGAATAACCGGTTACCAATAAATCGCCCAAGTAAGCCGAATTATTAATGTTACGTTTCATTTTGTGAACCTTTCGAATGAATTTCTTCATTTCACGAATGGCGTTACTCATAATTACCGATTGGAAATTATCGCCATAACCCAATCCATGAGCAATTCCGGCGGCAATAGCATAAATATTTTTCAGCATTGCGGCATATTCTGTTCCGATAATGTCATCGGAGATTTTGGTTTTGATATAGTTTCCGGCTAAGTATTTCGCCATAACTTTTGCTTTGCTGGAATCGCCACAAGCAATCGTTAAATAAGAAAGTCGTTCCAAAGCCACTTCTTCGGCATGACATGGACCAGTTATTACTCCAATATTTTCAAATGGAATATCGAATTTTTTATTGAAATGTTCGCCAACAATCAAAAAGGTTTCAGGTACAATTCCTTTGATTGCAGAGAAGATAATTTTGTTTTCCAGGGAAACGGTGAGTTTTTCTAATTCAGCGCTTAAAAACGCCGATGGAATAGCAAAAATCAAATAATCGGCATATGTAACGGCTTCGTTAATATCGGAAGTTAGCTTTAGTTTATTGGTATCAAATTCAACCGAACTTAGATAGTTTGGATTATGTTTGTAAGCTTTTAAATGTTCGATTGCCGATTGGTTTCGCATGTACCAAGCAATTTCATCAAGATTTACACAAAGCATTTTGGCAATCGCAGTTGCCCAACTTCCACCGCCAATAACGGCAAACTTTGGTTTTGTATTCATTACTATATCGTTTGAAAGACCAAAAATACTGTTTTTTTATGGCTTGGGCAAACCTTCACTGACTTGTTTAGCCCTGATTGAAATGGAAAGCATTGCGCAGTGAAAATCTATTTTTTCTTATCTTAGAAAAGCGACCAACGGAAGCTCTTTCTAGGATTTAGAAAAAAAGATTTATGCAAGCAATCTTGGAATGGAAAGCAGGATTAGCTTCTGAATAAAAAAGCGCTCAGAATTACTTCCGAACGCTTCAACTATTTTTATTGTAAAAACTTAGTAACTCATCTCAACAATTTCACGTACTTTTTCTAAAGTGATATTTTGTTTTTCGCCCATGGCTTTCCAACCTCTTTCTTCAAAACGATTTACGATAAAATCGGCTGTTTTTTCGATGTTTTCTGCGTTTTCGGAGATTTTGGTTTTCATTCCCATGGTGTGGAAGAATTCTACGGTTTTTTCGATGGCTTTTTCGGCTTTTTCTTCGATAGAATTTCCGGTGATGTTCCAAACTCTTTCACCGTATTGTGCTAGTTTGTCTTTTTTGGTTTCAAACATGACTTTGTACAAATTTGGACCAATAATTGCCAACGTTCTAGCATGGTCAATTTCATATAAAGCGGTCAATTCGTGACCAATCATGTGCGTTGCCCAATCGGACGGAACACCTTTTTGAATCAAGCCGTTTAATGCCATCGTTGCGCTCCAAACAAAGTTGGAAGCCAATTTATAATCACTAGGATTTTCAACAACATTTGGTCCAACTTCGATTAAGGTTTTTAAAATGCTTTCGGCAAATCGGTCTTGCAAAAGCGCATCGTGCGGATAAGTTAAATATTGTTCCATTACGTGAGTGAAAGCATCAACAACGCCATTTTGTAACTGACGTTTTGGTAACGAAGTAATTACAGTTGGATCAACGATTGAGAATTTTGGAAACAAAGCACTTCCGCCAAGCGTTAGTTTTTCTTGGGTTGCTTCAATAGTTACCACAGCACCAGAATTCATCTCGGAACCTGTTGCTGGCAAGGTTAAAACGGTTCCAAACGGAATGACTTTTGAAACATCAGTAAATAAAATTCTCTTTTTAAGAATGTCGGCTTCATCGCCTTCAAAATTGACAGCTGCCGAAATAAATTTTACGCCATCAATCACGCTTCCACCACCAACGGCTAAAATAAAATCGATTTTTTGTTCGCGAATAATTTGAACGGCTTTCATCAAGGTTTCAAATCTTGGATTGGGTTCGATGCCACCAAACTCAACGATATCATAACCTTTTAAAGCTGAAGTTACGGCTTCGTGAACGCCATTTTTAAAGATACTTCCGCCACCATAAGCCAATAAAACTTTCGCCTCTTTTGGAACTAATGTAGCTAGTTTTTCTGTTTGTCCTTTGCCAAAAATATAATTGACCGGATTGTATAATTCGAAATTGTTCATTGTAAAAATATTTAGAATGCAAATTTACGAAACGATTAAAGGAACAAGTGGTAAAGGAATGTTAAGTTATTATTCGATATCTGAATGAACTAATCTTTTTTCTAACAAAAGTTTTTCGGTAAATCTTTTAAATGTTGGTGTATCTCTAAACTCATCATCAAAAAACTTTAAATAACTTCTTTGAAAAGGATTTTTTTCTTCACAAATTATATTCAATAACATCCATTTCAAATCATAAAGATGTCTTTCTGAATTTATTTGAAAATTAACAACAACTTTTTCTAAGTTAAAATCAAAGCTTAAGTTGTTTTTTACACCTTGAAAATAATATGGACCAGATTTTGAGTAGTTTGTTTTTTGTCCATAATAATCAATCATATTAATTTTAAAATTTAGAATTTTTGATGCTTCGTATAATTTATCGTTAACAATTATTCCATTTCTATCGATAATTAATTTACCCTTTAATTCTCCATTAAGGTTTTCAAATTCTTTAAAACGAAGAAAAATACTTGAAATAAAAGTAATCCCAAAAACAACACCAACTATTTGATTTAAAGACACATATTCTTTCACATAATTATTTATTTCACTTAAATTCCATTTTTCATCAATTAGAAAAACAGAACAATAAATAAAAATAGCTACTAACGAACCCCAATTCAACTTTTCTGATAACGTTAAATTTAAAAACGGTTTCTTTTTTGGGATGAAAATTTCTCCTCTGAACATAATTTCTATTTCCTATAAAAATTATTATCATCTACATATTGCCAAACTTTTTGTGGCAACATCGGCATTACATTTTTCTTGTTTTTGATGCTTTCTCGGATAAAAGTTGATGAAAGTTCGATGACTGGCGCACCAACACGATGGATTTTGTTATGATTGACAAATTGCTCATCTATTTCACCTGAATTCAATCTAGGATAAACATAAATATTGTGATGTTCTAGAATATACTCGTAGTTTTTCCATTTGTGAAGCGAATTCAAATTATCTTCACCCATAATCAACGAAAACTCATGCTGCGGGAATTTATCTCTTAGATGCGCTAAGGTATTTACAGTATAATTGGGTTGTGGCAACTTAAATTCAATGTCGGACGATTTGATTTTTGGGAAATCTTCGGTTGCCAAATTGACTAAATGCAAACGTTGATAATCGTCAAGCAAGGTATTCTTTTGCTTGTGCGGATTATGTGGCGTTACAACCATCCAAATTTGCTCCAAATCAGAATATTCCGCCATATGATTAGCGATAATCAAATGACCAACGTGAATTGGGTTGAAGGTTCCGAAATATAGACCAATTTTCATTTTTTACACACGAATTTCACAAATCTTCACGAATTCAAAATAAATAAATTTCACGAATTTGTGTTAATAAAATCCTTTACTAAATGATAAGCATCTTCTTTTGCTATATCTAAATCATAATTTTTGATGATTTTGTCAAATTGTGGCGCAGTTGCCAATTCAACATGTGCTTTTGCAATTCGCATGTTGATTTTATCATCGCTTTCGGTGGAACGTTCTTTTAGTCGGCGTTTTAATTCGTCAACGCTTGGCGGTTTAACAAAAACGGCTAATGTTTCCTGAGGAAATTTGGATTTTATTCGCAATCCGCCAGCAACATCAATGTCAAAAATTACATTTTTGCCTTTTGCCCAAATGCGTTCGACTTCACTTTTTAATGTTCCATAAAAATTATCGCGATAAACTTCTTCCCATTCTACAAAATCTTCGGCTTTGATGTGTTTTTTGAATTGCTCGATTGACATGAAATAATAATCTTTTCCG
This sequence comes from Flavobacterium solisilvae, assembly GCF_012911605.1. Taxonomy (GTDB): domain Bacteria; phylum Bacteroidota; class Bacteroidia; order Flavobacteriales; family Flavobacteriaceae; genus Flavobacterium; species Flavobacterium solisilvae. Next base: position 229,989 of record NZ_JAAMPT010000208.1, on the reverse strand, counting down.
TCAACTTCTTGTCCACGTGGCTCGCGAGTTGCTGCCGAAACCGAAAATTCTAAATTCAAATCGTCTTGTTGCAATAAATGCCTTACTATGGTTGTTTTTCCCGAACCTGATGGCGCTGAGAAGACTAATAATTTTCCTTTATTCATTGTGTTGTGTAGTTATTTTATCTAAAGAATTGAAAAAATCTAAAAAGTCTTAATACCTAATACTTTGATCTTAATACTTTACAAAACATTCAAAACTTGTTCCTTAATTTTTTCCAATTCATCTTTCATCATCACGACCAATTTTTGCATTTCGGAATGGTTGGATTTTGAACCCATCGTGTTAATTTCTCGTCCCATTTCCTGAGTGATGAAACCCAATTTTCTTCCGTTAGCTTCGGTTCCAGCAAGTGTTTCGATGAAATAATTCAGGTGATTTTCTAGACGAACTTTTTCTTCGGTAATGTCATATTTTTCGAGGTAAAAAATCAATTCTTGTTCAAAACGATTTTCATCTACGTTTTCTTTTAGCTCATCTAAAGCGGTGCGCAATCTCGTTTTTACTGTTTCAACGCGTTCAGCATCATATGCAACTGCATTGTTCATTAACGTCATGATATTGGCAATTCTGTGCAAAAATTCTTTTTCTAATGAAACACCTTCATCAATTCGAAATTGAATAATATTTTGCAACGCTTCATCAATTACCGTTTGAATTTGTTTCCATTCATTTTCATCAATTTCGTCACGTTCGGTTTTTAACGCATCCGGCATACGAACTGCCATTTTCATTAGTTCGGTTTCATCGGCATTTGGAATTACGGCTTTCATTTGATTGATGTAACCTTTTACAATTGGCACATTAATTTTTGAAGAAGTTTCTTCGCCTGTAACCTCAACGTATAGTGAAAAATCAACTTTTCCGCGCTCTAATTTTTGCGAAAGCTGATTGCGTAAACCCAATTCCATTTCTCTAAAAACAGATGGCATTCTGGTATTCAAATCCAAACCTTTTGAGTTCAAGGATTTGATTTCTACCGTTATTTTTTTGGTTGGTAATTGCAAAGTTGCCTTTCCAAAACCGGTCATTGATTGTATCATTCGCTTGTTTTATTGACTTCAAATATATGAAAAAGTGTTCAGTTTTCAGTCGCAGTTTTCACTACAACTGTTTACTGCGACTGCCTACTTTTTCTGCGTTACTAAATAAACTCCGGTAAAAATTAAAATTGCCGAAATAATTTTTACCCAACCCAAATCGTCTTTTCCTAAACTTATGGCAAAAATAGTGGCAAAAAGCGGTTGCAAGTAAATGAAAACCGCAACGGTTGTTGGTTTTAATTCACGCATGGAAACCAAATTAAGCAAATAGGTTAAAAACGTTGAAAACACTACGACAAAACCAATTTTCCAAATAATATCGGTTGGAAAATTTGCATAATCAACTGCCTGAAATTCATTCCATCCAAAAGGCAAAACCATCAAAAATCCGAAAGTATAAATCCATTTCACAAAAGCAAATGCATTGTATTTATCCATTAATTTTTTAACGATTATCAGATAAAAACCATAGGAAACCGCATTGATAAAAACCAAAATATTTCCTAAAGTTGCATTGCTGGCATTGATTACAGATTTTCCATAAAGAATTAGAAAAACCGTTCCAATTAGTCCTAAAATCAAACCGAAAACCTTTTGCTTTTTCATTCGTTCTTTCATCAATATTGCCGAAAGAACGAGCACAATCATTGGCGTTGTAACCATCAAAACCGCACCCATAATTGGCGAAGTATAACTTAATCCTTTAAAAAAAGTAAGCATGTTTAAAGCTACGCCAAAAAATGCCGCAGCAATAATTCGTGGAAAATCTGCTTTTTCTATTTTTTCAGTGGAAAAAAATGGAGCAATTAGCCAAAACAACAGCATCGAACCGCCAACACGCAAGGTTATAAATCCAAAAGGTTGCACATATTTTGGCATTACGTCTTTGGCAATCGTAAACGTTACTCCGTAAATAATGGAAACTAAAGTTGCGGCAAGTAATGCCCAAAAACGTTTACTCATTTTGTAAAAAATCTATCGCTTGCTGAACCACTTTTGGACTGTTACCAACAAATATTTTACCATCAGCTATAATCACAGGACGTGATAAAAAGGTATAATGTTCTAAAATATATCGCTTAAAATCAGCTTCGTTAAGATTTTCGTCTTTTAAACCCATTTCTTTATAAAGTGTCGCTCTTTTGCTAAAAAGCACTTCATAACTTCCGGCTAATTGTTGCATTTCTTCAACTTGTTTTACCGTTATAGGTTCATTTTTAATGTCTTGTAATTGAAAAGTATCCAAATTTGGCAAGGATTTCAAAATACGCTGACACGTGCTACAGGTTTTTAGGAAATATATTTTTCGCATCTTTTTTTATGCAAAAATACGCTATTACGTTAAAATAGGTTTAATTTTCACAAACAGAATTTGAGTGCAAATAATTCTCTTTACATTTGATTAAAAATTAAAATTTAATGGGAACTTTTACTAAAGAAATATCCATCCGTTGGTCGGATTTAGATCCAAATTTTCATGTAAGACATAGTGCTTATTATGATTTTGGCGCACAACACAGAATTGAAATTTTGGAACAACTAGGATTAACAATGAAAGCGATGCAAATGGAGCATTTTGGTCCGGTTTTATTTCGGGAAGAATGCGTCTTTCGAAGAGAAATTCGCTTGAACAGCAAGGTTTTTATTAGTACCAAAATAGGGAAAATGAAAGCCGATGCTTCACGATGGACAATTGTTCATGAACTTAAAAATGAAAACGACGAACTTTATGCTACGATTTCAGTCGATGGTGCTTGGATAGACACTAAATTGCGAAAAATAGCCAATCCAACACCACAAATCGCCGTTGATGTAATGAATAATATGCCTAAAACAACCGATTTTGAACCAATATAAATACTATGGAAGCAACTTTTAAAATTTTGGAAACCAGCCGAAATATTTATTTAAAATTTTTGGAAGGTTACACTTTGGAACAATTGAACAAAATTCCCGAAGGTTTCAGCAATAACCTGATATGGAATATTGGTCACATCGTTGTAAGTCAGCAAGGATTGATTTACCGACTTTCAGGTTTGCCGGTAAATGTTAGCGATGAAATGACCGAAAAATATAAAAACGGTTCGCGTCCTGACGGAAAAACAACGCAAGAAGAAGTTGATGAAATTAAGCATTTGCTTATTGTTTTAGCCCAACAAACCAAAGCCGATTTTGAAGCCGGAAAATTTCAGCATTATACAGAATATCAAACTAAAACCGGATTTCATTTGGCCAATTTCAAAGATGCAATGGAATTCAGTAATTATCACGAAGGCATTCATCTTGGCATGATGATGAACATTCGAAAATTTTTATAAAAACAAAACATCCCAAAATATTCGGTTTGGGATGTTTGCATTAGGAAACTACTGATTTTTCTTTTTCATTTTCTATTTTGATGACATTATCCAAATTGAGTTTTATCAATTTCTTTTGATGCCAATATAATTTTAATCGGAGTTTTGACAAATCATAAAAGATAATGACAACCAAAACCAAACTTGCGAGATAAAACATTTTAAAGCTTAGGTAAACATAGCTAAATCCGGCAAAAATTGCTCCTGTTAAATAGGAAATCGCTATGTAAAGTAAAATCAATGAAGCAATTCCCATAGCAAACAACAATGTTTTGATGAGATTTTCTGCCTGATTTATCTCAAAATAATTTTCCGCGGCTGTAATGACGATAAAATCTCCCGATTTTGATTTATAACGAATGCCTTTGTAGAGATATTGCTTGGAAACAAATTCGGCACTTCCTTTTTGGATAGCATCGGTGAAGAATTTCTCGTTTATTCCTATTTTTTGAGCTTCCGATTTTACGTTTAGTTCCTCATTTATCAGGAAAAAAAAGTCTTTTTCGTGTGGCAATTTTTCAGAAGTTTCATTAATCGGCAACGGACTTTTACCAATTGTTTCGCCGTCAATTCTTTCGCGAGCAACTTTATTTGCTCTGGCTTCCAGCAATTTAAACAAATAATCTTCGGAATAATTAGAAACCGAATAGTAGATAAACAAACTGAAAAGGAAGATTACTACCAAAAACGGAATTAAAAACAACAAAGTCGTTTTGGAACTTCTTTTCATTTGCATAGCTAATCAATTTTAATTTTTACTCGTTTTCTCTCAATACATAACCCATTCCGATGATGGTGTGAATGATTTTCTCATCGGATTTTGTATCTATTTTTTTTCGCAGATAATTAACGTAAACATCAACAACATTGGTTCCTAAATCATAATCAACTCCCCAAACGGCTTCGAGTATATCCATTCGCGACAATACTTTGTTCTTGTTTTTCATAAAATTGAGCAACAATTTATATTCGGTAGTTGTTAGCGAAATCTCTTCGTTGGCACGCGTTACTGTTTTGGTATAATCATTAAGTTTTAAATCGCCAAAAATATAAGTGTGTTCTTCCTCAATTTTATTTTCAGATTTTGGTTCTTTTCCTTTGGAACGACGAATCAGTGTTTTAATTCGTGCAACAAGTTCAATAAATTTGAATGGTTTTACCAGATAATCATCGGCTCCGTTTTCCAATCCAAGAACAATATTTTCGGACGTTCCAAGCGCTGTTAAAAATAAAATCGGGACAAATTGATTTTCAACACGAATGGCTTTGCAAACTTCCAAACCATTCATTTCGGGCAACATAATATCTAAAATGATTAAATCAAAAGTGTTTTCTAAAGCTAATTGTAAACCGGTTTTACCATCAAAAGCAACGCTGACTTCGAATCCTTCTTCGGAAAGTCCTTTTTTAATAAATGAAACCACATGAGCTTCGTCTTCAACCAACAGTATTTTTTTCATGAATTAGCAATAACAGATAATCAAAAAAGAACGTTAAAAATTTCAATTTTAACATCAATCCATCTTGCAAAGTAAAAAAAATCATCCGAAGTTAATACCTTTGTAACCTAATTTTAACTCAAATGAAATTCAATACAAAAGTCATACACGGAAATCAACACCATGAAGAAGTAACTGGAGCTGTAATGCCGCCAGTTTTTCAAACCTCAACTTATGCTCAAGTTTCGCCAGGCAAACCTGTTGGCGATTATGAATATTCTCGTGCGGCAAATCCAACGCGTCAAGCTCTTGAAGATGCTTTAGCTTCAATAGAAAATGGTGCTCGCGGACTGGCTTTTGCATCAGGATTGGCAGCAACTGATTGTTTGCTTCGCCTATTCAAAGCTGGTGACGAAATCATTGCTATGGACGATTTATATGGTGGAACGTACCGTCTTTTTACTCGTTTGTATAAAGATAGCGGCATTAAATTTCACTTCGTAGATATGAACGATTTGGAGAAATTTCAATCGTTGATTAACGAAAATACCAAATTGGTTTGGGTTGAAACGCCAACAAATCCGTTGATGAAATTGGCGGATATTGCCGAAATTGCTAAAATCACTAAAAAACATAATTTACTTTTTGCGGTTGATAATACATTTGCCACACCTTATTTGCAAAAACCTTTGGATTTAGGTGCTGATATCGTAATGCATTCGGCTACGAAATATCTTGGCGGACATTCGGATGTTATTGCCGGAGCTTTGGTTATCAAAGATAAAGCTTTAGGCGATGAATTACATTTCAAACAATTTGCAACTGGCGGAACACTTGGTCCAATGGACAGTTTCTTGGTTTTACGCGGTATCAAAACCTTACATTTACGCGTACAAAGACATTGTGAAAATGGAGAAAAAGTAGCCAACTTTTTAGCGAATCATCCTGATGTTGACAAAGTTTTCTATCCGGGATTACCTGATCATCCGTTTCATGAAATTGCTAAAAAACAAATGAGCGGTTTTGGCGGAATGGTTTCTTTCACGTTCAAATCAGGAAAAAAAGAAGATGCGATTTCGTTTTTGGAAAAAGTAAAAGTTTTCACTTTAGCCGAATCGCTTGGTGGTGTTGAAAGTTTGGCAAATCATCCAACCACAATGACGCATGCTTCCATTCCAGAAGACAAACGCCTTGAAGTTGGTATTACTGATGATTTGGTTCGTTTAAGCGTTGGTGTGGAAGATATTGATGATTTATTAGCTGATTTAGAACAGGCGTTTAGATAAAATTTAACCACATAGAATCATAGATTTTCAGAAGTATAAAAAACAAAAAGTCCCGAAAATTTCGGGACTTTTTTATATCAAATTGGTTTCAATTAAAACCCATAATTCACTCCTAAACCAATAACCTGACGCGTTTGGAAACCTCTAAAGGCATTGTCGTCATAAATGGTTTGGAACGCAAAATTAGTCGTTAAATACTTGTTGATTTTCATTACAACATTCAACGTATAATCGATATCAACGTTTTGTGGATCTTCCAAATAATTAGAATATAAGTTCAGGATGTTTTCAAAAGTAACGTTTTCCATTATCGTAAACTTATAATAACCGTTTATCGCTGCTCCAAATTCAAATCGTGAAGAATCGCCTTGTTCCACACCAAATGATGGTCCAAGTTCGGTAAAATGAGGATGAACGATAACTAATTTTGATGTTGCCGGCGCGATATTTACTTTCAAATTATCACTTTTTTTCCACAACATACCTGGTCCAAATTGGAAATATGCCGGAGAAAAGAAATGTGATGTTTTAATTCCCGAAGCTAAATCAATACCTGAATCAAATTGGGTTTGGAAATTAAAAAACAAAGAGTAAAACCATTCGCCACTTGCTTTTCTTCCTGCCAATGAGTTAAAAACTAATCGGTCATCAGACTTTTGCATGTCTTGGTCTTTGATTTTTGTTAAACCATAACCTGCGATGATTTTGTTATCCCAATTCCATTTATCGCTTTTGTAGTTCAAATCATAGTTTAAACCAACATTTCCGGAGATATTGCTTTGTCCACCGGCAAGCCAGTTATTGAACGTTGCCTGATTAGCCAAAAATGTAAAAGTTCCTTTTTTAACCCAACCGTTTGGCTTTTCTTCCTTCGATTTTTTTTCAGCTTCTTCATTTTTTTGCAACAATTCTTTTTCGTTTACCTGAGCAAATACTGCTGTTGTAGCAAACACAAATGTTATTGAAAGTAAAATTTTCTTCATTTTATTAAATTTAAAATTTTGGGTGCAAAGGTAAGAATACATTTGGCTTGACCAAAATATTACAAAAATCTAACTTTTTGGCAACTAATTATTTAACATGATTTCGATCTTAGCTTTTTAAAATCATTGATTTTAAATAACTAAAATAAATAGTTCCATTTTATAAAAAAATTAAAACCATTAAGAAATTAAGGTAATTAAGCACAACAATACTTAATGAAACTTAATTTTTTAATGGTTTATAAAATCAATTGATTTTATGTTGAAAACGAGTTATTTAGCTTTTTTGAATAACGGAACCGCCGAACAAGCTTCGCCATACATCACGCTTTTGGCAACTTTTTGAAGTTCTTGAATGGCTATGATATATGCACTTTCTGGTACAGGTTTTTTGGAACAACCTTTTAAGATAATCGGTTTGTTTTGATATTGCGAATAATCGATTTTGGATAAAATATCTTGGTATAATGCTGTTTCTAAATCATTTATTGTTCCTAAAACCACTTTTTTAGCAAATGGTGAAACATAAGTCGTTACCAAAATACTTGCCCAAGCCGGCAAAATGGCATCAGTAGAACAATGAATGGCAACCAGATGATTTTGATATTGTGACCAATCATGATTTTTCAACGCTTCGCGAAAGTCTTTTTCTTTCAAAAGAAAACCTTCATACAACCATTGAGAAATGTCTATTTGCATTCGAATTCCCGATGGATAATAATCTTCCAAATCGAAAACTTCGAGCGATGAATTGGCAACTTTATTGATAATTTCGTCCATTTCTTAAGTCTAAAAGTCGAAAGTCGAAAGTTAAAAGTCAACCCGAAAAACCTTTCGACTTTATACCTTTCGACTTTAGACTAAATTAAAGCATTCCTAATTCTAATTTAGCTTCTTCGCTCATTAAATCTTTGCTCCAAGGTGGATCAAAAGTGATTTCTACTTCACAAGATTTAACGTGTTCTATCTTTGTAATTTTTTCTTCCACTTCACGAGGTAACGTTTCGGCAACAGGACAATTTGGTGATGTTAAAGTCATCAACACTTTTACATCGTTGTCTTCGTTAATCATTACATCGTAGATTAATCCAAGTTCGTAGATGTCAACAGGAATTTCAGGATCATAGATACCTTTTAAAACCTTTACTACGTTTTCTCCTAAATTGATATCGTCTTTAAATTCTTCCATAAAGTCATTGCGAGAGTTTATGCTGAGCGTAGTCGAAGCAAAGCAATCTCACTTATTTTTAATTGTTAATTTTTAGCACTAAACGCCAAAGCATACATTTTTATTTGTTTAATCATTGAAACCAAACCGTTGGCGCGTGTTGGTGACAAATGTTCTTTTAATCCAATTTCATCAATAAAATCGGTATTGGCATCCAAAATATCCGAAGCTTTTTGATTGGAAAAAGCACGAATTAAAATCGCAATTATTCCTTTGGTTAAAATCGCATCGCTATCGGCTGTGAAAACTATTTTATCGTTTTCTTGGTTTGCGTGAACCCAAACTTTAGATTGACAACCTTTGATGATATTGTCTTCGGTTTTATATTGTTCGTCAATTAATGGTAATGTTTTCCCAAGTTCAATGATGTATTCATAGCGTTGCATCCAATCATCAAACATTGAAAATTCATCAACGATTTCGTCTTGTATCTCTTTTATTGTCATAGTCATTGCGAGGCACGAAGCAATCTCATTTATTTATATCTACTTTTACTCCTTTTCGTCGGCCAAAGCCACAATTTTTTTTACTAAATTTTCAATTTCAGCTGGTGGAAAACCATGATCAAAATTAACTGTTTCATAGTTTTTATCCTGATAACGAACCTTTAAGTCAGCTATTGCCGCACCATCATAAAATCGTTTTTGTGTTGGATCTTTTAACGTTGGGAAAGCTTCCAAATTTGTTTTTTCAAACAATGTAATCAAATCTTTCCAATCACTATCAGATATTTTAGTCTGCGTTTGTGTCATGGAATCTGGTGTTCTTCCTTTGGAAATAGTTGCCGTTTGATTATTTACGATAATCTTCAAATGAAAACCACGTGTATGTGCTGAATATTGCAACACCGCATTATTAATATCGTTTTGAGCTTCGTTGCTACAACTTTTTCCAAGGAAAATGGTAAGCAAAATCATTCCTATTGTTTTCATTTTCTTTATTTTTAGGATAACATCATTTGCGCTTTTTTCACAGCTTCTACAAAAATATCAATTTCTTCTTTAGTATTGTAAAATGCAAAACTCGCTCTTATTGTTCCAGGAATTTGATAAAAATCCATAATTGGTTGTGCACAATGATGTCCAGTTCGTACTGCTATTCCTAGTTTGTCAATAATTGTACCAATGTCATACGGATGAATTCCTTTGATATTAAACGAAATTACCGAAGCTTTTTTAGACAAATCTTTGGTTCCGTAAATTTCTATATTTTCTAATTCTTGCAAGCGTTTTGTTCCGTATTCCAGTAATTCTTGTTCTTGCTTTGCAATGGCATCAAAACCTATTCCGTTCATATAATCAACTGCTACACCGAAAGCGATTCCGCCACAAATATTTGGCGTTCCCGCTTCAAATTTATGTGGTAAATCGGCATAGGTCGTTTTTTCAAACGTAACCGTGGCAATCATTTCGCCTCCGCCTTTATATGGTGGCAATTTTCGCAACCATTCTTCTTTTCCATATAAAATTCCAACGCCTGTTGGACCGCACATTTTATGCGCCGAAGCAACATAAAAATCACAATTCAGCTTTTGAACATCGGGTTTTAGATGAGGAACAGCTTGTGCACCATCAATTAAAACTGCTGCGCCAACTTCGTGTGCTTTTTCTATGATAAATTCAACCGGATTAATCGTTCCTAACGCATTTGAAATATGATTACAAAACACTAATTTGGTTTTTGGCGAAAGCATTTTCACGTATACATCCATCAGTAATTCGCCGTCATAATTCATCGGAATTACTTTCAAAATTGCACCTGTATGTTCGCACAACATTTGCCAAGGCACGATATTGCTGTGATGTTCCAATGCTGAAACAATAATTTCATCGTCTTTTTTCAAAATAGACGCAAAACCATTGGCAACCAAATTTATTCCTTCAGTTGTTCCTGAAGTAAAAATGATTTCATAATTGTGCTTCGCATTAAAATGATGTTGCAATTTAGTTCTTGCCTGTTCATAAGCATCGGTTGCTATTTGACTTAACGTATGAACACCGCGATGAATATTGGCATTATATCTTGAGTAATAATCCACTATAGAATCAATCACAACCTTTGGCGTTTGTGAAGTTGCACCATTGTCAAAATAGACTAATGGTTTACCATTAACGTGTTGCGAAAGTATCGGAAAATCGGCTCTTATTTTTTGTATGTCTAACATGAATTATTTAGAAAAAATCTAAATACAAAAGTACACATTTTGAAATGGTTTTTTATCAAACGTTTGTTAATAATTGTTGAATGTTTTTACAAACCATATAAGTCATATAAGTTCATTTAAGTTAAAGCAAATTTATATACTAACTATTACTATTTTCCAATTTGAGTACAACTAAATAAAATTAACCAAATTCTTATATGTACTTAAATACCTTATATGTTTCAATTTTTATAAATTGCATAAAATCTATTTACAATGAAAAAATTCTTCAAAATATTCGCGGTTTTACTACTATTACTTTTAGTTTATCTGCGAATTGCTATTTATCCGCAACTGGATTTAATTTCGGGTTTCTCTGCCAAAAGTGTTGCTTCCGGTCATTTTATTGATGGAAGAAGCTTAGAAACCATACAACAAGGCGACAATGATATTGACAAGGTAAATTGGGCAACTAATGAAATTAATAAAGAAGAAAAGTCGGCGATTTCGAAAGTTTACGGATTAAAAAGTCGAAAAGCTATTTATCGCGAAGGTTTAGGCGCGACTTTAATTAATGATGATTTTGATGTTACAAAACCGTATTTGGTTCCAAAAAGAACTAAAATCAATACTAATTTGCCTTTTCCGTATGGAAACTTGGAACCAAAAGACACTGTTTTTTCCAATGTTGATTATGTCAAATTAAATACTGTTGTTGAAAATGCTTTTGACAAAAAAGGAGAAAAAAATAAACGAACTCGTTCGGTAATTGTGATTTACAAAGACAAAATTATTGCCGAAAAATATGCCGATGGTTTTGATAAAAACTCTAGAATTTTAGGTTGGTCGATGACAAAAAGTTTAACGGGAACTTTTTTTGGCATTTTGCAAAAACAAGGAAAAATCAATATTAACGATAAAGCTCCAATTGCTGAATGGCAAAACGATGAACGCAAAAGCATTACTATCAATAATTTACTTCAAATGAATTCGGGTTTGGAATGGGAAGAAGATTATGGCAAAATTTCGGATGTAACCAAAATGCTTTTTATTGAAGAAGACATGACCAAATCGCAAATCGACAAACCATTCGTTGGAAAACCGAATGAAACCTGGAATTATTCATCGGGAACAACCAATTTATTGAGTGGAATTTTGCGAAAACAGTTCAAAACGCATCAAGAATATCTGGATTTTTGGTACAGCAGTTTGTTTGATAAAATTGGGATGCATTCGGCTTTAACAGAAGTTGATATGACTGGAAATTTTGTGGGTTCGTCTTATGGTTGGTCAACTACTCGCGATTGGGCAAAATTTGGCTTATTGTATTTACACAAAGGCAATTGGAACGGCGAACAAATCTTTGACGAAAGTTGGGCAAAATACGTTTCCACACCAACCAATACTTCCAACGGAAATTATGGTGCACAATTTTGGTTAAATGCCAGTGGAAAGTTTCCAAATACTCCAAAAGACATGTATTATGCCAGCGGTTTTCAAGGACAAATGGTCGCAATTTTTCCAAGTCACGATTTGGTGATTGTTCGAATGGGTTTAAAAGAAAATCCCGAATTTGATTTTAATGGTTTGTTGAGTGGCGTTGTTGGGAGTTTGAAGAGGTAAATAAACAAACTTTTTACGTACATTTACAATCTGATTATTTTTTACTAACTGAAATAAAATACTTTTTGTTAATATTTTTAAGTTGCGTAAACCCCAATAAAATCAGGTATTTAAAAATTGTTTCCCTCATAAGTAAGGGAAACAATAAAAGTTATTAACAATTTTTGTTTATGAAAAAAGATTTGACTATGTCGGCTATTGATCGACAAAACATTCTAAATAACAAAGTCGCTTTAGAAGGAATTCAAGAATATATTGGTGTAAGTGGTATGTTTTTCAAAGAACAATACAGATTTACAAAGTCTCAAGTTGCTGATTTTTATGGAGTTGATATTTCGACAATTGAACGATATTTAACAAGTAATGAAGAAGAATTAAAACATAATGGCTATGAGAATTTAAAGGGCAAGTCATTAAAAGATTTTAAAGAGGAATTTGGATGGATGTTACAAGAAGGTTTAAAAGCTCCACAGTTAGGTGTTTTTAATTTTCGCTCCTTTTTAAACCTTGGAATGCTATTAACAGAGAGTGAAAAGGCAAAAGCTTTAAGAAGTGTAATTTTGGACATTGTAATTGATACACTAAACCAAAAAGTTGGTGGTTCTACAAAATACATCAATCAAAGAGATGAGGATTTTTTGGTTGCAATTATGAGAGAACCTATTTATAGAAAAGAATTTACTAATGCTTTAAATCTTTATCTTGATATGGGAAACTATAAGTATTCAATGTATACTGATAAGATTTATGAGGCAATATTTCATGAAAACTCTAAAGAATACAAACAAATACTTCAGTTAGAAGAAAAGGAAAACCCTCGAGACACAATGTACTCTGAAGTGTTAAAATTAATTGCTTCATTTGAAATAGGAATTGCTGATGAAATGAAGAAAAAATTTGAGTTATTAAAAAGAAAATTAATTCCTAAAGAACTTGATGAGCTTATTATTGAATTTTCAAATAACCGATTTTGGATACCTCAAATTGAAGACGTAAGAACTAAAATGGCTTGTAGAGATTATGGGTTTAGGAATATTATTCATGAACGATTAAAACCATATATAAATTCATTAAATAATGAAGATTATAATCGTTTTTTAGGAGAAAAAAGTAAAACTCTAATTGAAAGAGTTATGGAAGATGAACAATTACTTGATGTTTTTAAAAGACTTAAAGACAGATAATCATGTTTGAATATACTTATTTCAATGTTGAACATGCAATATTTGTTCATGACCAAATAATAATAAATTCTGGTGGAATTCTAGGTATAATTAATCAAGGATTAATTGAAAGTTCTATTGAACACATAAAAAATGACCTTTATTATCCAAACTTAGAAGATAAATTAACACATTTGTTTTTCTCAATAAATAAAAATCACTGTTTTAATGATGGAAACAAGAGAGCTTCGATAGCACTTACTGCCTATTTTTTAGAAATAAACAATTGTGGTTTTATAATACCAAGATTTATTGATCAAATGGAAAATTATTCGGTAGATGTTGCTGATAATAGAATTGATAAAGATTTGCTACATGAAATAATAACTTCAATTCTTTATGAGCATGACTTTAGTGAAGAATTAAAGCTTAAGATAATTATTTCTAAATCTCAATAAATTTACTCAATACAATCACTAAAATAGACCCGATTGTAGCGAAAATAAAAAAGCTTTCCGTGTTGGAAAGCTTTTTTATTATAACGAAAAGCGGGAAAATGGATGGCAAAAATGCCCAAACCATTCGCTTCTAATTTTTATAAATCAAACCCTAAATTGACGCCTAATTTCATCGCGATAATTTTAGTAATTCGTTGTTTTAATTCAGGTATTTTGATGCTTTCGATGACTTCGTTGGTAAATGCATACATCAATAATGCTTTGGCTTCTCTCTTTGGAATTCCGCGTTGTTGCATATAGAACATCGCGCTTTCGTCTAATTGTCCAATCGTGCAACCGTGTGAACATTTTACGTCATCGGCGAAAATTTCTAACTGTGGTTTTGCATTTATCGTTGCTTTATCTCCTAATAAAATGTTGTTATTTTGCTGAAAAGCATCGGTTTTTTGAGCTTCTTTTTCTACAAATATTTTTCCGTTGAAAACACCTGTTGAGCTATCAGCTAAAATCGTTTTATAGTTTTGGTGGCTTTCACAATTTGGCGTTGCATGATTTACCAATGTGTAATGATCAACGTGTTGCTTATCGCCAATAATGGTAATTCCTTTTAATGTGCTGTCAATTCTTTCGCCAAAATGATAGAAATTCAGGTTGTTTCTTGTGATGTTTCCACCAAAAGAAAATGTGTGAACCGAAACTCTACTTTCTTGTTTTTGAGAAATATAAGTGTTATCAATCAAGTTTGCCGATTGCAAATCGTTTTGAATTTTGTAATAATCAACAATAGCGCGTTTTTGTGCAAAAATCTCAGTTACCGAATTGGTTAACACTGGATTTTCATTCAACGATTGATGTCTTTCTATAATTTGAACATGCGCATTTTCGCCAACGATTACCAAATTTCTGGGCTGAACCATCAAAGCATTTTCAATTCCTGTTGAGAAATAAATGATTTCAATTGGTTTTTCAACTACTTTACTTTTTGGGATGTTGATGTATGCACCTTCGCAAGCAAAAGCGGTATTCAACGTGGTTAAAGTCTCGTCTTTGCTGGCAATTTTATTGAAATATTCATCAATTACGATTTTGTATTTTGGTTTTGTTAATGCTGATGACATTAAGCAAACATCCAATCCATCGTGCGTTGTTGACGATAAAAACGAAGAGAATTTTCCGTCCACAAAAATCACTTTATACGTATCAATTTCGTGTAAGAAATACTTTTTTACCTCAGCAAATTCAATTGAATTTTCGTGCTTTGGAAAAACGGTGAAGTCATTTTTTAAGATGGCGTTCAACGAAGTATATTTCCATGCTTCCTCTTTTTTAGTTGGGAAACCTTTATTTTCAAAGTTTTTTATAGCCGAAGTACGCACATCATGAAGCTCTGAATGAACATCAATTTGCTCTTCAAATGCCATGAAAGACGATACTAATTTTTCTTTTAAATCCATAATTTTGTTGTCGGTTGTCAGTTGTTTTTG
Organism: Flavobacterium solisilvae; assembly: GCF_012911605.1. GTDB lineage: Bacteria > Bacteroidota > Bacteroidia > Flavobacteriales > Flavobacteriaceae > Flavobacterium > Flavobacterium solisilvae. The sequence continues at coordinate 214,740 of NZ_JAAMPT010000208.1, read as the reverse complement.
TTGTCAGCACGAAACCGATAACAGACAACTGATAACTTTTTAAACTAATTCACTTTTTATCCAATCGTATCCTTTTTCTTCTAATTCGTAAGCTAATTCTTTTCCGCCTGTTTTAACGATTTTTCCATCCATTAAAACGTGAACAAAATCAGGAATGATATAATCTAACAACCGTTGGTAATGCGTTATTACTAATACAGCGTTGTTTTCGTTTTTAAGTTTATTTACACCATTGGCAACGATACGAAGTGCGTCAATATCCAATCCTGAATCCGTTTCGTCTAGAATGGCGATTTTTGGCTCTAACATTGCCATTTGGAAAATCTCGTTACGTTTCTTTTCTCCACCCGAAAAACCTTCGTTTAACGAACGCGACAAGAACTTTCTGTCCATTTCTAATAATTCCGATTTCTCGCGAATTAACTTCAGCATTTCGTTTGCCGGCATTTCTTCTTCGCCATTTGCTTTTCTCTTTTCGTTTATTGCCGTTTTGATGAAATTCGTAACAGAAACTCCCGGAATTTCTACTGGATATTGAAACGATAAGAAAACACCTTTGTGTGCTCTTTCTTCTGGCGCTAATTCTGAAATATCTTCACCTTCTAAAAAGATTTCACCTTCCGAAACTTCATAGTTTTCGTTTCCTGCAATGATGGATGAAAGTGTTGATTTTCCGGCACCATTTGGTCCCATAATCGCATGAACTTCTCCTGCTTTTATCTCAAGATTAATTCCTTTTAATATGTCTTTGTCTTCTACTGAAGCGTGTAAGTTGCTAATTTTTAACATTTTATTGTTTTGTTTATTCGTAATGTCCTTTTAATGACAAAATATCTAATATTTCAATTGTATTTTCTTCGGTTACTTGGTAAATAATTCGATGTTCTTGATTTATTCTTCGTGACCATTTTCCTGAAAGCTGGTGTTTCAAAGGTTCAGGTTTTCCAATTCCTTCAAATGGATGCAATTGAATATCTTCAATCAAGGAAAATATTTTATTTAATATTCCTTTCTTTCCAGACTTTCTCCAAAAATCTAAATCTGCATTAGCTTTTTCCGAAAATTCTATTTGCATAATTCTCTCAATTCTTCCATTGTGATTTTGGTTCCTCGACCTTCTTTGATGCTTTTTTCAGCTTCCAAAATTTCTTTTACAAATTCTGGATTATATGGTTTTTCTTTTTCAACAATTTCAAAACCAAGCGATTTTGCCAATGATTTTAACACTGGAAAATCTTTTTTCTTTACGTTTTTTAAAATTATATCCATAACTTTTAATTTTATTATCCAACTGAACCTTCCAATGAAATTTCTAATAATTTTTGTGCTTCAACAGCAAATTCCATTGGTAGTTTATTCAAAACTTCTTTACTGAAACCATTCACAATCAATGCAATAGCTTTTTCGGTTGGAATACCGCGTTGATTACAGTAAAATACTTGATCTTCACCGATTTTTGAAGTCGTTGCTTCGTGTTCGATTTTAGCACTTGAATTTTTACTTTCAATGTAAGGAAAAGTATGCGCACCACAATTATTTCCCATCAACAAACTATCGCATTGGGAAAAGTTTCGAGCATTATTGGCATTGGCGCTAATTCTAACCAAACCACGATAACTATTTTGTGATTTTCCTGCCGAAATTCCTTTGGAAATAATAGTCGATTTGGTATTTTTACCTAAATGAATCATCTTCGTTCCGGTATCGGCTTGCTGGAAATTATTAGTCACAGCAATCGAATAAAATTCACCTATTGAATTATCGCCTTTCAAAACTACTGAAGGATATTTCCAAGTTACTGCCGAACCTGTTTCTACTTGTGTCCACGAGATTTTTGCATTTTTTTCGCAAATTCCTCTTTTGGTAACGAAGTTAAAAACACCACCTTTTCCTTCTTTATTTCCTGGATACCAATTTTGTACCGTTGAATATTTAATTTCGGCATTTTCCATTGCAATTAATTCAACAACCGCTGCGTGCAATTGGTTTTCGTCACGACTTGGCGCTGTACAACCTTCTAAATAAGACACATAACTACCTTCGTCGGCAATAAGAAGTGTTCTTTCAAATTGTCCTGTTCCAGCTTGATTGATACGGAAATACGTTGATAATTCCATTGGACATTTAACTCCTTTTGGAATATAACAGAAACTTCCATCGGAGAAAACTGCTGAGTTCAAAGCAGCATAAAAATTATCTTTTTGAGGCACAACCGTTCCTAAATATTTCTGAACCAAATCTGGATATTCGCGAATGGCTTCGGAAATACTCATGAAAATAATTCCTTTTTCCGCCAAAGTTTTCTTGAATGTCGTTGCCACCGAAACCGAATCGACTACAATATCCATAGCGATATTGTTCATTTTCTTTTGCTCATCGATAGAAATTCCGAGTTTTTTGTACATTGCCAAAAGTTCAGGATCAACATCGTCAAGAGTTTTGTTTGGATCGGCTTTTTTGGGTGCAGAATAATAGGAAATCGCTTGAAAATCTGGTTTTTCATACTGAACATTTGCCCATTCTGGTTCAACCATTTCTTGCCAAGCGCGAAAGGCTTCAATTCGCCAATCGGTCATCCATTGTGGTTCTTCTTTTTTCTTTGAAATCGCACGAACAATGTCTTCGTTTAATCCAATAGGAAACGTTTCCGATTCGAGTTCGGTGTAGAATCCATATTCGTATTCTTTATTTTCTAATTCGACTTTTAAGTCGTCTTCAGTATATTTTGCCATTTTATTTGTTTAAAACCATTAAGAAAATAATGGAGATTAAGACTTAATGCAACTTAATTTCTTAATGGTTTAAATAATTAAATTTTTTAGATTTTTATAAAGAAAAACTTTCTCCACAACCGCAAGTTCTACTCGCATTTGGGTTGTTAAAAACAAATCCCTTTCCGTTTAATCCGCCAGAAAATTCTAAAATTGTTCCTGCTAAATAGAGAAATGATTTTTTTTCAACGGCTATTTTTACATTATTATCTTCAAAAACTTTATCGTTTTCTCCTATTTCTTTGTCAAATTTTAATTCATATGACAAACCTGAGCAACCGCCACTTTTTACGCCAACACGAACATAATCGGTAGCAGCATTGAAACCGTCTTCTTCCATCATGGAAACGATTTTTTTACTTGCTGATTCAGAAACTTGTATCATAATCTATTTTGATTTTGTCTAAATTAACTGCAAAGATACTGCATGTTGACTATTTTACAACATAAACTAACATTTTTATAACGAATGATGAAATAGAAAAAATTGATTTTTAATTCTGTAAATTTGTAAAAAATCGTAAAAAATGAAAATCTACCCTATAGAAGCCGGAAATTTCAAGCTTGACGGCGGAGCGATGTTTGGCGTTGTGCCAAAAACCATTTGGAACAAAACCAATCCAGCAGACGAAAATAATCTTATTGATATTGCAGCTCGTTGCATGCTTATCGAAGACGGAAACCGACTTATATTGATTGACACCGGAATGGGAAACAAACAATCGGAGAAATTTTTTGGTTATTATTCGCTTTGGGGAAATGATTCTCTGGATAAATCTTTGGCTAAATATGGTTTTCATCGTGATGATGTGACTGATGTTTTCATGACGCATTTGCATTTTGACCATTGTGGCGGAAGTGTAAATTGGAACGCCAACAAAACTGATTATGAAGTAGCTTTCAAAAATGCGAAATTTTGGACCAATGACAATCATTGGGAATGGGCAACGAAACCTAATAATCGCGAAAAAGCATCCTTTTTATCTGAAAATATTTTGCCAATGCAAGAAAGCGGTCAATTGAATTTTATCAAAAGACCAAATGATGATTTTAATTTTTCGGAAGAAATGAATTTCGGAATTTATTACGTTGATGGTCATACCGAAAAAATGATGATTCCACATATTCAATATCAAGACAAAACGATTGTTTTTTGCGCTGATTTAATTCCAACGGCTGGACATTTACCTTTGCCATACGTTATGGGTTATGACACGCGACCTTTATTGACAATGCCCGAAAAATCAAAATTTTTGACTTCCGCAGCCGAAAACAATTATTTTCTTTGGCTTGAACACGATGCACACAATCCGATTATTACGGTAGAAATGACCGAAAAAGGTGTTCGATTAAAAGAACGATTTGAAATTCAGGATGTAATTTCTGTCTAAATTTACTATTACAATTATACTACAACTGAGATAAATCCTTGCTTACAAAAGCTTGGATTTATATACTTTATGTTGGTAAAACCCTTTTAAACAGCAACACTTCTGCTAAAAAATCAGAAAATAACATTTCTAAAATTCGTTAAAATCAAAAGTGTTAAATTATTTCATATTCTAGCTTTGTGTTATTTTTGATGAATTCTCAATTTTGATACTAAAAAATTGTTAATGCTTTTATTTGTTGATGGAAAAGAAATTATTTTTACAACCATTCAATAAATTTTTAGAAAAATGAAAGTCTTATTTTATTCACTTATTGCTACTTTTTCGATATCAGCAGTTGCTCAAGATACAACTTCTCGATACACAAAAAAGATTCCTTTAACCGAAAACGAGCTTCAACGCTGGAGTCATCTCGATTTAGAAAAGGATTCAATTCCAGGAATGAGTGTTGACAAAGCATATTCAGAGCTTTTAAAAGACAAAAAAGGAGCAAAAATTATCGTTGCCGTAATCGATTCAGGAGTTGATATTGATCATCCCGATTTGAAAGGTGCAATTTGGACCAACCCAAAAGAAATTGCCAACAACAAAAAAGACGACGATAAAAACGGCTATGTTGATGATATTCACGGTTGGAATTTTCTTGGCGATTCTTATGATGAAACGCTAGAAATGACTAGAATTTTGAAAAAAGGCGATGATGGTTCAGAAACGTATAAAAAAGCATTAGCCGATCATACTGCAGAATACAAAAAAATGATGAGCTACAAACAACCTGTTGATATGTTGTATGAAGCTGATAAAACCATTCGCGAAGAACTAAAAAAAGACGATTATACCCTAGAAGAATTAAAAAATGTAGCTTCGGTAAAATATAAATTGTACCAAAGCAAAATGATGTTGTTGTCTTATGCCGCTGATGTTGGCGAAAAATTCAGAGAAGAATTAAAATCTTTTAAAGACCATGTTTATGGTAATTTAAACTACAAACTAAACAAAGATTTTGATGGCAGAAAAGTAGTTGGCGACAATCCTGAAGATTTCAACGACAGAAAATATGGAAACAACAAAGTTTATGGTTCAAATAAAGAAAACACCGAACACGGAACGCATGTTGCTGGAATTATTGCCCAAAAAAGAAACAACAATATTGGTGGCGATGGCGTTGCCGATAATGTAGAAATCATGGCTATTCGTGCTGTTCCAAATGGCGACGAATATGACAAAGACATTGCTCTAGCCATTCGATATGCAGTTGATAACGGTGCAAAAGTCATTAATGGAAGTTTTGGTAAAGATTTCTCGCCTCATGCCGAATGGGTTTGGGAAGCATTAAAATATGCCGAAAGTAAAGATGTTCTCTTTGTTCACGCTGCTGGAAATGACGGAAAAGATATTGATGTTGAGCCAAATTTCCCAACAGATTCTAAAGACAAAAACACTGAAATTGTTTCAAATTTTCTACAAATTGGTGCCTTAAACTATGAATATGGCGAAAAAATTATCGCTGATTTTTCTAATTACGGAACCAAAAACGTAGATATTTTTGCGCCTGGAGTTAAAATTTACGCCACTTTGCCTAACGGAAAATATAAATACTTGCAAGGAACATCAATGGCTTCGCCAAATGCAGCTGGAGTTGCGGCTTTAATTCGTTCGCATTACCCAAATTTAAAAGCTTCGCAGGTAAAAGAAATCATCATGCAATCAGGAACACCAATTGATATGGTTGTAAATGTTGGCGAAAATGGCGAAAAAAGAAATTTCTCCGAAGCATCAGTTTCGGGAAAAATAGTGAATGCTTACAATGCTTTAAAAATGGCAGAAGAAATATCCAAACAGCCAACATTGGAGAAGAAAATAAAAACATAAAAAATTTAAAATGAGATTACCCTTTGCACTTAGTTTACTTATCGGAACACTTTTTTGTAATGCACAAAATAAAGGTTACTGGCAACAAAAAGCCGATTACAAAATGGAAGTTTCGGTTGACACAAAAAACTATCAATACAAAGGAAAACAAACGTTAGTTTATACTAATAATTCCAACGATACACTAAAAAAAGTCTTTTATCACTTGTTTAACAACGCTTTTCAACCGGGAAGCGAAATGGATTTTAGAAACCAAAACATTGTCGATCCCGATGCAAGAATGGTTACTAAAACAAAAACCGAAGACGGAAAAGAAGTTAAAGAAAGTAGAATTGCCAACTTAAAACCGAATGAAATTGGGTATTTAAAAATTTCCAATTTTAAGCAAGACGGAAAAATTTCTGCTACAAAAGAAGTTGGAACAATATTAGAAGTTACACTTTCAAAACCAATTTTACCCGGTAAAAAAACAACTTTCACACTTGATTTTGATGGTCAAGTTCCAGTTCAAATTCGCCGTTCGGGAAGAAATAATAGCGAAGGTGTTGAATTTTCTATGACACAATGGTATCCGAAAATGTGCGAATTTGATTTTGAAGGTTGGAATACATCGCCTTATTTGGGCAGAGAATTTCATGGTGTTTGGGGAAATTATGATGTAAAAATTACCATAGACGCAGCCTATATTCTTGGTGGAACAGGAAACATTAAAAACAACAACGAAGTTGGTTTTGGCTATGAAGATAAAGGAAAAAAAGTGACCAAAAACCCAAATAATCCATCGTTAACCTGGCATTTTATTGCGCCAAATGTTCACGATTTTGCTTGGGCAGCCGATAAAGAATATATTCACGATAAACTCGTTCGTTCTGATGGTGTAACACTACATTTTTTATACAAAAACAATCCGAAAATTTTTGATGTTTGGAAAAAAGCACAACCGTTAACTTCAAAAATTATGGATTATTTCAACTCCTATGTTGGAAATTATCCTTACAAGCAATATTCTGTGATACAAGGTGGCGACGGCGGAATGGAATATGCCATGTGTACTTTAGTTTTAGGCGAAGGAAAATTAGACGGTTTTGTTGGACTAATTGCTCATGAAATGGGTCATTCTTGGTTTCAACACGTTCTGGCTTCTAACGAAAGTAAACACGGATGGATGGACGAAGGATTTGCCTCTTTTATAGAAGATTTAGCTGTAAATGAACTTTCAGTGAAGAAAGTAGAAAATCCATTTTTAAGTTCGTATAAAGGTTATATTGCCTTGGCTAATTCGGGAAAAGAACAACCATTAACAACCCATTCCGACCGATTTGACGAGAATAAAAGCTACAGTGTTGGTTCTTACAGCAAAGGCGAATTGTTTTTAACTCAGTTAATCTATTTAATTGGTAAAGAAAACACAATGAAAACGCTAAAACGCTATTATTCTGAATTCAAATTTAAACATCCAACGCCAAATGATATAAAACGAACTGCTGAACGTGTTTCGGGAGCGCAACTCGATTGGTATTTAACCGATTGGACAAAAACCACAAACACGATTGATTATGCCATAAAATCGTTTGAAAATAATACAATTACACTAGAAAGAATAGGAAGAATGCCAATGCCGATAGATATTTTAGTAGAATATACCGATGGTTCCAAAGAAAGTTTTTACATACCATTACAAATGATGCATTTCGTGAAAGAAAATCCAAATGCTAACATCAAACGAACCGTTTTAAAAGATTGGACTTGGGCGCAACCATCGTATAGTTTTCCTATTTCAAATCAATCATCCGTTAAAAAAATAACTATTGATCCAAGTGGTTTTCTAGCCGATGTGAAACCAGAAAATAATACATTGGAAGTGAAATAAAATTTCCATTTTCCAAAAAATACAATCCGCAACTGATGAACTCTTTTGCGGATTTTTTTATGTAATTTAGCATTCATTCAAAAAACAGGAAATTATGTCAAATGTTGGACTTATCATAGAAGAAAGAGCTGCAGATATTGGAAATTTTATGGTTGGACGATTGCTTCTGTTTAAACAAAAACGTTCTGTTGGACCATTTGTATTTATTGACCACATGGGACCAGCGAAACTCAAAGATTATCAAAATCTCGATGTAGATGTTCATCCGCATATTGGCTTATCAACTTTAACCTATTTGTTTGAAGGCGCAATTATGCATCGCGATAGCATTGGTTCTGAAATTGAAATTCAACCTGGCGCTGTAAATTGGATGACGGCAGGAAAAGGCGTTACCCATTCTGAACGAACTCCTGAATATCTTCGAACTACCGAAAAATCTCTTCACGGATTACAAATTTGGGTTGCTTTGCCAAAACATTTGGAAGAAATGGAACCTTCTTTTTATCATATTGAAGCCAAAGATATTCCATCATGGAAAGAAAACGAATGTGACATTAAACTAATTGCCGGCGAAGCTTTTAACAAAAAATCTCCCGTTCCTGTTCATAGCAAACTCTATTTCTTGGAAATAAAAAGTAAGCAAAAAACCATTCTAAAAATTGGCGATTTTCTATATGGCGAAAGCGCTTTATATATTTTAGAAGGCGCAATAATTGATGACAATCATCGTTATGAATCAAAACAAATTTTAATTGCAAAAGATGCAAAGCTCTGTCATTTTGAAATGGAAGAAAACACCACAGTTTACATTTTTGGCGGCGAACCTTTTGAAGAACAACGTTTTATTTTTTGGAATTTTGTTAGTTCAAGTCGGGATAGAATTGAGCAGGCAAAACAAGATTGGATCCATCAACGTTTTCCAAAAGTTGCCAATGAAACTAAATTTGTTCCGCTTCCAGATTATTTAATCGATAAAAGACCGATTTAACAACATTTGGAATAGAATTTGTAGATTTACCACAAATATTTTCTCTATTATGAAATACCTTAAACTTCTTTCTTTGTTTTTACTATTTAGCTTTACTGTTCAAAAAAGCTATTCGCAACCTATTCGTTTTAAAACCAGCAGTGTCAGTTTTACTGATAAAAAAGCAAACGGCAGTTGGAATGAATGGTCTGATTTTGTAAATGCTAATGTCTTAATTACGCTGGATGCTAAGAAAAATACAATTACTATAAATTCGCAAGAAGTACAATCTTTTAAAATTAAATCTTACGGCGAAATTATTGATAATGATGAGGTAAACATTGTTCCTTTTGAATGTATGGATAACAAATTTTCCAAATGTCAAATCCTCATTATCACTAAGAAAAAAGAAAATAACCGAATGCAGTTTTACATCAATTACAACGAAGTAAAATTTGTTTACAACATATACAATGACTAAAAAATGGATTTTAAATATCCAAAAAATGAAAAACTAAAGAGTAAAAAAACGATAGATTCTCTTTTTACCGAAGGAAAATCGGTTGGAAAATATCCGTTGCGATTGGTTTTTATTCAAGATAATTTTGAAGATGATGTTCCACTAAAAATGGGAGTTTCGGTTTCCAAAAAATATTTCAAAAAAGCCGTTGACCGAAACTATTTTAAGCGTATTCTTCGCGAATGTTATCGATTAAACAAACACATTTTGATTGAAAATTTAGACCAAAAATATTGCCTAATGTTTTTCTATCAAACCAAAGAAAGACTAAGTTATCAGGAAATCAACGAAAAAACGATTCAGCTTTTTGAAAAATTTGTACTTTCATTAAGAAAAAAAGAAGAAGAGAATAACTAATTTCGTTAGAAATAAGCATTTATAAAATACATTTTCATGTTTTCAAAAATTAAAAAACGACATATCATCACCGTTCTTTTGAGCGGATTTTTCTTTGTTGGAGTAAGTTTCAAAGAAGATTTTTTTGAAATTGCCAAACAAATAGAGATTTTCACCAGCATTTTTAAAACCGTTAACCAAAACTATGTTGACGAAACCAATCCGTCCGAATTAATGGATAAAGCGGTTAAAAGCATGCTAGCCGATATTGATCCATACACCAATTATTTCAACGAACAAGACGTAATCAAATTCAAAATAAACAATACTGGCGAATATACTGGAATTGGTGCTATGATTACCAGGAAAGAAGACAAACTTATCATCAAAGAACCATACAAAGGATTTCCTGCCGACAAAGCTGGACTGAAAGCTGGTGACGAAATTACCCAAATTGGCGATGTGTTGCTTTCTGATTTCAAAGACGATGCTTCGCAGTTGATGAAAGGTGCAAAAAACACCAAAATCGATGTTAAATACCTGCGTCAGGGAAAACCAATGTCAACCCAAATAACATTGGACGAAGTAGAAATTAAAGCCGTTCCTTTTTTTGGAAAAATTGACGAAAAAACGGGTTATATCGTTTTATCTCAATTCAATAAAAAAGCAACTTCCGAAACTAAAGAAGCTCTTGAAAAACTAAAAAATGAAGGCGCAACTCAAATCATTCTTGATCTCCGCGGAAATCCTGGTGGTTTACTTCACGAAGCCGTAAATATTTGTAATTTATTTGTGCCAAAAGGCGAAGTTATTGTAACCACAAAATCCAAAAACGAGAAACATAACAATACCTATAAAACTACTCGCGAACCGATTGACACTCAAATTCCAATTGTGGTAATTGTAGATGGGAAAAGTGCTTCGGCTTCAGAAATTGTTGCCGGCGCGTTACAAGATTTAGACCGAGCAGTTGTTGTTGGCAGCAGAAGTTTTGGAAAAGGATTGGTGCAACGTCCGTTTGATTTAACGTATGGAACGCAAGTAAAAGTTACGATTTCAAGATATTACACACCATCGGGAAGATGCATTCAAGCCTTGAATTACAGCAAAAAAGACAAAAACGGAAAAGCAACTAAAACCGACGAGAAAAATTTTAACGCATTCAAAACCCGAAACGGAAGAACCGTTTATGATGGTGGCGGAATTTTACCCGATGTAGAATTGGAAGAAACAAAACTAAGTTCGATTGCCGAAGCTTTGCAAAAAAACGATGCGATTTTTAATTATGTAACCAATTATTATTACAAAAATCCGGCGCTTGGAAATAAAATCCCTGCATTGACTGATACCGATATTGCTGATTTTAAAACTTTCATCAAAAAAGAAAAAATTAGTTTTGATACCGAAACTGAATTGGCACTGAAAACTACTTTAGAAAAAGCCAAAAAAGAAAAAATCGATGCTAGTATTGCCACTGAATATCAAAACCTTTTAACTGCTTTGCAAAAAAGTGAAGAAAGCTTAATTGATAAAAACAGTAAAGAAATTAAGAATTTACTGCTAGACGAAATCATCAAAAGATACCAATACAAAGAAGGTTTGTATCAATATTACACAAAAAACAACAGCGAAATTAAGAAAGCTGTCACTTTATTCAATAACATTGCAGAGTATAACAAAATCCTAAAAATTTAAGAATGCGATTTTTACAACTTTTACTGCTATTCACATTTGGATTTCTTCACGCTCAGGAAGAAGCAGTTCATTCGGTATATTTTGATTTTGATAAATCAACCATAAGTGAAAAACAAGGAGAAGAACTTATTTCTTTCATAAAAAAAACCGACTCTACTAGAATTGAATCCATCGAAATTTTTGGATATACAGATGATGTTGGAAAAGAAGCTTATAATTTTAAATTATCAACAAAAAGAGCTTCTGTTATTCAAACAAAAATGATTGAAAGCGGTATTAAAAACAAAATTATCGTTACTATTGAAGGAAAAGGCAGAATTCTTATTGACGATGATATTGTTGAAAATCTTCCCGAAAAACGCTCTAAAAATCGTCGTGTTGATATTGTTATCAATTTAAAACCGTTGCCAAAAATTGAAATTCCGGGTTTTTATAATTCCATTCAAAAAAATCATATCGTTGGCGATCATATTTACCTAGATAACATTCTTTTTGACCGCGGAAGTAGTAAATTAACCTTCAAGGCTAAAACCGAATTGGATAAAGTTGCTAAGCTTTTGCATAAATACAAAAACCTTCATTTTGAAATTCAAGGTCACGTTTGTTGTACGCCACCATATCAAAAAGAAGCGATTGATAAAGAAACTCGAAAAAGAGCACTTTCAACCAACAGAGCTGAATCTGTTTTTAAATATTTAGCATTTAAAAAAATTCCAAAAAACCGAATGACTTTCAAAGGTTATGGAAATACGGTTCCGCTAGGAAAAGGTGCGGAATATGATAGAAGAGTTGAATTGGTGATTACGAAGATTTAAAAATCAATTTCAAAATATTGCAAAATCAATTTATAATTATCTTGAGCCGTTAAACAAGTTTCTGTCAAATATTCTTTTGCGTTGTTCCATTCTTGCAATCCGCGATAGTAGTAAAACTTCAATTCCTCATCAATTATAAAAGGAACAATATTATTTGCTAAGCATTCTTTAAACATAATTAAACGTCCAACTCGGCCATTTCCATCTTGAAAAGGGTGAATAATTTCAAAATTATAGTGAAATTCAACAATATCATTAATTGTTTTTTGCTCAATCTTATTATAATTTACAAGCAATTGCTTCATTTTTTGTGTAACTTCTTTTGGAGAAACCGTTTCATTTCCTCCAACTTCGTTAGGCAGTTTTTTATATTCGCCTACATTAAACCAAGATTTTCTACTATCTGAAGTTCCCGATTTTAACAAAAAATGCAATTCTTTTATTATTGATTCAGTAAGTTTAGTATTTGCTTTGTCAATAATTAAATCGATACATTTAAAATGGTTTAACGTTTCGATAATATCATCAACATTTACTGTTTCTTTGGTTAAACCAATAGTATTTGTTTCAAAAATAAACCGCGTTTGTTCATGACTTAATTTACTTCCTTCAATTCGATTGGAATTATACGTTAAATCGATTTGAGTTCTGTGATAAATTCCGCCTTTCAGATTCATTTCTTTTTGTTCTTTCAAGAAATGAAGCAACTGGTTTTGATTCGTTTTTTGATTGGTCTTTTTTTTCTGAAATTCAAAATCTCCAGGAATATTCCACGTTTTTCCGGTAAGAAATGCACCTTCAATTTTTCCAGTAGCACAATAGTGTCGAACGGTTCTTTCGGATAAATTTCTTTCTTTGGCAAATTGACTAACGGAAACAAACTTCATGTGCTAAAAATTAATTATCGGCAAAAAATGATTTTGAAAACGACAAATTTAGCAATTTTGTTGCCGATAACGGCAAAAAACTAAAATTTTTAACTTCTTTTCATCTCAATATGCGGAATATCGTCTTCTAAATACATTTCGCTGGTTTGAATAAAACCATGACTTTCGTAGAATTTTTTCAGATACAATTGCGCCGAAATGGTGATTTTGCTTTCACCAAAATAAATTCGGATGCTTTCAACAGCTTCTCGCATCAAGATATGACCAATTTTTCGCTCTCTAAAATCGGGATGCGTTACAACTCTTCCAATTGATGCTTCGGCAAAATAATCATTTGGTTTAAACAATCGTGCATACGCCACAATTTTGCCTTCAAACGTTCCAAGAAGATGTAATGCTTTCTCATCTTTGCCGTCAATATCGAGATAAACGCAGTTTTGCTCCACGACAAAGACTTCGCTACGCAGCTTTAACAATTCATATAGTTCAAGCGAAGAAAGTGTCTCAAATCGCTTTGTTTTCCATTCTAGCAACATGGTTTTTATTTTTTGGGAATTCGGATGGTTTTTATGATTGATTCTAATTCAAACATTAAATCGCGTTTTTCTTTTGATGGTGCATAACAAAATCCTTCAAGAACTAAAATTCTATTGTTGGCTTTGTCTTTTATAGCATAATTTACAAATGGTCCAGACATGAAATCATTGTTCATTTCCCAAGTTCCTTTGGTTTCATAAACGTCATATTCGTTCCATTTAATTTTTGAAAAATAAGGAAAATAGGCTTCTTCCGTCATCATTTTTGCATTGTTATTTTTAGCATGAATGTACAATTTTCCTATTGAATCTCTCACTTTTACAATATCGTTTACCGCATTTTTATCGCGAATACTGTTGTATGGAATTTGATAAATTAAAATACTCGTGTTGCCGCTGGTAATTTCTTTTTTGAGCCAAATGAAATTTTTTCTTCTTCTAACGTAGTCATATTCGATTGGAATAGACAAATCAACATTGAATTTTTTTTTGATTTTATCAGTATTTTGAAGTGAATCAGAAAGAATCAATTGATTGGCTTTAATTTCTGTTTCTCTCATTCGCTTGATAATTTCGGCGAAATGTTTTTCTAACAGAAAAAGAATTTCATTGGTTGATTTCCCCGAAATATGAAAAGAATTTTGGGTTTCGGCAAATTCGTTTGCTTTGATTTGAAACAAATTTTTATCGTTTTTCTTAACGATTATCATGTTTCGGCTTCCAGTAGAAAATCCTTCAAAAAGTTTTAACGGAAACTGTTTTATGGTAAAAAGCGGTTCTTCTTGTGGCAATCCAAGAACGGGTGAAGCAAACTTATTTCTAATACTATCGCCAACTTCTGAATTCCATAGTTGATCATCGATAATCACCGAAATGGTATTGATATCGCTAGCATTTTCTTGGTTGAGTGTATCGGTTTTCTTTTGACAAGAAACCAAAACAGAAACCAATAGAAATAAAAAAAGGGTTTTATTCATTTTTATGAAATAAAACCCAAATTTATAGAACATTTTCGGATTAACCGCTAATTTTAAGTTTCATACCTGGTTTTAAGCTTTCGCTGTTGATTCCGTTCCATTTTTTAATGTCGGCAACCGTTACGCCAGGATGTTTTTTGGCAATGCTAAAAAGCGAATCGCCTTTTTTCACGTAGTAATGTTTTACTTTTTCTTTTTCGTTGTTGGCAAAAGTTTCTTTTTTACTTGGTTTTGCATCATTTACAGCAAAAAGTTTTTTAGAAACCACTAATTTTTCGCCCACTTTTATGTTGTTATCTTCAAGATTATTCCAATCTTTTAAATCAGAAACTGCTGCGTTATATTTTTTTGCAATGTTTCCAAGATTGTCACCGGCTTTTACAACATATTCAACGATTTTTGTTTCTGTTTTTACTTCAGCAACAACTGGTTCGTTTTCATCTGTATTCAAATTCATTAAAGCCAATTTTGAACCCAAACGAACGTTTCCGTCTTCAATGTTGTTCCATTTCTTTAAATCTTCGATGCTAACATTGAATTTCTTAGCGATGTAATAAAGGTTATCACCTTTTTGAACTTCATAATAATCACTTGGATTTTGTTTTGCATCTTCGTTAGTTGAGTTAGAAGCAATCGCATCATTTTCAACGGTTTCAACAATTTTTGGTTGTTTAACTTCTTTTCTAACGGTTGTAACAACACGTTCGTTTTTAACGATTTTTAGATTTGCACCAAGCATAATGTTATTGCTTTTCAGCTTGTTCCATTTTTTTACTTCGGCAACAGAAACATCATATTTGTTTGCAATTTCTCCAAGATTTTCACCTTTTTTCACTTTGTGAGTTTTGGTAACATCTTTATAAGTAACTATTTTTTCTTCTTTGAAAACTTTAGCAGAATTTGACGCTAATGCTTCTTTAACCGAAGTTGTATCGGCTTTTGGTTTAGCAACTTTAGTTTCAGCAACAGCTGTATTTTCTTGAGGAATGGCTTGTTTCGTATACACTTTTAGATTTCTGCCTAATGGTGCCGAATTACTTTTTAACCTGTTCCATTTTTTCAACTGCGCAACGGTAACACCATATTTATCTGAGATTTCGCCCAAACTATCGCCGCGTCTAACTTTGTGATATTTCAATTTTGTAGTTGAATCACTTGAAGCAACTGCTGAAGCAAATCTTGAATCAAATGGTTTCTCTCTTAAACTTTCTTCGTAATTAGCATAAGCATAAATTTTTTCTTCGTTAGAAGCAAAAAGTGCAATTTTATCCAAAGGCAATCTCAAATAGTAGTCGTTTCCAGTAATTGATGGAACAACTTCTCTTTTATACGAAGGATTTAAAAATTGTAATTCTGCCACCGAAACATCCAATAAATCAGCAATTTGCTTAAACGATAAAGCTCTTTTTACTTGAACTGTATCGGTTGCAAAATGATTCGCAACTGGTTTATGAGGAACAATTCCGTGTTCTTTGTGATATTCAAAAATATACATCGTAGCTAAGAAAGCTGGAACATAACCTTGCGTTTCTTTGTGTAAATATGGTCGAATATTCCAATAATTTTGTTTTCCGCCCGAACGACGAATGGCTTTAGCCACATTTCCTGGTCCAGTATTGTATGACGCTAAAACCAAATCCCAATCGCCAAAAATGCTATACATGTTTTTCATATACTGCGTTGCCGCTTTACTAGCTTTCATTGGATCGCTTCTTTCGTCAACATAAGTATCGATTTTCAAGCCATATTGTTTTCCGGTTTGGTACATAAATTGCCATAAACCTGTTGCGCCAGCTTTAGAAACTGCTCTTGGATTTAATGCCGATTCTACAACAGCCAAATATTTAATTTCCAACGGAATATTTTGTGCTGCTAACGATTCTTCAAACAGTGGAAAATAGAATTGAGAAATTCCCATCAAGCGTTCAAAAGCTCTTTTTCTATTCTTCAAAAACGATTTGATTACGTTTTCCAATCCTTGGTTGTACTCAATATTGAAAGGAGATTTTTCGTCAAGTTTTTTCAATCTTTCTTTCAATAATTCTGTAGGTAATTCATAATCAACCTTTTCATCGACATTGATATTTTTGATATCCAATGTCAATTCGTTGTACAAATCCAAACTCGCTAATTCTTTCATCCACATACTGTCGATGCACAAAGCCAAGTTGTCTTGTACAAAAGTAGCTTTGATTGAATCTAGATATTGCCTTTTCGTTAATGGAACTTTTTCAATTTTAGCAGGAATAATCGTGTCTTGAGCAAAAGTTGCCGCAGAAACAAAGATTACTGCAAGTGATGTTATTTTTTTTAAAATCATAACTTTATTTTATTAAAGTTTCGTTTGTTTTTTGTTTGTATAAGTTTACTAACGTAAATAATTGTAATTTATTGTATTAGCAAAAGATTTATTCCAAAATAGCTGCAATTCCTGGTAAAACTCTTCCTTCTAGCATTTCCAGCATTGCTCCGCCACCAGTGGAAACGTAACTCATTTTGTCCTCAAAACCGAATTGTTTCACAGCAGCAACCGAATCGCCACCGCCAACAAGAGAAAATGCTCCGTTTTCAGTAGATTCAGCAATAAAATCACCAAGTGCAATTGTTCCTTTGGCGAAATTATCCATTTCAAAAACGCCTAATGGTCCGTTCCAAAGAATAGTTTTGCTTTTCAAAATTACTTCTTTAAAATTTTCTAACGATTTTGGTCCAGCATCTAAACCTTGCCATCCATCAGGAATTTCGCGAACGTCAACTATTTGTGTATTAGCATCATTTGAAAAAGCATCAGCTGCAACCACATCAACTGGAATGTGAATTTGAACATTTTTTGCTTTGGCTTTTGACAAAATTTCCAATGCTAAATCCAATTTATCATTTTCACAAATTGAATCGCCAACATTTCCGCCCAACGCTTTGATAAAAGTAAATGTCATTCCGCCACCAATAATCATGTGATCTACTTTGTCTAAAATATTTTCGATAACCGTAATTTTTGACGAAACTTTTGAACCGCCAAGAACTGCTGTTACAGGTTTTACTGAATTATTCAATACTCGATTTAAACTTTCAATTTCTTTGGCTAAAAGTGTGCCAAAACATTTATCGTTTGGAAAAAACTGAGCAATTATGGTTGTTGAAGCATGCGCTCTGTGAGCTGTTCCAAAAGCATCGTTTACATAAATATCGCCTAGCGAAGCTAATTCTTTGGCAAATTCAACATCGCCAGCTTCTTCTTCGGCATAAAAACGAAGATTTTCAAGAAGTAAAACATCACCGCTTTGGATATTTTTAACTGCATTTTGAGCAACTTGTCCACGGCAATCGTCAACAAAAGTTACAGCAGTTTCTAAAACTTGCGCTGTTGTTTCTACAATATGACGAAGTGAATATTTATCTTCTTTCCCTTTTGGTCTTCCAAGATGTGACATCAAAATTACGCTTCCACCATCGGCTAAAATTTTATCAATAGTTGGCTTTGCAGCTTCAATTCTATTGGCATCGGTTACATTAAAATTTTCATCTAAAGGAACATTAAAATCAACTCTGATAATGGCTTTTTTGTTTTTGAAATCGAAATCTTGGATTGTTTTCATTGATTGTGACATTTTTAGGAATCATTGCAAATATAACAAAATTAAATTTTATCGTTATTTTTTGTGTGTTTATCGATGGTTTTTAAGAAAAAATTAAGTTATAAATCTTTTAGTATCAATTCATTGAAAATGATTTAAAAAAAATAAAATCCATTTGACAAAATCAGTTTTAGGAATATTTATACTAATCCAGTTTTTGACTTATATTTGCTTTATGCAGTTTTCTGAAATTTTAGGACAAGATTATATCAAAAACCATCTGACCAAAAGCGCTTTGGAAGGACGAATTCCTCATGCGCAACTTTTTGTTGGTCCAGAAGGAAGCGGAACTTTAGCGATGGCAATTGCTTATGCTCAATTTGTTTTATGCCAAAATTTAGGAAACGAAAATTCGGGTGGAAACGAAAGTTGTAATCTGAAATTTCAAAATCTTTCGCATCCCGATTTGCATTTTATTTATCCAAATGTGACGAATGATGATGTAAAATCGAAACCAAAAAGTGCTGATTTTATTGCCGAATGGCGAGAATTTGTATTAAAAAATCCTTACGGAAGTTTATTTGATTGGTACAAACATCTTGGCGTAAAAAACAAACAAGGCGAAATTCGCGTTGATGATGCACAGGATATTTTAAAATCATTGGCATTGAAATCCTACGAAGGCGGTTATAAAATCATGATTGTTTGGATGGCAGAAAAAATGAATATTGCTGCGTCAAACAAATTGTTGAAATTATTAGAAGAACCGCCAGAAAAAACACTTTTTCTATTAATTTCCGAAGACGAAGAAGATATTATTCAAACCATTCGTTCGCGTTGTCAAGTAGTTCATTTTCCGGCTTTGTCAGAAAAAGTAATTGCCGAAAAATTGATGTCTTCTTTGAATTTGGAACACAATTTGGCACAAAAAATCGCGCATCAATCACAAGGAAATTTCAATAATGCTTTGCATCTTTTACAATCCGATGAAGATGAATTGCCTTTTGAAGAATGGTTTGTAGATTGGGTTCGAACTGCTTTTCGTGCCAAAGGAAATGCTGCAGCTATCAACGGATTGCTTTCCTGGAGCGAGACGATTGCTGGCATTGGAAGAGAAAGTCAAAAACAGTTTTTAAATTTTTGTATCACGATGTTTCGACAAGCGTTGTTACAAAATTATGAAGCAAAAAACTTGGTTTATCTTGAACCAAAAGTTGAAAATTTTACTTTTGATAAATTTGCTCCGTTTGTCACTGGCGAAAATATTACCGAGATTTTTGAAGCACTTTCCGACGCTATTTATCACATTGAAAGAAACGGAAATGCCAAAATTATTCTCACTGATTTATCTATAAAACTAACCCGTTTAATCCATAAAAATTAAGATTATGAACAATCCAGCTTCCATTTTGGTTTTAGTATTTCTTGCCGTAACCTTTATCCAATCTGCTTATGATAAAGTTTTTGAATGGAAAGGAAATGTGGAATGGCTAAAAGGTCATTTTGCCAATACTATTTTGAAAAACAATGTTCCATTAGCTCTGGGAATCATCTTGATTTTAGAACTTGCAGCAGGAATTTTGTCTTTATCAGGTTGCGCAGAATTATTCATTAACGGTGGAAAAACTTTTGGTTTTTATGGTGCCGTTATTTCTTGTATTACCTTGATATTTTTACTTCTTGGTCAACGATTAGCCAAAGATTATGATGGAGCAAGAACGATTGCTATTTATTTTGTTCCGGCAGTTTTAGCAGTGTATTGGTTGAGTTAAATTACTGCTCCAAAATCAATTTTTTGAAAATATTTTTTTACTTTTACTCTATTCTTTTAGAAATCAATGAAACTAAGCAATAATCAAATTAATATTATAAAGGATTTTTTTTCAAAACAACCTGTTTTGAAAGCATATCTTTTTGGTTCTTATGTTCGTGGTGATGAAAATGAAAATAGTGATATTGATTTATTGGTTGAATTAGATTATTCTCAACCAATTGGTTTAGAGTTTATTCAAATGCAAATTGACTTACAAAACCTATTGTCTAAAAAAGTAGATTTAGTTTCTGCTCGTGGAATTTCAAAATATATAAAACCCATTTTAGACAAAGAAAAAAAACTAATTTATGCTAGATAGATTAGGAGATAAAGTTCGATTATTTCATATCATCGATGCGATAAATGAAATTGAAATTTATACAGAAAATGTGTCATTAGACGATTTTGTTAAAAATTCGATGATGTTTAATGCAACTTTACGTCAACTAGAAATTATTGGTGAAGCAAGCAACCGATTATCAGAACAATTACTTCAAAATAATACCGATATACCTTGGGCGAGAATAATTGGTTTAAGAAATCTTGTAGTTCACGAATATTTTGGAATTGATGATATTACCATTTGGAATGTCATAAAAATTAATCTTCCTAACCTTAAAGAAAAAATTTTACAGATAATTTCAAAATTAGAATAACTACAAACTCGCTTTAAACATTTTCAATTCATCCCAAGAGAATTTTTCACCATATTTTTCTTTTAATTCCGTAACCGAATTTCCTTCAAAACCTTTGAAAGCTTCGGCTAATTCTATGATTTTATCTTCGGGTAAAACTTCAGAAATTTTGATGGATTTTGCTTCGATTAATTTTGCCAAATGTCCGCCGATGGTTTGCACAGTCAATTTTCTGATAGCCGCAATTTCTGCAACGGAAAGTTGTTGTTGCCAAAGTTCAAAAGTTTCCTGAATTGTTGATTTTTTAGGTTCTTTCTTTTTTTCTTTTTTAGCATAACGGTCAATATCTTCTTCGTCATCTATCAGTGTAATTTTCACTTTTTTGAATTCCTGAGTAACGGTTTCCATTTTGTTAATTCGGTAGTATTTTATTTCATCCGAAGACAATTTTTCTTTGGAAATAGTTTCGCCTTTAACCAAAATTTCAATCATCAATTTAGCTTTCATCAATCGTAAAACGGCTTTGATTTGCAATTCTTCCAAAACCAATAATTCGTCATAATATGCTTTTACTTTTTTGATGCGTTTTACTTCTTCGAGTTTAAAAAGAATTTCATAAACCAAATTATCCATTGGCAACAAAAAATAATTGAACGCTGCTTGAATTCGCTCGTTTACAAACTGTAAATCAGGGTTTTCAGCAAATAATTTTCGCAGTTGAAGAATGAATTTTTGTGACGGATCAATCAGTTTTTCCATTTCGTCCGCGCATTTTTTAGCCCAAATAGCATGCTTGGATTTTTCTGAAATCTCCGATTTTTCATTGTACGTAAATCGATGATTTCGCCATTCTTGAGACAAATCAGTCCAATCGAAACTGGAAATCAAAAAGTTAAGTATAAAATCTTTGGTGTCTTTTTGCAACGTATTTTCCAAAAATTCAGTTGATGCTTTATTTTCGGAATAGTTCATGACATCTTGATCGTTCGAAATGCCATTCATTTGCAACGGAGAAAGCAAAATTAAGCCGTTTAACGAACGCAAACGCGAAAGCGCAACATAGGCTTGTCCGGGAAGAAAAACTTGCGAAACATCGAGCGCAGCTTTGTCAAAAGTTAAACCTTGACTTTTATGAACGGTAATTGCCCAAGCCAATTTGATTGGATAATGCACAAAAGTTCCTAAAACTTCTTCTTCGATTTCCTTGGTGTTTTCGTTTACGGTGTATCGAATGTTTTGCCATTCGTATTTTTCCACTTCAATCGACTTATTTTCATCCGGAAAATGTACCCAAATTTCCCTTTCGGAAAGCGATTGGATAATTCCCATTTTTCCGTTGAAGAATTTTTTTTCAAAAGACAAATCATTTTTTATGAACATGACTTGAGCTCCGACTTTGAGTTCCAATTTTTCTTCAATCGGATAAATTTTATCGGGAAAATCATCTGTAACTTCAGCTTTGTAAAACCTCGAATTTCCTTCTAAATCTTCGAGCGATTTTTGGTTTATCGTATCGGCTTTGGCATTATGCGTTGTTAAAGTGATGTAACCTTTATTTGCTTTTAAATCGAAATTTGGTTTGACAAATTCGTTTAAAATTGAAATATCATTTTGACTAATTGTATTGTTTCTGAGATTATTCAACACCGAAATAAATCGATCGTCAGTTTGTCTAAAAATCTTAGATAATTCAATATATAACGGCGGATTTTGCTGTACCACATGCGCATGAAAAAAGAATTTTCCGGTGTAATAATTTCGTAAAACACGCCATTCATCATCGCGAATTACTGGCGGAAGTTGAAGCAAGTCGCCAATAAAAAGTACTTGAACGCCACCGAAAGGTTGGTTTCGTTTTCGAACCGATTGCAACATGAAATCCATTGCATCAAGCAAATCCGAGCGCAACATACTGACTTCGTCAACAATCAGCAATTCCATGTTACGGATTACCGCTTTTTTCACGCCACTCATTCTAAAATGTCTTCGAAGCGTTGCTCTACTTTCAAACTTAGAATTTTCATTGAATTGTGCCACCGAATTATCGGGAAGAAATCCACCAAACGGCAACTGAAACATCGAATGAATAGTAACGCCACCAGCATTTAACGCCGCAATTCCGGTTGGTGCCACAACGACACAATTTTTATGCGTTGTTTGGATAATTTCTTTGAGAAGCGTGGTTTTTCCGGTTCCAGCTTTTCCAGTTAGAAAAACGGAACGATTGGTTTGGTTGATGAATTGCAAAACATATTTTGCTTCGGCTGAGATAAATTCCATGGCTTATAGTTTAGAAAAACAAATATAAGTGATTGTTATTCAATATACAAACAAAAAACGCCTTCAAAAATGAAGACGTTTTATCGATTTGTAATAAATCAAATTATTTTTTTGCTTCAGCTTTATCTTCAGTTTTTTCTTCTTTTTTAGCCGATGATTTATATTTATCGTTTACAATTTTGATAATATCTTTGGTAATATCATAGCTATCTTTTGCATACAAAACGGTTGCAGTTTCACCTGTTCCATAGATATAGTCATAACCTTTTTCTTTACCATATTCTTTGATGGTGTTTTTGTATGTCTTGATAACAGAGTCAAGTTCAACGCCACTTTCTTGTTGTAATTGACGTAACATTGCTTCTTGTGCGTAAGATAATTCTTGCTCTCTTTTTTGTAATTCAGCACCTTTTTGTTGTGCCCAAGCCATTCCGTTTGCTTGTGCATTTTTTTGGAAATTAGCTGCATCCGATTTCCATCTAGCCACTTCAACCTCTAGTTGATTTCCCATTACTTTAGATTTGTCTTTGTATTTTGCTTCGATATCTTTAGCTTCTGTACTTTCTTCCATCAATTTAGCGGTATCGATATAAGCTGTTTTAAACTCTTTTGTTTCTGATGTTTTGTTGCATGACAAAATTGAAATAGCCAATGCAAAAAGAATAACTGTTTTTTTCATGTATAATTTATTAATTGTAATTCGTTTTTTAGTTCTTGGGCTCAAAAGTAAAAAAATAAACTTTAAGTATTCCAACGAATAAAAAAAGTAGTGATTTTTCATGTATTAGCAATATTTATAGTTTTTTAAACAATCATAATAATTAATTATCAAAATCGACTTCAAATAAAGCGATTTGAGCGAGGTTTAATTTTCTTTGGTACAAGTTTATAACTTAGTTTGAGAACGCAAAAAACCAAGCTTTTATTCACTTTTTATCACATAAATATGTGAAGAGTACTCTTTTTTACGGTTTCCATACTGATTTGATTTGAAACCTATCCAAAAAGCTTTAAGGAAATTCATTTTTCCATTTTTGTATTTTTCAGAAAGTAAGCTAACATAAAAACTGTCAAATTTCATCGGTAAAACTTCAACTAATTTTAAATTTTCTTTGGCAAATAATTTTTGAATTGCTGTTTTTGAAAAATGCCACAAATGTCTCGGCACGTCAAAAGCTGCCCAAAATTCACCGTAATATTTTGCATCATAGGATTTGAAATTTGGTACAGCTATAATTATTGTTCCAGATGGTTTTATCAATCTTTTTAGTTCCGAAATGTATTCTTCTAAATTTGGTACGTGTTCCAAAACGTGCCACATTGTAATAATATCAAATGAATTGCTTTCAAGCGAAGCTAAATCCTGAGCGAAGTTTACTCCTTTTTTTATGGCAATTTCTTTGGCTTTTGCACTTGGCTCAATGCCGACAGTTTGCCATCCATCACTTTTTGCTACCGCTAAAAAATCTCCTGTTCCAGCACCAATATCGAGAAGCTTTCCTTTTACACCTTGTGAATTGATTAATTTCAACTTGTTTTTTAACGCAATTCCTTTAATAAAATGATACATTTTTTCAAAAAGCGAACGTTTTCCGTCAGTATGCGAAATATAATCATCGCTTTCGTAATAGCTTGGTAATTTTTCCAAACTTGGTTTAGGAAACGTAATTAGCATATCAAATTCGGGATTGTGATGCAAATCAAAAACTTCTTTTGATACGGAATGATCTACTACTTTATTGTAAAAAATGTTATTTTGAAAACTCATAAATCTCTTTATTTATAGGACTTGACAAGGTTAGTTTCACGTGGAACAAGGTAATATTAGATATTAGATTTTAAATATTAGATATAAATGTATTGCTAAAAAACTTCAATATTTAATGTTTAAAATCAAAAATTTCATATTCTATCTACCCATATAGATTAATAAAACGGATATATCAGCTGGAGAAACACCGCTAATTCTGGAAGCTTGGGAAATTGTCACTGGACGAATCGCCGATAATTTTTGCTTTGCTTCTATTGACATGGACTTGATTTTATGATAATCAAAGTTGGTCGGGATTTTAATATCTTCTAAACGGATCAATTTTTCAGCATTATTTCGTTCTTTTTCGATATAACCTGAATATTTTACCTGAATTTCGGCTTGTTCGATGATTTCTTTGTCTAAATTATTCTCATGAATGTAGTTTTGAACTTTTTCAAACTTCAACATATCATTCAAATCAATTTGCGGACGCGAAAAAACTTTAAACATCTTATCCGATTGTGTCATTGGTGAACTTTCTTTTTCTTCCAATATCGGATTAGTTTCTTGTGGCGTAATACTCGTTTCTTTGAAAAAATCAACCATTTTTTCGCTTTCGTTGAACTTATACTCCATTCTTCGCATTCTTTTTTCGGATGCTAAACCAATTTGGAACGATTTTGGCGTTAAACGGAAATCGGCATTGTCTTGACGCAATAATGTTCGGTATTCGGCACGAGAAGTAAACATTCTATATGGTTCTTCGGTTCCTTTTGTAATTAAATCGTCAATTAAAACGCCAATATACGCTTCATCACGACGTAAAATCAACGGTTCTTGCTCTTTTACCTTTAATGCGGCGTTAATTCCAGCCATTAAACCTTGAGAAGCGGCTTCTTCATAACCCGTTGTTCCATTTATTTGTCCAGCGAAATACAATCCGTCCACTAATTTGGTTTCTAACGTATGTTTTAATTGCGTTGGCGGAAAATAATCATATTCAATAGCATAACCTGGACGGAAAAACTTCACATTCTCAAATCCGGCAACAGAACTCAATGCTTTATATTGAATATCTTCTGGTAAAGAAGTAGAAAATCCGTTGACGTAAACTTCAACGGTATGCCAACCTTCTGGTTCTACAAAAAGCTGATGCCTTTCTTTATCTGCAAATCGATTGATTTTATCTTCAATAGATGGACAATATCTTGGTCCGATACTTTTTATTCTTCCATTGAACATTGGACTTCTATCAAAACCTTCACGAAGAATATCGTGAACATCTAATGAAGTATAAGTCATGTGACACAATTTTTGATGAATTAACGGTTTCGTTTCATCAGAATAAGAAAACTTATCTGGAACTTCGTCACCTGGTTCTTCACGCATTTTTGAATAATCTAAAGAACGACCATCAACTCGTGGCGGCGTTCCTGTTTTCATTCTTCCAGCTTCGAAACCAACTTTTTTCAAATCTTCGGTAATTCCAAACGCAGCACTTTCGCCAGCTCGTCCACCGCCAAATTGTTTTTCGCCAATGTGAATTAATCCATTCAAAAATGTTCCGTTGGTCAAGACAACTGTTTTTGCTTTGATTTCAATTCCAAGTGAAGTAACAACACCTTTGATTTTATTATTCTTTATCAAAAGTCCTTTGACCATTTCTTGATAGAAATCGAGATTTGGCGTGTTTTCCAACATCAATCTCCATTCTTCCGCAAAACGCATTCTGTCTGACTGAACTCGTGGTGACCACATTGCCGGACCTTTTGATTTATTAAGCATTTTGAACTGAATAGCTGTTTTATCAGAAACAATTCCTGAATATCCGCCAAGTGCGTCGATTTCACGAACGATTTGTCCTTTGGCAATTCCGCCCATTGCTGGATTGCACGACATTTGTGCAATGTTTTGCAAACTCATTGTTACCAATAAAGTTTTACAACCCATATTGGCTGCCGAAGCTGCTGCTTCGCAACCTGCATGCCCTGCACCAACTACTATTACATCGTATGTGTTAAACATTTGATATTAAATTTTAGATTTCAAATATTAAATATTAATATCCGAATAATTAATTGTTCCACGTGGAACTTTTATTTTTTCCTCGCGATGCTCGGAACATTCAAAAACTCAACCAAGTTTTTCTTTTAGCCCCGATTGAAGTGAAAATCCTGACATTGCAAAAAAACAAGTTTAATGTGATTGATTTATTTCTCGCAATGACAGATTGAAACGAAAAGCGGGAAAGACGACAACAAAAAATCCGAACCGTTTAGCTTCAAATTTTTCAGTTGTTTAATCAATGTTTCACGTGGAACATTTTAATTTTTTCGTCTTCCTTTTGTCGCATCAATTTTTCATCACTTTCGGATTTATCTTTATAACCACAATAATGCAAAATACCATGAACTAAAACTCTTTTTAATTCTTCTTCAAAAGAAACGTTGAAATCTAGAGCATTTTCCTTCACTCTGTCGATAGAAATGAAAATATCACCGTGTAAATCGTTTCCTATAGAATAATCGAAGCTAATAATGTCAGTTAACGTGTCGTGATCGAGATACTGCTGGTTGATTTCGAGCAAATAATCGTCGTCACAAAATATATAATTAATTTCGCCTTCAGTTTTGTTTTCAGAAGTGATTACTTCTGAAAGCCAATCTTCGTATACTTGCTCGTTTTCGAGAGCAAAATCTAATTCGTAATTAAAACTAATCATTGGTTTTAAAATATTCTTGAACCTTTTGGTTAAAATTGGAGCGCAAAGGTAAGCTTTGTCTATTTAAAATTTCAATACTATTCAAATATTCTTGCAAACGCGCCGGTAACGCATTGGTTTGATTGTTGAACTCTTTTTTGTTAGTTTCGGACTGACGCTTTTTATCTTCGCCTTGTTCTTGAATTGCTTTTTCGAGTTTTAATAATTCGTATTTCAAATTCAGTGCTTTTTGTATCACTTCGTTATTGAAACCTTTGTTCAACAATTGTTTCTCGATTTGCTTCATTTGATTTAATGCGTTTTGACCGCTTCCGCCAAGACCTTGTTTATTCAATTCTTTTTGCAACGCCTCACGAAGTTGTTGTTGTTCTTTGTAAATCTCCATTATTTGTTGAGCATTTCCTTCTCCATCTTCGCCATTTTCACCATCACGATTTCCTTGAGAATTTCCGTTTCCGCCACCTTGTCCGCTTTTACCATTTTTGCCGTTCTTACCTGAACCTTCTTTACCCGATTTTCCATCTTTACCAGAACTTCCTTCTTTTTGACCTTGACTTCCGCCATCTTTTTCACCTTGTTCGCCTTCTTCACCTTCGCCAGGTTTCTCACCTTTCTTTTGACCTTTCTTCATCTTTTCACCCAAGCTTTGTTGCTTTTGAATAATATCTGGTAATTGCATTTCGCCTTGACCTTGACCTGGTTTTGGTTTGCCCATACCTGAACCCGACATTTGCATTTGGTTTTGCATACTGTTTAAAATATCGCTCAACATATCAGCCAATTTATTAGATGCAGAAACCGAATAACGTTGATGCGAATTTCCTTTTGAAATATTCATCTCAACTAAATTTTCAAGTGCTTTATCAACATTGTACTGAACGTTCCCAATTTCTGTTGTGATGTTTTCGGCAATTTTTGGATTACGCAAAGACATTGCAAATAAACTGTCGTCAACATGCTTGAACTGTTGTTTTAAATCTTGCTGTTTTTTTAGATTTTTATTGAACGATGGCGAACCTCTTTTCAACCCTTTAAATTGGTTCATCACATCTTCCTGAGAAAACGAATAGGCCAAAAGATTATCCAAAATTTGACGCAACATGGCAATATCTTCATCCATTTGTTCCTTTTCAGCACCAGCCATCATCTCCATCATGTCTTGGCTCATTTGCTTCATTTTCTTAGATGCGTTTTTTTGCTTTGGTTTTGCTTTATCCTTTTGCTGTTTTTGTAATTGGTCTTTGGCAGAATTCAAATCTTCTTTGATACTTTTTTCTTTCTCTTCCGTTTTAGGCAAATCCATTGGAGATTTCAAGTCTTTATTTTCTTTCTCTAATTCATCTAATTCCTTTTGAAGTTCATCAAATTCCTTATTGATTTCGTCTTGCTTATCGGTTATATTTTCGTTAGTTTTTTCAGAAAGCTTCTCTTGCTTCTCAGCCAATTTATTTAACTTGTCAGCGATTTGTTGTGTTTTCTTTTCCACATAATAACGCTTCGTTAATTCGACCAATTGCTCTAAACTCTTCTTTTGGTTTTTGCTGTTTTGCTGAAACTTTTCCATTTTATCGAAAAGTTCATCTTTGCTGATTTTCTCATTCAGTTTTTGAAGTTCATCCAAAAGCTTTTGATTTTTCTCCAATTCCTTTTGCGACTTTTCTAAACGTTCTTGAAGCAATTCTTTTTTCTCGTCTTTTTTATCTGATTTGAATTGTTCCAAATTGTCCTTCATCTTCTCTGAAAACTCCTTCATCAATTCGTCTTGTTGCTTTTGACGTTGGATGAAGTCGTTTACCTTTTGTTGGTCTTTATATTCGAGATTATCTTTCTCCTTACCCATTTTTTTCAACTTATCCATTTCAGAAAGTTGCTTTTCTTGCGATTTTAAAGATTTGGCCAACGAATTAATATTATCGTTTTGTTGCTTTAGAATTTCATCTTCCTTTTCTGTTTCGGTTGCAATTCTATCACTGAAAACTGTTGACTTGGTGCTTTTAAAATTATGAACGGCATCGTTATCAAAAATCTCAAAGTAATATTCATAGTTCACGCCTTCTTCAACCGGAAGATTTGCTGGAAAAGCAAATACAAATTGGTCGTAAATATCTTTCTTAACAGCAATTGTTCCACGCTTGGCATTGCTTGGCAAATCTTTAGGATAATAGACTATTTGCAGCTTCGATAAGCCATAATCGTCTGAAACTTGACCTAAGACATAGTTTTTACCAATTTTCAAGCTATCAGGCGCATTATTCACCGTTATTGTTGGAAATTGATCTTTGATAACAGAAATCTGATAGTTTAGTTTTTCGTAATTCTGAACTTTGTTATTTGATGTTAGTATTTGATATTCAGTATTTTGAAGAATATTTTTTGAAAAAGAGAACAGATTGTCATTTTTAGCGAATGTTTGCTTTCCGTTAGTATCAAGCCAATCCACTTTTTGCGTTGCCAATGTGTTCATTCGCCAAGTCACTTTTGTACCTTCGGGAATTATAGCATTTCCTGTTCCTTTAATCGTTTCCGACTTTTTATTGAGATAACTTGGGAAATTTAGAACCATTTCAAAATTAGCAATCGACGGAACTGTGATTACTTTCAATTCATAATCGTGAGACGAAACTTCATTGGCTTCAAAATGAAATTCAGTGTCTTCTGTAAGCTTCGGAATAACAAACTGAAATTCATCGGCATTGATTTTTTCCATAAAATAACTTTCGTTACCAATGAAAATCATCGTGTTTTCGGGAACGATTTTACCAACGGTTTTCACTTTTACCAAAAAATCTTTGTTTTGTTCGGTTTGCAAAACTGAATTCAGAAGCTGAAATTCAAATGGCGCTGGCGGAAGAAATTGTTGTTTGTAATTGACAACTCTATTTAAACTTTGCGTAATCAAATTACTATTACCAGAAATGTAGAAAAAAGCGAAAAACAAAATCGGGATAATCGCCAAAGGCAAATATTTTTTGTTCTTGCCAAAATTAACGGCATTACTAAAAGGAATTGGCTGAAGCGTATTTGCCTTTTGGTCGATTGATGCTAAAAGTAATTCTGATTTATTCTTATCTTGAGAAAGTTGCAAAAAATTAGTCAGCTTATCGCCTACTTCACTGAAATGATTTCCAATAATTTTTGACGCTTCATTATAATCGATTCCCTTTTGGAGTTTGAACAATTTGAATAATGGAAAAAGGATAAATCGCAATAAAAGAAAAAGTTCCACGGCAATAAACGACCAAAACAAAATGGTTCTGGCTGTTGGTTTTAGCCAAAGAAAATATTCCACAAAAAGTGTAAACAAAAAGTATAGCAATCCAATTCCAACGAAGAAAATTGTTCCACGAAGTAATTCATTGGTGTAAAACTTTTTGATGAAAGCTTCCAGTTTGTCGTAAATAATGCCCGATTTGTTCAAAATTTCTACTCTTTTGTTAATAACCGATAAATGTACAATTTTTCCCGAATATCAAAGCGTTAAAAAAAAGTCAAATTCAATCTCAAAAAACAACTTCAAAAAGCAACTTCAAAAAACAACTTCAAAAAGCAACTTCAAAAGTCAATTTCAAAAAGCAATTTTAAAAAGCTATCTTAAAAACTTCTGACTTCTGACTTCTGACTTCTAACTTCTGTTTATCTTTGCCAAAAATTTAATAAAAATGTCAAGACCTGTTAGAGTTCGTTTTGCTCCAAGTCCAACTGGACCATTGCATATTGGTGGCGTTAGAACCGCTTTATTCAATTATTTATTTGCTAAAAAACATAACGGTACATTCTATCTGAGAATTGAAGATACCGACCAAAATCGATTTGTACCTGGAGCTGAAGAATATATTTTTGAAGCGTTGGAATGGCTTGGAATTGCTCCAAGTGAAACGATTGGGAAAAACGAAAAATTTGGTCCATATCGTCAAAGCGAAAGAAAACATTTGTATAAGCAATATGCTGATCAATTAATTCAAAATGGTTGGGCTTATTATGCTTTTGATACAAACCAACAACTTGAGTTTAGAAGAAATATGGCCGAAGCAAGTGGTAGCAATTTTATTTACAATTGGCAAACCAGAAATTTACTTGATAATTCATTAAATCTCTCTGAAAAAGATGCTTTAGGTATTAGAAAAGATCCAAAAACAAGAATCTCAGAAGGAGAAGAATATGTAATTAGATTTAAAACGCCTGTGAATGAAATTTTAGAATTAAAAGACATCATTCGTGGTAATATAAAATTTGACACCAATTTATTAGACGATAAAGTTTTGTTTAAATCTGACGGAATGCCAACATATCATTTAGCGAATATTGTGGATGATCATTTGATGGAAACGTCGCATGTTATTCGTGGAGAAGAATGGTTGCCAAGTTTACCGTTACATCATTTATTATACAAAGCATTTGGTTGGGAAGCACCGGAATTTGCTCATTTACCATTGATTTTAAAACCAATCGGAAACGGAAAATTATCCAAACGCGATGGCGATAAAATGGGATTTCCAGTGTTTCCTCTAGAATGGAAAACCGACGAAGGAATTTCGTCTGGATATAGAGAAAACGGATTTTTCCCGGAAGCTGTTGTTAATTTTTTGGCATTATTAGGATGGAATGACGGAACTGATCAAGAGATATTTTCATTGGAAGAACTTTGTGAAAAATTCGATTTAAACAGAGTTCATAAAGCTGGAGCAAAATTTGATCCAGAAAAAAATAAATGGTTTAATCATCAGTATTTGCAAAAGCAAAGCGATGAAAGTTTGGCAGAAGCGTTTGAAAAAAATGTAATTGAGAAAAATGGCAAGTGTGATTTCTCCTTCGTCGAAATGACAAAAATCGTTTCCTTGATAAAAGAACGTGCTAATTTTGTTTCTGAATTTTGGAATTTAGCAGATTATTTCTTTGTTGCGCCAACATCTTATGATGAAAAAGCAACAAAAAATTGGAAAGAAGAAACGCCAGGATTAATGCAACAATTAATTTCAGTTTTGTCAACTATTGAAGATTTTACATCAGTAACTATTGAAACTATTGTAAAAGACTGGATGACACAAAACGAAATTGGAATGGGTAAAGTAATGCAACCTTTTCGTTTGAGTTTAGTTGGTGCTTTAAAAGGTCCGCATCTTTTTGATATTGTAGAATTAATCGGAAAAGAAGAAACCATCAAGCGATTGGAAAAAGCGATTGCTAGTTTATAGTTAGCTTTTTAAAAATTTTACCGCAAATTCGCAAATTAAGATAAATCAATTTGTGAATTTGCGGTTTATTTTTTTACAAATTAATAATCACTTGACCATTTATACATCCAAGGTTTCCTTTGAATTTATCACCGTTATTCAAGAGTTTTAAAGCATCGTCTTTGTTGAGTTTGTTCAGAATGTTGGTAAATCCGTATTCGTAGAAAAGAACTGCTCTAATTGTTCTACTTCCAGCAGAAACACCAAGGTAAAAGTTTCCGCTTACGGTAGAAATATCTGCAATTTGGTCTGCTTGTAACAATGTTCCTTTTAGAATTTTATTTTCATCAGAAGTTGCTACTTTCATTTTCCCGTTTACTTGTAAAACTGGTCCAAAATCAAGCGAAACATGGTCTTCCACTACATTATAACTTAATAATAATCGAACTTTTACACCTTGAAGATTGTATTTAATTTTTTCATTAAAATTAGATTCCAATGAAAAATTATTAGAAAAAAACTGCATGCCATAAATCATACTCCAATTATTGTAGTAATTTCCACGAACCGAAAGTCCGCCAGCAAAACATAATTCAGGATTGGCAGTAAAATTATCTGTAAATAAAGTTGTTTGAGAAACTCCTGCAGAAATACCAATTCTATTTCCGTCTCTGTAACCATATTGGCTGTAACCTATTGTTGAAACTAGCAATAAAAGGATACTAATTTTTTTGTTCATAAAATGATAACTGTTAATTTGTAACAAACATACATTTTTATCGTACAATAACTAATATAACCAATTAAAAAATATAAATATGGTAATTTTTATTGTCTTTATGGTCTTCGGGCTGTTTTTATTATTTGCTTCATTCTTTACAGTAAAGCAACAAAGTTCAGTTGTCGTTGAGCGTTTTGGAAAATTTCACAGTATTCGAAACTCGGGTTTACAACTTAAAATTCCTGTTATCGATAGTATTTCTGGAAGAGTTAATTTAAGAATTCAGCAACTTGACGTTGTTATCGAAACCAAAACAAAAGATAACGTGTTTATCAAAATGAAAGTTTCAGTACAGTTTAAAGTTATTCAGGAGAAAGTTTACGAAGCATTTTATAAACTAGAATATCCGCATGACCAAATCACTTCATATGTATTTGACGTAGTTCGTGCAGAGGTTCCAAAACTGATTTTGGATGATGTTTTTGTTAGAAAAGACGATATTGCTATTGCTGTAAAACGTGAGTTAAACGATGCGATGACAACTTATGGATATGATATAATCAATACTTTAGTAACCGATATTGATCCTGATATTCAAGTAAAAAATGCGATGAATAGAATTAACGCTGCCGATAGAGAAAAAACAGCTGCTGAATTTGAATCGGAAGCTCAAAGAATTAGAATTGTTGCAAAAGCTAAAGCCGAAGCCGAAAGTAAAAAACTTCAAGGTCAAGGTATTGCTGATCAAAGACGTGAAATTGCTCGCGGATTGGTAGAAAGTGTTGAAGTGTTGAACAATGTTGGAATTAATTCGCAAGAAGCTTCGGCATTGATTGTAGTAACGCAACATTATGATACATTACAAGCGATTGGTGCTGATACTAATTCTAACTTGATTTTGTTACCTAATTCACCTCAAGCCGGAAGTGATATGTTAAACAATATGGTGGCAAGTTTCACGGCAAGTAACCAAATTGGTGAAACCATTAAAAATCAACCAAAACGAGTTAAATCTAAAAACGATCATACTTCTACTGATTACAATCCGAATGATACAAGTAATCCAACTGAAGAAGTTTAAGATTTTATTTATATCAGAAAAAAAAAAGAGGCTTAATCGCCTCTTTTTCTATTTATTAACCAATTAATTAGATAAGGAATTGCTATTCGTAAAACCGTTCCTAATGTTCCTGAAAAAGTGTTTTTGAATAATTTTCCAGCAAACGAAACGGAGTTTGAAGGTGAAAAATCATCTTTTATTTTTTCAACACTTAATTGAACTTTTTTATACTGAATTTCTCTTTCAAGCTTCAATATTTCTAAATCTCGGTCGATTTCGGCATACGAAGTATATTTTTTAGTTTCCATATTTAATCATTGTCATTAAAAAATATTTCGGAGAATTTTTCCAAAATCGTACCTTCTACAATTTTGTCTTTTACCAAATAAATTAATATTGCCAAAACCAAATAAATTCCGGCAATACTAAGAAAACCAAGTACATAACTGTCTAAAATTTCACCTAAAAACAAAGCTCCGGCAACCGAAACAAACAACAGAAAAATAGTTAAACAAATGGCTATCAAGAAAAACTTGAGTACCATTGTTGTAGATTTCATGGCAACTTTAAAACCCCAAAGTTTGTAGTAAGCCAAACTGGTTTCTACATAAGCTTTAGCATTTTCCTGAATATCGTTTACATTGTCTTTTAACTCTTCAAAAGGCATTATTTCTGCAATTTGGCATTTTGTTTTTTAAGCTCGGCCAATTTCTCTTCCAAAAAAGTAATTGCTTCTTCAGCTTTATAACTTGATTTTGAAAGTAAGTTATCAACGGCTTCTTTTAGTTCTTCTTTGGAACCCGAAAATTTTTCTTTGGCTTCATCTTTCAAATCATCAAAACCTGTTTTAATTTTTACTCTCGTTTTTGAACCTTTATCCGGAGCAAATAAAATTCCGAGTCCAACTCCTATTGCTGCACCAGCTAAAAGTGCCAAAATGCTTTCACTATTTCTTCCTGACATAACTTTGAATTTTAAATTTTACTAAAGTTAATAAAAAAATATAATTTTTGCTGTTAAGATGTCGTTAAAGAGTAAAAATTGATTTTAAAGCCAAATAAAAGAACTTTATAAAATTTATGTAAAAACACTTTAACGATTTTTAAAAATCAATTACATCCAAAATATGAAAGTCACTTTTAATAGTTTATAAAAATGATTTTTAAAAAATAATCATAAATATCTATAATAGAAAAATCCCTAAAAATTTAGGGATTTTGATTTATAAAACTTATAGTTTACTTTTTTATTCTTTACTTTCAATTTTTGCCCAAGTATCTCTCAAACCAACTGTTTTGTTAAAAACTAAGTTGGAAGCAGATGAATCTTTGTCAACACAAAAATATCCTAAACGTTGAAATTGAAATTGGTCTAAATCTTTAGCCGATTGCAAACTTGGTTCAACATATCCGGTAATAATTTCTAAAGAATTTGGATTGATAAATTCTTTAAAATCAATTTCTTTGTTTCCATCCGGATTTTCATTGGTAAATAAGCGATCATATACACGAACTTCAGCCGGAATAGCATGATTTATTGAAACCCAATGAATGGTTCCTTTTACTTTTCGTTGTGAAGCTTCGGTTCCACTACCCGATTTAGAATCAACATCATACGTACAATGAATTTCGGTAATATTTCCGTTTTCATCTTTGATAACACTTTCACCTTTAATGATATACGCATTTTTTAAACGTACTTCTGTTCCTAATGTCAATCGGAAAAATTTCTTGTTTGCTTCTTCTTGAAAATCTTCTCTTTCAATATATAATTCCTTAGAAAAAGGTACTTTTCTGTACGTCATTACTTCTTCTTCCGGATTGTTTTCGGCTTCAAGCCATTCTTCTTGACCATCAGGATAATTAGTAATTACCAATTTCACCGGATTTAAAACTGCCATAACTCTTGGCGCTGTTTTGTTCAATTCTTCACGAACGCAAAATTCTAAAAGTGAAACATCAATCAAGTTAGTTCGTTTTGCAATACCAATAGTTTTAGCAAAATTACGAATTGCCATTGGCGGATAACCTCTACGACGCATTCCTGAAATCGTACTCATTCGTGGATCATCCCAACCGTTAACATGCTTTTCTTCAACTAATTGTAATAATTTTCGTTTAGAAACTACGGTATGAGAAAGATTTCTTCGAGCAAATTCTCTTTGCTTTGGACGAACTTTTGTATCATCATAAACTTGATCTAAAAACCAATCATATAATTCTCTGTGAGGCAAAAATTCAAGTGTACAAAACGAGTGCGAAATTTGTTCCAAATAATCACTTTCGCCATGTGCCCAATCATACATTGGATAAATACACCAATCATTTCCTGTTCTATGATGGTGTTTCTTCAAAATACGATACATAATTGGATCACGCATCAACATATTGTTGTGTGACATATCAATTTTAGCACGTAAAATATGTGTTCCTTCTTCAAATTCGCCGTTTTTCATGCGTTCAAAAAGGTCTAAATTTTCTTCAACAGAACGATTTCTATAAGGTGAATCGGTTCCAACTTGCGTTGGCGTTCCTTTTTGTTTTGCCATTTCTTCAGAAGATTGGCTATCAACATAGGCTTTTCCTTTCTTGATAAATTCAACAGCCCAATCGTATAATTGTTGGAAATAATCGGAAGCATAACATTCGTTTGCCCATTTATAACCCATCCATTCTATGTCTTTTTTGATAGCATCAACATATTCCTGTTCTTCTTTAGCTGGATTGGTATCGTCAAAACGTAAATTTACAGGTGACTGATAATCAATTCCTAAACCAAAATTTAAACAAATTGCACTAGCATGACCAACGTGTAAATAACCGTTTGGCTCCGGCGGAAAACGAAAACGCAGCTTATCATTTGATAAACCATTTTTCAAATCTTCCTCGATAATTTGTTCTAAGAAATTCAGTGATTTTTCTTCTGTTGACATAGATATTTTGTAATTTTAGCAAAGATAAAAAAGTTTACAGTTTTCGGTTTACAGTTTATAGTTTTCTTTTATAAACTTGTAATTGAGACTGAAAACTGAGACTGAAAACTAAAAAAATGGGAACAATTAAACTACAAAACATACGAACTTTTTCATTTCATGGTTGTTTGGAAGAAGAAGGAAGAATAGGTTCAGACTATCGCGTTGATCTTGAAATTAAAACCGATTTGAGAAAATCTGCATTATCAGACGAGTTAAAAGATACCGTTGATTATGTGCTTTTAAACAAAATTGTGGAAGAAGAAATGGCAATTCGTTCTAAATTATTAGAACATGTTGCGCATCGAATTATAAAAAGAATTTTTGATGAAATACCTTCTGTTTCTAGAATTCTATTAGCGGTTTCAAAACTAAATCCACCAATCGGAGGTGATGTTGAAGCAGTTACTATTGAAATGGAAGAATATCGAAATTAATTTTTAATTTTTAATTATTAATTATTAATTGTTTTATATATTTGCCGTCCAACTGGCATCGTGGCCGAGCGGCTAGGCACCGGTCTGCAAAACCGTATACTCCGGTTCGAATCCGGACGATGCCTCAAAAACCTTCTAAGAAATTAGGAGGTTTTTTTTGTTTTTAATTTTTAGTAAAAATTAATTAAAGTTAAATATTTAGCTGTAAAATTGTCATTCTGAGGAACGAAGAATCTCATTTACTAAGTAATTTTGATTTTAAAATAATGATAAGATTCCTCCTTCGTCGGAATGACAAAAAAAAATATTATTTCTTCTGTTCTAAGTTTTCAAAAGCAGAATTTACAATCTTTCTTTCTTGTGGAAACCAAGCTTGTGATAGTAAAACTACACCACAAATAATCAAAACAATACTGATAAATTTTTTGATTAAAAGAATGTTTTTTGGGTTTAATTTATTACGTAATTGTTTAGCTAACAATATTTTAAAAATATCAGTAATAAAATAACTAACAATTAATGTAGAGAAAAAAGTAATCATTCGAGATGCTTTTAACTCCAATTGTGGACCAATTGTAATTAGAATTGCCAACCAAAACCCAAGTACTCCGATATTGATAAAATTCAGGAAAAAACCTTTGATAAAAAGTGAAAAATAATTAGTTTTTGCTAATTCTTTCGGGTCAATTTCATCTAAGCTTTTCTTTGATTCTTTTTTATTTTTAACAAATGAAATAATACCATAAGTAAGCATAACTAATCCACCAAAAATAAACAATGCTGGATCATCTTTTATACTTTGTATCAATCGATAACTACTAAAAAAAGCTATTAAAATAAATACAATATCAGCAAAAACAACTCCTAAATCAAAGACAACTGCAGCTCTAAATCCTTTTACTACACTGGTTTCCAGTAGTACAAAAAACACCGGACCAATCATAAAACTAAGTAGAAAACCAAGCGGAATGGCAGATAAAATATCGTTTAATATCAAGTGACTGTTATTTAGTAATTAGTAAAAAGTGGTTAGTGAATAGCAAATTTAATGTAAAAACAAAATTAAAAAAACTATTTACTAATCACTAATTACTCTTTAGTTATCTTATTTTGCTTCTGAAATATTTCCGCCAGCAACAACTTTTTGGTTAATTTGTTTAGGTTTTCCATAAATGGAAATATCACCACCAGCACGGACTTTTGCATCAACAAAATCGCTTGCAAAAATATCGGCTTCACCACCAGCATTTGCAGTAATAGTAGTTTGATTTGTCTTTAAATCTTTACCATCATAAATTCCGCCTGAATTAGCTAAAACATCTTGATTTACAGCATTTCCTGTAACTTCAATTTTTGAACCGTTTGCCACTCTGGCTGTTAATTTTTGAACATCAAGTTTCAATTTTACTTCTGAACCTTCTTTTACTTTTATATCGAATGCAACAGTTTTGATTTCATCGCCACAAGCAATTCTTGAACCTTCATTAGCTTCAACAGCTTCGATATTTTTATAATAAAGTGTTACCGAAATATTATCACCTTTCAGCATTTTACTTAAAGGCATTCTGATTTTTAATTCGCCGTTTTTATTCACAAATTCCACTTCGTTTGCTCCTTTTCCATCGATTACAGCTTTATTTTCATTGCTTTTAACCAAGAAAACATCTATTTGATCAAATGAAGTAACTTTAATAAAATCACCCACATTTTTTTCTGTTTGTCCAAATGCTATTGAACTGAATACTAATAAACTATAAATTATTTTTTTCATTATTTTTTTTATTTAGGTAGATTATAAATACAAAAATTAAAATAAAGATTACATTAGTTATCTTAAATCTATCATGTATATATTCTGGAATTTTATGACTTGATGCTCCATATAAAAACCATAAAAAATTGATAACTAAAAACAAAATTACCAATGTAATAATTCCAACTATTTTATACCACTTACTCATTTCTTCTAATAAAGTGAAAATCTAGTTGTTTTTTAACTAAATCGGCACTTTTTACTTTTACAAAAACTTCATCTCCAAGTTGTAAAATACTTTGAGTTGCTTGACCAACTAAAGCATATTGTTTTTCATCAAACGTGTAATAATCTTCTTTTATTTCACGAATTCGAACCATTCCTTCACATTTATTTTCAACGATTTCAACATAAATTCCCCATTCGGTTAC
Source organism: Flavobacterium solisilvae (assembly GCF_012911605.1). GTDB lineage: Bacteria > Bacteroidota > Bacteroidia > Flavobacteriales > Flavobacteriaceae > Flavobacterium > Flavobacterium solisilvae. Next base: position 174,781 of record NZ_JAAMPT010000208.1, on the reverse strand, counting down.
ACCAGAAATTACACCTAAAAACTCCTGATCTTTATGATCTTGCATGTATTTTACTTGCATGTATTTTATTGAATCTCTTTCGGCTTGTGCAGCTAAACCTTCCATATCACTAGAATGAGCACATTTTTCTTCGTAAATTTCAGCATCAGCAGATTTTCCTCCATCTAAGTAAAATTGTAATAATCTATGAACCATTACATCTGGATATCTTCGAATTGGCGATGTAAAATGACTGTAATAATCAAATGCTAATCCATAATGACCAATATTATCTGTAGAATATTTAGCTTTACTCATACTTCGAATAGTTAATGTATCAACTAAATTTTGCTCTTTTTTACCGTTTACTTCATTCAATAAATTATTCAACGATTTTGAAATATCTTGTTTGGATTTCATATTGATGGAATATCCAAATTTCGAAATAACCGTTTGAAGGTTAATTAACTTATCTTCATTAGGTTCATCGTGAATTCTATACACAAAAGTTTTCTTTTGCTTCCCAATAAATTCAGCCACTTTTCTATTGGCTAAAAGCATAAATTCTTCAATCAAATGATTAGCATCTTTAGAAACTTTAAAGAAAACTCCAACAGGTTCGGCATTTTCATCCAAATTGAATTTGACTTCTACTTTATCAAATGAAATTGCACCAGCTGACATTCTTTTTCTACGAAGAATTTTAGCCAATTCATCCAGTTTTAAAGTAGCTTCAACTATTGGTTTTGGAACTTGATATTTGCTTCCAGTAAGTGAAATTTCAGCCGGAATAACGTCCGATTTTGTCTCAATTATACTTTGTGCTTCTTCATAAGCAAATCGTTGATCAGAATAAATCACAGTTCGACCAAACCATTGATTGACAACTTCAGCTTTTGGATTTAATTCAAAAACAGCCGAAAACGTATATTTTTCTTCATGTGGACGAAGTGAACAAGCAAAATTTGATAAAACTTCAGGCAACATTGGAACAACTCTGTCAACCAAATATACCGAAGTTGCTCTTTTATAAGCTTCATCGTCTAAAATTGTTCCTTCTTTCAAATAATGAGAAACATCGGCAATATGAACTCCAATTTCAAAATTTCCATTCTCTAAAACCTGAAATGACAACGCATCATCAAAATCTTTTGCATCTTTTGGATCAATGGTAAATGTCAAAACATCGCGCATATCACGTCGTTTCGCTATTTCATCGGCAGTTATCGAAGTATCAATTTTATTAGCATAAGCTTCAACTTCAATAGGAAAATCATACGGCAAACCATATTCGGCTAAAATCGCATGAATTTCGGTATTATGTTCGCCTGGTTTTCCAAGAACTTTAATCACGGAACCAAAAGGAGAATCAGCTTTTGCTGGCCAATCTTCCATTTTAACTAAAACAACATCACCATGTTCAGCATCGGCTAATTTATTTTTTGGAATAAAAATATCGGTGTACATTTTAGCATTTGCAGTGGTTACAAATCCAAAATTCTTTTGAATATCAATAACTCCAACAAATTCTTCTTTGGCACGTTCCAAAATTTCAAGCACTTCGGCTTCGGGTTTTCTAGAACTTCTTCGGTCATAAACATATGCTTTTACGGTATCGCCATCCAAAGCGTGATTTAAGTTTACAAAAGGAACAAAAACGTCATTTTCTAGTTCATCAGAAACAAAATAACCTGTTTTTCGACTGGTCATATCGATTTTTCCTTCGTAGTATTTTTGACTTGTAGCTTTAACTAAATACTTTCCTGGTTCAGTTTCTATAATCAGTTTTTGAGCCGCAAGAATTTTTAAATCTTTGATAATTTCGTTTCTACTTTTAGTATCATCCAATTCAAGAATAGCAGCTATTTGTTTATAATTGAATGGTTTATTGGCATTTTTAGATAGTATTTTAAATATCTTTTCGGAAAATGTTTTTACTTTTTTTCCAAACTTTTTAGGTTTCTTACTCATTGTATCTTTTCTATTAATGCTGAAAATTACGAAATAGTAATTAGTAATTAGTAAATAGTGAATAGTTTTAATTAAAAAATAACATTTATTATCTTTATAAAAAATCATCAAATGACAGATTTCATTACGATTGCTATCTTTAATTTTCCTCAGGAAATTGTAGTTCTAAAATCTGTTTTAGAAAACGAAGGTATTGTTCATTACTTCGAAAATGAAACGATTGTTTCAGTTGATCCTTTTGCCAGTATAGCTTTTGGCGGAATAAAATTAAAAATTCATCCAAACGATAAAGAAATTGTTCAAACCATTTTAGATAACTTAAATAACAATCTAAATATTGTTTAAAAACTGAAAGTTGTCAACATATAGTTAAAACAACAAAAAAGAATTTTAAAAAATTTAAAAAAAATGATGGTTATTATAGCGTGTTAATAGTTACAATAACTTTTCTAAAAAAATTACCTTTTAAAAGTTTTCTAAACTTATACAGAGAAATTAACAATGTAAAGAAATTGTAAAGTTCTAAAAATGAATAAAATTTTAGTTTTTATTAACAGTTGTTAACATATAAAAAACAACTAAAAATGCTAATAAGTTTAGTTGTTAATTTCTGTTGAAAACTAGGTTTTGAATGCTGATAATTTTTCTAAAAAAAGACGAAACTAAATTTGATTTTCTCAATCAAATTTTTGATTACAAATTATACCGATACAACCTAAAAAAACTTCTAATTTTCTATCCAAAGTTGTTAACAATTGATGTTAAATTAAAGTTAACTGAATATGAGATAATTACAAAACACTATTAACATACTAAAATTTTAACATTTTTTAAAAAAAACACACAATGATTTTGAGTTACTTATAAAAAATAAGCAACAATCTTTTTTTCTTATATTTTAATAATCAAGTAGTTAGAATAAACCTAAAAATAAACCAATACTTTACTTAAATTTGTAGCATAAAACAACACACAAAACACTATGAAAATTTCAATTGGAAACGACCACGCTGGACCAGATTACAAAATTGCTATTGTAAATTATTTACAATCAAAAGGACACGAAATTTTAAACCACGGAACCGATACTTTTGATAGTGTTGATTATCCTGATTTTGGTCATCCGGTTGCAATTGATGTGGAAACAGGTAAAGCCGATTTAGGAATTGTAATTTGTGGTTCTGGAAACGGAATTGCAATGACAGCAAACAAACACCAAGGAATTCGCGCAGCACTTTGTTGGACCAAAGAAGTTTCGGCGCTAGCGCGCCAACACAACAATGCAAACGTAATAAGTATTCCGGCGCGATTTACTTCAATTCAACAAGCTGTTGATATTGTGGATACATTTTTAACTACCGATTTTGAAGGCGGAAGACATGCTAATCGAGTGAATAAAATAGCTTGTTCATAAATGAAAGAATTTTTAAATAATATTGACAGTCAAATTTTAATTAGTAGAAAGATTGCTCTTTTTACTTTTTTATTAAGTTCTTTGATTATCACTACATATTATTTTACAAATTTTCATGGTATTATTTATTTAAGTCTTTTTTTTTTATTAATCGCTGTACCAATAAATACGTTTATATCTTTTATATTGTTATATAGTGTTTTCAGGAATAAAAATAAAATTAAACCCGTTCTATTTTCATTATTTTTAATTCTAATTAATTTACCATTTGGTCTTTTTTACATGAAAATAGGATTTGATATTTATGATGCAGTAACTTATTCCAATGGACTGATAAACTAATTTAATCAGTATTTAATACAATTTAACAAAGTATGACCAACATACAATTTATTCAAAACCAAATCAATGCTCCGATAAAAGGAATTGAAAATACCATTAATTTACTAAACGAAGATTGCACCATTCCGTTTATTTCTCGTTATCGAAAAGACCAAACCGGAAATTTAGATGAAGTAATAATTGAGCAAATTGCCAAACTTTCTAAGCAATACGACGAAATTGTTAAACGAAAAGAAAGTATTTTAAAATCGATTGAAGAACAAGGACAACTTACATCAGAATTAAAATCTAAAATAGAGAAATCATTCGATTTACAAGAAATAGAAGATTTGTATTTGCCTTATAAAAAGAAGAAAAAAACCAAAGCCGATGTTGCTCGCGAGAACGGATTGGAACCTTTGGCAAAAATAATCATGTCGCAAGGAAACGATGATATCGACTTCATTTCGTCTAAATATTTGAATAAAAATGTTGCCAACGAAGATGAAGCTTTGCAAGGTGCGCGTGACATTATAGCCGAATGGATTAACGAAAATATAGCCGTTCGTCAAAGTTTACGCCGATTGTATAACAAGAAAGCGGTTATTGAAACCAAAGTGGTAAAAAAGAAAGCCGATGAAGAAGAAGCTCAAAAATTCAAACAATATTTCGATTGGTCTGAACCAATTTCAAAAGCACCATCGCACCGATTGTTAGCCATGCTTCGAGCCGAAAATGAAGGTTTTATAAAACTTAAAATCGAAACCGATATTGATGAAACCTACGATTTAATTGACAATTTAATCATTAAAAACGGAAATAGTACAGCAATTTCTCATGTTCAATTGGCAATCGAAGACAGTTATAAACGATTACTTCATCCTGCAATTTCTAATGAAACTTTGCAGGAATTTAAAGCCAAAGCTGATAAAACTGCCATCGATGTTTTTGCTTCCAATTTAGGACAACTTTTGCTTGCGCCACCATTGGGCGAAAAACGTATTTTGGCAATCGATCCAGGTTTTCGCAGCGGTTGTAAAGTAGTTTGCCTCGACGAAAAAGGCGATTTGTTGTACAACGAAACCATTTATCCGCATCAACCACAAAATGAAAGCGCAATGGCGATGAAAAAAATCCGTTCGATGGTTAATGCTTATAACATTGAAGCTATTTCTATCGGAAACGGAACAGCTTCTCGCGAAACCGAATTTTTCATCAAAAAAATAGCTTTCGATAAGCCAGTTCAAGTTTTTGTAGTTTCAGAAGCTGGCGCATCGGTTTATTCAGCGAGTAAAATTGCTCGTGATGAATTTCCAAATTATGATGTAACCGTTCGTGGTTCGGTTTCCATTGGCCGTAGACTTTCCGATCCGTTGGCAGAATTGGTAAAAATCGATGCAAAATCCATTGGAGTTGGACAATACCAACATGATGTTGACCAAACCAAACTAAAAGAAGAATTAGACAATACCGTAGTTCGTTGTGTGAATTCGGTTGGAATTAACATCAATACGGCAAGTAAATCGTTGTTGAGTTATGTTTCTGGAATAGGCGAGAAGATGGCGGAAAATATCGTGGCATATCGTTCGGAAAACGGACCTTTTGAAGACCGAAAACAGATTAAAAAAGTACCGCGTTTGGGCGAAAAAGCATACCAACAAGCTGCAGCATTCATCCGAATAAAAGATGGAAAAAATCCGTTAGATAATTCGGCAGTTCATCCCGAAGCTTATCCAGTTGTGGAAAAAATGGCTAAAGATTTAGGATTAAAAACTAACGAATTAATCGCAAACAAAGAAAAAATCGCCTTAATAAAACCCGAAAATTACATCACCAACGAAATTGGAATTTTGGGAATAAAAGACATTTTAAAAGAACTTGAAAAACCAGGATTAGATCCAAGAAAAGCGGCAAAAGTTTTTGAATTTGATCCAAGCGTAACTTCCATAAAAAATATAAAAACTGGAATGATTTTACCTGGAATTGTCAACAACATTACAGCTTTTGGTTGCTTTGTCGATATTGGAATAAAAGAAAGCGGTTTGGTTCATATTTCGCAACTCAAAGAAGGATTTGTTTCTGATGTAAATGAAGTGGTAAAATTACACCAACACGTTCAAGTAAAAGTGGTTGAGGTTGATGAAGACCGAAAACGAATTCAGCTGACGATGATACTTTAATAAGTAAAAAACAAAATTCCAAATTCCAATTGTTTACAAATGGAATTTGGAATTTTAAAAATTGGAATTTACTATTTATTTAGATTCTTCTTCTTTTTTAGAATTTGCAGGTTGTTTTTCTTCACCTTTTGAAGCGTCTTTAAATTCCTTAATTCCAGTTCCAAGACCTTTCATCAATTCTGGAATTTTTTTACCTCCAAAAAGCAACAAAACAATCACTAAAATTACGATTATTTCGGTCATACCAAATCTTCCCATGATATAAATTTTTAAGCTTTCGCTGATTTTTAATTTGAATAATGAAGCAAAGGTAAAAAGAAAATGAATGTATTTGTCTTAAAACTATAATAAATGTGCTTAAAGTTCGTTTAAACTATAAAATATATAATTTCTATATTTGTAAAACAATACTAAAAAACATGTCTGAAAAAAGACTGAAACGAAAAATCATCAAGAAAAAGCTATTCACAAAAAACCGTTTGGTTATTTTGAATGAAGACACTTTTGAAGAAATTTTTTCGTTGCGATTAACTTTAATGAATGTTTTTGTGGTAGCAACAGTTGGTGCTTTGCTGATTATTTTTGTGACTACATTCATCATTGCTTTTACACCGCTTCGCGAATATATTCCAGGTTATGCTTCATCAAAATTGAAAAAAGATGCTACTGAATTAGCTTTAAAATCAGATTCATTAGCTTTAGCATTGAAAAAAAACGAAGCCTACATTGCATCTATCAAAAAAGTATTAACAGGCGATTTAGATTATACAAAATTCAGTAAAGATTCGCTTTTAGTTTCGGCAACAGAAACCGTTGAAGAAGACGATTTACAACCAAGTAAAGATGAATTAAAACTCAGAGAAACAGTAAATCAAGAAGACAAATACAATCTTTTTGAAAAAGCAAAACCAAAGGTTAGTATTGTATTATTTGCGCCAGCAAAAGGAATTATCACTGAAAAGTTTAATCCAAAAAACAAGCATTTTGCAGTAGATGTTGCTTTGGCAAAAAACACACCGATAAAAGCTACGCTTAGCGGAACAGTCATTTTTGCCGATTGGACTCCGTCAACCGGAAATGTAATTATCATTCGTCATAATAACGGATTTATTTCGGCTTATAAACACGCGGCATCATTAACAGCAAGTCAAGGCGATACTGTGAAAACTGGAGAAGTAATTGCACTTGCCGGTTCCACCGGAAGCGAATCAACCGGAATTCATCTGCATTTTGAACTATGGAAAGATGGTTTCCCAATCGATCCAAGTATTTTTATAAAATTTGAATAACATGGAAGCAATTTTAATATATATAATTGAAAATCTGTTTTTTATGCCTTTTTTAATCGGTATTATTTTTGTCATTACGGCTTTAATTATGCTACGATTTCCGCCAAAAAATATCAATTATTTATACGGATATCGAACAGGAAATTCAATGAAAAATCAAGAAGTTTGGAATTTCTCCCAAAAGTATTCGTCCATTAAAATGATACAAAGCGGACTGTTTTTGGTTGCTATTTCGTTTTTAGGAATGGTATTTCATCCTGATGAAAAAGTTCAGTTAATCGTTGGAATTGGATTGTCAATTTTGGTTTGTGTTTTCTTATTTTATACAACTGAAAAAGCCATCAAAAAGAATTTCCCAAATCTTTAGAATTATGTCGATTAAGTCATTTGCAGCCCAATTATTTGCCAAACATATCCATAAAAAAACCCAAGCTTGGGCAAATAATCCTGTGGAAACCCAACGCAACGTTTTCCAAGAATTAATTCATCAAGCAAAAGATACCGTTTTTGGAAAAGACCATCATTTTTCCGAAATAAAAACTTTTGAAGACTTTGCAAAGCAAGTTCCAATAAGAGATTACGAAGAACTTCGACCTTATGTTGACCGAATGGTCAAAGGCGAAGAAAACATACTTTGGAAAGGAAAACCAATTTATTTTGCCAAAACTTCAGGAACAACATCGGGAGCAAAATACATTCCGCTTACCAAAGAATCAATGCCTTTTCATATTCAAGCAGCGCGAAACGCTATTTTAAGTTACATTCATGAAACTGGAAAAGCAGATTTTGTTGATGGCAAAATGATTTTCCTGCAAGGAAGTCCAATTTTAGAAGATAAAAACGGAATTAAACTCGGGCGACTTTCAGGAATTGTAGCGCATTTTGTTCCAAAATACCTTCAAAAAAACCGAATGCCAAGCTGGGAAACCAATTGTATTGACGATTGGGAAACCAAAGTAGATGCGATTGTCGAAGAAACGTTCAACGAAGATATGAGCGTCATTTCGGGAATTCCGTCTTGGGTGCAAATGTATTTTGAAAAATTAGAACAAAAAGGAGGAAAACCTGTTGGCGAAATTTTCAAAAACTTCAATTTGTTCATTTATGGCGGCGTAAATTATGAACCTTATCGAGCCAAATTTGAAAAACTCATCGGGCGAAAAGTAGATTCTATCGAACTTTTTCCAGCTTCCGAAGGATTTTTTGCCTATCAAGATTCGCAAAAAGAAAAAGGAATGTTACTGCTTTTAAATTCTGAAATTTTCTACGAATTTGTAAAATCAGAAGAATTTTTTACAACCAATCCAAAACGTTACACCATTGGCGAAGTCGAACTTGGCGTAAACTACGTTTTGTTGCTTTCTACCAACGCCGGACTTTGGGCTTACAACATCGGTGATACCGTTCAGTTCACGAGTTTGAAACCTTACAGAGTGATTGTTTCGGGCAGAATTAAGCATTATATTTCGGCATTTGGTGAGCACGTTATCGGCAAAGAAGTTGAAACAGCGCTCAAAGAAGCCATGGAAAATACAACCATTAGTGTCAACGAATTTACCGTTGCGCCACAAATCAATCCAAATCAAGGATTGCCGTATCACGAATGGTTTATCGAATTCGAAAGCGAACCTGAAAATATGGAAGAATTTGCCATGAAAATCGACAATGCCATGCGAAAACAAAACGTTTATTACGACGATTTGATTGTTGGCAACGTTTTGCGAACGCTCGTGATAACCAAAGTGCCAAAAAACGGTTTTCAAGAATACATGAAATCCATTGGGAAACTCGGCGGACAAAATAAATTACCAAGATTGAGCAACGACAGAAAAATTGCTGATTTTTTCAATAATTAGAAGCGAAAAGCTCGGGCATTTTTGCCTACCATTTTCCCGCTTTTCGCAGTATCTTTTTGTCACATCGAGCGCAGTCGAGATGCAAATCGCCAAAAAACAAAAAGGATACATGCTTCAATCGGGGCTAAAAAGGAAATAAAAGGAATGAAAATAAACATTTTTATAGTATTATTTTTTCTAGAAACAATTTGGGTTTCTGCCCAAACCACAGGCATTGTGGTTGATGAAAACAACCTACCAATTCCTTATGTCAACATTTGGGTTGAAGGCGAAAACATTGGAACAACATCCGAAGAAGACGGAACTTTCGTTATCGACAGTAGCGACGGAAACAAGAATTTGATTTTCTCCATTCTTGGTTTTGAGAAAAAAATAATAAAACTCTCCGAAGCCAAAAAAGTCGTCCTGCAATCACAAACTAATGAACTCAACGAAATAGTTATTGTCAACAAAAAAGAAACCAAAGAAATAGAAATTGGTCAAGTAGAAAATTCAATTCTTCAAGCTTTTGAAAACGGACCAAAAATTGATGTTAAATATTTCCCATATAATCCAAAATACAAAAGCACAAGATACATTAAACAAGTTAGAATTCTAACCGACAGTAAACTCGAAACAGCCACATTAAAAATTCATTTTTATGCTGTGGACGAAAACGGATTACCGGGAGAAAAACTCTTGAAAAAAGACTTCATCGTTACCATTAAAAAAGGCGGAAGAAACAATAAAATCAATGTTTCTAAATTCAATTTATCAATTCCAAAAACGGGAATTTTTGTAGGTTTTGAAAAACTAATGATTGAGAGCAACAAAGAAGAAAAAACCATCACCGATCCAAATACCAAAGCAACCAAAATACAGCGAATTTACTATCCGTTGTTACTTTATAACTACATAAACAGAGATTTTATCTACACGTTTTCGGGTGGAAAATGGATAAAAGAAACAGCAGAAACCAAAGGAATAACAACAAAAATTGACGCTTATCAACCAGCAATTAACCTTATCCTAACCAATTAAACGGCAAAATCCGTATATTTGCAGGTTAGAAAACAAAATTTAATGAAGGAAATTAAAAACATTTCGCGCTCACGAGCGCAAGAGTCGTCAGCAGCTATTGAACGACTGTACATTACCATGAGACATTTATTTAACAGAGGTTTTTATAAACCAATGGGTGTTTCGGGAGAAACTTTGAGAGAAGCTTTACTTTCTCTTAGACCAGAAATTTATGGAAGTATTGCCGAAGAAAAAGTAGAACTTAACGGTTTACTTTATGTTATCGAACGACTTCCTGTTGGCATTGAAGAATGTCGTTACATCAATTTAACTTCAGACGAAGGTTATTCAAAATCCCATTTTCAAGCGATTGTTCCGCCAAAAAGAAAACGTAATTGTTATCGTATTGACGAAGAACAAATGAATGTTGAAATTACACGCGGACGTTCGGATATCTATGATATTTTGACACATTTGACCTTTATTTTCATTGAATCACATAAAATTAAGGATAGAGTTTTATTGGACGACATTGAAGTTGAGGTAACACGCGATTGGCAAAAGTTGGAACAAACTGTTCTTCAAAACAAAAAGTTAACACAAAAAGAAAAAGAAATTGCTATCTCACATGCATCTAATGTTTTAGGAAGAAGTTTTTCGGAAGTTTTGGATATTTATGATGCATTTGGAACTGCTGAAAAACCGGATAGATTTTTGCACGTAATTTATTGGTTAGGAAAAATTGCTATCGAAGAAATTGTTGATAATAATAAAAGAACTATCACATTCAGTCCAATTTTAAGAGAACGCCTTGGACATCACATTCATGGCGAGATTTGGGCAAATTCCATTAAGAATAAATTAAAAGAAAACAACCTTTTGGAAAGACCAATTCATATCATTAGTGCAAATATGCATAGTGTGATGAATTCGGTTTTTGCACCAAGTGTTTTAGCAACGAAATACAAAGGAAAACCTGAATATCAAATTTATGAAGATTTAAGTGCTTCGGGAAATAAAGAACTTCGTAAAAAAGTTGAGGATTTTGCATTACAAAACGGAATGATTTCCATGCCAGACGAATCAGGAACGAATATTGACGTTCAAATTTTTGACACTGCAAAATTCGATTGGAAGAAAACCGCTTTTCCATCGGCAAAAGTTGGAAAATTAGCTCCAGTTTTAATCGTTATGGATTATGCTTTTGGCGAACAAGCTTTTGAAACCATCGATGAATTATTGAAACCATATAAAAATGGAAAAGAAAAGATTTTCTTGAATGTAGAATCCGTTTCTATTATGGGTAAAGCTGGAATTCTGGAAGGTGGAAAAGGCGACATCATGATACCATCGGCACACATTAACGAAGGAACTGCTGATAATTATCCGTTTGAAAATGAATTAACAGCCGAGATGTTTGAAGGAAATGACATTCCGGTTTATGCTGGACCAATGGTTACCGTTTTGGGAACATCACTTCAAAATAAAGACTTATTGAAGTTTTTCCACGAGTCGACTTGGGAAGTTATCGGTCTAGAAATGGAAGGTGCTTATTATCAAAAAGCAATCCAATCGGCATCAAAAATTAGAAAAAGCATTCCACAAGATGTAAAAGTTCGTTATGCTTATTATGCATCGGATAATCCATTGGAAACCGGAAGCACTTTGGCTTCGGGAGGTTTAGGAACAACAGGTGTAAAACCTACCTATTTGATTACGATTAAAATATTAGAACAAATCTTTAATACCAAATAAACATGAGTACAAACACTCAAAATAACGATAATCAAGAAATTGATTTATCGCAGCTTTCTAAGAAAATAGGTGATTTTTTTGAAGGAATTTCAACTAAAATATTCAGAGCAATCTTGTTTTTTAAAAGAAACATTGTTTGGGTTGGAATATTGTTTGTTCTTGGAGCTGGACTTGGTTTTTATCTTGATAAAACAACAAAAGTATACGAACATCAAATTGTTGTTCAGCCAAATTTTGGTAGTGTTGATTATTTATATTCCAAAATTGATCTTTTAGAGTCAAAGATAAAAGACAATGATACAATTTTCTTAAAAGAAATTGTTGGTATAAAAGACACAAAGAAATTCAAAGACATTGAAATTGAACCTATTGCAGATGTTTATAAGTTTATAGAGAACAAGGAAGAAAACTTTGAATTGATCAAGTTGATGTCAGAAGATGGAGATATTAAAAAGGTTCTAAGTGAAAGTTTAACGAGTAAAAATTATCCTTATCATTTGTTAAAATTCGTTACTTTAAATGAGACTGATTATGAAAAAACAGTATCACCTATATTGAATTATTTGAATAAATCCGACTATTATTCACTTATTCAAAAAGAATACCTGAATAATGTTAAGATCAAAATGGCTGAGAATGACTCTATTATTGGACAAATAAATGGAGTGTTAAATGCCTTTTCTTCTAATGTAAATGGTTCACAAAAAAGTGATAAACTGGTTTATTACAATGAAAATTCTCAGTTAAATGATGTAATTAAAACAAAGGATCAGCTTGTGTATGAACAAGGTCAACATAGAATTTCGTTAGTAAATTTAGACAAAATAGTCAAAAACAATTCTGAAGTATTGAATATTAAAAATACCGAATCAATTAACGGAAAAATGAAATTAGTATTACCGATACTTTTCATTTTCATATTTGTTTTAGTAGGATATTTTAAATCTTTCTACAAAAAGCAGATGGCAAAACATAACGCATAATTTATGAAAGGAATAATATTAGCTGGCGGATCAGGAACGCGCTTGCATCCGTTGACTTTGGCAGTAAGCAAACAGTTGATGCCAATTTATGACAAACCGATGATTTATTATCCATTGTCAACCTTAATTTGGTCAGGAATTAGAGAGATTTTGATAATTTCAACACCACATGATTTACCATTATTTAGACAATTGCTCGGCGATGGTTCCAATTTAGGTTGTCGATTTGAATATGCCGTTCAAGAACATCCAAATGGATTAGCAGAAGCTTTTATCATTGGAAAAGAATTTATTGGAAATGATAAAGTAGCCTTGGTTTTGGGCGACAATATTTTCTACGGAACAGGACTTTCCGACTTGTTATTAGCCAATAATAATCCTGAAGGTGGAATTATTTATGCGTATCATGTTCACGATCCAGAACGATATGGTGTTGTAGATTTTGACGCAAACGGTAATGTTTTATCCATTGAAGAAAAACCAGAAAAACCAAAGTCAAATTATGCCGTTCCTGGAATATATTTTTATGACAATAGCGTTGTTGAAATTGCGGCAAACATACAACCAAGTCATCGAGGTGAACTAGAAATTACCGATGTAAATAAAGAATATCTTCGTCGCGGAAAACTAAAAGTAAGCATACTTGATAGAGGAACAGCTTGGCTTGATACCGGAACATTTAATTCGTTGATGCAAGCTGGTCAATTTGTTCAAGTTATTGAAGAACGCCAAGGATTGAAAATTGGTGCTATTGAAGAAGCTGCTTTCAAAATGGGTTTCATCGATGCTGAACAATTGAAAAAAATTGCTGAACCGTTGTTAAAAAGCGGTTATGGAAAACACTTAATTAGTTTAATATAAAAATTTATTGAAAGTTTCAAGTTTTGACATTGAAATTGATTTTTGAATTTGACTTTTGACATTGAATATGATTTTTAAAGAAACGAAACTACAAGGTTGTTACATTATTGAGCCAAAAATTATTCAGGATGAACGTGGTTATTTCATGGAAAGTTTCAATGAAAAAACATTTCAAAATGGAATAGGACAAGCGGTGCATTTTGTTCAAGACAATCAATCGTTTTCTTCCAAAGGCGTTTTACGCGGATTGCATTATCAAACAGGCGAATATGCACAAGCTAAGTTAGTTCGTGTGTTACAAGGCGAAGTTTTAGATGTAGCCGTTGATATTCGTCCAGATTCACCAACATTTGGACAATATGAAGCAGTGATTTTATCGGGAGAAAACCAAAAACAGTTTTTTGTTCCAAGAGGTTTTGCTCACGGATTTTTAGTCTTGAGTGAAACAGCTACATTTTTTTATAAATGTGACAACTTTTATAATAAAGAAAGCGAAGGCGGAATTATCTACAATGATGAAAACATCAATATCAATTGGCAATTTTCGTTGGAAGATTTAATCATTTCCGAGAAAGATAAAGTACAACCAACTTTAGAAAACGCCAAGAAAGCATGGTAGTTTTAGTTACAGGAAGTTCGGGACAATTAGGTCAAAGTTTGCAGTTTATTGCACCAAATTATCCGCAAATAGACTTTGTTTTTTGTGATACAAAAAATCTAGATATTACTAGTTTAGAGAATTGTGAAACTATTTTTTCAAATTATAAACCAGACTTTTGCATAAATGCAGCAGCGTATACTGCGGTTGACAAAGCCGAAAGCGAACCTAAAAAAGCTTTTGCAATCAATGTGATAGGCGCAAAAAACTTAGCTGAGGTTTCAAAGAAATTTGATACCGTTTTACTTCATATTTCTACTGATTTTGTGTTTGATGGAAATAAAAAAACTCCATATCTTGAGCAGGATTTACCCAATCCAACAGGAGTTTATGGACAAACAAAATTGGATGGCGAAAAAGCTATTCAACAAGTTTGGGAGAAACATTTTATCATTAGAACATCATGGGTTTACTCGCAATTTGGAAATAATTTTATGAAAACCATGTTGCGTTTAGCATCAGAAAGAGATACCATTTCGGTAGTCAATGACCAAATTGGAACTCCAACAAATGCAGTTGATTTGGCTGAAATTTTAGTGAAAATTATACTAACCGACAACCGACAACCGACAACCGATAACTTCGGAATTTACAATTTCTCCAACGAAGGACAATGTTCTTGGTATGATTTTGCCAAAAAAATATTTGAAATCAATAGTATAAGTATAAATTTACTTCCAATACCTACCACAAGTTTTCCAACGCCAGCGAAACGACCTAGTTTTAGTGTTTTGGATAAGAGTAAAATAAAAGCAGCTTTTAACCTTTCGATTAAAAGCTGGGAAACAAGTTTAGAATCAATAAAGTAATTATTTCTTTAGTATCTTTTTTACTAAGGATTTGTTGTTTGCAGTTAATTTTAAAAGGTAAATCCCTTGTTGGATATCTTCAATATTGATAGAATAACTCGGTAAAATACCTTGCTTTATTACTTTTCCGTCGATGGAATAAAGAACATATTCAACCATATCGTATTGATGAACAACATAGAATTCATTAGTGGCAGGATTTGGGTAGATATTGAACAACAAAGTTTTATTTTCTTCGATATTCAAATAAGCATTTCCTTTAACACTAAAATTATTAAATGTTACTCGATCACCATTGTCAATATTCATATTTGTTCCTTCAAAACGTAAACGAACTTTAAAATTTGGATTATTACTTGAAGTTTCAATAGAAGAAAAATTGGTTTCAAACAATTGATAATCATTGTTTAAAGTTAAAATTGGATTGTCTAAACTTTCCGATGTCCAAGTTGGTTCACCTTCAGAAGTTGAATAATCAACAAGAATTGAATCGGCTGCATTTTCATCTTTTGCCGTAAATCCAAAAAGAATATTTTCATAACCATAGGTAGAAAAGCTAAAAATCATCTGATTTTCTAATCCATTATTTTGGAAAGGTTGCTTAATTTGAATTCCTCTCATATTTGAACTCGAAAAAGGAATATCATCATTGGCTTCGGGTAAATAGTTAATATCGGTTGGACTGTTTCTCCTTTCCATTGAAGCTTTTCTCCAATTTGGGTGGGAACTATTAAAAGGATAACCTTCTAAACAAGATTGGAATGAAAGCGTTCCTTCAACAGGAATTTCAAAGGAAGATTTTAACTCTTCAAGCGGAGTATCATTGGCAACAGATGAATCGAAAATCCAAAAATATAACGGAACTTCTTCAGTTATTTCTCCAGATGGAATAAAGTGTGCGGTTAATTGAATATTTCCGTTAGGATTTATTGTGATTTCACTTTCAGGACTAATGGAATCGCCTGACCAGTGACTGAAGTCAAAGCCAGGTTTTGCAATAGCTTTTAAAGTTATTGGAATATTTTTAAAATAAACGCCATTCCATGGATATGGATTTTCTATAACTCCAGGTGTTGATGGGATAATATCTATAGTATTGATTTTAATATAACCGTGAGAATCATCTGAGACATTTAAGGCAGTAGTTATGTTTTCTTCAATATTGAATTTTTCTCGAATGTGATTGCGTTGTTGTTCAGCACGATTTTGGGCAAAATGCTTCATTATATTAATGTTAGAATTCCATTGATCAAATGAACCAATAGAACTCCATCGATGACCGTGTTCGAGAATTTCATTTTCAATTCCGCTTTTCATTTCATTGATGATGGACACTAGTCTTTCGGGTTTATAAGTTGTGTTCATCATATCGGCAAAACGATTAATGAAATGTATTTTAAAACCTTGATTTTCGAGTAGTTTTCTAAAGATAAGCGTTGACCATTCTGGATTAGTAAATTCGTTTCCACCTGTAGAAGAGGCAAAAGCAAGAGTGTTATGTAGATATGCTTCTGAACCACCATCGGCACCAAAACCAAAATCGGTGTCTTTTATAACCCATCGCCATCTTCCATCTTGACCATAAGTCGCATTGGGTTCATATTGTGTTGTTCTTTTTCTCCAAAACTCAATGTTGTTATGTGGCCAATCGGTATTCCTAGCATAAATATTTGTGATGAAATGATCGGTAAAATTTTCAGTATCCATTTGTGTTTCTACGTAATTGTAGTTTGTTGGATTTTGAAGATCATTATTTTCAATAAAGTGAAACATATTTGCATAATGGTCAAAATCTCCTTCTTGAACTAGATAACCATTGTATTCTAAAAAATCTAATTCACCATCTTCAATTCCATAAACTCTTTTAAAATAATGCTTGTCATAGCGTTCACGTAGGTTTAAAATTCCCCAAAATTCTCCATTAATAAAAGTAATGGTTGGTTGGTAATCTTGGGTATCAACATTAAGGTGAGCAACTGTTTTTTGAATAAAAGCATCTCTAAAGTATGTAGAGTAGGCATCATTTCCAGAGTTTCTTAGAATTAATCTTTTATAGGAATTGTAGTTTGGATTATTGAAGAAAGAATGGTTGAAATTACTTTCTCCAAATTCTCCTCTAGCATAAAGGCGTAACGATTTTTGAGGATGTGTTCGGGTAAAACCACCGTGAATTCTTATTCCTATATCTTGGTTTAGAATTTCATTATTATTATCAAAAAAACTGAAATTTCCTTTTACTTCCCATTGATCACCACTACGTTTATAATTAGCATTTGAGTTATGTGCAACATCAGTTGGGTTTTCGATTCTCCAGTTATCATAATCAACACCAGCTACATGAATTCCGTTTTGGTAATCAAAAAGTAAGTTTTCGTCTAATGAAATTGCAACCACAGGAAGTGTAAATCGATTAGTTCCTTCATTGGAAATAAAATAATTTTTAGTTACGACATTACTTGACATTGCTCCAGGTTTTATTGTTTTTGCACGAACAACTGTACCTTTAAAAATGGGTTCATTTGGAGCATAATGCGGAAAACTATCATAGGAAGTTGAAATAGTAGAAATTTTATTCGGCAGGTTACTTCTGTCCGAAATAGTAATTTCATCCAAATAGATATAAGAAGTGTAGCTTTCCTCTAAAAAACTACCAACGGAATCTTCAGGAAGAAATTGGTATTGATTTTTATATTGATAGGTTGTTCCAGAAAGATTATTTTCATCAGGTTCTGAACCATCAAGCGTGTAGATTATTGTAGTTTCAGCATCTGTGGATGATAATGTTAAAGACAAATCGTCTTGATAAAACCCTGAGTTTACAGAAAAAATAGGAGGATTTAAAATCTCCGAATAACCTTCGGTTATATTTGAAGTTCCAGGTGTTGGTTCGGAAAAAATTACAAAAGTTAAAGAGCCGTCATTTTGTCTTCCGTATGAAAAATTTTGTGGAATGATTGTAGCAGGAAAACTATCTACAACATTTCCAAAATTATCTGTTAAAGTAATTGGTTCTCCACTTGAACTTATTTTGAAATTAGTATGAAAAGGTTGTAATGGGTTAGTTCGATTTTTATCCGAACACCAAATTAACAGATGTTCTCCAGATTGAATCCAATATTCAGGAAAAACCCATTGAAATGGAAGAGTTGGATTATCGGAGAGACCATAACCTTGAAGATTAATGGGTTCCGAACTGTTGTTGAACAACTCAATCCAATCTTCATAACTGCCGTCATCATCAGTTAGTACATTAGAATTTGAAGTTATGATTTCGTTGATTACTAGATTTTGGGAAGAAACGTTTTGGGAAGAAAAAAGAAATAAAGATAAAAGAAGCCAATAAATTTTCATAGGAATAGATTTGTAAGGTATTAAACATACAATTTGGGATTTTACAAAAATAGAGAATAAAAAATAAATCATTTTTTGATGTATCAAAATTATGGATAAAACGTTACATTTACACGGTTAAAACTTGATAGATAGTATGCAAAAACCAATAATATCAATAGTTAGTCCTGTTTATAGAGCCGAAAGAATTGTTGAGAATTTGGTAATCGAAATTCAAAAGACAATGCAACAGATGGATTTGTCTTATGAGATTGTCTTGGTAGATGATAGAAGTCCCGATGATTCTTGGCAAGTAATGAAGTCACTTTCTTCACGATTTGAAACGGTTAAATCAGTTCGATTAAGTAAAAATTTTGGTCAACATCCAGCAATTATGGCTGGTTTGGCTAATGCTTCGGGCGAATGGATTGTTGTTATGGACTGTGATTTGCAGGATCAACCTAAGGAAATTATAAAATTGTATCAAAAAGCTCAAGAAGGTTTTGAAGTTGTTCTGGCCAGAAGAGTACAACGATCGGATACTTTTTTGAAAAAATTATCATCAAAAATTTTCTCAAAAGTGTATAGTTTTTTTACCGAAACAAAGTATGATAATGAAATAGCCAATTTTGGAATTTATCATAGAAAAGTAGTTAATTCTATTTTAGAAATTTCTGATTATATTAAGTTTTTTCCATTATTTGTCAACTTTGTTGGGTTTAAATCAACGTCAGTTATTGTTGAACATGCTTTTCGTGAAGAAGGAAAATCAAGCTATAGTTTTTCTAAATTGGTAAGTTTAGCATTCAATACCATTATTTCTTTTTCTAACAAGCCATTAAAACTGTTTGTGAAATTTGGAATGATAATATCGTTATTATCATTTTGCGTCGGCATTTATTATATATACCAAGCGTTACATCATGAAATTGCAGTTTTGGGCTTTACATCTTTAATTGTATCCATTTGGTTTTTATCGGGAATAATAATAACAACTATTGGTGTTGCCGGAATTTATATTGGAAAGATTTTTGACCAAACAAAAAACCGTCCTGTTTTTATAATTGACGAAATTGTATGATAGCAGAAAAGAAATGGGATTCAGATTTTTTTAATCTAAAAATTGGTGAAGTAAATTTCACTGATTGTAAAGATTGTTTAAATTTTGCTGATTTTGATTTACTTTATATTGTTTCAGATGAAGATTTTGATTTACAAATAGATGGTTTTACAAATTTATTTTCTGAACAAAAAGTAAAATTTCACAAAAAACTGAGTGAAATTCTTCAAACTAATGAAAATGTTTTTTCACATTCAGAAATAGAATATAACATTCAAGAGTTATATCAATTAGCTTTTGAAAGCGGAAAGCATAGTCGATTTTTACTCGATAAAAACTTTGGCACAGAAAAATTCAAAGAATTATATTGTCTTTGGATAGATAATTCTATTTCAAAAACTTTTGCAGACAATGTTTTTTTGTATAAGAACAATCAAGAAATTGCAGGTTTATTAACCTACAAAACCACTGATGATAACGCAACAGTAGGATTAATTGCAGTTTCCAATAAACATCAAGGAAAAGGAATTGGTAGTATTTTATTGAAACATTTAGAAACTATTTTATATCAAAAAGGAATAACGAGCCTAACGATACCAACGCAATTTGAAAATAAACAAGCGTGTAATTTTTATAGTAAGCAAGGATATTCTATTTTTGAAAATACCTTTATAAAACATTATTGGAAAATATGATACCATTTAATAAACCTTATTTAACAGGTAAAGAAACACAGTATATTGAAGAAGCTGTTAAGTCTGGAAAAATTTCGGGTAATGGAGTTTTTACCAAAAAATGTCAAGATTTTTTTGAAACAAATTATAATATCAAAAAAGCACTTCTAACCACTTCTTGTACTGATGCGTTAGAAATGGCAGCTATTTTGATAAATATTCAAGAAGGTGATGAGGTAATTATGCCTTCTTATACTTTTGTTTCTACTGCAAATGCATTTGTGCTTCGTGGTGCAAAAATTGTCTTTGCCGATAGTATGCCAAATCATCCAAACATTGATGCATCAAAAATAGAAGCATTAATCACGTCAAAAACAAAAGCGATTGTTCCAGTTCATTATGCTGGTGTTGCTTGTGAAATGGATTCTATAATGGATTTGGCAAAAAAGCACAATTTATTTGTTATAGAAGATGCAGCCCAAGCCATTGATAGTTATTTTACAGGAAAAGATGGAAAGAAAAAGGCATTAGGTTCAATAGGACATTTAGCCGCTTTTTCTTTTCATGAAACCAAAAATATTATTGCTGGCGAAGGTGGATTATTAGCCATAAACGATGAACAGTTTATAAATAGAGCCGAAATTATTTGGGAAAAAGGAACCAATCGTTCTTCGTTTTTTAGAGGAGAAGTCGATAAATATGGTTGGGTTGATATTGGAAGTTCATTTCTACCATCAGAAATTATTGCCGCTTTTCTTTGGGCACAACTCGAAAACCTTGAAAAAATTCAAACCAAGAGAAAAGAAATTTGGAATGATTATTTTTCTAAATTAAACGATTGGGCGAAAAAGAATAATATTAGTTTACCAGAATTACCAACTTATGCAACCAATAATGCACACATGTTTTATTTAATTTGTAAAAACTTGGAACAAAGGTCACAGTTAATTGAAAAGCTAAAAAGTAACAATATCTTAGCCGTTTTTCATTATATCAGTTTACATAAAAGTCCTTTTTATCACGATAAACATGATGGAAGAGAATTGCGAGAAACCGATAATTTTACAGATACATTAGTAAGGTTGCCCCTTTTTTATGAATTAAATCCAGAATCAATCATTGAAACGTTAATAAACTAAAAACATGAACAAAGTTATTCCCCTTGTAAAAGAAAATAAGTGGTTGCTGTTAATTTTATTATTGGCATCGTTTCTAAGATTTTATCACCTAGATTTTCAGAGTTTATGGATGGATGAAATTTATACAATGAATATTTCAAGTCCAAATAATTCATTTTCAACGGTAATTGATGAAGTAAATTTACGAGATGGTTTTCCATATATTTATTTTATAACGTTAAAAATTTTACATACAATTTTCGGTTATACAGCCATTGTTGCAAGAACGCTATCTGTGATTGGTGGATTACTGTCTATTGGATTAATTTATAAGTTGACTAACAAATTAATTAATCAAAAAGCAGCTTTAATTGCCGCTTTTTTGATGTGTATTAGCAGTTATCATATCTATATTTCTCAAGATGCAAGACCATACACTCTTTATCTAGCCGCAACAATTTTTGTTTATTATAGATTGTTGTTGTTTTTAGAGAATAGTAGCTTGAAAAACTCAATTTATTATGCAATTGCAGCAGGAATTTTAATTAACACCAATTTTTTTGGATTTATAAATCTATTTAGCCAGTTTATTTTTATAAGTTTTTATTTGTATCAAACAAAAACAAAAATTGATAAAAATTTAGTTCAAAAACTAGTTTTAATAGGAGCAATAACAATTGTAATGTTTTTACCAAACTGGACTAAATTCACCAAGCTTTTTGAAATTGGTGTTTTTTGGGTGCCAAGACCAACAAATGAATCTTTTGGATTAATGCTTAAAGAAGTTTTTATAAATTCTGAATTTTTACAATTTATTTATGTTCCAATATTTTACTATTTATTATTTTCAATCTTTAAAAAGAGAGGAACTTTTACAACCAACAAAGATTTGTTCACATTTTTGTTTTTAATCTTTTGGTTATTTATCTTTCTAATCTTCTTGTTAGTGAAATCTTATGGCGCAACATCGTTAATCTTGACAAGATATTTTACAAGTGTATTACCAGTAATATTTATAGTAATTGCTTGGGGAATTCAAAAGATAAAAAGTAGTATAATACAATATTCGGTTATATTACTAGTAATACTATTTACATTTATTAATATGATTGTTGTTAATAAATATTATTCAGTACCAAGTAAAGCGCAGTTTAGAGAAGCTTCCTTAAGTGTAATCAAAGATAATCCAAAAAAGCACATGGTTTATACAAGCCAAAAATATTGGTTTGACTACTATTTCAATTTGGAAAAAAGTGAACCTATAATTGAAAAAGAATTAGAGACTTTGTTAAACGAAATGGAATCCGATTCAACAAAATTAAAATCATTTTGGTTTGTAGATGCTTTTGGAAAAACATTCAATCCTTCGGATAATGCTAATGCTATAATTGCTAAGCATTTTGTTGTTGATAAATCATTTGATGGATTTCAAGCTTGGGCAAAACATTTTGTTCTTGCTAGTGAATTACCTCAAAGAATTGATTTAACAGGTTTAGATATTAAAACACCTTATAGTGGAGATAGTTTTATGAGTAACATTGAAATATTTGAAACAGTCGATAATAAAGTAAATGTATCAGGTTGGGCATATTTTAATGGAGTTTCTTCGGAAAACACAAAAATTTCTTTAGTGCTAATAAACGAAAAAACAGATATCAAAAACACAAAAATAATACCTTCACAATCGATTATAAGACCAGATGTTACGACTTATTTTAAATGTTCTTTTAATGCTGATAATTCTGGATTTAAAACAGAATATGACATAAATTTACTAGAAACAGGCATTTATAAACTTGGAGTTTATGTTGAAAATAAAAAAGAAGGAAAAAGAGGTTTACTTGTTTCTGATAAATATTTTGAAAAAAAATAGAAAGAATTAAGGAAATTGTAAAATAAATATACCTTTGCAGTAAAATTTAATAAAAATGAAAAAAACAATTTTGATACTATTATTTGTTTCTTTATTCTCATGTAAAAATGAAAACAAAAATGAAGAGACTTCTGTGGCTGTTGAAAAAGAAGCAATTGATAAAACATTAATGCGTATTACTTTCAAAGTAATTGCAGAAAAAGATGATAAAGCCAGTTTATTTTATACAGAAGATGGGACAATAAATTTTGATGATAAGAAAACTGTTTGGGCAGATGTAAAAGGATCACCAAATCCGCAAGAATTAGTTTTTATACTACCTAAAGATGTTTTGCCTACACACTTAAGATTAGATTTAGGTAGAGGCGTAAATCCAGAGCAAACTTATTATGACATTAAAGGGTTCAAAGTAGAATATCTTGATAAAAAATTTGAAGCGGACAATATTAATGTTTTTAATTATTTTTATGCAAACAAAGATGTCAATATTATAACCGCAAATTCAACGGTTTTAAAGAAGATGAAACCCGAACAAGAAACAGCGGTTATTCTCTATCCTCATAAGCCGTTATCGGACGAGTTATCAAAAATTATACAATAATAAAGTAAAAGAGGAAGTTTAAACTTCCTCTTTTACTTTGTAAAAGATTACGAATTTCGATTGAAAAAAATCAAGCAAATAATAAACCAATCCATAACTTTCAAACAAATTTTACAGTCTGGAAGTGTAACTCTTCTATACAGAATATTGGGATTACTTCTCAATTTTATTATAACATTTATTATCACAAAAAAATATGGAGAAGGAGTTTTTGGTAATTATTCATTAATTTTTACACTTATACAAGCCAGTACAATGATTTTCTCGTTGGGATTACCTAATGCAATGATAAACTATCTAGGAATTTATAAGATTGACGATTGTTTTTCACAGTTTTTACTCAAAAAAGGTTTAAAAATAATCCTTATAGTTTCTATACTTCCAAGTTTGTTATACTTGATTTTAGCCAATTTTATAGCGGTAGATATTTTTAACAATAAAAATTTAATATCCTATATTTTAGTGGTTGGTATTACGTTACCCTTTTTTATCATCCATGAATTTTTTCTGAATTTTTTTGTGGCAACAAAAAAATTTAAAAAGTACAATATCTTCATGTTTGTTGTTCCAAATTTTTTGTTTTTGTCTTTGTTATTATTCATTACAATATCAAATGATAATCAGTTTTATACCATATTATTTTATTCGTTGTCTGTTGTTTTTACAGGAATTATAGAATTATTTTTTGTTTTCAAAAAACATCAAAAAAAACAAAAGCACACACTAACATCTAAAGAAATTTTGCAGTTTTCTTCACCAATGATGTTAAGTAGTTTAATGCTTTTTTTACTCAACTGGACTGATATTTTTATGCTTGGTGCAATGGTTTCAGAAAAAGAGGTTGGAATATATAATTTAGCTTATAGACTGGCTTCATTGGCAATGCTAGTTATAATATCGCTAAATATTGTCTTGGCTCCAAAAATCTCTCAACTATTTAAGCAAAACGAAATAAAAGAATTACATTCTACCATTGTAAAATCAACCCGATTGGTTATTCTATTGACAACGCCATTAGTTTTAGGATTAATCTTTTTTAGTGAATTTATACTTGGATTGTTTGGACAAAACTTCATACAAGGAAAAACAACACTTATCATTATAGCGCTTGGCGTTTTAATAAATGTATCAACAGGAAATGTGGATCAAATATTAAACATGACAAACCATCAAAAAATATTGCAAAACATAACGATATTTGGTTTTATATTAAATGTGATACTTAACTATCTTCTAATCCCAAAATATGGAATTGAAGGTTCAGCAGCAGCAAGTTTAGTTACAAATGCTTTATTTAATTTAACTTGTTTATATTTTATCAAAAGAAAACTCGGTTTCTATACCTTTGTTTAAAATACAATTGCAATGAATATTGAACTATCAGTCATTATCGTAAACTATAACGGATTGAAATTTTTAACAGATTGCTTAAATTCGTTAAAAATAAACCTAATAGGGATTTCTCATGAAATTATAATAATAGACAACGATTCCAAAGACGAAAGCTGCGATTTTATAAAACAAAATTTCCCCGAAGTTATCCTAATAGAATCAAAGATTAATCACGGTTTTGGGAAAGGAAACAACGAAGCTGTTAAGCAATCGCGAGGTGAAAATCTACTTTTGATTAACAATGATACCATCGTTTTAGATAATTTAAAGCCAGTTTTAGAGGTTTTAAAAAGCGACAAAAACATTGGAGTAATTGGAATAAATATGCTAAACGCAAAAAAGGAATATTTACCAGTGGCAGGAAACTTTCCTAATGCTAGAAATATGTTTCAGTTGATAAAACTCCTTGATATTTCATCCGAATTTAAAACTGGAAAATTTACCAAAAATCAATATGAAGTTGGTTGGCTTGGAGGTTCTTTTTTAATGCTTTCCAAAGAAATTTATACAGCAATAAAAGGTTTCGACGAAGATTATTTTATGTATGTTGAAGATGTGGATTTTTGCAAAAAAATAGCGGATATAGGTAAAAAAAGAGTATTTCTACCAAATTACAGCTACATTCATTTTATTGGTTTTAATAATTCAAAAAAACCACTTTTGATAAAAGGATATCAAATTTATATAAGCAAACACATGAAAGGTTTTCAAAAAACAATTTGCTTACTTTCACTAAAAATTAATAAGACAGTAAAAAACATAAAAACTAATCTTAAACTAGATTAAAACCTTTATTTTTGAAAAAAATACAAGAATACCATAATGAAGGTTAAAGCAGTCCATTTTTATACCGCGCTTTTTGCAATTGTACTATTTGCTCAGTTGTATTTACCTTCGTTTAAAGCCAATATTTTTTTACAGATATTCATGTTAGCAGTTTTTTTTATTCTTGAAAAAAAACCAACAATTCCAGTTTTCTTACTCCAAAAAACAAAGTTTTTAATAGTAATTTTTTTAATAGGCTTTATCGGAACGCTTTTTTATAAGTATTCTCTATTTAATACTCTCAAAGATATTTTTCACTTTATAAAACCAATTTTAGGTTTAGCCATTGGATATTTATTTTACAAAAAAATCAACAGTATAAAGAACTTTATAAAAGTTATAGTACTACTAGGTTTTTTATCAGCAATCATTCATCTAATTGTTGTCTTTTTCTTTAGTAAACTAGATACTGTTTCAGGTTTAAGAGAGTTTAGTAAAGATAATTTCATAGAAATGTTTGCACTATTTTTTCTGTTGTTTTATAAAAAATTCTTTGGCGAAACTTTGTTTAAGAAGCAACAAAACAGCAATCTTATTTTTTTGCTATTGCTTTTATCAAATGTATTGTATTTGTCAAGAACTATGATTGTTGGCGTTATTATTATATTTATTTCTATCTATGGGTATTCAAAAATAACAACAAAAACTATTAAAATCTTTTTATTGATTATAACTTGTATAGGATTTCTTTATGCCTATTTATATTCTGTAAAAATTGATAGAAGCGGGAATAGCATTGAGTCGTTTTTATATAAAGTAAAAATAGCACCAGCAGAGATTTTCGAAACCAAAATTGATAGAGAAGATCATAAACAGCTTTGGGATCATTGGCGAGGATATGAAGCAAAAAGAGCAATGGCATTACTAAATCAGAATCCTCATTTTTACCTAATTGGAGCAGGTTATGGTTCATTGGTTAATTTGAAATTTTTTGCGCCATTAACGGATAATCCTAGAAAAGACAAAGGACTAAAGTATATATCAGAATTACATAATGGAATACCTTATATTTTGTATAAAACAGGTTTCATAGGTTTGATAATCTACTTATTGTTTTTAATTAATTTGTATAAGTTAATTTATAAAAAGTTCACTTTTGAGACGGTTTTTATTTCAGCAATAGGATTGTTTTATCTATTTTCAACTATAACCATCACTGGAATTTATAATACTAAAGACGGTATTATTTTTATATTGGGTAGCTTATTGTATTTTTACCATTCTAAATCAAAAGCGTTACAGCATGATTAAAAAACTATTTCAGACAATATTATTAAAAATGGGAAAAAGCTATTCCATTGACGAGTCAATACCCGATAGTCTTTTGATCTCTGTTTTGATAAATAGATTTTTGATGTTAGTAAGAGGAATGTTTTTTTTGAGAAAGAAAGTGTTTTTAGGAAAGTCTTGCAAAGTTTTAAATAAAAGTAATTTTGTTTTTGGCAAAAGTGTAACAATAGAAAGGCATACTGTTTTGGATGGATATGCAAAAAATAAAATCATTCTTGGAGATGGAGTAAAGATAGGAGCATATTCTTGTTTAACCACAACAAGTCATTTATCAAAATATGGAATAGGATTAAAAATGGGAAATAATTCAGCTATTGGCGATTATACTCATTTTGGTGCTTCTGGTGGAATTGAAATCGGGAACGACGTAATAATGGGAAGTTACATCAGCTTTCATTCAGAGAATCATATTTTCACGGATAAAGAAAAATTAATCAGAGAACAAGGCGTAACGTCAAAAGGTATAAAACTCGGCAATAATATTTGGGTTGGTGCCAAAGTTACTTTTCTTGATGGAGCAAGAATTGGCAATAACTCTGTAGTTGCTGCAGGAGCAGTTGTTAACGGTGTTTTTCCTGATAATGTTGTGATTGGTGGCGTTCCAGCAAAAATTGTAAAGGAAATATAATCCATGAAAAATATACTTTTCATTCACCAATCGGCAGAACTTTATGGTTCAGATAAAACATTGCTTTTACTACTAAAATATTTGGATAAAGCTAAGTTTTATCCAGTTGTTATTTTACCCAATGATGGACCTTTGAAAAACGAACTCGAAAAGGTAAATATAGAAGTTCACATTGCTCCAGTATTGAAATTGTATCGAAAAATGTTTTCGCCAAAAAATTTGATTACCTTTTTTTTAGATATTAAGAAAGGAGTAAACATTTCAAATGAATTGCATAAAAAGTATCATTTCGATATTGTCTATTCCAATACTTTAGCAGTACTTTTAGGATTATTTTTTGTTAGAAAAACAAAAATTAAACATATTTGGCACGTTCACGAAATTATAGAATCACCATCAGTGTTTAAAAAAGCATTTATGAAGATTTTAAGTCTAAAAACAACTTCTTTAATAATTTATAATTCTATAGCAACTAAGGTATTTTGGGAAGCCAATTCAAAAATTTCTAAAAAAGGAGTTGTTGTTTGGAATGGAATAGAAAACAATGATTTATCAATGTCAAATGAAGAAATCAGTAAACTCCGAGAACAACTTTTTAATGCTACACAAAATGAAATCATAATTGGACTTGTTGGTCGAATAAGTAGATGGAAAGGACAGCAAATTTTACTCGATTCGTTTGAAGAATTATCAAAAAACAATAAAAATATAAAATTAGTTTATGTTGGTTCGCCACCGCCAAATCAAGAGGTTTTTTTACAACATTTAAAGGAGCAAATAAAAGAAAAACAGTTAACAGATAAAGTAACTATTTTGCCTTTTAGAAATGATATTATCACTATTTGGCGTTGTATAGACATAGCGGTTGTTCCATCTACAGAACCCGAACCTTTTGGATTAGTTGCCATCGAAGCTATGTTTGCAAAGAAACCTGTAATTGGTTCAAATCATGGAGGTTTAACCGAAATTGTTGTAAATAACGAAACCGGATTTTTGGTTGAGCCTAATAATCAAAAGCAACTTTCAGAAGCATTACAAGAGTTAATTAAAAACCAAGAATTAAGTGAACAGTTTGGAAATGCAGGACTTCAAAGAGCTAAAAGTGAATTTTCAGTTGATAAATATGTATCAAGTATTGAAAATTTGTTTGATAAAATTTTAAAATAAAGCTACATTTACACCCGAAATGTAAAAAATTCTTGATGAAAATAGCTATACTCGGAACACGTGGCGTGCCCAATTATTACGGAGGATTTGAACAATTTGCTGAATTTTTTTCAGTTTATTTGGTTGAACAAGGTCACGAAGTATATTGCTATAATTCTCATGATCACCCGTTTCAAGAAAAAACATTTCATGGCGTAAATATTATCCATAAACACGATCCAGAATATAAATACGGTACGTTTGGTCAGTTTATTTATGATTACAATTGTATCATGGATTCTCGCAAAAGAAATTTTGATATCATACTTCAGTTAGGTTATACCAGTAATTCAATTTGGTGTTTTCTTTTGCCAAAAAAACCAATTATTATCACCAATATGGATGGTTTAGAGTGGAAACGTTCTAAATATTCGCGACCAGTTCAACAGTTTTTAAAATTTGCCGAAAGATTGGCAGCTATTAGCAGTGATTATTTAGTTTCAGATTCTATAGGAATTCAAAAATTCTTGAAAGAAAAATATAAGAAAGATTCGACCTATATTGCTTATGGTGCGCATCCGTTCGATAATCCTAATGAGCAAATTCTTCAGGAATATTATGTTGAAAAAGGAAAGTACAACATGATAATGGCACGTTTTGAACCCGAGAATAATTTGGATATGGTTCTAGAAGGTGTATCGATTAGCGATGATGAAACCACCATTTTAGTCATTGGAAAAAATCACACAAAATATGGCGAATACTTGAAGAAAAAGTATAAAGATTTTCCAAATATTCGTTTCATTGGCGCACTATACAATTTAGAACATCTGGATAATTTGAGATATTTTTCAAATTTATATTTTCATGGTCATTCGGTCGGAGGAACAAATCCATCATTACTAGAAGCAATGGCTTCAAAAGCATTTGTAATTGCTCATAACAACGATTTTAACAAAGGAATTTTAAAAGAAAACAGCTATTATTTTTCTAATCCTCAGGAAGTTAAAAATATTATCGAAACTATCAAAAAAAATGATAACTTGCATCTGGTTCAAGCCAACTTTAAAGCAATTGTAAATCAATTTAACTGGAGCAAAATTAATGGCGAATATTTACAACTTTTTGAAGAATGTTTTGCTAGACATAAAAAGTCAAACAAATAATAATATCCTTTTTTTATGGTCATTGTTGCTCTTAGTAACAATTCCGCTTCCATTTGCTGTTAACAATGTTGTTTTAGCAGTATTTTTACTTATCAGCATCCTAAAATTTAAGAAAGAAAATGTAAGTTTCAATCTGTTTTTGATTGTTCCAATTGTACTATTCTTCTGGATGGCTTTATCCTATTTTTGGAGTATTGACCAAGAAACTACGTTAAAAGCAATTCCAAAAGAAATAACATTATTATTAATCCCGATTGCTTTTGCGGTAAACAAAAAATTTACTTCAATTCAAACCGAAAAAATAAAGCAATATTATAGTTATTCGATGGTTATTTTGGCTGTTTTTTTCATGTTGAGAGCAACGATTAGATACTTCATAAATCAAGATTCAAGAGCATTTTTTTACCACGGCGAAGATTATGTTGATTATGGTTTAGTTCCAAAACTTTTAAATGCCATCCATGTATCGGTTTTTGCAGCCGTTGCTTTGTTTTATTTTGTTTCCAAAGAAGTTAAGACTAAATTTGAAACCGTTGCTGCCATTTTACTTTTTGCCTTTATAATTTTACTTTCGTCCAAAAATATAATCGTTGTAGTTTTACTGTTAGGATTATTGTATTTCTTTTATTTTTCAAAATCTTCTCAAAAGTTACGACTGAGAAACTTGATAGTTTTTGGATTAGTATTAGGCTTAATCGTTTCGTTTGGAAAAATTAAAAACCGATTTAAAGAAGAATTTCAAAGTAATACAGACAAAAGTATTAGTGCAGATGTAATTAGTAATGTTCCTCAAGGTGTTCATTACATAAGTTTAAAAGAAGCTTGGACAAACGAAACATTTTCACCAAATGATTATTTTCCAGGAACAGCTTTCAGAGTGTATCAATTTAGGATTTTCACTGAAATTATTTCTGAGAATAACGATTATTTATTAGGATTTGGATTAAATGCTTCCACCCAAAAAATTAAAGAAAAAGCAGTTCAATACAATTTATTTCTTGGAGATAATGAACATGAAGGTTATCAAGATAAGAATCTTCACAATCAATATATTCAAAATTTTTCCGATTTAGGAATTATAGGATTTGCATTATTGCTAATAATAGTACTGTTTAACATAAAAAATGCCATAAAAAATAAAGATTTTGTTCATTTTGCTTTTGCAATTCTAATGATAAGTTTATTTTTGACAGAATCATTTTTATGGCGACAAAGAGGTGTTGTGTTTTTTACACTTTTTTATTGTCTTTTCAATTCTAATGTGTTGAAAGACAATCCTAAAAATTAAAAAATTATATGAAAAGAATTTTAATTACAGGTGCAGCAGGTTTTCTTGGCTCACATTTGTGCGACCGTTTTATTGCCGAAGGTTATTTTGTTATCGGAATGGATAATTTAATAACAGGCGATTTAAAAAATATTGAACATCTTTTTAAAGATAAAAACTTCGAATTTTATCATCATGATGTAACAAAATTTGTTCACGTGCCAGGAAAATTAGATTATATTCTACATTTTGCTTCGCCAGCAAGTCCGATAGATTATTTGAAAATTCCTATTCAAACTCTAAAAGTAGGTTCACTTGGAACACATAATTTACTTGGATTAGCTCGAGTAAAAAAAGCTAGAATTCTTATCGCTTCAACTTCAGAAGTATATGGCGATCCATTAGTTCATCCACAAACCGAAGAATATTATGGAAACGTAAACACCATTGGTCCAAGAGGTGTTTATGATGAAGCCAAGCGTTTTCAAGAATCAATTACGATGGCATATCATACATTCCATGGTGTTGAAACCAGAATTGTTAGAATTTTCAACACGTATGGACCAAGAATGCGACTGAATGATGGTCGTGTAATTCCAGCATTTATTGGACAAGCACTTCGTGGAGAAGATTTAACCATTTTTGGAGATGGAAGTCAAACTCGTTCTTTTTGCTATGTTACAGATCAAGTAGAAGGAATTTTTAGACTTTTACATTCGGATTATATTTATCCAGTAAACATTGGAAATCCTGATGAAATCACCATCAAAGATTTTGCTGAAGAAATTATAAAGTTAACCGGAACCAATCAAAAAGTGGTGTATCATCCGTTACCAATCAACGATCCATTACAACGTCAACCTGATACTACTAAAGCCAAAGAAATATTAGGTTGGGAAGCCAAAGTAAATAGAGAAGAAGGAATGAAGTTAACTTATGAATATTTCAAATCACTTTCTTCGGAAGAATTGTTAAAAGAAGAACACAAAGATTTCAAAGGTTACATCCATTAAAAAAATATGGTTGCACAACAAACAGGAAGATATTCAAAATACATTAGACCAATCAATATTGTTTTTGATCTAATAGTTATTACGACTTTAAGTTTATATTTCTTCAGAGATTTAAACCTTCCGTTGTTGTATTACATTATTTATCAAACTATTACATGGGTTGTCATAGCATTGATAGTAAAATACTATGAAGTTTTTCGTTTTACAACACCTGTTGAAATCATCAGCAAATTAGTAAAACAATTTTGTCTTTTTTTACTCGTTGTTATCGCTTTTTTTCCATTTTCTAAAGAAACTATTTTCAGCGGAAAAGCCATAGCAATATTCATATCGGTAAGTTTTGTTGCCATTGTTGGGTTTAAATATTTTTGGTTTTTTTATCTAAAAAAATACCGAATAGTTACAGGAAGTAATTTTAGAAATGCTGTGATTATTGGTTATACAAGTGAATCCATACGATTAAAAGGAGTTTTAGAAAACAGAAAAGATTATGGATATCGTTTCTTTGGATATTTTTCGGATAAGAAACAAAATGAAGAAATAAAAGGTAGAATAGAAGACTTGAAGAACTTTGTAATAGAAAACAGTATTGACGAAATCTTTTGTTCATTAAATGAAATTTCGAATGAGAAATTAAAAGATTTGGTTGAATTTGCCGATGACAATAAAAAAGCAATAAAATTTATTCCAGATACCAAAGAGATTTTTTCTAAAAACCTAAAAATCAATTATTACGAACTTTTTCCGGTACTAACATTACAGAAAACAGAGCTTCACAATCCTTTGATTAAAGCTTTTAAAAGGACATTTGATATAATATTTTCTTTGATAGTCATTCTATTTTTACTTTCATGGTTAATTCCATTATTAGCTATTTTAATAAAGCTTGAATCAAAAGGACCAGTTTTTTTCAAACAAGGAAGACCAGGATTGGACGAAGAAGAATTTTTCTGTTATAAATTTCGTTCGATGCAAGTCAATCGTTTTACCGAAAAAGAAGCTTCCAAAAACGATCCGAGAGTTACCAAAATGGGTAAATTTATGCGAAAAACTAGTATTGATGAATTACCACAGTTTTTTAATGTACTTCTTGGTGATATGTCAGTCGTTGGTCCAAGACCGCATCTTTGGTCACAAAACAAAGCTTATGCCAGCAAAATCAAGAAATACATGGTTCGTCATTATGTAAAACCAGGAATTACAGGTTTAGCTCAAGTAAAAGGTTTTAGAGGTGAAATTGAAACAGAAGAAGACATGATTAACAGAATAAAATATGATGTTTTTTATATCGAAAATTGGTCAATAATTATGGATTTGAAAATTATTTTCCAAACAGTGATAAATATATTTAAAGGAGAAGAAAAGGCATATTAATGAATGCTTTAGTTTCCATAATTACACCATCGTTTAATTCCGCAAAATTTATTGCAGCAACCATTCAATCAGTACAAAATCAAACCTATCAAAACTGGGAAATGATTATCGTAGATGATGGTTCTTCTGATGAAACGGAGAATGTAGTTTTATCTATAATTGAAAAAGATAACCGAATTCAATTTCATAAATTAAATCAAAATTCTGGTCCAGCCGTTGCTCGAAATACTGGAATTGAAAAAGCTTCAGGCGATTATATGACGTTCATTGATGCTGATGATATTTGGTTCCCAACATTCATAGAAAACAATATTAAAACCATTCAAGAAACTGGAATTCCATTTGTGTTTTCGTCTTATAAAAGAGCAAATGAACAACTTGAATTTGTGTATTCTGATTTTGTTGTGCCCAATAAAGTTTCCTATACTGATATTTTAAAATCCAACTCAATAAGTTGTTTGACGGCTTTTTTGGATATAAACAAGTTAGGTAAAAAATACATGCCGTTAATAAGAAAGCGTCAAGATATGGGATTGTGGCTAAATTATTTAAAAGTTATCCCATTTGCTCACGGAATTCAAGAAACACAAGCAATTTACCGCATTAGAGAAAATTCACTTTCCAGAAAAAAATCCGATTTAATTAAATACCAATGGCAATTTTATAGAGAAGTTGAGAAACTAAATGTGTTTCAATCGGCTTACTACATGTTGCATTGGATGTATCGCGGTTTTATGAAATATAGAAATTAAAGTAATGATTGAAACTGTTTCAATTTTCCTCGTTTGGTTCTTTCCAAAAATTCCTTTCGGTTGTAGGTAAAATACAATCCAGGTTCTAAATATTTGGCAATAGCATTTTCAATTTCCTTAATTTGTTCCGAAGTTAATTCCTCAGAACTAACATAATCAATCTCAAAACTATCTAATTTGGTTTGACGAACAGTAAATTCTTTTACGTTACCATCGTCTTCAATAATGCTTTTGGTTACGTAGTAAAAAGTCAACCCAGGCGATTTTTTTCCGCTAGGTAAAAGTGCCACATCGCTGGTTCTTCCAATTAATTTTTTAAGAATTGGTTTTTTAGGTGTGCTTTTTTCATCCAAAATTCCCATATCGCCAATTTCATATCGAATGAATGGATGTGCTTTATTGTACAAGGAAGTAATCACTACTTTTCCTTCTTTTCCATACGGAACCGGTTGATTATTTTCGTCCAAAATTTCTACAAATAAAGTTTCAGAATTCATTTGCCATTCGTTATTTGGATTTTGAAAAGCAATTAAATCCAATTCTGAAGCGCCATATTCATTGACAACTGGAATTCCCAAATGTTTTTCCAGTAAAATTTTATCTTCTTCAAACAACATTTCGGAAGTTACCATACAAACTTTCAATGTTGGACAAACATCGGTTAAAATGATATTTCTGGCTTGCAAATATTTTCCAAAAAGCACAATCGAACTCGTATAGCCATTGATGTAATCAAACTTTTTGGTTTTAAAATGTTCCAAAACACCATCCAAAATAGTATCCGATAAATCAAAAATAGGGAAACGATATCTTTTACTCAAAAAATCCTTCAAACGCTCTTTTCTATACCCAATAAAATCCAAAGGAATACCATAAAATCGGGCTTGATACGACGAATTAAAATCAACACCATACCAACCAAAACGATGAATAATCGAAGCCCAAGTTATGGCATGCGCTTCTTTATCTTTAGCAAAAACAAACGGATCGCCACTTGAACCCGATGTTTTATTTACAAAAACTGATTTTTCAGGATAACCTTTTGAAAGCCTATCTTTTAAAGGTTTTTGTAAATTTTTTTTAGTAAGAATTGGTAATTCGTTCCAATTATCAAAAGTTTTTCCCCCAACTAAATTTTGATAAAAAGCATTGTTTTTCAAATGAAATTCCACAATTTCTCGCTTTTTAGTATCAAGATAATTAGGATAATCTGCCTCTGAAACTTGTAGAATTTTCTCAAAATCAGCTTGAGCTTTCGTAATAGGAAAACCGCTTAGTTTTAAAGAAATATGAAACAGATTGGTCATTAGTTGGATTTTATTCAAATGTAATAAATCTGAAAATAATCTTTCTTGTTTTCTTTTTTCTTTCTTACTAAGAAGTAGTATTTTTGCACCACAACATAACAACACAACACATCACAATGACAATTTTACTACTTGGTTCTGGCGGTCGCGAACACGCACTGGCTTGGAAAATGCTACAATCTTCAAAAACTTCAAAACTTTTTGTTGCACCTGGAAATGCTGGAACAGCTACAATTGCTACTAATGTTTCTTTAAATATTTTAGATTTTGAAGCCATAAAAGCATTTGTTTTACAAGAGAAAGTAGAAATGATTGTTGTTGGTTCCGAAGATCCATTGGTTCACGGAATTTATGATTTTTTCAAAAATGATGCTGAAATCACTCATATTCCGGTAATTGGTCCGTCAAAAGTTGGCGCACAATTAGAAGGAAGTAAAGAATTTGCCAAAGAATTTTTGGTAAAACACAACATTCCAACGGCTGCTTACGATAGTTTTACTGCAGAAACCGTTGAAAAAGGCTGTGATTTTTTGGAAACATTACAACCGCCATTTGTTTTAAAAGCTGACGGTTTAGCTGCTGGGAAAGGTGTTTTGATCATTCAAGATTTGGAAGAAGCGAAAACTGAATTACGAAATATGTTAGTTGGTGCTAAGTTTGGACAAGCAAGTTCAAAAGTAGTTATCGAAGAATTTTTAGACGGAATAGAATTGAGCTGTTTTGTTTTAACAGATGGAAAAAGTTATAAAATCCTTCCAACGGCCAAAGATTATAAACGAATTGGCGAAGGCGATACAGGTTTAAATACTGGTGGAATGGGAGCAGTTTCTCCAGTTCCGTTTGCCGATGCAGTTTTATTAGAAAAAATCGAAACCCGAATTGTAAAACCAACAATTGCTGGTTTGCAAAAAGACGGAATTGAATACAAAGGTTTTATTTTCATAGGATTAATCAATGTAAAAGGCGAACCAATGGTTATTGAATACAACGTTAGAATGGGCGATCCAGAAACGGAAGTGGTTATGCCGAGAGTAAAATCAGATTTAGTGGAATTATTTGAAGCAGTTGCTAATCAAAAATTGGATGAAGTTTCATTGGAAATTGATGAACGAAGCGCTACAACTATTATGGTAGTTTCTGGCGGATATCCTGAAGATTATGGAAAAGGATTTGAAATTTCGGGATTAGAAAATATTGAAGGTTCAATTGCTTTTCATGCCGGAACAAAACTTGAAAACGGAAAGGTTTTAACTAATGGCGGACGAGTTATCGCTGTGACTTCTTATGGAGATACTTTTCAAGAAGCCATAAAAAAATCTTATCAAAATATAGACAAGCTACATTTTGATAAGATGTATTTTAGAAAAGATATCGGTTTTGACCTTTAATTATAATTCAGAATTGACATTTCTAAATTCTAATTTCAGATTTCTTATTTTAAAAAAGAATGAGCCGTTGTATCTTGGTTTTCAGTTCCAGCTTCGTCAAAAATACGTAGTTGTTTGATCCAATAATACATATAATAACCACATATAGCTATTAATATCCAGCTAATAGAATTTGCTAACCACCAGTTGTCTAATTCAAGTGCACGTAACCAATCCAATGGTTTGAATAAAAAATCTACAAATAAAGACTGAATCGCTTCAAAAAATGCTTTCATTTTATAAAGTGTTATATTTACACCACAAATGTATAAAATATCATTATGATTACAACGTTTTTTAGAAAATCTACACCTATAAATTATGCATTTACGGTATTATTGCTGATTTTCTTTTTTACTTTCTTTCAATTTAATGCTTCGGTTAGTACTGTAAATAGCAATTCTATTTACGAAAAAGCATTGATTATTATAATGTTGCTAAGTTCGCTTTTCTTGGTCAATTTTATCGTAAAAAAGAATGGATTGACTAAAAATAGTAGTTATGCTATTTTATTTTTTATTCTGTATTTAGCTTTATTTCCCTCTATTTTTGGAAATTTGAAACTATTATTGGCAAATTTTTTTATAATTCTTGCTATCCGAAGAATGATTTCATTACAAACCTTAAAATCACCCAAAGAGAAAATATTCGACGCTTCGTTGTGGATTTTTATAGCAAGTTTGTTCCATTTTTGGTGTATTCTTTTTCTTTTTGTGATTTATGTTTCTATCATTTTTCACGTTTCGCGAGATTATAGAAATTGGTTGATACCGTTTATTGCCGTTGGAGCTGGAGCAATAATTTTTGTTTTATTTTCATTAATTTTTGATCAAAATTGGGTTGAACATCTCATCAAGCAAACCGAAATGAATTTTCAATGGGATTATTTTGTGAATAATTACAAGAAAATTGCGCTGACGCTTTTTGCTCTTTTTGGAATTTATTTTGTCTTTTCGATGATATTTACCGTTGGAAATAAACCGCTCGTGCTTCAAGCTTCTTATAAGAAAATGATAGTTAGTTTTTTTATTGGAATATTGGTTTTCCTTTTTTCACCAGAAAAAAGCAATACGATTTTAGTATTTACATTTTTACCTTTGGCAGTTTTATCAACCAATAATATTGAGTATTCGCAGAACAAAACCTATCAGGAAATTGTTTTGTTTACGGTAGCAATTATTACGATTTCAATTTACTTTTTCAACTTATAATTTGCTTCCATAAGCTAAATCACCAGCATCGCCAAGTCCAGGAATAATATAATTTTTTTCGTTGAGTTTGTCATCAAGTGCCGCAACCCAAAGATGACAATTTTTAGGAAGATTTTCTTCTAAATAAGCAATTCCTTCTGGCGCAGCAATCACTACAGCAATGTGAATTTCTTTTGGTTTTTGTTCCAAATGTAATTTGTGCAAAACAGCAACAATCGATTGACCTGTTGCTAACATTGGATCAATCAGAATTAGATTTTTTCCTTCAAACGATGGTGCAGCTTGATATTCGACTAAAATTTCAAATTTATCATCGTTGTCATAATGATGACGATAAGCAGAAACAAATCCGTTTTCAGCATCGTCAAAAAAATTCATAAAACCAGTATGCAAAGCTAATCCAGCACGAAGAATAGAACACAAAACTACAGGTTCGGCAACAGTTGTAGTATGTTTTATGCCAAGCGGAGTTTGCACATCGATTGCCTTATATTCCAAAGTTTTACTCAGTTCATACGCCATAATTTCGCCAATACGTTCGATGTTTTTTCTAAAACGCATGCTGTCTTTTTGTATAGAAACATCACGAATTTGTGCCAAAAAATGATTAAGAATACTGTTTTGTTCCGAAATATAATGGATGTGCATGATAAAGGTTTAAAGTTTCAGGTTTAAAGTTTCAAGTCAAATGTATAAAAAGTATATTTGCAAATAAAATTTATAGATATGTTTTCACAATTTGCCTTTCCAATTTTTGAACAAAGCATCAAAGAATATCACATTATTGATGATGTATATCAACCAACGATAAATCCTTATGAAAAAGGAAGTATTGAGTATCTTTTGTATGCCAAAAATTGGGTTGACACAGTGCAATGGCATTATGAAGACATCATTCGTGATCCACAAATTGATCCAGTTGCAGCTTTGGATTTAAAGCGAAAAATCGACGCTTCCAATCAGGTTCGTACTGATATGGTAGAATATATCGACAGTTATTTTCTTCAAAAATATGCTTCGGTTCAAGTAAAACCCAATGCTAAAATCAATACCGAAAGTCCAGCATGGGCAATTGATAGATTATCGATTTTAGCTTTGAAAATTTACCACATGAATGAAGAAGCAACTCGAGTTGATGCAACGGCTGAACACAGAGCAAAATGTCAGGAAAAATTAAACGTTTTGTTGGATCAAAAAAGCGATATGTTTACCTCAATCAATGATTTATTAACCGATATTGAAAACGGTGACAAGTTCATGAAAGTGTACAAACAAATGAAAATGTACAACGATGATGATTTGAATCCGGTGTTGTATCAGAATAAGAAGTAAGCTTCCTTGCCATTCCTTGGAATGACAAATTAATTTAATACTTTGCAAAAACCAATCCAACATATCGCAGTAATTCGTCTCTCAGCAATGGGCGATGTGGCGATGACCGTTCCGGTTATTCGCGCATTGGTTGAACAAAATTCGGATGTAAAAATCACAGTCGTTTCGCGACCGTTTTTCAAACCTTTTTTTGATGGAATCTCCAATGTAGATTTTTTTGCCGTTGATGTAAAAGAACGACACAAAGGTTTCTTTGGATTATTGAAATTATATTCCGATTTAAAAAAGCTAAATATCGATGCAGTTGCCGATTTGCACAACGTTTTGCGTTCCCAAATCATCCGAACATTGTTTTCATTGTCAGGAAAAAAAGTTGCCGCAACCGATAAAGGCAGAGCCGAAAAACGCGCCTTAACTCGTGCTGAAAACAAAGTTTTTCAACCTGTAAAAACAATGGTCGAAAGACATGTTGAAACGTTTAAAAAACTAGGTTTTTCTGTTGATTTATCTTTGCCAAGTTTCCCTGAAAAAGCTATTTTATCTGAAGAAATTTTAAGTGTTTCGGGCAAAAAAGATAATTTTAAATGGATTGGAATTGCACCGTTTGCTCAATATGAAAGCAAAGTATATCCTTTGGATTTAATGCAAAAAGTAGTTGATAATTTAGCATTGAAAA
This sequence comes from Flavobacterium solisilvae, assembly GCF_012911605.1. Classification (GTDB taxonomy): domain Bacteria; phylum Bacteroidota; class Bacteroidia; order Flavobacteriales; family Flavobacteriaceae; genus Flavobacterium; species Flavobacterium solisilvae. Next base: position 134,244 of record NZ_JAAMPT010000208.1, on the reverse strand, counting down.
GCAACACTAAAATCTTCCTTTTTGGTGGTGGAAAAGAAGAAACTGAAAAACTAAACGCTTTATCAAAACAAAGAGAAAATATCGTTGTGGTTGCCGGAAAACTAAAATTCAATCAAGAATTACAACTGATTTCCAATCTCGATGTAATGCTTTCTATGGATAGCGGAAACGCACATATTGCTGCGATGCTTGGAACAAAAGTAATCACACTTTGGGGTGCAACACATCCGTTTGCTGGATTTGCACCATTCAATCAACCTTTGGAAAATTGTTTAACAGCCGATAGAAATCAATATCCGTTGTTACCAACTTCGGTTTATGGAAATAAAAAAGTGGAAGGTTACGAAGATGTAATGCGAAGTATTTCAGTGGAAAGTATTGTGGAAAAAATCAATACTGTTTTAAAATAATTTTTCACACAAATTTCACTAATTCACACAAATTTTTAATGGTTGATTATTACACAAATAATATGTTTTGTGAAATTTTCTAATTTGTGTTAATTCGTGAAATTTGTGTCTTTTTCAATTACAAATAAATTTTATTTATTCTACAAATCTCTAAAATATAACTTTTTAGATTGGAAATTGTGGCTTGATAATTTGGTGCTTCATAGCCAAAACGTTCGTGTTCCAACTGTTCTTTTTCGATAGCATTACAACCTTTAATGACTTCTTTAATCATGTCGAGCATAATGAGTTCTTTGCTTTTTTCTTTTTCAAATTTTAAGTCAACTAATTCGTCTTCCAATCGCTCGCAATAATCCAAAAGCTCCTGAACTTCGGGTTCATCCAAAAGATCAGGAGCTTTTTTAAATATCTCTAGCTTATTTTTCATTTAATAAAAGTAGTAAATGTTAGCTAATTACTAATCACTTTTTACTAATTACTAAATCTACACATCATCAAAATCCACATAAATTTCTGCCGATGTTGGATGCGCTTGACAGGTTAAAATCAAGCCTTCGGCAACTTCGCCATCGGTTAAAATGGAATTTTTTTTCATTTCGGCTGAACCGTTTGTAATTCGGGCTAAACACGAACTGCAAATTCCACCTTGGCAAGAATAAGGTGCATCAATTCCTTGTTTTAAAGCAGCTTCTAGAACCGTTTGTTTTTGCGACATCTCAAAAGTGGTTTCTTCATCATCAACCATAATGGTGATTTTGGTGTGACCAGATTGATTGCCAACGCTTGTATTTTCGGCAGTTGAAGTGGAAAACAATTCAAACTTAATATCTTTTTCGGCTACATTGTGTTCTTTTAAAACGGTTGAAACCAAATTAATCATTTCTTCTGGTCCGCATAAATAGAATTTATCAAACTCTTTTTCTTTGTGTTTGTTATTCAGAATGAAATTCACAGCCGATTTATCAATTCTTCCAAAAAGATCGCCACCATTTGATTTGCTGTAAACAAAATGTACAAACAAACGTCCAACATATTTCAATTGTAAATCGTGAAGTTCCTGATGAAAGATGGTTTCTTCGGGTGATTTATTACCATAAACTAAAACAAAAGTACTGTTTGGTTCGCTTTCTAAAACCGATTTTAAGATGGACATTACTGGTGTAATTCCGCTTCCGGCAACGAAACCTGCATAATTTTTTTGTTTATCAGCATTAGGTTCAAATGTAAATTTTCCTTCTGGTTGACCAACTTCAATAATGTCACCAACTTTTAAATTGTCGTTGGCAAATTTCGAAAAATGACCGTTTTGAACTGATTTAATAGCGATGCGAAGTTCACCACTATTTGGCGACGAACAAATCGAATAGGCACGACGAATTTCTTGTCCGTCAAGCGTCAGTTTTAAATTAATGTATTGACCAGCAATAAATTGGTAAGCCGATTTTAATTCGTTTGGAACTGTAAAAGCAACCGAAACCGCATTTGGTGTTTCGCGTTTTACGTCTTTAATATGAAGTTTATAAAAAGTTGACATGAATAATAATTTTTACAAAGGTAAGAATATCAGGTTCAATGGCAACCTCAAAAATCAACTTCAATATCAAAAAACAATAGCAATTTCAAATCAAAAATTAATACATAGAAATCTTATGTATATAAAAAACTTATGTATATTTGTTCCGATGTAAATCGATTTAGCATGAAGAATTCACAGTTATATAAAGGAAGTTTGACTACGATAGTAATGAAACTATTGGAAGAAAACGGCAGAATGTATGGTTATGAAATTACCCAAAAAGTAAAAGAAATAACCAAAGGCGAACTAAAAATCACCGAAGGTGCATTGTATCCAGCGTTGCATAAACTGGAAGCCGAAGGCGTTCTTGAAGTAGAAATTGAAAACGTAGACAATCGACTGCGTAAATATTATAAACTCACCGAAAAAGGAACTTCGGAAACCATAAATCGATTGGCAGAACTGGAAGAATTTATAAAAAACATGCAAAGTATTGTAAATCCTAAATTGACGTAAATTATGAAACTAAACAAAAACCAAATACAGTTTATTGACGGTTATCTACAACGCAATGATGTTATTTATGTTGATATTCGAGCTGAAATGATTGATCACATTGCCACTGCAGTTGAAGAAAAAATGAAAGTTGAAGATATTGACTTTCATGAAGCTTTTGTAAGTTATGTCAATTCAAATCGAAAGGAAATTTTCAGTATGAATAAAAAAACGTGGCAGAGTACATTATCAGAATTAAAAAATTATTTTCGTTTTTTTCTTAAACCGAAAAGTTTGTTTGCTGTTATATTGATTATCACGTTGTTTTTTATTTTTCGTGAAACAATGGTTTATGCTTATCTAAAAGAAGATTTGTGGTTTTGCTTTTTACTCATTTTTTTGAGTTATTCTGTTTTGAGTATGATTTATTTTTACGGGATTAAGAAAAAGAGATATTATTTTATAGAAAGAACAAACATTGTTTTATCAATTTTATATTGGATAAACCTATTTTTATTCAAACCGTTTGAAAAAGAAGAATATGTTTCAGATGTATTAGTAATTGTTTTCATGTGTCTGTTTGTGGTATATGTTCTTTATGCGTTAAATCAAATGAATAAATTTTTTAATTCTAAGTTGATTATTAAATGAAACTATCCGCCGAACAAATAGAAAGATTATACCAATTCACGCGTCAACATTACGTGGAATATTATGATTTACAAACCGAATTGGTTGATCATTTGGCCAATGCTATTGAAGAACAATGGCAACAAAATCCAAAATTATCTTTTGAAGAAGCTTTGCAAATTGAGTTCAAAAAATTTGGTGTTTTCGGGTTTATGGATGTGGTTGAACAAAGACAATCTGCCTTGAATAAAAAATACAACAAATTAGTTTTAAACGAATTAAAAACTTTTTTTTCGGTTCCAAAAATCATCGGAACAATTTCTGCCGTTGGAATTGTATTTTATTTGATGAAACAACTTCAAGGAGAATTTTGGGCAGTTCAATGTTTGTTTTTTGGTTTAATCATTTCCTACATTGTTGGAATGGTATTTTTGATGCGAAGAAATAAAAAGAGAAACAAGCAAAACGGTAAAAAATGGTTGTTGAAAGAAATCATTTTTGGCTACAGTTCTTCGGCTGGATTGATAAATTTACCGATACAATTTGCACTTCATTTAAAAGGCGAAAATTACCATGATGGATTGTTGCTACTGTTCAGTTTTCTGTTGATTGTCTTAGGTTTAACCGAATATATTATGCTGGTTTTAATTCCGTCAAAAGCCGAAAATTTTTTAAAAGAAACCTATCCTGAATATCAAATTTCAGTTGGGAGTTTATAGTTTGTAGTTCTTCCAACTTCCAACTTCTAACTTCTGACTTCTGACTTCTGACTTCTAACTTCTGACTTCCAACAATTTTTTACAGTATTTGTAACAAATTCCTATCTTTAGAAACTAACTTTTACAACCAAAAACAAAAATCTATGTTCAAACATTTTATTTGGCTCGAGTGGAAATCCTTTCTGCGTTCGGCATCATTCGGAACAAATCTAGCCATGAAAATCATCATGGGATTAGTTGCCGTGTATTTCTTAGCATGTTTTGCAATCATGGGAACAGCCGCTTTTTTTATCCTAAAAGATATGGGATTTGAACCATTGCAAACCGTGAATAAATTTATGATTTATTACTTTGCTATGGATTTAATGGTTCGTTATTTTCTGCAAAAAATGCCAGTAATGAACATTCGTCCATTGTTAACTTTACCCATTAAAAAAGGAACAATTGTGCATTTTTCGCTAGGAAAAACAGCTTTGTCTTTTTTCAATTGGACACATGCTTTGTTTTTTATTCCTTTTACAGTTGTTTTATTAGCAAAAGGCTATGGTTATCAAGCTATTTTGTGGAATATCGCCATGTTTGCTTTGGTGTATTTCAATAATTTTATCAATATTCTAATCAACAATAAAGATGCTGTTTTCTATAGTGTTTTGGCTGTTTTTGCCGGATTAGGATTGACACAATACTACAATATTTTTGACATTACAGCTTATACACAACCGTTTTTTCAAGGAATGTATGATACTAATTATTTATTCCTAATTCCGGTAATTTTGTTGGTTGCGGCGTATTATTTTTCGTTCCAATATTTCAAAAGTAACCTTAATTTGGACGAAGGTTTGGCTAAGAAAAGCGAAGTCGCTCAAACTGAAAATTATACTTGGCTAGAACAATTTGGAACATTAGGAACATTTTTGAAAAACGACATCCGATTATTACGACGAAACAAACGCTCAAAAACAACGTTGATTATGAGTGTGATGTTTATTTTCTATGGATTATTATTTTTCACAGGTTCAATCGAAGCCTATGACAATCCGGCGATGAAAGTATTTGCAGCCATATTTGTTTCGGGCGGATTTTTATTCACCTTCGGACAATTTATTCCAAGTTGGGATAGCGCTTATTATCAATTATTAATGAGCCAAAACATTCCTTACAAAGAGTATATCAAATCAAAATGGTGGTTGATGGTTATTGGAACGGTAATTTCTACGCTTTTAGCATCATTCTACATCTATTTTGGAGTTCACACGTATTTAATTGTTGTGGTTGCGGCTATTTTCAACATCGGAGTAAACTCACATTTGGTTATGCTTGGCGGAGCTTTTGTAAAAACACCAATCGATTTAACAACGAGCAAACAAGCTTTTGGAGACAAACAAGCATTTAATGTAAAAACAATGCTAATTGCTATTCCAAAAATGGTTTTACCAATGGCTTTATATGCAGCAGGTTATTATCTTTTTTCGCCAAATATTGGGTTGCTTTTTGTAGCATTGGCAGGAGTTATTGGGTTTATGTTTAGAAACTATATGTTTACTAAAATCGAAAAAATCTACAAATCCGAAAAATACGCAACCATTGCCGCATACAAACAAAAAAGCTAATATTTAGATATAAAGTTCATAATACAATATACAGAAATCATGATACAAGTACATAATCTTTCAAAAACATATAACAACGGAGTTAAAGTATTAAACGTTGAATCGCTAGAAATTCCAAAAGGACAAAGCTTTGGATTAGTAGGAAATAATGGTGCTGGAAAAACTACTTTTTTCAGTTTACTATTAGATTTAATTCAGCCAAGTACTGGACATATTATCAATAGCAATGTTCAAGTAAATACTAGCGAAGACTGGAAACCTTTCACGGCAGCTTTCATCGATGAAAGTTTCTTGATAGGTTATTTAACTGCCGAAGAATATTTTTATTTCATTGGCGAATTACGCAATCAAAACAAAGCCGATGTTGACGCACTTTTAGCCAAACACGAAGAGTTTTTTAATGGAGAAATCTTAAAAAGCAAAAAATACCTTCGTGATTTATCAAAAGGAAACATGAAAAAAGTTGGAATTATCGCTGCTTTAATTGGAAATCCAGAAGTTGTAATTCTTGACGAACCATTTGCAAATTTAGATCCAACAACCGTAAATCGTTTGAAAAAAATCATCAAAGAATTAGCTGATGACGCCAATACAACAGTTTTAGTTTCATCTCACGATTTAGTTCACACCGTTGAGGTTTGTAACAGAATTGTAGCTTTGAACAAAGGCGAAGTTGTAAAAGACATTCAAACATCTCCAGAAACATTAAAAGAATTAGAAGCGTTTTTTGCGGTGTAATTCTACTCATTTTTAAATAATTATAGCCGTATGTCATAAAAAACATACGGCTATTTTTTTGCCATATCAAAAAGAAACGTATTTTTACCCGTTAGTTATACTATTTATGACAAATTTACGTTATAAAACAAAACGTTTTGCTTTGAAAACCACTACTATTAAATACTTTATATTTTTAGGAACATTTGTTTTTTTGATAGCTTGTTCTACCAAAAAAAACACATTTCTTTCCCGAAATTCTCATGCGTTAAGCACCAAATACAATATTTTGTACAACGGAAATCTTGCGCTTGACAAAGGATTATTAGACTTAAAATCGAAATACCAAGACAATTTTTGGGAAATTCTTCCAGTAGAAAGAATGCAAATTTCGGAAGAACAATTGCAACCTAATGAAGCCAAAAATCCTGATTTTGAGAGAGCTGAAGAAAAAGCAACTAAAGCTATTCAAAAGCATTCCATGAATATTCAAGGTTCAGAGAAAAATCCACAAATGGATGAAGCGCATCTTTTATTAGGAAAATCAAGATATTACAGTCAGCGTTTTGTTCCGGCATTGGAAGCATTCAATTATGTTTTGTACAAATATCCAACGAGCGATAAAATCTATGAAGTAAAAATTTGGCGTGAAAAAACCAATATGCGATTGGATAATGATGCTTTGGCAGTAAATAATCTTCGCAAATTGTTGAAAGAAATTAAATTTAAAGACCAAATTTTTGCCGATGCTAATGCAACTTTGGCACAAGCTTTCATCAATTTAGAAGAAAAAGATAGCGCAGTTGCAAAGCTGAAATTAGCCAGAGATTTTACTAAATCTAAAGAAGAAGTTTCAAGATATCACTTTATTTTGGCACAACTTTATGAAAAAATGGGTTACAAAGACAGTGCTTTTGCTAGTTATCAAGAAGTTATTGATATGAATAGACAAGCAGCAAGACAATATGTAATTCATGCTCATATCAATCAAGCGAAACAAACGGCTATTCAAAAAGGTGACACGATTGCTTTTACAAAAAAATTCAACGATTTAATCGAAGACAGAGAAAACCGACCATATCTTGATGCGTTGTATCATCAAAAAGCAAAGTTTTATGAAGGTCAAGAAAATTTCAAAGAAGCAAAGAAAAATTATAATCTTTCGTTGAAAAAGAAAACCCGCGATCAATATTTAGTGGCATCCAATTATAGAAATTTGGCTACGATTTATTTTGATGATGCAAAATATGCAACGGCAGGAAAATATTACGATAGTACATTGGTGAATTTAAAACCAAGAACAAGAGAATTTAATGCCATAAAAAAGAAGCGTGAAAACTTGGAAGACGTTATTAAATATGAAGGAATTGCTCAAAAAAATGACAGTATAATTTCGTTGTATAAAATGCCAATGGCTGAAAAAACGGCCTATTTTGAAAAACACATTCTTAAACTAAAAGCTGAAGAAGAAAAACTTAAAAAAGAACAAGAAAAGCTTGAACGAATTAACCAAAATTCGCAAGTTGGAAACGAAGGAAAACTGGAAGCCAATAGCGCAATCAAAACGCCAACAGTTGCAAAAACTGGTACATCAAGTTCTGGTGGAATGTTCTATTTTTATAATCCAACAACGGTTGCTTTTGGTAAAAAAGAATTTGGTAAAACGTGGGGAAAAATTAAGTTGACTGACAATTGGAAAACAGCAACTGGACAATCCAAAGACAAAAACAAAGGAAATGATGATGACGATGTAACCGAAAATAATGAGGAAAATCAAACACCCGAAACCAAAGAAGACGATAAAAACAGTCCTTACAATCCAGAGTTTTACATTGCGCAATTGCCAACCGATAAAACCGTTATTGATAGTTTAGCCAAAGAAAGAAATTTTGCGTACTATCAACTTGGAGTTATTTATAAAGAAAAATTCAAAGAGTATGAATTGGCAGTTGATAAACTAGAAAAACTGTTAAAAAATCAACCCGAAGAACGATTGGTTTTACCATCAATGTATAATTTGTACAAGCTTTATGAAATTTTAGACAAAAATAAAGCAGCGCAAATGAAATCGCAGATTATTTCGCAATTTCCAGACTCGAGATATGCACAAATTTTGTTGAATCCAAACAGCGACATCGCTGAGTCAAGCGATTCGCCAAAAGTAGTTTATGAAGCATTGTTTAAAGACTATCAAAACGGTGAATTCAAAGCTGTTTTAACCAAAACCGAAACCGCAATCGATAGATTTACTGGCGATGAAATGGTGCCAAAATTTGAATTACTAAAAGCCAATATCATCGGAAAGCTAAAAGGTTTGACAGAATATCAACAAGCATTGAACTACGTTAGTTTAAATTATCCAAACAGCGAAGAAGGAAAAACTGCCGAAAAAATCATAAACGTAAGTATTCCAAAGCTTCAAACCTTAGAATTAGGAAAATATGAATCTACAAATTGGAAGATTTTATATGCTTCAAAAGATTTTGAAGATAAAAACACCAAACATATTTTGGAGAAAATCACTAAATTTATCAATGAAAGAAGTTTAGATAAATTGTCAGTATCCAAAGATATTTACACCATGACCGATAATTTTGTGGTGATTCATGGTATGAAATCAGAAGAATATGCCAAAGGAATTGCTTCGATATTAAAAGAGTTTAAGGAATACAAAATTCAAGATACACCGATTATTATTTCTACCGAAAATTATACAATTGTTCAAATCAAGAAAAACATTGACGATTATTTAGCGGGTAAATTATCGGACAATCCACAAAAACCAAATTGGGATGGAACTGTTGAAAAACCAGTTACGCCACAACAAGAAAAGCAAAACAACGAGCAACAGCAAGAACAACAACGCGATGTAAAAGCGGAAAGACAAACGATTCTTGAACAAAAGAAAAGAGAAAAACAAGAAAATATGAACCAAAAAATGGATAGAGAAAATCAAAACACTCTTGATTTACCGCCAGTTCCAGGAATGGTTCAACCAGCAAAAAGAGGAAAATAATGTTTGAAAAAAGTCCAAAATCATACACCGATTTATTGGGAAAAACCAATAGAATTGTAGAAGGAACAATCATTCAGGGAAATATAAATTCGCCTGCTGATTTTCGTTTGGACGGGCATTTGATTGGTAATTTTCAGTCAAAAGGCAAACTAGTTATCGGTCCAGCCGGAATGGTTAAAGGCGATGTAATTTGTAAAAACGCCGATATCGAAGGAATTTTTGAAGGAAAAATACAAGTGCTGGAAATTTTAAATGTAAAAGCAAAAGCACATATCAAAGGCGAAGTAATTTGCGGAAAACTTTCCGTTGAACCTGGAGCCGAATTTAGTGCTACTTGTGTCATGAAACCACAAGTAAAAAATCTTCCAAACGATGGACAATCAACAGAAGAAAAAGCAAGCTAACAAATGGTTGCAGTTGATTAATATTCCTATCCAAATGGGAATAATCATATTTCTGTTTGCCGCTTTAGGCGATTGGCTCGACGAAAAATATCCCAATAAAAACGATTGGCACGTCAAAATTTTAGTATTAGTTGGTGTTGCCATTGCTTTTTATAACATCAATCGCCAATTGAAGGAAATCAATAAAAACGAATAATTTCTCCCAATTCCATAATGACTTTCAAAACCTTTTTACATCTTTTTATTATTTCGATAATTGCTTTTGTAATTAATTTTTTTCTGGTGGAAAATGTTATTCCAAAGCATGAATTGGTAAAATGGACGTATTCTATAGCCAACTTATATTCTATGTTTTTTGTGTTTTCAGTAGTAATTATGAGTTTGCTATTATTCGTTAGAACAAAAAACCTCGACTACGTTGGTTATACCTATTTAATAGCAACATCAGTAAAAATGGGAATTGCTTATTTTTTATTGCGACCAATTTTAGCCACAACAACCGATGAAAATTCGACAGAGAAAATAAACTTTTTTATTGTTTTTATTTGTTTTTTGGCAATAGAAACACTTTTAACCATCAGAATTTTAAACAATAAGCAATAAATTGAAGAAAAATTGATAATTCAATTAAAAAAACAAAACTTATACTTTTTCATATTAATTAAAATTGTACTTTTGCACCAAATTTGAAGAAATAAAACTTTAGATAAAATCAGATATGGTGATTTCAAAAAAACCACTCCATTTTATAGTTGCAGCTTTAGTAGCATTTTTACCATTAGTTACTGTTGCAAATCCAACAATCGATTCAACTGCTGTTGAGCATACTTCAGTTACTACTGAAACAAAAACAGAACATCACGAAGGAGAATCGAAAGACTTAAAAACCGAGATTAAAGAATTCATTAATCATCACTTACAAGATTCTTATGATTTTCATTTGTTTTCTTATAAAGATGATGCAGAAGTAGAACACCATATTGGTTTTCCATTGCCAGTAATTCTTTGGGATAATGGTTTACAATTGTTTTCTTCTTCAAAATTCCACCATGGAGAAAGTGCTGCGGAAAGCAATGGAAATTACTACAGATTATTTCACGGAAAAATTTACAAAGTAGCCAATGCTGATGAACAAGTTGCTGTTGATGAAAATCATCATGCAACAAATGAAAAGCCATTCGATTTTTCTATCACTAAAAATGTATTCATGATGTTGGTGGTTTCAATAATCATGTTCTTGTTATTTACAAGCTTGGCAAAATCGTATGCAAAAAATGGCGGAATTGCAAAAGGTGCTGGTCGTTTCTTTGAGCCAATCATTCTTTATATTAGAGATGATATTGCTATTCCAAACATTGGAGAAAAGAAATATAAAAAATACATGAGTTATTTGTTGACGATTTTCTTCTTCGTTTGGTTCTTAAACATTTTCGGATTAACACCACTAGGAGTAAACGTTACGGGAAATATTGCTATTACTGCAGGTTTAGCATTGATAACTTATTTGATTACAACTTTTACAGCTAATAAAAATTATTGGGGACATATTTTTTGGATGCCTGGAGTTCCAACACCAATGAAATTGGTTTTAGCTCCAATAGAATTATTAGGAACAATCATTAAGCCTTTCTCATTGATGATACGTCTTTATGCAAACATTGTTGCTGGACACGTGGTTTTAATGAGTATCATTGGATTAATGTTTATTTTCAAAAACTGGTTAGGAAGTAGTTTATCTTTCGTACTTGCTTTTGCGTTATCATTATTAGAGATTTTAGTTGCCGCTTTACAGGCATATATTTTCACTATGTTATCAGCACTTTATTTTGGTGCTGCAAATGAAGAACATCATCACGATGATGCTCATCATTAATTAATTGAATGTTTAATTAAATATATATACATTATGCAAATTCCAACTATTGTAGGAGCAGGTTTGATCGTTATCGGTGCTGGTTTAGGTATTGGTAAAATTGGTGGTTCAGCGATGGACGCTATTGCTCGTCAACCAGAAGCATCTGGAAAAATCCAAACAGCTATGCTTATTGCTGCTGCTTTGATTGAAGGTATTGGTTTCGCTGCGTTATTCGCTGCTTAATCTATAAATTAACAACAGTTGCAACGGTTGGTTGTAACTGTTGTTTTTAAAATAAAATTTCTAAAACAGAATTTATATATAATGGAAAAATTATTAGAACAATTTTCACTTGGTTTATTTTTCTGGATGCTTGTCATCTTCGTTGCGTTGATATTCTTATTGAAAAAATTCGCTTGGAAACCAATTCTTGATGCGGTAAACGAAAGAGAAGAAGGAATTAAAAATGCATTGCTTTCTGCAGAAAATGCAAAAAAGGAAATGCAAAATCTTAAATCGGATAATGAGAAATTATTAGCTGAAGCAAGATTAGAGCGTGACACAATGATTAAAGAAGCTCGAGAAATCAAAGAAAAAATGATTAACGATGCTAAAACCGAAGCTCAAGTAGCTGGAGAAAAAATGATTTCTCAAGCAAAAGCGGCTATCGAAAGTGAAAAAAATGCTGCTATGGCTGAATTAAAAGCTAAAGTTTCTAGCTTATCAGTAGAAATTGCAGAGAAATTATTAAAAGACGAATTGTCTAACAAAGAAGCTCAAACTAAATTGGTTGAGAAAATGTTAGGTGATGTAAAATTAAATTAATCGTTATGTCAAGAGCTGCGATTAGATATGCAAAAGCAATTTTAGAAACGGCTGTTTCTGCTGGAAAAACCGTTCAGGTTAACGATGACATGAAGTCAATCGTTGACTCGGTTTCAGGTAGTCAAGAGCTAAGTGAATTTTTGTCAAGTCCAATCATTTCTTCTGAAGTGAAAATGAACGCTTTGTCTGAAGTATTTGCCAATGTTCAGTCAGAGACAAAAATGCTTTTTAAATTGTTACAAGAGAACAAAAGATTTGAAATTTTAGAATCAATCGCTTCACAGTTCAATCGTCTTTTTGATGAAATGAATGGAATTGAGGTTGCAAAAGTTACTACAGCTTTCCCAATCACACCTGAATTGGAAACTAAAGTTTTAGCAAAGATTGCTGAAATTTCAAACAAGAAAATAACTATCGAAAACATTGTTGATCCATCAATCATTGGAGGATTTGTGTTGAGAATAGGCGATAAACAATACAATGCTTCTGTTGCCAACAGATTGCAAGAATTAAAAAGAGAATTTAGTAATTAATTACCATTAAATATACAAACAATGGCAGAAATTAAAGCTGCTGAAATTTCAGCAATATTAAAGAAACAAGTAGAAGGATTTCAATCTGGAGCTACATTAGAAGAAGTAGGAACGGTTCTTCAAGTTGGTGATGGTATCGCTCGTGTTTACGGGTTATCCAATGCACAATACGGTGAGTTAGTACAATTCGAAAACGGATTGGAAGCTATCGTTTTGAACTTAGAAGAAGACAATGTTGGGGTTGTACTTTTAGGTCCATCTACTGGAATTAGAGAAGGTTCAACTGTAAAAAGAACACAACGTATTGCTTCATTAAAAGTTGGTGAAGGAATTGTAGGTCGTGTTGTAGATACATTAGGTAACCCAATAGATGGTAAAGGTCCAATTGGTGGTGATTTATACGAAATGCCATTAGAAAGAAAAGCTCCTGGAGTTATCTTCCGTCAACCAGTAACTGAACCATTACAAACAGGTATTAAGTCAATCGATGCGATGATACCAGTTGGTCGTGGACAACGTGAGTTGGTAATTGGTGACCGTCAAACAGGTAAAACTACAGTTTGTATTGATACCATTTTGAACCAAAAAGAATTCTACGATGCTGGTCAACCAGTATTTTGTATCTATGTTGCTGTAGGTCAAAAAGCGTCTACAGTTGCTGGAATTGCTAAAACATTAGAAGAAAAAGGAGCAATGGCTTACACAGTTATCGTTGCTGCAAATGCTTCTGATCCAGCGCCAATGCAGGTTTATGCGCCAATGGCTGGAGCTGCAATTGGAGAGTATTTCCGTGACTCAGGTCGTCCAGCTTTAATTATTTATGATGATTTATCAAAACAAGCGGTAGCTTACCGTGAAGTTTCTCTTTTATTAAGAAGACCACCAGGACGTGAAGCATATCCTGGAGACGTTTTCTATCTTCACTCTCGTTTATTAGAAAGAGCTTGTAAAGTAATTGCTGATGACGATATTGCAAGAAACATGAACGATTTACCAGATTCATTGAAACCAATCGTAAAAGGTGGCGGTTCTTTAACAGCTTTACCAATTATCGAAACTCAAGCTGGTGACGTTTCTGCTTATATTCCAACAAACGTAATTTCGATTACTGACGGACAGATTTTCCTTGATGGTGATTTGTTTAACTCAGGGGTTCGTCCAGCGATTAACGTAGGTATTTCGGTATCACGTGTTGGAGGAAACGCTCAAATTAAATCGATGAAAAAAGTTTCGGGAACATTAAAATTAGACCAAGCGCAATTCCGTGAATTGGAAGCGTTTGCTAAATTTGGTTCTGACCTTGATGCAGTTACTTTAAACGTAATTGAAAAAGGAAAAAGAAACGTTGAAATCTTGAAGCAAGCAGTAAACGATCCGTTTACAGTAGAAAATCAAGTTGCAATTATCTACGCAGGTTCTAAAAACTTGTTGAGAAACGTTCCAGTGAACAAGGTAAAAGAATTCGAAAAAGATTATATCGAGTACTTGAACAATAAACACAGAGATACTTTAAATGCTTTAAAAGCAGGTAAGTTAGATGATAACATTACTGACGTTTTAGAAAAAGTAGCTAAAGAAATTTCAGCAAAATATAATTAATAAAGTATTAAGTATTAAGTATAAAGAATTAAGATGTCTTTGTACTTAATACTAAAATCTTAATACAATAACATGGCAAACTTAAAGGAAATCCGTAATAGAATTACTTCCGTTCAGTCAACGATGCAAATTACATCGGCGATGAAAATGGTTTCTGCAGCAAAGTTGAAAAAAGCACAAGATGCGATTACAGCAATGCGTCCTTATGCCGAAAAATTAACGGAATTATTACAAAGTGTTAGCGCAACTCTTGAAGGCGATGCAGGCGGACAATTTACAGCACAACGTGAAGTAAATAAAGTCTTGGTTGTAGTGATTACTTCAAATCGTGGTTTGTGTGGCGCTTTTAATTCAAACGTAATTAAACAAGCTAAAGTTGTTGCTGAAAGTTACGCTGGAAAACAAGTAGATATTTTTGCCATTGGTAAAAAAGGAAACGACGTTTTAAGAAAAACGAACAACGTTGTAGCTAACCAAAGCGAAGTTTTTGACAAACTAACTTTTGATAATGTTGCCGAAATTGCTGAAGCATTAACATCAAAATTCACTTCTGGTGAATATGATAAAATTGAAATCATTTACAATCAATTTAAAAATGCGGCAACACAAATCGTAATGACGGAGCAATTTTTGCCATTGGCACCAGTTGTTTCAGAAAACACAACTGCTGGCGATTATATTTTTGAACCATCAAAAGAAGAAATTGTTTTGACATTGATACCAAAATCTTTGAAAACACAATTATACAAAGCCATCAGAGATTCATTTGCAGCAGAACACGGCGCGCGTATGACGGCAATGCACAAAGCAACTGACAACGCAACCGAGTTGAGAAATCAATTAAAATTAACCTATAACAAAGCACGTCAAGCTGCGATTACCGGAGAAATCCTTGAAATCGTTGGTGGAGCAGAAGCTTTGAACGGATAAGATAAACGGTAGTTTTTCAAATAATAAAAAGAGTCAACATTTGTTGGCTCTTTTTTTATTCATTCAATTTAATACCTATTTTTGTTCTTTCTATTATAACACACTTTGAGTTTATCTAAATCGCTTTTCAAACAAACGGCTATCTACGGATTAGCAACGGTTTTACCAAGGATAATTAGTTTTATTCTCAATCCTTTATTTGTAGAATATTTACCCGATAGAGCTGCGAATGGCGATGTAGCATTAATTTTTGCTTATTTGGTTTTTTTCAATGTCATTCTTGCTTATGGAATGGAAACCGCTTTTTTTAGGTTTTACAACAAAGAAGAAGATAAAAAATCAGTTATTTCAACCTCGATGGTTTCCTTGTTTTGGTCGTCAATCGCGTTTTTATTCATAGGTTTACTTTTTAGAAAAACCGTTGCCGATTGGACCAATATTAATGTAGAAAATATCACTTATGCTATTTGGATATTGGTTTTGGATGCGTTGGTTATTATTCCGTTTTCACGATTAAGAGCAGAAAAAAGACCAATGAAATATGCAGTTATCAAAATATTTAATGTTACTGTAAATCTATTACTTAACGTTTTCTTTTTAGTTTTTTTGCCAAAATGGGTTCAAAATCCTAATTATTCATGGTTGAAAATGTTGTACTACGAAAATTTTGAAGTAGGTTATGTTTTTGTTGCCGGATTAATTTCAAGTTTAGTAACCTTTATCATTCTTTCTCCCGATTATTTTAGAATAAGCTGGAAGTTTGATTCCGTTTTATGGAAAAAAATGTTCCGTTATGCTTTCCCAATCTTAATTGCCGGAATTGCTTTTGCCATCAACGAACATTTAGATAAAATTCTGTTAGAAAAACTAGGCGTTTCAAAGTCAGATATTGGTGCTTATTCGGCTTGTTATAAGATTGGAATGTTCATGGTTTTATTCCGAACAGCCTATACACTGGGGATTGAACCGTTCTTTTTTAGCTATGCTAACAATGAAAACGCACCACAAACCTACGCAACCATTACCAAATATTTTGTCATTTTTGGTTCGTTCATTTGCTTGTTTGTTATCGTTTTTGTCGATGTATTAAAGTACCTTTTAGTACCAAAAGAAGAATATTGGTACGCATTAGAAGTCGTTCCGTTAATTGTTTTAGCTAATTTTTTCCTCGGAATTTATACCAATTTATCCGTTTGGTACAAATTGATGGACAAAACAAAAGTTGGCGCTTACATTTCCATCGTTGGAGCATTGGTAACTTTAGCTTTAAACTTCATTCTAATCCAAAAATACAGCTACATCGGTTCAGCTATTGCAACCATTGCAGCTTATGGAACAATGATGATTATTTCCTATCAAATGGGACAAAAAAAGTATCCGATTCCTTATGAAATGAATGTTATTTTGAAGTACTTAGGAATTACCATTTTATTTTCCGCTATTTCATTTTATGTTCCTGTTCTAAGAGAAAATTATTTAGTCAAAATAGTGTTACTTTCCCTATTTTTATATTTTATTTATCACAACGAAAAAGCAACACTTTTACGAATTTTAAAAAGAAAATGATGCAGATAAAAATCATCAATAAATCCAGTCACGATTTACCCAACTACGAAACCATTGCCTCAGCAGGAATGGATTTACGCGCTAATATTCAAGAACCAATAACGCTGAAATCATTAGAAAGAACCATTGTAAAAACAGGACTTTTTATTGAATTACCAATCGGTTACGAAGCTCAAGTTCGACCAAGAAGTGGATTGGCTGCCAAAAAAGGAATTACCGTTCTCAATTCACCAGGAACAGTCGATGCCGATTATCGTGGAGAAATTGGCGTGATTTTAGTAAATTTATCCCAAGAAGATTTCGTTATAGAAAACGGCGAACGAATTGCACAACTAATAATCGCTAAACACGAACGCGCCGAATGGATTGAAGTTCAAGAATTAACCGAAACATCTCGTGGCGAAGGTGGATTTGGAAGTACAGGTGTAAAGTAAGAATTCCTGCGAAGGCAGGAATCTTGTGAATAGAATTAATTAGTTGAATTCAAGAAAGTATTCAAGTGCTTTTTGAGATGGTAATAATTATTTTAAATAAGTTTCCTGTCTTTGTAGGAATAAAGAAGAAAATGAAATTATGGTATGTCTATATAATGTCAAATAAACATCAAGGTGTTATTTATGTTGGAGTTACCGATAATTTAATGGAACGAGTTAAAGAGCATAAACTAAAAGTTTATCCAGATTCATTTACGGCTAGATACAATTGTGATAAATTAATTTATTTTGAAGAATGGGAAAACGGGTTTGAAGCTACAAAACGAGAGAAACAGTTAAAAAAATGGAAAAGAGATTGGAAAGTAAATTTAATTGAAGATATGAATCCAACTTGGATGGATATCAGTATGAATTGGAATTTCAATTTTAATAAAATAAGAAAATAAAGTTTAACCTAAAAGATACCCGCATTCGCGGGCAATTATATGAAAATAATAGTACCAATGGCTGGTCGTGGTTCAAGATTAAGACCACATACATTAACAATACCAAAACCATTAATTCCAATTGCAGGAAAACCAATCGTTCACCGTTTGGTTGAAGATATCGCAGGCGTTTTAAATCAACCGATAGAAGAAGTTGCGTTTATCATTCACGAAAGTTTTGGTAAAAAAGTAGAAGAAGATTTAATTGCCATTGCTGAAAAATTAGGTGCAAAAGGAACCATTTATTATCAAAACGAAGCACTTGGAACAGGTCATGCCATTATGTGTGCCAAAGATTCTTTGAGCGGTTCAGCGGTTATTGCATATGCCGATACGTTAATTCGTGCCGATTTCGATTTAGATCAAAATGCCGATAGCGTTATTTGGGTAAAACAAGTTGATCAACCTGAAGCTTTTGGTGTGGTAAATCTAAATGCTAATGGCGAAATAATCGAATTGGTAGAAAAACCAAAGGAATTTGTTTCTGATTTGGCGGTTATCGGAATTTACTATTTCAAAGACGTAGCGGTTTTGAAAAATGAACTGCAATCCGTTTTGGACAACAACATTATTCACGGCGGCGAATACCAAATTAACGACGGGATTAAGCAAATGATGGCAAAAGGCATGAAATTTGTACCAGGAAAAGTAGATGAATGGATGGATTGCGGAAACAAAGATGTTACGGTAGAAACTAATGGAAGAATGCTTGGGTTTTTACATAATGATGGTGAAAATTTAATTGCTCCAACCGTTAGAATAGAAAACTCAACCATTATTGAACCGTGTTTTATTGATGATGATGTAGTGTTGATTAATTCTATAGTTGGACCAAATGTTTCGCTAGGAAAAGCAACCCATTTAACGGATGTAAAAATTAAAAACAGTTTGGTTCAAACACACGCACATATTAAAAATGCCAATTTAGACAATGCTATGATTGGAAATCATGCTGCGTTTGATGGCAATTTTAAAAGTATAAGCATCGGAGATTATTCCGTTTTAGAATAGAAAGTACAACCATATCAAGGTTAGTGTAATTTCATTAATATAATAAGTTCGTGCAAATTCGTGCAATTCGTGTAAAATAAATAGATGAAAAAAATTCTTGTTTTCGGTTTACTTCTCGGAATATTTTTTATTCCCAACACGCTTTTGGCTCAAACTGAACCCGAAGATATTGCTACTGTTTCCAGTGAATTTCAGGATAATTATTATGAATCGCTGAAGCAAAAAGGAATAGAAAATTATGATAAAGCTATCATTTCTTTAGAAAAATGTTTAGCATTGGAACCTAATAATCCGGTTGTGTTTTTTGAATTAGGCAAAAATTATTTGGCACAAAAAAAATACAAAGATGCTTATGATAATTTTGAAAAAGTAACCAAAATCGATCCTAAGAATCGTTGGGCTTGGGTTGGAATGTATGACGTTTGTTATGATACGCAAGATTACAATCAAGCCATAATTTTGGTACAAAAACTAGTTGAATTCAAGAGCGAATACAAAGAAGATTTGGTTTCTCTATATATGAAAACAGCGCAGTTTGACAAAGCTTTACAATTGATAAACGAGTTGAATGAAACCGTCGGAAAATCAGACAAGCGAGAATTATACAAAGCCGATATTCTAAAAGATGCTAAATATCAAAGTGTTGAAAAAGTTGATTTGCTGAATAAAATCAAAAAAAATCCGAAAGAAGAATCCAATTATATTGCTTTGATTTATATGTATTCACAAAGCAATCAGGAAGAAAAGGCATTAGAAATCGCTCAAAAATTAGAAAAAGAAATCCCAACATCCGATTGGGCACAAGTAAGTCTTTTCAAATTTCATTTGAATAATAATGATGGTGAAAAAGCCGTAAAATCGATGAATATCGTTTTGCCAAGCGATAAAATTGATTCAAAAATCAAACACCGAATTTTAAACGAGTTTTTGATTTTTGCTAAAAAAAACCCACAGTTTGAACCCGATTTAGACAAAGCTATAGGTTACTTTAATGACGATAAAGATGTAAAAGTTTCCAAAGAAATTGCCAAGTTTTATTACCTAAAAAAAGAATGGAACAAAGCGGAGAAATATTTGAAAATGCATTTGAAATCAGCTCAAGATGATATCGAAGCGCAATTACTTTTGCTACAAACATTTACCGAATTATCACAATTTGAAAATGTTTCTAAAACGGCTGATGAATTGACGCAACTATTTCCTAATCAACCCGAGTTTTATTACTATGCAGGTTTGGGAAATAATCAGTTGGGTAATTTCAAAAAAGCCAAAGAATTTCTCGAAACCGGAGTAGATTTAATCATTGATGATGCTTCATTGGAGATCAATTTTTATGTACAACTAGGCGAAGCGTTTAACGGTTTGGGCGACATGAAAAAGAAAGAACAATATTTCACTAAAGCAGATGCTTTAATTAAAAAACAAAAAAGATAATGATAAAGAAAATTGCGCCAGCTCTTGTGTTTCTTTTTTTGATTTCATGTAAATCAAAAGCAGTACTTTCCGAAGGAAAAGCGGACGACGTTTTAAGTGCCAAAAAAATAATTGAAAATCATTACAACAATAAATTAGACTATAAAACGTTATACATTAAAGCATCGGCTCGATATGAAGATGATAAACAAAAGCAAAATGTTTCGGCTGATATTCGAATAAAAAAGGATGAAAAAATCTTGGTAAGCATTCGTTTTCTTGGAATAACAATGGCAAAAGCCTTGATTACACCTGATGAAGTGAAGTATTATGAAGTAATTAACGGAACTTATTTTGAAGGAAATTATGAATCGTTAAGTCAATGGCTTGGAACCGAATTGGATTTTCAAAAAGTACAAAACATGCTTCTTGGAAAACCAATGGACAATCTAGAAAACGGAAATTATAAGGAAGAAATCGCTGATAAATTATACCGATTGTTTGCTAAAGACAACAACATCGAAAAAGCATTTTCCTTTGAATCAGAACGATTTTTATTAAAAAAACAAGAGATTACTCAATTTGATAAAAACAGAATGGTAACGGTTAGTTATCCAAATTTTCAAAATGTTGCTTCATTAATTTTACCAACAAATATGTCAATTTCTGCCAATCAAGGAGACAAAAAAACAAATATTGATATTGAATATAAATCAATAGCTGTAGACGAAAGTTTTAATTTTCCATACAGTGTTCCAGAAGGTTATGAAAGAATTTTTATTAAATAAAATACACCGATTTACTATGTCTAAATACGTTTTAGGTTTACTTTTTTTATGTTTTGCTTCGCCAATGTGGAGTCAACTCACACAAGAACAATTGGAAGAACGAAAGCTAAAAATTCAGCAAGAAATTCAGGAAAAACAAGAGCTTTTAAAATCGGTTAAGAGCAAAGAAAAATCAGTTGTTAGTCAGTTATTAATCCAGAAAGAAAAAATTGGATTAAAAGAAAAACTCATCCGAACTACTGAAAAACAAACCAAGCTTTTGAGTGATGATATTTATACCAATCAACTAAAAATTAACCAATTAAATAGAGATTTAACTGAACTTAGAGAAGATTATGCTGAGATGATTCGCAAGTCGTATAAAAGTCGTTCTGAGCAAAGTCGCGCCATGTTCTTATTGTCTTCGGAAAACTTTTTACAAGCCTACAAGCGTGCGCAATACATGAAGCAATATGCTAGTTATAGAAAAATGCAAGGCGATGAGATTAAGCAAAAATCAGCTCAATTAATTGCGTATAACGAAAAAATTGGCGCTCAAAAACAAGAAAAAGAAAAGCTAATTATTGAAAACGAAAAGGAAAAACAAGAGCTTGAAAAAGAAAAACAAGAACAAGAAAAATTAGCCAAACAAATTCAAAAGGAGAAAGGAAAAATATCAGCTGAAATCAAGAAAAAGCAAGCTGAAACCAAAAAGATAGATGCCCAAATTAAGAAATTAATTCGCGATGCAATTGCCGCAGCCAATAGAAAAACAGCAGCTGAAAAAGCAAAATCTAACCCAAAAACAACTGCAACCGAGAAAAAAGCAATAGAATCATCAGATAAGATTATTTTAACACCAGAAGGAAAAATTGTTTCCGATAATTTTAAAGCTAATAAAGGAAGATTGCCTTGGCCAGTTGAAAAAGGAGCGATTAGTTTAGGGTATGGCGATCAACCGCATCCAGTTTTCAAATCCTTGACGGTTCACAATAGCGGAATTGAAATTTCTACTGAAAGCGGTGCATCGGCTAGAGCAGTTTTTGCTGGCGAAGTAACCCAAGTTCAATTAATCACGCCAGTTAAAAAGGCAGTTGTTGTAAAACATGGAGATTTCTTTACGGTATATCAAAATTTAAGTTCGGTAAATGTTCAAGCTGGAGACAAAGTTTCTGCCAAAGAAGTTATAGGAAAAATTAGAACTGATGGCGATGGACGAACAGTATTAAAATTTGTGGTTTCTCAAAACTCAAATTATTTTAATCCAACAACTTGGTTAGCACCGAGATAAAAAGAAAAGTCCCGAAAATTTTCGGGATTTTTTCATTATACAAACAACGCTTTCAATTCGGTAGCATCGTGAGGTTTCATTTTTCCAGCAAGAACCAAACTCAATTGTTTTCTACGTAAAGCAGCATCGTATCGTGCTTTTTCTTCTTCGGTTTCAGGAATAATTTGTGGCACCGGAACTGGATTTCCGGTTTCATCAACAGCTACAAAAGTATAAATAGCTTCGTTAGCTTTGGTTTTACTACCAGATTCTCTGTCTTCAATCCAAACATCCAAGTAAATTTCCATCGAAGAGTTGAAGGCACGCGAAACTTTGGCTTCAACAGTAACAACACTTCCCAGCGGAATAGATTTGTTAAACGCTACGTGATTTACCGATGCGGTTACAGTTATTCTACGTGAATGTCTTCGTGCAGCAATACTTGCAGCTCTATCCATTCTAGCCAATAATTCGCCACCAAATAGGTTATTTAAAGGATTGGTTTCACTCGGTAAAACTAAGTCGGTTAAAATCGTTAACGATTCTGAAGGATGTTTTGGGTTCATACTTTTTTTTTGCAAAGGTAATTACTGCAAATAAAAAATCCTGATTTCTCAGGATATATTTTATAATTCTTCAATTAGTAACCAAGCATCTTTATTATCTAGCTTTTTGATGTCTTTCATCGCATCGTGAGCTTCGGCATAAGAAGAAAAACTTCCATAAAGAACAGGAAATAAACCGTGCTTATTTGCTGGCAAACGTTTCGCTTTAAAGCCTAATCGAAGTAATGTTTTATATGCGTTTTCGGCATTACTTTCTATTCTAAAAGCACCAGCAACAACGTGATAAGGTTGTTTGTCTTCGCTTTTTGGAACAGTTAACGTTACACTCGGCAACGGATTATCAATAAAAAAAGTAGCTTCTTGAATTCTTTGATTTACTTTTTTCTGAACATTAGTTTCTACTAAAAGTGTTTCTTGAGCAATTTGGTTTTCGTAGTTTTCATACAATTTAAAACTAACAGCACTTGAAATTCCAGCAGTAAGCACAAAAACAGCGGCATATTTTAACCAATTTCTATTATTTCTTTTTTCTGGAGTAATAGTAATTGGAGCAATTTCTTCCAAAGTTTCCACTTGCTCTTTATAAACTTCACGTAGTGTTTCTCGTTGAACCGATGGCGAAGTATAGGAACTTAATCCGAATGATTCTTTTAGATAATTAACATGGTCAACAGGAATAAAAACTAGATTTTTTTCAGAATTTAAACTGAAACCTCCAACATTTTTTAACGTAAATTGACCAATTTCCTGAATCGTGTTTTTCCAAAGATTTACTTCATTTTGAATAACAGTTACAGCAACTTCATAGGTTATTTTTTCGGCTTGCGCCAAATGATTTGCCAGTAATCCGTCGTTATTTTTTAAATAAGGATTAAACGAAATAGATTTCTTTGGAGGAAAAAATGAATGTGAACTTTCGTCAATTTGTGCCGACTGAAATTCGGTTAAAAACGCACCAAATCCTGGCACGGTAACACATTGATAGCGGTATAATAATTGGGAAATATGGTGTTCAATCTTCATAGTAGCAAATTTAGATAAACAATACTTTTGACAAAAAAATATTCACAATATTTATTAACAATCGAAATAAAAAAATGTATATATTGCCTCACAAATAGTTAGGATGATTTCAGACGATTTACAGTATGTTTTGGCTTTGCAAAAAGTAGAAGGTGTTGGCGATATTGTTGCCAAAAAACTCATTAATCATTGTGGTTCAGCGAAAGAAGTTTTTAATTCGAAATCGCAACACCTAAAAAGTATTGACGGAGTTGGCGATGTTTTGATTAAAAATTTGAAGGATAAAACCGTTCATGAAAAAGCGGAACAAGAATTAAAATTCATTGAAGCCGAAAATATCAACTTTTGCTATTATCAAAACGAAAATTATCCTGACAGATTAAAACATTGTATCGATGGACCAATTCTTCTTTTTACTGCAGGAAATTTGGATTTCAATAACCGAAGAATGATTAGCATAGTTGGAACTAGACAAATTACTTCTTATGGAACCGAATTTTGCAAAAAACTAATCGAAGATTTAGCTGTTTTTAACCCAATTATTGTTAGTGGATTTG
The DNA here is from genome assembly GCF_012911605.1 of Flavobacterium solisilvae. Classification (GTDB taxonomy): domain Bacteria; phylum Bacteroidota; class Bacteroidia; order Flavobacteriales; family Flavobacteriaceae; genus Flavobacterium; species Flavobacterium solisilvae. The sequence goes on along the minus strand of NZ_JAAMPT010000208.1, from coordinate 109,893 downwards.
CTTATGGCGTTGATATTGTAGCACATCAAGCCGCAATGGATAATAACCTTCAAACTATTGGTGTTTTGGCACATGGATTAAATCAGATTTATCCGAAAACCCACAAAAAATATGTTGCCAAAATGGAACAAAACGGTGGTTTTCTAACCGAGTTTTGGAGTAATTCAAATCCTGATAAAGAAAATTTTGTTCGCAGAAATCGGATTGTTGCTGGAATGAGCGAAGCCACGATTGTAATTGAAAGTGCCGAAAAAGGTGGTTCGTTAATCACGGCAAATATTGCTAATGATTACAGCCGAGATGTTTTTGCCGTTCCAGGAAGAACAACCGATAAATATAGCCAAGGTTGCAACGATTTGATTAAAACCCAACGCGCTAATTTAATGACATCGGCGGCAGATTTAATTTACAATCTCAATTGGGAATTGGAAAGCAAACCGACAAAATCGGTACAAAAACAACTTTTTGTTTCCTTAGATAATGACGAGCAAAAAATTTATGATTACCTTCTTAAAAATGGAAAGCAACTACTAGATGTAATTGCTCTCGATTGTGATTTTCCGATATTTAAAATTTCTTCTATATTACTGAATATGGAATTAAAAGGCGTAATTCGTCCGTTGCCAGGAAAATTATTTGAAGCGGTTTAATTTTTTTCAAACCCCAATTTTTCTCTTACTTTATTCAAAACACCATCAGCAACTAGGGAAGCTTTTTTGGCACCTTCTTTTAAAAGTTCGTCCACTTCATTTAGGTTGTTGATATAGTAATTGTATTTTTCTCTTTCGGTTTTAAAACGTTCCACGATAAGTTCAAACAATGCTTGTTTAGCATGACCATAACCAAAATCACGATTAACGTTTTGGTATTTCACTTTCATCTCAGCAATTTGCTCAGCATTGGCAACTAATTTATAAATCGCAAAAATTTTACACGTATCTGGATTTTTCGGCTCTTCAAGTGGCGTGCTGTCGGTTTCAATGCTCATAATTTGCTTGCGCAATGCTTTATCATCTAAGAAAATATTGATGATATTTCCACGAGATTTACTCATTTTATGTCCGTCAGTTCCAGGAATGTACATGGTTTCTTCTTGTACTTTTCCTTCAGGAAGTACAAAAGTTTCGCCCATTTGATTGTTGAATTTTGAAGCAACATCACGAGTAATTTCGATGTGTTGCATTTGGTCTTTTCCAACAGGAACAAAATCGATGTCATACAACAAAATATCTGCAGCCATCAACATTGGATAAGAAAATAATCCGGCATTTACATCGGCTAATCTATCGGCTTTGTCTTTAAAAGAATGAGCTAAAGTCAAGCGTTGAAACGGAAAAAAGCAGCTCAAATACCAAGATAATTCAGCCGTTTGCGCTACATCACTTTGACGATAGAAAACAACATTGTTTATATCTAAACCACAAGCAAGCCAAGTTGCCGCAACACTATATGTATTTGCTCGAAGCGTTTCACCATCTTTTATTTGAGTAATCGAATGCAAATCGGCGATAAAAAGAAAAGTTTCGTTTTTTTCGTCTTTTGATAACTCAATGGCTGGAATAATTGCTCCTAATAAATTTCCTAAATGTGGCGTTCCTGTACTTTGTACTCCGGTTAATATTCTTGACATTTTTTTTGATTTTACCGCAAAGTTAATCCTTTGTTACAAAAATTGCATACGTTTTATTACATTTGACAACATGAGAACAGTAAAAATTATTTTTTGGACATTATATCGAGTTTGGTTTTATATCCTAATGGCGATTCCAATAATAGTGATGTTTCCGTTTTTGTTCATTTCGATACTTTCGGAAAAATGGTATCCTTACTTTTTTATCATGGCAAGAATTTGGGCAAAATGTATTCTTTTTGGAATGGGTTTTCCAACTAAAGTTACTTTTGATCAAGAAATAGAAGAAGGAAAAAGTTATATGTTTGTTGCCAATCATACTTCGATGACTGATATTATGCTGATGCTTTCTATTGCTAAAAATCCGTTTGTTTTTGTTGGTAAAAAAGAACTTTCGAAAATTCCGTTATTTGGATTTTTCTATAAACGAACCTGTATTTTGGTTGACAGAAGCAGTTCCAAAAGTAGAATGGAAGTTTTTCAACGTGCGCAAAAACGTATCAATCAAGGTTTGAGTATTTGTATTTTTCCCGAAGGTGGCGTTCCTGACGAAAGTATTTTGTTAGATGAATTTAAAGATGGTGCTTTTCGATTGGCACTTGAACACGAACTTCCAATCGTTCCAATGACTTTTTATGACAACAAACGTCTTTTTTCATATACTTTTTTTAGCGGAAGTCCAGGATTGATGCGAGCAAAAGTGCATCGTTTTTTTGAAACTAAAAATCAAAATCCCGAGTATAAAAAAACATTGAAAGAAGAAGTGAGAAATGTGATTTTAGCTGAATTGCAAAATGATTTAAAATAAAAAAGAGTTCCGAATTTCGAAACTCTTTTTAGTTATCGCTCGAAAGCCAATAACACCACTTAACTATCTTTAAACTAAACTTAACTTAAAATCGATAACTTACACCAGTGTAAATTCCAAAAATATAGGGTTTGAAATTTTGTGAATCTCGGGTGAAAGTATTGAGTTGGTATTTGAATGTTGGTTCAATTCGCGCTTGAAAATTCTTTAAAAAACCATAGTTTAAACCAACACCAAAGTTGGTACTAAAATGGACAGAATTCAAGTTAGTCGCTTCGCCAATTTTCATCGTCATATCATCGGTTTGAAGAAAAACTTCATTTTCATTAAGGAATAAAGTACTCATTCCACCAAGGATTTCTACGCCAAATTTTTTGTCAACTAATTTATAAGAAACCTCGAAAGGCATTTCGATGTAACCCATTTTTTGGTTTAAGACACCAAGATTTTGTTCTCCTTGTGTTCGGTTAAAAGTTGTTACAACATTTTTAATAGGAACAATTTCTATTAATGAACCTTGAAGCGTTGGATCAACATTTCGCATCATTCTGGCGTTACTATTTTGAAAAAATGTAATATCATTGGTGTTATAATTAACAGTAAAAGCATTAACTCCAGTTCTAATTTTTACTTTTTTGGACACAGCATAATCAACGGCAACACCATAACTAATGTTGTTATTGTAGCTTTTGGTATTTTCATCCAAAGCATTGTCAAGCGGCGAACCGTTTTCGAAAGAACCAAAGTAAATAGGCGCAAGATTAGGTGTAACTTGCCACCTATTTAATTTTTGTTCTTTGGCAATCTGTTTTTCTTTTTCATTTAGCAATTCTTCCAATTCGTTTTTTTCTACAGTAGCAACAGCTGTAGAATCTTTTGGAATAGTAATGTCACCTTTTATAGCAATATTGTCTTGATTTTTCATAGCAATTTTATCAGTTCCAATATTGTTTTCTGTTTTCAACGGATTTTGATTTTCAATCAAAGTTGAATTGTTTTTTTCTTTAATATCGTTAGCCAAATTGTTTTCGGCTAAAGGATTTTTATTATTTTCAAATGCAGCAGAGTTTTCAGATACAGAGTTGAATTTACTGTTTTTGTGGTTCGCTTTTTTAAGTTCTGTTTTTGTTGCAACAGCTTCTTCTTTAGCTATAATAATTCCAGAATTTTTTTGTTGAACCGTTTTTTTCTTTTTGTTGTTTGTATTCAATTTTGTTGATTCCGATGAATTTGATTCGTTTATAGTTTCGTCAGAAGAATTGCTTTCGGATGAATTATTATTTTCGGTTGAGACAATGGCGTTTTGATTGTTTTCAGATGCATTTTTGTTAAAAATAGCATCAGATTTTTTATTGTCTAACGTATCATTTTCATCAGAACTTTGTTTGTTGTTGTCATTAATGACAATACCGTTAGAAGGATTTATGGTTTGATTGGTATTGGAATTCCAAACCAATAAACCAACCACGAAAAGTGCTGCAACACCAGATGATATCCACCAAAAAGGTATTACGCGTCGTTTTTTCTTTTCTTTTAGTTTTTCTTCTATGTTTTCCCAAACAGATTCTGGCGGATTGACTTCAAAATTTTGAAATTTCTCCTGAAAGAGTTGGTCTAAATTTTTTCTTGTACTCATTTTACGGATGGTATTTTTTTACTACCAGTATTTTGTTCTATTTTTTCTTTTAAAATCATTTTTGCTCTGGATAAATTGGATTTTGATGTGCCAATATTTATCGAAAGCATGTCTGCAATTTCTTGATGTGAATAGCCGTCGATAGTATAAAGATTGAAAACCAATCGATATCTATCGGGTAATTCCTGAATGATTTTGGTTAAAAACTCGATGGATATTTCCTCTTCGTTTTCAATTTCTACGTCTATTTCTTCGGGAACATTGTCGTTTACTAAACTCAAAAAGGTTTCTTTTCGATATTGTTGAAGAATGAAGTTAACCATTACTTTTTTAATCCAGCCATCAAAAGAACCTTTAAAAGAAAACAGATGAATTTTTTCAAAAATGAGTAAAAATCCATCTTGCAAATTATCTTGTGCTTCGGTATAGTTACGAGAATACTTTAAGCAAACAGAAAACAATTTTGGAGCATACTGTCGGTATAATTGTTCTTGTGCTTTTATGTCATTCTTTTTACAATCATTTATGAGTTGTTCTATACTCAAAGTCTACTATTTAATGATCAACAACTACTTCGTGCTCAATATATTGGTCAGTTCCGTTAGTATCAACTCCTGTCCAAAATCTGAAATTATATGTTCCTATAGCTTTTGGTTTGAAACTCAAAGGAACTGTTAGCGGATAATCATTTCCGCTACCATCTATACAATTGGAATTACTAACTTTTGAACAATAAACAGCAACTGTTCTTTCGTTACCAATGCTGTTATAATAAAAATTCGAAAACACGTGACATGATGTTGGTCTTATGTAGGTAACCGGAATTTCAGTAATGCTATCAACCCTAAATTTAGTTGGCATTTCTACACTTGAAACGGGTACAATTTCTGGATTAAACCCTTCATTTGTGTTCTCAAGACTACATGAAAACAATAGTATACTTGATAATGTTATAAAAATAAACTTCTTCATTTTTGGTATTCTTTTTCAGTTAGATGTTCTATTTTACTAATGGTTGCGTTAGTTTTATAAAAAAATCCCGCTTTTAACGGGATTTAACATTTTAAGCATTATTTTCTTTGATATACTCTTTGATTTTTTGTTCCAATTCGTCGGCTAATTCTGGATTGTCTTTAATTAAAGCTTTTACGGCATCACGACCTTGTCCAAGTTTTGTATCGCCGTAACTGAACCACGAACCTGCTTTTTTGATAATTTCAAATTCAACAGCCAAATCCAAAATCTCTCCAGTTTTTGAAACACCTTCGCCATACATGATGTCAAATTCAGCGGTTTTAAATGGTGGTGCAACTTTGTTCTTGATTACTTTTACCTTGGTTCTGTTACCAATTACATTTTCACCGTCTTTGATTTGTGAAGCGCGACGAATATCTAAACGAACTGAAGCATAGAATTTCAAAGCATTTCCTCCAGTTGTTGTTTCAGGATTTCCAAACATTACACCAATTTTCTCTCTCAACTGATTGATGAAAAATACAGTACAATGTGTTTTACTAATTGTTCCAGTTAATTTTCTCAAGGCTTGTGACATCAATCGAGCGTGTAATCCCATTTTTGAATCGCCCATTTCGCCTTCAATTTCACTTTTTGGTGTTAAAGCGGCAACCGAGTCAATAACCACAATATCAATTGCTCCTGAACGGATAAGGTTTTCGGCAATTTCCAAAGCTTGCTCTCCGTTATCAGGTTGCGAAATGATAAGATTTTCAATATCAACACCTAATTTTTCAGCATAATGTCTGTCAAAAGCATGTTCGGCATCAATAAATGCTGCAATTCCGCCAGCTTTTTGTGCTTCGGCAATGGCGTGAAGTGTTAACGTTGTTTTACCCGAAGATTCCGGACCATATATTTCGATAATTCTTCCTTTTGGATAACCATTTACACCCAAAGCTAAATCAAGACCAAGCGAACCCGAAGAGATAACTTCTACTTCTTCAACAGCTCTGTCGCCCATTTTCATAACGGTTCCTTTTCCGTAAGCTTTATCTAGTTTGTCTAATGTTAATTGTAATGCTTTTAATTTGGCTTCTTTTTCTGAACTCATTTTCTCTTTTATAAATTGATTTGCACTTATTTTTCGTAAAAATAATGCTTTTTTTGATGTGAAATTCAACAATAATTTAAGATTTATAAACAATCTAAAGCCAAATATAATCCGTACTTTTGTATTCTATTTTTGAAAACTATGGAAAAACTGGTTTCTTACCCGATATCAGTCGTTTATTATTTGTGTTTCGGATTGACATTGGTTATTTTTCATCCAATTCAATGGATTTGTCTCAATGTTTTTGGATATCAAGCGCACAAAAAAAGTGTAGATTATCTTAACTTGTTTTTAGTCAGATGTACGAATATTTTAGGAACAACTTATTCGGTTAAAAACAAAGAAATCATTCCAAATAATGTCCCGATAATTTTTGTGGCAAATCATCAAAGTTTGTATGATATCATTGGGATTATCTGGTATTTACGAAGATTTCATGCTAAGTTTGTCAGCAAAAAAGAATTAGGAAAAGGCATTCCGAGTGTTTCTTATAATTTGCGTCACGGAGGTTCAGTTTTAATCGATAGAAAAGATCCAAAACAAGCTTTGCCAGTAATTAAAGGATTGGGTGAATACATTGAAAAAAATAAACGTTCAGCAGTAATTTTCCCGGAAGGAACGAGAAGCAAAACTGGAAAACCAAAGGAATTTGCTCAAAGCGGTTTGAAGATTTTATGTAAATATGCACCGAATGCTTACATAGTTCCAATTTCAATTAATAATTCATGGAAAATGGTCAAATTTGGCGCTTTTCCAATGGGATTAGGAAATAAATTAGAATTTATAATTCACGAACCAATGGCGGTAAAGGATTATTCATTTGAAGAAATAATGCAAAAAACAGAAAGTGCTGTTGTAAGCGCTATCAAAATATAATTAAAAATAAATAGAATGTCATTAAAAAATGTCCGATTGGAAGTAATGCAGTTTTTGGAAAAAAACGTCGATAGTTTTGTCGATCAGTTTTTGATTCCGGTAGAAAAAATTTGGCAACCTTCTGATTTTTTACCCAATTCGGAAAACGAAAACTTCATTGAAGAAGTAAAAGAATTACGCGAAATAGCCAAAGATTTACCCTATGATTTTTGGGTTGTAATGGTTGGCGATACGATTACTGAAGAAGCTTTGCCTACATACGAATCTTGGCTAATGGAAGTTGAAGGTGTTGATAACGAAGGTCGAAATGGTTGGTCAAAATGGGTTCGACAATGGACTGGCGAAGAAAATCGTCACGGTGATTTGTTGAATAAATATTTGTATTTATCAGGTCGTGTAAATATGCGTGAAGTTGAGGTTACAACACAACATTTAATCAATGACGGATTCGACATTGGAACCGGAAAAGATCCGTATAAAAACTTCGTTTACACTAGTTTCCAAGAATTAGCGACTTATATTTCTCACAATAGGGTTTCACAATTAGCCAAACAATATGGCGATAAAAAATTGTCTAAACTTTGCAAAATGATTGCTGGTGACGAAATGCGTCATCATCATGCGTATTCGGAATTTGTAACTCAAATTTTTAAAGTTGATCCTTCCGAAATGATGTTGGCTTTTCAATATATGATGAAGCAAAAAATTACGATGCCAGCTCATTTCTTGAGAGAATCAGGAGAAAAAATAAGCACAGCATTTGAAGAGTTTTCTAATTCAGCTCAAAAAATTGGAGTTTATACAGCTAATGATTATGTGGAAATTTTGCAGAAATTAGTCGATAAATGGGAAATTTCAAAAATGACTAATCTAACCGATGAAGCCGAAAAAGCCCGTGATTATTTAATGAAATTACCAGCTAGAATGGCAAAAATATCGGAACGATTAGTATTGCCAGATGATACTAAAATCTTCAAATGGGTTGAACCAGCTTTAATCAAGTAAAAGAAATATAAACTAAATCCTTTCCGAAAGAAAGGATTTTTTTAAACCAAAATTTATGTCAGTAATAGATAATACCATACTTTTTGTAAAACAACAATTAGAAAATGCCGAAGGTGGACACGATTGGTTTCATATTGAACGAGTGTATAAAAACGCATTATTGATTGCGAGAGAAGAAGAATGTGATTTGGAAGTTGTAAAACTCGGTGCTTTGCTTCACGATATTGCAGATAGTAAGTTTCACAATGGAGACGAAACGGTTGGTCCAAAAACAGCTCGAAATTTTCTCGAAAAAGAGAATGTTCCTGAAGAAACCATTCAACATGTGGTAAATATCATTGAGAATATTTCGTTTAAAGGTGGAAATTTTGAAAAGAAATTTACTTCAAAAGAACTCGAAATTGTTCAAGACGCCGATAGGTTGGATGCCATTGGCGCAATTGGAATTGCAAGATGTTTCAACTATGGCGGATTTAAAAATAGAGCATTATTCAATCCAGCAATTCCTCCAAAAATGAATATGACCAAGGATGAATATAAAAACAGTGATTCGCCGACGATAAATCATTTCTACGAAAAATTGCTGCTCTTAAAAGACAAGATGAACACCGAAACAGGAAAGAAAATCGCTTTGGAACGCCATAAATACATGGAAAATTTCCTGTCCCAATTTTATGCCGAATGGGAAGGCGAGAAATAAAAAAGAGAACCTAAATTGATTCTCTTTTTGCTTTATAATTTATTTCCCAGTAAAACTTGCTTTTCGTTTTTCTAAGAAAGCAGTTGTTCCTTCTTTAAAATCTTCGGTGCCAAAACATTTTCCGAAGTTTCTAATTTCTACATCAAATCCGTCAACATCGTGTTTGTAATTAGCATTTATTGCTTTGATGGCTTTACCGATTGCCATTGGGGAATTTTTCATGATTTTAGCAGCAATTCCTTTGGTAAATTCTACTAATTCAGCTTGTGGAACAACATGATTTACCAATCCATAAGATTTTGCCGTTTCGGCATCAATCATTCCAGCAGTCATGATTAATTCCATCGCACGACCTTTTCCAATCAGTTGCGGTAAACGTTGCGTTCCGCCATAACCTGGAATAACTCCAAGGGAAACTTCTGGTAATCCCATTTTGGCATTATCGGAAGCAATTCTAAAATGACACGCCATGGCTAATTCTAATCCGCCGCCAAGTGCAAAACCGTTCACAGCAGCAATAACCGGAGTTTTTAGTTTTTCTACAAAATCAAATAATAATTCTTGTCCTTGAGCTGCCAATTGTGCGCCTTCTTCTACCGAAAAATTAGCAAATTCCGAAATATCGGCTCCAGCAACAAATGCTTTTTCGCCTTCACCAGTAATGATAATTACGCGAACATTTTCGTCTTTTTCAAGGTTTTCAAAAGCATCGTGAAGTTCTTGAATAGTAACTTTATTTAATGCGTTTAATTTTGATGGACGATTAATTGTTACTTGTCCGATGCCGTTTTCAGTGGTAATGAGTATGTTTTCGAAGTTCATAATTTTTATTTTTTAGGCAAAGAAACTGTAAACGTTGTTCCTTTTCCGAGTTCTGTTTCAAATGTAATAGTTCCTTTGTAATTTTCGATAATGTTTTTGATAATTCCTAAACCTAATCCCATTCCGCTGTTTTTGGTAGTAAATTTTGGTTCAAAAATTTTCTCCCGATTGATTTCTTCAATCCCAATTCCGTTATCGGTAACGGTAATTTCAACCATGGTTTCTTTTTCGTTAACCGAAACCAAAACGACTTTTAAATCTTGTTCTTCAGGAATAGATTGAATTGCGTTTTTAACCAAATTGGTAATAATTCTGATGAGTTGTGTTCGGTCTAAAACCGCAATGATTTCTTGTTTTTCGCTTTTAAATTGAATAAAATCTTCGTTGAAAATATCCAGTGAAAATTCGACCACTTCAACAACATTTAGTGTTTCGTTTTGTTGTGCTGGCATCGAAGCAAAATTAGAAAACGCCGATGCTACCGAAGTCATGGTATCAATTTGCTGAATTAAGGTTTTGGTATAATCGTCTAATTTTTGTTTCAAATTTGGATCGTTTGCATCAAATTTTCGTTGAAAACTTTGCACCGTCAATCGCATTGGCGTCAGCGGATTTTTAATTTCGTGTGCTACTTGTTTCGCCATTTCGCGCCAAGCCTGTTCACGTTCACTTTGTGCTAGTTTGCTCGCACTTTCTTCTAGTTTATCAACCATTTGATTATAAGCATTTATCAAGGAATTAATCTCACGACTATTGGCTTCAATCACGATTTTCTCGTTTTTTTGGTTCAAACTGGTTTCGTTGATTTTATCAGAAATGGTTTTTAGAGATTTGGTAATATAACTGGCTAAAAAGTAAGCCAAAGCAAAAGCAATAATAAGCATAAACGAATAAACCTGACTTAATCGAATTAAAAACTGACGCAATTCTTTTTCATAAAATCCGTCGTCTTCTACATAAGGAATATTTAAAATTCCGAGTGGTTTAAACTTTTCATCTTTGATTTGACTAAATGAAGAACGGTTTTTTACACCATTTATGCTTTTAATGTCAACATAGCGTTTGTCAACCGAAGATTGTACCAATTTTAGAACATAATTTGGAATTGGCGGTGCCACTTTATCAACCGAAAACGAAGCTTTAGACGATTTAACTAGCTTTCCTTCAAGAGAATAAATATTGATTTCTACGTTGTGAATATCGGCTAATTCGTGAATTTTATCTTTGAAAACCAGCGGAAGATTTTCGGGCGTTAACGGATAAGTTGTAGTGGAAAGCACATAATTAATGTGTTCTTTTATGGCAAACTCTTTTCGGTCCAAACGTTCTTGATGGTATTCTTTGGCTTCATTTTTAAATTGAATAACCGAAATTGATGCCATCAAAATAGAAGCAATAACAATCAAAACAATCATCGACAAGAAAATTCTCGTTCGAAGGGAAAGTCGTGATATTTTGAAGTTGCTCATTTGTTAGTGATTAGTGAATAGTTATTAGTGAATAGAAAAATGCTAATTACTATTCACTAATTACTAATTACTTCTTTTCTCTTATTCTTTTGTAAAACTTAAATCCAAGCATAATCAATACCGAAAATAAAACAATTCCGATTACGCCATAAATCCAGTTGATTGCATTTTTTAAAATTACTAAAAAAACAACTGCAAAAAGAATAATTGTTGCGCCTTCGTTCCAAAGTCGCATAAAATTTGAACTGTATTGAAATTGGTCGTTTTGTAATTGTCTATAAATTTGATGACATTTAAAATGATAGGCTAAAAGCAAAACTACAAAACCTAATTTGACTTGCATCCACGGCATTTGCAACCATTCAGGCATTAAATGTAACAACCAAAGTGCAAAAATTGTTGCCAAAACTGCACTTGGCCAAGTAATGATATACCATAATCGATAGGTCATTATTTTGTATTGGTTTAATAAAATCTCTCTTTCCGGCGAAGGTTTTTCGTTGGCTTCAATTTGATATACAAATAAGCGAACAATATAAAACAAACCTGCAAACCAGGTGATTACAAATATTAAATGAAGCGATTTTATGTATTCGTACATGTTAAAAACTATTTACTAATCACTGTTTACTAATTACTTTGTTTAAAATCCTTAATCCAATTAGCGACAACAGTACACCATTCGTCTTCATCGTTCATACATGGAACAGCCAAAAATTCTTCGCCACCATTTTCTTTGAATTCTTCGTTAGCTCGCATGGCAATTTCTTCCAAAGTTTCTAAACAATCAGCAACAAAAGCTGGAGTTACAACCGCCAATTTTTTAATTCCTTTGGCTGGCATTTTGTTGATTTCAACATCAGTATATGGAGTTAACCATTTGTCACCAGCCAATCTTGATTGGAAAGTTTGACTGTATTTATCTTCAGGAATTCCAAGTAATTCAACCACTTTTCGTGTAGTTTCATAACATTGATGACGATAGCAAAATTCGTGCGCAGGCGAATCGGTTACACAACATTTTCCATCGATGGTACAATGCGATTTGGTTACATCGGTTTTGCGAATATGACGTTTTGGAATTCCGTGATAGGAAAATAATAAATGGTCATAATCAAATCCTTCCAAATGCTTTTTTATGGAATTTGCCAAGGCTTGAATAAAATCGGGTTTGTTGTAAAACGCTGGAACTTTGGTTAACTTCATTTCTGGGAATTTTGTTGCAACCAATTCATCTGCCAATGCCCAAATCGTAGTAGTTGAAGCCATAGCATATTGTGGATACAAAGCTAAAAGCATGACATCGGTTACGCCTTTTTCTCTTAATTCTTGCAAACCTTTTTCTATTTTCATGGTTCCATATCGCATCGCTAAAGCCACTGGAATGTCCACTTGTTTTTGAACTTTTTCGTGCATTCTTTTGGAAAAAACAATCAACGGCGAACCTTCATCTGTCCAAATTTGTGCATAAGCTTCTGCTGATTTTTTTGGTCTTGTTTGTAAAATAATTCCTCGAACTAATAAAGCACGCAATAAATACGGAACATCAATCACATATTTATCCATTAAAAATTCATCTAAATAAGGTTTTACGTCTTTTGGCGTTGGACTTTCGGGCGAACCCAGGTTTACTAATAAAACTCCTTTCATAGTGGTATTTTTTTTGCAAAAGTAAAAATGACTACTGTTTTACTTTTTATTATTATACTTTTTTTATTGATTGTTTGATATACGAAATTGATTAAATTAGGTATTTGAACTCAAACTCATTAAATATTTTTTGGGTGTTGTGCCAAATTTCTTTTTGAAGGCAGCAATAAAATGACTTCCGGTGCTGTAACCAATTTTCAGTCCAACTTCATTTACATTGTAAGAACCTGAATCCAATAATTGTCGGGCATAATCCATTTTATAATCAAATAAAAAGCCATAAACCGTGTCGCCATAAATTTGTTTGAAACCCATTTTTAGTTTCTTCAAACTCAGATTAACTTGTTCCGAAAGTTCTTCCAATCCTGGCGGTTCAGCCATGTTGGCAATGATGATTTCTTTGGCTTTTTTTATTTTCAAAACGTTTTCTTCGTCAATTAAAAACGGACATTGTTCTGCATTTGGATCTTCATTTCGGTTAAAAAATAAACTCAGTAATTCATAACCTTTTCCTTTGTAATACAAATTTTTAATCGAAGGATTCAAGTTGTAATGAAACATTTGGTTCAAAACAATTGCCATCGATGGACTAATATCACTTTCGTTATAATATTTTTTGTCTTGATTTTCTTGACTTAAAAACGGAATATGTTCGGCATCGGTAGTAAAAAGACCGTGAAATTTTTTGATGGAAATTAAAACTGAAATCAACCATGATTTTGGAGCAACTTCAACATTTAGAGGTAATTCTTTTTGTGGATTGTAAAACAAAAGACATTTTTCTTCGTTCAAATCCAAATTATAACTTCCTTGGTTGAAACTAAATTTTGCTTTTCCTTTTAATCCAAAGTGAAACTGAATCAATCCCATGGTTACAGGTCTTTCAATTACTGTAGCAGCATCAGTATCATTCTGAAAACGAATTAAAATAAAATCATCGTCAATTTTTATTTCTTCTTTTGAACCCATAGCGACATTTTTTCGTATATACTTTTGTGAACATCAAATTTACTTATTTAGAATTAATCTATATAGTAAAATTGTTAGCACTTGATTTCATTACAAAATTAAAAGAAATAACGATAAAAAGGCGAAACGTGTTAAAAATATCTCACAGCGACACAAAAAGTTCTTCTAGCGTTATTTTTATAAAATAGATAGCTATAATTTTGTTTCACTTTTTAGGTAAGAGTAATTTATGGAAAACGGAAATATATCAAAGCACACTACTTTTTATGCTGTTGGCTTAAGTTATAAAAAAGCTGATGCCGAAATAAGAGGTAAATTTAGCTTGGATGACAATGGTAAAGAGAATGTTTTAATTCAAGCCCAAAAAGAAGGTATTGTAGCATTAATTGTTACTTCTACTTGTAACAGAACCGAAATTTATGGTTTTGCACAACATCCGTTTCAACTAATCAAACTACTTTGTGAAAACAGTCAAGGAACAGTAGAAGATTTCCAAAAAGTAGCTTACGTTTATAAAAATCAAGAAGCCGTTTCTCATATGTTTCGCGTTGGAACTGGTTTAGACAGTCAAATTCTTGGCGATTTTGAAATTATTAGTCAAATAAAATCAGCTTTTGTTCAAAGTAAATCACTGAATTTAGCCAATGCTTTTATGGAAAGATTGGTGAATGCGGTAATTCAGGCAAGCAAAAGAATTAAAAACGAAACCGAAATTTCATCTGGAGCAACATCGGTATCGTTTGCAGCGGTACGTTATATTTTCAATACGGTTGAAGACATTGCCAACAAAAATATTTTACTTTTCGGAACCGGAAAAATCGGAAGAAATACCTGTGAAAATCTTGTAAAACATACCAAACACGAGCAAATTACCTTAATCAATCGAACTAAAGATAAAGCCGAAAGATTGGCAAAAAAACTAGATTTGATTGTAAAAGATTATGCCGATTTACAAGTTGAAATCCAAAAAGCAGATGTTTTGGTTGTGGCAACTGGAGCGCAAAATCCAACAGTTGACAAAACGATTTTAAATCTGAAAAAACCATTGTTGATTCTCGATTTATCAATTCCGAAAAACGTAAACGAAAATGTTCAAGATATTGATGATGTAACATTAATTCACATGGATCATTTGTCACAAATGACTGATGAAACGCTGGAAAATCGTAAAAAACATATTCCAGCAGCCGAAGCAATTATCGAAGAAATCAAAGACGAATTTATATCTTGGACTAAGCAAAGAAAATTTGCACCAACCATTCACGCATTAAAAGAAAAATTGAATTCCATTAAAGACGGAGAATTAAATGTTCAGCGTAAAAAAATGGCAAATTTTGATGAAGAACAAGCTGAATTAATTAGTGCCAGAATCATACAGAAAATAACCAATCACTTTGCAAATCACCTTAAAGACGATAACACTTTGGTGGACGAAAGCATCGAATGGATTGAGAAAATATTTCAACTTGAAAACAAAGCATAAGTTACAAGGTAATAGGTATTAGAAAAACTTTTCCCTTTTCCCTTTTTCCTCGAAACTAAATGAAAAATAAAACAATACGAATAGGAACACGAGACAGCGAACTCGCACTTTGGCAAGCCAAAACCGTCGAAAATAAACTAAACGATTTAGGTTATAAAACGGAAATTATAGCCGTGAAGTCGCAAGGCGATATTATTCTCGACAAACCGTTATATGAACTTGGCATCACCGGAATTTTCACTAAAACACTCGACATTGCCATGATTTCTGGTCAAGTTGACATTGCGGTTCATTCCATGAAAGATGTACCAACGGCTTTACCCGAAGGAATTGTGCAAGCAGCCGTTTTAGAACGTGCCAATGTTTTGGATATTTTGGTTCACAAAGGGAATTTAGATTTTTTGGAAAACGATGGAACTATCGCCACTGGAAGTTTGCGTCGTCAAGCACAATGGTGGAATAAATTCCCAAATCACAAAGTAGTAGATTTACGTGGAAATGTAAACACACGAATGCAAAAATTAAGTGATAACGATTGGAACGGAGCCGTTTTTGCTGCTGCAGGTTTGGAACGAATAAATCTAAAACCAGGAAATTATACCAATCTCGATTGGATGATTCCTGCTCCAGCACAAGGCGCAATGGTTGTGGTTGCAATGGCAAATGACGCATTTACTATCGATGCCGTTTCACAATTAAACGATGTAGAAACCGAAATTTGTACCTATATAGAAAGACAATTTCTTCGAACACTCGAAGGCGGATGTACAGCACCAATTGGAGCTTTGGCAAAATATAATGAACCAAATGACACCATCGAATTTCAGGGCGTTTTGCTTTCGGTTGATGGAAAACAAAAGTTAGCAATTAACAAAGAAGTCGACATCTCAGAATGGAAAAAACTAGGATTCTCTTGTGCCAAAGAAATTTTGGAAAACGGAGGAAATGAGCTAATGACAGAAATTAAGAAACAGTTGAAAAAATAAATATGGAAAATGAAATTCGCATAGTATCAACTAAAGTGCTTTCGGAAGACCAAAAGTTACCCTTGTTGAGCGCGAATTTTTCGGTAATTGATAAAGATTTTATTAGTATCAAATATCATGATTTCAATTTTGAGGAATTAAACGACTATTTGATTTTTACCAGCCAAAATGCGGTAGAAAGCGTTCTTTTACATAAAGATAGTGACCGAATTAAAACCAAAAAAGCATTTTGTGTAGGCGAAAAAACCAAAAAACTTTTGGAGCAAAATGGTTTTGAAGTTGTCCTATTTTCAGATTATGCAGCCGAATTAGCTTCGGTAATTTGTAACCAATACGACAAAAACAGTTTCACTTTTTTTAGCGGAAACATTCGTCGCAATATTTTGCCCGATGCGTTACAACTGGCACAAATAAAAATGGATGAAATCGAAGTCTATCAAACCGTTTTAACATCACATAAAATTGATACAAAACACAATGCCGTTCTTTTTTTCAGTCCTTCTGCCGTAGAAAGTTATTTGAAAGAAAACGAAATTAGCAATAAAACCTGTTTCTGCATTGGTTATACAACCGCCGAAACATTAAAAGAAATAACAGAAAATACCATCATTGCATCACAACCCAAAATTGAAAACGTGATTGCAGAAGTAATAAAACATTACAGTTGAACCAGCTACAATAATTCGTGATAATTCGTGAAATTTGTGGCAAAAAATCAATAAAATGATCAAAAACGACCTATTCCTTCGCTCCTTAAACAACGAAACCGTAGAACGTCCACCAGTTTGGATGATGCGTCAAGCCGGAAGATATTTACCCGAATTCAGAGCATTACGCGACAAATATGATTTTTTCACTCGTTGCGAAACGCCAGAGTTGGCTGCCGAAATTACCGTTCAACCTATCAGAATCGTAAAACCCGATGCTGCTATTTTATTTTCAGATATTTTGGTTGTGCCACGTGCTATGGGA
Organism: Flavobacterium solisilvae; assembly: GCF_012911605.1. Lineage (GTDB taxonomy): Bacteria > Bacteroidota > Bacteroidia > Flavobacteriales > Flavobacteriaceae > Flavobacterium > Flavobacterium solisilvae. The sequence goes on along the minus strand of NZ_JAAMPT010000208.1, from coordinate 92,819 downwards.
ATTCACGTAGAATTAAAAGACAATTTGGGGCCAATTATTCCAAATCCAATCCGAACCATGGAACAAGTAAATCAAGTTTTTGTTCCCAATATTGAAGAAACTTTGGGTTATGTTATGGATGCCGTAAAATTGACCAAAGAAATGTTGAATGAAGAGGTTCCGTTGATTGGTTTTGCAGGCTCACCTTGGACAATTTTCTGTTACGCAGTAGAAGGAAAAGGTTCAAAAAGCTTTGATACTGCCAAAGGTTTTTGTTTCTCTAATCCTGTAGCAGCGCATACATTATTGCAAAAAATCACCGACACAACTATTTTATATTTAAAAGAAAAAGTAAAAGCAGGTGTCAATGCCGTTCAGATTTTTGATTCTTGGGGCGGAATGCTCTCACCAGTAGATTATCAGGAATTTTCATGGAAATACATCAATCAAATTGTGGAAGCACTTTCTGAAGACACAAAAGTGATTGTTTTCGGAAAAGGATGTTGGTTCGCCTTGAATGATATGGCAAAATCCAAAGCATCGGCACTTGGTGTAGATTGGACATGTTCAGCTAGAAATGCACGTTATTTGTCAGGTGGAAAAATCACATTACAAGGAAATTTTGATCCAAGCCGATTACTTTCCCCAATTCCAACCATCAAAAAAATGGTACACGAAATGATAGACGAATTCGGAAAAGACAACTATATCGTAAACCTTGGTCACGGAATTTTACCAAATATTCCAGTAGATCATGCGAAGGCTTTTGTTGAGGCGGTGAAAGAGTATAAACAATAATGAGGATAAGGGTTTCAAATAGAAATAATACAATTCCAGTTTCAATTAATATAATTTGGTCTATCTTTTTATTGTATCAATTTGTTTTTAGAGTTCCTCAATTTGAAAAGGAAAAACCCGATGGTGCGAGTTATTTAATATTCGGAATGTTAATTTTTACGGGTTTAATTTTATTAGGAACAATAATTTATATGGTGATTTCAAATTTATTTATGAAGACAAAAATTTATTCGGATCTTTTTTATGCTTTTGTACCTTCAATAATTTTATTGTTGATTATTCTATTTAGATTATGAAAAATAAATTCTATCAATACATTCAAAACCTTCAAGACCAAATCACTTCCAAACTAGAAGAAGTGGATGGCGTTGCCAAATTCCGTGAAGACATTTGGGAACGTCCAGAAGGTGGCGGCGGAAGAACACGAGTTATTGAAAACGGAAAAGTTTTTGAAAAAGGCGGCGTAAATATTTCAGCAGTTCACGGAAAATTACCCGATTCTATGCAAAAGTTATTCAATGTTGGCGAAGCCGATTTCTTTGCTTGCGGATTGAGTTTGGTTATCCATCCTAAAAGTCCGATGGTGCCAACCGTTCACGCCAATTGGCGTTATTTTGAAATGTATGATGCTGCTGGAAATGTAATCAATTCATGGTTTGGCGGTGGACAAGATTTAACACCTTATTATTTGTTTGAAGAAGACGGAAAACATTTTCATCAAACGTGTAAAACCGCTTGCGACAAACATAATCCGGAGTTTTATCCAAAATACAAAAAACAATGCGATACCTATTTTTGGAACGCTCATAGAAACGAAGCTCGTGGTTTAGGCGGATTATTCTTCGATTATTGCAAAGAATCCGAAGAAATGTCTATGGAAGATTGGTACAATTTCGTAACCGAAGTCGGCAACAGTTTTCTGGAAGCGTATGTTCCAATTGTTGAAAGAAGAAAAGATTTACCTTATACTGAAGCACAACGAATTTGGCAAGAAATTCGTCGTGGTCGATATGTAGAATTCAATCTAGTTCACGACAAAGGAACTTTATTTGGACTAAAAACCAACGGACGAATTGAAAGTATATTAATGTCTTTGCCACCAAACGTGCAATGGGTTTACGACCATCATCCAGAAGTTGGCAGCCAAGAAGAAAAATTAATTAAAGTATTAGAATCACCAATTGATTGGATTTAGATTGCAAAATATCTAATATCTAATATCTAAAATCTAAAATAGTATGTTCCCATTACAAAGAGGCAGAAGATTACGCGTTAACGAATCCATTCGTTCCTTAGTTCGTGAAACCACATTAAGTCCAAGCGATTTTATGTTCCCAATGTTCATCGCAGAAGGCGAAAATTACAAAGTAGAAATTCCATCAATGCCCGGAATTTTTCGTCGTTCCATCGATTTAACCGTTGAAGAAGTCAAAGAACTTTTCGCACTCGGAATTCGCGCCGTAAACATTTACGTAAAAGTCGATGAAAGCTTAAAAGACAACACCGGAAAAGAAGCTTGGAACCCAAACGGATTGATGCAACGCGCCATCAAATCCATCAAAACCGCGTGTCCAGAAATGATAGTAATGCCTGACGTAGCTTTAGATCCATATTCCATTTATGGTCACGACGGAATTATCGAGAACGGCGATATTGCTAACGATGCAACCAACGATGCTTTAGTAAAAATGGCGGTTTCTCACGCACAAGCCGGAGCCGATTTCGTTGCACCAAGTGATATGATGGACGGAAGAGTTTTACGTTTACGCCAAGGTTTAGACGCAGCAGGATTTCCAAATGTTGGCATTATGAGTTATTCAGCAAAATATGCTTCGGCGTTTTACGGACCATTTCGCGATGCTTTAGATAGCGCGCCAAGAGAAGCCGACGTTGTCGTTCCAAAAGACAAAAAAACCTACCAAATGGATTATTCCAACCGCATCGAAGCCATCAAAGAAGCCTTGATGGACGTAGAAGAAGGTGCCGATATGGTCATGGTAAAACCCGGAATTGCCTATCTTGACATCGTTCGTGAGGTAAAAAATGCCGTAAATGTACCAGTTACCGTTTTTCATGTTTCGGGCGAATATGCCATGATAAAAGCCGCTTCCGAAAGAGGTTGGCTCGACCACGACAAAATCATGATGGAACAATTAATGTGTATCAAACGTGCTGGAGCAAGTCTAATTTCAACTTATTTTGCCAAAGAAGCCGCCATTTTGTTAAACCAAAAATAATCTTATTCAAACTTTGACTTTGTGAAACTCTGTGAAATCTTTGTGGAACTTTGTGTAATAGATTCATATAGATTTTGAAAATATTTTTAAAATGAAAAAAATTGTATTATTGGTTTTTATCGGAATTTTCATTTCATGTAAAAAAGAAACCGAAACCAATTACGGACAACCAAAACACGACGAAACTTCGGTTGCAGTTTCAGGCGAAGAATTATTTTCAGGCAAAGGAACCTGTACAGCATGTCATTTATCTGACCAAAAAGTAATCGGACCAAGTATCACCGAAATTGCCAAAATCTACAAAGAAAAAAACGCTAGCATCGTTTCTTTCCTAAAAGAAGAAGCCGAACCCATCGTTGATCCAAGCCAATACGAAGTAATGAAAACCAACTTCGCCATCACCAAGCAAATGAGTGATGAAGAACTAAAAGCATTGGAAGCGTATATGTTAAGTTTTGCAAAATAAATCTTTGGGAACCTTGCGCTTTCTTTGTGTACTTTGTGGTTAAATCACTATTTTTACTGTATGGAAACCTGCTTTATCAATTCACCACTAGGAATTACCAAAATCGTTGGCGATGAAAATGGAATTTCCGAAATTTCTGTTACATCAGAAGGAGAAGTTTCCAAAACAATTCCACTCGAATTACAAGAAGCAGCTAAACAACTAAGCGACTATTTTGATGGAAAACGTAAAGATTTCAACTTCAAATTAAATCCAAAAGGAACCGATTTTCAACAAAAGGTTTGGCAAGAATTAGGCAATATTCCATTTGGAAAAACCATTTCATATCTAGATTTATCAAAAAAACTCGGCGACGTAAAAGCCATTCGTGCTGTTGCTTCTGCTAATGGTAAAAATCCACTTTGGATAGTTGTTCCGTGTCATCGCGTTATTGGAACAGATGGTTCATTAACTGGTTACGCTGGAGGTTTGTGGCGAAAAAAATGGTTGCTTGAACACGAAAACCCAACAAATCAGCAAAGTTTGTTCTAAATTTTTCATCGTAAATCATAAGAATTAACGTAATTTTTTTTACATTCGTTTTTAGTGTATTTTATGGCTAAAAATTATGATAGAAAAAATAAACCTCAATAATATTCTTTTCCTCGATATAGAAACCGTTCCACAAGAAGAACATTTTAATGGTTTAGATAATGAATTAAAAGAACTTTGGGAACAAAAAACACAATATCAGCGAAGAGAAGATTTTACTCCCGAAGAGTTTTATGATCGAGCTGGAATTTGGGCTGAATTTGGAAAAATCATCTGTATTTCTGTGGGTTATTTTGTCAATAAAAGTGATATCCGAAACTTTAGAGTAACCTCATTTTTTGGTGATGAAAAGAAAATTTTAAAAGACTTTTCAGCTTTGTTGGATAATCATTTCAATGGTGCGCAACATCTGCTTTGCGGACATAATGCCAAAGAATTTGACATTCCGTTTATTGTCCGAAGAATGATTATCAACCAAATTGCAATTCCAGCGAAACTGAATTTATTTGGAAAAAAACCTTGGGAAATTCCACATTTGGATACATTAGAATTGTGGAAATTTGGCGATTACAAACATTTTACGTCTTTAAAATTATTGACAAAAATCCTCGGAATTCCATCTCCAAAAGGAGACATTGATGGCAGTCAAGTTGGACACGTTTTTTATGTAGAAAAAGATATTGACCGAATTATTACCTACTGCGAAAAAGATACTATTGCGGTAGCACAAATTTTTCTTCGTCTTCGCAGAGAAGATTTATTAATTGAGGACGAAATAATTCATGTTTAATTTTAGACCTGACAGGTTTTTAAAAACCTGTCAGGTCTTTTTATTACTTTTACAAAAAAACAAATCATGGTTTTAAGCAGATTTTGGCTCGTTATCTTTATTTCATCAATAATCTTTGTGATTTTTAGTTTATTCTCCGGAAATAGCTATACTATTGACTTTGTTTTGAATGGTAAAAAGGACGATCCAATTTTAATTTCGGAAAAATACCTAAATGAAATTCCAAAATTTATTCAAGATAGTATTCAAAAAAATGACGAAAAAACATTTGTCATCAATCGCGACATTTCAAATGCTGATACTACTTATGTCTTTTCTAATAAAGTTGTAAAAATTTATAGTGGAAAACAAAAATCAGATGGATTGTTGCCAACCTGTAAAAGTACTTTGCTCGATTTAATTTTGCCACTTATGGCATATTTGGCTTTTTTCTGCGGATTGATGGAATTGTTAATTATTTCAGGAGCATCGCAAAAACTGGCAAAAATATTAAGCCCAGTTTTTGTAAAAGTATTTCCAAGTATTCCAAAAAATCATCCTTCAATTTCTTATATGACGCTAAATTTTGCTGCCAATTTCCTTGGATTAGATTCAGCAGCAACACCATTTGGATTGAAAGCGATGGAGAGTTTACAAGAAATAAATCCTGAAAGAGACAAAGCTAGCGATGCGCAAATTATGTTCATGTGTTTACACGCTTCTGGACTTACCTTAATTGCAACTTCAATCATTGGATATCGAGCTGCTGCAGGTTCAGCAAATCCAGCTGATGTAATGTTGCCTTGTATAATTACTTCGTTTATTGGTACAATTGCTGCGTTTTTAATTGTAGGAATTAAGCAAAAAATTAACTTCAAAAGTGCATCTTTGGTTGCAGGGTTAATGGGATTGATAGGTGCAATTATTGGATTGTTGATGTATGTAAATCATCTGGATTTAATTGGTAAAAATTATTTTACTTCCAATCTTTCGGCTTTGATTTTGGTTGTAATTATTGTTTTCACATTGATATTATCATTCATAAAAGAAAAGAAATTTACAGAAGCAAATACCACCGTTTATGAAGCATTTGTGGTTGGAGCAAATAATGGAGTTAAAACTGGGGTTACAATATTTCCTTATGTTTTAGGAATGTTAGTTGCCATTTCGTTGTTCAGAAATAGTGGTTTATTTGAAATTATTAGCAATTGGATTGCTTTTATTTTTTCTAATTTAGGTGTGGCAAAAGAAATTACGGATGCTTTACCTGTTGCATTGCTTCGTCCTTTTAGTTCGGCTGGTTCACGAGGGTTTTTAATTGATTCTATGAATACATTTGGTGCCGATTCGATGACAGGAAGATTGAGCAGTATTTTTCAATGTAGTGCTGAAAGTACGTTCTATGTTATTGCCGTTTATTTTGGATCGATTAATATAAAAAATAGCCGATATGCTTTAGGAGCAATGCTTATAGTAGATGTTATTTGTGTGATTACTGCGATTTTTGTAGCGAGTTGGTTTTTTTAATGCGTTCTAAATAACAACCTATGCGTTTCAAATAATTGCAGAAGCCATGCAGTTTCCCTAACTTTACAGTTCAATAAAAAAACAAACAAATGGATTTCATATATCAAGATCCGTATCCGATTTTGAAAGACGATACACAGTACAAAAAACTCACTTCTGATTACGTTAAAGTCGAAAAACTTGGCGATAGAGAAATACTTACCGTTGATCCAAAAGGATTAGAACTTTTGGCAGAAGAAGCGATGATTGATGTGTCGTTTATGTTGCGAACGGCTCATTTAAAAAAGTTAGAAAACATTCTTCACGATCCTGAAGCAACGGATAACGACCGATTTGTAGCTTACAATTTATTGCAAAATGCTGCGGTTGCTGTTGAAGGCGAATTACCTTCATGTCAAGATACCGGAACGGCAATTGTAATGGCAAAAAAAGGCGAGAACATTTACACTGGAGTTGATGATGCCGAATGGCTATCCAAAGGGATTTTCAATTCCTATCAAAAGAAAAATCTTCGCTATTCACAAATCGTTCCGATTTCGATGTTTGAGGAGAAAAATTCGGGTTCCAATCTTCCGGCACAAATTGATATTTATGCCAAAAAAGGAAACAGTTATGAGTTTTTGTTTTTAGCCAAAGGTGGCGGAAGTGCAAATAAAACATTCTTATACCAAAAAACAAAATCACTTTTAAACGAAAAATCATTAGACGAATTCGTTCGTGAAAAAATAAAAGATTTAGGAACATCAGCTTGTCCACCATATCATTTGGCATTAGTTATTGGTGGAACATCTGCCGAAGCCAATCTTGCTGCGGTGAAAAAAGCATCTGCAGGATATTTTGACGAATTGCCAACAACTGGAAACATGGCAGGTCAAGCGTTTCGCGATTTAGAATGGGAAAAACGAGTACTTGAAATTTGCCAAGAAAGTGCTATCGGAGCGCAATTTGGCGGAAAATATTTTGCTCATGATGTTCGCGTAATTCGTTTGCCGCGACATGCAGCTTCTTGTCCGGTTGGATTAGGTGTTTCGTGTTCGGCAGATAGAAATATCAAAGGAAAAATCACCAAAGACGGTATCTTTTTGGAACAATTAGAAATCAATCCAAAACAATTTTTACCTGAAGTTCCGCCACATTTAGAAGAACCGGTTATTGTAGATTTAAATCGACCGATGAAAGAAATTTTGGCTGAATTATCAAAATATCCAGTTACCACTCGATTGAAACTAAACGGAACCGTTATCGTTGCAAGAGATATTGCTCATGCTAAAATCAAAGAACTTTTAGATTCTGGAAAACCAATGCCAGAATACTTCAAAAATCATCCTGTGTATTATGCTGGACCAGCAAAAACGCCAGACGGAATGCCATCAGGAAGTTTTGGACCAACAACTGCTGGACGAATGGATGTGTATGTTGATGAATTTCAAGCAGTAGGCGGAAGCATGATTATGCTTGCCAAAGGAAACCGAACAAAAGAAGTAACCGATGCTTGTAAAAAGTACGGCGGATTTTATTTGGGTTCTATCGGCGGACCAGCGGCGATTTTGGCAAAAGAAAATATTCTTGCTGTTGAGGTTGTTGATTTCGAAGAACTTGGAATGGAAGCCGTTCGTAAAATTACAGTAAAAGATTTCCCAGCATTCATCATTACTGACGATAAAGGGAATGATTTCTTTGCTAATTTGTAATTTTATGAATTACCGCAAATTCGCAAATTTTTAACTAAAACTATTTTTAGTTAATTTGTGAATTTGCGGTTAACTTTTACAAATGCTATAATTTATGCTTTTCACAGAAACATTTTCAGAGTTTTATTCTAAAGTCAAACTGAGTTTAGAAGATGGAACTTTTGCCAAATTAACATTAGCAAAAACCATTGGAAATACCGATTTGATGAATATTTATGTCCGTCCGATTTTAGATGAAAATAGATTAAAACTGGAATTGAAATTTAAGTTTCAGCGAGAAGAACTATTTGAAATTCATACTATCGATAGTGCTTTTCCTCGATTATTGGAATTTATAAACAATCCTTTTTTATCGGCTATTCTTTTTACAACCGAGTTTGATTTGACTTATAAATTAAATAAAAAAAGAGCTGTTTCGGTCATTGAACAGTTTCCGAGTTTCACTCATGCTTCGCCAGTGATTTTGGAGTATTTAGAAAGTAAAAATTAAAAAAAAGCATGTCATTTTTAAACTTTGACATGCTTTTTTAGCTTTTATTCTACATACAAAACCAAACCTTTTAAGTAATGACCTTCGGGATGATAAATATTCGTTGGATGATCTGGACCTTGAGTAAGTTTATGTAAAACCCTTATTGTTCTGCCGGTTTCAATAGCTGCAGCAGCAACTGTATTGTAGAACAATACATCATCAATCACTTGTGAACACGAAAATGTAAACAAAATTCCTTTTGGCGCCAAAGCTTTTAATCCAGCAATATTTAGACGTTTGTAGGCTTGCGTTGCGGTGTGTTTACTTTTAATACTTTTAGCAAAAGCCGGCGGATCAAGCACAATCACATCATAAATTTGATGGTTTTCTTTCATGAAGTTAAAAACATCATCTGCAATGGCTTTATGATTGGCATTTGGGAAATTTAATTCCATGTTTTTAGCAGCTAAATCAACCGCTTTTTGCGAAATATCAACAGAAGTAACCAATTCGGCTTGCGCTTGCATGCCATAAATAGAAAAACCTCCGGTGTAGCAAAATGTATTCAGCACTTTTTTTCCTTTGGAAAATTCGCCTAACAATTTTCTGTTATCTCGTTGGTCAAGAAAAAAACCTGTTTTTTGACCTTCAACCCAATTTACTGAAAATAAAATACCGTTTTCTTTAGCAACTGTTTCTTCATTGGTTCCAAAAAGAAAATAATCAGTTCCTGTGTTTTGAAGTGTGCCACTACTTTTACAATAAATCGTTTCACAAAAATCGGGGAAAGTAGATTTCACAGCATTGGCAATTGCTTCCATCTGCAAATAAATTCCAGAAGCATGAGCTTGAATTACCCAATTTTTATTGTAATAATCGATGATTAATCCCGGAATTCCATCGCCTTCGCCGTGAATCACACGAAAAGCATTGGTTTGTTCAAAATCCAATAATTGAGTACGCAATTCCCAAGCAGATTGTAGTTTTTTCTGCCAAAAAGTGTCATCAAAAGTTTCAGTTCCAAAAGTTAGAATGCGAACGACAATACTTCCTTTATCACTAAAAAAACCATTTGCTAAATGAATGTTTTTTGAATCGACAACTTCAACCATTTCACCATCATTAATTTCTCGGCTTACGCCAAAAACTGCTCCACTGAAAACCCAAGGATGACGACGTTGAATGGATTTTTCTTTTCCTGATTTTAATATAACTTTTGGGAAACTCATTATTTATTAAATTGAAAAAACCTGACTGGTTTTCAAAACCTGTCAGGTTTGTGTTGTAATCGGGTTTTATTAATTAATCATCATTTCAGGAATTTCTCCTTCGATGATTAAGTCAGCTTCGGTTGATTTTATAATTTCTTCCACCGAAATTCCTGGTGCGCGTTCTAATAATTTGAAACCTTTTGGCGTAATTTCCATCACGGCTAATTCGGTTACTACTTTTTTAACACAACCAACGCCAGTTAACGGAAGCGTACATTTTTTTAGAATTTTGCTTTCACCAGCTTTGTTGACATGCATCATGGCAACGATAATATTTTCTGCAGAAGCTACTAAATCCATTGCTCCGCCCATTCCTTTTACCATTTTACCCGGAATTTTCCAATTGGCAATATCTCCGTTTTCGGCAACTTCCATCGCACCAAGAATGGTTAAATCTACTTTTTGAGCACGGATCATTCCGAAACTAAAAGCCGAATCGAAGAAACTTGCGCCAGGTAATGTTGTTATGGTTTGTTTTCCTGCGTTGATAATGTCTGCATCTTCTTCGCCTTCAAAAGGAAATGGTCCCATTCCTAGAACGCCATTTTCACTTTGAAATTCTACCGAAATGTCATTGCGAACATAATTGGCAACCAAAGTTGGAATACCAATTCCTAAATTTACATAATAGCCATCTTTTACTTCTTTAGCTATTCGTTTTGCAATTTGATTTTTATCTAAAGCCATGACTATTCTTTTTTACGCGTTGTACGTTGCTCAATTCTTTTTTCAAATTTCTCTCCTTGAAAAATACGTTGTACCATAATTCCGGGAATGTGAATTTCGTTTGGATTTAAGCTTCCAGCTGGAAGTAATTCTTCTACTTCGGCGATGGTTGTTTTTCCTGCGCCAGCCATAACTGCGTTGAAATTTCGAGCTGTTCCTTTGAAAATTAGGTTTCCTGCTTCGTCACCTTTCCACGCTTTTACAATCGAAAAATCGGCTTTGTATGCTAGTTCCATTACGTGCATTTTTCCGTTGAATTCGCGAGTTTCTTTTCCTTCGGCAACTTCGGTTCCAAATCCTGCAGTTGTGAAGAATGCTGGAATTCCAGCTTGTGCAGCACGACATTTTTCGGCTAATGTTCCTTGTGGTGTAAGTTCAACTTCAAGTTCGCCAGAAAGCATTTGGCGTTCGAATTCGGCATTTTCTCCTACATAGGAAGATATCATTTTTTTGATTTGTCTTTTTTGAAGCAATAATCCCAATCCGAAGTCATCAACTCCAGCATTGTTTGATATACAGGTTAGATTAGTAACGCCTTTTTTTACAAGTTCGGCGATGCTGTTTTCGGGAATACCACAAAGTCCGAAACCGCCAAGCATAATGGTCATGTTGTCTTCGATACCTTGTAGTGCTTCTTGAACAGAGTTTACTTTTTTGTTAATCATATTGTGTTAGTTTGTTTCAGTTTTAGCCCTGATGGAAGCGGCATCCTTTTTTGTTTTGTTAGAAATTGCCCTTCGACTGAGCTCAGGGTGACAAAACAAAAAAGATATAGCGTACAGCAGGAATCAGCTCCTAAAAATTATAATCCGAATTCGTCGATATCTTGTTCTTCGGTATCAACGGCTGTTGAATCGGTTTCTACTTTTCGTGGCGTCCAACAATCTACTTTTATGGATAAATTATCTGGTCGTTCAAATGGATCTTTGGAGACTTGTAAATCTTTGTCTTCGTAGCATTTTTTCATAAAATATCCCCAAACTGGTAAAGCTGCTGTTGCACCTTGACCATAGGTTATGCTTTTGAAACGCGCGGAACGATCTTCACATCCAACCCAAACTCCGGTTACGAGATTTGGTACCATTCCGATAAACCAACCATCAGATTGATTTTGAGATGTTCCGGTTTTACCTGCAATTGGATTGGTAAACATATAAGGATAACCAGTCCAACGATTGTCACCACTTCCGCCACCTTGAGTTCTAAGTCGAACTCCAGAACCACTTTCGGTCACACCTTCGAGAAGTTTAATAACCGCATAGGCAATGTCTTTATTTAATACATCGTGTGATTCTGGGATTGGTTCATATAAAACAACACCGTTTTTATCTTCTATTCTAGAGATAAATTGTGGTTTCATATAAACGCCTTGATTAGCAAATGTACTGTAAGCAGCAACCATATCTTGAACGGTAATTTCAACAGCACCAAGTGCAATAGAAGGTTGGTTTGGGATTTCGGAATTTACGCCAAGTTTTTTGGTTAAAGCTACTACGGCTTCTGGACCAGTTTTGTCGATTAATTTTGCTGAAACGGTATTAATAGAAAGTGCTAAAGCACGTTTTAAGTTTACCATTCCACGGTATTGACGATCGGAATTTTTTGGTTCCCAATCGGCAGTTACGTGGTGTCTTCCTTTGTGAATCATAAAAGGACTGTCGATGATTGAATCACATGGCGACATTCCTAATTGTTCGATTGCTGTAGCGTAAACAAAGGGTTTGAATGTCGAACCTACTTGTCTTGCGCCTTGACCAACGTGATCGTATTGAAAATATTTGTAATTAATTCCTCCAACCCAAGCTTTTATATGACCAGTTTGCGGTTCAAGCGACATTAAACCTGCTTGAAGGAAATGTTTATAATAACGAATGGAATCCTTTGGAGTCATTAACGTATCGATTTCACCTTTCCATGAAAAGATTTTCATTTTAGTTTTTACATCAAATGAAGCGAGGATTTCTTCTTCAGTTTTGTCTAAATCTTTCATTACGCGCCAACGTTCTGAGTTTTTCATAGCATTGGTCATAATGCGATTTGTTTCGGCATCAGTAATGTTGATGAATGGTGCGTTTTTATTGTCTTTTTGCTGATGAAAAAATTCTTGTTGTAGATTTTTCATGTGTGCTTGAACCGCTTCTTCGGCGTGTTCTTGCATTTTGGAATCGATGGTTGTGTAGATTTTTAATCCATCGGTATAGATATCATAATCTTCGCCGTTTGGTTTTTTATTTTCTTTTACCCATTTTTTCATGTATTCACGAAGGTATTCGCGGAAATAGGTTGCGATTCCTTCTTTGTGAGTTTGGAGTTTGAAATCCAGTTTGATTGGTAAATTGCTTAGACTTTCTTTTTGTGACTGTGTAATAATTTTTGATTTCAGCATTTGCGAAAGCACCACATTTCTCCTGTTTTTTACACCAACAGGATTTCTAACCGGATTGTAAAGCGAGGAATTTTTGAACATTCCAACTAAAATTGCCGCTTCGTCTATGGTTAAATCTTTGGGTTCTTTTGAAAAATAAGTTTTTGATGCTGAACGAATTCCGATTGCGTAATTATTGAAATCATATACATTGAAATACATGGCAATGATTTCATTTTTAGTATATTGTCTTTCAAGTTTGATTGCGATAATCCATTCTTTTACTTTTTGAATTATACGAAAAACTTTGAAACTTGAACCTTCGCCGTGAAATAACTGCTTGGCTAACTGTTGCGAAATTGTACTTGCTCCACCATCTTGACCTAATTTTAGCGCTGCACCAAAAGTTCTTCGAGCATCAATGCCTGAATGTTCGTAAAAACGTTCGTCTTCGGTTGCGACTAATGCGTTTACTAAATGTGGTGGCAAATCTTCAAACTTGATTGGCGTTCTGTTTTCGTTGTAGAATTTACCAATAGTTACACCATCAGAAGATATAATTTCTGTAGCTAAATTAGATTCAGGATTTTCTAAATCTTCAAAGGATGGCATTGCGCCAAAAAATCCCCAAGAAGCCAACAAAAAGAATAGAATTACTGCTCCAGAACTATAGAAAAATAGTTTCCAAAATTTCTTTTTGTAGTAGTTTATGTCTTTTACGGTTGTATTATTTTTTTGAGCCATACATCTATTCTTTTGATTCTATTCTAAAACCAACATCGGTAATACCTTCGAGATTTTTTACACCTTCAATTTTTCCGGTTTGTCTCACGGCGTGTTTAATGGTTACTTTGTAAACGCCTTTTTGGTCAAATTTTTCGTTTGCTTTATAGAATAATTTACTTTCTTTAACATCAGTAAAACCTTCACCAAGAAGTGTGCCGTCAGGATTTGTCATGATGTATTCGAGCGTATCTACTTTAACTTTTCTGTTAGGTTGTTCTAACGAAACGATTAGAAATAAATTGCTGAATTGGTAATTATCATTGTTTCTAACGTTTACAAACATATCATAGTTTTTATTACTATCAAGTTGAGGCAATTCAAAAGAAACAATACTGTCTTTATCCCATGATTTTCCAACGGATTTGTATTCGTCAAAAACTCTCTTTTTGTCACAAGAGAATAAAAAACAGCACAATAAAACAAGAATTAAACTATTTTTTTTGTTCATTTCGGTTATTGGTTGATGGCTTTTTATTTTGATTGTTTGGTCTTCTTTTTTTGTTGTTATTCTTTTTCTTTTTAGGTTGGTCAAAACGAGTAAGACTTTCTTGTCCCATAGCGTTACTAAACCTAGTTTCTGGTTCAGTTACAATTTCTTCGGCAAAATCTTCAAGGGCAGAAACTCTAATTTTTTGTTTGTTTTGAGCGATGATTTCTTTTACCTGATCAATCTTTAACACATGCCAATTGGCAAAATTATCGGTGTAAGCAAACCACATTAATCCTTTGAAAATATCTTGTTTTTGACAAATTGCATCGCCTTTTTCGGTGTAAAGTTTGGTTTCAAAATCGGGAAAATCTTTCAGCGCATCCATGTAAGTGTCTAATTCATAGTTTAGACAGCATTTTAATTTTCCGCATTGACCAGCCAGTTTTTGTGGATTTAGCGAAAGTTGTTGGTAACGTGCTGCAGATGTATTCACACTTCTAAAATCGGTTAGCCAAGTTGAACAGCATAATTCTCTTCCGCAAGAACCAATTCCTCCAAGTCGTGCTGCTTCTTGACGAAAACCAACTTGCTTCATTTCAATTCTAATTTTGAAAACTTGGGCAAATTCTTTGATTAATTGTCTAAAATCAACTCGATCTTCGGCAGTGTAATAAAAAACAGCTTTGGATGCATCGCCTTGAAATTCGATGTCTGAAATTTTCATTTGAAGTTTTAAAGCAATGGCAATTTCACGTGCTTTTACTTTCATTGGTTCTTCTTTATCGCGAGCTTCACTCCAAATATCGATGTCTTTTTGGGATGCTTTTCTGTAAACTTTTTGGATTTCAGCTGAAGTAGGATTTACACCTTTTTTCTTCATTTGGATTTTAACCAATTCACCTGTAAGTGTAACAATTCCAATATCGTGACCTGGCGAAGCTTCAGTTGCAACGATATCGCCAATACTTAAAGTTAATTTTTCTGTATTTCGATAAAACTCTTTTCTTCCGTTTTTAAAACGTACTTCAACACAGTCAAAAGGCGTTTCGCCATTGGAAGGACTCATGTTTGAAAGCCAATCGAAAACCGTTAATTTGTTGCAGCTATCGGTGCCGCAAGTCCCATTATTTTTGCATCCTTTAGGCGAACTGCCATCAGACGTTGAACAACTTGTACATGCCATAATTTGAAATATATAGTGGTCATCTCGACGTATAACCGAGACTACTTATCATAGATAACGTTAAAAGTGTAAAGATAGTATTTTTTAAACTTCAAAAAATGGTTTTGAGTTTATTCTTTTTTATACTAAAATTCTTTGTTTTTTTCGTTTTTTTTTTTTTGATTTGTAAAAATTATTAATCAATTTATTATGAAAGTATTAAAATTATCTGCCGTAATTGCTACGAGCATTTTGGTGTTTTCGTGTTCGTCTGATGATGGACCAAGTACTTCAGGAGAATTAACTGGAAAATGGTACAATAAAGAGTATAAAGTTGCTGGTCAAACAATTCCGTATGACGATCACGAAGAATGTGGTAAAGACTATATTCAATTTAACTCAAATGGAACAGGAAGATCGGTTGATGTTTGGGATTGTGAAGAAGATTCTGAAAATTTTACCTATACAAAAACATCAAATTCAATCACGATTACTATGGGTGGAGAATCTGCAACTGCTCAAATAGTTGAGTTATCCTCATCTACATTAAGAGTGAAAGTTAATTATGACTTCGATGGTGATGGAGATGATGAGTCTGTAATTGAGGTTTATACAAGAAGCTAATTAATATAAAAACGCCAACTTTAAAATTGGCGTTTTGGTATTTGTTTAATTTATTTCTACTGAATAATTTAGCATATTTCGATTAGTTTCATCAAGTTTTTTTCGGGATTTGAACACGTTTTTTAGCAGCGTAAAATTCCAATTATTTCGTTTTTTCCAAGAAGAAAAAGTTTCGTTTTTCCAATCGAAATCGTCTTTCCAAAAATATTTTGGCGAAACATAACAATAGGTGTAAGGAATAAGATAAGAACTGTCGTTTTGCGTTTTTACCTTCAGCGATTGGGTTTCGTTTCTATAAATTGATTGCGGATAAAGCAGTGTTATTTTTCTTTTTTGGGTTTCATTTTTAAGAAAATTAGAAACTTCAAAATAATCGCTTTCAATTTTTTTTAAACTGAATTCGTTATAGGTTGTTTCTCCAATTTTATCAATTGGTCGTAGCTGAATAATATCGATGTCATATTCATCATAAACCTTGAAAAAATCTTTTAATTCGTGAAAATTATCTTGATTAAACGTATAATTAATTCGTAAACGAAGCTTTGGATTAACCTTTTTTTGCTCAGTAATAAACCTTAAAATATCATGGAATTTTTCATAAATTCCTTTATCCATCATGTCTTCATAGGTTTCTTTAGTAACGCCATGCATCGACAAAATAAACTCGTCCAAACCTGCATTGGAAAAACTTTCTACATCTTCTTTTTCAAGCAAATTACCATTGGTAATCATACTTATATATGGAACTTGATGTTTTTTTGCCGTTTCAATCAGCTTGGTGTTGTGTTTAAAAAGTGTTGGTTCAGCACCGCAACCGATTTGTAATTTCAAAGCATTTTTGAAAATAACATTGGCAATTTCGTCTATACTTTCTTCTTTAAAAATGCCTTTCATGTTTTTTCTAACATAGTCATCATCGGTAAAATAACACATTTTACAACGAAGATTACACGCTAGAACTGGATCCAATTGTATGGCCAAATACCGTTTGTTCAAAACCGAAAGCAACCAAAGACCGAGAAATTTAACTCGGTGATTTTTTATGGCATTATTGAACTTTAGTATTTTGTAAATATCCATTTAAAACTTGATTAGGCATCTAATTTATACAATTTATCCGATAATCGAATTCTAAATGGAACTTCGAATGTGATTTTATCACCAACTTTTGCTGATGAATTTTCGCTTCCGTTGACGAACATTTTTTCTAAAACCAATTCTTGATTTCCAGTTGTTGGTCCAGAAATTAAGATTTTGTCGCCAAGCTTTATTTCGTTTTTTTCTACAACAAAAAGTGCAACTTGTGCTTTTACAAAATAATGTTCGGCTTTACCGACAAGTGTTTTTTTGATTTTTATCTTTTGACGAATGTCTTTTGTCTCTTGTGTTTTTGCTAAAGCAATATCGGATAGTTCACCTGAATGTTTGAATTTCAAATTCTCTGATTTCCCTTTTCTAAATACTTTATTCCCAACTTGTTTTCCTCTACGAAGTTTAACTTGTTCGGCTAATGGCAAATGTGTAATTTCTAAACATTCGGTTGAACAACAATTTTCCATTGCTGCTTTACATTCGTCACATTGGATGAATAATAAATGGCAACCATCATTTAAACAGTTTGTGTGATTATCACAAGGTTTTCCACATTGATGACATTGTGAAACGATATCATCGGTAATTCTTTCACCTAATCTGTGGTCGAAAACGAAATTCTTTCCGATGAATTTACTTTCCAAACCTTCTTCTTTGATTTGTTTTGCATAATTGATAATTCCGCCTTCCAATTGGAATACATTTTTAAAACCTTGATGTTTGAAATAAGCCGAAGCTTTTTCGCAACGAATTCCGCCTGTGCAATACATTACCAGATTTTTATCTTCTTTAAAATCTTTTAATTGCTCGTTGATAATTGGTAAACTTTCTCTAAAAGTTTCTACATCTGGCGTAATTGCACCTTTAAAATGACCAATTTCACTTTCGTAATGATTTCTAAAATCAACTACAATAGTGTTTGGATCTTCTAAGATTTGGTTGAATTCTTTTGCTTTTAAATGAACTCCGATATTGGTTACATCAAAGGTTTCGTCATTTAAACCATCGGCTACAATTTTGTCACGAACTTTTACGGTTAGTTTTAAGAAAGAATGATCATCGTGTTCAACAGCAACATTCAAACGAATGCCACGCATAAAATCATACGCTTCTAAAGTTTCACGAAAAGCTTCAAAGTTTTCGGCTGGAACACTCATTTGAGCATTAATACCTTCTTTGGCTACATAGGTTCGACCAAGAGCATCGAGCTTGTTCCATTGGATAAATAAATCGTCGCGAAATTTTTTAGGATCTTCAATTTTGGCATACGCATAGAAAGATAATGTAAGACGTTGTTGTCCGGCTTCATCAATTAATTGTGCTCTTTCTTCTGCGCTTAAGGTGTTATACAGTTGCATGCTATAAACGTTTAAGTGAGAAATATGTTAGGAATTCTAAATGGAAGAATTCGAGTGCAAATTTACATTTTTTAATTTAACCACAAAGTGCGCTAAGAATACGCTAAGATCACAAAGAATAAAATACTGCTAAAGTAATAGTGTTCTTTGTGCTTTCTTTGTATTCTTTGTGGTTTAAAAAAACAAAAAACCCTAACCGTTTTTCAACGGAAAGGGATTTCTTCTTCATAGCAAATTTAACCTTTAATTTATAACCACACAATCACCGTTTACGCAATCCACAGCGTTTGGAGGTAATTCAACAGCACAATCAGAAACTGCGTTAGTTTGAATATTATTTTGATGATCCATTTCGTTATATTCTGCAACCATTTGTTGTAATTGTCCCAAATTTACATTGCTCGAAAATAACAAATATTCTCTTGGTCCGCCGCAAGGTTTAGAACCAAAAGCGATATAGCTACAACTTTCAGTACAGTCAAAACTATTGATATAGTCAACAATTTCTTGTTTTTTTTCTGTCAATTCATCGCTTAAATTAGCATCATTGTTTTCAGAACATTGAAATGCAAAAAGCGGAAAAACGGCTAGGAGTAAAATTTTCTTCATAGATTTTTGATAGGTTTTAATAGTAAGATGAGAAAAATATAAAAGGTTGCGTTAGGAAATAAAAAAACCCTTCTAGAATTTTATATTCAAGAAGGGTTGCAATTTTTAAGAATGCAAAAATTAACAAAATTCTGCGTAAGCGTCTTTTAAGTTTTCTGCAATCATTTCTGCCGGACGACCTTCAATGTGATGACGTTCTAGCATGTGAACTAATTCACCATTTTTGAACAACGCCATACTTGGAGAAGATGGAGGAAAAGGAAACATTTCTTCTCTTGCAGCATCAACTGCTTCTTTGTCAACTCCTGCAAAGACAGTCACTAAATGATCTGGCTTTTTGGCTCCATCCAAACTCATTTTTGCTCCTGGACGAGCATTTCTTGCTGCACAGCCGCATACTGAATTTACCACAACTAATGTTGTTCCTTCTGCTTTAATCGCATTTTTTACTTCTTCTGCATTATATAAATTTTGAAAACCGGCATCTGTTAGTTCAGCACGCATCGGGTTTACCATTTCTTCTGGATACATATTTTTTGATATTAAATATTTGATATTAAATTTTAGATTTAAAAAATCTACTGCAAAGTTACAAAGTTTTTCGCTTTTTATGAGAAACCGAATCATAAAGATTTGTTATGGTTTGATAGTCAATTTATGACTAAAAAATTCTTCCAAATAATGCTTTAACAAACAATCCTTTCGGACATTTCCAAATGACTTGCAAGTCTTCCCAAAGCGTGGTCTCTTCATCAAGAAATTTGAAAATCAAGCTTGGATTTCCTTTTTTAAATAAAGCCGAAAATACAGTTGAACCTAAATCATTTCTTCGGAATAAAACATCGATAAACAATAGGTCATACAACCAAAATTTATCTTTTTTATGGAATTTTCGAAAATCGGTTTCTTTCGATAAAAATCGAATTAAAGCTTTTGATTTTTTTATGGTATTGGCAAAAGTATAACCGGTACTTGCTTTTGTCCATCCACCAGCAGAACCAATGTTGATGATGTTTTTAGTGTTGTGTTTCCAAAAAGCATAACATGTCATTGGAATGTTTCCGTGTTCTTTTTCGATGATTTTGTAGTTGGTGATTCCTAATTTTTGAATATAATTTTGAATTTCGTTTTCGTATTCTTCCTTAGAAAGTAAATCTGGCGAAAATAATGTGTATTCCAGTAAAGCTTCTGTTTCGGAAGTTGGCAAGACATACATAAATCGGGTATTTCCTTTTTGTTCCAACGAAAAATCCATAAAAGTTGCCTTGGCTGGATTGAAAACTTTTTCTTCGGATTGTATAAACCAACCGATAAAATGCTGTTGCAACAACGGATATTTCGATTGATTTTTTACAATTTCTGGGTTGTAAATAGAATTGAAGATTTTGTTACAAGTAAAATTTTCACTTTCTGTTTTTACCACACAATGATTGCCAAGTTCTTCAAAGTCAATTACTTTTTCGTTTACAAAGCGGATATTTTTTTGCTTAGAAATTAAATCGAAAACTAGATTGTAAAAATCCAATCCGCGAACCATTTTGTATTGATACGGATGCAAATCTATATCTCTTCGAAAGTTTTCATCAGCAAAAAGTGCCACCTCCCATTTTTTTGAAACTATTTCATCAAAAGATTGTTTTTCGTCCCAAAAACACCAAGTTCGGTCGTTGGTTTTTTTTGGGTTTTGATCAAGTATTAGAATGGATTTATCGTTAAATTTCTTTGATAAAATCATTTCATAAACCGTCATCAACGCGGATAATCCTGAACCTGTAAAAATGTAATGATAGTGTTGCATGTTTCAAAAATAAGCAATCTAAAGGAATATGAAATCAAACAAATGTTAATCAATATGATAGCGCAATCCCAGAAAAAATCGAATTCCTTGATTTGGACCGTAAGCATACGTTGGATCAAATGTCAGTCCGTAAGGATTGTCAGGAGTTGGAATTACATTTCCTGAAGTGTCAAATTGTACATTTTTGTCAAAAGGATCATTTGAACGCGAAATAATGAACGGATTTCCACGATTTGGTGTCCAATTAAAAAGATTTTTTACACCCGAATAAATTTCTAAATCGTGAATTTTTTTATACGTAATTTGAATATTCTGAATGCTGAACGGAAGCGAATATTCTCGTCTTGGATCGAGTTCGCCAAGTAACGGCAAGCGCATATTTCCGGTAAGATTTCCGGTGTAATCAAACGATACAAACCACTTGGGAATTTCATAGTTAATTGCCCAATTTACTGTATATTTTTCGGTAAAAAGTGGTGTGAATTTTCGGTTGTCTTGTTTCGTTTTGGCATCAAAAAAACTAGCTCCAATGGTTGCTTTTAAACCAAAAGGCGTAATCCAATCGGCATTGGTACTTAGTCCGAAAATTTTGGAATAACCGTTCAAATTATCGTAAACAATTTGATTGGGATTGACATCATAATCGGCAAAAATCTTGTTGGTAAAATAGGTATGCCAAGCCGAAAATTCAAGATTGATAATACCAGAATTATTCAAAACGTATTTTTTTAAATAATTCAAATTCAAATTATAGGATGTTTCAGGCTTTAGATTTTCGGTTAAAATTACTTCTCGCGAACCGGATAATGCTTGATGATCTTCGGTAAAAAGATTAACAATTCTAAAACCTGTTCCAAAGTTTAATCGCAAAATATCATTGGTGGTTGGTTTCCATTTTACTGCCAATCTTGGTGTAAAAATCGAACCGTGAGCCGAATTGTAATCGTATCGTGAACCCAACAAAATACTCGATTTTTCAGAAAATTGAATTTCGTCTTGAACAAACAAACTATAAATTTCAGACGAATTACTGGAATTAGTTGCTGGCGTATTATCGTCATAATATTGATAACGAAACGCCGTACCGAAAAGCAACGAATGATTTTTTAGGTTTTTGTCCCAAAGATATTGTCCGAATGCAATTTTTTGATTGGCAAGAAAAAACGAATTTCCATAAGCCGAATTTTGGTCGTGACCGATTAATGAAAATTGAAGAAACATTTTTTCAGTTGTTGGCAATTGATATTTTCCTAAAAGTTCCCAACGTGAAGTGTAAATACTTTCGCCATAAACTTCATCTCCGCCGCGATAGTTTTTATTCCATTGCATTTCGCCACCCCAACGATCTTCGTATAAATAACGTGAAACTAGACTAAATTCTTTTTCTGATTTTCGGTTGAAGTTCCATTTACTAAAAATAGACACGCGGTTTTGCAACGACATATCTGTAAAATTATCGTTGTTGTTGTCAATTTTATTATTGTAATTGAAATAATTAATTCCGATTAAAACATCTGTTTTTTTGCCTAAAGAAGTGCGATAACCAATGTCGATGTTGTTTTCGAGCCAAGAAGTTGAGAAAATATCGGCAGTGAATTGCGGAACAGCTTTTGGTCTTTTAGTAATAATATTAATCAATCCGCCAACGGCTTCGCTACCATACAAAGTAGAAGCAGCACCTTTTACGACTTCAATTCTTTCTATCATCGAATTTGGAATTCCCGACAAACCATAAACGCTTCCCAACGCGCTAACAATCGGCATTCCGTCAATCGTTACCATTGTATATGGACCATCAAGTCCGTTAATTCTAATGTCGCCAGTATTGCAAACATTACAGTTGTTTTGTGGACGCAAGCCGTTTACATTTTGCAAAGCATCAAATACATTCGAAGTTGGATTTTGTTTTAAAAAAGTAGCCGTAATAACTTCTACTGGAACAGGATTTTCCAATCGTTTTACCGCTTTCAAAGTACCAGAAATAACCACTTCTTCGAGTTGATTTTCCGTTTTTTGAGTTATGGTATCTTTTTGTTGTGCAAAACTAGAAAAAGTTGAAAACAGGAAAACTATCCAAATATTTTTCATTAATCAAAATAAAAATTTAGACAAAACTAAAAATTTATTTTTATATGTAGAAATAAATTTCTTTTATTTGCTGTAAATAATTCGTTTTCAATGACAATTTCAGAAGAAAATTATTTAAAAGTAATTTATCATTTATCGCTGGTTTCTCCCAAAGGCGTAAACACCAATGCTATTGCCGGAATGCTTGATACCAAAGCATCTTCGGTTACCGATATGTTGAAGAAACTATCCGAGAAAGATTTGGTTGCTTATCAAAAATATCAAGGCGTAACATTAACTGAAAATGGTTTTCGTTCTGCCAAAATGATTGTGAGAAAGCACCGTTTATGGGAAGTTTTTTTGGTAGAAAAATTGGGTTTTGCTTGGGATGAAGTTCATGATATTGCCGAAGAATTGGAACATATAAAATCGGAAACTTTGATTAATAAATTGGATGAATACTTGGATTTTCCTGCATTTGATCCTCATGGTGATCCAATTCCTGATGTTAACGGCGTGATGAAAAAAGTGAACAAATTATTACTTTCAGAAGTTGAAATCAACAAAGAATATCAATGTGTTGGTGTGAAAGACTCTTCTTCGGAGTTTTTGAAATATTTAGACAAACAAAAAATTGCATTGGGTTCCACTTTTGTAGTAAAAGAAAAAGAAAGTTTTGACGATACATTATTAGTTGAAGTCAATTCAAAACAGATTACTATTTCCAATAAAATTGCAAATAACTTATACGTTCAATAATTATGTTTGAAACAATAATTGAATATTTCGAAAGTATAAATCCAGTTTTAGCTGCATTGTATGCTACTTTATTTACTTGGTTTTTAACGGCACTTGGTGCATCATTTGTATTCTTTTTTAAAACTATGAACCGTGTTGTTCTTGATGGAATGCTTGGTTTTACAGGTGGTGTAATGGTTGCAGCAAGTTTTTGGAGTTTATTGGCACCAGCCATTGAAATGAGTAAAGGCGAAGGTTTTGTAAAGGTAATTCCGGCTGCAGTTGGGTTTTTAATGGGCGCACTTTTCATTTTTGCATTAGACAAAACATTACCTCATTTACACATTAATTTCAAAGAAACCGAAGGTATAAAATCGCCTTGGCAACGTACAACGCTATTGGTTTTAGCGATTACTTTACACAATATTCCCGAAGGTTTAGCGGTTGGAGTTTTGTTTGGCGGAGTTGCTGCAGGAATTCCCGAAGCATCAATTGCTGGAGCTGTGACTTTGGCAATTGGAATTGGAATTCAAAATTTTCCTGAAGGAATTGCGGTTTCGATGCCGCTACGACGAATGGGAATGAGCAGAACCAAAAGTTTTATGTATGGACAATCATCGGCATTAGTAGAACCAATTGCTGGAGTTTTGGGCGCAGTTGCAGTAATGTTTTTTATTCCAATTTTACCTTATGCTTTGGCATTTGCCGCAGGCGCAATGATATTTGTAGTAGTTGAAGAAGTAATTCCCGAAACGCAACAAGACAAAAATACCGATATTGCTACACTTGGTTTTATTGGCGGATTTATAGTGATGATGACACTTGACGTGGCTTTGGGTTAATGACAACCGCAATCGGTATCACATTTCCCTTTTTTGTTTTTAGGTTTAAACACAAATTTTCTCAGTAGGAAAACGATTGCTACTGCCAAAACTACATAAACCAAAATTTCTTGTATATCCATTTATCAAAAATAACAAAAAGCAATCTTAATTTACTAAGATTGCTTTTTTATTAACTAAACATGATGAAAATTAAAATTGTGCTACCAAACCTGCTGAAGCAAAAAATGGCATTCCCGGACGTAAACCTGCCGGAACTCTCGATACCAAATAAGTAGTATCAAAAACATTGTTGATGTTTCCTATGATGCCAATGTATTTGTTCAAATTGTATTTTGCGGCAAAATCAACTACAAAGCTATTTGGAACCAATTCGTTTGCAGGAATACTACCTTTTCCGGCTTGCGTTCTGAATTTTCCATTCAATCTACCAGAAACGGTTGCTTCAAATTTTTCGTGCTCAACACCAATTGACGATTGAAATTGATGTTTTGAAATATATGGAATCTCGTCGCCTTTTGAAATTGTTCCCCAAGTTCCGTCAGTGCTTGCAAAATCATTTAGGAATTCGGTATTGGTCATGGTATAGCTAAACGTTACAGGAACTTTGAATTTGCTTGTTTCCGCTAAAACATTGTAGTTTAAAAGTACTTCAACTCCGTTAACGCGAACTTCTCCGGCATTGAATTGGTCTAAGGTTCCGCTTCCGCCACTTGCTGCTAAATCACTTCCTAACATGTTGCTGTAATCGTTGTAGAAACCAACTATTTCTGCGTATAATTTTTTCACTCTAAAACGAGTTCCTAATTCATAGTTTATGCTACTTTCGGCATCTTGACCAGTTCTGTTCGTTGGTGGTGCAAATCCTTTGTGAACGCCTGCAAAAACAGATACATTGTTGTTCCATTTGTAGTTTGCTCCAATTCCGGGTAACCAAACTTTAACATGGTTATCATTTTCAACCAAATTAGCTCCGGTTCTTGTTGGATCAACTTTTCCATAGTTTTGATTCCATAAATCAATAGTTTCAAAACGTAATCCAGGAGTAACGGTTAATTTGTTGTATTTTAATTTGTATTGAATATGCAATGCCAGTGCTTTTGCATGAGCAACTCGGTTATCATCAGAACCTGCCGTTCCAGCATTTGTCAAATTCATAACATTATTAACGATGTTGTAACCATCAGCCCATTGAAAACGATCTTCTTCATCTTTGTGAAGTCTTGCGCCAATTTCTACATCGTGGAATACATTTCCGGTAGCAAAATGATAATCAAATTTAGTTTGAATACCTTGTGATAAATAGTTTCTGTTATTTGCTTTTACCGATAAAGAATTATTTGCACCATCAGTTTCTCCTGTGATTATAGCATAATAATTGCTTAAAGTTTCTGGATTTTCTAGAATTTCTGAAATTCCTTTTTTAGTTCCGCCAAAACTCACAGCATCCAATTTATACCAATTTCTTGAAAAATGATTTCGGTAAGCTGTAGTCGTCAAACTGAAATATTTATCAACTTTTAGAGTATGTGTTATGGCAATATGGTTGTTTTTTGTTGTGATATTGTCTTTTTGAGACGATGCATATCGCATAAACGGATTTTTGTCATAATCAGCCTGAGTTAAACCTAAATAGGTTTCATTGGCATCTTCATCTGCATATTGAATTTTCAAGTCCAATGAGTTGACTATTTTTTTATCAGTATCTGTTGTAAGATGCAGTTTTGCCATGAAATCATTTTTGTCAAAACCGGTATTTTGATCATTCAATAGGTTTTTAAAACCATCCGAATTAAAGTTTAAGTATTGTACCAAAACACCAACATTTTTGTCGGCAACACCAATTGAAGCATTGGTTCTACTCGTATTAAAACTGCCATAATCGCTGATGATACTTCCGCTGAATTTATTTGGGATTGGAGCAGAAATAAAGTTAATTGCACCACCAGTTGTAAACGGACCATATTGGATTTGGCTGCTTCCTTTTAAGATTTCTACAGCGTTCATTCTGGCTAACGACGGAACATAATAAGCTGCTGGTGCGCTGTATGGTGCCGGTGCAATTAGAACACCATCTTCCATTAATGTAATTTTTGAACTTCTTTCAGCTGAAGTTCCTCTCAAACTGATGTTTGGTCGAAGTCCAAAACCATCTTCTTCAAAAACATTCACACCGGGAACGGTTCTCAAAATGCGGTTAACGTCAGTATAATTGAATTTTTTTAAATCTTCGGGCGAAATATAAGAAGCGGAACCAGTTCTGTTTTCGGCTTCAAATTTACTTCCTAAAATTTTACTAGCATTGATAACTACTTCTTTCAAAGTACTTGTGCTATCTTGTCGCTTTTGATTGTTTTGTTTTTCTTGAGCTTGAATTTGTGTACTGCAAGTTAGTACGGAAAGGGCAAATAGTATTCGCTTCATTTTATTTAGATTAAATCTACGCTGCAAAAATACTATCTAATATTTATTTAGACAAATTATAAATAATTAAAATTTAAAATATTTTATAATTAAATGAATATCAAAAAAATAGAAAAAAAGTTTAACTTTTGTTGAACTAATTTAGCACTTGATAAGCGACTAATGCGGCTAAATAAGCCATAATTCCTAGCCCGAAAAGTTGAAGTAAAGCCCATTTCCACGAATTGGTTTCGCGTTTTACAATAGCAACAGTTGCGCCACATTGCATAGCAATGGCATAGAAGAACAATAATGAAATTCCGGTTGCAGTAGTAAATACTTTTTCGCCGTTAGTAAACGTTGCGGTTTGCATTCTCGATTTTATCGTTCCTTCGTCTTCAGCATTTTCAACGCTATAAATCGTTGCTAATGTTCCAACAAAAACTTCTCTTGCGGCAAATGAAGTAATGATTGCAATTCCAATTTTCCAATCGTAACCCAAAGGTTTTATTACAGGTTCGATAGCTTTTCCCATTGTTCCAATATAGGAGTTTTCAATTTGAAACGAAGCAATTTTTGCAGTAAGTTCCGCTTCAGAAAGGTTTTGATTTTCAAGTTGACTACTCACAATTTTTTCAGCATTGTCAAAAGTTTCTCCGCCATGAGAAGCCAAAAACCAAAGCACAACCGAAACCGCCAAAATGATTTTTCCGGCATCAATTACAAATGATTTTGTTTTTTCAAAAACTGTGTAAAAAACGTTTTGAAGTAGTGGCATTTTATACGAAGGCATTTCGATAACAAAATAGGATTTGCTTTTTGCCTTAATGATTTTGGTCAAAATAATGGATGAAAGTAAAGCCAAAACAATCCCAAAAACATACATTCCTAACAAAGCTAAAGCTTGCGAATTGATAAACCCTAAGATTTTTTGTTCAGGTACAATTAGCGAAATTAATATGGTATAAACTGGTAATCGTGCAGAACAAACCGAAAATGGCGTTACCAGAATAGTAATCAATCGTTCTTTCCAATCTTCAATATTTCTAGTTGCCATAACGGCTGGAATGGCACAAGCATTTCCGGAGATTAATGGCACGACACTTTTTCCGTTCAGTCCAAATTTTCGCATAATTTTGTCCATCAAAAACACAACTCTCGACATATAACCGCTTTCTTCTAGAACGGAAATGAATAGAAATAGCATGGCAATTTGTGGCACAAAAATCACAATTCCGCCAATTCCAGGAATAATTCCTTGACTAATGAGTTCATTAATTTTTCCTTCGGGTAAAATTGAAGCTATAGTTTCAGACAAAGAAGCAAAACTTTCGTCAATGAAATCCATAAACGGTCCAGACCAAGAAAAAATCGCCTGAAACATTAGCATTAACAACACTAAAAAAATAATATAACCAAAAAATTTATGCGTCAGGATTTTGTCCAATCTCGAATCAAAATCGGTTGCTTTTGTCTTGTCTTTTTCAAAATTTCCTTTTAAAACCGAATTGATAAATTGGTATCGTTTTACGGTTTCTTGATGTTGTTCTTTTTTTACAGCAATTTGTTTTTGTTTGTCTTCAATTTCAACAAAACCAATTTTATAGGTAGAAGAAAGCCAATCTTTATAGGTTGAAATATCGTTTGAAAAAAGTGGTTTTCCAGATAATTTTTGAAAATTCTGAATACAATTTTTCAGTTCAGAAATTCCAGAATTATTTCGAGTACTAGTTAAAATTATGGTGGTATCGAGTTGTTTTTCCAGATTTTCTTTGTTTATCGAAATTCCTTTCAATTGCATTCTGTCTGCCATATTGATGACCAAAATCGTTGGAATTCCTAAATCTTTTACTTGTGTAAAAAGCAACAGATTTCGCTTTAAATTTTCGGCTTCGGCAACGACAATAGCAACTTGAGGAAAATTTTTGTCTTCATTGTTTAACAAAAATTCAGTGGTAACACTTTCGTCAATCGAACTTGGATTTAAACTATACGTTCCAGGCAAATCGATTACGGTAACTTTTTGATGGTTTTCTAAATGAAACGAACCTTGTTTTTTTTCAACCGTAATTCCAGGATAGTTTCCTACTTGCTGACGCAAACCTGTAAGCGAGTTGAATAACGAAGTCTTTCCTGTGTTTGGATTACCAACTAAAGCTATTTTTAAAGTGTCGTTTTTTGTCATTTTACTTTTGTATTTCCACAAAAATCCTGCTTGCCATTTCTTTTCTAATAGCAAGATTTGTGTCATTTACTGATAAAAAAATCGGATCTCCAAGTGGCGCAATTTGTATTACTTCTACAAAATTTCCTTCCATGCAACCCATTTCTATGAGTTTCAACGGAATGATAGCGTCGTCAAATGAAAGGATGACTGCTTTTTGACCTTTTTGAAGTGTGTCGATAGTTGTTTGCAAATCTTATTTAGATTGAATTAAAATACAAAGATAAAAAATAGAAAAGGAAAAAGGATGATAATTATCAATTTTGGCAAATTAATCGTGTTCCAATAACCAGTTAATGTCTTCAATCAACCGCTGAACATCTTCTTTTTTTGTTCCGTCATAAAAGCCGCGAACTCTTCGTTTTGTATCAACTAAAACAAAATTTTCGGTATGAACCATATCATACATTTCTTCTGGTTTACCTGTTTTCACTGCTAAATAAGATTTTCTAGCAATGTAATAAATGTCCTTTTTATCGCCAGTTACCATATTCCATTTGCTATCATCAACATTTTGTTTCAAAGCATATTGTTTCAAAACCGGAACACTGTCAATTTCAGGCGTAACGGTATGTGATAAAATCATCACTTTCGGATTTTTACTGAAAGCTTTTTGAACTTCGGTCATGTTTGTTGTCATGATTGGACAAATCGTTTGACAAGTAGTAAAGAAAAAATCGGCTACATAAATCTTTCCTTCATAGTCTTTCTGAGTTATTGTTTTTCCGTTTTGATTGGTAAAAGAAAAATCGGCAATCGTATGATATTTCCCAACATGTTGAACGGTACTATCAACCAATTCAGAATTTACATCAGATGGATTGAAGATTGGCAACTCTTTTTCAGGTTTCAAAGCATTGTAAAACAAAGCAATGGTTACA
Organism: Flavobacterium solisilvae; assembly: GCF_012911605.1. Classification (GTDB taxonomy): domain Bacteria; phylum Bacteroidota; class Bacteroidia; order Flavobacteriales; family Flavobacteriaceae; genus Flavobacterium; species Flavobacterium solisilvae. Next base: position 62,973 of record NZ_JAAMPT010000208.1, on the reverse strand, counting down.
ACTGAAAAAACAAAAAGTCCGATGAAGAAAAGCTTATATTTTTTGAAAAAAGCAAGCATAATTATTTTTTTACAAAAGTACAAAAGCAATCGGCAACGACTAATTTTTATCACTTTATCAAGTCTTATAATTTTGTTAAAAATGGTAAAATCGAGTTATTATCGATAAATTTGTAGAAACTACAATTGTTTAATTATGAGAAAAACGAGTACTAAACTTTCTTGGCATTATTGATTGCTTTGGGAATCAATGAAACAAATGCACAACAAAAACACTCCGGAATTGATGTTTCACTTATGGATAAATCGGTAAAACCAAGTGATGATTTCTTCCGTTTTGTAAATGGAACCTGGTTGAACAATACTGAAATTCCTGCTGATAGAACGCGTTGGGGAAGTTTTGATGAGCTTCGCCAAAAAACCGATATTGACGCATTGAAAATTTTGGATGAAGCGTCAAAAGATCCAAAATATACTTCGGCTACTGATCAAGGAAAAGCAGTAAATCTATACAAAACCATCATGGATACCATTGCCCGAAACAAAGCGGGAATTGCTCCATTAAAACCTTATTTGGCAAAAATAAATGCAGTAAAAAATGTAGCCGATTTACAAAAATTGATGATTGAAATGGCACCACAAGGCGGAATTGGTTTTTTTGGTGTTGGTGTTGGAACAGATGCTAAAGACAGCAACAAAAATGTGGTAAACGTTGGTCCAGGTTCAGTTGGTTTGCCTGATAGAGATTATTATGTTTCTGACGATGCTGATTCTAAAGAAAAACGCGAAAAATATGTAAAACACGTAGCCAGAATGTTATAATTTCTTGGCGACAAACCAGCAGTGGCTCAAAAGAATGCAGAGAAAATTTTGGCTTTAGAAATTGCCATGTCTAAACCAAGATTTGACAGAGTAGAACGTCGCGACAGAAGAAAATCATACAACCCGATGACGATTGCCGATTTGCAAAAATTGACAAATTCAGTAAATTGGGAAAAATACATCACCGGAATTGGTTTGCCAAAAGTAGATACGTTAATTGTATCGCAACCTAAATACATGCAAGCTTTGGAAACTATTTTTGCAGAAAATAAAGTTGACGATTGGAAAGCTTATATGCGTTGGACTTTGTTGAACAATGCTGCAAGCAAACTTTCAACCGATATTGAAAAAGCCAATTGGGATTTTTACAGCAAAACCTTAAGCGGTGCAATCAAACAACGACCAAGAAACGAAAATGCATTACAAGTAATTAATGGCGCAACTGGCGAAGCTTTAGGTAAATTGTACGTAGAAAAAATGTTCCCAGCAGAAGCTAAAGCCAAAGCCGAAAAAATGATTAAAAACGTAATTCGTGCTTATGAAATCCGTATCAACAACTTGCCTTGGATGTCAGAAACTACCAAAAAACAAGCCATTGAAAAATTAAATAAAATGACCGTAAAAATTGGTTATCCTGATAAATGGAAAGACTATTCGGCATTAATAATTAAAAGTCCAGCCGAAGGAGGAAGCTATTTTGAAAATTCTAAAAATATTGCCAATTGGAGTTTCAAGAAAAATATCGACAAACTAGGAAAACCAGTTGACAAAACCGAATGGGGAATGTCGCCACAAACAGTAAATGCTTATTTCAATCCGTCAAACAATGAAATCGTATTTCCAGCGGCAATTTTACAACCGCCATTTTATGATTACAAAGCCGATGAAGCTGTAAATTATGGTGGAATTGGAGCAGTAATTGGCCACGAAATTTCACACGGTTTTGACGATTCAGGTTCACGATATAATGCCGACGGAAACTTGGTCAACTGGTGGACAGACGAAGATTTAAAACAATTCACAGCACTTGGAACTGCGTTGGCCGAACAATATTCAGCATTGGAACCATTACCGGGAACAAAAGTTGATGGAAAATTTACATTGGGTGAAAACATTGGTGATTTAGGTGGAATTAACGCAGCTTATGACGGCTTACAATTGTATTTAAAAGAAAATGGAAACCCAGGATTAATCGATGGATTTACACCAGAACAACGATTATTCATTTCATGGGCAACCATTTGGAGAAGCAAAATGCGTGACGAAGCCATCAAAAATCAAGTGAAAACCGATCCGCATTCACCAGGAATGTACCGCGCTTACGTTCCGTTGTTGAACTTGGAAACCTTCCATCAAGCGTTCAATATAAAACCTGGCGACGGAATGTATTTAGCTCCAGAAAAACGAGTGAAAATTTGGTAATTACAAGTTAATGAAATTTTAAACCTGACAGGTTTTCAAAACCTGTCAGGTTTTTTTATTATAACTCAGGTTTCTGAAAAGTATATTTTAAAACGGTTTCAATTTTTTCTGAAGAAATGATTTTCCCAACCGAAGGTTTGCTTTCGTCAAACTTTGGTAATGGTAAATTAAGTTCCAACGCTTTTTTAGAATAATAAACTTTTCGTGTCGGATGAAATGGCGAAACAGCGTTAAATGTTTTACCAAAACAATTTTTCTCTAAAATCTCTGTAATAATTCCAATGCAATCTAATTGATGAATTAAATTAATTGGTGCTTCAGGATTTTCAAGATTTTCTCTTCCGGCTAAAAACTTTATTGGATGTCGATCTTCGCCAATCAATCCACCAAAACGAATAACGGTAGTTCTGAAATTGGAATTATTTTGCAATATTTTTTCGGCTTCCAAAAGTTGTTTTCCACTTTCTGTATCAGGATTTGGAATGGTCTTTTCAGTTATTAAATCTATAGAAATAGCATCAGAATAAACCGAAGTAGAACTCACAAAAATCACTTTTTCAACCGATGATTTTTCTATGAACGGAATTAGATTTTGAATTTTAGCAACAAAATTTTCATTAGAATTTCCTCTTAATTTTGGTGGAATATCAATAATTAAGATTTCTGAATTGGACAAAAAAGCATCCATTTCGCCAACAATTTCTACTTCGGATAAAGCAATATGAAAAGCATCAATTCCAGCATTTTCCATAACTGATATTTTCTCCAAAGTTGTTGTTGAACCTTTTACCAAAAACCCTTTTTTCAAAAGTGATTTTGCCAAAGGAAAACCCAACCAACCGCAACCTAAAATCGAAATAGTCATTATCGTAAACTATCATTTCTTACTGATAAACTGTCGCGTGAAGCAACGTTTCTTCGGTAAAGTTGAGGTTTTGGATTGTCTTCTAAAACTGGCGTTGGTTTTATTTTTTGACGAATAATAATCGCATTATTCAATACAAATGGCGTAGAAATCATCCAATCTTTTCTTTTGGTAACAGTAAATTTTGGATTGGTTAATAAATCAAACGAACTTTCCACCAAATTCAAATCGAGTTTGTTTTCATTTGAAATTGAAAAACTTAAAATCAACGGTTCGTTATTCACTACATAATAACTCAAAATTTTACCCGAATTTCTTCCGCTGATGTTGCTTTTGAAATCAATTGCTTTGGCACCATTAGCAACCAAATTATGAAGTTTTGCGTTATTCGCATTGAAAATATCATAACGGTTTACAGCACGATTTGGTGTGATTTTTATTTGATACAAACGTTGGTTTCCTTTCAAAGTATCACGAAGAAACTCAATCGTTGGTGTTGCAATATTTTTGTTTGGCGCGTCGCTCATAAATGTAAATTGAGAACCATATTTGCTGTACAATTTATTGGTATTCAGCGTTTCGGCATTTTTGGGATTTTCGCCTAAATAACCTTTCGTCCATTCGTCTAAATTCACATCATACGTTGTCCAATACGATTTATTTGCGTCAGCATCATGAAGATAAACCAAGCTGTTTGGTTTTGGTCGTTCAATTGTATAATCAGAGGTTTGATGCGCTTTTACGAATAATCCGATGCTCAGCAAAAAGAAAACGGCTGACCAAATTCCTTTTTTGTTGAATGAACCAAAAACAGGAATTAATAATCCGAAGGTTAAAACGGTTAAAATCGCACTTCCATAAAGTATTTTTAAACCTAAACCAACAGGAAACATTTGAATAAATGGTGGAAGAATTATTAAAGTTGGAATGGCCAAAATGCAATTGATTAACCAATTTGATTTTTGTGTTAAAACATAAATTCCAAGCATCAATGCGCTTGAAATTACCGGAATAATTAAAAACCCTGCACCTTTTAAGAAAATTACAATACCAAGATTTAAAAGTAACCAAAGAAATAATGGCGCAAAAGCTTGGTTCATTTCGGCATTTCGTTTTCCTGAATTTTGATAAAAAAGGAAACAAATCGCTATCGATAAACTCGTGAAAGCATAAATATAATCGTGTCCGTTATAGGTAAATCCGTGAAGAATATCTTGATATTGCGGATAAAATTCGAGTAATAATTTCCATCCGATATACGTAATTCCTCCAGTAACTATAAGCGATAACAATAGAGGAACAAATCCTTTCAGGACTTCATCTATTCGCAAAACATGCTTGCCAAAACCGATGAATAAAAAAGTAAAAACCAATCCAAAAGCAATAATTAACATCGGAATAATCCACGAAAAAGGATAGCTTACAAACGCAAATGGTATGTTGAAATACACATTGTCATCATTGGAATCTAAATTAGATAAATCAGCATTTGAAAAATAATTCAACAACGGAAAAAGATAACTTCCTTGATGTGCCAATGTTTTTGGGCTAAGATTTTCAAAATTATCTCTTTCAGTATGATAATTAAAATGACTGTCGATAAAGGCAAAATTGAAACCTTGAATTTTTCCGCTTTCTCTAAAAACGGTCAAATCGGTATCATTGGGCAACATTTTGTAAATGCTGTACATCAATGAATTAGAAACGGGATAATCAGCTTTTCCATCGGTAAATGCTTTGACCATATTGGCATTTCCTTTATTGGTTTCCATCAACATATAACTTGGACCAGAACTGCCACGTGCTTCAAAGTTCAAAACCAATCCAACGTTTTTTGCCCATTGATGTTGGGTTACAAAAAGTGCCGCACCGTTTAATCCTAATTCTTCGGCATCGCTAAAAAGAATAATGATGTCGTTTTTGTGCGCTGTTTTGTTGTATAAAAAAGCACGAACGCTTTCAAGAATTGTGGCAACTCCAGAAGCATCGTCACTTGCGCCAGGCGAAAGTGAATGTGGCGCAGAATCATAATGCGAAAGCAATAACAAAGCTTTGTCGCTTGAACTGCCTTTTATTTTGGCTAAAATATTTTTGGATTTTACTAAAGTTCCGCCATCTGAAAGCGTGAAACCTTCTTGAATTGTTGGCGATAAACCAAGTTCTTTGAGTTCTTTAACCAAATATTGTGCAACAACTTCGTGATTTTTTGAACCAACAAAATGAGGTTTTTGGCTGATTGTTTTTACTTTTTCTAAAGCTCGTTTGGTAGAAAATTCGGCAAGTGAAGCTTCGGTTTGATCATAATTTTGTGGCATCATAAAATAAAAAATGCCTGAAAGAATGAGCAATAAAAGCAGGAAAGAGAGAATTGGGTTGTAGTTTTTTTTCATAATTGTGGTGGTTAATCTTTCTTGACCAACATATAGAAATCGTTGTCGAGCAACAAATAACCTTGGTCATAGACAAAGTAGTAGGTGTTTCCTGTTTTGGTAATTAAAATATTGGTAAAATAGTCAAAGCTAAAACCTTTGGTAAGCAGTTTGGCTTTGGTGGTTTTTGTTTTTCCTTCGGAGTTAATTTCTGAAAGAATGCGGTAATTTTTTCGGAGTTTGTTGTTAATATTCCGCATGATATTGGTAGAATCTTTGTTCATGCGGTTGTTGTAATTATTACGACAACCATCGCTACAGAACTTTTTGTCCTCGCGTCCTAAAATTTTATCGCCACATTCTAAACAGTTTTTCATTCAAAAATGGAGTTTATAGCAGAATGCAACGAAGTTAGTAAAAAAATAATAGAATTGATTATTTGTTATTTAGTAGCTTTTTGATTAGTGATATTTGCCCTAAATGATAATAACAGTGTTCAATCATTCCGTCGATGTTTCGCAAGTAAGTTCCATATTTTGGATTAACAAAATCTTCGTTCAACTTCTCATCAGGCATTTGTTCGACTAAGGAAGCAAATTCTTCGGCATCGTTCCAAAATTTCTGTAAAAAATCGTCCCATTCTTGTTGCGATTGAATAGGAGGAAAGTCAAAACTCAATTGATCTTTTATGTCTAAAGTTCCGCCTTTGAAAACATTTTTCACACCATTGATGTAGTAATGAATGTGTTGCGCCAAAACAGCAATGGTATTCAATGAATCGTATTTTGTTGTTGCCGTTTCCCAATCTAAATCATGTAATTGTGCTTTGAAATTGGTATTGGCAATCCAAGTTCCGTTGAGGATTACTTCTCGAAAACGATTGGCGATTTTGGTTGTTGAGGTCATTTTTAAAAGCTAATTTTTGAGAAAAATTTATTAGAAAGTAATGTTCCACGGCTTTGCGTAGTGGCGGAACTTTAATAATTATTCGAAAGATAAGCAAAATGGAATTAACGGATTATTTTCCAAGAAAGACAAACTAGCTATGGTGTAAAACTACTGTTAGATGCAGTTTTATTTATTTCCTCGATTTTTCTCCCAAAAATATTTATATAATAGACTTTGGCAAGTTCGATAGCTCGTGTGTCAATTTGTTCTTTAGTCCAATTTTCATTTTCTTTTACAAATTCTTTAATCCATTTGTAAGAAGACTTTTTATAAATTGTTTTCTTGTCAACATATTGCAAATCTCCGGCGTCATTATTTAAATTCCCTTCTAATAAAATTAGATTGCCGATTTTTAATGATTCTGAACCATCTTTTTCAGGGTTTAGATGTTCAATAGATCCATTATCTGGAAAAACTTCTTGTCCATCATAAAAAGCGTTTATTTTATTAATGGCGTATTTTGATTTGACATTATTAGGTTGATCCTTTTTTGAAAATGTTAACTCAATAAAACCTTTGGAGAATTCTTGAAAATCAGGAAAAAGGTTGTTCAACGGATTAATTAAATCATCATCAATTTTTTTAACAACTTGTTCCTTAGTCGTGCATTTGTTTAGTTCGATTGCAAATTTTGAATAAATATTTTCAAATCTATTTGCGCTTCCCGAAATAATAGAGTTATAGGCGAAATGGAAATTTTCTAAATAAATAATGGTGCTTTTAAATTTGTCTGTATTAATTAAACCTTTTTGTTTTGTCTTAAACAAAGCCAGTAAAGCAATCCTAACTTGCACGATATTAAAGAAGTTCATCAAAACATTTAAACTCTGAACCAGCCAAAAATATTCTTTCCTATTTTCGTAGTCATCACGTCTTGGATTGAGAATTTGAATATAAATTTTAGAATCTTTTTCTATTTCTCTTAAAAAGTCTTTATATCGATCTTTAGTTTTTGGTTTAACTTCTTTCTGAAAATCATCATACAATTTGGTAGCAGATGTTTTTTTGTAATTGCAAATCCAAAAGTGTCTATAAAAAGTTGCTAAACCAATTGTCTCATTTCTTGAAATTAAATTTTGTTTGATTTCTGACCATTTGATTTCGGCAAAATCAGCCGAACCTTTGTCATCTACTATTTCAAAAATTTTATTCTTTATTAAATCTACGTGAGATAATTTTTTCCCTTTGGCATTAAGAATCTCAAATATCATATTTGCGTTTTCTTTATTAGGAGTTGAAATTGAAATGAATGTAGTTCCTAAGACTTGGTCTCTGATTGCTTTTAAAATATCAACATACAATATTTGATCTACTGCATCACTTCCTAGTTTTTTCTTTAAAAGAGTTCTTAGCTTTTTTTCGTCTAAATTTGAATACAAGTAATCAAAAGACTCTTTAATACATTCCTCTTCTTCTGTAGCTGTTTCAATAACATCTTTTTTTGTCAAGTCTTGTATGAAAAATGAAAAGTACGGATAATGTGTTTTGCTTTCTAAAATTCTTACTTCTTCGCCATCATCATCTTTTGTCATTATGTATCTAAATATCTGTTCACTTAGTTTCTCTTCTCCTATTTTTCTAAATATGTCAGATAGCGCTGAAAATAATATCGTTATAGTAGTGATGCGTTGCTGACCATCAACAACTAAGATTGATTTAGTATTTTCTTGAACTTCAGAATAATCTCCAACAAACAACATTGTTCCTAAAAAATAACTATTTGCTTCTAGCTTTCCATCTTTAATAGTTAAGCAATTAACCATATCATTGAAAAATTCTTGATAATTTTTTTTGTCCCAAGAATATTCTCTTTGAAATCTCGGAATTGAAAATTGATTCCCAGAAATAAATAATGATTTTATACTCTTATCTTTTGGTTTTATATTCATGTTTTAATTGTTTTTGCTTTTTAGTTAAGTAGTCAAAAATTGCAAGGGTTTCAATAAAATTGCATCTAACTCATTTATTACTGCAATATAACAAAAAAACAAACTCAAGTTAAAAACAAATAAAACACTGATTATCAATAATAAATTCAATAACAAACGACAACAAACACTTACAAACGAAAGTAAACGTTTATCAACCGAATAACATTTTGCACTTGTCACAACTTTGCATCGTCGGAAGGAAACAAATACAATAGCAATTGCAAAAATCAAATTCAATGACTATATAAATTTCACCAAGACAAAATATTTTAACATTAACATTTTAAATTTAAACGCCATGAACGCAATGAAAAACAAAGTACAGTTAATTGGTCACGTAGGACAAGAACCAGAAGTAAAAACTTTTGGAGAAGGAAAAAAAGTAGCTAACATTACTTTAGCAACAAATGATTATTACATCAACGCCAAAGGTGAAAAAGTAGAAGATACACAATGGCATAAAGTTAAAGCTTGGGGAAAAGTTGCCGATGTTATTGAAAAATATGTAACAAAAGGCAAAGAGATTTGCATTGAAGGAAAACTTACGTACAGCGATTATCTAGATAAAGATGGAGTTAAACGTTATGTTACAGAAGTTGTTGCCAATGATATTCTTTTGTTAGGGAAATAATTTCTAAAACGAGTAATTATGAATATCAAGGTATTTAATATTCGATTAAGCAAAGAACATTGTCAAAATGATCAAGCTAAAATGAATGAGTTTTTAGACTCAGTAGAAGTGAAGCTTACGTCAACTAATTTTGTAACAACTGGAACTATCGATTTTTGGTCGGCTGTAGTTTTCTATCAACCCAAAGTAGTGAAAGCTCAGAAATCAGAAAATAGATTACAACTAGATGATTTATCAACCGATGAACTTAAAACTTTCAAAGCACTAAGAAGTTGGAGAAACGATTTGGCAGAAAAATTAAATTGGTCGGCTTTTAGAATTTGTCATAATTCTCATTTGTTGGAAATAGCTAAATCAAATCCAAAAACTTTTTCAGAATTACAAAATATTTCAAGCTTTGGAAAAGCTAGAACAGAAAAATATGGAGATGATATAATTTCAGTTTTAAATGCTTTTTAAATTGTAATTGAGAATAAATTAAAACGGCAAAACTTTAATTTTGCCGTTTTTTATTTGTCATTTTCGTATAATAATTACTTAAAAATCAAGAAGTTTTCAACACGAAAACGTTTTGGAAACTATTTCTGTAATATTAAGATAATGATTACAAAATAAAATAATTACTTTTAATTTCTGTTTCTGTCAAAATTAAAATTGTAGTCATGAATAAGTCAAAACTGATGTTGATTTTATTTACAGTATTTTTTGCTGTGAATTTTGGTTTTTCACAAGTTGGAATTAATACGGATAATCCCTTGAGTACTTTAGACATCAACGGAAATTTATCTTTAAAAACAGTTACCTTAAACGGAAATGGTACAGGAAATGGTGGTGCAGCGGTTTTAATAGACGATGGGATTTATATTTCCATAAATCCACTTGCAACAGATGATAAATTTCAATTACCAAATCCTACCTTGTTCCCAGGAAGAGTTTACATTATCAGAAATATCCAAAATGCAGTCACCGCTCAGCTTACAACGACAACAAATCTTTTATTTCCAAAAAACTCAACAGTTGGAAGCGCTCAAATATACATGTATGAAGGAAATTTAAGAACTGTAATAGTGATTAGTGATGGACAAAACTGGACGTATATAAATTAAAAAATCCTTCAAATAACTTGAAGGATTTATTTTTTAAAAAGGTCAAACATTGGGCAACGTGAACATCGCTTGCTTTCACTTTTCTTATATTTTTCGCAACATTTGGACTTGCAATTTTCGGCGACCTTAATTTTTTTTAAGGCTTCTTTCTTGTCCTTTTTCTTCTTCTTTTTATCTTTTTCCTTCTTGCTCAAAACAGCCGAATTTAATTTCGGTACAAATATAATTATTTTTAAACAATCTAAATAAAAATATTAAGGATTTTGATTCAAAGAAATAGAACTTGTTACTGTTAATTGTTGAATATCGCGATCAAACAAATATAATCCGCCACGATCTTCACCAATTAAGTTGATTTTGTCTAAAATTGTTTTGGCTTGCGCTTCTTCTTCAATTTGTTCGGCAACATACCATTGCAAGAAATTATGAGTAGCATAATCTTTTTCGCCTAACGTAATGTGAACCAATTCGTTGATGGAATTAGAAACAAACAATTCGTGTTGGTACAATTCTTCAAACATTTCTTTGAAAGTTCCAAATTTGGTTTTTGGTGCTTTCAAATCGGTAATTTCTGCAAGCGAACCTCTTTCGTTTACATATTTTACCAATTTCAACATGTGCATGCGTTCTTCGTCAGATTGTGCATACATAAACTGTGCAACACCTTCAAGTCCTTGAGATTCTGCCCAACAAGCCATAGATAAATAGATTTGAGATGACTCGGCTTCGATTCTAATTTGCTTGTTCAGCGCATTTTCGATATTTGTTTGTAACATAAAAATTCTTTTTTGGTAAAGTTAACAATTTATTCGTTCATCAATTGTTGAAATAACGTTAAAAATTCGCCCACATGATAACCATCCATCAATCCGTGGTGAACATGAATAGCCATTGCCATGGTTTTTTTATCATTTTCTTCAGTCATTTTTCCAAATGATATTTTCGGACAACTATCCGGAAAAGTAAAACTTCGCGCATGAGAATAAGACGTAAAATCAATCCACGGAACGGCAGAAAAATGAATTAAATTGATGTCAAAATCTCGGGTAATTAATCCAGTTGTGTTTTGAATTCGTTCAATTTCTTTTTTAGTAATTTCGGCAAAAACAGTCAGATTTTCAACATATTCCATCAAGGAAAAACCAAACGTTTTGTCGTCTCTTAAAATGGTAGCCGAAACATCGATTTGGTCAAAAATATACACTTCGTCATTGATAATTCGGTAACGAAAAGGTTCTGATTGATTCACGGCAACCAACGTTTTATGCAAATAATAAGTAAAAAACGAAACGCCGAGTTGTTTTGCTTTTTCATACGCTTTGGTACAATCAATTCGGGTTGTCATACCAAAAAAAGGTTCTTCCATTTGTTTAAAAAAAAGGAAGTGTTCTTTTCTATTCCAAGTATCGAGGTTTAGTTTTTGTTTCATAAAATAATTTACCGCAAATTCACAAATTTCACTTTTTTCATTTTAAAATAATTTGCGAATTTGCGGTTGCATAATTTTTAATTATTGTAATAGAATTGGCAGAACGTCTGAGATTTTTTGCAGTGATTTGAAGTTGTTGTGTACAATTTCAAAATCAATTTTTTCGTATTCCCATGTCGTATGATAGCCGATATGATAACCGTGTCCGCCAATATTCAAAACCGGTAAAACATCCGATTTTAAAGAGTTTCCAATCATAATAAAATCTTCGGGTTTGATGTCTAAACGACCGAGCATTTTTTCATAATCCAATTCTTTTTTATCGCTCATCACTTCGATATGATGAAAATAATGTCCAATTCCCGAATCGTGTAATTTTCTATGTTGGTCTTTTAAATCGCCTTTGGTAGCTACAACCAACTTGTATTTTCCTTTTAATTGTTGCAAAACATCTTCTACTTCTGGTAAAAGTTCTACAGGTTTTTGCAGTAAATCTTTCCCGATTTTGATAATTTTTTCAATTCCGGCTCCGGAAATTTGATGATTAGTTAATTCTAATGCGGATTCGATCATCGACAATACAAACGCTTTTATTCCGAAACCATACAGCGGAAGATTTTTTACTTGATGGCTTAAAATCAATTGTAAAATCTCTTGATTGGAAGCATAATCGGCAAAAAGTTCACAGAATTTGGCTTGCGCTTCGTCAAAATAAGGTTCGTTGTGCCAAAGTGTATCATCGGCATCAAAAGCAATTATTTTTGGGTTCATGATATTTTATTTGACCGCAAATTCGCAAATTACATTTATCAAATTTCAATTAAAATTCGCGAATTTGCGGTAATGTTTTTTAAGAAATCAACGCTCCATTTTTCACGCCATCAGCATCTGGATTTACAAAAACCAGTTTTCCTTCGGCATTATTTGTCATCAAAATCATGCCTTGACTTTCAACGCCACGTAATGCTCTTGGTGCTAAATTTACCAAAACAGTCACGCGTTTTCCAACCACTTCTTCTGGAGAAAAATGTTCTGCAATTCCAGAAACGATTGTTCGCACATCAATTCCAGTATCCACTTTCAAAACTAAAAGTTTGTTGGCTTTTGGCATTTTCTCAGCGTCAATAATCGTTCCAACACGCAAATCCAATTTTGAGAAATCTTCAAATGTTGACGTTTCTTTTTGTGGTTCTATCACGGCGTTTTCAGCTTTGTTGGCAACTTTCGTTGCTTCTAGTTTGTCTATTTGTTTTTGAATTTCGGCATCTTCTATTTGAGAAAATAATATTTCGGCTTGTCCAATTTGATGACCAGATTTTAGCAATTCTGATGTCTCAGAAACGGAATTCCATTTTAAATCATTTAAATTTAAAATCGTTGCCAATCTATTTGATGTAAAAGGTAAAAATGGTTCGCACAAAATTTGTAATGCAGCCGCAATTTGCAACGCAACGTACATTTGAGTTTTCACTCGTTCTGGATCGGTTTTTACCATTTTCCAAGGTTCTTCGTCGGCTAAATATTTGTTTCCTAAACGAGCTACATTCATCATTTCACCTTGCGCTTCTCTAAATCTGTATCTTTCAATTGAAGATGAAATTACCGCTGGATATGCTTTTAATTCGGCTAAAGTTTGCTCATCAACTTCGGTAAAATCATTTGGCGTTGGAACAATTCCGTTATAATATTTGTTAGTTAAAACAACCACACGATTGATGAAATTTCCAAAAACTGCAGCTAATTCATTATTGTTTCTCGCCTGAAAATCTTTCCAAGTAAAGTCATTGTCCTTAGTTTCGGGAGCATTTGCCGTTAAAGCATAACGTAAAACATCTTGTTTTTCTGGAAAATCTTGTAAATATTCGTGCAACCAAACGGCCCAATTTTTAGACGTAGAAAGTTTGTTTCCTTCCAAATTCAAAAACTCATTCGCTGGAACATTATCGGGTAAAATATAACTTCCTTCGGCTTTCAACATCGCCGGAAAAATAATGCAATGAAAAACAATATTGTCTTTGCCAATAAAATGAACGAGTTTGGTGTCATCGTTTTTCCAATAATCTTCCCAGTTTTTTCCTTCTCTTTCAGCCCATTCTTTGGTTGCCGAAATGTATCCAATTGGTGCGTCAAACCACACATAAAGTTTCTTTCCTTCTGCGCCATCAACCGGAACGTCTATTCCCCAATCTAAATCGCGAGTTACGGCACGAGGTTTCAATCCGTCGTCCAACCATGATTTTACTTGTCCAAGAACATTGGTTTTCCAATCTTTCGCATGATCTTCCAAAATCCATTTTTGTAAAAAATCTTGGTATCTGTCCAAAGGTAAAAACCAGTGTTTTGTTTCTTTTATAATTGGAGTTTCGCCAGTAATCGTAGATTTTGGGTTAATCAAATCGGTTGCATTCAAAGTCGAACCACATTTCTCACATTGATCGCCGTATGCTTCCGGATTGTCGCACTTTGGACACGTTCCGGTTACAAATCGGTCTGCCAAAAACTGCTCGGCTTTAGCATCATACAATTGTTCGGTAACTTCTTCAATAAAATCGTTGTTATCATACAATTTTCTGAAAAATTTCTGTGCTGTATCGTGATGAATTTTGGACGAAGTTCGCGAATAATTGTCAAACGAAATTCCGAAATCTTCAAATGATTTTCTAATGATCCCGTCATATTTATCAATCACTTCTTGCGGTGTAATACCTTCTTTCTTGGCTTTCATCGATATCGCCACGCCGTGTTCATCGCTTCCGCAAATAAACGCCACGTCTTTTCCTTGCAAACGTAAATAACGCGCATAAATATCGCTTGGCACATAAACTCCAGCCAAATGACCAATATGGATTGGTCCATTGGTATAAGGCAAAGCTGCCGTAATGGTATATCTTTTTGGGTTTTCTAACATTGTAAATTCAAAATATATTTTGCAAAAATAAGCATTACAATCGATTGTTTATAAGTTTTATTTAAAGCAATTTCCAGCTTTCCATTTCATCAGTGAATAAAAAGTTGACACGAATCTCACGAATTTTCACAAATTATTGAAATTACAAAATAATTACACAAATTCTAATCTGCTAAAAGCAGATTTCGTGAAATCTAAAAGGTAAAATAGTTCGTGAAAATTTGTGCAATTCGTGTCTTAAAAAATTAAATAACTATTAAGAACTTTTATACATTTGTTTCAGATTCAATTCCAAAATGAAAAAGTCTATTCTCTATATTCTATTTTCTTTATTCTTTCATAATCTTCATTCTCAAAAAAAGATGATTACACCACCATTTTTGCAACCCGGCGATACCGTTGCCATCGTTTCTACCGCTCGAAAAAACATTGAAGACAATTTAAAACCGACCATTGCTATGCTCGAAGGTTGGGGTTTAAAAGTCAAATTAGGGAAAACCATAGGTTTGGATCATTACCAATTAGCTGGAACTGATGATCAACGTGCCGAAGATTTTCAAGAACAAATGGACAACCCAAATATCAAAGCTATTTGGTGTGTTCGTGGCGGTTATGGAACCGTTCGAATTATCGACAAACTCGATTTTACCAAATTCAAGCAAAATCCAAAATGGATTATCGGTTTTAGTGATGTAACGGTTTTGCATAGTCATTTAAACCGAATGGGTTTTCAATCCATTCACGGAATTATGCCAGTAAGTGTGGCAAGAGCAACCGATGAGGCGAAAAATTCACTTTGCACGGCTTTGTTTGGCGATAAACTCGAATACGAATTAGATTGTGACGCTTTAAATCATGTTGGTAAAGCCAAAGGCGAATTGGTTGGTGGGAATTTATCGATTTTATATAGTTTGTTAGGTTCGGAATCTGCTATTGACTGCGAAGACAAAATCCTTTTTATCGAAGATTTAGATGAATACATGTATCATATCGACCGAATGATGATGAACTTGAAACGAAACGGCTGTTTAAAAAGTTTGAAAGGAATCATCGTTGGCGGAATGACTGATATGAAAGACAACGAAATTCCATGGGGAAAAAATGCATTGGAAATCATTGAAGAAACCATCAAAGGATTGAATATTCCGGTGATTTATAATTTTCCAGCTGGACATATTCGAGACAATCGCGCTTTGATTTTCGGGAAACAAATTATGATGGAAGTAACTGTAGAGAAAAGTAAAGTGGTTTTTGAATGATATAAAAAATTAAACTGTCGGGATTTTTTCCATTACAACAATCCATTTTATAGAAAAACTCGTCATTTCATGGAGCATAAAAATGACAAAGTTTGTGAAAAAATAATTCGTGAATTTGCGGTTAAAATCTATTTTTGTAGCAATGAAAACGACTATTTACAAGAATATCAAAATCAGTTATACCGAACAAGGAAAAGGTACGGCAGTTTTGCTATTACACGGTTTTTTGGAAAATCAAACCATGTGGAATGCTTTTGTTCCTGAACTTTCAAAGAAACATCGCGTTATCACTATTGATTTACTTGGTCATGGCGAAACAGAATGTCTTGGATATGTGCATTCGATGGAAGATCAAGCTGATATGGTTCATCATGTTTTGCACGAACTAAAGATTAGAAAAGCAGTTTTTATTGGTCATTCAATGGGCGGTTATGTTTCTTTGGCTTTCGCCGAATTGTATCCTGATAATGTAAAAGGTTTGTTTTTGTTAAATTCTACTTCGCGAGCTGATAGTGATGAACGCAAAGTTAATCGCGACCGAGCAATTGTTGCTGTAAAACAGAATTACACCAATTTTGTTCGAATGAGTATCGCCAATCTTTTCAGTGAAAACAATCGAGAACGATTAGCCGAACAAATTGAAAAAGTAAAACTTGAAGCCTTAAAAACACCGTTGCAAGGTATTGTTGCATCGCTCGAAGGCATGAAAATTAGAAAAGATCGTGAAGTGATTTTGCATTTTGCACCTTATCCTATGCAACTGGTTTTGGGTAAAAATGATGGTGTTTTAAATTATGATGATAATCTTGACCAAATAGAAAATACCAAAGTTGAACTTACTACTTTTCCTGATGGACACATGTCGCATATTGAAAACCAAGAAGAATTATTGAAAGTTTTTTTGAGTTTTTTGAAAAAGATTTAACCACAAAAGGCACAAAAGAAAACAAAAGTTTTTTGACAATTTAATCCTCTAAATTTCTAAAATACTCGTTGACCAAAGTCATTTGTCCTTCTTTATATAAATTTACAGAATTGAAATTATATAAAATTCCTTTTGGAGCTTCAAGTAATTTCATATAAGTTAATAATTGTGCTTGATGAATAGGCGCAAAACTATCAACAGTTTTAAGTTCTAAAACAATACAATTCTCAATAAATAAATCGCATCTCAAATTAGTATCTACATCTAAACCCTTGAAATTAATTGGAACTAACAATTCGGATTTAAAGGAAATTCCCCTAACATCTAATTCCTTCTTGAAACATTTGTGATAAATACTTTCAAGCAAACCAGGACCAAGAAATTTATGAACCTCAATTGCAGCTCCGTTTATTTGATAGGTCAAATCTTTTAAATATGATTTTGTCAAAGCCATTTAATTTTTCTTAACGGTTAGTTTTATTCTGTTATAATTCTAAAAATAAATTCTTTTGTTTTCTTTTGTACCTTTTGTGGTTAAACTTTCTCCTCAAAAGCTACATTTTCACTCAAAATCTGATTTAACAAAACCACAATTTCTTCAATGTAATTTTCCATAATTTCTGGGGAAATAACATCGTAAGCTTCTTTTTCGGGTTTAAAATTAAAGGGTAGAAATCCTGATTTTAGGTTTTTAAACGAAATAATTCCGGCTTCAATATCTAATCCTTTTGCTTCTTCTTCATACATGAATGCGTACGCCAAAATTTGAATGATTTTGTCGTTTTTAATGTCTTCCGTTAAACCATTCCAGTCTTTTAGCATAACGTTTTTCTGTTCTACTTTTCCCGTTTTGTAATCGATAATTCGAATTCTTCCGTTTCTATTTTCAATTCGATCTACATTTCCTGCAATTCTTACGGCAAAAGGCAATTTTGGATGTTCAAGCTTTCGTGATAATGGTTTTTCTAAAGCAATTAGCTGAATTTCATCTCCGTTTTGGATAGCTTCTAATTCTAATTTTAAGAAGTTCAACACGTTTCGTTTAGCAACTTCAAAGGCGAGAAGATTTCTTCCTTTCTTAATTTCGCCTTCTTTGTAAACCAATTTGAATTGCTTCAACACTTCGTCATCAATGTTTTTGATGCAAATTTTAATATCGTTTTCAATTAAAATTTTTCCAATTAGCGGTTTGTATAATTCTTCTAACGTTCCGTGAATAATCGTTCCAAGCGTATTGACCGCAATGTTTTCTTCTACTTCATCTGTTTCAGAAATTCTTAAAATCCTTTGAAAATAAAACTGTATCGGATTTCGAATATAGGTTGTCAATGCTGATGGCGAAAATCCTTTTTCGGCAATTTCTTTCAGTCGATTGATGACGCTTTCGGTTTTTTCGATGACAATCGGTTCATAAGCAATATTGGGAACATTTGGATTATAAAAATCAAAAGTTAAGTTATGGCTTGGTCGTTTTTCGACTTCCAATTGCGTGATGAAACGACTTTTTTCTCCTGCGTCAAATCCTTCGCTGTCTGAATTATAAATCAAATAAACATTCTTTGCACGTTGCAATAAGTGATAAAAATGATAGGTGTAAATGGCATCTTTTTCTTTGAAAGTAGGTAAACCATATTCACGTTTCACATCATACGGAATAAACGAATTGGTGCTTTTTCCTGCTGGAAATTTACCCTCATTTACCGATGTGATGATTACGGTTTCAAAATCGAGCACACGACTTTCCAAAACTCCCATAATTTGAAGTCCATTCAAAGGTTCGCCTTCAAATGAAACTTCGGCTAAATCGATAATTTGCTTGTAAATCGCATGAAGCGTTTTGATATTATCAATCTTTTGATGTTCACTAAAATAGGAAATCATTTTATTGATGATTTTGAAAATAGAAAAAACAAACGCATTGGTTATTTTTTCTTCGGAAACTTCGGGATTTTGGTCTAAACTTAAATTGGCTTTTACTTTGAGTAAAATTTGAGATAAATTCTCCAAAACCGCAACTGAATTAGTATCCCATTTTTGAAATAATAAGCTGAAAAGTTCGTTTTCAAACGGATATAATTCATTCAGTTTTTTATGGGAAATAAACGTAAAATTATTGCGATTAATAGTGTTTACAACGACATCGGCTTTGCAATAGGGTTCAATTAACGGATGTGTCAAAATATCGAGTACGTCTTTGTAATACATCACATAATTGGTCGCATTTCGCTCAAAAGCATTTACATGTAGCTTAAAAAGTTTTGCAATCAACAACTGCGCAGGATTATTTTTGCTGGTAAAACCCATCGTAATATTTAGCGCATCAACTTCAGCGGGAAGCGAATGCAAAACAGGCAATAAAAGGTTTTCTTCACCAAGAACTAAGGCAACATTTTGCAAGTTAGAATTGTTATTGTCGATGTGTTTTTTGATGATATCGCCAGCAATTTTGGCTTGACCAATTGATTTTGAAGTTCCAATGACATGAATGCTTTTTTCTGCAGAATAATCGTTAGAAATCCATTCATACGGATTGGTTTTATAGTAACTCCAACTTGATTTAAAACGTCTTTGAAACAAACCTGCATCATGAAAAGTATCGTGAAGCAAGGTTTCATCGATATCCCAATAAATTTTAGCTGTTCCTAAAGCTAACATATGCTGAATAATTTTTTCTTCGGCTTGATTGAGTGCATTAAAACCAGCAAAAATATAGGTGTTCGATTTTTTTTCTGAAAAATGATTGAGATTTTCAACCGCTTCGCGATAAATTAATCCTTGGTAACCAATTCCTTTGTTTGATAAATATTGATATAGTGAATGATAATATTCGGGTAGTTTTTTCCAAAAAGCAAGGTGTTTTTCAACTAAAACCGTTTGGTTTTCTACTTTTTCCCACCAATGCTCGATTTCTTTGATGTTTTCAAGATATTTTAGAATCTTATCGGGTTCGAGTAAATATCTGTCGATTTCATTAAAGTCTTGTAGCAGTGTTTTTGCCCAATTGGCAAAGGTTTCAAAAGGTTCTTGCTTATTTTTTTCTGTAATAGAAAGATAAACTTCATAGAATTCAAACAAAACTTCCACCGAGTCGATACTGCGAATTCCCGCAATATCTTGAATAAATTCTTCGATACTGATTATTTCGGGTGCAAAAACATTGGTTGAAACTAATTTCTTTAATTCGTCAAGCAAAAAGACTTTGGCTCTTTTGTTGGGTAAAACAATAACGAGTTCTGATAAATTTTCAGAATTAGTTTTCAGAATTTCACTTGCAAGTTGATGAAGAAAGGTTGGATTTGACATGTTATAAAAATAAAAAAAACGCCCCGAATTTCGGAGCGTTTTTTAAAAAATATTTTAGAAGAAATTATTTAACTAATTTCACTTCAACTCTTCTGTTGTTTGCTCTACCTTTAGCAGTTTTGTTAGTATCGATTGGGTTATCCATACCAAAACCTTTAGAAGTTAATCTGAATGGATCAATACCGTTGTCAATTAAATAATGTTTAACAGCGTTAGCTCTACCGTCAGATAATTTTTGGTTGAAATCTGCTTTACCAACGTTGTCAGTGTGACCCTCAATTGAGAATTTAGCAGTTGGGTATTCTTTTAAAATAGCAGTAATAGCTTCTAAAACTGGGAAAGTTTGTTTTTGGAAAGAGAATTTTCCAGTGTCAAACAAAATAGTTTTAGCATAATCATTTAATCTTTTAACAACTTCGTCAGATACTTCTGGACAACCATTGTTAGCTACAGTACCTTTAACATCTGGACATTTGTCATCTTTGTCAAGAACACCATCACCATCTCTATCTGGCCATGGACATCCACCATTTTCTTTTGGACCTTTAACGTCTGGACATTTATCGTTTTTGTCAGCGATTCCGTCACCGTCAGTATCAGGACATCCGTTTAATGCTTTTGGACCTGCAACTTCTGGACAAGCATCATCTTTATCAGCAATTCCATCACCGTCTTTATCAGGACATCCATTCATTTCAACTGAACCTGCTTCGTCTGGACAAGCATCTTTGCTGTTTTCAATACCATCACCGTCGTTATCAGGACAACCGTTGAATTGTTTTAAACCAGCAACTTCTGGACAAGCATCATCTTTGTCATAGATTCCGTCACCGTCAGTATCTTTACCACCAAATTTGAAAGTAAGACCTGCAAAATGTTGAACGTGAGAAGCAACATCTACGTCTGGAGTTCTAGTGTCATCAAATGAATGTTTGTAAGTCGCACGGTAAGATAAACCTACGTTTTCAGCAAACCAAAAAGTTAAACCTAAACCTCCATTAACTGTACCTGCAGAAGCATCACCAAACCAAGTGTAACCTCCACCAATGTGAGCAGAAGGATCGATAACTTTAGAACCAATTAAGTTCATGAAGCTATAGTTGATAACTCCATCAACTGCATAATAACTTAAATCTCCTGGATTAACAACTGTGTAATCTGCATCTCCAATTCTTGGATTAACAAATTTTTTGATTTTGTTGATAGATCCTGTAACACCAAATGAGAAATTACTACCTACGTATTTTGATACGTTTAAATAAGATACAGAAGGAAGGATATTCCAATGATCTTTAGCGTTAAAAAATTCAGAAAACTGATCTTCTAATTTTGAAGCTGCACTAAATCTAGTGTCAACTGCGTTCACCCCAAATGAGATTGCCCATGGGTTGTTGCTATCTTGAGCTTGAGAACTTAGTCCAGCTAACAATGCCACAGCAACAAATAATTTGTTAAGATGTTTCATACTTAATTTGATTAGATTATAATAATTATAATAAGGCAAAAGTAATACGTATTAATATAATATCAAAATGTTATTGTTAAAATATACTTAATTAAATGATATTTAATGCTTTTCCAACTTCAACAAATGCATTAATCGCCTTGTCAAGATGTTCTTTTGAGTGACCAGCTGAAAGTTGAACCCTGATTCTCGCTTTCTCTTTTGGCACTACCGGAAAAAAGAAACCAATAACATAAATTCTTTTTTTGAGCAATTCATCAGCCATTATTTGAGATAATTTGGCATCATACAGCATTACCGGAACAATAGCTGAATCGCCATCTATAATGTCAAATCCAGCTTTTTTCATGCCGTCTTTGAAGTAATTGGTATTCCATTCTAATTTATCACGAAGTGAAGTGTCTTTTTTTAATAATTCAAAAACTTTGATTGACGCGCCAACAATAGCTGGAGCTAGTGAATTGGAAAATAAATACGGACGCGAACGCTGACGTAAAATTTCAATAATTTCTTTTTTTGCCGTAGTATATCCGCCCATTGCACCGCCAAGAGCTTTTCCTAATGTTCCGGTGATGATATCAACTCGTCCCATTACGTTTTTGGCTTCCAAAGTTCCTTTTCCTGTTGCGCCAATAAATCCTGCAGCGTGACATTCGTCAACCATAACCAAAGCATCATATTTATCGGCTAAGTCGCAAATTTTGTCCAATGGCGCAACTAAACCATCCATTGAAAAAACACCATCGGTTACGATAAGCTTGAAGCGATGTCCAGCTTCAACGGCTTTTTTCAATTGATTTTCCAAATCTTCCATATTGTTGTTTTCATAACGATAACGTGCTGCTTTACACAAACGAACACCATCAATAATAGAAGCGTGATTTAAACTATCTGAAATAATACAATCTTCTTCTCCTAATAAAGGTTCAAAAACACCACCATTGGCATCAAATGCTGCTGCGTATAGAATTGTATCTTCTGTTCCATAGAAATCAGCGATAGTTTTTTCCAAAGTTTTGTGAATGTCTTGCGTTCCACAAATGAATCGTACTGACGACATTCCAAAGCCATGCGAATCCAAAGCGTCTTTTGCTGCTTGAACTACTTCGGGATGTGATGATAATCCTAAAT
This sequence comes from Flavobacterium solisilvae, assembly GCF_012911605.1. GTDB lineage: Bacteria > Bacteroidota > Bacteroidia > Flavobacteriales > Flavobacteriaceae > Flavobacterium > Flavobacterium solisilvae. Next base: position 40,460 of record NZ_JAAMPT010000208.1, on the reverse strand, counting down.
AATTATTGGCACAAAAGTTTAAAACCGTTTCGCCATTTACTGTAATTTCTGCTCCTTGAGGCGAAGTGATCACGCGTTCTTTTTTGAAAATACCATTGTCTTCAATAGTTTTTAATTCGTTTTGTAGGTGTTGTTGAATTTTTCCGTACATTTTATTTTAGTTTGTAGTTCAGTTTTATTTTTAGTTTACAAATTTACCACTTCCAACGTTTCGCCAATATAAACCAACGCTTTTTTAGTCACTCGATAGTTCATTTTCTCAATAGCATCTTGATAATTCTCTATTTGTTGCTTGTATTTTGCTTGATGTGAACCCGTTTTATAATCTAACAAATAAATTTCTTTGGTTGACGTTAAAACCATTCGGTCTGGTTTTATCAAATTTCCTTCTTTTTGAATGATGGTTTTTTCATTTAGAACTAAATGCTCTTCGGCAAAAAAATCAATCAAATCAGGATGATTTATAATTTCGAAGATGGTTTTTTCAACAGTTTCTCGCTGAGAAGCGATAATCAATCCGTTTTCAATGGCTTTGGTTAAGGCTAAATCCACATCGTTTTTGGTTTTCACAAACGACAGTATTTCGTGCAAAATATTTCCATATTCAATCGCTTTTTGCTGGGTTGTATTCCACATTATGCTTTCGCGTTGTGCAATTTTGATGTTTTTTGGATTTAAAATCTCGGTTAATTGCGGAATTGTTTTTGGCGTTTCTGAACTTGCTTTTTTAGAAGATAATTTTTTGCTATTTCCAAATTCGTAGTCCAGTTTATTTTCGTCAAATAAATTTTGGTTAGTTAAGAAATTGATGAAAAACGACGCCATGTTTTTAGGATATTCGCCAGTTGATTTACTGATATTTTGCATTTGTGAAATCACGTGTAATTGTTCTTCAGCTCTAGTTAACGCCACATACAAAATATTAATATCGTCTAGTAAATCTTCTTGTTTTTTTTGATTGTAAACCTTTGATGCATCTTTTCCAAAACTTTCTACTTTACTACTTTTATCGACCAAAGCTTTTGGCAAACCAATAGTTTCTTCATCGGCATTGATCCAAATTTTCTCTTTTGGACCTTTGCTATAATCTTCTTCGGCAAATGGAAAAATTACCACTGGAAATTCCAATCCTTTTGATTTATGAATGGTCATAATTCGAATAGCATCGTTACCTTCGGGTGATGGAATGCTGAGTTTTTCTTTTTGGGTTTCCCAATAATTCAGAAAATCCGAAATTCCAGCTTGGTTTTTTAAATCGCGTTCCAAAACTACATCCAAGAAATATTGAACATAAGCATTTCTTTTTTCGATAGAAATGGCTTTGGAAATAATCAATTCTACGGCTTCATAAAGCGACTTTTTTCGAATAGTGGTAAACGAAATTTCGAAATCAAAATCAAAAAGCCATTTTTGAAAATCGGCTTCTTCTTTTTGTTCCATTCCGCTCGAAATAAAGTCGTGAACGGCAATTTTTGGTGTATTTTTTTGAGCCAAATAATATAAAAAATGGGCTTTTGCTTCTAAATCATTTTTATTTTTCAAGTAATTCAGAAAATGAACGATAAACTGAACTTCTGACGATGAACCGAGCAACAGGCTTTCGGACGATAAGATCGGAATGTCATTTTCGGTTAAAAAATTAGCAATTGCTGTTCCTTGATTTTTCTTTCGGGTAAGAATGACAATGTCTTTATTAGCAAAACCGTTGGATTTTACTTTTTCAATGGTTTTTAAAGTGGCTTCGAGGAATAAATCTTCTTTTTCGGTGGTTTCTTCACCATAATTTTCAGTATTTTTTTCGTTTTTTGGCAAAAAAGAAATCGAAACATAACCGCCATTTTTATCATTCGTTTTTTGATGACTATGATTGGCATACAAATCTTTGTAATCTTCGTTTTCAAATTCATTGGACAAAAATTTAAAAAAATCGTTGTTGAATTCGATGATTTGCGAATAACTTCGGTAGTTTCGTTCGAGAGAAAATAGCTTTTTATCTGGATTTACAAATGGATTTTTGTCTTTACTGAGTTCGATAAATTGTTCCGCTTTTCCGCCACGCCAACGATAAATCGACTGTTTTGGATCGCCAACTAAAAGCAACGAACCACTTTCGCCGTTTTCTTCACTCGCCAAAGCATTATCAATTAACGGAATAAGATTTTGCCATTGCATTTCGGATGTGTCTTGAAATTCGTCAATGAAAAAATGACGGTATTTTTCGCCCAAACGTTCATAAATAAATGGCGCAGGCTGATTTTGAATTTGTTCGTTGATTAATTTATTGAATTCTGAAATTGAAAGAATGTTTTGTTCTGTTTGAATTTTGGTCAACTCGTTGCTCAAGGTGTTCAACAACGAAAGTGGCGTGATGTTTTTCAGAAAAGCATCGTAGAAATTTTTCTTCTCAAATTTGGCGTAAATCGTTGCCAAAATCGCTAACAAATTAGGAATTATGCTTTCAATTTGAGCACTATCTTTTGCCGTTTTGTTGATTTTTATGTCTTCGGCTTCGTGATAAGTTTTATTATTTGGATTGAATTTTTTCTCTTGAATGCTAATCAAATGTTTTGGAAAATAACCGCCAGAAAACGATTTCAAATCAATGCCGTTGCTTTCGATTAAAGTTAAGGCTTCGATGGCTAAATTGACACATTCATTTTCAATTTCATCAGATAATGCGCTTAATTTGTTTTTGATAATTGTAAAATCTTCAATTTTTTTATTCTGAAAATGGGTGATTTCTTCGCGATTGTTTTCGTTTAAAATCAACTTTCCTGTTTCCATAATTTCACGAGAAACATCCCAAGACTTATCGTCATCGGTTTTTTCCATCGTGAAATCTACGAGTAAATTGGTCAGTGTTTCATCATTTCCAGCTTCGGCAATAATCGCATCTACAGCTTCATTTAGAAGGTTTTCGGTATCGAGCGAAACATCAAAAGTTATTGGTAAATTCAAATCGTGTGCAAAGGCACGAATGACTTTGTGTGTAAATTTATCAATGGTCGAAATGTCAAATGACGCATAATTATGTATCAAGTTTTTGATGATGTTTTTGGCTTTTTCAGTGATTGTTGCCAAACTCAAACCTGTTTCCAACTGAATATTTTGCATCAATTGAACTGCTTTCTCCGAAGGATTTTCTTTGGCAAACTCCGAAAGACTTTCCACCACGCGACTTTTCATCTCGTGAACCGCTTTGTTGGTAAACGTAATGGCGAGAATATTTCGATAGGCATCGGGTTTTTTGGACAAAAGAATAATTTTGAGGTATTCTTTTACTAATGTATAGGTTTTTCCAGAACCTGCTGATGCGTCGTATATGGAGAAAGCGGTTTTTTGCATTTATTGTTTTACAGAATTAATAATTTTTTGGGTTTCTTCATCAAATTTATTCATTACAATTTCTTTGTTTAATTCTTGAGCATAATCAGATTTGATTCGACAAAATATTTTTCCTGAATCATGATAAAAATCGAATGATATTTCTTCAAATTCTGGCTTCATTCTATACAATGCTATTTCATTGTAATATAAATTATCAGAATAATTGATAATAAGATTATAGATTCCAGCTTCTGAAGGAAATCCATTTTCAACGATACTGTTATTTTCAAATAGAGGAAATAACGTCATATTCCAAGTTCCTTCTACTAATTTTATGGATACTTTTTCACTATCAATATTTTCGTTAAAAGAAACTTTAACATTTTTACCTTTAAATTCTGTTTTTGTTTGCGCAAACTGTGTCATTGATATTAAAATAAAAAGTAATGTAAATTTATTTGTCATATTTTATATATATTATTAGGCTCAGAATAAGTAAATTGGACTATGTGATTCCTCCTTCGTCGGAATGACAATTATCAAGGGTTATTTCATAAACAAAGTTCAACTTACTGTCTTCGCCGAAATATTCCACTTGAAATTCATCGATTTTAATAGCGCCAATTTTTTCGATGGCTTTTTGAGAACGAATGTTGAAAGCACCAATATGAAAATAAACTTTGTTTACATGCTGAAAAGCGTAATCTAACATTAGTTTCTTCAACGATTTGTTATAATCATTTCCCCAAAATTTTCGTCCGATGAACGTGTAACCAATCAATATTGAATTCTCTTTTTCATTGTAATCATAAAAACGACTGCTGCCAACAACTTCGTTGGTTTTACTATCACGAATTAAAAATGCACCACCAGAAAGCATTGCACCTTCAAAAAAATTCTGAAAAATATCTCGTTGATAACGCAGTTTATTTGGGTGTTGTTCCCAAAGTAGTTCGTCATTGGCAACGGTATATAATTCCTCAAAATCATTTTCCTGCAAAGGCGAAAGCGAAATTATATTGTTTTTCAGATGATTGGGTTGCAAATCAAACATTCGACCTATAGTTTTTATTTCTGGTACTAATGTAATTAATTAATTCTTTATTAAGAAAAAGGAATTTTTCTATATGTAATTTTGCACTGAATTAAAAAATGCGTTTTGAAAAAGAATGAAATCATTTTAGTTGCGCTAATGGCGTTGCTGAATTTTACCCATATACTCGATTTTATGATTATGATGCCTTTGGGGAATATTTTGATGCCCAAATGGAGTTTAACCACATCAGAGTTTGCTATTATTGTTTCGAGTTATTCGTTGTCGGCTTTTGTGAGTAGTTTTTGTGCTATTTTTTTCGCCGATAAATTTGATAGAAAAAAACTTTTATTGTTTGCTTATTCTGGATTTTTACTAGGAACGTTTGCTTGTGCTTTTGCTTTTGGAACGTATTCGATGATATTAGCAAGAGTTGTAACTGGAATTTTTGGCGGATTAATCAGTGCGCAGATTTTGAGTATTATTGCCGATGTTATTCCCTATGAACGTCGTGGTCGAGCGATGGGATTGTTGATGGGCGGATTTGCATTGGCTTCGGTTATTGGCGTTCCGTTTGGATTGTATTTAGCCAATACCTATGATTGGCATTATCCATTTTTGGTAGTAGCAACTTTTGGCGTATTGCTTTTGCCGTTTTTATTCAAATTTGTTCCCAATGTAAATGCGCATTTGGAAAATCCTATAAAACTGAAAGAACGAATTTCCAATTTCTATGATATTTTCAGCAATAAAACTCAGGTAACGGCTTTGTTGTTTAGTTTTCTGTTGATAACAGGACATTTTATTATCGTTCCGCTGATTAATCCGTATTTGGTTTATAATGTTGGCGTGCTTCAAGAATATACGCCTTTAATTTATCTTGTTGGCGGATTGTGTTCGTTGATTTCGGCACAAATTATTGGGAAATTGGCTGATAGTTATGGCAAAAGAAATGTCTTTGTTTGGGCAGCTTTAATTTCTATTGTGTTTGTGGTTTTGATAACGAATATGCCACATTGGCAACTGTTTGTGGTTTTGGGAATTTTTGGATTTTGGTTTAGTTCCTCAACTGGAAGAACTGTTCCAGGACAAGCCATGATTACTCAAGCAGTTGACAATAAAACACGCGGAAGTTTTATGAGTTTAAATTCGTGCGTGCAATCACTCGGAACTGGATTTGCTTCCTTGTTAAGTGGTTGGATTACGTACAGTGATTCAAAATTTGCGATACACAATTATAATTATTTGGGATATATCAGTGTTGTTTTAATACTTTCTTGTGTGATGATTTCCTATCGATTAGAGCGAAAATTGCAACAAGTTCCTGTAGAAACACTTTAGTGATTTATCAATTTTATAACAAAAAAAAGATTTATAATCCTTAAATTTGAAAATCGAATATTAATTTTAAAAAAACTAATTATGGCTTTTGAATTACCACAATTACCTTATGCATACGATGCATTAGAACCACATATTGATGCAAGAACGATGGAAATTCATCATTCTAAACATCATAATGCTTATACCACAAATCTAAATGTTGCTATTGCTGGAACAGATTTAGAAGGATTAACGATTGAAAATATCTTAATCAATTTAGACATGACTAACGCTGCAGTTAGAAATAATGGTGGTGGTTTTTACAATCACAATTTATTTTGGAGAGTTATGTCGCCAAATGGTGGCGGATTACCAACTGGAGAATTATTAGAAGCGATTGAAAGAGATTTCAAATCGTTTGACGAATTTAAAGCTCAGTTTGCCAAAGCTGGTGCAACTCGTTTTGGTTCGGGTTGGGCTTGGCTATGTGTCCACAAAGGTGGAAAACTAGAAGTTTGTTCAACAGCAAATCAAGACAATCCATTGATGCCAGATACGGCTTGTGGTGGTTTTCCAATTTTAGGAATGGATGTATGGGAACATGCTTATTATTTAAACTATCAAAACCGTCGTCCTGATTATATTGAAGCGTTCTTTAATGTGATTAACTGGACAGAAGTTGCTCGATTATATGCTACTGAAAAATAAGAGAGAATTTATTCTTTTAAAAAAGCCGATTGTGAAAACAGTCGGTTTTTTTTTGTGTCTGGTATAAAATGAAACAGGCAGAATTTCTTCTACCTGTTTGCCCCAAATCTACCATAAACTTAACCTACACTAAATACTATGGTAAGGCAAATCTAATGAGTTCTTGTTAATTTTTTCTATATTTTCTTAAAAATATATTTAGAATGTATGAAAATACTAGTAGAGTAATCCTTTTTTAAAGGGTTTTCTGATGTATAAAAATAAAAAAGGAGAAACTTTCATTTCTCCTTTTTTGCCCCAAATCTACCATAAACTTAACCTACTAATGCTATGGTAGAGCAAATATATGCGGTGTATAAATCTAGAAACAAATAATTTAGACCAAATGCATCAATAATCGTTTAAGTTCAAAAAATGTTAAAATTTTAGTAGGAACGTGCATTTTTACCTTCATAAAAATTAATAAAAGCCTTATTAACTACACGGTTTCCACCTGCTGTTGGATAATCTCCAGTAAAGTACCAATCGCCTAAATTCTTTGGACATGCTATGTGTAAATCATCAACCGTTTGGAAGATAATTTTTACTTCAGCTTTAATGTCTTCGGGATGAAGCATTTGGGCGATTTTATTCGAAATTTCTGTATCGGTAAATGGATTATAAATTTCCTTAACGAAGTTAATTACTTCGGCATCTTTCAGATTTTCTTGAGCTTTACATTTTTTATAAACGTCATCGATAATATTGGTCATTTTTCGCTCTTTCAAAAGCTCGATTGCTGCTTGAAAAGCAATGAAACCTTCCAAGGTTGACATATCGATACCATAACAATCAGGATAGCGAATTTGTGGTGCAGAAGAAACGACTACAATGCGTTTTGGGTTTAATCTATCCATCATTCTAAGAATACTTTTCTTTAAAGTAGTTCCGCGAACGATACTATCATCAATGATAACCAAATTATCCGACGGTTGGATTACGCCATACGTAACATCATAAACATGGGCAACTAAATCATCACGATTAGCATCGTCGGTAATAAAAGTTCTCAGTTTTGCGTCTTTTATAGCTATTTTTTCGGTTCTAATTTTTACCGAAAGGATTTCTTCTAGCTTTTCTTTGGTTAATGTTTTTCGGTTGTCAAGAATAAATTTATTTTTTCTTTGGTTTAGAAAATCATTGGCAGCTTCAATCATTCCGTAGAAAGATGTTTCGGCTGTATTTGGAATATAAGAGAAAACCGTATTATCCGTATCGTTTTCGATGGCTTCAAGAACCGCTGGAAGAATTAGTTTTCCAAGTTCTTTTCGTTCCTGATAGATTTCAGCATCGCTACCACGAGAAAAATAAATACGTTCAAAAGAACAGGCTTTTTTTATTGTTGGCGTATTGATTTCTTCTTCGGAAACCGTTCCGTTTTTCTTGATGATTAAGGCATTTCCAGGTTTTAATTCCTGAATTTTTTCAAAAGAAACATTGAAAACGGTTTGTATAACTGGTCTTTCTGAAGCCACAACTACAACTTCATCATCTTCGTAGAAATAAGTTGGACGAATTCCTGCTGGATCACGAAGTACGAACGAGTCGCCATGACCTAACAATCCTGCCATAGCATAACCGCCATCCCAACCACGAGAAGCACGTTTTAATACTCGAACTAGATTAAGTTTTTCGGCAATTACTGGCGAAGCTTCTCTTTTTGACAAGCCGTTATTTTTACATTCTTGGTATAAATCGGTTACTTCATCATCAAGAAAATGACCAATTTTTTCCATTACCGTAACGGTGTCTGCCATTTCTTTTGGATGTTGCCCTAATTCGACTAAACTATTGAAAAGTTCCGTAACATTAGTCATATTGAAGTTTCCAGCAACGATAAGATTTCTGTGCATCCAATTGTTTTGACGTAAAAACGGATGAACGCTTTCGATGCTATTTTTGCCAAATGTTCCATAACGAACGTGACCAAGAAACAATTCTCCTATATAAGGAATGTTGTCTTTTTGAAGTTGCACATCATCGTTATATTCGGGATGCAAAGCTAGTTCTTCGTTGATGCGGTCATTAATTTGGGCAAAAATATCCTGAATAGGTTGTGCTTTGTTAGAACGAACCCGACTGATGTATCTTTCGCCTGGTTCGACATCAAATTTTATAGAAGCAAATCCAGCGCCATCTTGACCACGATTGTGCTGTTTTTCCATTAGCAAATACATTTTTTGTACGCCATAGAAAGCCGAACCATATTTTTCTTTGTAGAATTCTAATGGTTTTTTTAATCGAAGTAGTGCAATGCCACATTCGTGTTTAATTGCGTCGCTCATATTAGTGTTGTGTTGTTGTAAGTAGTTTGTATGTTGTATATTAAAACAAAAAATGCCCCGAAAATTTCGAGGCATAAAGTTATTGTAATTCTATTTCAAATTGTGTTAAAGCTTTGAATTGTTTCAAGCGCTTGTTTACATCTTCTTTGGTTAGTGTTAGCATTCTTTCGGTTCCAAATTTTTCTACACAGAAAGAAGCTAAGTTTGAACCTTGAATAATTGCCGTTTTCATAGTGTCAAAAGAAATGTCTCCTTGTTGTGTAATAAAACCTGCAAATCCACCTGCAAAAGTATCTCCTGCGCCAGTTGGATCAAATACATCAGCCAAAGGCAATGCTGGAGCGAAGAAAATATGTTCGTTGTGGAAGATTAATGCTCCGTGTTCTCCTTTTTTAATTACGACATATTTTGGTCCCATTGTATGGATTTTAGCAGCAGCTTTAACCAATGAATATTCTCCAGAAAGTTGACGTGCTTCTTCATCGTTGATGGTAATTACGTCAACACGTTTAATTACATCCAATAATTCTGGAAGTGCACAATCCATCCAAAAGTTCATGGTGTCTAAAACAACAAGCTTTGGTTTTTGTGTCATTTGATTTAAAACACCTGTTTGAACAATAGGGTGAAGATTTCCTAGCATTACTACATCGGCATTTTTGAAATTTTCTGGAACGATTGGGTTGAAATCTGCCAATACATTTAGTTCTGTAGCCAATGTATCTCTTGAGTTCATGTCGTTATGGTAACGACCGCTCCAAAAGAAAGTTTTTCCACCTTTTACTATTTCAAGACCAGAAACATCGATGTTTCTTGCTGTCAATAAATCGATATATTCTTGAGGAAAATCATCTCCTACTACTGAAACAATAGCTGATTGTAGGTTAAAATGTGATGCTGATAAACCAATGAAAGTTCCTGCACCGCCAAGGATTTTATCGGTCTTTCCGAAAGGTGTCTCGATAGCATCAAAAGCTACTGTTCCTACTATTAAAAGTTTATTCATTTTTAGGATTTCAAATTAAAGGTGCAAAGATAGTTTATAAGTTTCAGAGTTGCAAAGTTTTCAGATTGTGTTTAATTGGGAGAAAAACAAAAAATCCAGTCTAAATAAATAAACTGGATTTTTAAAAGCTCCCCCTCTTGGGCTCGAACCAAGGACCCTCTGATTAACAGTCAGATGCTCTAACCAACTGAGCTAAGGAGGAAGATTTCTATCTTTTAAGCGGTTGCAAATATAAGACTGATTTTCTTATTTGCAAACAAATTTTAAAAAAAATTAGAAAAATTTATCGGCTATTAATTGATAGATATCTTTTCCAAAAGTTAACGCCATTAAACTCAGCAGAATAACCATTCCAAAGGTTTGAACATATCCTGCTGCTTTGTCGCTTAATTTTTTACCTGTTATCATTTCTACGGTAGTAAATAGTGCATGTCCGCCATCTAATCCTGGAATTGGAAGTAGATTCATGAAGGCTAAACCGATTGAAAATAGCGCTGTGAAACTCCAAATGAATTCCCAATCCCAAGCATCTGGAAGCATTCTAGCAATTCCAATTGGGCTTTTAACCTGTGTATAAGCTCCAGTTGCAGGTTTTAAAATTAATTTAAAACTATTAATGTTATAAACAATTTGGTTCCATGATTGATGAACAGCTTCTTTGATTGAATTTCCAAAAGTCATTTTATTTACCACTAAATATTCGTTAGATTTAGTGTTGTCAAATTGTATCCCTAATTTTCCTGATTTATTAACTTTTGATAAGACATCCATTTTTTGATTGCCTCTCATTATTTTTAACAGAATGGATTTTCCTTTATTTTCTTCCAATTGTTTTTTAAAATCCATATTGGTTGTTGCACCATTTGCGGAAAGAATGATATCGCCAGATTGTAACAATTCGTTGTTTTTTGAATCTTTGATTGTTAAATCTGAAAGATTAAAGTTTTGATTAATATAAACGTTATCTCCTGTGAAAACTCCTAAAGAGTCTGTTTTCACTTTGACTTGCATGTCTTTACCATCTCTGTTAATCAAAAGATTTACAAAACTATTTTTATGCAATTTTGATTTACTTTGAATCTCATCATAATAGGTATATCTAGAACTATCAATCCCTACAATTTTATCAAATCTTTTTAAATCGGTTATTTTTGGATTTGTAATAGAGTCGATAAAAATTTCATTTAACTTAATTCTTGCCTGTATAAAACTCTTACCTTCTTTTTTAATAATTTCACCTTTCTGAGCATCGGTTAAATGAAGATTAATGATTTTTCCATCTCTATTTACTTGTACATTATCCCCGAATAAAACGCCCATAACAGCATATTTTAAATCTGGAATAAATTCTCCATCAATAGAAACTATTTTGTCTCCATTCTTGAAACCTACTTTTTGTCCAACATCGCCATAAGCCAATCCATTTTCCTGAACTTTTTCTAGAGAAGTATATTTTTGTCCAACTGTAGAAAACATTATGGTATAAATAGCTATTGCAAGAATAATATTTACAATAATTCCACCCAACATTATAATTAATCGTTGCCAAGCTGGTTTTGAACGAAACTCCCAAGGTTGTGGTTCTTGATTCATTTGTTCTGTATCCATACTTTCGTCAATCATTCCAGCAAGTTTTACATATCCGCCAAGAGGCAACCAGCCAATTCCCCATTCGGTATCTTTGATTTTCTTTTTGAACAACGAGAAACCAGCATCCATAAAAAGATAGAATTTTTCTACTCTAACCTTAAACCATCTGGCCGTTATATAGTGACCAAATTCATGTAAAATAACTAGTACTGATAATATGAATAATATTTGAGCGACTTGAATCATTATTAAATTGTATTTTATTTGAAAGCGGCAAAAGTAAGGTTTTCCACTTTGCCTTTTTTAAATTATTTTATAAGTGCTTATTCTTTTATGATTTTTTTATAAAAAGTTCCTTCCGATGTTTTGATAGCTACTGCATAAATTCCTGTTGGCAACGGACTAACATTCATTTCGGTTGAAAAACTTTCCTGAACCATTTGTCCTAACGAGTTGAATATTGTTACAGACTGTACTTCGGTTGAAGTTGGCTTTTGGATGAAGAAAACATCTTTTGTTGGATTTGGATATAAAACAATTGCTTTTTCGGTTGTAAAAACTTCTGAAGCTAAGTTTGCTGTTGAATTTCTAGAGATTAAATTTGCGTTGGGATCAAATTCTATATCTACAACAGGAAATGCTATATTTTCTATAAAAACTTGTCCATTGGTAGTATTTTCAAGGATAAAATCTTGCTGTTCGCCATTGGCACCAAATACTCGAACGGGAACTGGCATTTCAAAAAAGCTTACCGAAGCATCCGATTGGGATTGATTGATTACAAAACGAACTTGTCCTGAACCCCAATTTTGAGCCGTTATTGAATAGGTTGGGTAACCTTGGTTATAAACCCAATCATTGAAAAACTCCGTTAAATCTTGTCCATAAACTACTTCAAGATGTTCTTTTAAATCGGTTGTTACGGCATAGCCATAAGCCAAATCGGTATCGGCTAGATAATTTTTAAGTGCTTGAATAAAAGCAGTATCGCCCATTTTAAATCGTAGCATTTCCAGAACCATTGCACCTTTATTATAACTCAATCTACTGCTAAATATTCGACTTACATTAGTTGCTTGAGCATCAGTCAAATATACATTGCCCGAAGGACTTGAGGTAATATTATTCGTCAAACTTCTTTTGTGATTTACAAATGGTTGCGCACCATCTAAATGCTCAATAACCATTGCCGATAGATAAGTAGCAAAACCTTCGTTTAACCAAATATCTTTCCATGTTCCGCAAGTGATTTTGTCTCCAAACCATTGATGTGCCAACTCATGAGCAATCAATCCTCGACTGAAACTTCCCATAAAGGAAACCGTTGTATGTTCCATTCCACCGCCAAATCCACATTGGGCATGACCATATTTTTCATTGCTGAATGGATAGGTTTCAAAAGTAGATTCAAAGAAATTCATAATAGGCAAAGTTTGTGCCAATGAATTCACCGCAGACGTATAATTTTCAGGATAAATATAATTTACAATAGGAAAAGTATTTGGTGCAGTTCCAGCAGTTTGGGTAAAAATTTGATAATTAGTAACCGCAATCGCAACTAAGTAGGCTGGAATTGGATATTCGTGTTTAAAATGTGTCGTTTTATTGGAACCCAAAGTAATAGCGCTTATTTCAACACCATTTGACACGCTAACATATTGTGATGGTGCAGTAATATAAACATCAATAGTTTCAATTTTATCGTTCAAATCCTGTTTACAAGGCCACCAATCTCGAGCACCAAAAGGTTCAGATAATGTCCAAATTATTGGCGTTCCGTTATGTGCACTTTGAGAAAAAGCATCTTCGCCTGCTGCAGGTTGACCAGAATAATTAATTTCTACCGTTGCGAAACTTCCCGTTGTTACCGTTGACGGCAAAGTAATCACCAATTCGTTATTTGAATTTTGTACAAAAGACAAATTAGTAACGCCAATTTTTACGGAACTAACCGTTAATTCATTGGTTAAATCAAACGTTACGGTAGTCATGTCACTCAATGCTTTGAAGGTAGTTGTAACTTTTCCTGTGATAAAATAAACCGCCGGATCAACCGTAAATTCTAGTTTATGATAAGTAACATCATAGTTTGCCGTGTTAGGATTGGCTTGAAACTCCATCGTTCTTGAGGCTGATTTCATTTCGGATTCAGCAATTTTTTCGATTTCCAAAATATCTTCTTGAGCAAAAAGCATTGATATATTGAAAAGAAACAAAACAAAATATATCTTTTTCATTGTGTTTAGCCTATTTTTTTGCGAATATACTAATTCCGATATGATTTTAATGATAAACAAATGGTAAAAAACTGATTTATTCCCTTGGAAGCTACATATTTACTTGCCTTTATAAGTTTAAAAATATCTAAAGTTTATTACAAACATTTCACTAAATTTGCGGACTTATAAAGAAAAAGCCATGTTACAAATAGGTTACATCAGAGAAAATAAAGAGCAAGTGATTACTGCTTTGGCAAAAAAACATATGGATGCCAAACAAATTGTAGAAGAAGTAATCCAACTAGACGAAAATAGAAGAAGCACACAAGTTGCGCTTGATAATACTTTAGCAGAAGCCAACAAACTTTCGTCATCTATTGGCGAAATGATGAAAAATGGCGAAAAAGCTAAAGCCGAAATATTAAAACAAAAAACAGCGCAGTTAAAGGAAACGAGTAAAGAACTTTCGGAGAAATTAGATGGTTTTGCCTCAGAACTTACCCAGAAAATGTATTTGTTACCTAATCTTCCTGCCGAGATTGTTCCCGAAGGAAAAACTCCAGAAGAAAACCTAAATGTATTTCAAGCTGGAGAAATCCCTGTTTTGCATGAAGGCGCGCAACCTCATTGGGAATTGGTAAAAAAATACGACATCATCGATTTTGAATTAGGGGTAAAAATTACTGGCGCAGGATTTCCAGTTTATAAAGGAAAAGGTGCCAAATTACAACGCGCTTTGATTTCTTATTTCTTAGACAAAAATACCGAAGCTGGTTATCAAGAAGTGCAAGTGCCACATTTGGTAAATGAAGCTTCTGGATATGGAACAGGACAATTGCCAGACAAAGAAGGACAAATGTATCATGTAGGCATTGACGATTTATATTTAATTCCAACTGCCGAAGTTCCGGTAACAAATTTATTCCGTGATGTGATTTTGCAAGAAAACGAATTGCCAATTCTTTGTACAGGTTACACGCCATGTTTCCGCAGAGAAGCTGGAAGTTATGGTGCACACGTTCGCGGATTGAACCGTTTGCATCAATTTGACAAAGTAGAAATCGTTCGTGTTGAACATCCTGATAAATCGTATGAAGCATTGGACGGAATGGTTGACCACGTAAAAACTATTTTGGACGAATTAAAATTACCTTATAGAATTTTACGCCTTTGTGGTGGCGATATGAGTTTTGCTTCGGCATTGACTTATGATTTCGAAGTGTTTTCAACCGCACAAGATCGTTGGTTGGAAATTTCATCAGTTTCTAATTTTGAGACTTTCCAAGCCAATCGTTTAAAATTGCGTTTCAAAGGAAAAGATGGCAAAACACAATTGGCACATACGTTAAACGGAAGTTCATTGGCTTTGCCTAGAGTTTTAGCCGGAATTTTAGAAAATTATCAAACACCAGAAGGAATTGTGGTTCCAGAAGTATTGCGTAAATATACTGGTTTCGATATCATTAACTAAAAAAGTTAATCTTTAGTAAACGATGTACTAATTTGGCACAAAAAGTGTTACTTTAGTACATTGTTCTTTTAACAGAAATTCATGAAAAAAATCATCGCTTTTGTTTTTCTTTTCCTTTCGCTTTGGGCAAATGCTCAAAACGAACAATTGGCGCAAAATTATTACGACCGTGGCGAATTTGAAAAAGCAGTAGTAAGCTATGAAGAACTGTTAAAAAATAATCCCGGGAATTCTTTGTTTTTTCAACGAACCGTAGAATGTTATCAGCAGTTACAACAATTTGACAAAGCCGAAAAAGCACTGCAAGCTCGATTAGAAAAATTCAAACAAAGTAATCTTTTAATCGAATTAGGTTACAACTATCAACTGCAAAAAGACGAAGCAAAAGCCAAAAAATACTACGAACAAGCCATTGATAAAATAGCCAAAAATGTCAACGAAGCTTATGGAATTGGCTATACTTTTGAACGAAAATCATTGTTAGATTATGCTTTGTTAGCCTATAAAACCGCCACTGAAATTGAACCACGACTGACTTTTAATTCGCAAATGGCGGTAATTTATGGTCAGCAAGGTAAAACCGATTTGATGATTGAAACCTATTTGATTGAAGCCTATCAAAATCCGCAAAATCTTCCGCTAATTCAAAGTCAATTATCGCGATTTATGAACGAAGATGCCGATGAAACTTTTAACGATAATCTTAGAAAATCGCTATTGATTCGTGCGCAAAAAACGCAAGATATTTTTTGGAATGATTTTTTAAGTTGGTTTTTTATTCAACAGAAAGAATACGGAAAAGCATTTATTCAGCAAAAAGCCATTTACAAGCGTGAACCTGAATCGTTTTCCAATATTGTCAATTTAGGACAAATGGCAATTGAAGATAACGACCAAGAAGCGGCAACAGAAATCTTAACTTTTGTATTGCAAAATACTAACGACATCGATTTGATTATTCAAGCCAATTCCTATTTGATGGAAATGAAAATTGAAAACAGTCAGGAAATAGATTATGTTGCTATTTCGCAAGAATTAGACAAACTGATTACCGAATTTGGCGTTAGCCCATATACGTTGCCGTTACTTCGATTGCAAGCTAATTTTTCGGCATTTCAACTGAAAAAACCAGAACAAGCCAAAACCATTTTGAAAAATGTAATGGAAATGGATTTAAGCCGAAATCAAACTGCCGAAGTTAAAATGGAATTAGCCGACATTCTTTTATTTGAAGAAAAATTCAATCAGGCGTTGATTTATTATTCGCAGGTTGAAAATGATATGAGTGGCGATATTCTCGGTCAAGAAGCCAGTTTAAAAACGGCAAAAACCAGCTATTATAAAGCCGATTTTGAATGGGCAAATCATCAATTGAAAGTATTAAAATCAGCTTCAACCCAATTGATTGCCAACGATGCTCTGGACTTATTTCTACTAATTAGTGATAATACCGTTGAAGATTCAACACAAACAGCTTTGAAGAAATTTGCTCGCGCTGATTTCTTGTTGTATCAAAATAAAAAGCAAGAATCGTTAGCTCAATTTCAGCAAATTCTAAAAGAACACAAAGGCGAAGAAATTGAAGCTGTAACGCTACTTCGAATTGGAAAAATCTACGAAAAACTGAGTGATTTCAGTAAAGCATTAGAAAATTATGAAGCCATAATTAACAACCATAAAGAAGGAATTTATATAGACGAAGCACTTTATTTTTCTGCCGAAATCTATGCTGATCATTTAAAAGACAACGAAAAAGCCAAACAGCTATATGAAAAGGTAATTCTGAACCACGAAGACAGTATTTACTCGGTTGAAGCGAGGAAAAAATACCGTCAACTTCGTGGAGACAATAATTTATAGTGTTCAGTTAGCAGTAACAGTTGGCAGTTTAAAAACTACAAAAAACAATCAAATTTCTCATGATATTATACAACGTAACCATCAATATACACGAAAGCGTTCACGACCAATGGATGCAATGGATGCAAGAAAAACATATTAAAGACGTTTTAGCAACCGGAAAATTTTCATCTGCTCGAATGGTGAAAGTTTTAGTCGAAGAAGAAATGGGCGGAACGACTTATTCCATTCAATATACAACCGACAGCAAAGAAACGCTACAAAAATATTACGACGAAGATGCACCAAGACTTCGTGATGAAGGTTATCGATTATTTGGCGAAAAAATGCTTGCGTTTAGAACGGAATTGGAATTGATTAGTGAACATTAATCGTATTGTAATTTGTCACTGCATTTGTCATTCTCGCGAAGGCGGGAATCCATAAATAGATAACTTATGCAACAGTTCCGACAATATTTTGTTTACATAGTAGCGAGTAAGAAAAATGGAACGCTTTACATAGGTGTTACCAATAATATTGAAAGAAGAATTAAAGAACATAAAAGCAAATTAAATCCACAAAGTTTTACATCGAGATATAATGTCAATATCTTAGTTTATTATGAAACGTTTCAATATATAAATGATGCCATTGACAGAGAAAAACAACTCAAAAAATGGAACCGACAGTGGAAAATAAATCTGATCGAAGAAGAAAACAAAGAATGGAAAGACCTTTCTTCGGATTGGAATGGATTCCCGCCTTCGCGGGAATGACAAATGGAAAGAAAAATGGAAAAAGTAAAAGCAAAAAAACACCTTGGGCAACATTTTTTGATCGATGAAAATATAGCAAAAAAAATAGCCGACACTTTACAATTGGAAGGCTATGATTTGGTTTTAGAAATTGGTCCAGGAATGGGAGTTTTAACCAAATATCTTTTAGAAAAAGACATCGAAACCTATGTGATTGAAATCGATACCGAATCGGTGGAATATTTGAATGCATATTATCCAAAATTACATGGAAAAATCATTTCCAAAGATTTCTTAAAATACAATCTCAACGAAGTTTTCAATGGAAAACCTTTTGCTTTGATTGGCAATTATCCTTATAATATTTCATCACAAATTGTGTTCAAATGTCTTGAAATGCGAAATCAAATTCCTGAATTCTCAGGTATGTTTCAAAAAGAAGTAGCCGAACGCATTTGTGAAAAAAAAGGAAGTAAAACCTATGGTATTCTTTCGGTTTTAGCACAAGCATTTTATGAAGTTGACTATCTTTTTACGGTTCATGAAAATGTTTTTAATCCTCCGCCAAAAGTAAAATCGGGTGTAATGCGAATGAAACGAAAAGAGAATTTCCAGTTACCCTGTGACGAAAAATTGTTTTTCAACGTTGTAAAAACGGCTTTCCAACAAAGAAGAAAGACGTTAAGAAATAGTTTAAAATCGTTTGCCTTATCGGATAATTTAAAAGAAGATGCTATCTTTGACCTGCGTCCGGAACAACTTTCGGTAGAACAATTTATTGATTTAACTCAAAAAATAGAAGCCAATGCAGTTTAAAATCAGCAAAGAACTCTTAGAACAAATCGAGCAACTCATTCATGCTAAAAATGATAATGAGCTTGAGATTCTATTGAATGACTTACACCATGCTGATATTGCCGAGATTTTTGACGAATTAGAAGCCGAAGAAGCTATCTATATTTTCAAAATTTTAGATAGCGAAAAAACGGCTGAAATTCTAACCGAGTTAGAAGAAGATGTTCGTGAAAAAATTCTTCGTGGACTTTCTGCCAAAGAGATTGCTGAAGAGCTTGATGAACTAGATACTGATGATGCTGCCGATATTATTGCGGAACTTCCTCAAAGTAAAAAAGAAGAAGTAATCTCGGAGCTTGAAGACGTTGAACACGCTAAGGACATCGTTGATTTATTACGCTACGATGAAGATTCTGCCGGTGGTTTGATGGGAAAAGAGTTAGTAAAAGTTAACGAAAACTGGAATGTTTTGACTTGCGTAAAAGAAATGCGTATTCAAGCCGAAAATGTTACTAGAGTGCATTCAATTTATGTTGTTGATGATGAAAACCGATTGAAAGGAAGATTATCGCTTAAAGATTTATTGACAACTTCTACCAAAACACCCATCAGTGAAGTTTATATTAAAAAAGTAGATTCCGTTCGAGTAAACGACTCCAATGTTGAAGTAGCTCGAATTATGCAAAAATATGACCTTGAAGCCATTCCTGTTGTGGACGAAATGGGACGATTGGTTGGTCGAATTACCATTGATGATATCGTTGATGTAATTAAGGATGAAGCCGATAAAGATTATCAGTTAGCTGCCGGTATCTCGCAAGACGTTGAAGCTGATGATAGCATTCTTGAACTGACCAAAGCGCGTTTGCCTTGGTTGGTTTTGGCTCTTTTGGGCGGATTTATTTCGGTAGAAATGCTCGGATTATTTGAAGGCGCAATGAAAGAACATTACAAATTATTTTTCTTTACACCGTTAATTGCCGCTATGGCAGGAAATGTTGGCGTACAATCTTCGGCAATTATTGTTCAAGGTTTAGCTAATCATTCCATTAGTGGTTCAATCGTAAATCGATTATTAAAAGAAATTTCTTTGAGTTTGTTAAATGGTGTTATTTTAGCTTCTATACTATTCTTAGGAAGTCATTTTTTACTTGGTGTTGAAACCAATATTGGTATAATTGTTACCATTGCTTTGGTTTCCGTAATTATCATTGCATCATTGATAGGCACTTCTATTCCGTTACTTTTAAACAAATTTGGAATTGATCCAGCGTTAGCAACTGGTCCATTTATCACAACAAGTAATGATATTTGTGGAATTTTGATTTACTTTTCTATCGCCAAGTTAATCTTAGGATTTTAAATCTTACTTCTACTGATTTTAGCCCAGATAGTAGTGAAAGCATTTTTAAAATTGAAGACCAATTTTTATACTTTTTAAAAAGCGACCAACGGAAGCTCTTTTAAAAAGTAATAAAAAGGGATGAAATTAAAAATCTTGAAACGAATAGTTGGATTAGCTTCAACAAAACTGAAATGAATTTAGTATAAATAAAAAAGCCCGATAAAATTTTATCGGGCTTTTTCTTATCATTTTATCGTGATTAGTCAGCTAATACGATTACTTTGTTATCTTTCATTTCAATAGTTCCTGAATTGATTTCCAAAGTGTAGTTTTGGTCGTTTACTTTGGTAAACTTTTCTACTACGTCTTTTTCAAATTTAAAACTAGTGGCAGCAATTTTTACTGTTCCTTGTTTTAAAATAGAAACTATTGGTGCGTGATTGTTCAATATTTGGAATGAACCGTCAACACCTGGCAATGATACCGAAGTAACTTCGCCTTTGAATAATGTAGCTTCTGGTGATACTATTTCTAAAATCATTTTTTTTAGTGATTAGTAATTAGTAATTAGTAATTAGCCCTGAAAACTGCCAACTACCAACTGCTAACTGATTAAGCTTCTGCTAACATTTTTTGTCCTGCTTCGATAACATCTTCAATTGTTCCTTTAAGGTTGAAAGCTGCTTCTGGCAAGTGGTCTAATTCACCATCGATAATCATGTTGAATCCTTTGATAGTGTCTTTAATGTCAACCAATACTCCAGGAATACCTGTAAATTGCTCCGCTACGTGGAATGGCTGAGATAAGAAACGTTGAACACGACGTGCGCGTGATACCGCTAATTTATCTTCTTCTGACAACTCTTCCATACCAAGGATTGCGATGATATCTTGAAGTTGTTTGTATTTTTGAAGAATTTCTTTTACTCTTTGAGCACAATTATAATGTTCGTCACCTAAAATAAGTGGTGTTAAGATACGAGAAGTTGAATCTAGTGGATCAACCGCTGGATAAATACCAAGCTCAGCAATTTTACGAGACAATACCGTTGTTGCATCTAAGTGAGCAAACGTTGTTGCTGGTGCTGGATCGGTTAAGTCATCCGCAGGAACGTAAACCGCTTGTACTGATGTAATCGAACCTTTTTTAGTAGATGTAATTCTTTCTTGCATTGCACCCATTTCTGTTGCCAATGTTGGTTGGTAACCTACCGCAGAAGGCATACGACCTAAAAGAGCCGAAACCTCTGAACCTGCTTGTGTAAAACGGAAGATATTATCAACAAAGAAAAGTACGTCTTTACCTTGATCAGAACCTGCACCATCACGGAAATATTCAGCGATAGAAAGTCCAGACAAAGCTACACGAGCTCTTGCTCCAGGTGGTTCGTTCATTTGTCCAAATACGAAAGTAGCTTTAGAATCTCTCATTCCAAGTTTGTCAACTTTAGATAAATCCCATCCGCCATTTTCCATTGAATGCATAAAATCTTCACCATATTTAATGATACCTGATTCTAACATCTCACGCAATAAGTCATTTCCTTCACGTGTTCTTTCACCAACTCCTGCGAATACAGAAAGTCCACCGTGACCTTTTGCAATATTGTTAATCAACTCCTGAATCAATACTGTTTTACCAACACCTGCACCACCGAACAATCCAATTTTACCACCTTTTGCATAAGGCTCAATCAAATCGATTACTTTGATACCTGTAAATAAAACTTCAGTTGAAGTTGATAAATCTTCGAATTTTGGTGCTTGTTTGTGGATTGGCATTCCATTTGCACCTTCTTTTGGTAAATCTCCTAAACCATCGATAGCATCACCTACTACATTAAATAATCTACCATAGATATCAGCACCAATTGGCATTTGAATTGGAGCACCAGTCATATGAACTTCTGTTCCTCTGCTTAATCCGTCAGTAGCCTCCATCGAGATAGTACGTACTGTATTTTCTCCAATATGTGATTGAACTTCAAGGATTAATTTTGTGCCGTTTGGGTTAACGATTTCTAATGAATCATAAATTTTAGGTAATTCAACATCTTTAGTATCAAATACTACGTCAACTACTGGACCGATGATTTGCGAAACTTTTCCTATTGCTTTTGACATTGTTTATGTTTTTATTAAATAGCTACTTAGGTTTGAAAAAGACACCTCTTTTTTCAGAGTGCAAAGGTAAATTTTAAAATTATAATAATCAATATTTAAGTTTGTTTTTTTCTTTGTTTTTTGTAAAAAATACAGTTAAAGCAACTTTGGATTGCCACAAAACAAAAAAACCACCAAAAAATATTGGTGGTTTTACATTATATGTAAATTTTAGTTGTTAGAAATTATCAGGATTTTTTGGGTATAAAATTCTATATGTTCCAACATTTACACCTTTGAAGTTTGAACCGTATTTTGCGTTAATAGCTTTTAAAAACTCATTTGCAATTAAGGCATAACCTCTTGGACTTGGATGAATTCCATCTAAAGAGAACATTCCGCCGGTAACAAAAGTTGTTGTTAGTGTATAGTTATTAGCGGTAATTCCTATAGTGTTTAATTGATTCATTAGTTCTTTCGCATTAACTAGAGCTAAACCATGTGTATTTGCAGCAGCTTCAATAGTTGCGTTATATCCTTCTGTAGCAGCTTCAATTTCTGCAACTTCACTGGGAATTAATACATATCTATCTGGTAATGGAAACGTAATTCCTAATTGTCCTAATAAACTTGGAACAGGTGAAGCGACACCATCTGCTGCAACTGAAGGTAATTGACCAATTCTAGAAGATGCAGACAAAGGAATTAAATCTGTTGATTTAGTTTGTCTTGCTTGACCAAAAACCTGACCTAGTACTGTAGCAGTTGTAGCATCTAAGCCACCGCCTTGTAAAACAGCTGTTAGTTGAGTAGCAAGATTAGGTAAGGTTTCATCTACCATAAGCATAGGATTGTTTCCGGTAGTTGATAATAAATTAATTCTATCTCCTTGTCCCAAGAAAGCAAGCGCATTGTGTAATGGTCCATATAATTGTGCATTCAAGCCAGAAATCATATTAACTCCGTTTATGGTTAAGTTTGCTTGGGTTAATTGATTATATTGAATAACATGAAAATGTGGAAGTGTAGTTACAGAAGGTAAATTTGCTATTACTCCTTTTCTTCCATTTGTAGCTAATCCAGAAACAATCATATTGTAAGCATAATCAAAAGTAGCTTGAGGCGTTAAAGGATTTACCAAAGGGTCGCCACCAGCAGTAGCATAACCTAATTCATCATTTCCTCCAATCCAAAGTGAGAAAAATGTTGGATTTTGTGCTAAAGCATCATCCAAAACTGATACAGAAGAGCTTGAAGAAAATCTAACAAAGTATGGGTTTGCTGTAGCAGGAGAAGCCGCCAAACCAGCAATATTTCCATAATTTGGAGCAATTAAGTGGAAGCTTTTTGCACCAGGAATTCCAAAATTATTAAAAGAGCCACTTAAGTGATTAGTAACTTCTGTTGTAGGAGTTCCAGTAACTGGTACTGGTGTAGAACCGTTAAAATATAGTCTAACCCCATTTATAACGTTACCATTTAACAATAATCCGCCAATGTTATCAGCCATAAAAGGCGTTGTAAATTCTCCGCCGCCAACTAGAGCAAACTGTGTTGCTATAATATTTGGGTAAGCATTTTTTTGTCCTTCTGCAAATAGTGCATTATCTGAAAAACCTGCCGCAAACGAATCTCCAAGGGCAACATATTTTGAAAAATCTGCTGATCCAGCTGTTAGCGGTGTTCCATCGGTAGAATTTGGATCTACAGTCGCTTCATCATCGCTGTTACAAGATACTATGACTAACGAAGCCATAAGTAACCATTTTATATTTTTTATCATAGTGTATATTTTTAATCGTTAGAATTATGGATTAATCGTTAATGAAACGAAATATTGTTGACCAATCAATCCAGGTCCAAGTAATTGTCTGTATTCTGTTCCACCAAGATTAGTTGCTCCCACTTTTAAAATTGATTTTAAGCTTGGAATTCCATAACTAATTTGAGCATCAATAACGGTTACTTCGTCAATCATACCATCAGCAAAACTTGATTCCCACATATATTCATCACTCCATCTTGCACTAACATTAAATCCAAAGTTTTTGAATAAATTATCATTGCTGATAGATGCTTTAACTCTGTGTTTTGGAGTGTTAAAACCTGCTTCAAAGCTTGGATCTTTTGATTGATCAAAATCAAATTGAGCATAGTTGTAATTAGCCGATACTTCAAAGTTTTTTGGTAATTTTTTAGATAAACCAACTCCAAAACCTAATGATTTAATTTCTATATCAGTATTGGTATATAATTGGAAAGCTCTAACGTTTCCAGATGCAAGTGCGTCTACAGATTGCGCTCCTGGGTTAGTTGGTCCAAGTAATGGATCTGGAGAATCTTGTGCTGTACCATACAATGGCGCAACAACCGTTAGATTTCCAATAAAGTCATTATAAATGTTATAATATCCATTAATATCAATATTAAAACCTTCGTATTGTCCTCTATATCCTAATTCAAATGCTTTTACCGTTTCTGGTTTTACCAAATCAACATTTGTTCTTCTTAATAAGGCTGATGCAGCAACTGGATTAGATGAAGCCAAAGCAGCAAATGCGTCAACCGATTCTTTTGTGTAAGAATTAAAATATGCATTATTTCCGTCAATAGTTGTTGTTGTTCCACCTACTAAAGCTTGACCAAGAGCCGATGTTACAGGAAGTGTTTCATTATATCTAGTTAAATTATCTGGAGCTGAACCTAATAATATTGCGTTACCAACATTAAATCCAATATATTGATCTTGCGTGGTTGGGTTACGGAAACCTGTTTGGAACGAACCTCTGAAAATATGATTCTTTGCTTCACCTGCAGAATATACTAAGGAAACTCTTGGCGAATAATTTCCATCGAAATTATCAGCTTTATCATAACGAATCGATCCTGTAAATTTCAATCGGTCGTCCATGAATTTTTTCTGAACTTGTGTATATACACCATATTCGTCATATTTAATTCCGCCAAACTGTGGTGTATCAGTATAAATTCTTCCAAAAGAATTCAAATCATATCTTCTGTATGAACCTCCAACTTGAATTTCAGCAAACTTGATTTGATCTTTAAAGTTATAATTGGCATCTGAATGATAAATTTTTGAATTATCAACTAATTTTGAACCAACTATAACATCAGAATTTGAAGTTACTTGATTAAATGCATTTTTAAATTCAGGTGTTCCAGGAATTAATCTTCCTGTATCGGCAACATTTCTTGCTGTAGCATGAGCTTGGGTAGGAGTTGCACCACCTAAAGTAGATTGAATGTATGCACCAGCATATTCTCCAAACCAAGTTTCATTTGATTTCCAAGCTTTATTAATATTTAACCCCGTAAATAACATATCGTATGAATTTCCACCATCTTCTGATGTTACATAACCCCTAATGAAAAAGTTTTTACCCGTTAATTCTAATTTGTGCTGTTGCATTTCGAAACCATTCAAATAGTAACGATTTGCTCCTTGGTACACTGAATTTCCAAAACCGAATTTACTTTGCCAAATAATTTCAAAGTTCTCATTTCCAAAAGGTCTTGCGTGTAATGAAAAATCGATTTTAGCATTTCTTACAACGTTGTCTGTTAAATCAACTTCATTATAACCTGTTCTCGAAACGTTTTCATTTGGAAGTAAATTTACAGCTGATGCTGGAATTAATCCCATTCCTGCAAGTGTTTGTCCAACACCTCTAATATTGGTTGAAGCTTCATCTCCATAAACGTTCATACCATTGTAGTTATGATGACTTCTATCACGTCCTTCAACCGTTTTGTCGCTATAATCTGTTGCATGCCATTCTGTTCCTTTCATATAGGTAAAGTTGGCTTTTGCCGCGAAGTAATCATTGAATTTTTTTGCAGCTCTAACTCCATAATCATAATATTCGTTGTTTCCTGCCGCTTTTTGACTAGTTTGACCATATTTAGCATACGCAGAAATTCCTTCGTTAATGAATGGACTTTTACTTTTCATGAATAAAATACCATTAAAAGCATTTGCTCCATATAATGCAGATGATGCTCCTGGAAGTAATTCTACACTAGCTACATCAATATCTGAAACTCCAATTAAGTTTCCTAGAACGAAGTTTAATAACGGTGATGAGTTATCCATGCCATCAACCAATTGCATAAAACGAGTATTAGCAACGGTTGCAAATCCACGAGTATTTATCGATTTAAACGACATACTACTGGTGTTCATTTGAACTTCTTTTAAATTTTCTAAACCATCATAAAAAGTTGGAGAAGCTGTTCTTTTTACGTCAGCAGTGGTAAATCTTTCAACTGTTACTGGCGATTCTCTTAAACGCTCAGGCGTTCTTGAAGCGGAAACTACAATCTCGTCCAATTGTGTCTCTTCATCTGCCAAAACAGCTGTTACATTTTGATTATTAGAAGTTACGCTTACTTTTTGAGTTCCAAAACCAATGCTGGAAATTTCAAGAGTAAAAGGTGGTTTTTTGGATGTTGAAAGTGTAAATTTTCCATCTCCATCAGAAATGGTTCCTGTTGACTCACCTTCAACTTTGATATTTGCACCAGGAATAGGTTCGTTTTTACTGTCTTTTACCGAACCTGAAACTGTTGTTTGAGCAAAAGTTATGCTACAAATAAACAATGACAAGATACATAAATAAATCTTCATTTGGTCTTTGATTTTGTTGGTTTATGTAGCCAATGTACAAATATTTCTTTTACATTTTCAAAAAAACATATCGATTTTTCATAATTATTTAATTTTAAGCCAATTATTTGATAATTCAATATTTATTATTTTTTGTGTTTTTATTAACGTTTTTGCAATTATTTTTAAAAAATAGTATGCTTACATATAAAATTCGAACTTTCTTTACATTAATCTTAATTTTTTGCACAAAAAAAGCGAGATAAAAAATCTCGCCTTTTTCAAATTATTTTTTCAAATTTTTATTCTACCGTAACCGATTTTGCTAAATTTCTTGGTTGATCTACATTACAATCTCTCATTACAGCAATGTGATAAGACAATAATTGCAGCGGAATTGTAGTGATTAATGGCGATAAAGCATCAGAAGTTTCTGGAATTTCAATCACGTGATCGGCTAATTCTTTTACTTGTGTATCACCTTTGGTAACAACTGCAATGATTTTACCACTACGTGATTTAATTTCTTGAATATTACTTACTACTTTATCATAATGTCCTTGCTTTGGCGCAATAACAATAACTGGCATCTGCTCATCGATTAAAGCAATTGGTCCATGTTTCATTTCGGCAGCAGGATAACCTTCTGCATGAATATAGGATATCTCTTTTAGTTTCAATGCGCCTTCTAGTGCAACAGGGAAATTGTAACCTCTTCCTAAATACAAGCAGTTTGAGGAATCTTTAAATTTTGCTGCAATTTCTTTTGAAACTTCATTAGTTGCCAACGCCTCTTGAACTTTTTCTGGAATAATTTCTAATTCTTGTAAATATCTAAAGAAATCAGAGTTTGACAAAGTTCCTTTTGCTTTTGCTAAACGAAGCGCAATCATTGTCAATACCGTGATTTGTGTAGTAAATGCTTTTGTCGAAGCCACTCCAATTTCTGGACCAGCATGTGTATAAGCACCAGCGTGAGTTTCCCTTGAAATAGATGAACCAACTACGTTACAAACCCCAAAAACAAATGCTCCTTTTTCTTTTGCTAACTTAATTGCAGCTAATGTATCGGCTGTTTCTCCTGATTGTGAAATGGCGATTACCACATCTTTTGGAGTAATAATTGGATTTCTATATCTAAATTCAGATGCATATTCAACCTCAACTGGTATTCTTGCAAATTCTTCAATTACATATTCAGCAACCAAACCTGCATGCCAAGATGTTCCACAAGCCACAATTAATATTCTATCAGCGTTAAGGAATTTTTCTAAATTGTCTTCAACACCTGCCATTTGAATAATTCCTTCATTAGCATGAAGTCTACCTCTATATGTATCTTTGATAACGCTTGGTTGTTCGTAGATTTCTTTAAGCATAAAATGGTCATAACCTCCTTTTTCAATTTGCTCCAAATTCATTTGAAGTTCTTGAATATAAGGATCAACCAAAGTATCGTCTTTAATTTTTCTGATTTTTAATCCTTTGTTTAAACGAACAATTGCCATTTCTTCATCTTCTAAATAAATAGCATTTGAAGTATATTCTATAAATGGTGAAGCATCTGAAGCGATGAAAAACTCATCTTTTCCAACACCAATTGCTAATGGACTTCCTAATCTTGCCACCACAATTTCATCGGGTTTTTGAACGTCAAAAACACAAATAGCATAAGCTCCAACTACTTGGTTTAATGCTACCTGAACCGCTTTTCCTAATTTTAAGTTTTCTTTCTTTTGTACTTCTTCAATTAAATTTACCAATACTTCAGTATCAGTATCTGATTGAAAAGAATAACCTCTTTTAATTAGTTCTTTCTTTAATGGTTCATAATTCTCGATGATTCCATTATGGATAATTGCCAACTTTCCTGAATTTGACAAATGCGGATGTGAGTTAACATCATTTGGAACTCCGTGAGTTGCCCAACGTGTATGTCCCATTCCGATAGTTGCTTTTAAAGAAGCTAATTCTTTTGATTTTTCTTCTAAGTCACTAACTTTTCCTTTGGTTTTAGACACTTTTAATTCATTGCCTTCATACAACATAATTCCAGCACTATCGTAACCTCTATATTCCAATCTTTTCAATCCTTTTATAACTATAGGATATGCTTCTCGATATCCTATATAGCCAACAATTCCACACATAATTTATAAGTATTAATCTGGTTTGGTATAATAAATTTCTAGTTTTAATCTTTTATCATCTGCTACACTTGAATGTGAACCATAAAGCACCGTTCCTAATGGGTTTAACGCTGACATTGTTGGAATTTTGTCAATGATTCCAATTGGTGTCTTTAATTTAGTAAAACCAACATTTGTAATAGTTTCGGTAACTACTAATCCTAAACGAACGTTAGTAGAATCTTTTCGAATTAAATTTTTAATATGATCGGTAATTCTAATTTTATATTTAGTCCCTTTTTTTGTAATCACTCCATCATCGTTTTTAGCTTGAGAAAGATGTTTATTGTTTTCATCCAAAATGTAGCCGCCGTGGACATACTTATTTTGTTTTGAATAACCTGGAAAAGTAGTTTGGTCAAAGATATAATCAACTAAAACTGTTTTATTGTTTAAGTCATACAAGAAAATTCTGTTTGGTTCAACAGTTTGTGCATTTCCCATTTTAACTTTATCAATATTAAATATAAGATTTGCTTCATTGATTAACCAACCTCTAGTTCTAATTTCTTCTAGCTCATCTGCTATTCCATTTCCATCAGTATCTGGACCAAATAAATCTATAACTGCCATTGAACCTTGTCCGCCTTTAAGATAAAGACTTGTTGCTTCGGTAGTTGAATTTGTCGCAGTTATATAGTCAGCATTTTCATTAGAATTTGATTGCAAACTGATGGTGTTTCCAGTAAGATTCATAACAAAAGACTTGTCAACCTTATTAAAAGTAACAACCCCTTGAGCATCGGTTACTTTGCTATCTTCTCTATAATATACTGTAACGGTTCCGCCAGCAAAATTCATCATCGCCAAACTATTTGAATTTCCTAAACTTTCAACTTTAAAATACAATCCTCTGAAGTAATTTTTGAAGACATCATTATTAACCAATTGTCCAGATGGTGCATTAATAATTTTGTTTAAGAAAAAGTTATTATCAAGGTGTAATCGCATAGATGGAACGCTTCTTGCTAAAACATCTTCATTGTCATCATTTTTTGTCTTTGTAATTTGTTCTTTTTTATTAAAATAAAACGCTTCGTTTTCGCGACCATCAGCATTTTTTATATACTCTGTGTTTACTAATGGTGCATTGTTCAAACGACCTGGAGTTATATTGTTTTCAACACTTTGATTGTCATTATAAAAAGATTGTTGCTCAGTAAATTGAGTTTCAGGATCTAAATTTCTTAAAAAATAATTAGACTCATGAATACTTAATCTGAACTTAGAACCACTTTCCCCATATATTGAATCTAATCGATATGTTTTCAATATTTCACCATCCTCATTGGTTGTAGTTTCTTTTAACTTACTAAAATAAGGGATGTTCAAAATCACACTATCCACAATAGGTAATGTTTGATAAAGCGTAGGATCAACATTGTTAAAAGTTCTGTTTAAAGAGGCAGAAGCAATCTCTAATTGCGTAACAAAATTTGCCGTGGTAGTTCCAAAAGCAGGATTACTAAAAATTCCTAACGGATTAATAGGTAAATTATTAGTAGCAACTGGTCCAAGCTTTTGATTGTAGGCTTGCACAGTATATTCTGTTGTTTTATCTCCAAGGTAATGGTTGTTATCACCACCAACGATATCGGTTCCAATTTCATTAAAGTCTTTATCACAAGACACTAATGAAACAATAACAAATAATAATATAATCTGTTTTGTAATAGAATTTAAATTCATTTATTTTAAAAATATTAAAGCAATTTTTTATAAAACTCTGTGTATGCCGAAGCAAAATTTTCTTTCGTGGTGAAAGGTAGAAAAGGTTTTTGTGAAGATTCTATAAATTTTGTTAAACTTGCAGAAATAGTCGACGAAGCGATAATTACCCCATCAGAATGATTAACCGCCGACTTGATTAAGTTTTCATAATTAGGAGTTTCCAATTCTTGAATTGCTTCATGAGGAACACCATCAAATTTAACTTTGTTAATCATTTCAAGGTCTAAATTACCATCAAATGATTGACTGTAAACTGAAGTTATTATCTTTGTTTCAGAAAATAACGCCTCGTTTTTATAGAAATGTTTCATGTAAACTGGCAACAAACTTGCCATCCATCCATGAACATGGATAATATCTGGAACCCAATTCAATTTCTTTACTGTTTCAACAACTCCTTTGGCAAAGAAAATAGCTCTTTCATCATTATCTGGATATAAAACTCCATCTTCATCTGTAAAAGTGGCTTTTCTTTTGAAGTATTCATCGTTATCTATAAAATAAACCTGAATTCGCTCTTTTGGAATAGATGCTACTTTTATAATCAAAGGCATATCCAAATCATTTACCACCAAATTCATCCCAGATAAACGGATAACTTCATGTAGCTGATGTCTTCTCTCGTTAATATTGCCATATCTTGGCATGAATATTCTTATTTGTCCACCTTGATCATTAATCATTTTTGGCACATCATAAGACATTAAAGAAACCTCATTTTCAGCCAAATAAGGCACAACTTCAGATGATACATACAATATCCTCTTATCTTCCATAATTTAATCTAATTTATTTATTGGCAATAAAAAGCATGCAAAAGTACAAAATTTTATGCAGTTATGTATGAAAATAGTAAGTTTGCATCTCATTTACAAAAGCGTATGCGCATTTTTAACAAACAAAGCGAACTAACCGCTTTTTTAAAATCGATTTCAAACGATAAAAAAACCATAGGTTTTGTGCCAACAATGGGCGCGCTTCATCAAGGTCATTTGTCATTATTAAAAACAGCTTTGGAACAAAATGAGATTGTGGTAATGAGTATTTTTGTTAACCCAACTCAGTTTAACAATCCCGAAGATTTAGCCAAATATCCAAGAACACTTGATGCCGATGTTGAAAAAATAAAAACCGTTTCTCCCGAAATCATCGTTTATGCTCCAACAGTTGATGATATTTATAATGGAAAAACCGTTTCTCAACATTTTGATTATGATGGAATTGAAAATCAAATGGAAGGAAAATTTCGTCCAGGACATTTTGACGGCGTTGGAACAGTTGTAAAACGCTTGTTTGAAATTGTGAAACCAACCAATGCTTATTTTGGGGAAAAAGATTTTCAACAACTTCAAATTGTAAAAAAATTGGTTTCTAAATACAAAATTCCTGTCAACATCGTTGGTTGTCCTATATACAGAGAAGCAAATGGTTTAGCGATGAGTTCGCGCAACGAAAGACTTTCTGCCGAAGAACGAAAAGAAGCAGCAATGATTTATCAAACCATTTTGGAAGCAAAAAAACAATTTGGCACAAAATCTGCTAGTGAAGTAACCAAATGGGTAGAAAAAACTTTTGCCAAACAAAGCCGATTTGAACTAGAATATTTTCAAATTGCCGACGAAGCAACATTATTGCCTTGCATCAGAAAAAATAAAAATAAAAACTATCGAATATTCATTGCTGTTTTTGTCAACAAAATTCGATTGATTGATACCATTTCAGTAAATTAATTTAACTTTGCCCCATGCAAATACAAATAGTAAAATCTAAAATTCACCGAGTAAAAGTAACTGGCGCCGATTTGAATTATATTGGCAGCATAACCATTGACGAAACATTAATGGATGCCGCTAATCTTATCGAAGGTGAAAAAGTATATATCGTTAACATTAATAACGGCGAGCGTTTTGAAACCTATGCTATCAAAGGCGCAAAAAATTCAGGCGAAATTACATTGAATGGTCCAGCAGCTCGAAGAGTTCAAAAAGACGATATTATCATCATCATGTCGTATGCCATTATGGATTTTGAAGAAGCAAAAACCTTCAAACCTTGGTTGGTTTTTCCTAACGAAAAAGACAATTCTCTGACCTAAAATTTTGAAAAAACAACTTCGAAAATGGCTAACGATTCTTATTCCGCTTTTAATCGGGATTGGAATTATTTATTATCAATTCACCACGTTAACCAGCGAAGAAATAGCCAAAATAAAAGTCAGTTTTCAAAAAGCCAATTACAACTACATTTTGTTAACGCTTGTTATTGCTTGTATTGGTCATTGGTCACGAGCGTATCGATGGAAATATGCGCTCAATCATTTGGGTTATCAAACCAAACTCTACAATAATTTCTTTACCGTTTGTGTTTCCTATTTGGTGAATTTAACCGTTCCACGTTCGGGAGAAATTTCTAGAGCAGCACTTTTAAAAAAATATGAAGATGTTCCTTTTGACAAAGCTTTTGGAACCATCGTAGCCGAAAGAATTGTTGACTTAGCAATTTTCCTTCTCTTTGTTTTTATTGGATTTATTTCACAATACAATACGATTTACCAATTTTTAATTGACAAAAAAGTTCCTGTAAAATCACTCGTTTATCTTGGAATAGCTGGAATAGTGATGATGATTATTTTTATTCTAATTTGGATTTATGCCGAATGGAAAATCATCAAAAAACTCAAGAAAAAACTAGCTGGATTAATAGAAGGAATGACAACTATTTACAAAATGAAAGATCGATGGAAATATTTATTTCATTCGTTCTTCATTTGGTTTTCCTATCTTTTGATGTTTTATGTTGCCAAATTTGCTTTACCCGAAACTTATGACATTAATTTTGACATCATCATTATGGGATTTGTTTTTGGTAGTTTAGCTATCGGGTTTTCAAACGGTGGTTTGGGCGCATTTCCGTTTTCTATCGCATTAATTTTTTCGCTTTACGGAATTTCAAATAATGTTGGAACTGCTTTTGGTTGGCTAGTTTGGACATCGCAAACCATTTTAACCATACTTCTTGGTTTGATTTCCTATGTTTTATTACCTATTTTAAATAGAAATAAATAATTTACTATCTTGCTGATTATTTTAGCAACATTTCTATTTAACCAAAAACCAATATACATGAAAAAACTGTTTTTCCTTTTAGTGATATTCCTTTGCTCTAACAGTTTATTTGCCCAAAAAACGATTACTGACACCATAAATTCTCAAAAATTAGGTGAAGAACGAGAAATAAAAATCTCACTTCCGCCATCATATTCCAAAAATAAAGCCCAAAAATATCCATTACTAATTTTATTGGATGGCGATTTTCTTTTTGATCCATTTTATGGAACATTAAGCTATGGTTACTATTGGGATGATTTACCCGAAGTAATCATTGTAGCCATTAGTCAAAATAAAAATGGCGAACGCGAATATGATTCTGCTACTGATGGCGTAACTGGATTACCAACTGAGAAAGGAGAAAAATTCTTTGAATTCATTGGGATGGAATTGATCCCAACAATTCAAAAAAACTTTAGAACAGCACCATTTAGAATCGTTGCTGGATTAGATGTAACAGCCGGATTTATGAATTGTTATCTCTACAAAGACGATCCAATTTTTAACGCTTATATTTCGTTAAGTCCTGAACTTCCTGTTGGAATGGAAGAACAAATTCCAGAAAGATTGGCTGCCATAACAAAAAATATTTTCTATTATCATTGTACAGCCGATGGCGATTTAAAAAAAATGAGAGCTCGCATTCAAGCGATGGATGAAGAAATAAAAAAAATCAACAAACCCAACTTGAATTACCGCTACGAAGATTTTAAAGGTGCGTCACATTATTCGTTGGTTCCACACGCCATTCCAAGTGCTTTGTATCAAATATTTTCAGTATATCAACCTATTTCAACAACCGAATTTCAAGAGAAAATTGCCGTTTTGCCTTCGGGATATGTAGATTATTTAATTGCAAAATATGATGTTTTAGAAAAAGAATTAGGCTTAAAACTTCAAATTAGAATGAATGATTTTAAAGCTATTGAAGCAGCTATTATTAAAAATAAAGCCTACAATGAGTTTGATCAATTAGCACAATTAGCTAGTAAAGATTATCCAAAAACAATGTTGGCGGATTATCACATGGCACAAATGTATGAGAAAAAAGGCGACAACGCTCGAGCCGTTAAATCGTATATGAAAGCTTTTCAAATGCAAGAAATTGGCGATTTGACTAAAGATATGATGATTAATCGTGCCGATGAATTGAAAGCTACTCTACCTAAAAAAGGTCAAAAAGTAGAAGAACCAGTAATTGAAGAAACTCCTGTAGAAGAAGTACCAACCGAAACACCAACCGAAGAAAAAAAACAAGAATAATAAAACAAAGATTACGGATAAATGTCCAAACTAAAAACTACTTTTTTTTGTCAAAATTGCGGCACTCAATATGCCAAATGGCAAGGACAATGTAATTCATGTAAACAGTGGAATACTATTGCCGAAGAAATTATTCAAAAAGAAGAAAAAACGGCTTGGAAACCTGCCACTTCTGAAGTAAAACGCATTTCCAAACCATTAAAAATAAAAGAAATTGATTCTGCCGAAGAAGTTCGAATGGATTCAACCGATGGCGAGCTCAATCGAGTTCTTGGTGGCGGAATTGTTCCTGGTTCGTTAATTCTTCTTGGCGGCGAACCTGGCATTGGAAAAAGTACATTATTACTTCAAATTTCTCTAAAATTACCCTATAAAACCTTATACGTTTCGGGCGAAGAAAGCCAGAAGCAAATAAAAATGCGTGCCGAAAGAATAAATCCAAACAGCGACAACTGTCTAATCCTAACCGAAACCAAAACGCAAAATATTTTTCGTCATATTCTCGAAACCGAACCCGATATTGTCATCATCGATTCCATTCAAACGCTTCATACCGATTATATTGAATCAACTGCTGGAAGTATTTCTCAAATTCGAGAATGTACTGCCGAGTTGATAAAATTTGCCAAAGAAACCAACGTTCCCGTTATTTTAATTGGACATATTACCAAAGACGGAAACATTGCCGGACCGAAAATTTTGGAACACATGGTCGATACCGTTTTGCAATTTGAAGGCGATAGAAATCACGTGTATCGAATTTTACGCAGTTTAAAAAACCGTTTTGGTTCCACTGCCGAACTCGGAATTTATGAAATGCAAGGTTCAGGTTTAAGAGAAGTTTCCAATCCATCAGAAATATTGATTTCACATCGAGAAGAAGAACTTTCGGGAACGGCAATTGCTTCAACACTCGAAGGCATGCGACCGCTAATGATAGAAATTCAGGCATT
The DNA here is from genome assembly GCF_012911605.1 of Flavobacterium solisilvae. Classification (GTDB taxonomy): domain Bacteria; phylum Bacteroidota; class Bacteroidia; order Flavobacteriales; family Flavobacteriaceae; genus Flavobacterium; species Flavobacterium solisilvae. The sequence goes on along the minus strand of NZ_JAAMPT010000208.1, from coordinate 4,749 downwards.
GGTTTCCACCGCAGTTTATGGAACACCGCAACGAAGCACAACCGGTTATAATGCCAAACGATTAAACATGATTTTGGCAGTTTTAGAAAAACGCGCTGGTTTCAGATTAGGTACAAAAGACGTTTTCTTGAATGTTACTGGCGGAATCTCGGTTGATGATCCAGCTATTGATTTAGCCGTTGTTGCTGCCATTCTTTCTTCTAATGAAGATATTGCCGTTGGCAAAGACGTTTGTTTTGCCGGAGAAGTTGGTCTTTCGGGAGAAATTCGTCCGGTAAATCGAGTAGAACAACGCATTCAAGAAGCCGAAAAACTAGGGTTTTCAACCATTTTTGTTTCAAAATATAATAAAATTGCAACTCAATTTCCTGGAATAAAAGTGATTTTGGTCTCTAAAATTGAAGAAGTTGTAGAACAATTGTTTGGTTAAAATTAAATCGCATGAAAACAAAAAAAATATTTTTATTAGGATTGATGTTAGTATTCATTTCTTGTAATGACAAAAAAGTTTTTTCTGAGTATAAAACCGATTTCAAATCAAATCAATGGCAAAAAAGTGACGTCAAATCATTTGATATAACCATTGATGATGAAAGCAAGAACCATGATTTGACATTAATTTTAAGTCACGTTTATGACTATCAATTTGACCAAGTTCCTGTTATTATTAGTGTCAAAAATCCTAAAGGAGAAACTGAAATTATAAATATTGATTTGATTCTAAAAGACTCTGCTGGAAAAGACAAAGGTGATTGTCTTGGTGATATTTGCGACTTGAAACAAACTTTCAAGAAAAATGTAAATCTTATAAAAGGAAATTATGTCATTTCTGTAGCGCATGATTTCAACAACAGTTATTTGCCAAATATTTCAAGTTTAGGTTTAGAAGTTACACTTTCTGAATAAATTGTAGATGAAACCTTATTCCGAAATCATCCAAAAAATAGAAACCTACCACGAATTGGGTGAAACCATTCAAGCGGCAGAATTTTTAATCGAAGAATATGGCATCAAACATCCTAATTTGAAAGGTTTTGAACTTCGGGAAAAAGCCAAACCCGATTACATTATGATGACTGCCGAAGGAAATTTTGGCGAAAAACAAATCATTAGAATTCCCGAAAACACCTTTCAATTTGAATTGATTTTAATGCTCAACCTGATTGCACATGAAATGATACACGTGGAGCAAAAAAGCTATCTCAACAAATTCCCAGACAGAAACGAACGCGAATGGCAAGCCTATTATGAAATGTTGTTTCACAAAGTCTATCCGCAAGTTCCAAATGCAAGTACTTTTCATAGAAAATTCTTTGCCAACAAAGCTTTTGAGTATTATAATCGAATGGAAAAAGACGGCGAATTACAACGAAAATACGCTTCGCAAAAAGTTGAAATTGAACAACTTTTAGCAACATTAGAATAATTTTTCATACTATTTCCAACCTTTTTTCGTTATTTGTTATCTATTAGGATATAAATTACTTCGTATGAAAAAAATAACCCTCCTTTTTGTTTTGTTTTCAGCAATTGCTTTTGCTCAAAAACCAATTTTCACGACTGCCAAAGTCAAATCGGCAACGGTTTATTTTAATGCTGCCGAGTTATCACAAACTACATCGGTCAATCTTCCTGCTGGAACGAGCGAAATCGTGATTAAAAACGTAGCCGATTATTTGAATGAAAATACAGTTCAAATTGGCGCACCAAATTCTGTAACTGTTTTGTCTGTTCAATTTACCCAAAATTATATTTCAGAATACGAAATTGACGAAACCAATCCTGCGATTAAAAAAGTGCGTGACAGCATTTCTTGGACCGAAAAAGAAATCAAGAAAACTCAAATTGATGCTTATTCGCATCAGCAAACCATTGCATTATTAGATGGAAATCAAAATGTAGCTGGCGCAAATTCAGGTTTGAATGTAGCCGAATTGATGAAACTCGTTGATTACTACAAAGCCAAAAGAACCGAATTGGACAACAATATCGTTGCCTTAAAAGAAAAAGAAACAAAACTTGGTCAAAAATTAAGTGCGTTGAAGTCCAAACTGGAAATCAATACGCAAAAAGAAGAGAAAAATTCCAAAGGAAAGTTAATCATCCAAGTAATGAATGAAGTGGCTGGATTAGTGAATTTAGACATCAATTATATTACCAATAATGCTTCGTGGCAACCGTTTTATGATTTGCGTGCAGACAATGTAAATTCACCCATCAATATGATGTATAAAGCACAAGTAACCCAATGGACAGGAATTGATTGGAAAAAAGTAAACCTAACATTATCATCGGGAAATCCTAATCAAAATAATCAAGCACCGATTTTGAGTCCGTGGTTTTTGAGGTATGGAAATTTTAATTATTATCGCGGAAATGTTAATTCTAAATATAAAGATGGTGATAAACAAAACGTTTATAATCAAATTCAAGGAAGTGCAGCAGGAGTTGTTGTTGAAGAAGATAATGCTGTTTACAATGTTGCTTCTGTTTCTGGTTATACCACAATCCAAGAAAACCAACTCAATGTTTCTTTCGATATCGACATTCCGTATGATATCTTATCGAATAGTAAACCGCATAGCGTTGCGTTAAAAGACATCAAACTTCCGGCTACGTATAAATATTATGCTGCGCCAAGAGTAGAAAAAGAAGCGTTTTTATTGGCTGAAATCAATGATTATTCTAAGTATAATTTGTTGCCAGGCGAAGCCAATATCATTTTTGAAGGCATGTATGTGGGTAAAACAAATATCAATCCTAATCAAACTTCGGATACGCTAAATTTAAGCATGGGAAGAGACAAAAAAGTTTCTATCAAGCGTGAAAAAGTAGTCGATAAATCAGGAACTAAATTTTTATCGTCCAAAAAAGAACAAACTTTTACGTTTGACATTACGGTTAGAAATAACAAAAAAGAAATGGTTAACATGTTGTTGAAAGATCAATATCCGTTAAGCACCGATAAAGAAATTGAAGTGGAATTACTCGAAAGCAATAACGCCAAAGAAAACAAAGAAACCGGAATTCTAACATGGGATTTAAAACTCAATCCAAACGAGACAAAAAAAATCCGAATAAGTTATAAAGTCAAATATCCAAAAGACAAAGTTATCGATAATCTTTAAACACAAAACGCAATCCTAACCGATTGCGTTTTTAATTTACAACCATTTGATTATAAAGTTTTTATTTCTAACTTTACAAGAAAATCAACCTACTATGAAAAAAATTTTACTCTCATTCTCATTATTACTTTGTAGCGTTTCACAGTCCCAAACCTTGAATTTACAAAGCTTTGCCACCGGATTTTCATCTCCGGTAGAAATTACTCATGCGCCAAATGACTCTCGATTATTTGTGGTTCAAAAAGGCGGTTTAATCCGAATTGTGAATGCAAATGGAACCGTGAATGCAACACCTTTTTTAACCGTTTCGGGTTTAAGCGGCGGAAACGAACAAGGATTGCTTGGTTTAGCATTTCACCCAAATTATGCTTCAAACGGTTTGTTTTTTATAAATTATACCAATACTGACGGCGATACGGTAATTGCTCGATATTCTGTTTCTTCCAATCCAGATGTTGCCAATCCAACAGGAACGATTTTAATGACAATCGATCAACCATATTCCAATCACAATGGTGGAACTTTAAAATTTGGTCCCGATGGTTATCTTTATATTGGAATGGGCGATGGCGGTTCAGGTGATGATCCACAAGGTTATGCTCAAAACATGACAATCGATGCGTCATTTCCTTCTAGAGTTTTCCTAGGAAAAATGCTTAGAATTGATGTTGATTCAGGAACACTTTATGGAATTCCTTCAACTAATCCTTATATTGGTCAAGCTGGAAAAGAAGAAATTTGGGCAAGAGGTTTACGAAATCCGTGGAAGTTTTCATTTAGTAAAGTAAATGGCGATTTATGGATTGCCGATGTTGGTCAATATGACATTGAAGAAATCAATAAAATTGCTTATCCGTTTCCAAATACAGGTTTAAACTTCGGTTGGAGATGTTATGAAGGAAATGTTTCTTACTTAACTTCGGGTTGTGAACCAATGAATACTATGACTTTTCCTCAAGCACAATATACTCATGCTTCGGGAAGATGTTCTATAACTGGCGGATTTTTCTATACAGGAACAACGTATCCAAATTTACAAAACAAATATGTTTTTGCCGATTATTGTTCGGGTGAAGTTGGTTATATCAACGATGCGAATCAAGTTGTTTGGTCGTATGATTCACCTGGATTTATAACCACTTTTGGCGAAGATGTAAATGGCGAATTATATGTAGCAAGTAGCGGAATTTTATACAGAGTAATCGATACTTCTTTAAATACAAATGAATTTCAAAAAAGCGGAATTGCTGTTTATCCTAATCCAGCTTCGGATGAATTATTTGTAAAAAATGAAAACAGCATCGAATTATCTGCTATAAAAATAACCGATTTAACTGGAAAAACAGTTGCCTATCAAAACTCACAATTGAGTTCGATAAACATTTCTAATTTATCAAAAGGAATGTATTTTGTAACAGTTGAAACCCAAACTGGAAATAGCGTAACGTCAAAAATTATCAAACAATAATCTTTAGATGTAATTAGTTTTTAATGAAATTTTTCGTCAGTTCGATTTCTATGATATTACAAAATCTTTTTGATAAATAGTTTCATTATTTATTAAGGCAAAAATTCTATGAATAATTTTATTTCTGATAGCATTTAAAATACTCATTTTATT
>NZ_JAAMPT010000207.1 GCF_012911605.1 Flavobacterium solisilvae | reverse complement strand
GCGTTCCAGAAATTATTCCGGTTGTTGTGTCCAATGATAATCCGTTTGGTAAACTTGGACTAATACTAAAAGTCAAGTTTTCTCCTGAAACCGTTGGTTGTAAATTGGTGATTATTTCATCAATTGTGAAAACATTTGGCGTTGCATAACTTAGTAACGTTGGCGCAACATCAATCACTGCGATTGACAATGTAAAACTTGTACTTCCACCAGAATTTGTTGCTGTAACTTCATAATCCGTAGCCGATTGTAAAACCGTTGGCATTCCAGAAATTATTCCTGTTGCAGTGTCAAATGACAATCCGTTTGGTAAACTTGGAGCGATTGAAAACACTAAGTTTTCTCCTGAAACTGTTGGTTGTAAATTGGTAATCGCTTCATCAATTGTGAAAACATTTGGTGTTGTATAACTCAACATTGTTGGCGCAACATCAATCACCGCGATTGACAATGTAAAGCTTGTGTTTCCACCAGAATTTGTTGCTGTAACTTCATAATCTGTAGCCGATTGTAAAACCGTTGGCGTTCCTGAAATTATTCCAGTTATTGTATCAAATGATAATCCAGTTGGCAAACTTGGAGCGATTGAAAATACTAAATTTTCGCCTGAAACTGTTGGTTGTAAATTGGTTATTGCTTCATCAATTGTGAAAACATTTGGTGTGTTGTAACTCAAACCATTTGGTGCAACATCAATCACTGCAATCGACAAGGTAAAAGTTGTACTTCCACCAGAATTCGTCGCCGTAACTTCATAATCCGTTGCCGATTGTAAAACCGTTGGTGTGCCAGAAATTATTCCTGTTGCAGTGTCAAATGATAATCCGTTTGGTAAACTTGGAGCGATTGAAAACACTATGTTTTCTCCTGAAACCGTTGGTTCTAAATTGGTGATTGCTTCATCGATTGTGAAAACATTTGGCGTTGTATAACTTAGTAAAGTTGGCGCAACATCAATGATTTCGATTGACAAGGTAAAAGTTGTACTTCCACCAGAATTCATTGCTGTAACTTCATAATCCGTAGCCGATTGCAAAACCGTTGGCGTTCCAGAAATTATTCCAGTTATTGTATCAAATGATAATCCGTTTGGCAAACTTGGAGCGATTGAAAAACTATCTGCTGCTGCAGTCAAAGTCGGAACTAAATCGGTAATCGTTTGACCAACTGTATACACATTTGGTGTTGGATATTGCAATGGCAACGGAACACCTTTTACAGAGAAATTGTTAAACGTAACTCTATCACCGTTGTCAACCGTCATATTCGCACCCGTAAATCGTAGTCTCACTTTAAAATTTGGGTTGTTATTCGCCGCAATTATCGAAGAAAAATCTACTTCAAACAATTGATATGCCGCAGTTAATGGTAACGAAGTTACTGCTAATCCTGTCGAAATCCAATTTGGCGTTCCGGCATTAATCGAATAATCAATAACAATTGCATCAGCTGCATTTTCATTTTTTGCTGCAAATCCAAAAATTATATTTTTATATCCTGTAGTAGAAAAATTGAAATGCATTTCATTTTCGAATCCGTTGTTTTGAAATGGTTGTTTTACCTGAATTCCGCGCATGTTAGACGAAGCAAAAGCAATATTCCCGTTGGCTGCAGGAATATAATTTATATCTGTTGGACTGTTTCTTCTTTCCATCGATGCTTTTCTCCAATTTGGATGTGTATTAGTAAACGGATAACCTTCCAAGCAAGATTTGTAATCCAAAGTTGCATTTTGTATAACTTCAAAAGTAGAATTGATTGTTACAATTGGTGCATCATTTGGCAACGCTGAATTCATCATCCAGAAATAAATTGGCTCTTGAACCTCGATTGCAAAACCTTCTGGAATAAACACCGCAGTAATATCAAAACTTTGATTAGTTGTCACTGTAATTTCTTCATCAGTACTAGTTGAAAATCCTTCCCAATGACTAAAAACATAACCTTCATTAGCAATTGCTTTTAATTTTACTGGAACATCTGCAAAATAAATTCCTGTCCACGGATAAGGATTTGTCTGAATTCCTGGCGTTGAAGAAAGAATATCGATTGTATTTATTTTTACATAACCATGATTCGCATTTGAAACATTGATAGTTGCATTGATATCATTGGCAATTCCAAATTTTTCTCTAATGTGTTGACGTTGATAACCTGGTCTTTCATTAGCAAAACCAATTTCTCTATTCAAAAAATAATTCCAACTGCCAACATTTGAAGGTGCTTTCCATCTAAATATATGTTCAGGTAATTCAGGTTCTAAAACCGTTTTCATCGAATTAATTTTTGCAACAACACGAGCAGAACTAAAATAAGAATTCATCAAATCAGCAAAACGACTAATAAATTCTTCTTTAAACTCATTATTTTCTAAAAGTTTACGTAACAACAAAGTTGACCAATCTGGATTTGGCCATTCCGTTCCTCCTGCTTCGGTTGCATCTGCCAAAGAATTCAAATCATTACTTCCGCCACTAATCCCAAATGTTGAATCCATATCGTGAATTGCCCAACGCCATCTTCCATCATGACCAAAAGGTGCAGTTGGCTCATAAGAATCCGTATTTTTTCTCCAATAAATTATGTTGTTTCCAGGCCAATCTACATTTTGAAAATAAATATTGGAAATAAAATAATCCTGAAAACTATCAGTATCCATTTGGGTTTTTATATAGTTATAATTATCCGTTGGAGCTAATGAATTGTTCTCAATATAATCTAACATAGCCAAGTAATGTGCATCATCACCTTCTTCAACAATGGCATCATTTTCCAGCACTTCTATATCATTTTCATCGATATTAAATTCTCTTTTAAAAAATTTATCATCTAGCTTTTCACGCATACTCTGAACACCCCAATATTCACCATTTATAAATGTTAACACAGGTCGATATGCTTCAGTTACAACTCTTAATCCTTTTATCAATTCATGATTTAATGCATCGCGAAATAAAGTATGGTATTGATCGCCACTTGAACTTTTTATCGAAATTCGAGTATAGCTATCATCGGTTTGATCAGGAAATAAAGGATAATTTAACGAAGAATGACCTAATTCCGAACGTGAATAAATATTGTATGCTTTACTTGGATAAACACGTGAATAATTTCCACGAATTCTAATACCAATATTGTTGTTTAATACTTCATTTCCATTTACAAAAAAGCTCAAATTGGCTACTCTTTCAGCTGTACTTCCTTTTCTAGCAAAGTTTCCAATTTCATAATCAGGAACTTCGGTTGGATTATCAATTCGCCATTGGTCAAAATCTTTTCCTGCCACATAAATTCCGTCGTTGTACTCAAAAAATCTGTCTTCGTTAGTACTGATTGAAACAACTGGTAAAGTAAATCTTGAACTTGCTAACGGTGTAATAAAATAAGTTTTTGTTACTATTTGACTTGATGTTGCTCCTGTCTTTATAACCTTTGCCTTTACAACTGTTCCTTTAAAAATTGGTCCGTTTGGAAAATAAGTTGGTGCAAAATCGTAGGTTGATGAAATTGCTGAATATTTATTGGGTTCAGAAGAACGGTCAACAATTGAAATTGGTGTAGAATAAGTTAGCGTTTGATACGTATTATTAAAAAATGGACCAAAAGCATCACCAGGCATTTTTGGATATTGATTTTTATATGTATATGTTGTTCCTGATAAGTTATTTTCATCTGGTTCAGAACCATCAAGTGTATAAATTATGGTTGCATCAGTATCATTTGAAGAAATTGTTAAATCAAATTGAGAGGTAAAAAACCCAGAATTTTGAGAAAAAACTGGCTCAGAAAGCACAACAGGAAGCGAACCATTTATATTTTCTGCATTTGGTGTTGGTGTTTGCAATTCTATAAAGCTTCCTGTTCCATTTGGAAATCTTCCTAGTGAAAAGTTTGCCAAAACAGATTGCGCAGGTGAACTATCTAAAATTATTCCAAGATTATTCGTAAGTGTAATTACTTCTCCTCCTGAACTGATTTTAAAATTAGTATGCAACGGATTTGCTGGATTAGTTCTATTTTTATCAGAACAATAAATGATTAAATATTCGCCAGCATTGATGGTTACATTAGGAAAAACCCATTTGTATAAATTTCCAGAATCATCTGTTAAACCATAGGCGTTTAAATTGATAGGATTTGTAGAGTTGTTGAACAATTCAACCCAATCTTGATAGTCGCCATCTTCATCCGTATTAATTAATGAGTTTGAAGCTACAACTTCGTTGATAACTAGCGTTTGACTGAATGCGTTTTTTGTGCTAACTAGTGCGAAAAACACCATTAATAAAAGTAATTTTTTACTCATAATTTCCTAATTTATTTCATACCTTATTCTACTGGCTAAAATACTCCATACCAAAATTTTACTCGAAAATATCCGATGATTACCTCATAAAACCGTTAAAAAGAAAAAGGAGCTCAAAATGAACTCCTTTCTTTACAATTTTATAAAATCGTTATCTCTTTATAAACTTCTTCACTTCCGATTTTCCATCGGTAGAAAATTGTAGCAAATAAATTCCAGGTTGTAATTCGTTTACATTAATTTCTGGATTTTCTAATGTTGCTGATTTTATTAATTTTCCATCAATTGAAAATAATTTATAGTCAACATTATCATAATGATGCACGATATTCAACACATCTGAAACTGGATTAGGGAAAATTTTGAAATCTAGTTTTTTGTTTTCATCTAAACCAAGTTCCAATTCAATTCCGCTTACGCTAAAGTTGTTAAAAGTAACTCTGTTTCCTAAATCTTCGGTCATATTTGTACCTGTAAAACGCAATCTAACTTTAAAATTAGCATTGTTTTCTACAGCATCAATTGTAGAAAAATCAACAGAAAATAATTGATAAGCTGCTGTTAATGGATATGATGTTTGCGCTAATCCTGTAGAAATCCAAGTTGGCGATGCTGTTGTAGAATATTCAACTGTTATGGCATCGGCAGCCAATTCATTTTTAGCGGCAAAAGCAAACTTAATATCCTTATAACCAGCTGTTGACACATTAAAAATCATTGCATTTTGATTTGAACCATTGTGAAAAGGTTGCTTAATTTGAATTCCACGCATGTTTGCTGATGCAAACGGAACGTTATTATTAGCTTCTGGAATATAGTTTATATCCGTTGGACTATTTCTTCTTTCCATTGAAGCCTTTCTCCAATTTGGATGAGTGCTATCAAATGGATAACCTACCAAACATGATTCGTATTGTAAAATACCTTCGGCTGGAACTTCAAAACTCGAATTTAACGCAGTTAAAGGTGTGTCATTTGTAACTGTACTGTCAAAAATCCAGAAATAAATTGGCACTTCAACCTCAACTGGTGCATCAGGAACAAAATGAGCCGTTATAGTGAAATCAGCATTTGTTGTAATTGTAATTTCTTCATCAGTACTAGTAGATGCGCCACTCCAATGACTGAATACAAATCCTGGTAATGCAATCGCTTTTAAAGTAACTGGAATATTTTGGAAATAAATTCCTGTCCAAGGATATGGTGAAGCAGAAACTCCCGGTGTAGTTGAATTGATTTCTATGGTATTAATTTTTACAAATCCATGCGTTTCATCGCTTACATCTAATGTAGCATTGATATCACCACTAATTCCAAATTTTTCTCTAATATGAGCTCTTTGATTATTTGGTCTTCCAAGAGCAAAATTTCTCATTCCTGTTATACTCCAACTTTCCCATGAATCCAAATCGTAAAAATTATCCCATCGATCATAATGTTCATCCATTTCTGGAACTAAATTAGCTTTGAATTCATTGATTTTATCAACAACTCTGGTTGGGTGATAGTATGTATTTAAAACATCTGCAAAACGGTTGATAAAGTCCAATTTGAATGCGTTATTTTCTAATAATCTTCTTAAAATTAAAGTTGCCCACTCTGGATTTGGATACTCAAAAATGCCTGTTGCTGTTGCAAATTCAAGCGTATTGTGATCACTTCCTTCGGGATAATGACCTAATCCATCATCTAAATCATTGATTGCTGTTCTCCATCTTCCATCTTGTCCAAAAGGAGCATTTGGCTCATAAGTTGCCGTTCTCTTTCTCCAAAATACTGTATTCCAACCTGGCCAATCGGTATTTTGCATGTAAATATTTGATATATAATAATCTCTGAAATCTTCTGGATCAAGTTGCGTAGCAATGTAATCATAGTTTGCCTGATTAGCCAACGAATTATTTTCCAGATAAGTTGCCATTGCATCATAATGCTCATCATCTCCTTCATCTGCTGTTAAATCATCTTTTAAATAATCTAATTCGCCTTCTAAAATTCCATATTTACGTTCGAAAAAATGACGATCATATCGTTCTCTTATATTTAAAATCCCAAAATATTCTCCGTTAAGAAAAACAACCGATGGTTGATAAGCTCTTGTTTCTGTTTTAAGTCCATTAATTAAAGTATGACCAAGCGCATCTCTAAACATAGTGCTGTAGAAATCTTGACCTGAGTTTCTCAACACTAATCTTTTATAACTATTATATGTTTCGCTAGCAAAAAACGGATAGTTGAAAGAACCACTTCCTAATTCACCACGAGCATACAAACGCAACGACTTACTAGCAATTCCTCTTGAATTTCCTCCATTGATACGAATTCCTAAATTTTGATTTAAAACTTCGTTACCATTTACAAAATAATTGATATTACCTATTTGCTCTGTCGCATCTCCTGAACGAACGTAGTTAGCGTTTCCTGTTTCTTCATTAACATTATAAATATCTGCATCTTCGGTTGGATTTAAAGCACGCCAATCATCAAAATCTTTTCCGGCAACAAAAATTCCATCTTCGTAGTCAAAAAACTTAGATTCTGTTACACTCAAAGAAATTACTGGCAAGGCAAATCTTGAACTTCCTTCTGGCGTTACAAAATAAGTTTTGGTTACAATTGGACTTGGCATAGCACCTGTTTTAAAAGCTCTTGCACGAACCACTGTTCCTTTAAAAACGTTGTAATCTGGAATATAGTTTGGTACATTTTGAAATGTTGATGACATTGCAGAAACATCATTGGCTTGCGATGTTCTATCAACAATATTCAAAGGTGCTGAATATGTAAATGAACGGTATTGATTGGTTAACATTGCACCATCAGTATCGCCAATCGTTTCAACATATTGATTTTTATAATTATAAGTAGTTCCTGCCAAGTTAGAAAGCTCTGGATCAGAACCGTCTGTTGTGTAAACGATAGTAACCGCTGGATCAGTATGAGAAATTGTTAACGGGAAAGCCGCAGTATAAAAACCACCCGCAACCGATAACGTTGGTGCCGTTAACACTTCAGAATATCCTTGTGTCGAATTGCTTTCACCAGGTGTTGGTTCTGGAAAAATGACTAATGTTAGTGAACCATCAGTTTGTCTTCCATAGGTGTAATTTTGTGGAATTACAACCGCTGGATAACTATCTACCGTTACACCGCTACTATTTGTTAAAATAATAGGTTCTCCGCTTGAACTAATTTTAAAATTAGTATGTAATGGAAAATTGACATCGGTTCTGTTTTTATCCGAACACCAAATCAATAAATGTTCTCCCGGTTCCATCCAGTATTCTGGAAAAACCCATTGAAATGGATTTGTTGAAAGATCAGACAATCCATATCCTTGTAAGTTAATTGCTGTTGAACTCGTATTGTATAGTTCAACCCAATCTTCATAACTTCCATCATCATCTGTAATCACAGCTGAATTAGAAGTTATTATCTCGTTAATTACAACTCCTTGAGCATTCATTTGTAACCCAAAAAATAGTAAAACGACCAATAAAGTAATTTTTTTCATCTTCTTATTAGATATTAAATTCAAATCGAAATTATATAACTTTTTCATAACCATTTGATAAAAAGGCTTAAAATCGTTGTATCGCTTTTTATTTCGACAAATAACCTTATTATGCAAATTTTATCGTTCAAAAGTTGTAAAAAATTTATTTTTTTGTTGATAAACAAACTCTTTGGTTAATAAAAAATTAGACTTTGTTTAGCACAATATTCAATCTATAATAATTACTTTTGTTTCCACAAAAAAACAAACATAACTAAACCCAATTTAGAACACATTTTAATGAGAACAGACGCTTTTGCATTACGCCACATAGGTCCAAGTGAGAATGACCTACAACACATGTTTAAAACCATTGGAGTGGACAGCTTAGAACAACTAATTTATGAAACCGTTCCTGATAATATTCTTTTAAAAAATCCATTAAATTTAGACGCACCTCTTTCTGAATATGAATACTTAAATCACATCCAGGAATTGGGAAAAAAGAATAAAGTTTTCAAATCTTATATTGGTTTAGGATATCATCCAACGGTAATTCCAGCAGTAATTCAAAGAAATATTTTTGAAAATCCAGGTTGGTACACGGCTTATACACCTTATCAAGCCGAAATTGCGCAAGGTCGTTTAGAAGCTATTTTAAATTTCCAAACAACCGTTATTGAACTTTCGGGAATGGAAATTGCTAACGCTTCTCTTCTTGACGAAGCAACCGCTGCTGCCGAAGCTATGGCGTTATTGTTTGACGTACGTTCTCGTGAGCAAAAGAAAAACAACGTTTGTAAATTCTTCGTCTCTGAAGAAATTTTACCTCAAACCTTATCGGTATTGCAAACGCGTTCTACGCCAATTGGTGTTGAATTAGTAGTAGGCAACCATGAAACTTTTGATTTCTCAAACGACTATTTTGGAGCTATTCTTCAATATCCTGGAAAATATGGTCAAGTAAACGACTATGCTGGTTTTATTGCAAAAGCAAAAACGGCCGAAATTAAAGTTGCTGTAGCTGCCGATATTTTATCATTAGTAAAACTAACGCCTCCAGGCGAAATGGGTGCCGATGTAGTAGTTGGAACTACACAACGTTTCGGAATTCCGATGGGTTATGGCGGACCACACGCTGCGTTTTTTGCCACCAAAGAAGAATACAAACGCTCTATGCCAGGAAGAATTATTGGCGTAACGATTGACACTAACGGAAACCGTGCTTTGAGAATGGCACTGCAAACTCGTGAACAACATATCAAACGCGAAAAAGCAACTTCTAATATTTGTACGGCTCAGGTTTTATTAGCCGTTATGGCAGGAATGTATGCTGTATATCACGGTCCAAAAGGTTTACAATATATTGCCGACAAAGTTCATAACACCGCTTCAACGTTGGCAGATGCATTAAACAAATTGGGCGTTTATCAAACAAATGCTGCGTTTTTTGACACCATTTTAGTAAAAGCTGATGCTAACAAGGTTAAAGCTATTGCCGAAAAACAAGAAGTAAATTTCTACTATGTTGATGCCGATACGATTTCGATTTCAGTAAACGAAACGACTTCTATTTCAGATATTAATCAAATCATTGCCATTTTTGCAGAAGCAACAGGAAAAGACAGTTTTACGGTAACCGAATTAACTACTGCAAATAATTTACCAAAATCATTAGAAAGAACTTCATCGTTCTTGCAACATGAGGTTTTCAACAACCATCATTCTGAAAGCCAGTTGATGCGTTATATTAAAAAATTAGAACGCAAAGATTTATCGTTAAACCATTCGATGATATCATTAGGTTCTTGTACCATGAAATTAAATGCTGCTGCCGAAATGTTGCCTCTTTCTATGGCAAACTGGAACAGCATTCACCCATTTGCACCAATCGAGCAAGCCGAAGGTTATCAAATTATGCTTAAAAAATTAGAGCATCAATTGAATGTGGTAACTGGTTTTGCAGGTACTACTTTACAGCCAAATTCGGGTGCACAAGGAGAATATGCCGGTTTGATGACCATTCGTGCATATCATCTTTCTCGTGGCGATAACCACAGAAATGTATGTTTAATTCCAGCTTCGGCTCACGGAACTAATCCAGCTTCGGCGGCAATGGCAGGAATGCAAATTATTGTAACCAAAACCATGGAAAACGGTAATATTGACGTAGAAGATTTAAGAGCAAAAGCCATTGAGCATGCAGACAACCTATCGTGCCTAATGGTTACTTATCCATCAACACACGGTGTTTTTGAAAGCGCTATTTGCGAAATTACCCAAATCATCCACGACAACGGTGGTTTAGTTTATATGGATGGTGCCAATATGAATGCCCAAGTTGGTTTGACTAATCCTGCTACTATTGGAGCTGATGTTTGTCACTTAAATTTACATAAAACCTTTGCTATTCCTCATGGTGGCGGTGGACCAGGCGTTGGACCTATTTGTGTAAACGAAAAATTAGTACCGTTTTTACCAACTAATCCGGTGATAAAAGTAGGTGGTGACCAAGCCATTACCGCTATTTCGGCTGCGCCTTATGGTTCTGCTTTGGTCTGTTTGATTTCCTATGGATACATCACAATGCTTGGTGCAGAAGGTTTGAAAAAATCTACGCAATTTGCCATCTTGAATGCTAACTATATGAAAGCGCGCTTAGAAAACCACTACCCTATTTTATATTCGGGAGAAATGGGACGAGCGGCACACGAAATGATATTAGATTGTAGAGCTTTTGAAGAAAAAGGAATCAAAGTAACTGATATTGCAAAACGATTGATGGACTATGGTTTCCATGCGCCAACGGTTTCGTTCCCAGTAGCAGGAACACTGATGGTAGAACCTACCGAAAGCGAAGACCTAGCCGAATTAGACCGTTTTTGTGATGCTATGATTTCTATTAGAAAAGAAATTGAAGCTTCGACCAAAGAAGACGAAAATAATATTTTGAGAAACGCTCCACATACTTTAGCCATGCTAACTACCGATACTTGGAGTTTTCCATACACTAGAGAACAAGCGGCTTTCCCGCTGGACTACATTGCTGAAAACAAATTTTGGCCAAGTGTTCGTCGTGTTGACGAAGCCTATGGCGATAGAAATTTAGTTTGTAGCTGTGCACCAATCGAAGCGTATATGTAATTATAAAATCCCAATATAGAAATCCCAAACACCAAATAGGTTTTTGGGATTTTTTTATTTATAAGCTCAACCAATATTTTAAACAACCTAGTTTTCAGTTTAACATCTTGTGGCGAATTAGCCTAGCGGTGAAACACAATTTTTTGATGGAACTAGGCGAACAACTGGGCATACCCTATGAAACCAAAACCGAAAAAGCCCTAAAAGCCCAACTGCAAGAAAAAGAGGAACATATAAAGGGATTAGAATATCAGTTAATGGTTTATAAAGGGATACATAAAGCAACATAGTGGTTACTTTTTTATATATTTACATGGATGAATACTTATAAAGGATAATAAGTATTTGAAAATATTTATAAACGGAACATTCGCTTATATGCGGGTTAGCAGAAATTTTATGACGGACGACAAAATATTACTACCACTAAGACAAAAAATATTACTCGGATTAACAATTTTCGTTGGACTGTTCTTTATCGTTTCATACAACATAGGACTTATTGACCAAGGTAAATTGAATTTGTTTATTTTCTTTTATTCATTTGGCGTGTCAATTTGGCTTTTAGCATTTGAAACATTGGTTGATTTAGACGACAATCGTATTTTCTTTATTTGGTTAGTAATTGGACTGACACAATTTTGCTTTTATCTCTTAACTAAGGACAATGAGAATTTTAAAATTTATAGAAGTCAAAACTTTGACCCGAATAACTTCTTTAACAATTACATTTCTGAAACGACAACTTCTTCACTAAAGACACTTTTGTTTTTTCTTGTTGTATATAAAATATTCAATACAATTATAAAAAAACTGACAGGGAATTGCCTATTAAACACATACAGACAAATGTCTTGGAGCCACGATACAATAAAGCGAAAAATATCAGGCTTAGACATAGTGTTTAACGTTTTGCTCTTTGTAGTTATTGCTATATCAGCATTGACAAAATAACACCCGTCCGCGCAAATTTAAAATCCGTACCCACAAACAAAGTCATTTCCCAAAAGAATGATATTAATCATTTTAATGGGTTACTAATTAGAGTACCTTTGTGTTTTATTTAGTAGCTATGAACGATATTCAAACCCAAGACGATTTATATAAACTGGTAGATGAGTTTTATAAAAAACTGTTTGCTGATGAGCGTATTAGTTACATTTTTACGGAGGTAATCCCTATTCATCTTCACTTAGAGGAACATTTGCAGGTGTTGGTCAAGTTTTGGTCGCAGGCTATTCTTGGTACTGGCGGTTATACTAATAATTTAACCCAGCTTCACCTGGATGTAAATGTAAAATCGAAACTCACACCAGAGTTGTTCACCATTTGGTTGCATCATTTTTATGCTTCGGTAGATGAAAACTTTAAAGGCGAAAAAGCAGAGCAAATCAAAACCCAAGCGTTGAGCATTGCTACCATCTTGCAGATTAAAATAGCGCAACAAAACCCTAAATAATTACGACTTCCATAATTTAAACACCATTTTGTTAAGGTTTTCGTAATAATTCACCCTTACCTAAGGATTTGATAAAATCAAAACATTTTTATTAATAATTTCGTAATGAAATATCTAAAAAAATGAATATAAAAATAACAGGTTCGGGTAGTTATATCCCAACAGAAGTAGTATCAAATATAGATTTTGCAAAACACGTTTTCTTAAATGATGACGGAACACCATTTCCGCATCCGAATGATGTTGTTGCCGAAAAGTTTCTTGAAATTACTGGAATTCAAGAACGCCGTTATGTAACCGATGATTTAAACACCTCAGACATAGCCTCGATTGCTGCCAAAAAAGCAATTGCCGATGCAGGAATTGACCCAGAAACGCTGGATTACATCATCTTTGCTCACAATTTTGGCAACGTAAAAAAAGGTGCTATTCAAACCGATATTTTACCAAGTTTAGCTACGCGAGTGAAGTTTGACTTGCGTATTAAAAACCCAAAATGTGTGGCGTATGACATGCTTTTTGGTTGTCCGGGTTGGGTTGAAGGTGTCATTCAAGCGCAAGCCTTTATCAAAGCTGGAATGGCAAAAAAATGTTTGGTTATTGGTGCGGAAACTCTTTCGAGAGTGGTTGATTTACACGATAGAGATTCAATGATATACAGTGATGGTGCCGGCGCAACTATTATAGAAGCCACCGAAGACGAAGGCGGAATCCTAGCCCACGAAACGGCTACGTTTACTTATGACGAGGCTTATTATTTATATTTTGGAAATTCGTTCAACAAAGACCACGATCCCGATGTTCGCTATATAAAAATGCACGGCAGAAAAATTTATGAATTTGCATTAAGTCAAGTTCCAAAAGCCATGGCTTCGTGTCTTGAAAAAAGCGGTATCGACATTAGCGAAGTGAAAAAAGTATTAATTCACCAAGCCAATGAAAAAATGGACGAAGCCATTATTCAACGTTTTTACAAGCAATACAAACAAACACCTCCCGAAGGCATTATGCCGATGAGTATTCACAAACTCGGAAATTCGAGTGTTGCCACCGTTCCTACTCTTTACGACTCGTTAGTAAAAGGACAAATCGAAAACCAAGCATTAAACAAAGGCGATGTTATTATTTTTGCTTCGGTTGGCGCAGGAATGAATATCAATGCGATTGTTTATAGGATGTAGAAAAATTGGGAGTTTCGGGTTTCGAGTTTCAGGTTTCAGGTTTCAGGTTCCAAGTTAAATTGTTATTTTTACCAACTGTTTCAACTTGAAACTTTAAACAATTTTTAAAATGTACGAGAAAACATATCCAAGCAAACGCTTCAATATTACTTTAGATTTTCTAAAAAAACATATCAAAACTTCGGAAACCATTTTTGATTTAGGCGTTCCAAATCCATTTTCCAAAATCATGGAAGACAATGGTTATAAAGTCATTAACACCAAAGGAGAAGATTTAGACAATGACCAAACGGCATTGCAAAACGCATCCTATGAAGTATTTACCGGTTTTGAAATCTTTGAACATTTATTAAATCCATACACAGTTTTAGAAAATGTAAAATGTGACAAAGTTTTGATTTCTATTCCGTTACGCTTATGGTTTTCTCCTGCATATAGAAGCAAAACCGACAAATGGGATAGACATTACCACGAGATTTAATTTTTAAGTTTAGTTAAGTTTAATAGTAATTAAGGGTTTTAAAAACAATTGTTTTTAAAACCCTTTTTTTATTTATTTTAAAACTTAACTTTAAAATAACAAAGAAAAATAGTTGACACATCTATTTTAATCGTAATATTGCAATATAATTTTTCTATCAAAAAATGGGAACAACAAAAAGCGAGATGTTTACTAAACATCAAAACGAAATAGCTACTATCATCAAAGCACTTGGTCATCCTGCTAGGATAGCCATTCTTGAATATTTGATGAAAATAGATAGTTGCATTTGTAGTGACATAGTGGACGAGTTACCACTAGCCCAGCCTACTATTTCGCAACACTTGAAAGAACTTAAAAAAACAAATCTAATAAAAGGAACCGTTGAAGGAACTTCAATTTGCTACTGTATAGATGAAAACGGAATTGAAAAATTAGAACGCTATTTTTCTTCTATAGCAAATCAATTAAACGAAAAAAAGAAAAACAACTGTTGCTAAAACCTTTTTTTGAGCAACTCTATCGTAATATTACATTAACACATTATCACTATGAAACTATCAAAAGTAAAAGAAATTTTGTCCACTTTAAATAACGTAACCTTTCAACTAGAAAACGGAACTTTTGTCCCAGAACATTTTCATGTTACAGAGGTTGGAATGATTACAAAACATTTTATTGACTGTGGCGGCGTAATAAGAACAGAAAAAGTAGTTAATTTTCAACTATGGAATGCAAACGACTATGACCATCGTTTAAAACCAACAAAACTTTTAAACATTATTCAACTTTCTGAAGAAAAACTTGGTATTGAAGATGCAGAGGTAGAAGTAGAATATCAAAGCCAAACCATTGGAAAATATGACTTGGATTTTATTGAAAATTATTTTGTTTTAAAAAATAAAACAACTGCTTGCTTAGCCGAAGATGCCTGTGGTATACCTATAGAAAAACAAAAGAAAAATTTATCTGAACTAACCAATAAACAAAGTTGTACTCCAAACTCTGGTTGTTGCTAATACTCAAACAAAAAAATATGTTTCCAGAATTGTTAAAAACCGTTGAAAGTAATACTGATTTTACTTCCATTGCTCAAGAAAGAAAACTAACCTTGCAACCGTTGATTGATTTTATTCAACAAAAAGTGGATTTAAAGCAAGAAGTGAATTTAAACTTTATTTGCACTCATAATTCTCGCAGAAGTCATCTGTCTCAAATTTGGGCACAAGTTGCAGCTAGTTATTATTCTATTGCTAATGTATATTGCTACTCTGGCGGTACAGAAGAAACAGCTCTTTTTCCAAAAGTAGCCGAAACTTTAACCGAACAAGGTTTTACAATTTTTAAAATAGCCGATGGAAACAATCCTATTTATGCAATAAAATATAGTGATACAACCATGCCAATAATAGGTTTTTCAAAAAAATATGATCATCTATTTAATCCCTCAAAATCATTTGCAGCCATTATGACTTGCTCTCAAGCCGATGGAGGTTGCCCTTTTATTGCTGGTGCAGAAAAAAGAATACCTATTACATTTGAAGACCCAAAAGTTTCTGACCAAACACCAGAACAAACCAAAGTTTATCTTGAGAGAAGTAATCAAATTGCAATGGAAATGAATTATGTTTTTTCAATGATTAAATCCTAACACTATGCAACCAAAATTAAAATTTTTAGATCGCTTTTTAACACTTTGGATTTTTCTAGCCATGGTTGTAGGCATAGGATTAGGGTATTTTTTTCCTAATATATCAAACAGTACCAACACATTGACAGCAGGAACTACCAATATCCCGTTGGCTATTGGTCTTATTCTAATGATGTATCCACCATTAGCCAAAGTAGATTATTCACTATTACCAAAAGCCTTAAAAGACAAAAAAACAATTGGGATATCATTATTTTTAAATTGGGTAATTGGCACATTTTTAATGTTTGGACTAGCCATACTCTTTTTAAGAAATCAACCAGAATACATGTCTGGTTTGATACTTATTGGTTTAGCCCGATGCATTGCAATGGTTATTGTATGGAATGACTTAGCCAAAGGCAATCGCGAATATGCGGCACTACTAGTAGCATTGAACAGTATTTTCCAAATTGTTAGTTATAGTTTTTTAGTTTGGTTGTTCATCAATGTATTGCCCAACAAACTAGGATTAGCTAATTTTAACGTTACCGTTTCTATGAAAGCAGTAACTGAAAGTGTTTTAATCTATCTAGGCATTCCTTTTGCAGCAGGATATTTTAGTCGCTATTTTCTAATAAAATCAAAAGGAATAGAATGGTATAATAGAAAATTTATACCGATGATTTCGCCTATCACACTTTATGCTTTGTTATTTACAATAGTATTAATGTTTAGCCTAAAAGGTGATAAAATTATTGCATTACCTATGGATGTAATTCAAATTGCCATTCCGTTGATAATCTATTTTATAGTAATGTTTTTTACAAGTTTTTACATCAATAAAACTTTAAAAGTACCCTACGACAAAAACGCAGCAATTGCTTTTACTGCCACAGGAAACAATTTTGAACTCGCTATAGCTGTTGCAATATCCGTTTTTGGAATTCATTCACCCCAAGCGTTTGTTGGAGTTATTGGACCATTGGTAGAAGTACCTGTGTTAATTCTTTTAGTAAAAGCAAGCTTATGGATGAAACAAAAATGGTATTCTAATTAATTCAAAATTAAAACACCACCAAAAGCTAGACTTAAAACTCCGAAAACTTTGTAACTTTGCGACTTTAAATTGGCAAACTCAATGTACGAGAAAACATATCCAAGCAAACGGTTCAATATTACGTTAGATTTTCTAAAAAAACATATCAAAACTTCGGAAACCATTTTTGATTTAGGCGTTCCTAATCCGTTTTCCAAAATTATGGAAGACAATGGTTATAAAGTGATTAATACCACAGGCGAAGATTTAGACAATGACCAAACGGCATTGCAAAACGCATCCTATGAAGTATTTACTGGTTTTGAAATTTTTGAACATTTATTAAATCCATATACGGTTTTAGAAAATGTAAAAGCAGACAAAATTTTGATTTCTATTCCGTTACGCTTATGGTTTTCTCCAGCATATCGAAGTAAAACCGACAAATGGGACAGACATTACCACGAATTTGAAGATTGGCAATTGGATTGGTTATTAGAAAAAACAGGTTTCAAAATCATCGATAGCGTAAAGTTTACACATCCAGTTAAGAAATTTGGTTTTCGTCCATTGTTACGTTGGTTTACACCAAGGTATTATTTGGTTTATGCTGAGAAAGTAAAAAGTAATTAGTGAATAGTGTTTAGCATATGAACTACTACATCGTGATTCCAACCTACAACGAAGAAAAGTTTATTGCACTGACGTTACAGTCAATAGTGGAACAAACCGTTTTACCTTCAAAAATTGTAGTGGTTAATGATGGTTCAACCGATAAAACGGAGGAAATTGTAAATTCATTTGTTGAAAAATATTCTTTTATTTCTGTAGTTAACAAATCTTCGGATGCAATTCATTTACCTGGAAGCAAAGTCATTCAGGCGTTTCAAAAAGGTTTAGAAACCTTGGATGACAATTATGACATTATGGTAAAGATTGATGCCGATTTGATTTTTCCTTCTAATTATTTCGAAACCATAATCCAACATTTTCAATCGGATGAACGAATTGGAATGGTTGGTGGTTTTTGTTATATCGAAAAAAACGGCGATTGGATTTTAGAAAATCTAACCGACAAAGACCACATTCGTGGTGCATTGAAAGCATACAGAAAAAAAGCTTTCAAAGAAATTGGAGGTTTAAAACCAGCTATGGGTTGGGATACAGTTGACGAATTGCTTTGCAAATTCTACAATTGGAAAGTGGTTACCGATGAAAGTTTGCATGTAAAACACTTGAAACCAACTGGCGCAAGTTATAACAAAGCGGCTCGATACAAGCAAGGCGAAGCTTTCTACAGTTTAGGTTATGGATTTTTCATCACTGCAATTGCTTCACTAAAATTAGCTATGCGCAAAGGTAAACCGTTACTTTTTATGGATTATATCAAAGGTTTTTGGAAAGCAAAAGCAGCAAAAAAAGAACTTTTAGTAACCAATGAACAAGCCAAATTCATTCGAAACTACCGCTGGAAAAAGATAAAAGAGAAGTTATTTTAAACTTAAAATTAACCTATCAAATAAAATTATAGTATTTTTACTGCTTACTATAAATCAGAATACTGAACACTACTAAAAATGATGCTCATTCGCTATTTATCGCAGATTGGAAAATATTTCTTGATGCTGAAAGAAGTCTTCAATAAACCTACCAAATGGTCGGTAATGAAGGGATTGATTTTAAAAGAAATAGACGATTTAATTATCGATTCACTTGGTATTGTGGCTTTCATTTCATTCTTCGTTGGTGGCGTTGTTTCCATCCAAACGGCGCTGAACTTAACCAATCCGTTAATTCCAAAATATCTAATTGGTTTTGCCACACGACAATCGGTGATTTTGGAATTTGCTCCAACGTTTATTTCGGTGATTATGGCAGGAAAAATGGGTTCGTTCATCACATCAAGTATTGGAACGATGCGTGTTACTGAACAAATTGATGCCTTGGAAGTTATGGGTGTAAACTCGTTGAACTATTTGGTTTTCCCAAAAATAATTGCGCTTTTACTTTATCCTTTCGTAATTGGAATTGCCATGTTTTTAGGAATTCTTGGCGGTTGGATGGCAGGAGTTTATGGCGGATTTACCTCTAGTGTAGAATTCATTCAAGGACTCCAATCTGAGTTTATTCCATTTCATATTACATATGCGTTTATCAAAACTATTGTTTTTGCAATGATTTTGGCAACTATTCCATCGTTTCACGGTTATTACATGAAAGGTGGCGCATTGGAAGTAGGAAAAGCCAGTACGGTTGCTTTCGTATGGACTTCGGTAGTGATTATTTTGGCAAATTATATTTTAACTCAATTACTTTTGGCAAAATGATAGAAGTAAAAAACGTAGAAAAATCATTTGGTGATTCTAAAGTATTGAAAGGAATCACAACAACATTTGAAACCGGAAAAACCAATTTAATTATTGGTCAAAGTGGTTCAGGTAAAACCGTTTTGCTTAAAAGTTTACTTGGAATTCACACGCCAGATAGCGGAACGATTTCTTTTGACGGCAGAATTTATTCTGATTTAACCGATGATGAACGACGCGCCTTACGTACCGAAATTGGAATGGTTTTTCAAGGAAGTGCTTTGTTTGACAGTATGACTGTGGAAGAAAATGTTGGTTTTCCATTGAAAATGTTTACCGAAAAAACACCTGCCGAAATCAAAGAACGCGTAGATTTTGTAATTGAAAGAGTGAATTTAATCGATGCGCATCATAAAAAACCTTCTGAAATTTCGGGTGGAATGCAAAAACGTGTTGCGATTGCCAGAGCAATTGTAAACAATCCAAAGTATCTTTTTTGTGACGAACCTAACTCGGGATTGGATCCAAAAACCGCTATTGTTATTGACAATTTAATTCAAGAAATTACTCAAGAATACAATATTACGACTGTTATCAACACTCATGATATGAATTCAGTGATGGAAATTGGTGAGAAGATTGTTTTCCTAAAACAAGGAATTCTAGCTTGGGAAGGTAGCAAAAAAGACATTTTTAAAACTGATAACGAAGCAATTGTTGACTTTGTCTATTCGTCAAATCTTTTCAAAAAAATTAGAAAAGCACAGAATAAAGAAGAATAACTTTTTAGAAAGAAATTACCCTTTAGTTACATAAATCCAACCCACTTTGGTTGACGCTTCATTTTCCATCTGAATTAAATAATAATAGGTAGAATCGGGTAATGATTCGCCGTTATTATTTTGTCCATACCATTCGTTATTGTAGTTTTCTTTGTCATAAACCAATCTTCCCCAACGATTGTAGATTTCGATTTTTTTAACTCCAAAACCTGTTAAATCAAAACTATCATTGGAACCATCATTGTTTGGCGTAATGACATTTGGAATTTCACAAATGGTTCTAATTACATCAATTTCTTTGGTAGCCGAACAACCATTTAAATCGGTAATAGTTAAACCGTAAATTCCGGTTTCGCTTCGAGTAATCGTTACTTGACTTTCAATACTCGAAAAATTATTTGGTCCAAACCACGAAAAATCATAATCAGTTTCTACAGCTGCATCGTTATTTTGGATTTCATAGCTCAAAACATATTCGCTGTTGATGCAATTTTGAAATAATTCAAATTCTGGTAATTCGTTAACGAAAATTTCTATCGATGATGCTTCGGATGGACAATCGTTTAAAACCACATTTACAATATAAATTCCATTGTTCGCACTCGATATATTTTCAATTACAGGATTTTGTTCTGATGATGAAAAACCATTTGGTCCAACCCAATTATACGTTCCGTTTGAAATACTTGTTGCATATAAATTCAGCTCTTTTGTTTCACAAATAATAGCATCGGAACTTGCTGTTGGAACATCTGGAATTTCCTTTAAAGTGATATTGATTATCGCTTCGTCAAACAAATTACAATTGCCATCAACGCGATAAATAAAACTGTAAGTACCAAAAGCAACATTGGTTGAATTCCAAAGATTTGCCGATAATGTTCCGCTGCTAGAAGTTTCTGTCCAAACACCATTTGTGTCAAAAGTTCCTTGAAGTAGCGTGTTTAAATCAACTGTATTTTGAGTACCGCAATAACTGAAATTTCCGCCTTGACCAGCGTTGGGCAAAGTTGTATCAGCATTTATGGTATAAGACAAAACTTGGTTCAAACACGAATTTGGATTATCTGGATACGAAATTCTAACATAGTAAACGCCATTGTGAGTTACTGGATTAAAATTTGGAATTACGAGCGAATTTGCCGTACTTAAAATGATTGTTGTATTGTTACCTTTCCACCATTGGTATTCAATAAATTCAAATGTTGGCACGACTAAAACCACTTCCTCTCCATTACAAAAAACCGAATTACTTGTAATTTCTAACGGACTTGGATTCAGCATTTCAAATTCGGCATTTACCGTATTAAAACATCCATCTTCCACTTCAAAAACATAAATTGCGGGTTCTAAACCTGTGAAAAAACTAGAATTTCCGTTTTCAACTATAAAGGGTTGGTTGTTTTTTGAAACAATTCTATAAATAAGTGGATTTAAACCTTCGGCTTCAACTACCACTTCAAAATTAGTTCCGCATGAAACCGAGTAAATATCGATAATTCTTGGAACACCTTTGAATTCAAATGTATCCAAAACTCGAATGCAATCAACAGTTTGAGTACTATTTTCAGCATAGGCTTTATAAGATTTCACAATTCTAAAATCGCCTAAAGTTGCTAAATTATAGGTAACTTCATCATTTTCAAGTTGAATAGAATTGGAAGTATTTGGCAAACTTCCTTCGATATATGAAACTCCTGTAAACGGATGTTCCCACGAATTTGTGTTAGGATTAAATTTTTGCAACCAAAACTTAACTTCTCCTGTAAGATTAGTGCTGGTGTGTTCTAAACCAATATTAAACGAACCACAATTAGCTTGAACATCAATTTCTGTATCATCAGTATAACCCAAAATTGTTGCGGTTATTTGATGTGTTGTTTGACAATTATCTATAACTTCAAAAGTATAATTTCCTGGTGGCAACATATCCAAAACCAACATTGAACCATTTGAGATCAAACTGTTAGTATAATTAAATGGTAATGTAACAGGAAAAGCACTTGGCGCAGTCATTAACCTAATTGAAGTCATTTGTCCTGAAACTCGCAATGTTCCAATATTATCTTGACAACCTTCGAGCACTGAAACTGTTGGCGGATTTGATATTGGCGTAACTTCAATTGTCATGGGTTGAACTTCACCACATAAATCGGTTACAGTAAAAGTATATGTACCTAAAGACAAATTTAAAAAAGCTGCATAATTGGCAGTATTGATTAAACTAGTATAATTTTGAGGCATTGAAACTCCATAAGCTGGCGGACAAGAAAGCATCGTAATTTGTTGAATTCCAAAAATAAAAGCAGAACTTCGCTGACAATTTCTATCAAATAATATATAATAAGGATCAATTGGATCATCAATATTGACAATAATCGTAATTATTTGTTGTGTTCCACAAAGATTGGTTGCACTAAAAACATAAGTACCTTCGGTAAGGTTTTCAATAATTATTTCGTAATTTTCAATTTGTGACGTATAATTTATTGGCAAAGTAGAAGTAAAACTACTTGGCGCTGATGTTAAAATTAAAGCGGAAACACCAACAAATCGAACTTTCTTATGCTCACAATCTTGATTACTAAGTTGATAATTAATGCTTGGCGAAAGATTTTGAACCGTTCCATTTAAAACATAAGTTGTACCACATCCATCTGTTATCGAAAAAGAATAAGAATAAGGTTGATTTGTAAAATATGGAATTATAGTTGTAAAATTATTTCCTGAAGTAACCGTTTCATTCGTAACAATTGGAGCACCAGTTGGAGGAACAACAGTAGTTACAACCTGAATAGGAAATTTAATTACACCATCTTCAAAAACTTTGGAGAAATTAAACCCAATTCTAACAGAATTACATGAAGCCATAGTTGGTGCAATTATCGACACATTCAAATCAGTGTTTTTGTCAAACATGGTAAACGTTCTTGTCACACCTTGATTACACGCATCAAAAGCTCTAACTTGATAAACTCCAGCCGTTAAACCTGTAAAAACATTGGAAGGTTGCAATGGTTTAATAACTGGTCCAGAAAAAATTTCATATTGAACTGCCGTTCCAGTGGTGACATTAACAGTGATTGTTCCATCAAAGCCACAAACTTCATCTTCGCCAGAAACCGTGTATGTTAACGGAACTAATTGATTGGTAATCGTTACATCTTGTTGTTGCGTGCCTGAGTCGTTACCTAATGATTGTGTTGCAATAACTCGATAGGTTCCAGTTCCTAATCCGCTTAAACTTCCTGTTGATTGAACCGAAACTGGTGTTGTAAGATTGGGTAATTTATAAATAGAATATAAAATGGTTGCTCCAGGTGTTGTATTAGATACTGTAATTGTAATTGTTCCATTAGTCGTACACGTTCCGTTTTGTGCCACAACCGACAAATTAAAATTTGACAATTGACTAAACACAAACTGTGTAAAGAACAATATCAATGCTGTAAGCTTAATTTTTCCCATTAATCTATTTTACAAATCGTTTGCTAAGGCTGTAATTCTTTTAATATCTTGCTCTTTACTTTTTGGATAAATCAAAAGAATACCTTCTTTATCCACTATGATATAATCGTGCAAACCATCTACAACGATAAGTTTATCAGCATCTGAACGAATGATATTGTTAGACGCATTTTCTATCACGACTTTAGCATTGATTACACCATTATTGTTTTCGTCTTTGGTCAATTTTTCATGTAATTGTCCCCAAGTTCCAAGGTCATTCCAATCGAAAGTTGCAGGCAAAACATATACATTATTTGCTTTTTCCATCACGGCATAATCAATCGAAATGTTTTCTGCCAAAGCATAATTTTCATTGATAAATTGCTTTTCGTTTTCGGTATTATAACTTTCAAATCCTTTTTGGAACAAAGCATTCATTTGCGGTTGAAATTTCTCAAATGCTTCTGCTATTGATTTTGCGCTCCAAATAAAAATTCCGCCGTTCCAAAGAAAATTTCCTTGCTCAAGAAATGATTTCGCAGTTTCATAATCAGGTTTTTCTCGAAATTGACTAACCTTTTTTATCGGATTATCATCTGTTTTATCAAATTCAATGTAGCCAAAACCAGTATTTGGGAAAGTAGGATGAATACCTAATGTCATCAACGCATTTTCTTTTTTACAAAAATCAAAACACTGTTGCAAATTTGATGCAAAAGCCGTTTCATCTTCAATCCAATGATCGCTTGGCGCTACAACCATCAAGGCATCAGGATTTTGCTTTTTAATTTTTAGCGAAGCATATAAAATACATGGTGCTGTATTTCGCATTGCTGGTTCGAGCAAAACTTGTCTTTGCGTTACCATTGGCAATTGTTCTAAAACCAAATCGTTGTATTTTTCATTGGTTAAAATCAAAATATTCTCAGCTGGAATTAATTTTGCCAAACGACTGAATGTTTTTTGGATTAAGGTTTCCCCCGAACCCAACATATCGTGAAATTGTTTTGGAAATTCTGTTGTAGAAACTGGCCAAAATCGCGAACCAACGCCACCAGCCATCAATATTGCGTAATAATTTTTATTCATAGTGATTGTGAGAAAAAATCAATCTCTTATTTTTTGCTATAGTTACAAATATATCTAATTCTATAAGGATTTGATAAAATAATAGAAGTAAAATTAATCTATATGTTTTTCAAAAAATTAACCAATGCCTTAATCAATGTAATCAATATGTTTAATAAAAACACTAATTGAAATACATAGAAAAGAATTGCACTTATTGTTAAACACAAATTTATCTTATCGCTATTGTCAAAAAAAGGAAATTCGGATGTTTCAAAAATCAAATAATAAGGAAAACATAAACCTAAAACACTCAATAAAGTTCCCGAAACATGAACAATAATAAATGGTTTTATTAAATCAAATTAAATTTTATCAAAAATCCAATAAACTAAAAAAAATAAAAATGCGACTATAGAAATCAAATAATAGAGATGATTGTAAGCAACAACATAATACGTATCATGAACATTGATATCCAAAATTTCATCAGTTGACAAAAAACCTCCAATCAAAAATGCAATTGATAGTAAAAGAAGTGAAAAATATAATTTCAAATTTTTCATCATCTTACCCTGGAATTATTTCTACCTCAGCATTGGCATTAAACAAAAAAGTTCTGCCTGTTTTTACTTCAAGACATTCATAGCGTTTTACTCGAAGCGCAATTTTTTGAAAAACTCTGCCATTTTTTATTCTGAATAAACTTCCGCTTGGTACTTCATGAATATAATGAACATCGGGTTTTCGTTCGTCAAATTGTTTCAAAGCAAATGCCAATCGCGCATCGGTATCACTACTTGCTGTTGGGTTTCTAAAGTGATTGGCTACCAAAGGCAAAACCGAATGTGGAAAAATTTCTGGTCGGATAAAAGGTATCATCAACCGCTGGAATGTATTTTTCCATTCATCGCCATGAGGTTTTATCATTCGACCGTATTTTTCAAAGGCTACCAAATGGGCAATTTCGTGAACCAAGGTGATCAAAAATCGGTATTTATTTAAACTTCCATTTACGGTAATTTCGTGTTTTCCGTTTAGGTTTCTACGATAATCACCATGACGCGTTTGTCGTTCGTTCACGATTTTTAAATGAACGGAGTTATTTTTGATTAACTCAAAACAAGGAAGAACAGCGTGTTCCGGTAAATATTTTGCTAAAACTTCGCTCATTTATTTATCGATCTTCTTATTTGAGTTCAATAACGATTTGGCATTGAGTGAAGAAACTACTTTTTTCCCTGTTTTGGCTTCCAATTCTTTCATGGCAACTTTGGCTACATTTCCGCCTTGTTTAGCCACTTTTTTGTTTTCTTCAAATGTTTCTGGATTTACAGCTTGAGAAATATCTTTAGTCGAAGCTTCGGCTAACATATTTAAAATCAATTCTGTATTTGTCATATTATCTCGAAGATTTTCTTTTTTCAATCCTTTCAAGATTTTATATTCTTTAGTCGTTTTTCCCGACCAAGATTTTGAAATTATATCGGTTAAAGTAGCAAACTGTTGTCCTTCTTTTAAGCCTCTACTTTTCCATTCATCTGTAAGCTCTTTACGAATTTCAATACTTTTCAATCGATGATTTATCCAATTTTCTGAATAACCTAACTGTAAATATTGTTCTAAAGCTCTATCAATTGTAAGTTCAGGATCTTGAATTTCGTCTAATCTTTCTGAAGCAATTTGAGCTAACCAAAGTTTAAACGGTTCTGCTTTTGGTGATGGAATTGATTGAATTAGTCTAAAAAGCTGTTCAGTATCAGCAACATCTGTTAATCGCATTTTTCCATCTGGAGCTTGCATTTTCAACTGTCCGATTTTTTCGGACACTTGACTTCCTTCTTTTTTAAGTTTAGATTTTAAATCACTCCAATATTTCCTTGAACGATCCGTTTCTGTTAAAACCTCAATTACATCAATAATAGAAACAAACCATTTTTCTTGCTCATCGTCCCAAATGGTTCTTACTTTTTTTTCTTCAAATAATTGTATGGCGTTTACTTGAGTCATAATTAAATGATTTATATGAAGCTACAAATTACAAAAATATTTTTAACAATTAAGGCGTTGTTGATGAAACTTGTAAAACTTTTCCGTTGTAAAATTTATGTCCTGTCAAAGCAAAGTTAAAAATATAATCTGACATTTCTTTCGGAGAAATTGGCGCTTCATATCCCGGAAATGCTTCTTGCAACATTTCAGTATTCACAGCACCAAGTGCCAAAACATTAAACGCAATTCCTTGTTCTTTATATTCTTCTGCTAATAATTCTGAAAGTGTAATTACGGCACCTTTACTCGAACTATAAGCTGCTAATCCTGGAAATTTCATACTGCCTTGAATTCCGCCCATCGAACTAATGGAAACGACATGACTTCCTTTTTGTAAAAACGGCAACGCAATTCTAGTCAAATTTGCCACTCCAAAAACATTGACTTTATATACATTTTCAAAATCAGCTTGCGATAATTGAGCAAAAGGTTTGTTGACTAAACTTCCGGCATTATGGATAATTACATCCACTTTTTTCCATGAGTTTGTCAAGAAATTTTCGACCGAAGTCAAGTCATTTTCATTAGACAAATCAACCGACAAACAAGTTATGTTTTCGTTTTCGATTAAAGCTTGAGGTATTTTTCTGGAAATAGCCAGAACTTGATGTCCAGCATTGGCAAACTGCAACGCTAATTCGTAACCAATTCCTCTTGATGTTCCGGTAATGATAATATTTTTCATTCAGCTAAAATAAAAAACCCTTTCAAAAGAATGAACTTTGAAAGGGTTTAATTTTTATAATTCTTTAGAAAATTATGCTTTTCCTGCTGCGATAAGATTTAAAGCTGAACCAGCTACAAACCAGCCAATTTGACTTGCGTTGTAGGTATGATTTGCTAAAATAATATCTTTTGAACCATCCGCATGAACGAATTCTAACGTTAATGGTTTTCCTGGTGCAAATTCAGTTAAATCTAAGAAATTGATAGTATCATCTTCCTGAATTTTATCGTAATCTGCTTCGTTAGCAAAAGTAAGCGCCAACATTCCTTGTTTTTTCAAATTGGTTTCGTGGATACGAGCAAATGATTTTACTAAAACTGCTTTCACACCTAAAAATCTTGGTTCCATTGCAGCATGTTCACGAGATGAACCTTCACCATAGTTTTGATCACCTACAACAATACTTGGAACTCCAGCAGCTTTATAAGCTCTTTGAACTGCTGGAACAGCATCATAAGAACCTGTTAATTGATTTTTAACCGAATTTGCTTTTCCATTGAAAGCATTTTCTGCACCAATCAACATATTATTCGAAATATTATCCAAATGTCCACGGAAACGTAACCATGGTCCAGCCATAGAAATATGGTCTGTTGTACATTTTCCAAAAGCTTTGATTAATAATTTTGCTCCGGTAATATTTTTTCCATCCCAAGCATCAAATGGTGCTAAAAGCTGAAGTCTTTCCGAAGTTGGAGAAACTACTACTTCAACATTGCTTCCATCTTCTGCTGGTGCTTGAAAACCTGCGTCTTCTACATCAAAACCTCTTTTTGGCAATTCATCACCATTTGGAGGTAATAATTTAACTTCTTCACCATTGTCATTCAACAACGTATCGGTAATTGGGTTAAAATCCAAACGTCCAGAAATTGCCAATGCCGCTACCATTTCTGGCGATGTTACAAAGGCATGTGTATTTGGATTTCCGTCAGCACGTTTTGAGAAATTTCTGTTGAACGAGTGAACGATTGTGTTTTTTTCTTGCTTGTCTGCGCCTTCTCTATCCCATTGACCAATACATGGTCCACAAGCATTAGTAAATACTTTAGTTCCCATTTTTTCAAAAGCTTCTATAATTCCGTCACGCTCAATGGTATAACGAATTTGCTCTGAACCTGGATTAATTCCGAATTCTGCTTTTGGCGTAATATTATTTGCAACCGCTTGATTTACAATAGAAACCGCACGCGACATATCTTCATAAGAAGAGTTTGTACAAGAACCGATTAAACCCCATTCTACTTTTAATGGCCAATCATTTGCGGCAGCTTCAGCTTTCATTTTAGAAACTGGCGTTCCTCTATCTGGCGTAAATGGTCCGTTAATATGTGGTTCTAATTCTGATAAATTGATTTCGATTAATTGGTCGAAGTATTGCTCAGGATTTGCATAAACTTCAGTATCACCTGTTAGATAATCGGCAACTTTATCGGCAGCATCAACTACATCTTGACGACCAGTTGCTGCTAAATATCTTCTCATTGAATCATCGTATCCAAAAGTTGAAGTCGTTGCTCCAATTTCGGCACCCATATTACAAATGGTTCCTTTTCCAGTACACGACATATTGAGAGCACCTTCGCCAAAATATTCAACAATGGCACCTGTTCCACCTTTTACCGTAAGAATGTCAGCAACTTTTAGAATAACATCTTTTGGAGATGTCCAACCGTTTAATTTTCCAGTTAATTTAACTCCGATTAATTTTGGAAACTTCAATTCCCAAGACATTCCCGACATCACGTCAACAGCATCAGCACCACCAACTCCAATAGCCAACATACCCAAACCACCAGCATTTACTGTGTGCGAATCGGTACCAATCATCATTCCACCTGGAAAAGCGTAATTTTCTAAAACAATTTGGTGAATAATTCCCGAACCTGGTTTCCAAAAACCAATTCCATATTTGTTTGAAACAGAAGAAAGGAAATCAAAAACTTCTTTTGACTGAGAATTAGCTACTGCTAAATCTTTCTCTGCACCAACTTTTGCTTGAATTAAGTGATCACAATGAACTGTTGTTGGAACAGCAACTGTCTTTTTCCCAGCGTGCATGAACTGTAATAATGCCATTTGAGCTGTTGCATCTTGACAAGCAACTCTATCTGGAGCAAAATCTACATAGTCTTTACCTCTAACGAACGATTGAGAAGGATTTCCTTCCCATAAATGTGAATATAAAATCTTTTCAGAAAGTGTAAGTGGACGACCAACTATATCGCGTGCTTTATCAACACGTTCAGCCATAGTTGCGTACACTTTTTTAATCATTTCGATATCAAAAGCCATAAATATTTAGGTTATAATGTTTGCAGTGCAAATTTACGAAAACGTTATACTATATAAAACTTTTTAACTGAATAAGTTATAAAAACAACACTTATTGCGAAAAGAACAATTTATAGTATCGTTTTTTATTAAAATCTAATTTTAAAGAATATAAATTATCAAAATTTAATTTTTATCCCTAAAATCCATAATTGGTTTTTCATAAAATCGGTATAAAATTGAGCTAAAAAGAATGGTTGTAAACAAATAAAATGCAGTAAAAAGAAACAATTGAGATGTTGTATCTTCTTTCTCTACAAAAACATACTTCATTATATATAAAATCACACTATAGTGCAACAAATATATCGAATAAGAAATTTTACTGATAAAAGTTATTGGCCGATTAAAAAACGATTTTTCTTCTTTCCAATTTGATAAAAAAGGTAAAAAACAAGCTATACCAATGGAAAGCAATGGCAAATAAAGTACATTCCAAAAAAAAGGATTTTCCTCTATTAAAAGATTAAAATAGCCCAAACAATGAAATAAAAACAGACAAATAATAGTTCCTAACGTAAAAAAACACCATCTATAAACCAGCCAATTTCGGGCATAATTTAGACTTATCCAGCTTGCAATTACACCAATAAGAATGCTATCAACACGATAAATCACAACTGCTTTTAGAGTTTTATTCCAATAGTTCATATCTCTTTCAATCGTATTGACTGAATAATTTACTTTGGTATAAATAAACAACAAAACCAATACTAAAACAGAAGATATGTATAATTTTCTCTTTGCTACGCTTTTAAAACCGAAAGCAACTAGCAGAAGAAAAAAAGGCAAAACAAAATAGGCAAATTCTTCAACAGACAAACTCCAAGACTCGGGAAAAAACATCAATAATGGTGAAGAAAAATTTTGAAGAAAGAAAAAATACTGCCAACTTGCTTTTACTTGATACCCAAAATAGGTAAAAATAGCGAGGTTAATCAATAATACGAGATAATAATTAGGCAAAGTTCTAAACCAACGTCTTTTTAAAAAAACAGCAATATCTTTGATACTAAAATCGTCTTTTTGGTACAGTTGATACAAAATATTTCCTATCAAAAAACCACTTAGAACAAAGAAAACCTCAACACCAAGAAAGCCAGAAAGCAATAAAAGTTGATGAATAGTAGCGTTTCCATTTGGAAAAATCCAAAGACAATGACCCAAAACAACCATTGTAATTGCAGAAGCTCGCATCAAATCGAGACCAAAAACTCTTTGCTTTTCATTTTTCATCATTTCTTAGCTTGACACTAAAATAATAAAAAAATATAGCAATTGCAATTTCTTGCAACTAAAAAAGCTTTGGCAAAAATTTATAAACTAATAAAAACGAGGAAGCAAACATCAAAAAGCAAAACAATAGTCCAACCGAGAGTAATTGCAACGCTTCGGAAGTAACGGAAGGAAAATCATGAAACTCCGAAATCACTGCGAAAACCATGTAAATTGAAAAAAGAGAAATCAAGCTAGCTAAAGTAAAAGCAATATATTTATTTTGAAAAATAATTTGAAAAATCAAAACCATCATTACAGCAAAAGCAAACGAGTTAAAATATTGAATGCCAAACCAATTTTCCAAAAACCAATACGTACTCAAGCCTAATAAAAGTAGTTCAGGTAAAATAGATAAAGCTTTTTTCATTTCTCTGTTTTATTACAACAGAAAACGGAAAAATATAAAATTTAGTATTTTGAGGTTTACCTTTTTTTTTACAAAAGCTTGCTAACGATTACTTCTTCTGTAATTCCTTCGGCATCTGCTTTGTAGTTTTTAATAATTCTGTGACGAAGAATTCCAGTAGCAACCGCTTTTACATCTTCAATATCGGGAGAAAATTTACCATTGAAAGCCGCATTAGCTTTGGCAGCCAAAATCAAGTTTTGCGAAGCTCTTGGTCCTGCACCCCAATCCAAATAATTTTTCACAAAATCATTTGAAAGCGGATTATTTGGACGTGTTTTACTAACCAAACTTACAGCATACTCAATTACATTATCAGTTACAGGAATTCGACGAATTAATTGTTGGAAATCGATAATTTCTTGAGCAGAAAACAATGGATTTACAGTTACTTTTTCATCAGAAGTGGTGCTTTTTACAACCTGAACTTCTTCGTCATAAGTAGGATAATCTAATTTAATAGCAAACATAAAACGGTCGAGCTGTGCTTCTGGCAACGGATAAGTTCCTTCTTGCTCAATTGGATTTTGGGTTGCCAATACAAAATAAGGTAACGACAATTTATAATGTTGTCCGGCAATTGTTACAGCGCGTTCTTGCATCGCTTCCAGTAAAGCAGCTTGCGTTTTTGGTGGCGTTCTGTTGATCTCATCTGCCAAAATAATATTAGAAAAAATTGGTCCTTTTATAAATTTGAATTGACGATTTTCATCTAAAATTTCACTTCCAAGAATATCCGAAGGCATCAAATCGGGTGTGAACTGAATGCGTTTAAAATCTAATCCTAAGGCTTGAGAAATAGTATTTACCATCAAGGTTTTTGCCAAACCTGGAACTCCAACCAACAAAGCATGTCCACCAGAAAAAATGCTCAACAAAATTTGATCAACCACTTCTTCTTGACCAATAATCACTTTGCTAATTTCTTTTTTTAGCTCTATTCTTTTTTGAACTAATCGTTCTATTGCTGCTACGTCTGACATTGTCGATACTAGATTTTAAATATTAGATATTTGATATTCCGATTTTAGACACTTCGACTGCGCTCAGTGTGACAATTTGGAATTTAAAATATTGGAATTTATACACTTTGATAAGCTCAGTGCAACATTCTATTTTTTCAACCAATTGTTAGTAAACACACAATCTTTGTATTCGCCATTAATCTTAATATAGGTTTCTTTGATTTTTTCATCACTCCATTTTCCAATGGCTTTGAACTGTTTTTCTTTTAAGGCTAAGGCTTTAATCTTGGTATAATCTTTAGCATAATCGGCTGTATGTTCTTCAATTCTATTAGTAACTGTGATGATTTTATATTTTTTTCCTGATCTTGGATCATCATCAAGTATTGGCGATGTTACCGCGCCACTTTTTAAATTAGAAACTTCGCTATACAAGCTTGGATCCATTTTGGTCAACTCAAATTTTGTATCTTGAGTTTGCGGATTGATTAAAGTTCCACCGTTTGCTCTAGTTTCTTTTTCGTCAGACATTGTTCTGGCTGCTTCTGCAAAAGTAATTTCGCCATTTTCAATACGTTTTTTTATTAACGTAATTTTTTCTTTGGCCTCTTTTAAAGCTTGATCAGAAACTTTTGGCATCATTAAAATATGACGTAATTCTACTTCTTGA
This sequence comes from Flavobacterium solisilvae, assembly GCF_012911605.1. GTDB lineage: Bacteria > Bacteroidota > Bacteroidia > Flavobacteriales > Flavobacteriaceae > Flavobacterium > Flavobacterium solisilvae. The sequence goes on along the minus strand of NZ_JAAMPT010000207.1, from coordinate 333,261 downwards.
CCTTTAATTTTTTCTACCATAATAATATGGTAACCAAATTCGGTTTCAAATGGTTCCGAAATTTCTCCTTCGTCAAGCGAAAAAGCTACATCTTTAAACTCTTTAACGAATTGAGTTTTTCTATTTATTTTGTAAAAACCTCCGCTCGAAGCTGAACCTCTATCGTCTGAATAAATTACGGCACGAGTTTTAAAACTTGCACCTGCTAGAACTTCTGCTTTAATTTCTTTTAATCGATTGATTATTCGCTTTTTTTCATCATCGGTAATTTTTGGCGCAATTACAATTTGGGCAACTTCCATTTCGGCTCCAAAAACGGGTAACTCATCTTTTGGAATAGACTTAAAAAAAGTTCTAGTTTCTTCGGGAGTAATTTCAACTTCGTCAACAATTTTACGTTGCATTTCAGCAGTAAGTTTGTTCACTTTGATAATTTCAAATAATTCTGTTCTTAACTCATCCTCAGTATTTTTTTTGAAATACTCAAGTGCTTTGTCCATTGTTTTTAATTGTTCCAAAATATAAGCCAACTGATCGTTCAATTTTTCTTTTATTTCTTCGTCTTTTACAATAATACTATCTTGAACTGCATGGTGAGCAAAAAGCTTATCTTCCATGAGTTTGCCTAACATTTGGCAACGTGTAATATCTTTTACAGAAGCATTTTGGGAAATCTCAAGAAACATTTTGTCAATATCAGAATCTAATATGGTATAATCACCAACAACAGCAACAATTCCGTCAACTTTTAATCTTTTTGGAGTAGTAGAAACTTTTTTTGGTTTCACGCTGTCTTTTATAATTTCTTGTGCATTAGTAAAAAACACGCAACAAAAAACGGCAGCTACTACTAAAGTTAATCGGTTATTTATAAATTTCATAATCCTTGTTTTTAATGGCATCATCGGTAATTTCTTTTTCAATTTTTTTAATCAATTCTAATTTTCTTTGATTGACAATCACTTCTTTCAACGTTGGTTTTATATAACCAAATGGCGAAGCTTGTTTTTCATCAATAACATCAGTCACTTTTATTAAATACAAATCTTGATTGTCCAAAATCTGTAATTGCTTTCCAGCTCTGATTATTTCATCTCTATTATCTGGATTTACAACGGGCAATTTACTGTAAACTTGTTCCATTGCAACCCAAACGCTATCATTAAATGCAAACTTTTTAAACTGTAAACTATTAGTTTCCCAAAACTTTTTATCTTTTTTGTTGAAGTTAAAAAATTTATCTCTAATCGTTGCAAGCTTTGGATTGTCTTTATCGATGGTGATGTATCGCATTCGAACCAACGTTCCATTTGCTTTAAAATTGGCTTTATTTTCTTTATAATATTTCTTCAATTCTTCTTCAGAAACGATGGTATCAACCGTTTGTTTTACCATTTCTTCCAAATAAGCTTTGGTATATAAATCAATTTTATACTGCTTAATTAAAGCGTTGTATTCCTTTTGTTTGTTTTCGCTCAAATTACGTTCGGCTGCTTCGAAGAGTAATTTTTGGGTTGCCCATCGATCGATGTAACTTTGGACCATCAAAATACTGTCTTGTTTTGATGTTCCTGCTGGAACAAGGTTCAAAAGGTCTGATTTATACAAATAACTTTTTCCAACTCTAGCTACTGATTCCGGCTTTTGTTCTTGATTGAATAACTGACAAGAACTCAAACTCAGCAACAATATGGCTAGCAGAAATCGAATCATGTATTACTTTAATTCTTTTTTTACTTTTTCAAAAACATCATTATTAACCTTAACTTTGAATTCTTTTTTCAAAGTATCAACCCAATTTTGTTCCAAATATTGTTGATATTCATTGGTTAACTTTCCTTTGCATTCTTCTAAAGTTTTAACTCCTTCGGGTAAAACTTTATCGACAACTGTGATGAAATAATATTCGCCATCTTTAACAATATCCGAAACACCTGTTTCTAATTTTAATCCTTTAGGCAAAACTGGATTTCCTTCTTCAAATGTTCCCGAATTACTCATTACATTAACAACTTCTTTGGTGTTGAGCTTATCTTTTATTTCTTGTGCAGAAGCTTTCTTTTTAATTAAACCTTGCACTTTTTTGATAATATCTTGTTTAGTCGATGAATAAATAGTGGCTTCAACACGTTTTTTCCAAACATGCTTTGCTTTTGTTTCATCATAAAACTTTTGCAATCCGATAGTATCATTCTTTGAACGTTCCCAAATTTCTTTTTCCATTAAATCAAAAAGTAATAACCCATCACGATATTCTTCCATTACAAATGAAAATTCTGGAAACTCATTTTCAAGATTATCGTCGTAATATTTTTTTAATTGCTCGTCAACAAATCGCTCAAAAAGAACATCAACCGCTTTATTGATTGGTTTCACTGCAATTCCAGATTTTTGTTGTTTTTCTACAAAATCTAAAAAGGTTTTTCCAGAAACCGACGTATTTTCAATTTTTAAAACTGGTGCTGTAAAAGTATCCGCATTGGTTGGATACACCCATTTACCTTCATAAAAATCATTGGTTACTAATTTAGCAACAGTAGCAAATTCTTTGGTTTCTTTTTTAAACTTATATTTTTTTCTAAGTTTTTCGTTCAGCGAAGCTGTAATTTTTTTTGAACGATCGTCGCGACCAACTTTAGTTTCAAGCTCTGACTTCATTTCTTCCAAAGTTCTAACCGGATGTCTTTCGATTAATTTAACAATATGCCAACCAAATTTAGACTGAAATGGCTGCGAAATATCGCCTGAATTTTTCAATGAAAAAGCTACGTTTTCAAATTCTTCCGAACTCAATTGTCCTGAAGAAAACTTGTTTAAAACACCTCCTTTTCCCGATGATGACTTGTCTTCAGAAAATTGCTTTGCTAAATCTTCAAATTTTTCGCCTTGATTAATTTTTTTATAAATATCATTGATGGTATTTTTTGCCTTATCTTGATCAGCATCTTCTGGCTTTGGATTTAAAGTCATGATATGAGCAACGGTAACTTCTCCTCTATTTGGACGAATGTCGTTTACTTTTAAAATATGATATCCAAAACGAGTTCTGATAATTTTTGAAACTTGACCTCTTGGAGTTGTGAAAGCTGCATTTTCAAATGGATAAACCATTCTAAAAGCAGAAAAATAACCTAAATCACCTTTGTTTTCTTTTGCCGATGGATCTTCAGAAAGTTGAAAAGCCAATTCTTCAAAGCTTTCGCCTTTATCAATTCGATGTTTAATATCCTGAATTTTTTTATACGCTTTTAGCGTATCTTCTGGTGAAGCATTTTCGTCAACCAAAATTAAAATATGTGCAGCTTTTACTTCCTTTTGTAAACGATTATAACCTTCTTCTATTAATTCCTGAGTGATTTTTGTATCGTTAAAATAGTTTTTTGCTAGCTGAGAACGATAGGATTTCAATTCGTTTTGATAGGTCGAATTGTTTTGCAAACCTAATTTATAAGCTCGATTTACTTTTAATTTGTAACCTACAAAAAGTTCCAAATATTGGTTTAAGTCTTTTTGAGACTCATCTTTTACCAAATCTAAATTCTTTTTGTAAACCCTCGAAAATTCGTCAGTATAATAAGGTTTGTCATCAATAGTGAACAATACTTCATTTGTATTTTTTTGTGCATTAGCAGTGAAAGCCGAAAAAAATAAAAATCCGAAAAGCAGTTGTTTTAATTTCATTCTTAATTTCTTTTATCTAAAAAGTTTAATTCTAAAATGTTGTTTATTTTTTCAAAGTAACAATCAACAAAAGTAACAATTCAATCACATTATACAAGAAAGTGACTTACTATTAACAAAAATTTATTAACACATTTTTTGCTTTATAAAATCTTATCGTGTCTATAATTTTAATTACTGAAAAAATAAGTAGTATTTTTGCAACCAATTTGAAAAAAAATCATGAGTTTTTTAAAAGAAATACAGCGCAGAAGAACCTTTGGAATTATTTCGCATCCCGATGCCGGAAAGACAACTTTAACTGAAAAATTGCTACTTTTTGGTGGTGCAATTCAAGAAGCGGGTGCGGTAAAAAACAATAAAATAAAAAAAGGTGCTACTTCCGATTTTATGGAAATTGAGCGTCAAAGAGGAATTTCGGTGGCGACTTCGGTTTTAGCATTTAATTATAAGGACAAAAAAATCAACATTCTGGATACGCCAGGTCACAAAGATTTTGCGGAAGATACGTTTAGAACTTTAACCGCTGTTGATAGCGTAATTGTAGTGATTGACGTGGCAAAAGGTGTTGAGGAACAAACCGAAAAATTAGTTGAAGTTTGTAGAATGCGAAACATTCCTATGATTGTTTTCATCAACAAATTAGACCGTGAAGGAAAAGATGCTTTCGATTTGATGGACGAAGTAGAACAAAAACTTGGATTGAGCGTTACTCCGTTGAGTTTCCCAATTGGAATGGGTTATGATTTTCAAGGAATTTACAATATTTGGGAGAAAAACATCAATCTTTTTAGTGGCGATAGCCGAAAAAACATTGAAGATACCATTGCGTTTTCAGACATTGCTAGTCCTGAATTAGAAAAAATAATTGGCGAAAAACCAGCTACAAAACTTCGCGAAGAATTAGAACTTATTGATGAAGTTTATCCACCTTTTGACAGAGAAAAATACCTTGACGGAACGTTGCAACCTGTGTTTTTTGGTTCGGCGTTGAATAATTTTGGTGTTAGAGAATTATTGGATTGTTTTATTGAAATTGCTCCTTCGCCACGACCAAAAGAATCAGAAACACGATTGGTAAAACCAGAAGAAGAGAAAATGAGCGGTTTTGTATTTAAAATTCATGCTAACATGGATCCAAAACACCGCGATAGATTGGCATTTGTCAAAATTGTTTCGGGAACATTTGAGAGAAACAAACCTTATACGCACGTTCGTTTGAACAAAAACCTAAAATTCTCTAGTCCGAATGCGTTTTTTGCTGAGAAAAAAGAGATTGTTGATATTTCTTATCCTGGTGATATTGTTGGACTTCACGACACTGGAAATTTCAAAATTGGTGATACGCTTACCGAAGGTGAAATAATGAGTTTTAAAGGAATTCCGAGTTTCTCTCCAGAACATTTTAGATACATCAACAATGCCGATCCGTTAAAAGCAAAGCAATTAGACAAAGGAATTGACCAATTAATGGACGAAGGTGTTGCACAGTTATTTACACTAGAAATGAACGGTAGAAAAGTAATTGGAACTGTTGGCGCACTACAATATGAAGTTATTCAATACCGATTAGAACATGAATATGGCGCAAAATGTAGTTATGAAAACTTTCCAGTTCACAAAGCCTGTTGGGTAAAACCAAACGATGCCAAAAGTGAAGAATTTAAAGAATTCAAAAGAATTAAACAAAAGTTTTTGGCACACGATAAATATGGTCAATTGGTTTTCTTAGCTGATTCGGATTTTACTATTCAAATGACACAATCGAAATTTCCAAATGTAAAATTGTATTTTACTTCGGAATTTGAATAATTTAAATGATAAAGATTTTTCAGTTGGAAAATGATTGCTATATTTACAACCTGAAACGCAATTTTTATGAAAAACATTTTTAGAATATATTTACTGTTGTTTTTTCTTTTATCCGATTTTATAGTTTTTGCTCAAGATGATGAAACTGACATCAATCCCTGTGTTGAATGTGAAGATGACACTCAACCAGCTCCAATAAACTCAAAACTTATTTGGTTAGCAATAGCAGGAATTCTTTTTGTATTGTATAAAAGAAATCAATTAAAAAAATTATCTGACAATAATTAAAAAATCATACCCTATTAAAAATGCCCAAAAAAAAATATAGTTTTTTTGGGCATTTTTAATTTTGAAAATTGTTACATACTAGATTTTATCTTAATTGTTGTACTTCAAAAGTAGTTTTACCTCCATAACTATCAATCGCTACTGATTGAGCCGTTCGAATAAAAACTTCAACATAATCGTTTTCTGCTAAATAAACCAAACAATCAACTGCACGAGCAACCAGTCCGTGTTCATGATGGTCATAAGTTGTTTCCTGATAAAAATTCCCATTAATATTGATTGAAATACCATAACGGCTATTATCATTTTGATCATTTTGTATGCAATAGGCAGCTTTAATTCTATAATAACCCGCTTTGTCAGCTCTATAAAGACTATTCGTGGTATCAAATTCGCTGTTACTATCAAAATCTACAGCATTGAAAAGAATTTTTTGCCAATTAGTATCTGCTAAAAATGATTGATTTGCTGATAATTTTGCTTTAGCTATTGACATAGTTGGTAAAGAAAACGTATTTCCCGATAGCGCTAATCCATCACCTGCAGCATAAGTAGTGCTATTCACCCAGTTAGTTGCACCTACTCCATCTGTTTGAAGAACTTGTCCAACTGTTCCTCTATTTGTTGGTAATGAGTATCTTTCTGCAGTAGTATTACTGATTTGTAAGCCACCATTTACCCTTAAAATTTTATTGTCAAATTCTCCATAAATTAATGCCGCATCTGGACCAGTGTTAGAAAGCGTAGTCAAATCTGATCCGTGAACATACAACTTATTACTACCTGTCTCATTGTAACCAGCATTGGCACCAATGAATACGTTATTACCACCTAGTACCTCAAAACCAGCATTAGCTCCTAAAGCAACATTATATTTTCCCGAAATATTGCGTCGTAATGCTGCAAGACCTACACCAGTATTAAAATCATCATTTGTTTTCACCAAAGCGTTTCGCCCAATAGCTACATTACCATTCCCTGAAACATTTTCATTTAATGCACCCACTCCTATTGCTATATTAGCTTGTCCTGTGGTATTTCTAACCATTGTTTGGTCTCCAATAGCAACATTAAGTTGCCCAATAGTATTGACAGGCAAAACATTTGTTCCAATAGCTGTGTTTCTTGTTCCTGTTCCCGCAGGGTTTAAAGCATTCGCTCCAAAAGAAGTATTCCTATTACCACTAGTCGTATCCGGATTTCCAATAAATCCTGCTCTTACATTATTCCTTTTAAATACTATATCAGTGTTATCTGTAGTACCTATAAAATTAGTATTCGGATTTGTTGCTGCATTACCAGTAACATTCCAATCTAAATTGCTACTTCCGGTTTGAATTTGTATCCAATTTGCAGTACCATTATCCCAATAATAAAAACCTGACGGTTTGTTAATGGTTTTATATACTGTTGCCGTAGTTAAATAAACCAGCATTCCTTGTTGATTTAAACCAGGATCTGATATCGGAAATGTTACTATCTTTGGAATAAGAATTCCATCAGTATTTGTTGGCAAAGCTGGGTTACTTGCTTGTATGTCCAACTGAGCATTTGGCGATGTTGTTCCAATTCCTACTTGTGCTAACGATAAAGTAGAAATAAACAATAGTAAAAAACTAATTTTTGATTTCATAAATTCTCAACTTGAATATTTTTTTACAAAAATAAGCAAAATTGTATACATAAAAACTATTCTATGTAAGTTTATACGGAATTTATTAATTTAAACGATTTTCTATGTTATTAAACGGCATAAAATTTAAAAAAAAAGCGAAACTCTTAGAATTTCGCTTTTTATGAATTATGTTATATATTTATTTGATTATTTTCTTGGTAACGGTCATACCATCAACCGAAGTGATTTGAAGCAACAACACTTGTGTCGCCACATCAACTTGTAAATTAGTTTGAGAAGCATTGATATCATCTTGAGTAGTTAACAATCTTCCTCTAAGATCAAAAACTTTTATAGAACTCATTTCAACATTTCCTGTATTAACCACAAACTGACTATTTTCGTTTTTATAAACCACAACTTGATTTTCATTGAAAGTTGGCTTATCAACTCCTAGTGCTGAATTTGCATAAACTACTTCAAAACGCTCAGAAAATGTTCCTGCATTGGTTGTAAAATTATACGCTCCGCCATTGGTTAAATTATGTATTGTTCCCAAAAGATTGTCTTTTAGATAAATTTCCTGTCCATCGGCAAAAATTCCGGAAACATGGTCTATGGCAATACTATGATTTCCGGCTGTAGCTACTTTATAACTTAACGGTACTTCATCTGTATCTTCAAACGACGGTCTTCCCTGAATGGCATAACCTTCACCGTCAATCAAACTCGCTAAATACATGTCTGTATTGATATTTTTTCCATCAATTCCTCGGTCAACTTCCAGCGTTGCTGCGGTGGAATAACCTACCGATATTTGACTTATCGGATTTGAAGCACTTAATAGGTTTAACCAAAGTAATCCTTGTGTTTCATTGGTTGAAGAAGTTCTGAAAAACTGGTCATGGTTGATTTGACTTCTTCTCATGGCATTAGTGAAATATAGTTTTTTGCTGTCGTCGCTATCTTCCTCAATTGCTTCGGGTGATGCCTGTACAAAAAAACCTTGCCCAACGTTTATCGCCCATTCATCAAAATCTACACCATCAAAATATTCGCTGTTACCTCCTACATTTCCACCTGGTGCTTGATTTCCCGCATAACTAAATTCGTTAATTGTTGCATAAGTAGTTTCACTTGCATTATTGGTTTTTCGCCAGAAATAAAGTGTTTTTGTGGTATTATCATCATTAGCATTCAAGAAAGCTGCTATATTGATTTTTGACGGATATGGATTTCCAACAGCATTATAACCTGCTCCAGCTAACGACATTTCTACAGTAATATCACCACTATTTGGAACACCTGTAAATTGACCCGCAAAAACCGCTGGAGCTGTAGGATGATCCCAAGGTACACGAATTAAATATCCTTTTGCGGTAGCAAATTGAATATTGCTCGTATCAGTTCCATTGATACCATCATTAGTATTGGCAGATGTCATTGGTGCTGGATATTGCAAATTAGTTAATGTAAACGGAACAGCACTATATGCATCAGTTGCAGTATTATAGGTATAAAAACGATTTTTTAACGTTGTTGGTGAAAACGCATAAATTTCTTGTCCTGCAACCGGCGATGACCATAAGGTATAATCTAAACGTTTTATTGCTGAGCTATTTCTTTTTACCGTGATGTTACCTGTGTTGGTATTAGTTGTACCGTTTTGCAGTAAAACCGCACCGCTTTCTATGGTTACTGCGGTTGCGCTTCCTGTTTGGTTGTGTAAAGCACCAATAACAGTAACGACATCTTCGTTGCTAACGGTTAATGAACCATTGGTTTGGGTTATTGTATTATTTCTAACAATTAATGATTTTGCGGCAAACTCGCCGTCTTCATTTGTGATGTATTCGCCTTCTATAATGGCATCAATAGTTTCATCAGGACCAGCAGTGTTTGACCATGCTGTACCGTTCCAGATTACTGAGGTTCTTACCGTTATCTCGTTAGAACTAACTGTTTCGCAAGCTCCGTTTATAGCACGAACCACGTAGTGATAGGTTGTGTTATCATTTAAACCGGTAATGGCGTGAGAATACGTTTCCGGTTGTGGATTTTCTGCTGGCATAATAAATGATGGGAAATTGCCTGTAACTGAAACATTTTCAATGCTACTATCTGTTGATTTTAGACTAATACCATCGATTGATACTGGTTCATAAGAACGAATACTTATCTTAATAGAACTTTGGGTTGCTGTAAATTCTTTTTCATATTTAGTCCACTCACTTGCAGCAGGAAGTTTTGGATTTCCAGAATCTATATAGATTGAACCACTTGTTCCTTGTATGGTATAATTTTTTAAACCATTGGTATTAGCTGCTAAATAATCTTTATACCAAAAAGAGAATTTATATGTTTTACCTATTTCCACAGATGCGGTTTGTTCAAGTCTATAAGTAGCCCCACTACCTTCGGGAACTGTTCTTTTTACATAATTATTTCCTGAATAAGGTGTGTCAGTATTTATAACGTAATATTCATTTCCGGCTCCTTCCCAATCAGTTCTATCTCCTGTTTCAAAGTCACCGTTTTTTACTAATTCAGGAGCTTCTGTTCCTCCAACACTCCAAACATCCAACTCATAACTCGTTGCACCAGTAACGGCGTTCCAGTTGGCTGTAAAAGATTCATCTGTAACGTTTGTTGCAACGGTTGCTGTTGGTGTAGTTAATGCGTTTATGGTTAATGTACCGCTTGTTGTCCAAAAATTATTATTTGTACCACCATAACGGTATTCTGTGCTTCCTGTTTTTTGGAAACGTGATGCGTAGTAGTATGTTCCCGCAGGAAGATTTTCTCCGTTTAGATTTGCTGTATATTCATAATTATTACCGTGTTTTGCATTATATGTTGCAGCAATCCAAGTCCAACCTTCATTACTTGGGTTATTATCTGTTGTGCTGTAACCTATCCAAGCTTGTATCTTTGAAGCATTTCCATTTTCAGTATTTGGTTCTACGGTTGTTAGTCCATCTTCATAAACTCGTGCATATACATTATAATCATCACATTGGGTTATTGTTCCTGATAGTGGATGCTGTACATTACACCAATCTACAAGGTTTGAGGTTATAGTAAGCGTACCGTTTTTATAAGTGCTGCCATTCCAGTTTCCTCCGTTGTTGCCAGATTGTATTCCGCCGTAAGTATAAGGTGCATTTTCTCCCATTTGGAAACGTGCCGCATAATAATAAGTACCAACAGGAAGAGGATTGATATTCATATTTGCTGCATACTGATAGTTACTATTGCCATCTGTTCTGGAATTAAAACCAGCAGGTATCCAAGTCCAATTTTCACCATTTGGATTATCAGTATCGCTCACATTGCTGTAACCTACCCAAGCAGAAATTTGGTTTTGATTTCCTTCTGTATCAGTAACTCCGGGTTCGTATGCTTTAATAAAAACATCAAAAACTTCTCCTTCGGGAATTGTTCCGGACATTGGCCAATCTAATTTAGAATGGTCAACCGTATTATACACGTTACCAGAAAGTGAAACTTCGTAAGTTACTGAATCTCCGCCACCAGAAATCAAAACACTACCGTTATAACTGTTTACCGACTGACCTGCTTTTAAACGTACCCAAATGTCTTTGCTTGAACCGTCATAAGCGGTTAAGGTAATATCTTCTGCATAGCCCGAATTTTCATTTTCTGAAATTTCAAATGCACTATCTACTAAAAGCTCTACATCATCTCCATTTAAGTTTGTACCACTTACCTCAAAACTCTGTGGTGCAGAAGCTCCGTTTCCTACAACGTAGTTGAAACCTGATAAAGAAGTTGGAGAAACGGTTAATGCCGGTGGTGGTGCTTGAATGTTTACCGTGTAGTCTTCAACTTCGCCATAGGATGCAGATACACAAGGAGTAATACTGTTTCCTGCGACATTCCATTGATAAATCACTCTCATTCTATGTACACCTATATTACCAGTAGGAATTGTAATCGGTACAGAAACTGTTTGATTTTGTGCTACATTGCTTAGTGTACCAACTCTTTCCCCTGTCTCAAAAATTTTGTTATCATTGAAATCAATCCAAATAGCAACACCGTGATTTCCACTACCAGAAGAACTAGTTAAACTCGCATTATAATTCGTGTTTTCTGTTAAATTGGTTAACAAATGTGTAAAATTACCATAACCTCCAATACTAAATCCGCTACCATTATTGGTAATAGTTTCCAGCCCGAAGTTGACAATAAAATCAGAAGTACCAGAAAACATAGGTGTACAATAAGTCAAACTCACAACAACCGATGCAGATTCTTTGGTGATTTCTCCACAAGTGACTTTACAACGGTAGCTTGTATTGGCTGTGATATTGGTTGCACTATATGTTGCATTTGTTGCCAAACTAATATCTGACCATTCACCGTTTGTTAAACGTTGCCATTGGTAAGAAAGTCCCGAAGCAGCAGAAGCACCTGTTAAAGACAAATTTGTTGAACCACCGGAAACGATTGTTGTTGCACTTGCTTGTGCTGTTCCTGCGGAAAATGTTTCGGGGTTGCAAGGTGCAAGAGCTGTTGTAAAGTTATTGTTTTCTCCGTAACTCGTAACACCATTACTGTTGGTTGCATACGCACGGTAAAAATATTGTGTATTTGGGTACAATCCTGTAATGTTGCTGTCATAATTTGCTGTTCCTGCGCCTTCATTTGTTTTAGTTTCTAAGGCAATAGTTGGACTTTCAGTTGTTCCCCAAACGACACCTTTTGCAGTAATCGTTCCGCAAGTGGTACTTACAGAAGTTCCACCGAAAGATACGCTGTTATGAGTAATCGTCGTAGCGGTTTTGGTGGCTACTGAAACTGTGCCGTTTGTTCCTGTACCTGAAACAGAACGTGTTGCAGTTGCCTGTGTTTGTACAGGTGTTGTTGATGTAGCTGTTATACTTATGTTTCCGCTATATGCCGGAGTTGTTACCGTTGGCTTGAATTTTACATAAATGGTTTTACTTGCCAAAGTTCCTCCTGCGTGAGTAAAACTTAGAGTAGTAGTATATTCTTCATTATCCGCAGTTTCACTATAAGTAAAACCGTTTAATGTCGCCAAAGAAATAGTTCCTGCTTTTAGAACTGTTGAACTTGATATGGTAAATGTTCGGTAGTTTGAAAGTACATTAACACATTGGTCACCAAAACCACTCGACATATTTCCTACTGTCAATGTTTCATTAACCGCAGTAATGGTTAAACTGTTTGAATTTAGAGTACTTGTAGAAACAGACAATTCATCACTATTGATGGCAATATTGAAATTAGTAACACTTGTATCAAAATCGGTTCCGTCATAAGCTAATGTAACAATAGCAGAAGTAGGACTGCTATATTGAACATTTGAAATCGTTACTCCGGCAGGAGCATTATTTAATGTAAAGTTTGATTGTAACAGTGAATTATCACTAAAAGTCTCATTTGCCAAAGTCAAAGTAACCTGACCTCCATTTAAAGTAGTATTTTCTGAAAGAGAACCTGTTATAGTTAAACTAGGCGGTTGATTTGTAGTAACAGAACCTATAAGCTCAGTAGTATTAAAACATATACCGGTTGTATTATATTCATAAACCGCAAAATGATAGGTTGTTCCTGCTGTTAAACTTGTTAAATTAACAGATGTTCCAACTCCTTTATAAACAACATAATTACCTGTCCCGATTTGTGTATCCACCGAACCAAAAGCGGCATTTGCCGTATAGTTAGTTCCGCTTATCGGGTCTGTATTTACAGCCGAACCTGCTCTAGCGACTACCAAAACCTCATTACCATTTCCTCTTGACCAACCAATAGTAGCTGTATTTTGACCTATTGCCGAACCTGAAAAATTTGTAGCTTGGGTTAAAGGAGCTGTACATGACGGTGTAGTTTCGTATGTAATTACTACAGATGTAATATATGAAGCATTACTTACAGCAAGTTTAATTGCAAAAAAAGTGTAATTTGTACTCGTAAAAGCTGTTGAACCCCAAGACGTCCCGGCAGAACCTACTGCAGTACCGGAAACAGTGTAATTACCTGATGTATTATTTACTAAACGGGATGTTCCTCCCGATAAATTATAATTTCTTGCCGTACCATATTGATTAATTGTTATTCCTGTAATTCTTCCCGGAAGCGCAGTAGTATTATAAATAACTCCATTACTAGCTTGAAGTTGAAGCCTTGCTTGATTAGACTCTTTAAATAATGCTTTTCCTCCAAAAGAAACACTATTTTGCGTCCATGTTCGTTCCATTCCACTATCATAATTTCCAGCTGTAATACCTGAAGAACTCTGTGTAATCGTAATCGTCTGCCCGCTGGATACTCCCGCAAAAGCAAAAATAAACATCACGGTAAAAAGCAATTTCCCAATAGCATTTTTACCCAAACAATAAGTAGTTTTATTCATAGTTAGTTAATTTTTGGAACCCGTTTTGTGCGAGCAACAGTGCTTGACACAAGAAAAAATATAGTTTTTTGAAAACATCACACTTTCAATAGATTACTGAAAATCAGACGAAAGTACAACCTGACAAAAGTACATTTATTTTTTAGTTCTGCAAATTAAAACCGTGAGTTTTAATACAAAAGGGTAAAATCATAATGTTTAATTAACATTTAAGATTGGTATTATTCTTTTATCGTTGCTTTGTTTAAAACATGTTTTAGTTATGGGTTGTTTTGGTTATACTATTTATGAGATGCCTCGTTGCTCAGCATGACAAGATTGTGGGTACTTTTTGCTACAGCGTAAAGGTTATGAAATTCAGGTTGGAAAATGGCACACGGACAGAACAGCTAAAATGGGTTTTAATCTGTTTAAAAACATAAAGGTCATATACAATTTACGACAGAGAAAACATAGGAAAGATTTATTGAAAATTGCTGTTATCATAGATAGGTATAACAAAAAACCTCTCATTTCTGAGAGGCTTTTGATAAAAATTTTATAATTCTAAGCTTGTCCTGCCGGACCAAAGTTTAAAGGAATTTGAGGTTGCTCTGTATCCTTTATTTCTCCGTTTACCGCTTCAAAACGATGGATATTATCATTTAATGCTTTAAGAAAACGTTTTGCATGTTGTGGTGTCAAAACAATTCTTGATTTTACTTTTGCTTTTGGCACGCCAGGCATAATGGTAACAAAATCTACAACAAATTCAGAAGCTGAATGGTTGATGATAGCCAAATTGGAATAAATTCCTTCGGCTGTTTTTTCGTCAAGCTCAATGTTAATTTGACCTTGTTGCTGTTGATTATTATCGCTCATTTAATATTAGATATTAGATTTTAAATATTAGATTTTATTTTTTCTTTCAATTTAAAAAAGCCACTAATTTAAAATTTAAAATAGTGGCTTTTATTTAATTACTACTAATAATTAGATTAGTAGATGTATTCTTCTCTTTTAGACATGATTTCGTTGAAATCTTCTTTAGAACCTACAATAGTATGGTCGTAATCTCTCATACCTGTTCCTGCAGGAATTCTATGTCCAACGATAACATTTTCTTTCAAGCCTTCTAATGTATCTACTTTACCTGCAACAGCAGCTTCGTTTAATACTTTAGTAGTTTCCTGGAACGATGCCGCCGAAATAAATGATTTCGTTTGAAGCGAAGCTCTAGTAATACCTTGAAGTACTGGAGTTGCTGTGGCTGTAATTACATCACGAGCCACTACTAGGTTTTTATCGTTACGTTTCAATAAAGAATTTTCATCTCTTAATTCACGTGGTGAAACGATTTGACCTGGTTTCAATACATCAGAATCTCCTGCATCTTCAACAACTTTCATTCCGTATAATTTATCGTTTTCTTCGATAAAATCACTTGTATGAATAAGTTGCTCTTCTAGGAATAATGTATCTCCTGGATCTTCAACTCTAACTTTACGCATCATTTGACGAATAACCACTTCAAAGTGTTTATCATTGATTTTTACCCCTTGAAGACGGTAAACCTCTTGAATTTCATTTACCAAATACTGTTGAACAGCCGATGGTCCTTGAATTCTAAGAATATCTTCTGGTGTAATTGCACCGTCAGACAATGGCATACCTGCTTTTACGAAGTCATTTTCTTGAACTAGAATTTGGTTAGAAAGTTTAACTAAATACTTTTTAACTTCACCAAATTTAGATTCGATAACGATTTCACGGTTACCTCTTTTGATTTTCCCGAAAGATACAACACCATCAATTTCTGAAACTACCGCTGGGTTTGAAGGATTACGAGCTTCTAACAACTCAGTAATTCTTGGTAAACCTCCAGTAATATCCCCAGCTTTAGAAGAACGACGAGGAATTTTCACAAGGATTTTACCTGCTTTAATTTTCTCTCCATCTTCTACCATAAGGTGTGCACCAACTGGTAAGTTATACGAACGAATTAATTCGCCGTCTTTACCATAAATATGTAGTGTTGGAATTAATTTTTTGTTTCTTCCTTCAGAGATTACTTTTTCTTGGAAACCAGTTTGCTCATCGATTTCAACCATGAACGATTGTCCTTGCTCTAAATCTTCATAAGCTACTTTACCGGTAAACTCAGAAATAATAACTCCATTATATGGATCCCATTTACAAATATCAGTTCCTTTTTCTACTACATCACCATCTTTTACATAGATGAATGAACCGTAAGGAATGTTATGAGTACTTAATAATATATCGGTTTTAACATCGATTAATTTTAATTCAGTAGAACGAGAAATTACGATATCAACTGTATTTCCTTCGCTATCTTCACCTTTAACTGTTTTTAAATCTTCGATTTCAAGTCTTCCGCCAAATCTTGCTACAATGCTAGATTCTTCAGAAACTCCACCAGCAACTCCTCCAACGTGGAAGGTACGAAGTGTTAACTGTGTTCCTGGTTCACCAATTGATTGTGCTGCAATAACTCCAACAGCTTCACCTTTTTGTGTCATTTTACCAGTAGCTAAGTTTCTTCCGTAACATTTAGCACAGATTCCTTTTTTAGCTTCACAAGTTAATGGCGAACGAACATCTACTCTTTCTACTGGAGATTCTTCGACTGCTTTTACAATGGCTTCTGTAATTTGCTCACCTGCGTGAACTAATACTTCGTTAGTCAACGGATTGATAACGTCTTGTAAAGCAACACGTCCAAGAATTCTTTCTCCTAATGTTTCAACGATTTCTTCGTTTTTCTTTAAAGCAGAAACTTCAATTCCTCTTAATGTTCCACAATCTACCGAGTTTACAATTACGTCTTGAGAAACGTCATGTAAACGACGAGTTAAGTAACCAGCATCAGCCGTTTTCAAAGCCGTATCCGCAAGTCCTTTACGCGCACCGTGAGTAGAAATGAAGTACTCCAAAATTGAAAGACCTTCTTTAAAGTTAGAAAGAATTGGGTTTTCAATAATTTCACCACCACCAGCAGTTGATTTTTTAGGCTTAGCCATCAAACCACGCATACCAGTTAACTGACGAATTTGCTCTTTAGATCCACGCGCTCCAGAGTCAAGCATCATATATACCGAGTTGAAACCTTGTTGGTCTTCACGGATATTTTTCATAGCTAACTCAGTTAATTGAGCATTGGCAGAAGTCCAAATATCAATAACTTGGTTATAACGCTCGTTGTTGGTAATTAATCCCATGTTATAGTTCATAGAGATACCTTCAACTTGCTCTCTTGCATCAGCAATTAATTTTTCTTTTTGCTCTGGAATTCTAATATCACCTAAACTGAATGATAATCCACCACGGAATGCAAATTTATATCCCATGTCTTTCATGTTATCAAGGAAAGCTGCCGTTGTAGGAACATCAGTTACTGCAAGGATTTTTCCAATAATATCACGTAAGTTCTTTTTAGTCAATACTTCGTTGATATATCCAGCTGCTTCAGGCACTACTTCGTTAAATAATACTCTACCAGCAGTTGTTTGAATAATTTTATAAACCAACTCACCATTTTCATTGAAATCTTTTGCTCTAATTTTCACACGAGCATTCAATTCAATTCTTCCTTCGTTTAAAGCAATATTACACTCTTCAGCAGAATAGAACGTTAAACCTTCACCTAAAATTGGGTGTTCTGGAGTTGATAATCTTTCTTTGGTCATATAATATAGACCAAGAACCATGTCCTGAGAAGGAACCGTAATTGGCGCACCATTCGCAGGATTCAAGATATTGTGTGAAGCCAACATTAATAATTGTGCCTCAAGAATAGCTTCTGGTCCAAGTGGTAAGTGAACTGCCATCTGGTCACCATCGAAATCCGCGTTGAATGCCGTACAAACTAACGGGTGTAATTGGATTGCTTTTCCTTCAATTAATTTTGGCTGGAAAGCTTGAATACCCAATCTGTGCAAAGTAGGAGCACGATTCAGCAATACTGGATGTCCTTTAATTACATTTTCTAAGATATCCCAAACTACTGGTTCTTTTTTGTCGATTATTTTCTTAGCCGACTTAACTGTTTTAACAATTCCTCTTTCGATTAATTTACGAATAACGAATGGTTTGTACAATTCAGCAGCCATATCTTTTGGCAAACCACATTCGAACAATTTCATTTCTGGTCCAACAACAATTACCGAACGAGCAGAATAATCCACACGTTTTCCTAATAAGTTTTGACGGAAACGACCTTGTTTACCTTTCAATGAATCAGAAAGGGATTTTAATGGTCTGTTTGATTCTGTTTTAACCGCAGAAGCTTTACGAGTGTTATCAAATAATGAATCTACTGATTCTTGTAACATACGTTTTTCGTTTCTCAAAATAACTTCTGGAGCTTTGATTTCCATTAATCTTTTTAAACGGTTGTTACGGATGATAACTCTTCTGTACAAATCGTTCAAATCAGATGTTGCAAAACGACCTCCATCAAGCGGCACTAAAGGACGTAATTCAGGTGGAATAACTGGAATTACTTTTAAAATCATCCATTCTGGACGGTTTTCTCTGTTTAGATTTGCTTCACGGAAAGATTCTACAACTTGTAATCTCTTTAGCGCTTCAGTTTTTCTTTGTTTAGATGTTTCATTATTAGCATTGTGACGTAATTCATATGACAAAGCATCTAAATCTGTACGCGCTAATAAATCCATAATACATTCAGCACCCATTTTGGCAATGAATTTATTAGGATCGTTATCATCTAAATATTGGTTTTCCATTGGAAGTGTATCTAAAATATTCAAATACTCTTCTTCTGTTAAAAAGTCTAATCTGTTTAATTCTTCACCATCTACATTTTTAGCAATACCAGCTTGAATTACTACATATCTTTCGTAGTAAATAATCATATCTAATTTCTTAGATGGTAATCCAAGGATATAACCAATTTTGTTTGGCAACGAACGGAAGTACCAGATATGAGCAATTGGCACAACTAGATTGATGTGTCCAACTCTATCACGACGTACTTTTTTCTCAGTAACTTCAACTCCACAACGGTCACAAACGATTCCTTTATAACGGATTCTTTTGTATTTACCACAAGCACATTCAAAATCTTTTACTGGACCGAAAATTCTTTCGCAGAAAAGACCATCACGCTCTGGTTTGTGTGTTCTATAGTTGATAGTCTCTGGCTTCAACACTTCGCCTCTTGACTCAGCCAAGATAGACTCTGGAGAAGCTAAACCAATTGAAATTCTATCAAACCTTTTGATAGTATTTTTATTGTCCTTATTATTTCTATTATTCATCATAGTTTTTACTATTGATTTATTTCTATTAATTGAACTTAGATTTATAGTTCGTAAGTGATGAGTGATGAGTGATGAGTGATAAGCTATTGAAAATACTCTTTGCTAATTACTATTTACTCTTTACTAATTACTAAAAAAACCATTAAGTTACTACCTCGAATTACTTCTCAAAACTTCAAGTCTCTTTCACCTTGAAGTGCTAGTTATACAATTTAATATTGCATAAAAAATCGGAACGGTTTACGGGTATAAATCTTTAAAAACTTATTAAAAAATATTATAGAAAGCGTTGCGATGCAACGCTTCTACAATAAATCATGATTTATTCTTCTAATCTGATGTCTAATCCAAGACCTTTCAATTCATGCATTAATACATTGAATGATTCTGGTAATCCTGGTTCTGGCATAGTTTCTCCTTTTACGATTGCTTCGTAAGTTTTAGCTCTACCAATTACGTCATCCGATTTAACAGTCAAAATTTCTCTAAGCGTACTTGATGCTCCATAAGCTTCAAGTGCCCAAACCTCCATTTCTCCAAAACGCTGACCTCCAAACTGAGCTTTACCTCCAAGTGGTTGTTGCGTAATCAACGAGTATGGACCAATTGAACGAGCGTGCATTTTATCATCAACCATGTGTCCAAGTTTCAACATATAGATAACTCCAACAGTTGCTGGTTGATGGAAACGTTCTCCTGTTCCACCATCATATAAATAAGTATGACCAAAGCGTGGAATTCCAGCTTCATCTGTCAACTCATTAATTTGGTCTAATGTTGCTCCGTCAAAAATTGGTGTAGCATATTTTCTACCTAATTTTTGTCCAGCCCAACCAAGAACGGTTTCATAAATCTGCCCAATGTTCATACGTGAAGGTACACCAAGTGGGTTCAATACGATATCAACTGGCGTTCCATCTTCAAGGAAAGGCATATCTTCGTCTCTCACGATACGAGCAACGATACCTTTATTTCCGTGACGTCCTGCCATTTTATCACCAACTTTTAACTTACGTTTTTTAGCGATATAAACTTTAGCCAATTTCAAAATTCCAGCTGGTAATTCGTCTCCAACTGTAATAGTGAATTTTTCTCTTCTTAACGCACCTTGTAAATCGTTTAATTTGATTTTATAGTTATGGATTAAGTCATTAACTAAAATATTAGTTTCATCATCAGAAACCCATTGACCTTTTGTTAAGTGAGCAAAATCTTCAACTGATTGTAACATCTTTTTAGAGTATTTTTTACCTTTTGGAAGCACTTCTTCTCCTAAGTCATTCATTACTCCTTGTGACGTTTTACCATCAACGATTTCGAATAATTTTTCGATTAATCTGTCTTTTAATTCAACAAATTTAGTTTCGAATTCCATTTCTAAAGCCGTCAAATCGTCTTTATCTTTGGTACGTTTCTTTTTATCTTTTACCGCGCGAGCGAATAATTTTTTATCTAAAACTACACCGTGTAATGATGGAGAAGCTTTTAACGAAGCATCTTTTACATCACCCGCTTTATCACCGAAGATTGCACGAAGCAATTTCTCTTCTGGAGTTGGATCTGATTCTCCTTTAGGTGTAATTTTTCCGATTAGGATGTCACCAGGTTTAACTTCGGCACCAATTCTAATCATTCCGTTTTCATCTAAATCTTTAGTAGCTTCTTCAGAAACGTTAGGAATATCATTAGTTAACTCTTCGTTACCTAATTTAGTATCTCTAACTTCTAATGAATAATCATCTACGTGGATTGAGGTAAAAATATCATCACGAACTACTTTTTCTGAGATTACGATTGCATCCTCGAAGTTGTAACCTTTCCATGGCATGAACGCTACTTTAAGGTTTCTTCCAAGTGCTAATTCTCCGTTTTGAGTAGCATATCCTTCACAAAGTACTTGACCTTTTGTAACTCTGTCACCTTTTCTAACGATTGGTTTCAGGTTGATAGATGTACTTTGATTTGTTTTTCTAAATTTGATTAATTGGTATGTTTTTTCGTCAGCATCAAAACTTACCATTCTTTCTGCATCAGTTCTGTCATATTTAATGGTAATGATATTAGCATCAACATATTCAACAGTTCCGTTACCTTCAGCATTAATCAATACTCTCGAATCTGAAGCAACTTGTCTTTCAAGACCTGTTCCAACGATTGGAGATTCTGGACGTAATAATGGTACGGCTTGACGCATCATGTTTGATCCCATCAACGCACGGTTCGCATCATCATGCTCCAAGAATGGAATTAATGAAGCCGAAATAGATGCAATTTGGTTTGGAGCAACGTCAGTATAATGAACAACATTTGGTTCAACTACTGGGAAATCGCCTTCTTCACGAGCAATTACTTTATCAGCAGTAATTGTTCCTTTTGCATCCATTTCAATGTTTGCCTGAGCAATCATTTTTCCTTCTTCTTCTTCTGCACTTAAATAAATAGGTTCAGAAACTAAGTCAACTTGTCCGTTGGTAACTTTACGGTAAGGCGTTTCGATGAATCCCATTCCGTTTACTTTAGCATAAACACCAAGAGATGAAATCAATCCAATGTTTGGTCCTTCAGGAGTTTCAATTGGACAAAGTCTTCCGTAGTGCGTATAGTGAACGTCACGAACCTCGAAACCAGCTCTTTCTCTAGAAAGCCCACCTGGTCCAAGTGCTGATAATCTTCTTTTGTGTGTAATCTCTGCTAATGGATTGGTTTGATCCATAAATTGAGATAACTGGTTAGTTCCAAAGAAAGAGTTGATAACCGATGATAATGTTTTAGCATTAATCAAATCGATTGGTGTAAACACCTCGTTATCTCTAACGTTCATTCTCTCACGAATGGTTCTTGCCATACGAGCCAAACCAACACCAAATTGTTGAGAAAGTTGTTCACCAACTGTTCTAACACGACGGTTTGACAAGTGGTCGATATCATCAATCTCAGCTTTTGAATTGATTAACTCAATCAAATATTTTACGATAGTAATGATATCTTCTTTAGTTAAAACTTGTTTTTCCATAGGAATATCAAGGTTTAACTTCTTGTTCATTCTATAACGACCTACTTCACCTAAGTTATAACGTTGGTCAGAGAAGAATAATTTATCTATAATACCACGAGCAGTTTCTTCATCAGGCGGTTCTGCATTACGCAACTGACGATAGATGTGCTCAACAGCTTCTTTTTCAGAGTTTGTTGGGTCTTTTTGCAACGTGTTGTGGATAATAGCATAATCTGCTTGGTTATTATCCTCTTTGTGTAACAAAATAGATTTTACATTAGAGTCAATGATTTCTTCTACATTATCTTTATCAATAATAGTATCACGATCTAATATAATTTCATTACGCTCGATAGATACTACTTCACCTGTATCTTCGTCAACGAAATCTTCATGCCATGTATTCAAAACACGTGCAGCAAGTTTTCTACCGATGTATTTTTTAAGACCTGTTTTTGAAACTTTGATTTCTTCTGCAAGATCAAAAATTTCAAGAATATCTTTATCACGCTCAAATCCAATAGCACGGAAAAGAGTCGTTACTGGTAATTTTTTCTTTCTATCGATATACGCATACATTACGTTATTGATATCGGTAGCAAATTCTATCCAAGAACCTTTGAAAGGAATTACTCTGGCAGAATATAATTTGGTCCCATTAGCATGGAATGATTGTCCAAAGAAAACTCCAGGTGAACGGTGTAACTGAGAAACCACAACTCTTTCAGCACCATTGATAACGAATGTACCACTTGGTGTCATGTAAGGAATTGTTCCTAGATATACGTCTTGAACGATAGTTTCAAAATCCTCATGCTCTGGATCTGTACAGTAAAGTTTAAGTCTAGCTTTAAGCGGAACGCTGTAAGTTAAACCTCTATCGATACATTCTTCAATCGTGTAACGTGGCGGATCAACGAAGTAATCTAAAAATTCTAATACAAATTGGTTTCTTGTATCAGTTATTGGGAAGTTCTCCATGAAGGTGTTGTATAAACCTTCGTTGCCTCTTTCGTCTGATTTCGTTTCTAATTGGAAGAAATCTTTAAAAGATTTTACCTGAACATCTAGAAAATCTGGATATTGAGGTATATTTTTTGTTGAGGCAAAATTCAATCTTTCAGTCTGATTTGTTATCATCAATGGACAAAATTTTGATTTAAAAAAAGTAATTTTTGTGTAAAAACACTGTTCAATCTCTACTTTCCTTTTTTTGATAATCAATACCTCTTAAAAATAGACCAGGAAAAATTGTCTATTTTTTTCTTCGTGTTGATTAAAAGCTCCTTCGTTATTTGAGCTATGCAGTAATAAAATTTATATAATTTTATTATACGAAAAATGGTTTAGGTCTTTGAGGATTAACTCAAGACCTAAACCTAGTTCTAAAACCGGTGTGTTATTATTTTAACTCAACAACAGCTCCAGCTTCTTCTAAAGATTTTTTCAAACCTTCAGCTTCTGCTTTAGAAACTCCTTCTTTAATGTTAGAAGGTGCACCATCAACGATATCTTTTGCTTCTTTCAAGCCAAGACCTGTTAATTCTTTAACCGCTTTAACTACTGCTAATTTAGAAGCACCAGCATCTTTCAATACTACTGTAAATTCTGTTTGCTCTTCAGCAGCACCAGCATCACCTCCACCAGCAGCAACTACTACAGCTGCAGCAGCTGGCTCGATACCATACTCGTCTTTTAATATTGTTGCTAAATCGTTAACTTCTTTAACTGTTAAGTTAACTAATTGTTCTGCGAATTGTTTTAAATCTGCCATTTTTTCTATCGTTTAAAATGTTCTTTTAATTAAATATGTTTTTTTAGTCTGCTCGATTATTCAGCCGCTTCACCTTTTTGTTCAGCATTATTCAATAAAGCCGAAAGTACTCGTTTAGCAGGAGATTGAAGTAATCCGATGATTTCACCGATAACTTCTTCTTTAGATTTAAGAGATGCTAAGCTATCTAATAAGTTATCTCCGATGTAGAT
This sequence comes from Flavobacterium solisilvae, assembly GCF_012911605.1. Taxonomy (GTDB): domain Bacteria; phylum Bacteroidota; class Bacteroidia; order Flavobacteriales; family Flavobacteriaceae; genus Flavobacterium; species Flavobacterium solisilvae. The sequence goes on along the minus strand of NZ_JAAMPT010000207.1, from coordinate 309,193 downwards.
TTCGTTATTAATGAAAGCACCTTTTAAAAGTGGTTTATCAGATTTCTTACGGAAATCTTTAATGATTTTTGCAGGAGCATTTGCTACTTCAGCAATTAAAATTGATGAATTTCCTTTTAATACTAATGGTAAATCTCCATAATCATTAGCAGAAGCTTCCATTGCTTTTTCAAGTAATGTGTTTTTCACAACTTCTAATTTAATTCCAGCTTTAAAACAAGCTCTTCTTAAGTTTGAAGTAGTTTCTGCATTTAATCCAGATGTATCTGCAATATATACAATGTTTGCATCAGCCAACTTTGCAGTTAAATCTTCTATCGCGATTGATTTTTCTTCTCTAGTCATAATAAAATATGTTTAACTACCAATTATACTGCTTTAGGATCTAAAGCGATAGCAGGACTCATTGTACTAGACAAGTGGATAGACTTGATATAAGTACCTTTAGCTGCAGTTGGTTTCATTTTGATTAATGTTTGAATAATTTCGTGAGCGTTATCAACGATTTTGTCAGCTTCGAAAGAAATTCTTCCGATACCAGCATGAACAATACCTGTTTTATCAACTTTGAAGTCAATTTTACCCGCTTTTACTTCAGCAACAGCTTTACCAATTTCCATAGTAACTGTTCCTGTTTTTGGGTTTGGCATTAAACCTCTTGGACCTAATACACGTCCTAATGGACCTAATTTACCCATGATAGCTGGCATAGTGATGATTACATCAACATCAGTCCAACCGTCTTTAATTTTTTGAAGATAATCGTCTAATCCTACGAAATCAGCACCAGCTGCTTTAGCTTCTGCTTCTTTATCTGGAGTTACTAAAGCTAATACTTTAGTATCTTTACCAGTTCCGTGAGGAAGAGTTACAACACCTCTTACCATTTGATTTGCTTTTCTTGGATCAACTCCTAGACGAACAGCAATATCTACAGACTCATCAAATTTTGCAGAAGCAACTGTTTTCAATAAAGACGAAGCATCTTTTAATGAATACAATTTGTTTTTCTCAATTTTTGAAGCAGCCTCTTTTTGTTTTTTAGTCAATTTTGCCATTTCTTACCTTATTTTAGAGGAGAATCTCCAGTTACAGTTATACCCATAGATCTAGCTGTTCCAGCAATCATGCTCATAGCAGATTCAATTGTGAAAGCATTTAAATCAGTCATCTTGTCTTCAGCGATTGCTTTAATTTGGTCCCAAGTGATACTTCCCACTTTACGACGGTTTGGCTCGCCAGAACCAGATTTTAATTTAGCAGCGTCCAATAACTGAACTGCAGCAGGTGGAGTTTTTACAACAAAATCGAATGATTTGTCTTTGTACACAGTAATTTGTACTGGTAACACTTTGCCAGGTTGATCTTGTGTTCTAGCATTAAATTGCTTACAGAACTCCATGATATTAACCCCAGCAGCTCCCAAAGCAGGTCCAACCGGTGGCGACGGGTTCGCAGCACCTCCCTTAACTTGTAGTTTAACTACTTTACTAATTTCTTTAGCCATTTCTTAAAAATTTTACATCTCTCAATTGGAAGCGATTGATGCGGTTTATTATATATGTAACAAAAAATTATACTTTTTCAACTTGCATAAAACTTAATTCAAGTGGTGTTTTTCTACCGAAAATTTTCACCATTACCTCAAGTTTACGCTTTTCTTCATTGATTTTCTCAATAGTTCCATTGAAACCATTAAAAGGACCATCAATAACTTTTACTGTTTCTCCAACAACATAAGGAATATTTTGAGTATCCGTATTAACAGCCAACTCATCAACTTTCCCTAGCATTCTATTTACTTCAGACAATCTTAAAGGAACAGGATCACCTCCTTTAACCTCACCTAAAAAACCAATAACACCAGTTATCGATTTTATGATGTGTGGTATTTCCCCCATAAGATTAGCCTCAATCATAACATATCCAGGAAAGTAAACCTTATCTTTTGAAATTTTCTTACCATCTCTAACTTGAACAACTTTTTCAGTAGGAACAAGAACTTGTGAAATGTAATCAGCCATACCCAATCTTGCAATTTCAGTCTCGATATAAGATTTAACCTTATTCTCTTGACCGCTTACTGCCCTAACTACATACCACTTTTTTGTATTAATATCAGCCATTCTTTATATTAATTTAAGGTTTCAACCAATTGAAAAAACCCTCTAAAGCTTTTGCAAAAAACTCATCAACACCCCATGTAACTAGAGCCAATACAATAGAAAAAACAGCTACTATAATAGTGTAACGCTGCACTTCTGACCATTCCGGCCATGTCACATTTGATTTAAGTTCTTCAAATGCTTCTGATATATAATTAACAACTTTTGTCATCGTCTTTAAGATTTGCACGGGCGGAGGGATTCGAACCCCCATCAACGGTTTTGGAGACCGCTATTCTACCCTTGAACTACGCCCGTATTTATTTTTTAAAAAACCAGTAGACAACCAAACGATTATCTACTGGTTATATAATTTATATAGATTACTCTACAATTTCAGTTACCTGACCAGCACCAACTGTTCTACCTCCTTCACGGATAGCGAAACGTAAACCTACGTTCATTGCAATTGGGCTTAACAATTCAACATCAATAGTTAAGTTATCACCCGGCATTACCATCTCTACACCTGCCGGCAAAGAAATAACTCCTGTTACGTCAGTTGTACGTACGTAGAACTGTGGACGGTAGTTATTGTGGAATGGAGTATGACGTCCACCTTCTTCTTTTTTCAAGATATATACCTCAGCTTTAAACTTTTTGTGTGGTTTTACTGAACCTGGCTTAATAATAACCATACCTCTTTTGATATCAGCTTTATCAATACCTCTCAACAATAAACCTACGTTATCTCCAGCTTCACCTCTATCAAGGATTTTACGAAACATCTCAACTCCAGTAATTGTAGAAGTTAATTTTTCAGCACCCATACCGATGATTTCAACAGGATCTCCAGTATTAGCAACTCCAGTTTCGATACGACCTGTAGCAACAGTTCCACGACCTGTAATTGTAAATACATCTTCAACTGGCATCAAGAATGGTTTAGCAACGTCACGAACTGGCTCTTCAATCCAGTTATCAACTGCTTCCATTAATTCGATGATTTTTGGAACCCAGTTTGGATCGTTATTCAATCCACCTAAAGCAGAACCTTGAACAACAGGACCATTATCTCCATCATATTCGTAGAAAGACAATAAGTCTCTGATTTCCATTTCAACTAACTCTAAAAGCTCAGCATCATCAACCATATCTACTTTGTTCATAAATACAACAATTCTAGGAATACCTACCTGGCGACCTAAAAGGATGTGCTCACGTGTTTGTGGCATTGGACCATCAGTTGCAGCAACTACAAGGATAGCACCGTCCATTTGAGCAGCACCAGTAACCATGTTCTTAACGTAATCCGCGTGACCTGGACAGTCAACGTGCGCATAGTGACGGTTAGCAGTTTCATACTCAACGTGTGAAGTATTAATAGTAATACCTCTTTCTTTTTCTTCTGGAGCGTTATCAATTTGATCAAATGATTTCGCTTGACAATATCCTGCGTCAGATAATACTTTAGTAATAGCTGCAGTTAATGTAGTTTTTCCGTGGTCAACGTGACCAATCGTACCAATGTTAAGGTGTGGCTTGGTACGACTAAAATTTTCTTTTGCCATTTTAATTAATTTTTAATCTTAGTTATTTATTAGTGTTCAAATTTTACAATTTTGAGCCAATGACGGGAATTGAACCCGTGACCTCTTCCTTACCAAGGAAGCACTCTACCCCTGAGCTACACCGGCTTTTGTGAGTTCAGAAGTTAGACTTCAGAAATTTTAAATTCATTTTCTAAATTCCAATTTTCATTGTGGGGAGAGCAGGATTCGAACCTGCGAAGATGTAATCAGCGGATTTACAGTCCGCCCTCGTTGGCCGCTTGAGTATCTCCCCGAACCATTTTTATTTTTTTTCCAATACTAAAAAGAACTGAGCCGATAGAGGGACTCGAACCCACGACCTGCTGATTACAAATCAGCTGCTCTAGCCAGCTGAGCTACACCGGCAAACTCAATAAAAAAAGTCCGCTATTTCTAACGGACTGCAAATGTATGGATTTTATCAATTAATCAAAACATTTTTTGAAAAATTTTTTACTTATATGTGTGCTCTTACTTTTTCTTTTCTTTTTACCAACAATCTTTCTAAGGATTCAGAAGCTAATTCAACTCCTTCTTCAAAAGTTTTACATTGTTTTTTTACCATAAAATCATCTCCAGGAACGTGAATTTTTACCTCTACAACCTTATTTTCCTTCTCACTAGTTTTTTCTACTTTCAAAAAAACGTCAGACGAGACAACTTTATCATAATATTTTTCAAGTTTTACTAATCTTTCGTTAATAAAATCTACTAATTTTCTATCAACATTAAAATTTACTGCATGAACATTTACCTTCATAATATTATTTTTATTGATTAAACATTTTAGAATTACTTGTTATTTCTAGGATGAGCATTTTTATACACTTTTTTTAACTCTGCTAAACTATTGTGTGTATAAACTTGTGTCGATGCCAAACTTGAATGTCCCAATAATTCTTTTACTGAATTTATATCTGCTCCATTGTTAAGCAAATGTGTCGCAAATGTATGTCTTAATATATGCGGACTTTTTTTTACTTTCTCTGAAACAGTACTAAAGTAATCATTTATTATTCGATACACAAATGTTTCATTCAATTTAACTCCTTTTAACATTAAAAAAAGATTTTCTGTATCTATAATTGTTTCTAATGCGTTTCTCTGTTCAAGATAACCTTTAATCTCTTCAACTATAACTGACAACAACGGAATTATTCTCTCTTTATTTCTTTTTCCTAAGACTTTTATGGTAGCGTTTTGAATATCAACACTAGAGACTTTTAAATTTATTAATTCAGCTCGCCTAATTCCTGTTGTGTAAAACAAATCGATAATTAATTTGTCTCTAATTCCATCAAATCCTTCAGGATATTTTATTTGATTTATAGCTAAATCCAATTCTTTTTCAGAAAATGGAATTTGAATTTTTTTAGGCGTTTTTAGTGCTTTATGTTTTAATAAAGGACTAACTTCTATTTGTTTTGTTTTTAAAAGAAACTTATAAAATGCTTTTAATGAAGAAATTTTACGATTAATAGTTACATTTTCAGCATTGTTTTCTGATAATAGAATTATCCATGATCGTATTAAAGAATAATTTACTTCTACTAAATTTTCTTGTTCAAATTCTTCTTTGATGAAATCATGAAACGAATTCAAATCGGTTATATAAGCATTGACGGTGTGTTTGGAATATTTTTTTTCCAAAAAAAGATAATCGGTAAAGCTTTTTTTAATTTTTTCCATAAAAAAACCATCAGTCCCAAAGTTATAAAAACTTTTGACCTGATGGTTATATTATTTTTTAGAAAACTACCTACTAGCTTTCTAAGCTATCCTTTAATCCTTGGATGTATTGAGCTTTTTGAATTTGCGCTCTTCTAACAACTGATGGCTTAGTAAACGCTTGACGCGCTCTAAGTTGTCTTACAGTTCCGGTTTTATCGAATTTTCTCTTGTAGCGCTTTAATGCTCTATCAATGTTTTCTCCGTCTTTAATTGGTATAATCAACATAATTTGGACACCTCCTCTCATTTAGGCTGCAAAAGTACTATTATTTTTTAGTTTTGAAACTATTTTTTACAAATATTTTAGCCCAGATAGAAACGGTTATCCTTTTTTAATGAAATTATAGTTTTTCTCACAAAAAAAGAGCGACCAACGGAAGCTCCTTTTTTTTGTGTTTAGAAAAACATAATTTTATAAAAAAGATAATAGTGAATAGCTGGATAAGCTTCTTATTATCTTCTCGAATTTATTTTTTTACTGCTGGTTGATAATTTTGTTTATCGATTATCATTTTGGATAAAATCTCTTTCAAGATTTCGGATGTTCCGCCGCCAATTGGACCAAGACGACTGTCTCTTAATAATCTTGCTAGTGGATAATCTTCCATATAACCGTAACCTCCAAGCATTTGAAGGCAACTATAAATGGTTTCGTCGGCAACTTTTGTAGATTTTAATTTTGCCATTGTGGCTTCTTTAACTACATATTCGCCTTGGTTTAATCGAGCAACGGCTGCATAATTAAATAGTTTACAGTGTTCAACATCGGTGGCGTGTTCGACCATTGTATGTCTTAGTGCTTGAAATTTGTTTATTGTAGTTCCAAATGCTTCGCGCTCGGACATATAGTTTATTGTATAATCGATGGCATATTCAGCTCTTGCATGTGCATTTATCGCCATGATTAATCGTTCTAAAGCAAAATGTTGCATGATATATGGAAATCCTTTTCCTTCTTCACCCATTAGATTTTCTAATGGAATTTCAACATTGTCAAAAGAAATTTCGGCAGTATCTGAAGCGCGCCAACCTAATTTATCGAGTTTAGTTGCGGTAATTCCTTTCAAATTGGTATCCATTAAAAAGATACTTATTCCTTTATTTCCAAGTTCGGGAGTTGTTTTTGCTGCTACTACATAATAATCGGCATAAACTCCATTGGTAATGAATGTTTTTGAACCGTTGATTACATATTTATCACCTTTTTTTATTGCGGTTGTTTTCATTCCCGCTACGTCGCTTCCGCCAAAAGGTTCGGTTATACACAAAGCTCCAATTTTTTTACCTGAAATACTTGCTGTTAAATATTCTTGCTTAATTCGCTCGTCGCCTTCGGCATTTAGATGCGTCATTGCTAAATAGGAATGCGCCCACATTGCTGCAGCAAAACCAGATGATTTTACTTTTTGAAGTTCTTCAAGAAAAACGACAGTGTAAAATAAATCTAGATTTAATCCGCCGTAAGCTTCTGGATAAGCAATTCCGAAAAAACCCATTTCGCCAAATTTTTCCCAAATAAATCGCTCGATGGTTCCTGTTTTTTCCCATTTTTCAATGTGAGGCACAACTTCTTTTTGCAAAAAGTCTTGTAAACTTGCTCTGAACAATTCGTGCTCTTCGGTAAAGTATAATGAATTCATATAAATAATGCGCTTTTATGTTCTATTTTTTTAGAATTCCAAATATAAGGCAATTATTTTTAATTTTTCAACAGGAAAACCTTTAATTTTTGTTAAATCCTCAATTTTAATATCACCATTCATAGTTCTATAAGTCACTATTTCTTTGGCTAAATTGTATTTAAAAAAAGGAAATTGAGATAACTCTTTGATGGAAGCCGAGTTAATATTTATCTTTTTTATTGAATTTGTTGAGTTAACATGAAAACTTTTGCTCAAATTTTCAATTACTTCGGGCGATAAACCCCAAATATCATTCATCTGTTCCATACTAACGAATGCTCCTAATTTTTCTTTTTGTTCCAAAATCCTTTTGGATAATCCTTCGCCAATTCCATACACTTTAATCAAATCTTCTTGTGAAGCTTTATTGATATCTATGGAAATTTTCTTTTCTGCTTTGGTAAAATCCTTTTTTTCAAATGAATTGGTATAACTTTTTTTATTTTTTACCCAATCTGGAAATTTGAAATAAGGCGAAATGGTTTTCAGCAAACTATCTGAAACTTTGGTTACTTGCTGAAATTCTTCGGCAGAATTGACAAATTTATTTTGCTTTCGAAAAGCTAATAATCTATCGATTTCTGCTACCGACATTCCGAGTTTGTATCCTTTAAAATCGGTTATAAAATTGGGATTAAACGGATAAATGGTTGGTTTAAAATTGGATTTCAGAATTTTTAAGCTATCTATTTCTTTTTGATAGGACAACCATTGTGCTTTTTCTTTTGGAGCGTTTTCAACGGAATTAAAATTTTTAAAAAAATAAATTCCTTGGCAAATAAAAATCAATGCAAATAAAAAAATTATTCCAATTCGTTGACTTTTGGAATAACTTAATATCGATTGCTTGAAAGTTTCATTTGTATTCATAAATCAAAAACCGATGTTCTTTTTCCTCGAATTAAATCTTTTAATCGTATCCAAAATGCTAGCGTTAAATAGACACCAAATCCTAATCCAACGGTTACAAATGAAATGTATATAAAAAATATTCGAACATTGGAAGCTCGCATTCCTAGTTTATCTGCCAATCGTGACGACACGTGAAAACCGTGTTTTTCGAAGAAGTATTTTAGTTTTAGTATTGGTGACATTTTTTTTTATTTTTTACCACATAAAAAAATCATCCTTTTAAAAGTTGAATTCCTATTCCACATTCTAAACATTTACTTTTATCGCAATATTCATTTTTTAATTGCAAAAGCGATTGTGTTTCAAAAGCATTTTTTGATTTAATGCCAAAGGTAGCAAACTTTTCGATGACATTATTTTTTTCAGGATGAACCGCATTCATCGTTTCTAAAATTGTTTCCGAGATTTCTTTTCCTTGGCTTTTTGCAAATGAAAACTGAATAGGAACAATTGTATTGATCACCAACAAATCAATAAATGACTTAGAAAATGACTTTTTCTTCCTTGGACTTTCTTTGTCAAATTGATAATGTGTTTGCCAATAATTTGAAACCGAAACATTAAACAGTTGATAAAAATCTTCCATGTTTGAAACCGAAATTATCTTGGAAAATAAATTTTGTTGCACATGATATAACATCGCTAATTGTGCCAATCGAATGGTTGGAAAATTATCAGGTCGATGTTTAAAAAACTGAACTGGCGTAATTATTTTCTTTTGAAACTGATGTTTTTGAATACAATAATCAAATCTTTTCTGGATGTCTTTCGTATAATTTTCCTCTGCTTCTGTTGGAATTAAATTTGCCATTCCAAACAATAACGCTTCTAAATTTTCGACTTCAAAACTCTCTTTTCTAATCACTGAAAACGGTATTGACTTTGCCATTTTTAAAAACGCTTCGCCATTAGTATTCAAACCAAAATTTTTAGCAAGCATACAAAACAACACAGCTTCCCAATCGTTTTCGGTTTCTTTTAGCAATTCCAAAATGGGAATTTCTTTTCGCTCCAATCGTTCAAAAAACAAACGTTCTTGCCAACTGTTAAATGAAAAATCATCAATAGAAGCAATTTCGTTTTCACAATAAATCCACGTTTTTTTTGTTTTTAGTTTTAAATAATTCTCCAAAACTTCTTTTGAAACATATTTTTTAAGTTCCAATGTTGGAATTTCAGTATTATCTTTTCTAAAAATTGGCGCATCGTTTTCCCAAACGACATGAAGAATTACATTATCATAATTTGCATCTTTTTCATGCTGATGCAAATACCAATCGGACGATTTTACATGAATTTCAATATTTCCAGCCCATTTTTGTTCGTTCAAAATAATTTGAGCATTAAAAAAATCAGGTCCAGAAAGTTGCAAATATTGCCCAGAATTTATGATGGTGAGTGAATCTCCAGTAGAAGTTTTTAGGTTTGAAAAATCAAACTTCTTATATTGCCAGACATAATGGAGAAAATCTTCTTTCATGTAAAAAAGCTAAAATACTAAAGTAAGAAAATCACTTTAACAAAAAACAATTTCTATGAAAAAAAATATACTAATTCTCTTTCTTATCTTTTTCAATGTAGTTACATCTCAAAACTATAAAATTACTTTTTTAAGAAGTTCAAACGGAAATTTGATTGAAAATCAGGATGCTATTTGGGTTTTTACCAACAGTAATCATACATTAATCAGTTCAGAAAAAATAATAAATCACAAAAGTGAATTTCCTTTTGAGCAAACTTTCATCAACCGAAGCAATGACTTTTTTCAGCAAATGACTAATTTGAATGAAAGGGAAATTATTTCCACAAAAGATAGCACATCATTGAAAAAACAAACTTTTGAGTTTTTATCAGAAACCAAAAAAATATTAGGTTACCATTGCAAAAAAGCTAAAATCATTATCAATTCCAACACGATTGAACTTTGGTACACTGAAGACTTGGAAGTAAATGGTGCGCCAACTATTTTGGGACAAAATCTTGGATTGGTTCTCGAAATGGTTCGCAACGGAAATTTTGTTATTGCTGCAACCAAAGTGGAAAAAATCAAAAGCTTTCCTGAGGTTTCACTTCCAAAAAAGAATGTTGACGTTTTAACGTATAAAGATTTGGTTTGGAAAAGTCGATTTACCACAATTGAAGTTTTCAAAGAACAAATAATCAATTTTTCAAGCGAATCGAAATCAAATGATACCATCTTGAGATTTGCCAACGGAACGATTGCTGTTAGAAAAGTAAAATTTCCAGCGATAAAATCAGGCAGTCAAATTTTTGCTGATGTAACCGAACAATCTAATGGCGATGCTTATGACAGAACGGGTTCGTTTTTTATCATTCCAACCGACAAAGAACTCTCTTTTTTAAACGGATTACAAAATGGTGTGAAATCGCTACCTATTTATTCTAATGGAAATGGAAAGGATTATCAAGGTGTTGTTGTTACAAAAAACTACAATCCAATTATTGAAATGATGCGTTTCTTCACTCCTTTTGGTGTTAAGCAATATAATTATTTGGAGTTAAAAGATAAAAATTGGCATGATAAAGTGATATATCGTCAGGATATTTCGGATTTGGCTAGTTTGTTGAGTGAAAAAGAAGTTTGGATTGGCATCAACATTGGCAATTATGACAAAGGCGGACACAAAGTTTCGGCAAATATTACTATTCATCCGGAAGAAAATTCGGTTAAAGCGAAAGAAATTATTCCGCTATTTTGTACCAATAACGTAATGGAAATGGCTGGACAAGAATATGGCACTATGTTTAATAACGAAAAAGGTCTTGAAGTAAATTTCACTCTTTATAAGCCAATGAAAAACGTCAAACTACGTTATATTACAACTGGTCATGGTGGTTGGGAAAACGGCGATGAATTTGTTCCGAAAAAGAATTCCGTTTATTTAGATGGAAAAGAAACTTTCAGTTTCACGCCTTGGCGACAGGATTGTGGTTCGTATCGATTGTATAATCCAGCATCGGGGAATTTTCCAAATGGATTATCATCGTCAGATTATAGCCGTTCGAATTGGTGTCCTGGAATGGTAACGTTTCCAATTTATATCGATTTGGGTGATTTAGAAGCTGGAACACATGTTATGCAAATCAAAATTCCACAAGGTTTGCCTGAAGGAACGAGTTTTAGTTCGTGGAATATTTCGGGTGTTTTGATTGGAGAATGATTTCACACGAATTTCACTAATTTTCACCAAATAAAAAAAGAATTATAGTTTGTGTAGTTCAGAAGCTTTAACGGTGATTACTTTTCCATCGCGCATAATGACAACCGATTGGTTTTTCTCGATTTTGCTTTGAATAAGTCGTTCATAAGATAACTTCAATCCTTTCATAACTTTTTTATGAAAATCATCTGTCTTATTTACATCTTTTTTACTCATATTTTAATTCTAAAAATTAGTAATTAGATTCCATTTGTTATTATCAAATACTTCAATCTCTTCATTAATCAATCCTTTAGCAATAATCTCGGGATTTTCTTCATTGTCAAAAAGCATCCAACTGTCGCACAAAGGTATATAAATTTTGAATAAGTTTTCAATTCCGCGAGAATATCTTCTTGCTATTACTTCTGTTGGAATATTATGTCCACCTTCAGAAACTCTAACCGCAACTCTATTTATTGCCATTTCAATAGTTGGCAACCAAAAGAAAAGTAACTTTACTTTAAATCCGTTTGTTTTGGCTTGAATTAATTTTTGCTTGTATGTTTTGGTTGATAAAGTTGTTTCAAAGGCAAAATTTTCATTTGATTTTAACAACGTTTCAATTCTTTCGAGCATAATTCTTCCGGCTTCAAAGGCTACTTTTTCGGGTTGAAATGGAGAAAGTCCTTTGGCAATTTCGTCGGCGTTGACAAACTCTTTACAATCTAAAATCTCGGGCAAAATAGTAAACGAAGCTGTTGTTTTTCCAGCTCCGTTACAACCTGCAATGATATAGATGTTTTTTTCTTTCAAGTTTATTTTATCGAACTAATGATATCGTGTTTGGTAATGATATGATGTTTACCGTTTCCTAAATCGACTAAAACCGCTTGATTGTCTTTGTTGATTAATTTTGAAATCTCTTCAATTGGCGCATTGGCGTTTACAATTGGATAAGGTTTTCCCATAATTTCGCGGATTGGTTTTTCGGCTATGTTTTTATCTTCAACATAACTACGGAACAAATCGGTTTCATCGATACTTCCCACAAAACCTGTTGTATCAATAACCGGAATTTGAGAAATATTATATTTTTTTAATCGCTCAATCGCATGCGAAACTAATTCTTCCGTGCGAACGATTACCAATGGCTTGTCTTTGTGATCTTTGATAACGTCTTCAGCTTTGGTGATTTCTTCATCAAGGAAACCTCTTTCGCGCATCCAATCGTCGTTGAACATTTTACCAACATAACGGCTTCCGCTATCGTGAAAAAGAACTACAACAACATCTTCTGGCTTGAAATGTTCTTTTAATTGATGTAAACCTTTGATGCATGAACCAGCTGAATTCCCAACAAAAATTCCTTCTTCAAGAGCAATTTTACGAGTATAAACCGCTGCGTCTTTATCGGTTACTTTTGTAAATCCGTCGATTAATGAAAAGTCAACGTTTTTTGGAAGAATGTCTTCTCCAATTCCTTCAGTAATATATGAATAGATTTCGTTTTCGTCAAAAATTCCAGTTTCGTGGTATTTTTTGAAAACAGAACCATACGTATCAATTCCCCAAATTTTGATGTTTGGATTTTTTTCTTTTAGGTATTTTGCAACACCAGAAATGGTTCCACCTGTTCCAACGCCAACCACAAAATGTGTAACTTTACCTTCGGTTTGTTCCCAAATTTCTGGACCAGTTTGTTCGTAATGTGCTGTTGCGTTTGATGGATTGTCGTATTGATTTACGTACCAAGAATTTGGAATTTCGGTTCCTAATCTTTTTGAAACGGAATAATACGAACGCGGATCTGTTGGTTCAACATCGGTTGGACAAACGATTACTTTTGCGCCAACGGCACGAAGTATGTCCATTTTTTCTTTGGATTGTTTGTCGGTGATTACAAAAATACATTTGTAACCTTTTACGATGGCTGCTAATGCTAACCCCATTCCGGTGTTTCCAGATGTTCCTTCGATGATAGTTCCGCCTGGCTTTAATCTTCCGTCGGCTTCGGCATCTTCGACCATTTTTAGTGCCATTCGGTCTTTTACTGAATTTCCTGGATTGAAGGTTTCTACTTTTGCCAAGACTAAGGCATCAATTCCTTCTACAACTTTGTTAAGTTTTACTAATGGTGTATTTCCAATAGTTTCAAGTATGTTTTTTGCGTATTTCATTTTTAAATTTTGAGAAAAGAAATAATAGACTTATAGATAATAGACTTTTATTTCTTTACAAAGGTAATGCTATTTGTATTGTTTCCAAAAATTCGGATAGTTTATCGTTTAACCCTGATTGAAGCGAGCTACCGTGTAGCGCGAAAAGCAGGAATTACTTTTACTGATGAGTTCTACCGATTCGTTCCTTATTTATTGGAAGAAATTCCAGACTAATCCGAAGCGAATCATGAAGTCGCGATAAGGATAATTTGGCGCAGTGTAGTATTTTCTATCGGATGAAAACATGGTGTTGAAATGCTCAGCTTTGAGGAAAATTCTGGTTTGGCGAATTCTTGCGTTGATGAAGAAATCGACCATTGGGAAATCGCCAATTTTTCTATCGGTTTGTACGAAAGCTTCGGTCACAACTGGGTTGTAGTCGTTCATGTAATACTTGGTAAAGTAGTTTAGCGTGAAACCAGTTTGCAAAAACAATGCTTTTTTAAAGAAATAATCAGTAAAATATAGTGAGTTTCGTGTGGTAATTTTTGGCACGTTTAACACGCTGTTTTCTTGATCAACTTCTTGGTACAAAATGGTGTTGTCGAGTGCTAATTTCCACCATTTGAACTCGCGACTTAGGTTTACCGAAAGGTAGTTTATGGTTTTGTCGTATTGTTTTGGGGAAATTATTTGCTGCTGGACATCAGTTGCATCGTTGCTGAAATACAAATAATCTTTGATTGACGTTACTTTTAATGATGCGGTAAACCACTGTGTTTTAGCTATTGCTTGAAGATTATTTATTTTTTCGTTGTTGAAATCGTTTGCCCAATTGTAGTTTACAAAACTGCTTTGGTAGAGATTGTAAACGTGATCAGGAATTTTATTAAGCATTTGGTACTGAAACTGGAACTCGTTTTTCTCGTTGAGTTTGTAGTTTAGTTTTGCATCAAAATTAGACAATGCTTGATTTGAAATAGAGTTGGAATAGGCGAAAACTCCGTTCCATTTGTTTTTTCTGTATTCATATTGTGCGCCAACGGTGTTGATTTCATCAGATAATTTACTTGGAACGGTTCCTGAATCAAGGATTAACACTTTGTTGTAAAAATAGTTATATCTGAAATCTTCGACAAAGAACTGAAATTTTCCTAGTGTTTTGTTTTCATATATTGCTCCGAGTTTATTGTACATTCGGTTGTAGCGAGTATGGTCATTTATGTTTGCGCCAATATAAGAATCTCCAAAGCGATTAATTCGTGTTTGCCCAATTGTTGAAGCAAGTGTTTTTTGATTGTACTCAAAAAATTTGGTTTCGTAGTTGAACTGATGCGTCAAGTAAAGGTTGTTTTGGGCTTCTTTGGAATTTATTCTGAAATTATGGTTAAAGAAATATCGTTTCCCTTTCATGAACGATTTGGCATCACGAAGATATACTTCTAGTCGCGCTCGGTTTTCAAAATCGGGATCGTCAATTTCAAATTGGTCTAGCGTTGTAATTCCGCCGTTTTCTCCGTTTAGAAAATCTTGTCCTGTGAAATGAAAATTGAGATAATATCTTTTATTTAAAGTATTATAACTAGTTGTAAAACGAAAATTTCCTGTGCTTGATAGCTGATTTATATATTTCCCTAAAGAACGTAAACCTCTAAAAGCAACGGAGATATTGAACCTTTCGGATGTATTTACTGCAATTAAAGCGTCGACAGATTGTCCTTGCTCCATTGTAGTTTTAAAATACAATTCGGTTATTGGTGTTGCAACAGAATAATATTTAATATCATTAGGTTGCATGTAATTGAAGTGCTTTCCTGAGAAACCTATTTCAGGAAATGACGAATATTTTTTGTATCCGTAATCAAGCGTTGTATAGGTTTGTCCTTCGTTAGAAAAAGGTAATAACCCAAAGATGTCTTTACGAAGGTAATTGTATTCGTATTCTTTTTTTATGGTTAAAGATGTATCAACATAGGTTGTGTCTCTTTGTAATGTTATAATACGGTATTGGTCAAAGGTAGATGTCTTGAAATTTTTATCATCTTTGAATGTCGATGTTGTATCGCTTTCACGTTTTCCACCACCACCCATACTCAAAGCTCTTTGTGAATAAAGACTAACTGAACTTATTAAAAAGCAAAACAAAAAAAAATTTCTCATTACAATTACTTAGTACCGCAAATGTAATGAGAAATTAGAGATAAAAAAAACTTACCTAAATAGGTTAAAGAAATACTATTTTTTTACTACTTTTTGAGTAAAACTTCCATTTTCAGAAGTTAGATTCAACATATATAATCCTTTAGTTAATGAAGCTGTTTCAATTTCAAAGCTGTTTAGATTAGAAACGTTCTCTTTTCTTATTAATCTTCCTTGTATATCATACAATTCATACCTCGAAAATTGATTTGAATCACTGGTTACAAATATAACATCATCTACAGGATTAGGATAAACTGCAATTTTTTCTTTAGACAAATTATTATTGGAAAGGTTTGCTTGATCAAATCCAGACACTATCAAACTATAGTTTTGTGAACCTCCAGACAATGTTCCTTTGTGTGTTACTTGAATTGTATAAACACCTGAAGCATTTTCTACTTCAACTTTTTCAACGTTATCTACAGTATTATCACCTTTTATTGCAGGAGCGCTAACATCTGACAACTGTAATTTCCACGGAAAATTAACTTCTTCTCCCTTAATTATTCTTAAATCAAGATCATTTACTAATGCTGGAGAAGGAGAATTCAATTGACCATTTTTAGTTGTCCCAGGAACGTCCGTCCAACAAATTGTTGCTTTTAATTTTTTAGGAGTGTTAACAGTTACTTGAATATTATATGTTCCTGCTTGACTTAATGTTAACTCATTAACAATAGAAGTTGGCACTGTAGCTACTGAATTATTCAATACAATAACAGACTCTCTAGTATCTAATAATCCCCAACCAAATTTAGGATCTGGACCAACAGAAGCTGCGTCATCTAGAGCAGTATGACAAACAAGTCCTTTTAGTGTCGCTGAACGCATAAACTCTGAAGGATGTAAATCATTGTAATGCTCTTGCAGGAGAATTAATCCTCCAGCAACACTAGGTGAAGCCATAGAAGTTCCTGAAGCAGTATCATATGATGTATCACTAGCATTTGAAGTTGAATATAACCCTGTACCGTCTGCTGCAATATCAGGTTTAATTCTTCCGTCATCAGTTGGACCTTGGCTACTTCCATTATTTATGACTAAAGAAGTCATTACACCAGTTACAGGATGAACATTTGGATTAGCATTAGCAATAATCAATGGATTTTTTGAGGTCTTGTTTCCAGTTAATTTATCGTAACCAAAAGATAGTCCACCATTGTATGTCGTAGTACCTTCATTACCAGCAGACATTACAGGTAAATAATAAGGATAATCATAAACAATCTGATCCCAATTACGAGCAGCATCTCCATAACATCCCATATACCAAGCTCCAGGAACATTCATACTTCCATCATTATTATATATAAAAATCCCATAAGAATGATTAGAAACCAACAAACCGTTATTAGTAACCTCTGAAATAACTTCAGCAGAGTCAGCATCCCAAGTATATGATTTTATAGAAACCTTTGGAGCCATTCCCTTAGCTGAAGGAGTTGCACCTCTTGCACCAACTGTACCTGCAACATGGGTAGCATGAAAGTCTGCAGATAATCCTGATGCATCTGGAGTTGTAACCCTGCTTACTCCATCAAGAACAAACTCATTATGAGTTTGTAGCACGGAACCACCATCCCAGACACCAACGGTAAATCCATTACCTTCTAAAGAAAGACCTAAAGAAGCACCAGGATACAAATGATTAACTCTAATAGCTCTACCCGCTGCAGCATTATCTGTAGACATTAAAAGAGGTTTACCATCAATAACATCTAGTATTCTATAAAGAATTCCATCCTTTTTAAATTGTTGCTTTATATCAGGATTTAAAGCTAAGAAATAATTAACTCTTGACTGACGAAGCACATCATCATTATTAATTTCATTTAATAATTGTATTGTTTTTTCAGAATCATAAGAAGCTATTATCTTCTTTTGTTCTTGTAGAGTTTGAGCAGTAGTAATTCCAAAAACAAGAGAAATTACAAAACATAATTTTATTTTCATTACTTTTTTTTTTCAAATTTAATAATTAATAATCTAAAATAAAACATAAAATTAATTGAAGATAAAAAAAGCCGACAAATAAAAAATTTGTCGGCTTTAAATGACATACTATATCACCTTATGGTAAAGTAAACTCTACAACGTCATTAGCACCAAAAGTACCATTTTTAGCAATTTGAGTTCCTTCAACAGTAAAGTCTGAATTCATATTAACTAAACGATAGTATCCAGCACCATATCCACTGTTCATACCATCGCTATATTCATCATAAACAACAAAAGTATAACTACCAGATGGCAAACAAAGATCAATATTTGGCTTTAAATATACACCAGAGGCTGCTTGATCTGTATAAGGTCCACCAGAAGCAATAACAGCAAAATCACCATCATATAATTCCCAAGTTGTCTCAGAACCATAACGGTCAGTTGCAATTTGAATTCTAAGAGGATTTTTATCACAAATCTCTTTAATTTTCAACACTAGACGCTTACTATTAGCCGTTAAATTATTATTCGCCAAAGAACCACTAAGTGATGATGCCACAATCAAACCTGGCTGAGGTTTAATCTCTATTGCTATAGTTCTACCTGTTCCAATATCGAAACCTTGTATTTCAATAGGAAAAGAAGCTTCTTTAGAACCTGCTGGAATAGTCACTGAAGCAGGAACTGAATAATAAGACGGATTAGCAGTAGTAGTAGTAGGATTTGTTGGTACACCAACTACAGTTGCCGCAGATATAGGCGCTGTGATTACATCTAACTCTAAAACTCTATCAACCGAAGAAACCTGCGAAGCATATACTTTTGCTTGTTTAACAACCGTTTCCCCACCAACAACTAAAACAGTACTGTTATTTTCAAAACTAACGAAATTTTGACTTCCAATCACATCATCACTTGAAGATTTATCTTCACAAGACGACACCATTGCTCCTATAAAAATAATAGAGAACAATGAAAATAACTTTATATTATTTAATTTCATATTATAAAAATTTGACATTATTAATTTTGTTCAGTAATACTAGGATTATTATTAAGCTCTATGATAGGAATCTTGAAAATCATACGCGTTTCATCATAGTTAATAGTCTGACCATTCAAAAATGTGTGATTAGTTCCTCTAGTTACTGATGCTTTATTTCTCTTCAAAGCAAAATAACTCTTACCTTCACCCCATAACTCAATTCTTGTTTGAAGATGTATTGCTTTTTTCAACGCATCGCCAGAAAGTGGATCAACGTAAGCATTTGCATTTGCAGCACCTCCAAGACGACTAGCCAACAACTCTTTAAGTCTATTTTTTGCAGAAAAATCATCACCTGTCATTGCAGCAGCTTCAGCACTTAGCAAATAAAACTCCTCAACTCTCATATATATATAATCAGTCTCAACAACTTGTTGTCCCATAGCAACCCTTCCTTGGTGGAAAAATTTATTGGTTGGCATTAAAAGAGTAGATGCAGCACTTGAAAATTGTGTTCTTCTAACATCATTAGCCGGAATTTGAGCATACAAAGCATTGTCTATTGCTTTTCTATCTCCAGCACCAGCATAACTATAAGTAAACACATCCATTATACCCCACCAAGAAACAAGACCATAACCTAAATCTGGAGTAACATCAAATCCCCACATCCAAGAAGGAGTATTAACATTATTAAAACCAGAACCTGCACCAGGAAATGCTAATTGAGCTGTAGTTGTTAATGGATGACCAGAATTAGCTATAATATCATCAGACAACACTTTCGATTCATTATACATACCCATAGCTGCGTATGTGTAGGCTAACAGACCTTGTGCCACAGGTTTATTAATCTGATATTTTTGAGTTCTTTGAAAATCACCCAACAAATCAATAGCTTGATTTAAATCATCAATAATCAAAGCATAAATATCTGCCGCTGGTTGTTTTGCATACAAACTTCTTTCTCCATCATACAAAGGCAAAATAGCTTGATTTGGATTATATTCTCTTTGAAACAATTGTGTAAGATAAAAATAAGCGTAAGCTCTAGCAGCTTTAGCTTGTCCCATCATGTGCTTGTTTTTAACAGTTGTCTGTATAGCATCATTACCTCCCAAATTTTGAATAACAATATTAGATAAGTTTACAACTTTATACAAATAAGTCCATGTAATTTGATTTTCTTGTTGAGTAAAATCATTAGTAGACAATAAATTAGTAAAATTAGCATACCAATTATAAGCATTATTTGACAACGCCATATCACTGCTAAGCATATCCGTCCAAATATCAATACCTTTATGACCAATATCATAATGTCTTGCTGCACCAGAACCCAATGCTGCAAATGGTCTAGCCATATATGTATAAATACCTGTTAGAGTACCTTCAATCAAAGCTGGATTAGCATCAGCATTATTTGCAAAATCTTCATCTGTCAAAACAGAAGTATCTCTAACTGGATCCAAAAAATCCTCACTACAACCTACTAAACCAGTGGTTGCTATAGCAAAGAAAGAATAAATTAAAAATCTTTTTTTCATATCATTTTTTTTTAAAGTTCAACTTTTACTCCAAAACTAAAATTAGTCAGAGGATTATATCTATAAATATTAGATGTACCTGTTTCTGCTGTAGAAGGATTAAATCCTTTTCTTGAACTTAAAATCATTAAATTATCAGCTGAGAAATAAATATTTAAGAAATTCACACCTGTCTTTTCAATAAATCTCTTAGGAAAAGTATACCCTAATTTAACATTATTAAGAGACAAAAAGTCTGCCTTAGTAATAAAACGAGAAGAAATAGAGTTACCTTGACTATCTGCCCCGTAAAGATCTGTTAATCTAGGAACATTAGTTACATCACCTGGTTGTTGCCACCTATTTCTAATATCAGTATGCCAATTATCTTTACCTATTTGCTCACTTTCCATCAACAAAGAATAAAAATTATCATAAGCATAACCTCCAAAGCTATAACTAAATTGAGTCGTTAAATCAAAGTTCTTGTATGCAGCATTTAAACGAAAAGCTCCTCTAACTTTTGGCATAGCCGATTTACCAATATATTTCTGAGTGGCATTAGCATAAGAACTAGTAACCGTCTTTTGAATATTTGAATTTGGAAAATTTTTCAACTCTGTTGCCATTTGCGTAATATTTCTATCACCAGCATCAAAAATACCATTTCCATTTACGTCATCATAATACATATTCCACATCGGAGCTCCAGATGCTGGATCAACACCTGCCCATTCACGCATGTAAAAATCAAAAATAGATGCACCTTGTGTATATGCAAAAGTAGCACTAGGATAATCAGCAGTTTTAGTAACACCCGTTAAGTAATCAATAGGCATCTCAGTAATTTTATTTTTCAAAAATTCCCCATTTATACCTAGAGACAACATAAAATCTCCTTCATTCTTTGGTTTAATAAAATTTAACGCTACATCAAACTCTAAACCACTATTACGCAATTGCCCACTATTATAAAAAATAGTTTGAAACCCTGAAGATGGAGCAAGAGTCTGATTAAAAAACAGATTATCAGTGTTTTTCACATAATAATCAACATTCAAATCTAAAAAGTTATTAAACCAAGTACTCTCAAATCCAACCTGAGCAATCTTAGACGTCTCCCACGTTAATGCTCTATTAATCTCTTCAGAATTAACATTAAATGCATACTCATCAGTACCATCAATATTTGAAATTTGCCATCCATATCGTAAACGAAGTCCAGTATCACCAACAACACCATAACTTGCTTTAAACTTCAAGAAATCAATAAAACTAGCTTTCTCCATAAAACTTTCTTTAGATGCAATCCATCCTAAACCAACTGAACCAAAAGTACCCCATTTATCATCTCTAAAACGCGAAGAACCATCACGTCTAGCTGATGCTGTTATATAGTATTTTTGATCATAATTATAACTCACTTGACCAAAATAACTTTCTAATGTATAACCCAATGTAAAAGACGAAGGCTTTCCAACTATTTGAGTATATTGATCTAAATCCGTTGATCCAAAAATAACCGCATTTTGTTTTTGTGCATTAAACTCATTTCGCGACCATTTAGTTGATTCGTGAGCTGCAAAAAGCTCCAAACCGTGTTTTCCAAAAGTTTTAGTATAACGCAATAATTTAAGGAAATTCTGGTTAATATCTTCACGATCTGTTCTAGAAAGATAACCCAATGGTCTACCAGGATTACCTGAAATAGCAGTAACGTTATCCATTCTAATAAAATCCCAATTTTCATATTGAGCACCAAAACGAGTCTCAAACACTAAATCCTTTGTAATATTAACATCAAAAGTAAAATTTCCTGTAAGAGTATGAGCATAATCTCTATTCAAATCGTATGTAGCATCAGAAATACCATTTGTCAAATTCGAAAACCTTCTTTGATTAGTATCACCATAGTCATAAAAATAATCCCCAGTATTAGGATTCAAAACTTTATTACCATTAGAGTCTCTTAAGAATATTGAATAAATAGGTGGTGCTGTAGCCATAAGAAAAACACTACCAGTATCAGCTGTCTGTCCATTTTGTGTATATCTTGACCCAGAATAAGCAACATTAGCCCCAACCTTCAACCACTCAGTAGGCTTATGTTCAAGATTTATCCTAGTTGAATAACGCGTGTAGTCCGAGTTGATTGCAAAACCTTCATCCTTAACATAACCAAATGAGGTAGCATACTTTGTTTTTTCAACCCCACCACTAAACTGAACATTAGCTTCTTGTCTAAATCCTGTTCTAAAAGCATAATCAGCCCATTTCTCAGGAGTATATTTTCTTGTAATACCCGAATTAAACTTCCCAGTTGTTGGATCAATTAATCCTGATCCAGGTGTATTCCACATATTAAGCGATGGATTAATCCCTGTACCCCCAAACAAATTATTATTTGCAAAAGCAACAGGATCAGCAACACCATTTAATGTACCTGTATTTTTCACAGCCTCCCACGACAACTCAGTATATTCTTCTGGAGAACTAATTACATCATATTGAGGCAAAAAGAACGTATTAATACTACTTCTAAACTCAGCAGAAACAACAGATTTACCAGCTTTACCTTGCTTAGTATTTACCAAAATAACACCATTAGCTCCTCTAGATCCATAAACCGAAGTAGCTGCCGCATCTTTCAAAACCGTCATACCAGCAATATCAGCAGGATTAATCGAGCTAATATCACCCGTATAAGGAACACCATCAACCACATACAACGGATTTCTATTTCCATTTACAGAACCAAAACCTCGGATACGAATAGTCGCATCAGAACCTGGTTGCCCCGACCCAGTAATTACAGTAACACCAGCCACTTCACCTCTTAAAGCCTGAGACACATTTGAAACGGTTTTCGCCGCAATATTCTCTGTCTTAATCTTTGTTGCAGTACCCGTGTAAGCCTCTTTAGTCGTCTTACCATAACCTAAAACAATAACCTCTTGAAGCTCTACACCTTCTGACAAAACAACATTATAACTATTAGCAGCACCAACAGTTATTGCCTTTTTGTCATAACCAGTATAAGACACCTCTAAGACATCTCCTGATTTTGCTTTGATAGAGTACTTACCATCAAAATCGGTTTGCACACCGTTAGTTGTACCTTTAACAACAACGTTTGCTCCAGGTAATGGCCCAAGTTTATCGGTAACCACACCAGTAACAGTTTTCTCTTGCGCGAAGGAAAACTGCATTGAAAACGCTAATAATAGCGTAAAAATCCATTTGAACTTCGATCTCATATTATTTTTATTTGAGTTAGTTATTCCGCAAACTTCTTAATTTTTTCTTAAATAAACAAATATTACTTCGGAATAATACACATTTAACTAAAATTAATTCTTAAGAAATCTTTAATTTTGAACTAACTTATCTAATGATGCTTAAAAAAAGAATAGGTTGCGTCAGTTTTTATATTTTTGCAAAAAAAATGTTAAACCAAAGATTTTCAGATTTTAACTTAGAATGCGGTACCGACGAAGCTGGTCGAGGTTGCCTAGCAGGACCAGTTACTGCAAGCGCAATAATCCTCCCTGATGAATTTCAACTAGACACTTTAAATGACTCGAAACAACTCTCTGAAAAAGTACGAAAAAAACTAAAACCTTTGATTGAAAACTCTTGTGTAACATTTGCAGTTACACATATATATAATGAAGAGATTGACGAAATAAACATACTAAACGCTTCAATGAAAGCGATGCAGGAATCCATCCTTAAACTTAAAACAACTCCTAATTATATTATAGTAGACGGCAATCGTCCTATTTTTTCAAAATTAGGATTACTAAAAAATAAAAATGGAAAGGTTTTCACAACTGAAGAAATTGATTTACTAAAAAACATACCCAACAAAAGCATTATTAAAGGAGATAGCAAATATTTAAGTATTGCCGCTGCTTCTATTTTAGCCAAAACCTATCGGGATGAATACATGGATAAAATCCACGAAGAATTCCCGATGTACAATTGGAAGAAAAATAAAGGCTACCCAACTATTGAGCATCGGGAAGCGATTAAAAAATATGGCGTAACGAAATACCACCGAATGAGTTTTCGATTGTTACCAGAACAATTGACTTTGGATTTATGATTGAAGATTAACAATTTTAGATTTAGGAAGTAAAAATCACTGCTTCAAATAAATCTTGAAAATGTCTTAGAATTTTTTCTTTAACTTCATTTTCATCAACATGCTTTCCAAGTTCAACATGCATTGAAGTAACCGCTTTTCCTTTTATACCACATGGAATGATATTATCGAAATAACCCAAGTCAGCATTAACATTTAAAGCAAAACCATGCATGGTAACCCAACGGGAAGCTCTAACTCCCATGGCGCAAATTTTTCGGGCAAATGGCGTTCCAACTCCAAGCCAAACTCCAGTTTCGCCTTCGCTTCTTGCACCTATTATATTATACTCGGCTAACGTTAGAATTATTGCTTCTTCTAGAAGTCGTAAATATTTATGAATGTCGGTAAAGAAATTTTCTAAATCCAGAATTGGATAACCTACAATTTGCCCTGGTCCGTGATAGGTAATATCGCCACCACGATTTATTTTGTAGAACGTTGCTCCTTTTGCTTCTAATTGTTTTTCGGAAAGTAGAAGATTTGACATATCGCCGCTTTTGCCTAATGTATATACGTGAGGATGTTCTACAAAAAGAAAAAAGTTAGGCGTTGGAAGTTGTGAGTTTGCATTTCGGTTTTGAATCTTTGCATCAACTATTTGTTTGAAAAGTTGCTCTTGATAATCCCAAGTTTCTTTGTAATCTTTATTTCCTAAATCTTGAAGTTGAACTTTTTTGTTCATGATAACCGAAATTATGTTTTGAAAAGAAATGCAAAGTTACGAATAGTTTAGTAATTAGCCCTGATTGAAGAGGAAATCCTTTTTATCTCGTTCTTAAAACGAGATAAAAAGATTGTAACGGAAAGCAGGAAAATGAAATCCTGAATAACCCAAACGATTCGCTCCAAAAAACATTAAATTTTGAACTTGAAACTTGATGCAAAATGAATTATCTTTGCACGCTTAAATACAAATTATATGCAACTTTCGGAACAAGAAATCATTAGAAGAGAGAAATTACAGTCGCTTCGTGACTTAGGCATCAACCCTTATCCTGCGGATTTATTCCCTGTAAATCATACTTCGAAACAGGTTAAGGAAAGCTTTGAAGAAGGTAAGAAGGTTGTAGTTGCTGGTCGTTTGATGAGTGTTCGTGATCAAGGAAAAGCTGCTTTTGCTGAGTTACAAGACAGCGAAGGTAGAATTCAGTTGTATTTTAATCGTGATGTGATTTGTCCTGATGAGGATAAAACGAAATATGTTCAGGTTTTTAGAAAATTGACCGATTTGGGCGATTTTATTGGAATTAAAGGCGAATTGTTTTTGACCAAAGTGGGTGAAAAATGTATTCGTGTGGATGATTTTACTTTTTTGAGTAAAACCTTGCGTCCGCTTCCATTACCAAAAACCGATGATGAAGGAAATGTTTTTGATGCTTTTACCGATGCTGAATTGCGTTACCGTATGCGTTATGTAGATTTGGTTGTGAATCCGCAAGTGAAAGAGGTTTTCATGAAAAGAACAAAACTGTTCACTGCTATGAGAACTTTTTTCAACAATGCTGGTTATATGGAAGTTGAAACTCCGGTTTTACAATCTATTCCTGGTGGTGCGGCAGCTCGACCTTTCATTACGCATCATAATAGTTTGGACATTCCATTATACATGAGAATTGCTAACGAATTGTATCTGAAAAGATTGATTGTTGGTGGTTTTGATGGTGTTTATGAGTTTTCTAAAAACTTCCGCAACGAAGGAATGGACCGAACGCACAATCCAGAATTTACTGCAATGGAAATTTATGTAGCTTACAAAGACTACAATTGGATGATGACGATGACAGAGAATTTATTGGAATATTGTGCATTACAAGTAAATGGAACGACCGAAGCTACTTTTGGCGAACATAAAGTAAACTTTAAAGCGCCATATGCTAGAGTAACGATGACTGATGCAATCAAACAATTTACAGGTTTTGACATTACTGGAAAAACCGAAGCCGAATTATTTGAAGCGGCAAAATCGATGGGTATTGAAGTCAATGAAACCATGGGTAAAGGAAAGCTGATTGATGAGATTTTTGGCGAAAAATGTGAAGGTAACTTTATTCAACCAACGTTTATCACTGATTATCCAAAAGAAATGTCGCCTTTATGTAAATCGCACCGAGATAATCCTGAATTGACAGAGCGTTTTGAGTTAATGGTTTGTGGAAAAGAAATTGCAAATGCTTATTCGGAATTGAATGATCCAATTGACCAACGCGAACGTTTTGAAGCACAAATGGCTTTAGCCGAAAAAGGCGATGATGAAGCAAACGGAATTATTGACGAAGACTTTTTGCGCGCTTTAGAATATGGAATGCCACCAACATCTGGTTTAGGAATTGGAATGGACAGATTAATCATGTTTTTAACCAATAATCCGTCGATACAAGAAGTGTTGTTTTTCCCTCAAATGCGTCCAGAGAAAAAAGGACCGGAACTAACCGAAGAAGAAAAACACATCATAGAAATTTTAAAAAATAACGAAGGAATTCAGATTGGTGATTTAAAAGAAAAATCGGGTTTAAGTGGCAAAAAATGGGATGCTGCCAGCAAAGGTTTGTCAAAACACGGCTTGATGAAAGTTGTGGTTGATGGCGATGCTAAAATTGTGGAATACTTAGGAAAATAATCGTTTTTTAGAATAACAGAAAAAGGGAATTAATTGATGATTAATTCCCTTTTTTATTAAACTTTTGTTAAAGATTAAACCTTTTGAAACTTAACTTATCTTACTCACATAAACTTTAAAATAATCAAAAAATGAAAAAAGTATTTTTAGCTGTATTAATGTTAGTTGGAATAACGACATTTGCACAAGGAAAAAGAGAGCAAAAGGAAAAACTTACTACAGAACAACGCGTTGAACTTCAAGCTAAAAAAATGAAACTTGATTTAGATTTAAACGACAAACAAGTTGCTGATGTAAAGAAACTTTTATTGGAACAAGCCAAAAAAAGAGAAGCAAAAAAAGAAGAATTTCAAGCCAAAAAAGATGATGCTAAAAAACCAACATCGGATGAAATTTATGCTATGAAAAACAAAATGCTTGACGAGCAAATTGCCAACAAAGCTGAGATGAAAAAAATCTTAACTCCTGAACAATACAAAAAATGGGAAGAAAACCGTGAAGAAGGCAAATCTAAAATGAAAAAACGATTTGCAAAAAGAAAAGGCAACACTGAAGAAAGTCCGAAATTGGAAGAAAAATAAAAAAAGATTTTGAGTTAAGCCGAAAATAATTTAGCTTTGGGACATTAATTCACCAAATAAAGGAAGTAAAATGAAAAAAATTATTGCAATAGTAACGCTTACACTTGCCTTTTCTATGAGTGCAAATGCTCAAGATAAAAAAACAGTTTCTAAAGCTGAAACAACAATTGAAGCTACATCACCAGATATTGCTGCTAAAAACGATGCTTTAGCATTAATAAAATTCTTGAACTTACCTGAAAATCAACTTGACATGTACACAAAGTTGTTTTTTGTAAAGCACGACACTTTAAAACAAACAGGTTTGAGTGCTGAAAGAAAAGCTGAATTAAAAAGAGTTATCGATGCTAAATTAAGAGCTACGCTTACTCCAGAAAACATGGAAAAATTAGACAAAAACGAAGCTCTTTTGAAAAAATTGACTGAGTAATTTTCTAAAATTATATTTTAAAAAATCCCGTCTTGTTTAAAACGAGACGGGATTTATTTTTATAATGATTTTGCCACTTTGTTTATGGCATTAATTGTAAAATCTAAATCTGCATAAGTCAATGCATCGGTTATAAACCACGTTTCATAAGCTGAAGGCGCAATATAAACTCCTTCGTTTAGCAAACCGTGGAAAAACTTTTTAAAGGTTTCGTTATCACCATTTTTTGCTGTTTGAAAATCGAAAACTGGATTTTTATCAAAATGTACTGAAATCATAGAACCTACTCTATTTATCGTAAAATCGATATTATTTTCTGTTAGTACTTTTTGAATTCCTTGATGCAAATAGACTGTTTTTTCTTCCAATCGGGTGAAAATTTCAGCATCGTTATTTAAAACTTCTAACATTGCTTTTCCTGCTGCCATTGCCAACGGATTTCCCGACAATGTTCCCGCTTGATACACAGGACCAATTGGCGCTAAGTAATTCATTATTTCATTTCTTCCCGCAAATGCACCAACAGGCAAACCACCGCCAATTACTTTACCAAAACAAACGATATCCGCAACGACATCAAATAATTCTTGCGCTCCGCCTTTTGCTAATCGGAAACCGGTCATTACTTCGTCAAAAATTAATAATGCGCCGTTTTCATCACAAAGTTGTCTTAGCGACTGTAAAAAGCCTTCTTTTGGTGGCACACAACCCATATTTCCCGCAACTGGTTCAATAATGATTGCTGCAATTTCATTTTTATTAGCTTCGAATAATGCTTTTACATTTTCGATGTCATTATAACTTGCTAGCAAAGTATCTTTAGCCGTACCTTGAGTAACTCCAGGACTATTTGGCACACCAAACGTACTTAAACCACTTCCAGCAGCAATCAAAAACGAATCGGAATGACCATGATAACATCCTGAGAACTTGATAATTTTATCTCTTTTTGTAAAACCTCTTGCTAAACGAATAGCACTCATACAAGCTTCGGTTCCTGAGTTTACAAAACGTATTTTATCAATATTAGGCACCATTGAAACGGCAAGTTGCGCAATTTCTGTTTCTAATTCAGTAGGCATTCCAAAAGAAGTTCCTTTTTTGGCTTTTTCGATTACAGCATTTACAACAGGTTCAAAAGCATGACCTAAAATCATTGGTCCCCAAGAATTGATATAATCAATTAATTTATTATTGTCTTCGTCAAATAAATAGGCACCTTTGGCACTTTTGACAAAAATTGGTGTTCCGCCTACTCCTTTAAATGCTCTAACAGGTGAATTTACTCCACCTGGAATTACTTTTTCTGCTTCAGCAAAAAGCTGACTGCTTCTTTGGTATATCATTTTTTGAAATTATTTGACAATTATACTTTGTCCTAATGAAAGTGTATTATCAGTAAGGTTGTTTTTTCTTTTTAAATCATCAATCGAAATATTAAATCTTTTCGAAATTGAATACAATGTATCGCCTTTAACGACAGTATATTTTGAAGCATCGTTGTAGGCAATAGGTTCCGATTTTGAAGTTGGAATGTATTCTTTTCCTAAAACCTCAGCATCGTATTTTTGCAATTGATAACGTTCTATCAAACTAATTAATTTATCGGGATATTTTGGATCGGTTGCATAACCTGCTGCTTTTAATCCTTTTGCCCAAGCTTTGTAATCATCTTTTTCTAATTTGAATAAATCGGCATATCTCGGACGACTTACTAAGAAATAAGAGTGGTCGCGGAACGAATGGCTAGGATCGTTATATTTTCTAAAACATTCGTTTTCTTCATCATCGGTGTGACGAATGCTATCGCCAGTCCATTCTTTGTGACATTTTATACCAAAATGATTGTTTCCTTGAACACTTAAAGGTCCTGTTCCAGCTCCAGATTCTAGAATAGCTTGTCCCAAAGTAATACTGGCTGGAACACCGCTTTTCACCATATTATCTTTAGCAATTTCTTTGTAACTATCAATATATTTCAAAACCAATTCAGTAGTCACTTTTACTCTTGTCGTTGCTTCTAAAACAACTGTTTCACCTTGAGAATTATTCACTGAACTTGAATTTTCTGAAGGCTTTTTTGTTTCAATTTTTCTTTGCGTTTGAGAAGTCGATTGAGGTGTTTTTCGGGCAGTTTGTGCTGTTGTTGTTCGCGATTTTGTTGGAGCCGATTTGGTAGTTCTAACAACAGGTTTATTTGAACTACAAGCGACTACAAAAATGGACAACAACACTAAAAAAATTCTTTTAAACATCTATATTAATTTGGGTTATATTCTTTTTTCTCAACACTGCATTCATTCCGTTTACACCTTGTAAACCGCCGGTATGAATGAGTAAAATTTTTGATTTTGGCGGAAAATATTCTTTTTCAATTAAATCGATTACTCCAAATGTCATTTTGGAAGTATAAATTGGATCCAAAGGAATATTGTATTTTATATAAAAATCGTTGATAAAATGGATTAATTTTTCGTCAATTTTTGCATAACCTCCAAAATGGTAATCGGTTATCAATTCCCAATTATCCTTATTTGCAAATTTACGAATATCTTCTTGTAAAAAGTCACCTTTTAACGCTGGAAAACCCAAAACTTTTTGACAATCTTTTGAACTATTAATTAATCCCGATATTGTTCCACCTGTTCCAACTGCACAACAGATAAAATCAAAATCATCATCTTTTTCTGTTAGAATTTCTTGACAACCTTTTACTGCCATATCGTTTGTTCCACCTTCTGGAATGAAATAAAAATCACCAAATTTTTCTGTTAGTTTTTCAATAAAATCTGGATTGTTTTTAATTCTATACTCTTCTCTTGAAATAAAGTCAAAAATCATTCCAAATTCTTGAGCTTTTGCTAATGTTGGGTTATCATCAACTTGGTCTTTTAGCTCTTCGCCACGAATAATTCCTATAGTTTTAAAACCGTTTTCCTTTCCTGCTGCAGCTACTGCTATAATATGATTGGAAAAAGCTCCACCAAAAGTCAACAAAGTAGTTTTACCTTGATTTTTAGCTTCGATCAAATTGTATTTCAACTTTCGGAATTTATTCCCAGAAACATAGGGATGCAACAAATCTTCCCGCTTGATAAAAAGCGAAATTTCGTTTTTAAAGGTGGTGATTTTTTGGTTCTTACTATTCAAATTTACAATTGAATTTATAATTTTCAAATTTAAACGAAAAGAATTGATTTAGAATCTATTCCATAAAAGCTCAACCAAAACAAAGTAATACTCATAAAAAATCCTGAAAATAATTGATTTTCAGGATTTTTTATTTAATTTATTTTGAATTTCTTATTACTATTTTGTGCTTTTAGATATTAATACTTTCTGCGAAAAATTACCTTTATTCGTTTTAACATTAACGATATAAACCGCTTCTGCAATTCCAGATGTTGGCAATTTATATTCAGTTTCTGTATTTAATTTCTTTTTCTCTAAAATTCTTTTTCCAGTAATATCAAATAGGCTAATTTCTTTTACTTCCAATAAATCCGGATTAGTTACAACTAAATTTTGCAGACTATTATTTTGATAAATCGTTATATTATTTTTAGTTGGATTATCAACACCTAAAGTTCCGTTTCTAAATGTAATCTCAAAACGATTTTCATAAACACCTTGAGGAAGTGATATTTCAAAAGAACCATCCATTATATCATGATAAACTCCAGTTAGTCCATCATATAGATAAACATGCTCTAAATCATCAAAATTAATAATATTTCCAACCGAAACTTTATACGTTGACGCTGCACCCGAACCAGCCTTCAAAGAAAAAGGAATTCGTTTATTGATATCAAATGGCAATGTTGAAATCACAATAGGTTCTGTTTTACCAACAATAGACAGATAAACATCACTATTCAAACTTTCGTTAGTAACAGCTTCCATTGCTAAATCATATCCATCCGTTGTATTTGGATTAAAAGCAATTGTTACTTCTTTAGTATTCAAATTGTTAATATTGGTATGAATTTTAATCTGAGGAACTTGTGCTTTAGAAAATTGTGTATAATCAACACCTGCAACATTTGGAATTTCATCCCAATATCCATTTTCAACAGATGATGATTGCATTGTTCTTTCAAACTGAGAATTATTAGCTGCACCTTCTTTCACAAAAACTCGATATCTGTTTCTCATATAAGCCTGGTTCAAAGCTGTTCCTGTACCAATTCCTTTCACAAAAAAACCTTGACCTATTGGAGAATACATTCTTTTGTAACGCTCTGTTCCTGCTCCACCACCAACTGTATTTACCGTTCCATTAAGATTTAAAGTATTCCAAGTTGCATTATTATACGTTCCAGGACCAAATGCATTAGGATTATTTGGAACGTAAGTACCATATCCTCCAACATATCCTAAAATGGCATGTGTGTTAGCTTGAGTTTTCGTATGTTCCCAAAAGAAAGCTTCACCCGTAATTGTTCCTGAATTAGGAGCAAAAGGATCAGGCAATCCAGGAGTTATTGCTCCGGTCACATAATCCACAGTATAACCGCTATTTTCCAACAAAAATAAATTCAAATTTATTGCTGACGAATAAGGATTTCCTATCAATGTTAATTTTTCATTACTTACATCTAAAGAAATCGTTCCGTCATTAGGCCTACCTCTAAAATCATAGCGTTGCGCAATAGTTAGAGGATCTAAACCATCATAAGGATTATTCACCGTAGATTCGCCAACATCAGTTAAATCACTACCTGAAACTCCTTTCATAGTAAAACCTTCTCCTGGCTTAACTGTATAAGTATTCCCAACAGCAATCCAATCTGCATAAACAGCTGCTCCATTCACAATTGGGGTAAATCTATAAATCCAATGAGAAGCAATAGAAAGTGGTGAGGAAATTCCATTCAAATTAGAACTTGGCAAAATAATAGCAGGATTACTATCTCTAACCGAAGTTGGTCGGTGCAATAATCCTATCCCAAAGTTCCCATACGTTGGTCCTGCAACCGGATTACCAACAGGTGAACCCCAATAATTGTATGCATAATTATTTGAAGTACCTTCTTGATATACCGAAAGACTACCATTCCCCGAATTTGTTGAAACACCAGTCGTTCCTTGTAAAAATTGACCTTCTCTTCTCAATAAAATCCTTCCATTATCAATTGGTGCTGTAACATCTTCCTGTAAATTAACATCCTGTTTTACATACACAAATTGATTTCCAACATACATATAGTTATTAGAACCCACAAAAAGCTGCGAATAACTATTCAAACCACAAAATAAAACTAGCAATCCTATAACTTTTTTCATACAACGAAAATTTGTTCAAAAGTAATAAATTTCAAAACAATATCTTACTCAAAAGAAAGATTTTTCAGATTTGACGTATTTAAAAAAACCATACAATCTCCTATTCGACAAATAATTACTATCATTATCATTCAAATAAGCTTCTCGCTCAAACGAAATATTGTAATATGCTTTCTTCCAATTTCTATACAAAATCAACCGAATAAAAAACTCCAAAAAATACCATACAAAAAAAGGCAGAACCAATAATTCAAGTTGCTGTCTAATGTGAATTCGCTCATGATTAAGCAAAATCCAATTCGCTTTATCTTCCTTTTTTTTCAAAAAAATAAAAGGAAAAAATGTAAACCCGCTAAATCCTTTCGGAATTAAATATTTAGAAACAATTATCAACATTCACTATAAACCTTTAAATTTGTCAACTATGAATAACCAAAATAACGAAAAAAAACCAATAGAAGGCGAAGATTATTATCTAACGCCCGAAGGTTATCGATGTTTCACCGAAAAATACCACCTAAAACGTAGCTATTGTTGTAAAAGCGGTTGCCGACATTGCCCATATGGATTTGATAAAAAAACTGGAACTATAAAAAGCACAAAAAACAATAACACTAAACCATAAACAACAAACTACAAACAAAAATGACTTTTCAAGAACAAATACTACAAGGAATTCCTGCTGTTTTACCTAAAGTTAAACCGTATGAAAAAGAAATAAATCACGCACCAAAGCGCAAAGAAATCCTTTCGGAAGAAGAAAAAAAATTAGCTTTAAAAAACGCTTTACGCTATTTTGAACCCAAACATCATGCCGAATTACTTCCTGAATTTAAAGCTGAACTCGAAACCTACGGAAGAATTTATATGTATCGTTTGCGTCCCGATTACAAAATGTATGCGCGACCAATTTCGGAATATCCAGGAAAATCGGAACAAGCAAAAGCTATCATGTTGATGATTCAAAACAATCTGGATTACGCCGTGGCACAACATCCACACGAATTGATAACCTATGGCGGAAACGGAGCTGTTTTTCAAAACTGGGCACAGTATTTATTGACCATGAAATATTTGGGCGAAATGACCAATGAACAAACACTTGTTATGTATTCTGGCCATCCAATGGGATTATTCCCTTCGCACGAAAATGCGCCACGAGTTGTCGTAACCAACGGAATGGTAATTCCAAATTATTCAAAACCCGATGATTGGGAAAAAATGAATGCACTTGGCGTTTCACAATACGGACAAATGACTGCTGGAAGTTATATGTACATCGGTCCACAAGGAATTGTTCACGGAACTACAATCACAGTTTTAAACGGATTTAGAAAAATTAAAAAATCACCAAAAGGCGGATTATTTGTAACTTCTGGATTAGGCGGAATGTCTGGAGCGCAACCAAAAGCCGGGAATATTGCAGGTTGCGTAACGGTTTGTGCCGAAGTAAATCCAAAAATCACTCACATTCGTCATTCACAAGGTTGGATAAATGAAATTATTGAAAACATTGATGAATTAGTTCCAAGAGTTAAAAAAGCACTAGCAAATAACGAAATTGTTTCCATTGCCTATCTCGGAAATGTAGTTGATGTTTGGGAACGTTTCGACCAAGAAAATCTGCATATCGATTTAGGTTCAGATCAGACCTCACTACACAATCCTTGGGCTGGAGGTTATTATCCAATTGGATTTACTTTCGAAGAATCTAACGATTTAATGGCAAATAATCCTGATAAATTCAAAGAAGAAGTTCAAAAAACATTGCGCCGTCATGCAGCAGCAATCAATAAACATACTGCAAAAGGAACGTATTTCTTTGATTATGGAAATGCATTTTTACTTGAAGCTTCTCGTGCTGGCGCAGACATTATGGCTTCAAATGGAATTGATTTCAAATATCCAAGTTACGTTCAAGACATTATGGGACCAATGTGTTTCGATTACGGGTTTGGACCATTCCGTTGGGTTTGTGCTTCGGGAAATCCTGAAGATTTGGCAAAAACTGACAAAATTGCCTGCGATGTATTGGAAGAAATGATGACAACTTCTCCTGAAGAAATCCAACAACAAATGGCAGATAACATTCAATGGATAAAAGGCGCACAAGAAAATAAATTGGTCGTTGGTTCACAAGCCAGAATACTTTATGCCGATGCCGAAGGAAGAATTAAAATAGCCGAAGCTTTCAATCAAGCGATTGCTCGTGGCGAAATTGGCTATGTCATTTTAGGACGCGATCATCATGACGTTTCCGGAACCGATTCGCCTTATAGAGAAACATCAAACATCTATGACGGTTCACGATTTACAGCCGATATGGCCATTCACAACGTTATTGGTGACAGTTTCCGTGGTGCAACTTGGGTTTCCATTCACAATGGCGGCGGTGTTGGTTGGGGCGAAGTCATTAATGGCGGATTTGGTATGGTTCTTGATGGAACTAAAGAAGCATCAAAACGTTTAGAATCGATGCTGTTCTGGGATGTAAACAACGGAATTTCAAGAAGAAGTTGGGCACGAAACGAAGGTGCAATTTTTGCCATTAAAAGAGCAATGGAGACGCAACCTTTATTAAAAGTTACCATCCCAAATATAGTTGATGAAGATTTATTATAGTTTCAGGTTTTCAAGTTTCAAGTCAAACTTTATAGCCTGAAACTTGAAACTTGAAACAAATAAAATTATGAAAACACTTAAATTTCTACCGTTACTTCTACTCTTCGTTTTTGCTTCGTGCAGTTCAATAAGAGTGAATCAAGACTACGACAAAAATGCCGATTTTAGTCAATACAAAACCTATGCTTATCACAAAAGTGGCATTGACAAAGTAGAAGTTTCTGATTTAGACAAAAAAAGAATTCTACGTTCTATTGATGAAGCTATGGCAGCAAAAGGCTTTACTAAAAGTGAAAATCCAGATGTAATCATCAATTTTTTTACCAAAGAAAGAGAACAGGTTGATGTAAATCAATTCAATGCTGGCTGGGGTTATGGCTGGGGTTGGGGTTGGAATCCATGGATTTGGGGCGGAAGAACTTCAGTTAATCGTTATACCGAAGGAACTTTGACTATTGATGTTATTGATGCGAAGAAAAAAGAATTAATTTGGCAAGGCCAAGGCGAAGGAGTTTTAACCAAAAACGTAGATAAAAAAGATGAAAAAGTAAAAGAATTTGTATCTAAAATTCTTGAGCAATATCCGCCAAAGAGAAAATAAACAGTTTCCAATTAAGCTGTAAATAACAGTTGGCAGATTTTAAAATCACAAACCGTAACATCAAAAGTTGCGGTTTTTTTTATGATTTTTATCACACTTATAAAAAATGGAATTTGTACTTTTGACAAAGTGAGAAACAGAATAAAATTACCATGGAAGCACATTTTGAAAGCAACCCTTTAATTGATCGATTACCAAAGCATTTAAAGCAATTTATCAAACCGCAAGATTATGACGATTACACTCCAATTAATCAAGCTGTTTGGCGTTATGTAATGCGTAAAAACGTTGATTATCTTTCAAAAGTTGCTCACGAATCCTATTTGGAA
This sequence comes from Flavobacterium solisilvae, assembly GCF_012911605.1. Classification (GTDB taxonomy): domain Bacteria; phylum Bacteroidota; class Bacteroidia; order Flavobacteriales; family Flavobacteriaceae; genus Flavobacterium; species Flavobacterium solisilvae. Next base: position 272,578 of record NZ_JAAMPT010000207.1, on the reverse strand, counting down.
GGTTTGAAAAAAACGGGTTTAGAAATAAACAATATTCCAAATATGTATGGAATGAACCGAATTCTAAAAGAAATTGGTTGGGCTGCAGTTGCCGTTGATGGTTTTATTCCGCCAAATGCTTTTATGGAATTTCAGGCCTATAATGTGCTTGTAATAGCTTCCGATATTCGTCAATTGGAACACATTGAATATACGCCAGCACCAGATATTATCCACGAAGGTGCAGGTCATGCTCCAATTATTGCCAATCCAGAATATGCTGAATATTTACGTCGTTTTGGCGAAATAGGTTGCAAAGCCATTTCATCGGCTAGAGATTATGAAATGTATGAAGCCATTCGTTTACTTTCTATTCTAAAAGAAGCAGAAGACACACCAGAAGAAGACATCAAAAAAGCAGAAGAACAAGTTGATTTTCTTCAAAATAATATGGGCGAATTATCCGAAATGGCTCAAATTAGAAACCTTCATTGGTGGACAGTTGAATATGGTTTAATTGGAACGGTTGAAAATCCAAAAATATATGGCGCAGGATTGCTTTCATCCATTGGAGAAAGTGCTTGGTGCATGACTGACGAAGTAACTAAAATTCCTTATGATATTTCGGCTATCAACCAAAGTTTTGATATTACAAAACCACAGCCACAACTTTATGTAACTCCCGATTTTGCTCATCTAAGTTTGGTTTTGGAAGAATTTGCCAACAGCATGGCATTGCGAACTGGTGGATTATCGGGTATAAAAAAATTGATAGATTCCAAATCATTGGGAACAATCGAATTGAGCACAGGAATTCAAATTTCAGGAGTATTTACTAACGTTATTGAACATGAAGGCAAACCAGTTTATGTACAAACCACTGGAAAAACCGCATTATCTTATCGTGAAAAAGAATTAGTTGGTCACGGAACGGAATATCACGCTGAAGGTTTTGGTTCACCTATTGGAAAACTGAAAGGAATTAATTTGGCTATCGAAGATATGTCGCCACGTGATTTGCGTGCGTATGACATTTATGAAGCCGAAAAAGTAACGCTCGAATTTGAAGGCGATATTGTAGTTTCGGGAGAAATTATTACCGGTTCAAGAAATTTACAAGGCGAAATTCTTTTGATTAAATTCAAAAATTGCACGGTTACTCACAAAGATACTGTTCTTTTCCAACCTGAATGGGGAATTTATGACATGGTTGTTGGCAAAAAAGTAATCTCGGCATTTTCTGGTGCTGCCGATGTGAATAGTTTTGACATGATTACTCACGTTCCATCAAGCAAAACGATAAAAGCAAAAAAATCTCCAGAAAGAGAAGAACTTGAAGGTTTGTACCTCAATATTAGAAATTTAAGAGAAGGAAAACAAGCCGTTTTATCTGCCGAAAAAACATTTGAAATAGTAAAAAACAATCATCCTAAAGATTGGCTTCTTCCATTGGAAATTGCGGAATTATGCGACAAAACCAATAACAATGAACTTCTTAACCAAGTGCTTATTCATTTAGAAAAAGTAAAACAAACTCGACCGGAAATTGCTCATTTAATTTCAGGTGGTTTGGAACTTTTTATGGAAAAAGTAATACTTGATTAGTGTTAGGTAACTTTTGTTACAACTCAAGTTATTAATCCGATTTACCTTTGCTTAAAAATTAAAACTATGGGATTATTAAGCATGTTAGGTCTTGGTGGAAAATCAGAAACTATCAAGAATTTTGTATCAAAAGGTGCCATTATTATTGACGTAAGAACCGTTGGTGAATTTCGTGATGGTCATATCAAAGGTTCAAAAAACATTCCTTTGGACAACATTTTTTCAAAAGTTAATGAAATTAAGCGTTTTGAAAAACCAATCATTGTTTGTTGTCGAAGCGGAATGCGAAGTGCTCAAGCAGCGTCAATCTTAAAAAATAACGGCATTGAAACGCTAAACGGTGGAAGTTGGCAAAACGTAGAAAAAAATCTATAACGCTACTTTTTTAACCGAAGTTTTAGTCAATTCTTCTCCATTGTATTCCAATTTCCAACCCATTGTATTGGTTAGAACTAAAATGTTGTAAAGTTCGCTAATCAATCGGTTTTTGGCATTGGTTTTAAGTGTTGACTTATCAATTTTTTTGGCAAGATTGGCTCTAACAATTTTATTTACTTTGTTATAATCATCGCCAGTAAAAGGATTTAGCGTACTTTGTTCCACATCATAATATTCGATGTTTGGACTAATTTTGATTTCTTCTTTGGGAATATTTAAAACGGAAACGGTTTTATTTTTTTCATCTAAATCATATTTTATCTGACGTAAATCATAAGCAACGGTAACATCGGCATTGACAATAATTAGTGCTTTTTTCTCGAAAGAAACTAAATCCATCAGGTATTTTTTTTGATCTTTATAAGTCAAAACTTCAGAAAAATGACCTTCGGTTACAACCAATTTACCCACATTTTTAATTTGTTTTTCAATCAAACTAGAATTATATTCAACTGTTGAACTTTCGCTTTTGGAAGTAAAAAATTTATATACAACTACAGCAATTACAATAAAAAGCAACAAATAAATCAATTTTCCTGAACGACCAATTGCTTGAACTATTGGAATTAATACATTTTTTAAAACTGTTTCGTTAGAATTTCTTCGAGTTGCCATTGGTTATAAATTTAAAACGAAGATAGAAAAAGGAATTATAGAAATGAAAAAACCGCCTCAAAATCGAGGCGGTTTTAACTAAGTCTAAAATAATGTTATCATTTTTTAATCACTTTACTGATTTTAATTCTTCCGTCATCCGCTTTAATTCTTAAAATATAAGTCGCTGTTGGCAGATTAGATAAATCAATAAAATCTTGCATTGAATTAAATTCTTTGACATAAAGTACTTGACCAATCATGTTGACCACTTCAACATTTTTTATTTGTTTTGTACTTTCAATATTCACAATATCTCTAGTAGGATTTGGATAGATTTTTATATTATTCTTTTCAAAATCATCAATTCCTAAGCATCCGCCAAGAGACATTGTTACCGCCAATCTTGTTGGACTTTCACATCCTGTAACTGTTTGAGAAGCATAATAAGTTGTTCCTGAAACCAAAGCAGTTCCATTTGGAATTACATTTCCAGCTGTTGGAGCATCATACCAAATTATGTCCGAACCGTTAACCAAAATTAACCCTACCGTTTCTCCTGAACAGAAAGTTTGATTTGCAAAACCTGTTGGCGCAGCTATTGTGTTTATTGAAGCTGTTACTGCAACTCTAGAAGACGTACAAGAACCATTTGTTGCTTCAACATAATAGGTTGTAGAATTTGAAATACTTGGTGTTATGAAACTTGTTCCAGTTCCAACCAAAGTTCCACCTGTTGGCGCATTATACCAATTCAATGTCCCAATATTAGAAGTTGCATTCAATGTTAAAGTTCCTGCATCGCATCTACTCGCTGGCGTTGTTGATGTGATTGTTGCTACAGCAGAAACTGTTGCATTAACAGCAGTTCTAGCCGAATTACAACCTCCATTAACCACTTCAACATAGTATATTGTTGTTGTATTTAAAGATGGAGTTGTAAAACTTCCACCTGTTGCCACTAATGTTCCACCAGTTGGAGCGTTATACCAATTAATTGTTCCAATACTTGCTGTTGCTTGCAATGTTACACTTCCATTTCCACATCTACTTGCTGGCGTTGTTGAAGTTATAACAGGAATTTCGTTAATTGTTGCTGTTACAGATGTTCTTGCTAATGATGTACAAACTCCGTTCGTCGCTTCTGCAAAATACGAAGTTGTTGAAGATAAACTTGGTGTGGTAAAGTTAGAACCAGTTCCAACTAAATTTCCACCAACCGGAGCATCATACCAATTTACAGTTCCTGATGAGAAAGTTGCTGATAAAGTAACCGATCCATTTCCACAACGTGAAGCTGGAGTAGACGATGTATTTGTTGGTCTATTAGTTACAGTAACTTCTACAGGAGTTCTAATTGATGAACAACTTCCATCAATTGCTTGAGCATAAAAAGTTGTTGTTGAACTCAAGCTTGACAATGAATAATTACTTCCTGTTGCCAATAAAGTTCCTCCTGTTGGCAAGTTGTACCAATTAACTGTTCCTGAACTTGCTGAAGCAGAAATATTAAATGAATCACCACTACAAATACTCGCTGGAGTTGTTGATGTTATTATTGGACTAACGTTTACAGTTGCCACAACCGATGTTCTCACAGAAGAACAAGATCCATTTATTGCTTGCACATAATAAGTCGTAGTCGTTGTAATGTTTGGCGTAATAAAACTTGTTCCAGTTCCAACTAAAGTTCCTCCAGTTGGTGCATTATACCAATTTAATGTTCCAGCATTTGCGGAAGCAAAAAGAGTAACGCTACCTGTATCACATCTATTTCCTGGAGTTGTAGAAGTTATACTTGGTGTAACATTTACTGTTGCTGTTACCGCAGTTCGCGCTGAATTACAAGTTCCAGAAGTTGTTTCAACATAATAAGTTGTTGTGGCACTAATACTTGGAGTTGTAAAACTTGTTCCTGTTCCAACTAAATTTCCATTGGTTGGTGCATCATACCAGTTTAATGTTCCGCTTGAAGCCAGTGCTTGCAACGTTACACTTCCTGCATCGCATCTGCTTGCTGGTGTTGTTGATGTAACCGTTGGTACGGCATTTATCGTTGCTATAACTGCAGTTCTTGGCGAAGTACAAAATCCGTTTGTTACCTGAACATAATAAGTTGTAGTTGTGGATAAACTAAATAAATTTAATGTTCCACCCGAACCCAATAATGTTCCACCCGAAGGTAAATCGTACCATTGAATTGTTCCTGAACTTGCAGTTGCAGAAAGCGAAATATTTCCAGTTCCACATCGAGCAGCTGGAGTTGTAGCTGTTATTGAAGGTGTATTATTTACAGTTGCAATAACCGAAACTCGAGTTGATGTACATGAACCTACCACTGATTCAACATAATAGGTCGTTGTTGCTGAAATACTTGGTGTTGTAAAACTTGTTCCTGTTCCAACTAGATTTCCTCCTGTTGGTGCATCATACCAATTTAAAGTTCCTAAAGTTGCTGTTGCTTGTAAAGTTACTGTTCCTGCATTGCATCTGCTTGCTGGAGTTGTTGAATTTACTACAGGAATTGCAGTAACGGTTATATAATCGGTAAAAGTAACTGTATCACTTCCGTTATAATTAGTTGCTTTAAATACTACCGTAAAAGTTCCAGCCGTATTGAACGTAAATGTTGGATTTTGAACAGTTGATGTACTTGGTGTTGCACCAGTTATTGTCCAGTTCCATACAAACGGAATATTAGTAGACGTATCTGTAAAGGTAACCGATTGACCTACACACAAAGCCGTTGTTGAAGCAGTAAAACTCGCCACTGGTGGTTCTGTTGGACAAATTGGTGTTGTTTTATCTATTGTAAATCCATCTCCTTCTCCTCCAAAATAAGCATAAAATTGTGCAGGAAATCCACAAACAGTACTTTCTAAAGTTTCTACTCCTGCACCATCTGAAACCCCACCAAAATAGGCGAAGAAAGATGGCGGAATTCCACAAGTTGTGGCACTTAATTCATCTGTTGCTGCACCATCTGAAACTCCTCCAAAATAAGCATATTGGAAGTTTGAAAATCCGCAGGTTGTTGCACTTAACTCATCGACACTTGCTCCGTCATTGTTTCCTCCAAAATAGGCATAAAAATGCGATGGAGTTGAACAACTTGTTGTGCTAATTTCATCTAAAGATGCTCCATCTGAAACACCTCCTTTATATTGTGAAAAAGCGTTGAATTGTGTCAAAAGAAATGTTAAGCAAACAACTAAATATATTTTTGTTGTTTTCATCTAATTTGATTTTTAAATTATTATAATTCATTGTATTGCAAATCAAAACTATTGAGATGCAAATCAAATTAGAATATTATCTTACACCACGACCACCATAAATTGGATATCTAGCCGCATCAACTGCTGTATTTCTGTTAGAAATTCTAGCTTGTGTTGCAGAATTAACATAATCACCTCCTTTAGAACAAATACCAACTGCGGTTGTAGGTGAAGGCCATGTTGCTTGATTAGAGTCGCCATTTGCTGTTAACGTTCCATCACCCAGAGTTCCATTAAATGCAGTACCTGTTGCATTAGCAGTAGTAACACATCTTTCTACTAAATTTCCACTCATTTCCATAACTCCATAATATGCCGCTCCTGAAGAAGCTCTACCAGAAGTTCCTGTTGCAAAAACTCCAACTTTTAATGGTCCATAAACACCACTAATACTTCCTACTGCCACAGCACAAGCACCGTTTATAGCCGGCGTGTAAGTTTCATTTGCTTGAAAAGAGTTAATTAATCCAGGAGAAAAACTATTTATAGGTGCAATATCCGTTGTTCCCCAAGCATATTCTCCAGCAACTCTTGGTTGTGTTCCTCTACATATTTTCTCAAATTCCATTTCTGTCATTGGTCTTAAAGCCGCCCAATCTAAATAAGCCGACAAATCAGCATAACTCATTCCGCTGTTAGCAATTGCCTGACCATCATCACTATTATTCTCTTCACCTGCAGTTGCATCACAAGCATAAACGGCTGGAATTGCAGCGTTGTTTCCTGGTGTCAAAATTCTTATTCCGTTACGGTAATTAAATCCTGTAAACATTGCATATGTACCAGCTTCACTAATTGGATCGTTGAAGGTTCTTGATTTTTGTTGATCATAGGTTAATGAATTTAAAAACTCCACATATTGTTGTTGAGAAATTTCATACTTCATAGAATAAAAAGCATTATATCCCATTGGAAAAGTTGATGGTACTGCTGCTGAACCGCCACCAATTATTGATGATGTTAATCCAGTAGATTGAGATGTTGAAGTTATTAAAATACTATTGTACGACGAAGCACTTACACCATCTCCTATTTCAAAATTTCCTTGAGGAATATTTACCATTTCAATACCAAAAACTTTGAAGTTATATGGCCCAGCTCCAAGTCCAGTCATTTTTAATGTGATGGATGTAGCAGCAATATTTCCGCCACCAAGAGCACTTCTTCTGATGAAAACTCCTTTACCATCGGCAACTGGATCTACCTGAAGTGGAGAAGCTGCTGAATGATCTCCTGCAACAGTACTTAAATTGGTGTGTGCCCATAAACGTGTATTACAATCTTGATATTTTACAAAAACCCAAACTGCATCCCAATTAGCAGGTGCAACATTTGCATTCCAACTATTATCCCAAGAAATAGTAAAAGTTATGTTATTTCCAGAAACGGATGTTCCCGTAATCTCTAAATTATTTGCTTTTGAATTGATAGCAAATAATAAAAATAATGCCGAAGCAATTTTTAAAAAGTAATTTTTTGTTTTCATCATTATAGATTTTTTAGTTATGAGACAAATCTATATGATAACTTAAAGCGACAAAATAAGGCAATTGCCTTATTTTAATTATATTAGATTATTGCTTTTTGCTTTTTGAATGGCTTCGAGTTTATTGTGCACTTGAAGTTTAGTATAAATATTTTCAATATGCTTTCTAACCGTTGATGGAGACAATATCAAATTATCAGCAATTATATTATAATTCAATCCTTTACTTAACTGTTCTAAAACTTCTATTTCACGAGTGGAAAGTTTAATTTCTTCTTGTTCTTTTTGAGCAAATTCAACTGGATTTCTTAACAATTTCAAAGTTTTTAATGCAATGGAAGGATTCATCGCAGCGCCACCGTTAAGCGTTTCGATAATTCCTTGATGTAAATCTTTTGGATTAACTTCTTTGAGCAAATAACCGTCAGCGCCAGCTTGAATTGCATTGAATATATTTTCATCGTTATCAAAAACGGTCAGCATGATAATCTTTAGTTGCGGATATTTTGATTTCACCATTTTTGTTGCTTCAATTCCATTGCATTCAGGCATTTCGATATCCATCAAAATTAAATCGATGTTTTTATTTGCTTCTAATTTTGTTAGCAAATCTTTGCCGTTTATGGCAGTAAACTTGAGGATTAAATCATCAAAAAAAGAGAGTTTCTCTGCAACTGCTTTTTGCAGAAAAACATTATCATCGACTATAGCTATTCTTACTGACATGTTATTTTTTATTAAATTTTAAAACAACCGTTGTTCCTTCTTTGAGTTGTGAAGTTACTAAAATTTCACCATTTAATTCTTTGGCGCGCTTTTTTAAATTACTCAATCCGTTTCCTAAATTGGTTGTTGCTTCATTAAAACCAATTCCGTTGTCTTTGATTATGATTTCAATAAACTGATTTTGACACAAAACCTCAACCGAAACTTTAGTTGCTTTAGCATGTTTTAAAGCATTATTTATTGATTCTTGAATAATTCTGTAACTGTTAATTCCTTCAACAGAACTCAACGAAATTGGTGCAAAATGATCTTGGCAATTGAATTCAAAATCAATTCCGCTGGAAGCAATTTGCGCATTTTCGATGAAATTAGAAATTCTAATTTTTAAATCTTCAAACGATATTTCGTCTTTGTTCATTGCCCAAATCGTGTCCCGAAGTTCCGCAATTGTCTCTTTAGTAAATCCGCTTAAACTGGTTAATTTATTGATAATTTTTTCGTCTTGATTTTTCAATCCATATTTCAAATTATCGATAGTAGAAATAATAAAAGTCAGCTGAGAACCAATATTATCGTGCAAATCTCTGGAAATTCTGAGACGTTGTTCTTGCAATTTATTTTGGGTTTCAATTTTCAATAAAGCATCTTTCAACTCGTTTTCTTTTTGCAATTGAAGTGTTTTTTGCTTTTGTTTAGAAAACAACAAAAATCCCAATAGAATTGCGATTATTGCCAATGAAAATCCGCCCAAAATCCAAAGATTTTTCTCTGCCAATTTTGCTTTTTGGATTAAAATTTCTTTCTCTTTTTGTTCGGTTTCATATTCAATATCGAGTTCCGATTGTTTATTTCTAACATCAGAATTAAAAATACTATCTTTAACTTCGATATGGTTTTTAAACGCTTGAAGTGCTTTTCTAAAATCTTCATTTCGTTCATAAACACTCGATAATTCTTTGTAATTATCTTGTGTCAAATAAGGAAAATCGTGTTTTTTACTCCATTCGATTGCTTGCTTAAAATAGCTTATCGACTGTTTATCATCTTTAATTTGTTTAAAATAAAACCCATAATAATTCAGGTTTTCGGCAATTCCATAAACATCTTTGATATCGCTTCTAATTTTGTAAGCATAATCCAAAAGCGTTTTGGCTTCACTGGGTTTATTCTGCATCAATTTAACCAAAGCAATTTTGTTGGCGCTGTATGGAATTCCTGGATTATCTTTTAATTTTTCTTTAATTTTCAAGGATTTATTATAGAAAAAAAGTGCGCTATCTAGTTGATTTTGCATTTCTTTCAAAACTCCATAGTTGTCATAAATTCCACTCAAACTGAATTCGTCTTTTATCGATTCCGCCAGTTTCATTCCTTTTTGCATATACATAACAGCTGAATTCATATCACGAAGTTTCAACTGATAACCATAAACTGCAAATGAATTAGCCTGTTTGTCTTTTAAATTTAACTGTTGATACAATCGGGTTGCTTTCAACATATACGCAGTATTCAAATCGTATTTTCCTTGAAAATAGTACATCAAACTAAGATTTGAATACGAATCGGCTATGCCAATTTTGTATTTAGCTTTTTGAGCTTTAGCTAGATTATCTTGATAAATTTTCAGGAATTTTGTGGTGTTTGCAATTTTTGATTGATATGGAAGATTGTTTACTGAATCGATTTGTTTTGTTATGTTATTTTGTGCCAAAGCGGTTTGACTTTTAAAAATTAAAAGAAAAAAAACGACCAATATTGTATTGATTTTTATCATCATTGGGCAAAAAAACTACACCTGCTAAAAAAAGTCCTTTCCAAACCTGAAGTATTGTGCTTGACTCAATATGGTTTGAAAAGGACAACAATAAAAACAACCGTTTTTACATTTAATACAGTATTAAACACCACATTTAACTAAACAAAGATGGTTGTAATGGTTGAAAAAAAAAATACGGCAAATGCCGTATTTTTTTAAGTAATAATTCCGATGAATTAAACTTTTTTACACTTTTTAGGAATAGTAATTTTTATTTTAGTTCCTTTATTTTCATTAGATTGAATATCAAAAAACCCATTAACATCTGAAATTCTTTTTTTCATATTCACTATTCCATTTCCTAGTGAAACCTCATCAATATTGAAACCTTTACCATCGTCATTAATTAAAATTTCAATATCGTCTTGGTTTGGTTTGATGTCTATTGAAATAGTTTTCGAATTAGCATATTTCATGCTGTTATTTATCGCTTCTTGAATGGTTCGGTAGATATTCATTCCTTCCACCGAAGAAAACTTGCATTCTTTCAATTGACTATCAACAGTAAAATTAAAGCTGATATCGGTTTTTGCAATTTTGGCTTTTTCAATGAAATTATGAATTCGAATTTGCAAATCTTCAAAGGTAATTTCACTTTTATTCATTGCCCAAATGGTATCGCGAAGCTCGATTATAGTTGACTTTGCAAAATCACTAATTCCTGAAAGTTTATTATCTAATTTACTATTTGTAATGTCAAAAGCATATTTTATATTATCAACCGACGAAATAATAAACGTCAACTGCGAACCAATATTATCGTGTAAATCTCTTGAAATTTGCAATCGTTGTTCTTGTAATTTGTTCTGAGTTTCAATCTTTGCAATTGCCGATTTTAGTTCAAATTCTTGCTTTTGTTGTTTGTTTTTTAATTTCTGTTGACGATAAATTAAGTAACTAATTATCAACAGACCAACTACAATAAGCGACAAAATTATAAACTGAGTATTTTTCTTTTTAATTAAATTTTCGCGTTCAACTACTTTAGATTTTACTTGTAACAATTCTTTTTCTTTTTTCTCGTTTTGGTATTTTGCTTCAAGTTCGGCAAACGTTTTAGCTCGTTTAGCATCAAAAACCGAATCCCGAAGTTTTATATATTTTTCATGATCTTCGGTGGCATGTTTATATTTTTTTGCTTTGGTAAAAAACTTAGCTCGCTGAGCATATAAATCTCTGAGTTTTTCGGCACTTTTACTTTTACTAGCAAAATCATGCGCTTTGACAAAAAGTTTTTCGGCTTCAGAAAAATTATTCAATTCTGATTCTATGGTGGCAAGATTGGTAAATAATGTTGCTCTTTCGTAAAAAAAACGTGTGTTTAAAATATTTTTTGAAGCATCTGATTTCATTTCAGAAATTTTCAAACCTATTTTTAACCAATGTTTAGCTTCTTTGTATTTCTTTTGTTTTAAAAGTGTATTCCCAATATTGTTGTATGTACTTGGAATGTTTAGTGTGTCTTTGCCTTTAAAATAGTGAAAAACTTTTTTGTGATAAAATAATGCGCTATCAGGTTTATTCCAATCGTCATAATTAATTGCGATTGCATTTAGCGTTTGCCAAATTGCACCAGCATCTGCATCTTTTTTTTGGAGCAACATTTTTAATGCCTTTTTTCCAAAATAAATTCCTTTTTCATAACTTTCATAATCGTGATAATCCCTAGAAAGCTGTGTATTGAAGTAAGAAATCCATCCATCTTTTTTTTCTTTTTCGGCTTTTTTTAATCCTTTTAATGAATACTCAATTGCTTTGTCATATTTCCCTTGATTATTATAAACATTATTCAAGTTGCTATAAACGGTCATAAGCGAATTCAAATCGCCTTTATTTTCAAGAATTTTTATTGCTTTTTGTCCATAAAAAACAGCACTATCATATTGATTTAAATCGGCAAAACGAGCATTTTTACAGAAATAAAACTGAGCTTGATCGTCTTTACTTTTGATTTTACTTTTGGCTAGATTAAAATAATAGTTAGACGAGTCCTTTGAAGAATATGCTTTAAACAATACATCTTTCAATTCTTGTGAAAAAGAATAGAAACAATTAAACAGTATTAATAAAACAAGTGTACTTTTTTTCATCTTAGTATTTTGCACTATAAATGTATCAAATTTGTTAAATAATATGGTTCATTATTCTTTTTTTTGATAATTTTCTTCAAATAACTGAAAACTTAGTTCAAAAACATCTCGATTTATTTCATTCACAATTTGATTTAATCGGTCTCTAAACTCAACAGAAATATTGATTTGACAATTCTGCATTTCTTGTTGACTATTTAAATCATTTATTAATTGATTTAACAGTTTCAATTTAGATTTGTATTTATTTCTATCAATAACTATTTTATTTGCTAAGCAAAATATAACCAATAGAAGCAACAAAAATACTATAGCCAATAAATATTCCATCTCATATTAAATTTACAGTACAAATTTGTACAAAGAACTTTAACAAAAGAATACGACAAATGCCTTATTAACAAAAAAAGGCCTAGTTTAAAACTAGGCCTTTTTAAAATTAAAATTCAGAAAATTAGTTTCCAGTTGTAAAATCTAAATTGAATGCACCATTTGTTACCGCTTTAGTATCTGTTCCTTCTTGATTTTTACCAGTAAAATTGAAAGTTCCTTTAATTGTAGTATCTGTAATTTCACTAATAGTAATTGAACCGACAACACCTGAATCTTCATAAGGTGCAGCCCAAGTTGTAAAGGTTGATGCCGCAGGATTTGACAAATTAATTTCTGTTTCCGTATAAGTTCCAACAGCAGAAATTGTTGTATCAGTGCCAATTTCGAAAGTTCCAGGTTGACCATCAACTCCGTTTAAAATTAATTGAATTGCGTTTCCTTCTTCGTCACTTCCTTGAATAGCAATCATATAAGCTCCACCACCAATTGCGTTTTTTGATGCAAAGCTTGCTATTTCCATTGATTTGAAATTAGAACCTCCAACTTTAGCTTTTATAGTTCCATTTGCAGCAGAACCTCCGCCACCACCATTATCATCACCGCTACAAGAAGAAAGTAAAGTTGCCATTACAAAAGTTAACATTAATCCGAATTGTTTCATTGTTTTCATAATATTTGTTTATTAAGTTATTGGACAAAATTGCTTCACAAACGAATAGCAATCAATAAGGCATTTGTCGTATTTTGACACTTTTTAACAAATTTTATTCTTGTTTTAGTACTGATTTAGGCAAATTAATCGTTTTAATAACCTGATTTCCATCTTGCATGGAGATAAAATATAGCTGTTCCGAATGCTCGTCATAAAAAGGCAATCCGTCAAAATCATTAGAATTTACTTTACTACCTAAATTAATGGGTTCTGACCAATTCTTCCACGTATCATCTAATCGATACGTTATAAAAATATCATAATCGCCATAAGTACTAAAACCGTTGCTGCTAAACAATAAAGTCTTATTATCCGACAGAAGATGGCACATGCCTTCATCGGCAGCAGAATTAATTATTTTACCCATATTTTGAAGAAGTCCAAAAGTTCCGTCTTCTTTTTTATGAGTAAAATATAAATCGGTTCCGCCTTGAGTAAAATCGGTTTCGATTGCCATGATTAACGTTTTACCATCACTTGTCATCGTGGCATCGGCAGTATCATCATAATTATTATACGCTGCAATTTTTACAGCACCAAGCGATTGATAACCGTCTGTTGTTGGCGCAAACAATTCAAATCCGGAATTAGTATTTCCTTTGGTTGTTGGGTTTCCACCTTTTAAAAGATAATTTGCACCAGTATGTTCAACGTAGTTGTAACTGTTATTCGAATTTAATGTTTTTTCAAACGTTTTATTGCTCCAATTTCCGTTTACATCTTTGGTAAACGAGTAGATTTCGTCTTTTCCATCTTTGCCATGAGTAATAAATAATTTCTTTCCGTCATGAGAAATCGTTGGGTTTACTGGTATTGATTCGTCCAAAAAAAGCACTTTAGAATCTGGTAGTTTTTCAAATTTAGAATATGTATTTACATTGACTAAAATTGGATTTTCTGAATCAGAAATTCCAATAGCGTCAATTTGTTTTTGACCTGGAATTAGAGCAAAATTAAATTCTACTCTAACGGCAACTACATTGGCAACAGCTGTTTCAAGAATTGCATATTCTATTGCAGGATTTACATTTACATCTGGCGATTTATGAATTTTTCGTCGTTTTCTACCAAAATAATAACTTCTATCCGAGTGCAAGGTTGATTTATAACTTGGTGTTTGCCAGTCTTTTTTTCGATACCAAACCGTTTGATATTTTCCGTTTCCAGTATCAACTCCAATTTTCACCACACAACCTGCGTTTAGATTTTCAAAAATAGCAACTTGTTTTACGGTTTGCGGTTTTTCAAAAGCTACTTCTACAAATTCATATCCATCGAGCGCATTTTTTGGTATCCAAGCATTTGGTGAACTTCCGCCTTGAGGAAAAGCATCGGGTTTGCCCAGAATTCTTTTAATTCCGTGTTGTTTTCCGCCTAAATCGGTTGAATATTTTATCACTTTATGTGCAAATTGAACTTGCTGCGAATAGCTTGAAAAAACAACAAAAAGACAAAAAATAGCGTATCTTTTTTTCATAATTTATTGTGTTAAAAAAAGGACTACAACACGTGCAGTCCTTTTGCTTAAACTCTCCAAAAAAAAATATTAATTATTTACTCTAATTTTCTCGGCTTTTTTTCCTTTGAAAGCAAAAATATATTCGCCATCGCCCGAAATATCAATTCCAGCACCATACGTTGGACTTCCACCTTTTCCTTTTGATTCTACTGAACCTTTGGTTTCGCCATTAGTCATATCGATACCAAAAATTCTGTTTTTGGAATTTCTTTGATCTCTAAGAAAATAGTTTCCGCCAATTTCATAGAAATAATCTACACCTTTGATTTTTTCTGAAGCATATGCTCGCGAACCATCTTTTTTATTGTAAGAAGCCAATCCTTTTTCTGAAAGTACAACTACTTTATCATTAAAATCAATAACATCTGTAGCCTTACCCACTTTAGCATCGTTATGTTTTACATCAAATAATTGATTTCCAGAAGCAATATCATATCCATAAAACTCATCACCATCACCAACAAATACTGATTTATCTTCGTGAACTATTAAATCGGTAATTCGTTTATCAAATTTTTCAGAACGCCATGACGTTTGTCCAGTTTTATCGTCAATCGCTAAAACGCCATTTTTTTGTGCTTTATAATCCCAATAAATGTAGGCAACAGTTTCTTTATAACTTCCTCCCATTGGATTTGACCTTGTTTCTTGACGAAGTTCTTGCACTTGTACTTTTCCACCAATCTGAAGGAGTATTTTGCCATTGGCTCTGTACAAATTCGGCATACTGAATGCTCCTGTAATTTTCTCCGAAGCCCAAAGTAATTTACCACTTTCCAAATCATGTTTTTCAACATATTTCGTTCTGTCACGCGTTCCAAACATCACTAAATAAACGGCATCATCGGTAAAAACTGGATCGGCAATTGTTCTGTAATATTTTTTATTTAATGTACTAGAGAACAATCCTTTTCCGCCGCCATCCATATCATTTTCATAAATTGCTTCCCAAAGTTTTTGCCCGTTGTTGATGTTATAAACCTGCAATCCGTTTAAATACATGTATAATTTATCGCCTTTAATCCAAAGGTCAACAATAGCTCTTCGTGTCACCAATTCTTTCTCGATTGTTCCCATAAAAGTTGCATCCCAAAGCACATCACCATTAGTTGCATTGATTTTCACTAACTGATTTTTAAATCCGGCAAACAAAGCTCCAAGTGCTGTTGGTTTAAAATTAATCATGATGATTTCGTTTCGTTTTGCATCATAAATGTATTTTCCAACACCACCTTTAAAACGATTGGTTTCCCAAATTTTTTCGCCAGTATTAGCATTTACTAAAATAACCGAAGCTTTTTGTGAAATTAAAAACGCATCCAATTCGAAGATGTATTTTACCGTTTCCAATTCACCTTCATCTGTACCTTCAACATTTTTGGTTCCGCCTTTTGGCAAAAGATTTTGATATTGTTCAGAATTCCACAATTCTTTTCCAGTAGCAACATCAATTACTGCTACTCTATCGGTTCCCAATTTTCTTTCGTCAAAAAGAAATAAATAACCGCCTTTTCCTTCACCTTTGTGAATAATATACTGGTATTCACATTTGTTGGTTTTGTTAGTTGTAATTTTTTTATAATCGCCACTCCAAACGGTTTTTCCATTAGCATCTAAAACCGTAGCCGAATTATCATCGGTTCCAAGAATATATTCACCACTGTTTACCGCAACGGCAAGTCGTGTTGCTTTGTTATCAAATTCTGACTCCCAAACGGTGGCAAAACTTCCCGATTTTTTTCCGGCCGATTTACCTTTGCCAAGTAATTTTCCTAATTGAGCATTTGCTGGTAATGTGAAAGCTAAAAGTAGCGTCATCATTACTAAAGATATTTTTCTCATTTTGATTTGTTTTTATTGTTTTTTTATTGTTAAAAAGTTAAGGTGTGACGAATTTTATGTCGCTGTTGTTTTTGAAGTTTGAATTGGAATTTATGTTCCAAAATATAATCGGACATGAAATTGATGAAATCAATGTTTTTGATATCGCTTTCCACTTTAAAGAAAGTTGACACTTTGCCGCTGTGAACAATTCCAATATCAACGGTCATTGTTCCTTTGACATCGGCAAATTTTTTGTTCTTTTTTTTGACAAATTCGGGAGATTTAAAAAGTTCATCGACTTCTTTTATTACCGTTTCGGCAATAATTTCTTCGTCAGTGTGAACTGGACGTTGCGCTTGAACATTTTGACAAAAAAACACAATGCCAAAAATGCACATAATGGTTTTTAAGGTTTTCATAATTTAGGTTGTTAAATACTAAGCAAACCTATAGTATAAACCTAAGCCAAGAAATACGTCAAATGTCGTATTTTGTTAAAACGTGATGTGAGGAAATTGGGCTTGCAGTTTTGTAATCTTTTGATTAAGAGCAAGTAAAAATTGCTGATGCGCAGGCGTATTTGGATTAAATGGTCGATGTTGCAATCCTTTTTGAATGTTACAAACTTCTTGCATGGTTTGAAATTCTTTTTCGTTTACATAATTTTCAAAGAATTTTATCCAAATAAAATCAATGGCTTGCTGACTTGGATGCAACATATCATTGGCATAAAAACGATAATCACGAAGTTCGTCCATCATGATTTCATAGGAAGGAAAATAGTTAGCAGTTGTCGGTTGTCGATTGACAGTTTTAAAAACTGCTGAAAGTAAATGTGCTTTACTGACATTGTTTTCAAAAAAACCGTCTTTACTGTGTCGAACAGGTGAAACGGTAAAAATGAATTTTGCGTTAGTGTTTACCGAAGTTATATTTGAAATGATATTTTGCAGACTTTGCTCGATTTGCTCCGCCGAAAGCAACTCTTTTTCAAACTCTTTTTGAGGTACTTTATGGCAATTGGCAACAATTTCATTGGTTGATTTTAATTTGTAAACCCAAGAAGTTCCAAGCGTAATTAAAACATGAGTTGCTTCGGAAATTTGTTTATTTGTTACATCGATGAGGTTGTTTAATTGAGCTAGCAATTCGTTTTTATCTGTATTGGACAATTCTGAATGCACTTCGTAGCAATGCCATAAATCGTTGTGAAATAAAATATCATTTTCGGTGAAATACGTTTTTGAAACACAACGACTGATTATTTTTTCGAGCGAAACCGGATTGAAAATAATTCCAAAAGGATTTACCGTGTTTTGAAACTTAAAATAGTTGAATTTTTCACCAATGTTTTCGGCAAAACAAGAACCAATAGATATTAATTTTGAACGGTAATCTATTGCATTTGAATATTTAGAAATAGGAATTGGCGTTGAAAATTGCATTTCTTTTTTTGGTAAATATAAGGAATTTGAAAATCTAATAAATAAACCTTTTCCAAAGTTTGAAAGTTTGACTAAGGTGATAATTCATAGCACGAAAATATTAATTATATTTGTTTGAAAAGACTAAAACTTATGCAAATTCGAGCTTTAAAATGAAAAAAATCAAAATAGTATTCTTAGTCATTTTATTTCTTTTGATGTCTTATTTTGCATTTCAAAAAAGAGAACTAAATCTTAAAGGCAATTGGAATATAGAAAAATTAATTCTTGATGGTCAAGAATACAATTCTACAGCGATAGAAAAAATGTTACAGCAAAACTCAGGAATTTTTATTGATGATTGGGGTGATACAATTCACCTCTCAAAAGGTTCGGATAAAGTTAGTGCACATTTTAAAATTATTAAAAAAATTAATGACAATTATGTGGTTAAACTTTATTCTAAGGAAAAATCACTTAATGGAAATTTTGACATGACTATTGACACACTACATTTAGGACCAATGTCATATAGAGTTCATGTAAGATTACAATCGAAAAAAACAAA
The DNA here is from genome assembly GCF_012911605.1 of Flavobacterium solisilvae. Taxonomy (GTDB): domain Bacteria; phylum Bacteroidota; class Bacteroidia; order Flavobacteriales; family Flavobacteriaceae; genus Flavobacterium; species Flavobacterium solisilvae. The sequence continues at coordinate 254,186 of NZ_JAAMPT010000207.1, read as the reverse complement.
ATTATTTTTTAAAAAAACAAGAAATATTGGACCATGGAAACCTGAATTTCCAAGAAAAGGTCAAGTTTAATTCAATATTATAAATCTAACAATTTTTAAAAAAGCCTTTTAAGATTTACTAACTTTGATGAAATTAACTCAATAACCTAAAAATGAAATTCAAAACTGTTCTAGTATTGATTGTTGTGTTTTGTTGTGAAACTGTTTTGGCGCAGCAACCTAAAATTAAGCCTTATGTTCCAGTTGACGAAGTATTGCAAAAAGAAATTGAAGCAATGGACAAAGCGTTTTTTGATGCTTATAATTCGTGTGATATGAAAACTCAAGCCAGTTTTTATTCCGATGAAATTGAGTTTTTTCATGATAAAGCTGGATTGCTAAAAGACAAAGCCACGTTGCTTTCAGCCACCGAAAAAAATATTTGTGGCAAAGTAACTCGACATTTAATTCCTAACAGTATTGAGGTTTATCCCATTGCCGATTATGGTGTAATTGAAATTGGGTATCATTGGTTTTTTAACAAACAAGAACCCGACGAACCAACAAAAGCGAGTAAGTTTATTATTTTTTGGAAAAAAGAAAATGACACCAAAGCTATAGGATGGAAAATCACAAAAGTTGTTAGCCTGCATTAACTTAAACTCACAGTCAAATGATTTCATAAAAAACCTCGCTTAGCAATAAACGAGGTTTTTACTATTTACAATATTGCGAATTAATAATATTCATATAGGTATTGATAAACTCCCGAAAAACTTCCTGTAGCATAACGCGATGTTGGGAAATTATTGTTGTTGTATTCTAACTCAAAATCCACTTGAGTATCGATTACGTTTGGAGAAAAATAAGTAGTTTGTTGCAACAAATTGTGGTTTAAACCAAATAATCCGTTATTGATGAACGAATACAATTTAATAGCTTTGTAACCCGTTACATTTTGAAATGGATTTTTCAAGTTATCATACACATAATCAATAGTGTAATTCATATCTGTTGATACATAATCCTTTTTAACCACTTCGCCATTCAATAAATAAAACGTAGTGGTTTGATTTGTTGAATTCTCTTGAACCGAAGTATTTCCGTGAAAAGTTTGAACAATTACTGTTCCTGCCAAAGTATAATTGAAAACCGTTCTAAAACCATAATTTCTAGAAGGTTCAACTTTTACAACCTCAGCCAACTGATTAGAACTATTGTAGTTTAAGGTTGTTATAGCCAATAATTGATTGTCATTAGAATAGGTTTTGATTTCGGTTATTAAATCGTTTGTGTAAGCATATTTGTCATAGCCAACACCATTGGTTTGTCCTTGAATATCAAAAGCTACTTTAGAAAGTTTTGTTCCTTTATAGTAAAACTTGTGTACTGCATTTTGACCTAAATCAACCGATTGGATTTTTTTAAGCAAAGTCACACTTCCTGACGAATCAGAATCTGATGAACACGAAGTTAAAGCTAGAGAAATAATGGATAGAAATATCCAAAAATAAGAATTCAATTTTTTCATTTTGCATTAGCGGTTTTGAGGCATCAAAAACATTGGGGATACTTTTGATAGTTCAAATGTAACTACGCTGATTATAAAGCCAAAAAACTTTCGATGAAAGGTTTTAATTTCAGATTAATGGCAGATTTTAATCTATTTAAACTAAAAAACCCTTTTAAAGTTTATAATTTTAAAAGGGTTTTGTTTTTTATTTACTGAAACTTATTGATAAACAAACCCATAACAAGGCAAATCACTGCATGACGTAATTTGATCGTTAGAACAATAAAAAATAGGGTAATTAGCTGAATTATAAGTAATACCATAATCAACAACCTCACAGTCGATATTATTTCCTTCTTGAATTCTTTTTGTGCAATTATTCTGATTACCGTTATGCAACATGAAATAAAAGCCATCTGCTAATTCTCCGAGTATATTCAACTTATTGTAACCAACAACTTGACTCATTGGATTATTACCAGAATCATATTCATAAGTTGTAATCAAATCGCCAAAACTAAACGTAGCTTCTGTTTTAATTATTTCGTTGTTTTCAAAATAATTCAAAACGCTATAATCAAAATTGTTTTGAGAGGTTAAATTACCTGAATAGTACTTGACCAAAACAGTTCCATCACTATTGTAAACTAATTCTTGTTTAGTTCCATAGTTATTGTCATAGAACAAAAGTACAGAAGAAATCAATTCATCGTTTGCATTATACTGAAAAGTCTTTTTTGAAACTAAACTCAAATTTCTGTTGAACTCTCTAATTTCTGTAATTAAATTTCCTGTGTAAGTATATCGCTTTATCCCATGTTTTGAAACAACTTTAGAAATTTTATTACCTTCATAATAATAATCATAATTTACGAATCCAGTCATTCCTGAAACCGTAAATCTCTTCAAAAAACCAACTGGAACATTCTGATTTTCTTGTTCAGGATTTGAATTACATGAAGAAAAAATTAAAATTAGAACTGTAAAATAACAAATTAGCTTTTTCATAGAACATCATTTTTATACAAATAAAATAAAAAACTGACAAAATCACAAATATTTGTCAGTTTTATTTATTGATTGTAATTCTACTTCAAAAACTCAACCGCTTTCTCCAAAGATTCCTTAATTCCATTTACATTTTTACCTTTTCCAGAAGCAAAAAATGGCTGTCCTCCGCCGTTTCCATCGATGTATTTACCTAATTCTCTGATTACATTTCCAGCGTTTAATCCTTTTTCAGCAACTAATTCTTTTGAAATATAACAGTGAATATTTGGCGCATTATCTTCAACAGAAGCTAAAAATACGAATGAATTTGGTTTAGAAGTCCCGATGGCTTGCGCTAAATCTTTAGTTGCACTCATGGATAAATCAACTTGTTTTGACAAAAAGTTCATTCCGTTTATTTCTTGAAAATCAGCAACTAACATGTTTTTTAATCCGTCAACTTTTTCTTTTAGCAATTGCTCAATTTGTTTTTTCAACTTGGCATTATCATCTTGCAATGAAGCAACCGATTTCAAAATATCTTGAGGATTTTTCAACGTTTCTTTTATTTCTGCTAAAGTTGATTCTTGATTTTTGTAGAAATCTTTCACAGCATCGCCAGTAATGGCTTCAATACGACGAATTCCTGCCGCAACAGCACCTTCAGAAATGATTTTGAAATGCCAAATTTCAGCAGTGTTTTTTACGTGAATTCCACCACACAATTCTTTGCTTTCGCCAAATTCTATCATACGAACGTTATCGCCATATTTTTCGCCAAATAAAGCCATCGCGCCTTTATCTAAAGCTTCTTGAATTGGAATACTTCTATATTCTTGCAATTGCAATTGTGCCTCAATTTGCTCGTTTACACTCGCTTCTACTTGACGTAATTCTTCATCAGAAACTTTAGAAAAATGTGAAAAGTCAAAACGCAAATAGTTTGGATTTACCAACGAACCTTTTTGCTCTACATGCGTTCCAAGAATATTTCTCAAAGCCAAATGCATCAAATGCGTCGCTGAGTGATTTTTAGACGTTGACGTTCTTAAATCGGTGTTGACTTTTGCCATAAAATTTTCGCCAACATTATGTGGCAATGAAGTTGCAAAATGTACAATCAAATTATTTTCTTTTTTGGTATCAATTATTTCCACAACACCTTCATGAGTGTACAAATGACCTTTATCGCCTACTTGTCCGCCGCCTTCAGGATAAAATGGTGTAGCATCAAGAACAATTTGGTATAGAATTCCGTCTTTTTTAGAATCAATTTTACGGTAACGTGTAATTTTTACCTCATTTTCTGTTTGATCATAACCAACGAATGTTTCCACGTTTCCATCAATTAAAACCTTCCAGTCATCAGTAGTTACTTCTGAAGCTGCACGAGAACGTGCTTTTTGTTTTTGTAATTCAGTTTCGAATTCGGTTTCGTTAAACGAATAGTCTTTTTCTTTTAAAATTAAAGCCGTTAAGTCTTTCGGGAAACCAAAAGTATCGTACAATTCAAAAACTTTTTCACCCGAAACTTCTTTTCCAGATGTTTCAGCAACTACTTTATCTAATAATTGTAATCCTTGTTCTAAAGTTCTCAAAAACGAAGCTTCTTCTTCACGAATTACGTTAGTAACCAATTGTTGTTGCGATTTGATTTCTGGAAAAAATTCGCCCATTTGGTTTGCTAAAACTTCTACCAATTTATTGATAAACGGTTCTTTGGTATTCAAAAAGGTAAATCCATAACGAATCGCACGACGTAAAATTCTACGAATTACATAACCTGCGCCAGTATTAGATGGCAATTGTCCATCGGCAATGGCAAAAGCAACAGCACGAACGTGATCTACAATTACACGAATGGCAATGTTCGTTTTGTTTTGTTCTTCTGATATATTTTTTACTTCGTTTGAAGTGTATTTTAATCCTGTGATTTGTTCTACTTTTTCAATTAGCGGCGTAAAAACATCGGTATCATAATTGGAAGTCACATTTTGCATTGCCATACACAAACGCTCAAATCCCATTCCGGTATCAACGTGTTGTGCTGGTAATTTTTCTAACGAACCATCGGCTTTACGGTTGAATTCCATGAAAACGTTGTTCCAAATTTCAACAACCTGTGGATGATCGGCGTTTACTAAACTTCTACCAGAAACTGCAGCTCTTTCAGCATCAGTTCTTAAATCGATATGAATTTCAGAACACGGACCGCACGGACCTTGATCGCCCATTTCCCAAAAGTTGTCTTTTTTATTTCCAAGAATGATACGATCTTCTTGAACGTATTGTTTCCAAATATCGAATGCTTCTTGGTCAAACGGTACATTCTCTGCTGGATTTCCTTCGAAAACAGAAACGTACAAACGGTCTTTGTCTAACTTCAACACTTCGGTTAGAAATTCCCAAGCCCAAGCCAATGCTTCTTTTTTGAAATAATCGCCAAACGACCAGTTACCAAGCATTTCAAACATAGTATGATGATAAGTATCAAAACCTACATCTTCCAAATCGTTGTGTTTTCCTGAAACACGAAGACATTTTTGGGTATCTGCAATTCTTGGACTTTTTGGTGTTCCGTTTCCTAAAAAATATTCTTTGAATTGTGCCATTCCTGAGTTGTTGAACATCAAGGTTGGATCGTCTTTTAGGACAATTGGCGCTGATGGAACTATTAAATGTCCTTTTGATTCAAAGAAATTGAGGTATGCTTTACGAATGTCTTGTGATTTCATTTTAGATTGTTAGATCTTTGGATTATTGAATTTAAAAAAATGGTTTACTGTTTAGCCCTGATTGAAGTGGAAATCCTTTTTTTGATTGTCCAGAAGCGATAGCGGAAGGAAAATTAAAAAAAGATTGCAACGAAAAGCAGGAAAATGGTTTACTGAAAAAGCCCAAAAGTTTCGCTGTTAAAAATAAATTTAGCTTATGACTGAAACATTTGTTAAATTTGTTCGTATAACCATTGTTTTAAAAACCAGCACAAAAATAGTATAAAATAAAAGATGGCGAAAAAAGTAAAGTATTATTTCGATACCGAAAGTTTAGCTTACCGAAAAATTAAACCAAAAAAGACCAAGCAGTTGGGTTATATTGGTTTGTTTTTGTTGTCATCGGCGTTGTTTGGATTTTTGTGTTTTGTGGTTTTGTTAAATACGCCTTATTTTGAAACGCCAAAAGACCGATTACAAGCTAGGGAAATTGAAACGATGAAGCTTCGTTATGCTATTTTGAATAAAAAAATGGAGCAAATCGACGAAGTTTTGGAAGATATTGAAGAGCGCGACAACAATATTTATCGAGCTTATTTTAATACTTCTGCTATTCCGACTGAGCAACGAAAAGCGGGTTTTGGTGGTGTAAATCGCTACAAAGAATTGGAAGGTTTCAACAATTCGGATTTGGTGATTAACACGTCAAAAAAAGTAGATATTATCTCGAAACAATTGGCAATTCAGTCAAAATCGTTGGACGAAATTTTAGCTTTAGCAAAACAAAAAAACAAGTTATTAGCCGCAATTCCAGCTATTCAACCTGTAAAAAATGAGCAGATGAAACGCATGGCTTCGGGTTATGGTTATCGAAGTGATCCGTTTACTAAAGCAAGAAAAATGCACCAAGGAATGGATTTTACTGCGCCAACTGGAACACCAATTTTTGCGACTGGCGATGGCGTTGTTAGACGTGCTGATAACACGGCTTCGGGTTATGGAAATCACATTGTTATTCAACATGGATATGGTTATGAAACGCTATATGGTCATTTGAGCAAATACAAAGTAAAAGCCGGACAACGGGTTAAACGTGGTGATGTTATTGGATATGTTGGCAGTACTGGACGAAGTGAAGCACCGCATTTGCACTATGAAGTTCATAAAGACGGTAAACCGGTTAACCCGATTAATTTTTATTATGGAACGATTTCGGCAGCAGAATACTCGATTATTTCTAAATTAGCTAATCAGGAAAATCAGTCGTTGGATTAACCATTTCGGGTTACGAGTTGCGGGTTACAAGTTTAAAAAAATAAATACTATGCAAATAGAATTACAAGAAGGAAAAAGATATTACAGCATTGGTGAAGTTGCCAAAGCATTTGATGTAAATGCATCGTTAATTCGTTTTTGGGATAAAGAATTCGATATTCTAAAACCAAAGAAAAATGCTAAAGGTAACCGAATGTTCACTCCCGAAGACGTAAAAAATCTACAACTGATTTTTCATTTGGTAAAAGAACGCGGATTTACATTGGAAGGTGCGAAAACGCATTTAAAAGAAGGCCAGCAAAAAACACTTGATAAATTTGAGATTATCAATAAACTCGAAGCGGTAAAAGCACAACTGACTGCTATAAAAAATCAGTTGTAACATTTTAAAAAAATTAAAAACTAATAATAAACTTAAAAAAATAAAACTTATGAGAAAATTTTTGCCTTGGATAATTGGAATAGGTGCAGTTGTTATACTTGCAATGTGGTACTTTGGAATACAAAACACTGCCTTAAGATACAATCAAGCTACTGAAAAAGAATGGGGAAATGTAAACACAGCTTACCAAAGAAGAAATGATTTAATTGGTAACTTAGTAAATACCGTAAAAGGTGCTGCCGACTTTGAAAAAGGAACTTTGACTGCTGTAATTGAAGCAAGAGCTAAGGCTACATCAATCAATATTGATCCAACAAATATTACTCCTGAACAATTAGCAGCTTACAATCAAGCTCAAAGTGGTGTTTCTTCAGCATTATCAAGATTATTGGTTACTGTTGAACAATATCCAGATTTAAAAGCAAATCAAAATTTCTTAAAATTACAAGACGAATTAGCTAGTACTGAAAATCAGATATTAACTGCAAGAACTCGTTTTAATGAATCAGTAGAAGCTTATAATGGCTATGTATTAAGTCAACCTAGAAATCTTTTCTTAGGCAAATACAAAGAAAAAGCTTATTTCAAAGCAGTTGAAGGTGCTGAAAAACCAGTAGAAGTAAAATTCTAATTTAAGACAATGTCAAAAGTAGAAGATTTTTTAACCCAAGAAGAAGAGCAAGAAATTGTTGAAGCTATTCGCGTGGCCGAAAAAAATACTTCGGGTGAAATTAGAGTGCATTTAGAAAAAAAGACTTCCATTGATGCGTTTGAGCGTGCGATGGAAGTTTTCCATTTATTGAAAATGGACGAAACCGAACTCAAAAATGGCGTTTTAATTTATCTAGCAGTAAAAGATAAAACCTTTGTGATTTGTGGAGACAAAGGCATCAATGATGTTGTTCCAAATGATTTTTGGGATTGCACTCGAGACATTATGGTAAAAAACTTCAAAGAAGGAAATTATAAGGAAGGTTTGGTTGAAGGAATTCAAAGAGCTGGCGAACAGTTACAAAAATATTTTCCTTATCAAGAAGGCGATAAAAACGAATTGTCAAACGAAATATCCAAAGACGAATTATGAGAATTACGAATTACGAATTAGGAATTAGGAATTCTAAAATTTTCAGAACAACGTTTTTGTTTTTTTTACTATTTACTTCGCTTTCTGTTTTTTCACAATTTACTATTCCTGAAAAACCTTCCTTTCAAACTTCAGTTTATGATTACGCTAAAGTTTTAAGTCCAAATGAAAAAATTCAATTGGAAGAAAAACTCATTCGCTATTCTGATAGTACAACAACTCAAATTGTAGTTATTACCATTGAAAGTTTAAAAGGCGAAGACATTGGAATACTTACTCCAAAATGGGGACATGCATGGGGAATTGGCGGAAACGAAAAAAATGATAATGGTGTTATTATTCTTTTGGCAAAAGAAGAAAGAAAAATTTGGATTTCGGCTGGATATGGATTAGAAGATAGATTAACAGCAGGAATTGGTGGTGAAATTACCCGAAACATTATCATTCCAGAATTTAAAGCTGGCAGTTTTTATAAAGGTTTAGACAAAGGTACTGATGCCATTTTTGAAGTATTCAAAGGAAAATACAAAGGCACAAGAAAAAAAGACAAACAAGGCGATTTTCCAATCTTTCCAATAATTATTGTGGTCATTATTTTGATTGTCGTTTTATCCAACAACAAACGAAATGGTGGTGGCAATTCAGGAAATCGTGGCGGAGGTTTTGACTTAGCCGATATTATAATTTTAAGTAGTCTTGGACGAAATAGTGGCGGCGGAAGTTTTGGTGGCGGTTTTGGTGGTTCTTCTGGCGGCGGCGGATTTGGCGGCGGATTTGGCGGCGGCGGATTTTCTGGTGGTGGAAGTGGTGGAAGTTGGTAGTTTCTGTGCCAAAAATTTATTATTAAAAGTGAAAACAAACATCTTAACACAAATTGTTTAAAAGAAAAAAACAAAAACTTTGAATATTGACCACATGATTTTAACAACTACAAATTCCGTTGAAGATTATAAAATTTTAGAATATCTAGGCATAGTCACTGGAACAGCTGCCAATATGCAAAAAAACACTATGACATTCAGTATGCAAAAATACTATGATGGAATAAGTGAAAGCATCATTGAAGTAAAAGAAAAAGCATTTATCAATCTAAAAGCCAATGCAGAAAATTTGAATGCAAACGCAATTATTGGAATAAAGGTGGAAATCGATTTTTCTACTGCTGGAATCATTATTGTAACTGCAACAGGAACTGCAGTAAGCATCATTAAAAGATAATTTAGAAATTATTATCGTTTGGAAACATCAATTTACTACATAAAAATTTGTAACAAATTCAACAAGATTTAAAAAAGAAAATCCGGTCTCAAAAAAAGACCGGATTTTTACTTTTTAATCCATAAACATCATATTGTCGTTTTTCTTCTTTCCGGCAAACTTTTCGAGTTTGTAGGTTAGTGAAAACATTACATATCGTCTTAAAACCGTATTCTCTGCATCTACGATTGCCGTTGGCGTAATGGTTCGGGTTGAGTTTAAGTTTTGGTTTAATAAATCATATACTTTTACTTTGGCTAACAATTGATCTTTGAAGAAATTATAGCCTAAACTTACGTTCCATAAGTAGAAATCTTTCTTATAACCATCGGCTATATTTGAATTATACGTATAGCCAAAATCAGAACCTAAAACGAAATGTTTCGGCATATAAGACGTGATTTCCAATTTTGCATTGTGAATGAAATTATCTGCTTTATCAATTACATAGTTTTTAAAATCGGTTTTTGAAAAAGTATAACGATAACTTGGCGCAACGGTAATCATTTCATCAATACTCCAAGTTAAATTGAACCTTGGATTAATATTTAAACCTTTTGATTCAAACAAAACAGCATTAGTCAAACCTTTATTGTAATCATAGTTAAAGCTTACGCCAGCACCAAAACGAAGCGTTCTTTTCTCTTTTTTATACGATTTATTCCAGTTAACACCAAGATAAGAATTATGTGTAACATCAACGTTTTGATAGGTTGTCGTTGATTTGAAATTATCATCATAAACTGTAGAAGAAACCACAGCGTCTTTACTCAAATTAATCCCCGAATAAATATAATATCCTGAACGTGATTGATAGTCATAATCATTAAAACTGAAATACAAATTATGTCTCAATGTTGGCTTTAAATCATCATTTCCAATAAATGTACTCAACGGATTGGATAAATTTTCAACAGGCAAAACTTGATTGGCTTGCGGCATTTGCACTCCAAAATCATAATACGAATAAATCGATTTTGATTTACCCATTCTATGACTGATGTAACCTTTTACTCTTGGAAAAACATACGTTTTATTTCTGTTAGTTTTAATGCCAAGGTAATTAGAATTAGCATCAAAGTTGATAAATTCGGGACCAAAATTAATTCGTCCATTAGTTTTCGATTTATCCAAAATCAATCCGGTTGAAGGAAAATAAGTTGTTGTTTTTGAATTCACTTCATTGGATTGCAAGTCGTTAAAATCATCATAACTATTTGTTCCAGTGTTAAAATCGAATGTATTCAAATCATTTCCAATTTTTCGAAGTGTCAATTCTGAAGTTAAACTCAATCGAAGCGAATCGGTTAATGGTTCGCCATATCGAACTTCAACTTTCATGAAATCGTTTTTATTGTTTTCAAAACGATTTTGATTTCTAATATCATCTGGCGTTGTATCGGCAAAAAGTGTAGCCGATTTTGTATTTACATATTCGTCACGTTTTTGAAATTCTGCTTCAAGATTAACCGACAAACCTCTTTTTTTCTTTTTAAATTGTTTACTAAAACTTGCGTCAAGTCCAAAATTTGAATTATCGTTTTCGTTATAATCATCGTTGGTACTTGAGTTTAATTCGGCTAAACTTTCATCGGTAGTAATTTGATTACGAGACGATTTTCCATATCCTTTACTCGTTTGAAATCTTGGATTAAGATAAATTGTTGCCGTTGAATCTAACGAAATTTCAAAATCTAACGAAATATTATGTCCATCGCTACCATTTTTTGTAATCGAATTGGATTTTGTTAACGTATTTCCTGTTGGAAGAAAATTTATTCTATCGGTTCTGTTGACGTTTTCACTTTCGGCGTTGGTAAAATAGTAACTTCCGCTTTGATCAACTTTCTTAAACCATTTGTCTTGATAATTTATACCTATCATATTAGAACGCGTAATTCCTCGATTTCCACCAAAAGACATGTTGTTTATTCCAAAACTTCCATCGTCATTCCAATAAACCGAACTATTTCTTCCTCCGCCCATATTATCAAAAATTTCATCCATCGAAAACCCAATGGAATTGATATTATTGGAAGAAGCTAATGCACTAATTTTTCTTTCACCTTTAAAATAATTGACCAACATACTGGATTCGTAACGTTTATCCGAACCCAATCCGCCCATAATTTTACCAAAAAAACCTTTGTTCTTGTCTTCTTGAATGGTTAAGTTAATCGTTTTATTCTCTGAACCCGAAGCATCGCCTGAAATTTCTTCCGACTTAGTTTTGGTATCAACTACTTGCACTTTTTCAATGATTTCGGCAGGAAGATTTTGGGTAGCAATTTTTCCATCTTTACCAAAAAATGGTTTTCCGTTAACCAAAATATTGTTTACTTCTTTACCATTAACGGTGATTTTCCCTTCGGGAGTAATTTCAACGCCAGGCAATTGTTTTAGTAACGCTTCGACATTAGCATCTGCACCAACTTTAAATGACGACGCATTAAATTCTAGCGTATCTTTTTTAATTCTGATAGGCGGAATTTCCGATTTTACTACAACTTCGTTTAGCTGATTGGTTGCATCTTTTAATTCGATTGTACCAAAATCTTTATCGGCAGTTAAACCAGTTACATTTTCTACAAAATCTTGATAACTGATAAAAGAAACTTTAAGATTTAGCGCTTTATCACTTTTTTTAACTTTGATAGAAAAATTTCCCATTTTGTTGGTAATAGTATAATCTACAACCGAAGAGTCTTTGACTGAAGTTAAGTAAACCGTTGCCGATTCGATAGGCAATTTAGTGTTTGGATCAACAACTTTTCCTTTAATTATGAAGGTGTTTTGAGAAAAAAGAAAAGAACTATAAAATAGTGCACAGAGTAAATAGAACGTTTTTGGCATAAAAAAAATTAGCGGTTAGGTTAGTATGAAAACTAAATAACGGCTAATTAATTATTTTATTGTGAAAGGTTAAAAATTCTGACGAAAATTTAACAAAAATTTATTTTTCTCTGATGTAAATATCGATTGGAAAACAAAGTAATAGCAAAACTAGACTATGTAAAAAAATATCTTATATCTCGCCAAAACTAACAATTTTAACTATCTTTGGCGGAATATATCTTTATTTCTTATGAATAAAATAGTTGGTAGAAATCATGAAATAAGTTTACTAAAACAAGCATTAAACAGCGATAAATCAGAGCTATTAGCTATTTATGGCAGACGACGTGTTGGCAAAACGTTCCTCATTCGAGAATTTTTTAAAAGTGAAATTATTTTTGAGGTATCTGGCTTATACAATGGAACGATGAAAGACCAACTCAATAATTTTTCAAGAGAAATATCAAAAAAAGCAAAGAAGACTGAAAATAAAAATGCATCCGATTGGTTTGATGCTTTTGCTCTATTAGAAAATTACTTAGACAAGCAAAAATCAACTAAGAAGAAAGTCATTTTCATAGATGAATTCCCATGGATTGCCACCGCAAAATCTAAGTTTTTGACAGCATTTGAAAATTTCTGGAATCGCTATTGTACACAGCGAAGCGATTTAATAGTCGTTATTTGTGGTTCAGCGGCTTCTTATATGATTCAAAAAATTATTCAAAACAAAGGCGGACTTCATAATAGAATCACACAACAAATCAGAATGTTACCATTTAATCTGTATGAAACGGATTTATTTCTTAAAAGTCGTGGAATTCGCTATACCAATTATGATGTTACTCAAATATATATGGCAATTGGTGGCGTTCCACATTATTTAGAAAAAATTCAAAAAGGGTTGAGTGTTGCTCAAAATATTGACAATTTATGCTTTACAAAAGATGGTATTTTACGAAATGAATTTTCTCAATTATTTACTTCACTATTCAATGATTCTGAAAAACATCTTAGCTTAATAAAAATCTTAGCAAAATCTAATAAAGGAATAACCCGAAAAGAATTGCTAGAAAAAAGCAAAATTTCTAGTGGTGGTGATTTCTCTTTAAAATTAAACGAATTAACCGAATCTGGATTTGTAAATGAATATATTTATTATGGTAACAAAAAACAACTAACACTTTATCGTTTATCTGATGAATATTCTAAGTTCTACTTAAAGTTTATTCAAGACAATAAAAATAATGGTATTGGTACTTGGCAACGATTACAGAAAACCCAAAGTTATCTTTCTTGGTCAGGATTTAGTTTTGAAACTATTTGCTTAAAACATATCTATCAAATAAAAAAAGCACTTCGAATTGATGCTATTTTTTCTACAAGCAGTAGTTGGTTCAATCAAAATGCTCAAGTAGATTTACTAATCGATAGAGATGATAATATCATCAATATATGTGAAATAAAATTTTACAGCACGCCTTTTATGATTGATAAAAAGTATTATCAAAACCTAAAAAATAAAATAGCTGAATTGGAAAAAGAAATTGCAACTCGAAAAAACATTTTCTTAACCATGATAACAAGTTTTGGTCTTATAGAAAACGAATACAGTCAAGAATTAGTTCAAAACACTATAGAAATAAAAGACTTATTTCAGGAATAACACATTTATAATTCGCCAAAACACATTAAAAAATGCAGTTTTGGCGAAGTATAAATAGCTGTCAGATAAAATATTTTTATTTTTCTCTGATATAAATATCGATTGGAACTCCAGAAAAATCCCAGTTTTCACGAATTTTATTTTCTAAGAAACGCTTGTATGGTTCTTTTACATATTGAGGTAAATTGGCAAAAAACACAAACTGTGGTGTAGGTGTTGGCAATTGCATACAATATTTAATTTTCACATATTTTCCTTTCAATGCTGGCGGTGGATATGCTTCGATTAATTTCAACATATAATCGTTGAATTTTGAAGTTGGAATACGTTGTTTTCTGTTTTCAAAAACTTTAACTGTTTCTTCCAATGCTTTTAATAAACGTTGTTTTGTTAAAGCAGAAACGAATAAAATTGGCACATCAGTAAATGGTTCTAATTCTCTTCTAATTTTAGCTTCATAATCACGAGTTGACATCGTATCTTTTTCAATCAAGTCCCATTTATTTACCAAAATGATAACTCCTTTTCTGTTTTTTTCTGCCAACCAAAATATACTTTGATCTTGACCTTCAAATCCACGAGTTGCATCGATTAAAAGAATACAAACATCCGAATGCTCGATAGCACGAACGGAACGCATCACAGAATAAAACTCTAAATCTTCTTTTACTTTGGCTTTTCTACGAATTCCGGCTGTATCAACCAAATTAAATTCAAAACCAAAACGATTATACGTAGTATCAATAGAATCTCTTGTTGTTCCAGCAATATCGGTTACAACAAATCGATCTTCGCCAATTAATGCGTTGATAAATGATGATTTTCCTGCATTTGGACGACCAACAACGCAAAATCTTGGCAGCGGATTTTCTTCTTCGGTTGCTTCTGGCAATTCAGGTAAAACTCTAACTAATTCATCGAGTAATTCACCTGTTCCGCTTCCGCTAATACTGGCAATGGTAAAATATTCGCCCAAACCAAGATTATAAAATTCTACAGCGTCTTTTTCACGCATAGCGTTATCTACTTTATTTACAGCAAGTAAAATTGGCTTGGTTACTTTACGAAGTAATTTTGCCACTTCGGCATCCATTGGTGTAATTCCTTCTTCTACATCTACCACAAAAATGATAGCATCGGCTTCATCAATTGCTAATTCTACTTGACGACGAATTTCGCCTTCAAAAATATCGTCTGAACCTTTAATATAACCACCAGTATCGATTACCGAAAATTCTTTTCCGTTCCATTCACTTTTTCCATAATTACGGTCACGAGTTACACCGCTAACCGAGTCAACGATTGCTTCTCTTCTTTTAATTAATCGGTTGAAAAAAGTTGATTTCCCTACATTTGGTCTTCCAACGATGGCTACAATATTGTTCATAATCATTTTAAATATGGTGCAAAGGTACTATTAAAGAGCACAATTTCAATTATTTTATTACTTTTAGTATTCTATTTAAAATCAAAAAGCTCATTTTTTATGGATACTCAGCATGAGATTCGATTGCGTTTACGCTTTTTTAAAGATATTTCGGAAAATATTGAAATCGTCCGACAAAAATTTATTGACTATTCTAAAACAAAGTCGCCTGATTATTTGATTAAAATCAGAGACAATCATGTTCAATTTACCATTAAAGGAGAAAAGCAAAAATATTGGTCACCTCATTTAACATTGGAACTAGAAGAAAAAGAAGGCGATGAAAAAAATACCACTCACATCCGCGGATTGTTTGGTCCAGCGCAAACGATGTGGACCTTTTTTATATTTCTGCATTTTGTTGTTGCAGGTGTTTTTATCATTTTTGGAATGATGGCTTTCTCTAACTTTTCCTTAAATGAACCTTATATCAAAAATATTATCGTAATGTTTTTAATGGTTTTTATTTGGTTTCTACTCTACGTAATCGCTCGACAAATAAGAGAAAAAGGTCATGAGCAAATGAATGAACTTGAAAAGTTATTTCTGGAAATTATTGAAAGTTAACTATTTCTGGTTGTAACCAAATCTACGCAACTGATAAGCATTGCTTCTCCAGTCTTTGTTGACTTTTACATACAATTCGATGTGGATTTGTTTGCCAAAAAACTTTTCTAAATCTTCACGCGATTGCATACCTACTTTTTTCAACGCCGAACCTTTATGTCCAATGATAATTCCTTTTTGAGTATCACGTTCTACCATAATTACGGAGCGAATTCGGATGATTTTTTCGTCTTCCAGAAATTCTTCGGTCTCGATTTCTACAGCATAAGGAATTTCTTTGTCGTAGTTCAAAAGGATTTTTTCACGAATAGTTTCGTTTACAAAAAAACGTTCTGGTTTATCAGTCAACGCATCTTTTGGATAATATGGTGGCGATTGTGGCAGCAATTCCAAAATTCTAGCAAAGACTTCTTTTACATTGAAATTTTCTAAAGCCGAAATTGGGAATATTTCTGCATTTGGCACTTTACTTTTCCACAAATCAATTTGCTCTTCTAATTGTTCCTGATTGGATTTATCGATTTTATTCAAAAGCAATAAAACTGGAATTTTAGAATGGATGATTTTGTTAAAAAAAGCTTCGTCTTTTAGTTCTTTTTCGCCAATTTCAACCATATAAATAAGGACATCAGCATCTTCAAAGGCAGATTTTACAAAATCCATCATTGATTTTTGCATTTCATACGCAGGCTTTATTATTCCTGGTGTATCGGACAAAACAACTTGAAAATCTTCGCCATTTACAATTCCAAGAATTCTATGACGTGTTGTTTGTGCTTTGGAAGTAATAATAGACAATCTTTCACCAACGAATGCATTCATTAGTGTTGATTTCCCGACATTTGGGTTTCCAATTATATTTACAAATCCTGCTTTGTGTGACATCTAATCTGATTTAATTTTGCAAAGGTAATTATTTATTCTTCGGTTGCTTCGGCTGCTTTTCTATAAATAAAGTTACCGTAGATATGTCTTTTTGCAAAACGATTTGGCGATTCGGCATTAATCATTTTGATGTAAACGTTTTTTGGAACACCAATATATTCATAAGAAACACCATTTACATAAGTCACATAAAGGGTTTGCTTTTCTAAGTAAAAGTCAAGAATGTTATAATTGTTGATGGTTTCTTGATATTCTGGAAGGTTTTTTTCTACTGTTTCAGCCGAAATACTCACTAGAAAATGATAAGCAGTAATGATGTTTTTACTGGTTTCTTCTGCGTTTTTTCTTCCCTCTTCGTCATTTACAAATTTATCAGGATGATTGTCTTTCATCGTGTTTCTGTAAATGGTTTTCAACTCTTTCAACGTTACATTTTTATCAACATTTAGTAACTTTCTGTACTCAACAACTCTTTTCATGATTTATTTTTGACTTAAAAAAATAAAAGCCACTCATTTCTGAATGGCTTCTTTTGTAGCGGGAACAGGACTCGAACCTGTGTCCGCCGCGGCGGATTTGAGCCCAAAAATTTATAAATTAGAAACAATTTCTTTTATAAATTCTCTGCCTTTTCCTGTTTTTAAGAGTTTTTCTCTTTTTAAAGCTTCAGTTTTTGACGAGAAAAATTCAAGATGTATTACAACCCAAGGTCTGAATTTAATTGTATAGCCTTTTTTACTCAAAAAATTATGAGACTTAAACCGTTCAATCAAATTGGAGGTAAAACCCACATAGGTTTTCCCATATTCTTTCGAGTATAAAACATATACAACAAACTCATCCATTTCAATATAAATAAAGCCACTCATTTCTGAATGGCTTCTTTAGTAGCGGGAACAGGACTCGAACCTGTGACCTTCGGGTTATGAGCCCGACGAGCTGCCTACTGCTCTATCCCGCGATTTGTGAGTGCAAATATACAACGATTATTGATAACTGCAAGTTATTTTTAAAAAATTATTTTTCTGTGTTATATTTTCTCAAAAACTCTCTAATTTTAAGTCCTGATTCTTTTAAATCTTCGTCTTTCCAGTTTCCTTTTGAACTAGCTGATTTATTTAAAATTGAACATGTTTCATCTTTATCGGAAACTGACCAAGTAATCCAACTTATTTTTCTTTCTTCCATCCAATCAATATATTCTTTCCAAGCTTTTACATTCAATGGTCCATCGCCAGTAGCTTCCATTCCTGCTGACTCGGACACGAAAATTGCCAAACCACTTTTTATAGCTTCGTCGGTTCTATCACGCAACCATTTTTCGTGAGTTGCAGCATAAAAATGAACGGTGTACATTAAATTATCAAATCCTTTAATTGGATTTGCTGCTGGCAAATGAATATCTTGATCCCATCGTGGACAACCAACTAGAATTATGTTTTGCTTATCATTTTTTCTAATTACTTTGATAATTTCCTCTGAATAGGCTTTTACTTCTTCCCAAGTTTCATCATCAGGCTCGTTGAAAATCTCATAAATAACATTTGGACTTCCTGCATATTCTTTTGAAATTTCATCAAAAAATAGTTTTGCTTCCTTCAAATTAATATTGTGACTATGCCAATCGACGATTACATAAATATCATTTTTGATTGCGCCATCAATTATTGCTTTTATCTTTTTCTTAGAAAATTCAGGTTGCTTGATGTAACTGCTATCGCCAAGTTCAATTCCCATTGCAGCTCGAACCACATTGCATTTGAAATCATCTTTTAACCATTTAACCGATTCTTTGTTATAGAATCTTGGCCATAAACTATGCCAACCATAACTCATTCCGCGAAGCATAATTGGTTTGCTGTTTTTGTCCACGAGTTGTGTTCCTTCGACTTTTAGTTGTCCGTGGTTTTTTACGAATTGTGCATTTGACACAATTGAAAATAAAAGAATTAATAAAGATATTTTAGTTTTCATAGAAATATTATTTAGTCAATTTTAAAGTAATTACATCATGGGAAGCTAAATCGGCTATAAATGCTTTTTTTGTTGTTCCAACGTCCTTATTTTTCCACAAATCTTTTAGCTTGTAAACAGTTTTTGATGGATTTAATTCGTGACCAAAATCGATGTCTTTGATTGTATTTTTACTCCAATCAAAATTTACTTTTTTAGCAACATCGCTTCGGTTTAAAAATGTAATTGCCCAATTACCGTCGGATAATGGTTTTACCCAAGTTTCTAATCCGTTTTCATCAGCATATTTAAATCCTTGAATTCCCAATGCGTCTTGATTAACGGCAATCAATTCTTTGTTTATTAAAATCGACAACGTTTCTTTGGACATTTTTCTAAAATCGTTTCCAGCAATTAGAGGCGAAGCCATCATTGCCCACATAGCAAAATGCGATTTATCTTCAGCAAAAGTCATTCCGTTTCCAATTTCCATCATGTCAAAATCGTTCCAATGATCGGGTCCAGAAAATTTACGAATATCTTTTCTCATATCGATAATTTTCATAAAACCCCAAGAAGACCATGTTCCGTGATTGTCTTCGCAATCAAAACACGGACTAATATCGCCTGAAATTCTCCATAAATTTCCAATAGGTTTTCCCCAATTCCAAGGTTGATTATCACCCCATTCGCATAAGCTAAAAACGATTGGCTTTCCAGCTGTTTTCAAAGCATTACTCATGGTTGTATAGGCTTCTTTTGCATTAATTCCTTCAGTGTTACACCAATCATATTTTAGAAAATCAATATTTAAACTAGCATAAAATCGTGCATCTTGGTACTCGTAACCACGCGTTCCTGGATAACCTGCACAAGTTTTTGTTCCAGCGCAATTATACAATCCAAATTTCAATCCTTTTGAATGCACATAATCAACAAGCGCTTTCATTCCTGACGGAAATTTTATTGGATCAGGAACTAAATTTCCGTTTTTATCGCGTTCTCTTGTCATCCATCCATCATCAAGAACAATATAAGTATAACCTGCGTCTTTCATACCAGAAGCAACCATAATATCGGCTGTTTCTTTTACTAATTTTTCGTCAATATGAGTTTCAAAAGTATTCCAAGAATTCCAACCCATTGGCGGTGTATTTGCCAATCCTTCAAATTTTCCTGTTTCTTGTTTGTGTGTATTTCCTTGACTAAATGCAATTAGCGAAAAGGAAAACATTAGCAGTGTTGTTGTGATTTTTTTCATAAAAAAATGGAAAAAAGAAACCCTGATTTTATTCTCAGGGTTTCTGCAAAACATTATAACCAAAACTCAATTTATTTTAATCTACTGTATAACTGTAATTATCTATATATATGGTATTTGCAATACCATCACCCGCACTATTTTTAGAAAAATTTTGGAAAGTACATAAATTTTGTAATGCTGCTGGATTCCCCAGCTGTGCCCAAGTAAGTTTAACTTCCTTCCATTCAGTTGTTGTATTAATCAAGTGAGTTTCGTCCCAAACTCCATTAAAACAAAATTTCATAGTTCCAGGCACTTCAGTTCTTATTGCAAATTTAATCCCCGTATATCCTGATAATTGATCTACCCATGTCCAATTTCCTTGAATATTATCCCATGCTCCCATTGCTTTTTTAATAAAGGTTGTTCCTTGGAAAGCTTTTGAGTAATCCGACACATATTCATGATTATTCCAAGACTCAATATCCCAAGGTAAATAAAAAGCATCGTCAAAAATTGCTGTTCCAATAGCCGTTTTCCATTCTCCTAAACCAGAAATTGTTTCTACTGTTACATATTTTCCTTGTGAACCTGATGGAAGAGTTACCACGATTTCAGTCAAAGAATTTGATACGACTTCTGCTTGAACATCTCCAACTTTTACAATTGGATCCAAAAAGAAATTCCCATAGATTGTAATTTGACCTCCATCGGCAGCATTTATTGGATGAAAGCTATGAAATATTGGAGCTGGTGGAGCAACAACAAAGTCATATTCTGCAGTACCAAAATCAGTAACTACTTTTAGCTTATTACTTGCATCTGCATAAGGTGTATTAATATCAATAGTTACAAAAATAGCAGTATCAGTAACAAGATTTGGATTAAAAGCAGCTTCAAAATCATTAAAATAAATCTTTTTCACAGTCTTTAAACCAGAACCTTGAATAATATACATATTGTTAGCATAGCCAACATTAACAGACTCCAATTGAGATGGAACACCATCTTCATCTAAAGTTGGACTTACTTTCTCAATAACAGGTGGAGTATTTGCTCCGCTACCTGTATCTTCATTGCTACATGAAAATGTAAACAAAGACAATGCGATCAATAATGACCAAACAATTTTGTTTAATTCAATTCTTTTCATAATCAATATTTTTTTTAGTTAAAAACATAAGGTACAGGTGGATCTAAAAGTTTTGGATTTTTAGCCACATCATTCGATGGATAAGGCAAAATAAAATCTGCTTCTTCTGGAGTGAAATAGGCAGGATTATTTTGATCTCCTCTATTTTGAGCTGACATAATAGCTATAGCTTGTGAACGAGGAATTCTACCAAGATCATACCAATAATCACCTTCAAAAGCTAACTCTTTTCTTCTCTCAGTAAAAATATCGTTAAAAGTAATTGAAGACAAACTTGACAATCCAGCGCGATTACGCACAGCATTGAACGAATTGAGTGCTGCTGGATCAGAAGTGCTTGCTCCACCAGCTAAAACCGCCTCAGCATGAATTAACAATAATTCTGAATAACGCATAATGTAAGTACAATTTTCCATCATTGCCCATGCATCAGCCTTTCCTGTAACATCTCCATTAACAACTCCTATACAGTATTTCTTGATTGCAGCTCCAGCATTTTGACCACCAATTTGATCTGCTGGTGGCACAACTAATGGTCCAAAATTGGATCCATTTTTCGCTAAAATTTCTGGATATGTAGTTCCAGGAAACATTATAGTTTCTCTTCTTCTTAAATCATTAGAATCGTATAAACCTAAAATATCTTGCGAAGGAGAAAACACGCCACCATAAGAAGCGTTTGATGTAGAAATAGTGCCATTACTAATTCCGAATTGTGTATTACAATTACTTGCATTACCATATACACCGTTTACTTTCCATTGTAATGAAAAAATAGACTCTTCGTTATTATTATTTTGGTAAGTAAACAAGTCTGCAAATGATTTTGATGGCAACTCCGCACCACCCAAAAGTTTAAATTCTCCAGAATTTATTACCTCTTGTGCTAATGTTCTTGCTTCCTGATAATTTCCATTATATAAATGAACCTTGGCTAACATAGCCTTAGCAGAACCTTTTGAAACTTTTGCATTTTGAGGATAATTCCCACTTCTAGTTTTTTCATATAATCTATTGATTGCCTGTTGATAATCCCTTCTAATCAATTCATAAACATCCTCAACTCTGTTGGTATTGATTAATGGATTTGTTGCATAATCAAGACTGTTTTCGATAATTGGCACTGGTCCCCAAAGTCTAACCAAATAGAAATAAGCCGTAGCTCTCATAAAATAAGCTTCTCCAATAGTATTTTGCAACACTTCTTCATCCACTTGTGGTCCAACTCTATCTTCCAAAAAGTTAATTATTGAATTAGCCTGAGCAACATTTGCCCAAAGTGATCTCCAACCTGCTAAGAGTTCTTGGTCGCTACCTGTAATAGAAAAGTTACGCATAGCACTTACATCAGAAGAAAATGACATCATGTTTCCAGAACCAATTTCTCCTATTGCAAAAAAGAATTTGTTATGAAACTGAAACCATGTTCTATTGTACATTGCATTTGTAGCCGTTGCTACTTGAACATTAGTTTCATAGTAATCGTCAAGCAAAATAGAGTCTTCTGATGGACGATTAGTAAAATCATCCGAACAAGAGAGTAATGCCATGCTTGTAAAAAGCATCAACACCAAGCAATTTTTAATTAATTTAATAGTATTTTTCATTTTGCATTTTTTTTAAAATTCAACGTTCAATCCAAATGAGAAAGTTCTTGGCGAAGGATATCTTCCATTATCTATACCTGATAATAATACATTTTGGTTTAATGAACCTATTTCTGGATCATAACCAGAATATTTTGTAAAGGTGAAAAGATTTTGAGCAGAAGCATAGACCTTAACACGAGACAATTTTGCCTTTGAAATAAGTGAACTTGGTAAACTGTATCCTAAAGTTACATTTTGAATTCTCACATAAGAACCATCTTCTACATAACGATCAGAAATTTCTAAGTTAGTATTACTTAACGCTCCGATTGGTCTTGGAATATTCGTATTTGGATTATCAACTGTCCAGTAATTTAATGCATCTGTTAGTGCATTTTGATATAATTGAGAGTTACTTGTTCCGTTTCTATAAGTTAAATTCATTATGTCATTTCCAACTGAACCTTGTAAAAACACTGATAAGTCAAAGTTTTTATATCTAAAAGTATTGGTAAATCCAAAAGTAAAATCAGGATGAGGATTTCCAATTACAGTTTTATCTCGCTCATCAATAGCTCCATCATTATTAACATCAACATATTTAACATCACCTAAATAAGTTTGCCCAGGAGCAGAACCAAATGTTTGACCGAATTGAGCTGGAGCATTAGTAAATTGATCTACAGAAGTAAATAAGCCATCCGTTTTGTATCCCCAAAACATTCCAATAGGCTGACCAACTAAAGTATTGGTTACAGTAACTGGTAAAAACCCGTTTGTATTTACTTCTTGAGTTAATGGTAAACCATCAACAATTTCATTTACGCGATTTTTGTATTTTGAAATAATTAAGTTTGAAGTCCAGTTGAAGTTACTCGAAGATTTAGTATCAAAATTTAATGACAAATCAAATCCTGTGTTTTGAACCTCACCAATGTTTGAAAATGGAGCACTAATACCTCCTAAAAACGAATCTCCTCCTGTTAGATAGTCTGGCAAAGGAACTTGAAATAAGAAATCTTTAGAAACTTTTTTATATAAGTCTAGAGTCACTCCAAGTTTGCTATTAAATGTTGTAAAATCCAATCCAAAATTGGTTTGATTCATACTTTCCCAAACCAAGTTAGGATTAGCATAATTTGATGGTAAGAAACTATCCGACTGAGCACCTAGGTTTGCAGAATATAAGTTGTTAGGAATTTGTTGGTTTCCTGTTTCTCCATAACCCAATCTAATTTTAATGTTGTCAATGTATTGTTTTGTAGACTCCATGAACTTTTCGTTAGAAAGTTTCCAAGAAACTGTAAACGCAGGAAAATATCCTTTTTGATTATTTGTAGTTGGATCAAATTTTGAAGAAACATCTTGACGAATAGAGGCTGAGAATCCATATCTATTATCAAAATCATAAATTACACGTCCAAAAAGTGAATACAACGCTTGACTTCCTTTGTAACTTTGAGCATTGGTTAAATCTGGATTACCCATGTTTAATGTGTAAATATCATTAGTTTTGAAATCTTGTGCATTTGCAATAATTCCTTCCCAACGTGCTTGATTAGCTTCTTGACCAGCCAAAACCGTAAATTTATGTTTGTTTACAGAAAAATCGTAAGTCAAAACATTACTGATATTGGTTGAATACCAATTTTGTCTTCTTTCTGTCAAATCAGCTGTTAAATTCACTTGAGATCCTCTATCGTATGAAGGGGTAAATTCAGTATTTTCAGAAAACTCTGTGTTAGCAGAAGCATCGACTCTATATCTTAGTCCTTTTAAAATAGTAATTTCAGCAAAAGCATTACCCATAAAATTTTTACGAATTAATTTATTCTTTTTGATTAATGCTTCAGCAACAGGATTGAAATAAGCAACATTTTGCCCCATTGGTGGCGCTGCATAATCTCCATCTAATGTTCTTACAGGAACATCTGGAGCTTGAAGTAAAGTATTTGTAATTAATCCAACATAACTTTGGTTAACTGTAATATCTTCGTTCGAAACACCAGCATTAATACTAGTTCCAACTTTAATCCAATCTTTTACTTTACCATCAACATTTACTTTTGCTGTGTAACGTTTATATCCTGAACCTATTATATTACCTTGTTGATCCAAAAATCCACCAGAAATGTAATAATTAGTTCCGTTAGAATTTCCTGAAAATGAAACATTATGATTTTTAGCGATTGCTGTTTGATATACCTCATCTTGCCAATCTGTACCATTACCTAACAATTCAGGATGAGAAAAATCAGGTCTTAAGGGTTGACCAAAAAGAACAGCCAAATCATTTTGATATTGAGCATATTCTCTTAAATTTAAAACATCTAGACGCTTTGAAATAGTAGTAACTGAGGTAAATCCATCATAAACAATTTTACCATTACCTTTTTTTCCAGATTTGGTTGTTACGATGATAACTCCATTGGCTCCACGAGAACCATAAATTGCAGTAGCCGACGCATCTTTCAAAACATCTATTGACTCAATGTCATTTGGATTTATTAATGATAATGGACTTGCAGCAACATTACCTGTTCCACCTGACGATGAAAAATCATTTCCCGCAATTGGTCTTCCACTAGTAGCTCTTCCTGTAGCATCACCAGACACCGGAACTCCATCAATAATATACAACGGCTCATTAGTACCACTAATTGAAGTTGTTCCTCTCACTCTTACATTTGCAGCTGCACCAGGTTGACCGCTACCATTACTTACAGAAACACCTGCTACTTTTCCTTGTAACATTTGATCAAAAGAAACCTGTTTTAAATCTTTAATATCTTCGGATTTTATGGAAGAAATTGCCGAATTAACATCGCTCTTTTTTTGTGAACCATACCCAATAACAACCACTTCCTTTAAACCTTCAACATTTTCACTCAATTTAACATCTATGGTATTTTTGCCGTTAACTTGAACTTCCTTCGTTGCAAATCCAATAAAACTGAAAACTAAAGTTGCATCACTATTAGCTACAATTTGATATTTACCATCCATATCAGTTACAACAGAATTATTACCACCTTTTACTGCCACTGTAACTGCCGGTAGTGTCAAACCCTTGTCATCGGTTACAGTCCCAGAAATTTTAGATTGCGCCATAGAACTGGCAACAGAGCACAAAAGAATGATAGTGGTTAGCCCTTTCAAACTTTTGGTTTTTCGACAAAAACGAAAAAATAAATCCCTCATAATTTTAGTTTGTTAGTTAAGATTGTTAATACTATAAAAAAGAAACGATAAATTTTTATTATTCATAATTTTATCATTTATTTTTTGATAATAACAAATTTATAATAGATGTTAAGATTTAGTTAATATTATTTTATCAAAAACTACTATTATTTCCTCTAACGATTTCGTAAAAATTTTTAAAAAATTTGACATTTTTATATCACTTAACATATCAACATTTTTTGAACCTAAAAAACAGACATTAAAACTCATTTATAATATTCTTTTTATCCCATAAAATTCGTCTCTATATTGGCTTGGGGTAATCTTTTTTAAGCTTTTAAAAATGCGATTAAAATTTGCAATATTGTTAAATCCGGTTCTGAAAGCAATTTCAGAAATACTCGAATCTTTTTCAACTAACCATCGAGCAGCATAACCAACACGAATATCATTTAGATAGTTTACAAATGTTTTGCCCGTTCGTTTTTTTATAAATCTATTAAAAGACACAGGACTCATCGCTGCTACTTTTGAAACATCGTCCAAAGTTATTTTTTCAGAAAAATTCTTTTGAACATACTCATATACAACCTTCATTTTATCATCATCTTCAAATTTATCATAATCCACAGTATAAGTGGATAAAATCCTCTGATTACGTGAGTTAGCCATATCTTGAAGTATAGAAATTATCTCCAAAAAGTAATCCATTCCATCCAATCGTGAAAGCTTTACAATCCGTTCCGCCAATTCATTTGCTGTTTTTTTTGAGAACAATATACCGTGAATTGACCTATTAAACATATCTTTTATAGAAGCCATAATTCTTCTTGACAATAAAGATTCAGTAAATAAATCGTTGTGAAACTGAATCGTTATCTCATGGATTTTTTTGTTTTTACACTTATTCATTTCCCATCCATGATACAAATTTGGACCAACCAAAACCAATTCTACATCATCAATTTCTTCTATATGATCACCAACAACTCGTTTCACTCCTTTTCCATTTTGAATGAAATTTATTTCATATTCTGGATGGTAATGAATTGGAAAATCAAAGTTATCTTTTACTCTGTCAAAGACCAAAAAACTATCTTCCATGGATAACGGGGTAATTTCTCTGTGAATTTTAGATATATTTTTCATATATTTTATAAATTTTATTGCAATTATAAGATATAAAAATGATAAAATAATATCATACTAAATAAATTATCAAAAGTATATTTGAAGAATATTAAATTTTTAGATTGTATTTTTATGAATTTGCGAATTAATTTAAAACAAAATTCAAGTCTTATCAAAAAAATCAATTTATCAACAAAACTGAATTTACTGAAAATCAACATAAATAATAATGAAAAAACACATTTTATATAGTTTTTGTTTGTTTACCACTTTGGCTTGTCAATCGCAAAAAGCGACTACAGAAACTAAATTTCCATGCGACAAAAACGCGACTACAGAAACCGTAAAGCTGTATCAAAATCTTTTTAAATTACTTGATAAAGGAATCATGTTTGGTCAGCAAGACGTTTTAGCTTATGGCGTAAACTGGAAATATGAAGAAGGAAGAAGCGACATTAAAGACATTACTGGCGATCATCCAGCAGTTTATGGTTGGGATTTAGGTGGAACAGAACACAATTCTCCAAACGATATTGACGGCGTTCCATTTGATAAAATGAAAAGATGGATTGGCGAAATTTATGACCGAAACGGCGTTAATACTATCAGTTGGCACATGGACAATCCGTTTACAGGCAAAAATGCTTGGGATATTACTCCTAATTCTTTTGCGTCGATACTCCCAAAAGGCACAAAACACGATTTGTACAAAAAATGGTTGGACAACTCAATTGTTTTTTTCAATTCAATAAAAGGAAAAGATGGCAAAAAAGTCCCGATACTTTTTAGACCTTTTCACGAGCTTACCGGAAACTGGTTTTGGTGGTGTCAAAACAATGCAACCCCTGAACAATTCAAAGAAGTATGGAAATTTACAGTCAATTATTACCAATCAAAAGGCGTTCACAATTTAATATATATTTACAACACTTCCGATTTTAGTTCAAAAGAAGAATTTATGAAATATTATCCTGGAGATGATTATGTAGATATGATCAGTTTTGATAAATATTTGTATGATAATCCAACAAGAGACAACTCTTTTGTTGAAAAATGTCAATTACAATTTAAAATAATGGACGAAGTAGCCAAAGAACATGGAAAAATTGCTGCTTTTGCTGAAACAGGTTATGAGCAAATTCCTTATGACAAATTTTGGACAAAAACACTAATGGACGCAATTGGAAACTATAAAATTTCATTTGTTCTTGCATGGAGAAATCACGGCTGGCAAGAAAGTGAAAATAAAATGCATTACTACGTTCCGTTTAAAGGTCATCCAAACGAAAAAGATTTTATCGATTTTTACAACTTAGAAAAAACTCTTTTTCAAAAAGACGTTTCTAAACAAAACCTATACAAATAAAAACCAAACTATAATATTTCAAAAATAAATGAGACTTTCAGCCATAGATTTAACCATAATTGCACTCTATTTTATAATGATGATTGTCATTGGTATTGTGATGAAAAACAAAGCCAAGCGCAGCAAAGACAATTACTTAATGGGTGGAAAAAAACTACCTTGGTACATGCTTGGGTTGAGCGATGCTAGCGATATGTTTGACATTTCTGGAACAATGCTTTTAGTCAGTATGGCGTTTCTATATGGTTTTAAAAGCGTATGGATTCCGTGGATGTGGCCAGTTTTTAATCAAGTTTTCCTAATGGTTTTCTTGAGCAAATGGCTTAGACGAAGCAACGCTACAACTGGAGCTGAATGGCTTGGAACCCGATTTGGATTATCAGACAAAGGAGTAAAACAAAGCCATGCTATTGTTGTAATTTTTGCCTTGATGCTTTGCATTGGTTATATGGCTTATGCATTTGTTGGTGTTGGCGAGTTTCTAGAAATTTTTATTCCCTATGAAGTTGTAAAAGATGTAATTCCTTTCCTTGATTACAATCTAGAAAGCTTACCAATAAATTCTCCCGAATATACTTCGGCTTTAATTGAAGCAAAAAATACAACAGCTCAGTTTTACGGTGTCAGCATTTGTATTGTAGCAACTTTCTATAGTATTATTGGCGGAATGCACGGAATTGTCTTGGCTGATTTTATCAAATACATGATTATGATTATCTGTTCATTATTTGTTGGAACCATAGCCATGCAACATCTAGCCGAATCAGGAATTATAATTACAGACAAAATGCCATTAGGTTGGGACAATCCACTATTTGGAAAAGAATTAGGATTAAATTGGGATACCATTTTACCTGAAGCTACCAAAAAACTAGAAAGCGATGGTTACAAATTGTTCTCAGCCATTGTAAGCATGATGTTCTTTTCTGGAGTTCTAAAATCGTTAGCTGGTCCAGCACCAAACTATGATTGTCAAAAAATATTAAGTACAAAATCGCCCGAAGAAGCTAGTAAAATGAGTGGTTTTATCTCTATTATTTTATTACCTATTCGTTATTTCATGGTAATGGGATTGTGTGTTTTAGGAATTTTATTTTTCAAAGATTTAGCACTTTCACATCATACTGACGGAATAAATTTTGAAAGCATTATGCCGGCAGTAATCAATAAATACTTGCCAACAGGTTTAGTAGGATTGGTTTTAGCAGGATTTCTTGGCGCGTTTATGAGTAATTTTTCGGGAACTTTAAATGCTGGTCAAGCTTATATCGTCAATGATATTTATCTAAAATATTTCAACCCAAATGCTGATAGAAAACAAGTAATCAACATGGGATATCTTTCTGGAATTGTGATGGTTATTCTAGGAATTGGTTTAGGTCTTTTGATAAAAGATGTAAACATGATTTTCAATATTATAACCGCTGGTTTGTATGGTGGATTTGTTTGCGCCAACGTTCTAAAATGGTATTGGTGGCGATTTAATGCCAATGGATATTTCTATGGAATGCTGTTTGGAATTATTGCCAGTGCTATTCCGCCAACACTTTCAGTTACAGGAATCACTAATTATTTTGACGGAACTCGAATGCTTTATTTCTTCCCAGTTTTCATAATTATCCAATTAATCGCTTGTATTCTTGGTTCTTATGCTGCACCAGCTACAAACAAAGAAACCTTAATCAAATTCTACAAAGATGTCAGACCTTGGGGATTTTGGAAACCAATTCACGACGAAATTGCACTAACAGAACCAACCATTGAAAAAAATAAAAATTTCAAAACCAATATGCTGAATGTCTTTTTAGGCATTTCAGGACAAATTTTACTGACACTACTTCCAATGTATTTGATCCTTTCAAAATGGACTTCACTTGGAATTGTATTAGCCTTATTCTTTGTAATTGTATTGATTATGAGAAAAACTTGGTGGAAACGATTAACTGATTATTAAATTTTTTTAAACAGAAATATGATTACTGAAAATGTAAAAAAGATTGCCAATTATGATACTCTTTTGCAATCTTATCAAAAGCTAATTCAAACAAAAAACGAACCAAAAGCAGAAAATAACGGCATTTATCAACGTTATCAAAATCCTGTTGTAACCAGCAATCACGTCCCATTACACTGGCGATACGATTTAAATGCAGAAACTAATCCTAATGGTTTGGAACGAATTGGTTTCAATGCTACATTTAATGCAGGCGCAATGAAATGGAACAACAAATACATTCTTTGCCTACGCGTAGAAGGAAACGATAGAAAATCATTTTTTGCTATTGCGGAAAGTCCAAATGGAATTGATAATTTCGAATTTTGGGACAAACCTTGTATTATTCCACAAATTGAAAACAATCCCGATACTAATGTTTATGATATGCGCTTGGTTCAGCATGAAGATGGATGGATTTATGGAATTTTTTGTACCGAAAGAAAAGATCCAAACGCTCCAAAAGGCGACACGAGTTCAGCAATAGCTAATGCTGGAATAGTTAGAACCAAAGATTTAATCCATTTTGAACGTCTTCCTGATTTAATTTCAAACACAGGACAACAACGAAATGTGGTAATTCATCCAGAGTTTGTTAACGGAAAATATGCCGTTTACACACGTCCACAAGATGGTTTTATCGATGTTGGAAATGGAGGCGGAATTGGTTTGGGCTTCATCAAAAACATGGAAAACCCAATAGTTGAAGATGAAAAAATCATCTACGGAAAAACCTATCATACGATTTATGAATTAAAAAACGGTCTTGGTCCAGCGCCAATAAAAACAGCAAAAGGTTGGCTACATCTTGCTCACGGTGTTCGAAATACTGCTGCAGGATTGCGATATACTTTGTATATGTTCATGACTGATTTGGATGATATTTCAAAAGTAACTCACAAACCTGCCGGACATTTCATGGCGCCTGAAAATGATGAACGTGTTGGCGATGTTTCCAATGTTTTGTTCTCAAACGGTTGGATTGCTGATGAAAACGGAACTGTTTTTATTTATTACGCTTCTTCAGACACACGAATGCATGTTGCCGTTTCGTCTGTTGAAAAATTAGTTGATTATGTTTGTAATTCGCCCGAAGATACGTTTACTTCATTTGGTTCTGTTCAAACTATAATTGACTTAATCAACAAAAATAATAGTATAAAATAATCAAGATTACACAAAGTGGAAACCCAAATCGACACCTTAAAATCACTTGCAAAATCAGAGTTGTTTGAAATTCTAAACTATTGGAGTTTTGAAACCATTGACAATAAAAATGGTGGATTTATCGGCGAAATTGATTATAAAAATTATAAAAATTTTGATGCTCCAAAAGGTTCAGTACTTCATGCTAGGATATTATGGTCGTTTTCGGCTGCATTTGAAATTACCAATGATGAAAAACATAAATCTTTAGCGAAAAGAGCTTTCGATTATATTGTTTCTAATTTTTACGATAGCCAATTTGGTGGAATATTTTGGAGTATAAATGCCGATGGAAGTCCAAGAGAAACCAAAAATCAAATTTATGCAATAGCTTTCACCATTTATGGTTTAACCGAATATTACAAAATTAGTAAAGACAAGAAAGCATTAGACTTAGCTATTGATTTATACAAAAAGATAGAACTTCACAGCTATGACAATCTAAAAGAAGGTTATTTTGAAGCCTTTACAAGAGATTGGCAACCTATCGAAGATTTGCGTTTAAGCGAAAAAGATGCCAACGAAAAAAAAACCATGAACACGCATCTTCACATTGTTGAAGCCTATGCAAATCTTTACAGTGTATGGAAAAATGTAGATTTAAAATTCAAAATTGCAAAAATTCTTCATGTTATCGATGTTTATTTTATCGACAAAAAAACCTGGCATTTGAAACTGTTTTTTGATGAAAATTGGGTTGAAAAACCAGATGTTATTTCCTATGGTCATGACATCGAAGCTGCTTGGTTACTACAATGGTGTGCTGAAGTAATTGCTGACAAACCACTTATCGAAAAATACCAAAACTATGCTGTTGAAATTGCAAAAGTGACCAAAGAAGGAATTGATGTTGATGGTGGTTTATGGTATGAATTTGATCCAAAAGAAAATAAATTAATTGCCGAAAAACATTGGTGGCCACAATCAGAACTTCTAATAGGAATGGTAAATGCATACCAACTAACACAAGATAAAGAATTTCTCTTGATAGCAGAAAAGAACTTTGAATTCATAGAAAAATATATTTTAGACAAAGTAAATGGCGAATGGATTTGGGGAATTAACCAAGATTATTCACCAATTCAAAAAGACAAAGCAGGTTTTTGGAAATGTCCTTACCACAATTCTCGTGCGTGCATCGAATTAATCAAAAGATTATAATTATGAAAAAACTAATTCCATTACTAATCACTTTAATTAGTGCTAACGCTATTGCTCAAAAAAATCTAGTTCAAAACGGCGGATTTGAAATGGAACTAAACCAATGGAATGGCGATGTTGCCAAACTATCATCCTTCGATAAGAAAAATGGAAAAAATAGCGCTATAATCACACAATATGTTGGTGCTCAATGGAAAGCTATCGATCAAACCATTTCTATTCCAAAAAACACAACTGCCATAGAATTAAGCGGTTGGATAAAATCGGATGGTGTTGAAAAAGGAGAAAATACTTGGAACACAGGAAAATTTGATATTGAATTTATCAACTCATCTGGAAAAGGTTTTCAAAACGAAAATATTGCTTCAGTTTTAGGCACAACTCCATGGACTTTTTATAAAAAAACCATAAAAGTTCCATCTTCAGCATCTAAATTAAGGATAATGTTAGCACTTGGTCAAACCAACGGAACAATACTATTTGATGAAATAAAAGCTATTGCAATCTCACAAGAAGAATTAAACAAAATTACAGAAGCAGAAAACGCTAAGCGCATGCCAACAGTAATTTCAGGAAATTATGAGGCAAAACCTATCGAGTTGACCAACGGAAATTTTGAAAACGGAATAACTTCTTGGCGTGGAAATGCAACTGTTTCAACAGAAACTTTTAAAGAAGGAAAATCAGCATTAGTATTAAAATCAAACACTTTTGATTGGAATGGCATTGACCAAATTGCCGATGTTCCAGAAAATGCAACTTCAATCACAGTTTCAGGTTGGTTAAAATCGGACAACATCGTTCAAGGAAAAGACATTTGGAACAACGGATTATTAAATATTGAATTTACCTCTGATGGAAGTAACAAAACTGGAAATGATCAAAGTGTAACTTTCGTAACTGGAACAACCGATTGGACGTTTTATACCAAAACATTTTCATTGCCAAAAGGAACAAAAAAATACCGCTTAATGATTGCGCTAGGTTTTGCAACAGGAACACTTTTTGCCGACGAAATTTCGGTGAAATTTAACTAATTAAACCCAAAATCTTTATGAAAAGAATTGCCACATTACTCATTGCTGCTATCCTAACGATTTCGTGTCAAAGCGAAAAGTCATTTATAATTGTTGAAAACTCAAAATTCATCAAAAATGGAAAGCCTTATCATTTTGTTGGAACCAACTATTGGTATGGTGCGCTTTTGGGAGCAAAAAGTGGTAATCGTGAACGATTATTAAAAGAACTTGACGAACTTAAAGCTTACGGAATTTCAAACCTTAGAGTGCTTGTTGGTGCCGAAGGTGGAAATCAAGATTTTACCGTGAGAGAAGCATTGCAAACCGAACAAGGAAAATACAACGAAGAATTACTTGAAGGTTTGGATTTTCTTTTATCAGAGATGAAAAAGCGCGACTTAACAGCTATTTTATATTTGAATAACAATTGGGAATGGTCTGGAGGAATGGCAAAATATCTGGAATGGAATGGTTATGGTGAAGTTCCAAACCCGAATATCGCTCCAAATACTTGGCCACAATTCATGAGTTATACATCGCAGTTTCATAGTTGTAAACCGTGTATGGATTCGTTCAAAAAACACATTAAATTTATTATAAACCGAACTAATTCAATTACCAACGAAAAATATACCAACGATACTACCATTATGGCTTGGGAAGTTGCTAACGAACCGAGAATTTTCACTAAAGAAAATGAAAAGGCATTTACCATTTGGTTAAACGATGTTGTGGATTATATGGATAATTTAGACAAAAACCATTTAATCACAACTGGTTCTGAAGGAAAAGCAGGTTCAAACGATGATTTGGCGGCTTTTAAAAGAACACACACCAACAAAAACATTGATTACTTAACGATGCACATTTGGCCAAAAAATTGGGGTTGGTATAAAATGGAAGACGAAAAAGGTTCAACACCAATTGCCATTCAAAAAACAATTGAATACATCAACGAACACATCATTGTTGCCAAAGAATTAAATAAACCTATCGTTTTAGAAGAATTTGGTTACCCGCGAAATCAAGAAAGTTTGGATAGAAATGCTTCATCTGAATTTAGAAATCAATTTTACAATGCCGTTTTTAAGCGTTTGGATGATGCAATCACAAAGAACGAACCGTTTGTTGCCTTAAATTTTTGGGGTTATGCTGGAATTGGAAAAAACAATCCAAAAGACGGAAAATGGAAAAAAGGCGATGATTACACAACTGATCCGCCACAAGAACCACAAGGTTTAAACTCTGTTTTTTCTAGCGAAAAAGAGACTTTAGATATGATGAAAAAGTACAATCAAAAGTGGAATAAATAATAAAAAAAGGGTTAGAATTTCATTTTCCAACCCTTTTTAATTACAAACAAATATTACTTTAAAACAAATTCTGTTTCTTTTACTTCATCAGAATTAGTTCCAACAAAGACTTTAAAAGTTCCAGGTTCAACCAAATAGTTTCCATTATTATCAAAAAATCCAAGTTCATTTTCGGTTAATGTAAAACGAATGGTTTTGGTTTCTCCTTTTTTCAATTCTACTAATTCAAATCCTTTTAATTCTTTCACAGGTCTTGACAAACTTGCTGTAACATCTCTAATATAAAGCTGAACGACTTCTTTTCCGTCAAAATATCCAGTATTGGTTAGCTCAACCGAAACGTTTACTTTTTCGCCCTTTGAATAGGTTGATTTATCTAATTTTAAGTTTTTATATTCAAAAGTGGTGTAACTTAATCCAAATCCAAAAGGAAACTGCGGTGTTTTTTCGACATCGGTGTAATGCGACCAAAAAACATTATTTTCAGAATTTGTTGGTCTTCCGGTGTTGTGAAAATTATAATAAATAGGACATTGCCCAACATTTCTAGGAAAACTCATTGGTAATTTCCCACTTGGATTATAATCACCATAAAGCACTTGCGCCACAGCATTTCCAGTTTGTGTTCCCAATTGCCATGCTTCAACAATGGCTGGAATTTTTTCGGCTGCCCAAGGCAAAGCCAACGGACGACCATTGTTTAAAACCAAAACAATATTTGGATTTACTTTATAAATTTCTTCTAACAATTCTTGCTGAACACCAGGCAAATCAAGATTTGTTCTGCTTCTTCCTTCACCACTTTGAAAACCATGTTCGCCTAAAACCATCACGACAACATCGGCAGTTGATGCTATTTTTTTTGCGGCTTCAAAACCTGATTTATCAGTTGTATTGAAAACTAATTCATCAACAAAAGTGGTTTTCCCTACAGTCAAATCAGCTCCTTTTTCATAAGTTAATTGATTGCCTTTGTACTGTTGCATTCCTTCCAAAACTGAAACTGCCGAATTATCTTCTGCGGCAATGCGCCAACTTCCTAAAGGACTTGTTTTATCCTTTGCCAAGGCACCAATCAAAGCTATTTTTTGTCCTGATTTTTTCAACGGAAGTAGATTTTTTTCATTTTTCAACAAGACAATTGATTTTTTTGCCATGTCTAAAACAGTATCATTATTGGCTTTGCTTCCAACTGTTTCTTTTTCTCTTTTTTCGTCACAATATAAAAATGGATTGTCGAAAAGTCCTAATTCAAATTTTACTCTAAGAATTCTTCGAACCGCATCGTCAACTAATTTTACATCTACTTTTCCTTCTTTGACCAAATTCACTAATTCGGCTACATAAAGATGCGATTCCATATCCATATCAGCACCAGCTTCAACAGCTCGTTGCGATGCTTCTTTTCCATCAGCTGCAAAACCGTGAATTATCATTTCTCTAATCGAAGCCCAATCCGTAATAACATAACCATTGAAATTCCATTTACCTTTTAAAATATCGCGTTGTAAAAATTTATTTCCCGTTGCTGGAATTCCATTCAGAATATTAAACGAGTTCATAAACGTTCGAACTCCTGCATCTTTTGCCGCTTTAAATGGAGGCAAAACTGTGTTGTAAAGCGTTGCATTTCCAATATCAACCGTATTATATTCTTTACCCGATTCAGAAAAACCATAAGCCGCAAAATGTTTTGCACAGGCAGCAATCGTGTTCACTTTTTCTAAATCGCCAAACGAATCGCCTTGAAAACCTTTCACTCTAGCTTCTGCGATTTTGCTTCCAAGAAATGGATCTTCGCCAGCGCCTTCCATAACTCTTCCCCAACGTGCTTCGCGAGAAATATCGACCATTGGTCCAAATGTCCAATTAATTCCTGATGCTGAAGCTTCGGCTGCTGCTACTTGTGCCGATTTTTTTATGGCTGCTAAATCCCAACTTGCCGCTTCCGCCAAAGGAATTGGACTTAGTGTTTTATAACCGTGAATAACGTCAAAACCAATAATTAATGGAATTCCCAAACGAGTTTGTTCTACCGCTATTTTTTGCACAGCACGAACTTGATCAACGCCACGAACGGTCAACATTGAACCAACCCAACCTTTTCTTAAATGTTCATATTTTAATTCGGCTGTTCCGCCTTTTGGTGCTGGACCAGTTACTTCCCAAAAACCATTGTATTGGTTCATTTGTCCCACTTTTTCTTCCAAAGTCATTTGTTTCATTAACAAATCGATGCGTTCTTCTATTGGCTTAGTTTTATCTAAATGGGCTTTATTTTGTGCGTTCATAGTTGTGACTGCAAAAAGCGTAAGTATTGATATTGTTGTTATTTTCATAGTTGTTTTATTCTGAAATAAATGTTGATGCTGGTAAATTGGCTTTATTAAACAGTTGCGATTGCGCTGTGTTTGTCCAAGCGAAACGTACTTTTGTTGGATTTTTTACTTCTTTGGATTGCAAGATAACTTGATTATTTTTTATTTCGGCTTTGGCTTGATGAAAAACACCGTCAACTCCAGCAATTTCAAATTGATTGGCTTTTTTATCTTTAAAATACAATCCGTCTGAATAATCAAAATTTACAATTACTTTATTTTTTTCGATTTTAAAATCTTTAAAAAGTGGTCCATTTACTAATTCATTTCTTGTTTTGTAATGATTGTTCAATGCTAAATTAGCTAAACGAATTCCAACTGATTTTTTATCTTTTGGATGAATATCATCCGTTGGCGAAATATCCGAAGTTACAACCATTTCTGTTTTTGGAAGTTGTAACGTTCGTCTTTGAAAATCTCTAACTTCTGCACCGCCAAAATGATTTTCGCCATATTGATACGGTGCAATTTGAACAAAATAAAAGGGAAAATCATCTTTCCAAAGTGTTCGCCATGAGGTAATCAATCTTGAAAAAGTTTTATCATAAATAGTCGAACCTACATTACTTTCGCCTTGATACCAAATTGTTCCTGCTATTTTAAAACCAACTATCGGATTAATCATGGCATTAAAAGTTCGTGTTGGTTCAACAGGACAATATTCATTTGGTTTATAATCAGCCGTTGCTTTTAGTAAATCGGGTTCATTTTTAAACGCTGTTTCTGGCATCCAAACTTCTGCAGAAGTTCCACCCCAATTAGAAGAAATCAATCCAATTGGAACATTTTTTAAATCTTTTTGTAATTGTTTAGCAAAAAAATAAGCCACAGCACTAAAATTTTTCATCGTTTCTGGCGAACATTCTGTCCAGTTTCCTAGCAAATTATTTTGTGGCGTAGTAGCAGTAAGTTTTGGAACAGTAAAAAATCTAATGTTTGGATAATTGGCATTTTTTACTTCTTCGTCACCGTTTTCAATTCCCCAAGCAGCAGACATTTCCATATTAGATTGCCCAGAACAAAGCCAAACTTCGCCTATTAAAATATTTTTAAGAACTACTTCATTATAACCTTTGAATGTTATAGAAAATGGTCCGCCTTCTTTTGGTGTTGGAATTGTAATTTGCCAATTTGCATAACTATCTGTTGTTACTTTGTATTCTTGATTTTTCCAACTTGGCGTAATTTTTATTTCTTCTTTTGGATTTCCCCAACCCCAAATTTTTATTTCGGAATTGCGTTGTAAAACCATATTGTCAGAAAAAATATTTGGTAACGAGACATTTGCCCAAATTGCATTGGAAAAAATCATTACTACAATAAAAAATAGTATCTTATTCATTTAATAGTTTTTTAAAATAGTCTTCCATTTGAGCTGCAATCACTTTGTGGTCTTCAGCATCAGGATGATAATCACATCCTTTTGGCTTCATTTCATTAAACTCAAGAAGTCCAATTGGTTTATGGATTTTATCATCTTTAAAAGCTGCAATAACTTCTTTTAAACAAGAAACTAAAAGTATATTTTTTTCGCCAGAAACCATTGGACTGTTTAGCAAAACAACTCTAGTATTTGGATATCGCTTGTATATATTTTTTATAAAATTGATATAATTTGAAATGTATTTTTCTTTATTGAAAGGCAAACGCTGTTTTGTTCCATCGCCATCCGAAAGGTCATTTGTTCCAAGACAAATACTTACCAAATCGGGTTGAAAATCGGTTGGAAATGGTTTTGAACTGTCTTTTTTTTGATATAAATTATCATAAACATCGGGTAAAACAGTTTCTTCATTATTTTCGGAATTCCAGTTGCGATACATCCCGTTTCCTGAAATAGAACTTAGAAGAAAATCTACGTTTAGCTTTCTGCTTAAAACTGGTCCATAAGCTAAATAGGCATTGTGTTGATCAAACCAATGATTAGTATGACACGGAATTGATAAATCATTTCCCATTCCGCAAGTAATAGAATCGCCAATAAATTCAATTTTCCTTTTGGTTTGAATAGATGTTGAAACGATATTTTTAGTCTTTGTTCCATCAAAAAAAACAGTTCCATTTGCGGCTTCGGTTGCTTTGTAGATTGTAACTACATGAATTTTATTGTCGTTACTTTCAACAGAAAATTTTTGTGCATTTCCTGATTTAACGATAAATCTACCTTTGTATTGACCGTCAACTTCAAGCACAAAATAATTATCATGTTCAAAAGAATCATTGGTACTTAAATAATAATCTGTTGATGTTCCTTTGTATGAAAAAGTTACTGATGCTGCTGAAGAAATTAAAAATCCGCTTTTTTCTGAAGTTTTTTCGATTCTTCCTTTAAAGATAAAATTATTGGTTTCTGAAGGATTTTCATTTGCAAATATAAATTGCACAAAAAAGAGTAAAAAGAAAACTAAAATTGATTTTGGTGTCATTATAAAAAATATAGATATTGTAAAATTAATTCATTTAAAACAAAAACATTGATACAATTCTATCAAAGAATGATTAAAAACTAGCCATACTAAACAAAAAAAGTCTCGATTTCTCGAGACATTTCTTTTACTAACCCAATCAAAATTTAATCATGACTACTCATCCGCAGCGTAAGCTGAGTTTTTGTCAATGCTTACTTTTAGTGTTGAAGCAACACCTTGTTCGTTTATCATTGTCATATTTAATGTATCTAATTTTGCTAAATTTTTTGAAACAAAACCATTAAACATGTTATATGAAATATTCATTTCTTTTAAATTTTTCAATTTTTCCAAATCAAATGGAACAGTTCCTTCCATTTTGTTTTCAAACAAACTAAGATTTTCCAATGAAGAAAGATTTGAAACTTCAGAACTTAAGCTTCCTGTTAACTTATTACTGCTCAACAATAATTCCTTTAATGATTTTAACTGATAATAAGATACCGGAATTTCTCCTTCGATTTCATTATTAAACAAAGAAAGCACTTCCAATGAAGACAAACTTCCGATGCTTTCAGGTAATTGACCTGTAAATCTATTCATATGAAGCTCAATAGATTTTATTTTCGTCAAGCTTCCTATCGTATTTGGCAAACTTCCCGATAGTTTATTAAAGGACACATTTAATTTAGTCAAACTTTTAAGATTACCTATTGTTGTTGGCAAAACTCCACTAATATCATTTCTAAATAAATTCAATTCTTCTAGCGAAGTCAAATCGCCTATTTCGCTTGGCAATTGTCCGACCAAATTGTTGTTCATCAATTTTAGAGAAACCACTTTATCGTTTTTTACTTCAACACCATACCAAGTACTTGGTGATGATTTCAAATTCCATGTATTTATCCACTTT
The DNA here is from genome assembly GCF_012911605.1 of Flavobacterium solisilvae. Taxonomy (GTDB): domain Bacteria; phylum Bacteroidota; class Bacteroidia; order Flavobacteriales; family Flavobacteriaceae; genus Flavobacterium; species Flavobacterium solisilvae. The sequence goes on along the minus strand of NZ_JAAMPT010000207.1, from coordinate 213,601 downwards.
GAGCCATTAGTAGATTTGTATAATTTTAATAATGCATTTTTCTCTTTTGAAGAAATTTCTGCAAACATCGATACCGATAAAAATAATAATGCGAAATAAGTAAATATTGTTTTCATAATAATTTGTGTATAGATTTGGACTTAATGACATTGTAAAATTAATACAAACATCGTTTAAAGTCAAAAATAATCGTTGAAATGCATTGTTTTAGTATTTTTTTGAATATTTTTCTTATAAATAACACGTTTAAATTAAATTTTTTATTAAAAAAGAATTTAATACATTTGATATACTAACCAATAAAACATTGAAATTATGCCTTTTAATTTTTACGCAGTTTTAGTATCCTCATTTATAACACTTTTAGTAGGATTCATTTGGTACAACCCAAAAGTATTTGGAACCATTTGGATGAAAGAAACAGGAATGACTGAAGAAAAAGCCCAAAAATCAAACATGTTGAAGGTTTTTGGATTAACTATTTTTTATTCTTTGATGTTGTCTTTCTTGTTGCCAGTATTAGTTATACATCAGTTTGGCGCATTAGGAATGATTGGCGGACCAGAATTTGTAGCAACAGCAAAACCATCTTATGCCGCTTTTCTAGCTGATTATGGTGATGCATTCCGAACTTTTCAACATGGTGCTTTGCATGGTTTTATGACAGGATTGTTTTTTGCATTGCCAATAACTGCCATAAACAGTTTATTTGAACAAAAATCTTGGAAATATATTCTAATAAATGCTGGTTATTGGATTGTTTCACTAACCTTAATGGGAGGAATTATTTGCGCTTGGGAATAGTTTAACATTTTATTAAATAACAATCGCTCTACATTTGTGGAGCGATTTTTTTGTTTGTGAATAATTACACTTTTAAAATTTACACTTCAGTTGAAAATCTCCCAAATGATTGGGATGTTGTTGCCTATGACAATGTTTTTCTACAAACACAGTATTTGAATGTACTGGAAAAATCGGCACCTGTAAATATGCAATGTTTTTTTATTGGAATATTCGAAGAGACAAAGCTTATTGGCATTGCTTTGGCACAATATCTAAATTTAAACAAATTAGAATCATTTGGCGAAAGAGACAAATGTTTAAAAACTTCTGTTAGAAATTTTGTTTTCAAGAATTTTGCATCTCATGTTTTATTTCTTGGAAATAACATGATTACAGGACAAAATGGTTATCAGTTCAAGAAAGACATCAGTTTTGATGAAATTGGAAAGTTACTTCTACTTTGTTCCGAAGAAATTATCTCTTATTTCAAAAAACAAAAGACAAAAATTCACATTGTTTCCTTTAAAGATTTTTATCAAGATTGTGCCAACGAACTCAAAACAAATACTTTTTCAACTATTTATGAGTTCAATACACAACCCAATATGATTTTCAAAATTCCGTCTCATTGGAAAACGAAAGAAGATTATGTTGCTGCTTTTTCAAAAAAATATCGTGATCAATACAAACGAGCTCACAAAAAAATTGAAGGAATTACAGTTCGTGAATTGTCATTGGAAGAAACAATTAAGCACGAAAATCGCATTTATGATTTGTATTATTATGTTGCCAAAAATGCTCCGTTTAATACTTTTTTCTTAGCCAAGAATCATTTTTCAACGTTTAAAAAACAATGCGGAAACCGTTTCAAAATCATTGGTTATTTCAAAAATGAAGATTTAGTTGGTTTTCACACTATTCTATTAAACGGAAATACTTTGGAAACCTATTTCTTGGGTTATGACGAAAAAGTGCAAAAAGAAAGCATGCTCTATTTGAACATGCTTTATACTATGACTGAATTTGCGATTGAAAATAACTTTGGACGAATTATTTTTGGTCGAACGGCTTTGGAAATTAAAAGTTCCATTGGCGCTAAACCTGTTATGATGTCGGGATTTATTTATCACACGAATTCGTTAGTAAATAAATTTCTTCCGAAGATTTTTCCAAAACTGGAACCAACATTAGCTTGGCAACAACGGCATCCTTTCAAGTAAGTTACGGGTTACGAATTTAAAGTTGCGAGTTGATTTAACCACAAAGTTCGCAAAGTTTTCACGAAGTTCACAAGGTGTAACTAATTCTAAAAATATTACGATTCAAGTTCCAACTGAACGGTTTCCCATTCTTCTAATAATTTTTCTAAATCTTTCTTTTTTCTTTCATATGCTGCAAAAAAAGAAGCATTTTCGATGTGTTTATCATAATTAGAAGCCAATTCTTTATCATCGTTCTGAATGTCTTTTTCCAACTGCTGAATTTGGCTTTCTATTTTGGATAACCTATTTTGTAATGCTTTTTGCGATTTTTGTTCTTCAAAAGACAAGTTTTTCTTTTCCACTTTTGGAGTTTCTTTTACTACATCTTTTTTCTCAATTTCGCGCATGTTCATTGCGTTTCGTTGTTCTAAGAAGAAATTAATATCGCCAAGATATTCTCTAATTTTTTGATCTTTGAATTCATAAACAATATTCGACATTCCTTGAAGGAAATCTCTATCGTGGGAAACTAAAAGCAACGTTCCTTCATATTTTTGCAACGCTGCTTTCAACACATTTTTAGATTTTATATCCAAATGGTTTGTTGGCTCATCCATCACCAAAACATTGATAGGTTGAAGCAATAATTTACATAATGCCAAACGATTTCGTTCACCTCCAGAAAGCACTTTTACTTTTTTCTCCACATCATCGCCACGGAACAAAAATGCACCCAACATGTCGCGAACTTTAGAACGATTGGTATCAGTTGCGGCTTCGAGCATGGTGTCCAAAAGTGTTTTTTCACCGTCAAGATATTCCGCTTGATTTTGGGCAAAATAACCCAACTGAACATTATGTCCGAGTTTTATTGAACCTTCATATTCAAATTCGTTAACAATCGCTTTGATAAACGTAGATTTTCCTTGACCATTTTGACCAACAAAGGCAATTTTACTTCCGCGTTCTACCAAAAGTGAAATATCTTTCAAAATTGTTTTTTCGCCATACGCTTTCGTTACATGTTCCGCTTCAACAACAACTCTTCCTGGAGTTTGAGAAACGGGAAACGAAATACTCATCACCGAATTATCATCTTCATCCACTTCAATTCGCTCTACTTTATCAAGTTTTTTAATTAACGATTGCGCCATCGATGCTTTGGAAGCTTTGGCTCGGAATTTTTCGATTAACTTTTCAGTCTCTTCTATTTTCTTAGCTTGATTTTTTTGCGTAGCCAACTGTTTTTCGCGAATTTCTTCTCTTAAAACTAAATATTGCGAATAAGGTTTATTAAAATCATAAGCCTTTCCGAGAGAAATCTCGATAGTTCTATTGGTTACATTGTCCAAAAACATTTTATCGTGAGAAACAATCACCACAACGCCAGGGAAATTTCTCAAAAAACCTTCCAACCAAATAATACTTTCAATATCCAAATGGTTTGTTGGCTCATCGAGAAGCAAAATATCATTGGATTGCAATAATAATTTTGCCAACTCAATACGCATTCTCCATCCGCCGGAAAATGTATCGGTTTGATTGTTAAAATCTTCTCTTTTAAAACCTAATCCTAAAAGAATTTTCTCGGTATCGCCAACGTAGTTGTATCCGCCAAGAATTTCATAATGGTGTTGAACATCGCTTAATTGCTCAATCAATTCGGAGTAAGAAGCGCTTTCATAATCGGTTCGAGTAACCAATTGATGATTGATTTCGTCAATTTTTAATTCGGCTCTTTTTATTTCTTCAAAAGCTTGATAAGCTTCATCCAAAACCGTTCTTCCTTGTTCAAAATCAATATCTTGACGAAGAAAACCAATTCTGACTTCCTTTTCTGTAGCAATTTGACCAGAATCAGGTTTGAAATCACCAGCCAAAATTTTTAGCATCGTTGATTTTCCTGCGCCATTTTTTCCAACCAAACCTACTCTATCGCCAGCACCAAGACGAAAAGTTACTTCTTCAAAAAGATACGTTCCGCCGAACGAAACCGATAAATTATGTATGTTTAACATGATTATTTGTTACAAAAGTTACATTCAAAAGATTTCTATAAAGTACCTTTGTAGAAAATTTTTGCAAATGTTAAAAAAAGGATCGAAACTAAATAGTATTTTAACAGGAAGTTGCCCTAAATGTCAGGAAGAAAGTATGTATGTTGAAAAAAACCCTTATCATCTTTCAAAATTATATGACATGCACGAAACTTGTAGCCACTGCGGATTACAATATCAAATAGAACCGTCGTTTTTTTATGGCGCAATGTATGTTAGCTATGGACTAACCGTTGCGATTGGCGTTGCCGCTTTTATTATTGCAAAAGTTTTTCTTGGTTTAAGTTTAGTAGAAGCGTTTATTGCTATCATTATTGCATTGGTCGTTTTAACGCCAGTTACCGCTCGATTATCCCGAAATATTTACATTAATATTTTTGTGCATTATGATAAAAATGCCGCTAAGAAAAAATAGATTTTAGTTTATATTTTTATAGAAAACACAAAGCGATGACTTTGTGTTTTTTGTTTATATTTGTTAAATAGCTTAATAAGTCACAACAATATATTACATTCATGACTAAAGTTAAAATAGGATATGCACTTATTTATAAGCTATAAACAATTAAAAAACATATCATTAAACCATTTTTAAAATCTGATGAAAGAATATCAATTTTATGATAAAAGTTTAACTATAGAAGGATTTGAGAAATTTTTAAAAAAACCTCTTTATAATGCTGATTTAGTTAAAATATTGAGAGAAGAATATCCAAACAAAAAATTTTATCTTTCTACCCGACTATTGAAACGTGAATATATTTTTTTATGCGAGCAAATTTACGGTTCAGAGAAAGAATTTTTAATTTATAACTATGGCAAAATATTAGCTGGGAAATTATATCATATCAAAACAAATATTGAAGATTGGAAAAAACAAGTGATTTCCGAAATCAAATTAAAACTTGCTTTTAAATCTAAAGATGTTTCTGATGATTTAAAGCCAATTCTTTTAAGTACTACAAAATTATTTGGACAAATAAATTCAAAATTTGTAGTTACTTACAGAAATAAAGTTGGAGACAACGATACAATGTCCGCATATTATGACGTAAATATCGGACAGTATAATTTTCGAGAAGGTGTTGTTGGTCTTTCTGAATATTCTATAAAACCTTTTGAATTAGCGCAAGAATACAAAAAAAAAGCAGTTGAACTGAATAATGACATTGACAATTTCAATATGAAGTTTATTAGTGACCTATATTTGATAAAAATTCTGAATTTTGAAGACACTAATTTTCAAGAATATTTAGAACAAACGCTAGATACAAGATATTGTTTTGATATTCAAAAATTCTTGAAATTAAAAAGCAATTTTACAGAATTGATAAATTCAAAAATACAATCTCAAGATTATAATCTCTTTTTAATTCCAAAAAAATATATTACAAATCCTCAGAATTTTTTTGAAATTAATGACTTAAACACTTTTAAAAAAACAAAAATAAACTCGAAAGATCTCCAAAATTGGGGAATAACAATCCAAAACTCTTCAAAGAATTCTTAGAAAAACTGCGCAAATGTCTTCTGACTTTGCGCAGTTTTTTAAAGATAATTTACAGAAAAATAGCCGTAAAAACCACTACATTCCACTTCTAATCGCTTCCACTGGATCGAGTTTTGAAGCGGAAATAGCAGGTAAAATCCCCGAAATCAATCCAATAGTTGCTGCTAAACCAGTTCCTAACATAATATTTGAAAAACTAAGTACAAATTCAAAATCAAGTGCGCTGGTTAAAATCACAGCAATTATCCAAACCAATAATAAACCAACGGCACCACCAATGACACAAAGAATTATCGCTTCAAAAAGAAACTGAAACAAGATAAATTTATTTTTGGCACCAAGAGATTTTTGAATTCCAATTAAATTGGTTCGTTCTTTTACAGAAACAAACATAATATTGGCAATTCCAAATCCGCCAACCAACAATGAAAACCCAGAAATTATCCATCCACCAACTTTCAAACTACCAATAAAGGCTTGAATTTGATCGGTTGCACCTTTAAGAATATTAACAAAAAAGTTATCAATCTCACCATATTTTAAACCTCTTTTTAATCGTAATTTTTGCTGAATTTCGCCTTTTACATCATCTAAATCGGCTGTTTCATTTGGTTTTATCACAATAATTGGCGTAAACCAATTGCTGTTGTCACCAAACATATTTCGAACTTTATTCAACGGAAGATAAACCGTAGTATCAGGATTTGAACCAAAACTAATCATTCGTTCGCCTACTTTTTTCAACACGCCAATAACTATAAATCGTTGTCCATACAATCGAATTTCTTTATTTATTGGATTAGTAGTTCCAAACAAGCCTTCGGCAATTTCATGTCCAATCACAATACAATTTCTTCCTGAATTTGATTCTTGTTCATTAAAAAATCGTCCGTCGGCAAATTCTAATTTTTCAATATCCACAAATTCATACGTACACGGTTTTACACTAACAAGACTAACCGTTTTCTCTTCGAATTTTACATTTTCATTGGCTGTAAAATATTGAAAACATACATTTTCAACGCCATCAACATTATTTTTGATAAAAGTATATTCGTCATAAGTAACATCGGGAAACTGATCCATCTTCCAATCAGGAACATCGCTTGGACCAAAACTATATTTAAACAAAAACATCGAACGATTGTCAAGTCCGCTAATATCGCTTTGTATTTTTTTATCCAAAGAATCGACCGCAGCCAATACCGCAATAATCGAAAAAATTCCAATGGTTACACCTAGTAGTGAAAGCATTGTTCTCAGTTTATTGTTTCGCAAAGCGTTCATCGCAAAAGCAAAACTTTCTTTAATTAATCGAATATAAAGCAGCATGTATGTCTTTTTTTTGAGAATTGTAAATTTCAATAAAATTTAGCTAAATAGCTAATCTTTTATCAACACTCTTATTTGTGTCAAAAAATAAAATATTGTTACATTTCTTGTTTGAAATTTGGCTGTAAAAAAGCTACTTTTGTGCGCTTAAACACAACTACAAAATGAGCACAACAAAAACAATCAAATCAGCACTGATTTCTGTCTTTTCAAAAGAAGGTTTAGAGCCAATTGTTCGCAAACTACATGAACAAAATGTAACCATTTATTCTACCGGCGGAACCGAAGAATTCATCAATAACCTAGGAATTCCAGTAGTTCCAGTTGAAGAAGTAACTTCATTTCCAGAAATTCTTGGCGGAAGAGTAAAAACATTACATCCAAAAATTTTTGGCGGAATTTTAAACCGTCAAGACAATCCATCCGATATAGAGCAAATGCGTGAATTTGAAATTCCACAAATCGATTTGGTTATTGTTGATTTATATCCTTTTGAAAAAACCGTTGCTTCAGGCGCAAGCGAGGCTGATATTATTGAAAAAATTGACATCGGTGGAATTTCGTTAATTCGGGCTGCTGCCAAAAATTTTAAAGACACAGTAATTGTAGCTTCGGTTAATGAATATGCTTATTTATTGGAATTAATTTCAACTCAAAATGGCGAAACGACTTTGGAACAAAGAAAAAAATTGGCTACCAAAGCGTTCAATACTTCATCACATTATGATTCAGCTATTTTTAATTATTTCAACCAAAATCAGGAAGAAACCATTTTAAAAATCAGCGAACAAAATGGTCAAGTGTTACGTTATGGAGAAAATCCACATCAAAAAGGATTTTTCTTTGGCGATTTTGAGGCAATGTTTACCAAATTACACGGAAAAGAATTGTCATACAACAATTTGTTAGACGTTGATGCTGCGGTAAATTTGATTTTAGAATTTAAAGAAAATGAGCCAACATTTGCTATTTTAAAACACAACAACGCTTGTGGATTAGCCACAAGAAGCACAATGAAAGAAGCTTATTTAACCGCATTGGCTTGTGATCCAACTTCGGCTTTTGGTGGTGTTTTAATTGCCAATGGAAAAATTGACGAAGCAACAGCTACCGAAATTAACTCACTTTTTTGTGAAGTAGTTATCGCGCCAAGTTTTGACGAAAAAGCCATTGCTATTTTATCTGAAAAGAAAAACAGAATTATTTTGGTTCAAAATGATGTGGCTTTACCTCAAACTAACCTGAGAACATGCTTAAATGGCATTTTAGTTCAAGAAAGAAATAACATTACGGACAATAAATCGCACCTAAATTACGTTACTACTACTAAACCAACTGAGCAAGAAATAGAAGATTTATTATTTGCCTCAAAAATTTGTAAAAATACAAAGTCAAATACGATTGTTTTTGCAAAAAATAGTACATTAGTAGCATCGGGAACAGGTCAAACTTCTAGAGTTGACGCTTTGAAACAAGCTGTAGAAAAAGCAACAACTTTTGGATTTGATTTAAAAGGTGCAGTGATGGCAAGTGATGCTTTCTTTCCGTTTCCAGATTGTGTTGAACTAGCTCACAATGCAGGAATTACAGCGGTAATTCAGCCTGGTGGTTCAATAAAAGATGAATTGAGCATTAATTTTTGCAACGAAAATAAAGTTGCTATGGTATTTACAGGAACACGTCATTTTAAACATTAATTTGTTTAACTTTGTGCGTTAAAAATTATATAAACGTTTAAACCCAAAAAAACAGTATGGGATTTTTTGATTTCATGACCGAGGATATCGCAATCGACCTTGGTACCGCAAACACACTAATTATTCACAACGATAAAGTTGTAATTGACAGTCCGTCAATTGTGGCTCGGGACAGAATATCGGGAAAAATTATTGCTGTTGGTAAAGAAGCCAACATGATGCAAGGTAAAACTCATGAAAACATAAAAACCATACGACCATTGAAAGATGGTGTTATTGCTGACTTTGATGCTTCTGAAAAAATGATTTCGATGTTCATCAAAAGTATCCCAGCTTTAAAGAAAAAAATGTTTACTCCAGCTTTGCGAATGGTAGTTTGTATTCCATCGGGAATTACTGAGGTAGAAATGCGTGCGGTAAAAGAAAGTTGTGAACGTGTAAATGGTAAAGAAGTTTACCTAATCCACGAGCCAATGGCTGCGGCAATTGGTATTGGTATCGATATTATGCAACCAAAAGGAAACATGATTGTTGATATTGGTGGTGGAACAACCGAGATTGCAGTTATTGCATTAGGTGGAATTGTTTGTGACAAATCAGTAAAAATTGCTGGTGACGTTTTTACAAACGATATTGTTTACTACATGAGAACGCAACACAATTTATTTGTTGGAGAAAGTACTGCTGAGAAAATCAAAATTACGATTGGTGCTGCTACTGATGATTTAGAAACTCCACCAGATGATATGTCAGTTCAAGGTAGAGATTTATTGACTGGAAAACCTAAGCAAGTTGAAGTTTCTTATCGAGAAATAGCCAAAGCTTTAGACAAATCTATTCAACGTATTGAAGATGCTATCATGGAAACGTTATCACAAACGCCACCAGAATTAGCTGCCGATATTTACAATACTGGTATTTATCTTGCTGGTGGTGGATCGATGTTGAGAGGTTTAGACAAACGTATTTCTCAAAAAACTGATTTACCTGTTTACATTGCCGAAGATCCGTTAAGAGCTGTTGTTCGCGGAACTGGAATGGCACTTAAAAACATACCAAAGTTTAGAAGTATACTTATAAAATAAATTCCAAATAAAACACAAATTCCAAATTCCAAAAAATAACCTATTCCTATTTTTTTGGAATTTGGAATTTGAAATTTATAATTTTAAGACTTATGCAACAAATTTTTAGCTTCCTATTTAAAAACAGTTATCGATTACTGTTTTTATTGCTATTAGTCTTGTCGCTAGGTTTAACTATTCAATCGCATTCCTATCATAAAAGTAAAGTAATTAGTTCGGCCAATTTCTTAACTGGTGGAATTTATCAAAAAGTAAACAACATCAACGAGTATTTCAACTTGAAATCACAAAATGATGAATTGGCTTTTGAAAATGCTCGACTGAAAGCATTGCTTTTTAATACAAAAGATTCAACAAAACTTCCTGAAATCGATACTATAAAAGGAGTAAAAAAAACAGATGTAATTATTTCAAAAGTAATCCATAACTCGTACAGCAAACATGAAAATTACTTAACTATCAACAATGGTTCCAAAGATGGTATCAAACAAGATATGGGCGTAATTAATAGCGCAGGAATTATCGGGATTGTTGATGATGTTTCTCCAGGATATGCTACTGTTATCAGTATTTTGAACGTAAAATCGCAAATCAATGCTAAGCTTAAAAAATCAAATCATTTTGGCTCCTTAGTTTGGAACGGAAAAAGTACTGGCTTTGTTCAACTTATTGACGTTCCGCGATTGGCTGGAGTTCGAAAAGGCGATACTATTGTTACTGGTGGACAATCGCATATTTTCCCAGAAAACATTGGCATTGGAACCATTGAAAAAGTATATACCGACGACGAAACAAATTATTATACTCTTGATATTAAACTTTTTAACGATATGACAAACTTAGGATATGTCTATATCATTAAAAACAAAGACCGAGAAGAAATCATTCAATTAGAAAGTAAAATTAAAAAAGATGAATAGCGCATTACTAATGAATATTGCCCGATTTATCTTGTTGCTATTGGCACAAGTTTTAATTTTCAACCGAATGGATTTGTTTGGGTTTGTCAATCCGTTTCCATATATTTTATTCATTATTCTTTATCCAGTAAACGGAAACAAAACAGGATTATTATTGGCGAGTTTCTTTCTAGGATTAATTATGGATATGTTTTGGAATTCTGGCGGAGTTCATGCTGCTGCTTGTTTAGTCCTAGCCTATTTTAGACCTTCAATTTTTAAATTTTCCTTCGGATTAAGTTATGAATACCAAACAGTTAAACTAAACGATTCGTTAACACCAGAACGTTTTTCGTTTATTTTAATTGCCGTAGTAATTCACCATTTTACCCTTTTCATACTTGAAATTTTCAAACTAAGTTCCATTTTAGACATCTTGGTTCGAACTGTTTTAAGTACATTATTCACCATTATTACAAGCATTATTATCATTTATCTTATTAAACCAAGTAAACGATGAGAAAAGCTTTGTTTCCAACCATTATTATTATTGGAGCATTATTACTCATTGCTCGAATTTTTTATTTGCAAATTATTGACGATTCATTCAAATTGAAATCAGATAATAATGCGATAAAAATCAAATATGATTATCCGGAACGTGGTTATATTTATGACCGAAATGGAAAACTCTTGGTAGCCAATCAACCTTCCTATGACATTATGGTAATTCCAAGAGATGTTAAGAAAATTGACACTGCTGAATTTTGTGATTTACTGCAAATTACCAAAGAAGATTTCATCAAAAAAATTGAAAAAGCAAAAGTTTATAGTCCAAGATTACCATCTGTTTTCTTAGCACAATTAAACAAACTTGAATATGCCGCTTTTCAAGAAAAACAACGAAAGTTTGAAGGTTTCTACATTCAAAAACGTTCGCTTCGTGATTACCAAGTAAATTATGGCGCCAATGTTTTTGGTTTTATCACTCAGGTTAACGAAAATATCATCAACAAAAACAAATACTACAAATCAGGTGATTTAATTGGAAAACAAGGTGTTGAAGAGAGTTATGAAGAAATTTTAAGAGGTGTAAAAGGTGTAAAACACATCCAAAAAGACAAATACAATAGAGATATTGGTTCTTATAAAGATGGTCGATATGATACAATTGCTGTTCAAGGAAAAGATATTCATCTTTCAATTGATGGTGACTTGCAAAAATATGGCGAAGAATTAATGATTAATAAACGTGGCGGAATTGTAGCTATCGAACCTAAAACGGGAGAAATTTTGGCTTTGGTTAGTGCGCCGTCATTTGATCCAGCACTTTTAGTTGGACGAAAACGTTCCAAAAATTACACTGCTTTATACAACGACTCCATTGCAAAACCACTTTATGATAGAGGTTTATTAGCCGAATATCCGCCAGGTTCGCCGTTTAAAATATTAACTGGATTGATTGCGCTTCAAGAAGGCGTTATTGATACCGAAACGGGTTTTGTTTGTCATCACGGGTTTAGTTATGCGCGTGGAAGATTTATGAAATGTCACGATTCTGGAGTTTCGAAATTGCATAATGGTTATTACAATTCTTGTAACACTTATTTTGCTAGTGTTTATATGAAAACCATCAATAAATACTTAAAACCCTCTGACGGTGTTGATATTTGGAGTAAACATTTAAAAAGTTTTGGTTTAGGCGAATTTATGGGTTATGATTTACCAACTGGAAGAAAAGGAAAAGTTCCAACATCCAAAACTTATAAAAAAATGTATCCAGGTTGGGGTTGGGATAGTAAAACGATTGTTTCCAACTCTATTGGTCAAGGAGAAGTTTTAATGACACCTATCCAGCTGGCAAACATGATGGCGGCAGTTGCCAACAAAGGTTATTATTACACACCTCATATCATCAAATCGATTAAAAACGATGTAATTGATAAAAAGTTCAGAACCAAACATGTTACAACCATTGACAGAAAACATTTTGAACCTGTAATCAACGGATTGTATGATGTTTATAATTTAGGAACCGCAAGAGGTTTAGGTGTTGAAGGAATAGAGATTTGTGGAAAAACAGGAACAGCCGAAAACTTTACCAAAATAAATGGCAAGCGTGTTAAGCTTCAAGATCACTCTATTTTTGTGGCTTTTGCACCAAGAGAAAATCCAAAAATTGCTATTGCAGTTTTTGTAGAAAACGGATATTGGGGAGCAAGATGGGCTGGACCAATTACTTCGTTAATGATTGAAAAATACATTAAACGAAAAATTACAAGAAAAGATTTAGAAAAAAGAATGTTAGAAGGAAGTTTAATTCCTGAATACAACAAATATCTTGCAAAACCTGTTGTAGATACTTTACTAAAAACTAAAGTTGATATACTTCCAAAATCGGAAATGAAGCAAGAAGAAGAACCAAAAGTAACTGAGCCAAAACCGACAGAACCAAAACCAACGGAATAAACTAAAATGAAAAACCAAAGTGTAACAAATAACTTGGACTGGGTAACGGTTGCCATCTATATCATCATGGTGATATTGGGTTGGTTAAACATTTATTCTTCTTCGCTTTCATCGGTTGAAGGTGAAACGTCTATTTTTGATGTTACTCAAATTTATGGTAAGCAATTCTTATTTATTCTTTTTTCAATCCCGATAATCATTAGCATTTTGGCCATTGATGCAAAGTTTTTTGAGAAATTTTCGGGCGTTTTTTACATTCTCGGATTACTTTCTCTTGCCGGATTATTTGTTTTTGGAAAAGAAATTAAAGGACAAACCAACTGGTATTCTTTTGGTTCCTTTAGTTTGCAACCTGCCGAGTTTGCTAAAACGGCAACTGCATTACTTTTGGCCAAATACTTGAGCGACGTTCAGGTGAATTTAAAAGACACCGAAAGACAAATACAAGTTCTTGGAATTCTTGGTCTTCCAATTATTTTAATTGCGCCAAATGATCCTGGAAGTGCTTTAATTTATACTTTTTTAGTCATTGTATTATATCGTGAAGGTTTGCCATCATGGTATCTTTGGACTGGATTTATTGCGATTTTACTCTTTGTTGCTGCATTGATTTTAGAACCTTATGTAATCATATTAATTGCATTGGCAATCATTTTATTGATTTACTTCCGAAGCCGATTAATCGACCGAAATTGGATGTTAAGTGGAATACTTTTACTCATAATTTCGGGTTATGTATTCTCTGTAGATTATGTTTTTGATAACGTTTTTAAACAACATCATCGTGACCGTTTCAATATTTTATTAGGCAAAGAAGTCGATTTAAAAGGTGTTGGTTATAACACTAATCAATCTGAAATTGCTATTGGTTCTGGTGGATGGTTTGGAAAAGGTTATCTTGAAGGCACACAAACCAAAGGTGGATTTGTACCCGAACAACATACTGATTATATTTTTACAACCGTTGGCGAAGAATGGGGTTTTGTTGGTTCGTTATTTATTATTGCGTTGTTTGTTGGCTTAATCGTTCGCCTGATTTACCTTGCCGAAAGGCAAAAAACAAAGTTTAGCCGAGTATATGGCTATTGTGTTGCCGCGATTTTATTTATTCACTTTTTTGTAAATACTTCGATGGTTATTGGAATTTTTCCAACTATTGGTGTTCCGTTGCCTTTCTTTTCTTATGGTGGTTCGGGACTTTGGGGCTTTACCATTTTGCTTTTTATTTTCCTAAAAATGGATGCCAATAAAGTAAATGAATGGTAGTTAGTTAAAACTCCAATCTTTATAATCTTTGTTTTTTTCTAATTGATTTTCAAACTTATCTTCTAGTTGAGGAAAGAAATCAACTTTAGTCATTTGTTCTATACTATCAACCGGAACAACAAAAGTATACAGCGGTTGCTTACTTTCTTTATGCGGAACCAAAAAAGCAATCATTTTCAATTTTCCATTACTTTTAGTTGCTACAATTTTGTAGAAATAATTAGGAACCGAAACTTTTTCTTTACCAATTGTTTTTAATCCATCAGTTAAAACGCCACCAGTTACTACATAAACTTCACCATATTTAGTTGCCCAATATCTGATTTTTTGTTCCAATCTGTTCCAAACACCTTCGTTGAAATCGTGTTTTTGTGGAGAAATATTGGAAGTAAAAAAAGTATCCTCAAAAGCTTTCTTTGAAAATTTCATATCGGCAGCTGGGCAAAGATGTCCTTTGTCATAGCCCGAGTTTTTATAGTTTCGCCAATCTGCTGAACGGGTTCTTACTTTCTTATCTTCAATAAAAAATGGACGGTCAAAATTATTTCCCTTTCCATAATTTTGCTTTAGAGTATAGGCAACCCATTCTGCTTGTTCATGTTTTTCACTATACGATAATGTATAATTATCATGAATAACAACCTGATTTGTTGATGATTTAGGTTGTAAACTTACTGCTGGAGTTTGTAAAAAATTCTGCTCCGATGATTCTATTTCTTTTTTACAACTGGTCAAGAAACCTAAAATAAATAAGAAAATAGTTATTTTATTTGGAAAAAAATTCATACTTTTATACATAAATTGGCCGATTTGGAACACTTTTTGAAAGGCTAAAGGTATAACTTAAAAAAATAAAACAAATGAAAGTAAGATTTATAATTATTGCATTTTTAGCAATTTGTTTTCAGGGAATTAATGCACAGGAAGTTCAACCGACCACAGTGCTTGACTCTTCGAAAGTAAAAGTAATTTCGGTTGAAGAACAAAAACTAATCGAAAAGGCTGAATTAGAAAGAAAATTAAAGGAAGATAAGCTTGCTTTGAAAGAAAAGCAAAGAGTTGAAAAAGAGCAAAAAAAACTTGAGAAAGAACAAAAAAAGTTAGAAAAAGAGCAAAAACGTTTTGAAAAAGAACAAAAGAAAATTGCCTCTACTGAAAAATCTTTACTAAAAGTAAAAGACAAAAAGGCAAAAGCGATAAAAGACTTAGACAAAATGGAAGCCAAGTTTGCCAAAAACAGAGCCAAAGGGAAACTTTCACCTGTTGAAATTGAAAAGGAAAATGTTAAAATAAGCAAACAACAGCTGAAAATAAAAGAATTAGAAGAAGATATTCTAAAAGCTGAAAAGAAACTTAACAAGCTTAGATAAACAAAAAAATCCACTCAAATGAGTGGATTTTTTTTATGATTGTGAGATTTATGACTTTACCATTTTTTCTTTAGTCACTTTATTGGTTACTTCTTTTTTACCAAAATTCATATCATTTAAAATATGTAGTGCTTCTTCGATGTATAAATCTTTGGATAAACTTTCGTGCCATCTGTCTCTTTTCTCTTTTAACAAAGCATCGTTTTTAACCATTTCATTTTCATAAGGCAAAGAACTAAACACTAACGAGTTTTTATAATCTGTAATTGGTTTGTACTTTTTATTGGTTTCATCTAATGCTTTTTGTTCTGCTTTGAATTTATCAATATGAAGACTATAAACATTCTCGTTATTACGTTTTTCAAGCCATTTTGCATTGTCTTCTATCAATTGCATTTGAGAATTGTTCTCTAATCTTGCTTTACTTTGAGCAATTGCCAAATCGTAATTGTGTTGTTTATCCCAAACTTTATAGTTTGCTGCATCAATTTTATCCCAAGGCATTGCGTTTTCAACATCTTTCTCACCCATTTTTAAGTAGGCATATTTGTCTGCCATAACTACGTCACTTTTTACACCTTCACGCTGAGTTGAACCTCCATTAATTCTGTAATATTTTTGAGTAGTTGTTTTCAAAGCTCCTAAATCACCATAGGTTCCGCCACGGATAAATTGGTTTAAATCATAAAGATTTTGAACCGTTCCTTTTCCATAAGATTGTTTACTACCAACGATTACTCCGCGTTTGTAATCTTGAATTGCTGCTGCCAAAATCTCTGATGCTGAGGCCGAAAATTCATTAATCATCACTACAAGTGGTCCATCCCATTGTACTTTTGCATCTCTATCAAAAAGAACTTCTTTTTTTCCTTCAGCCGATTTTATTTGAACAATTGGACCTTGCTCGATAAACAATCCAGCAATATCAACAACTGTTTTTAATGAACCTCCGCCATTATCACGGACATCCATCACAATTCCTTTTACACCTTCCGCTTTTAATCGTTCTACTTCTTGTGCAACATCTTTTCCTGCATCGCGAGCGTTTTTATCTTCAAAATCGATATAGAATTTTGGCAAATAAATAACTCCATATTTATTCCCATCAATGTTAACCACACTCGATTTTACATAGGTTTCTTCAATTTCAACGGCGTCTCTAACAATTGTAATCACTTTTATAGAACCATCTGGTTTTTTTACCGTAAGTTTTACTTCGGTTCCTTTTGGACCTTTAATTTTTTTCACCACATCGTCCAATCGCATTCCAACAACATCAACTGGTTCAGCATTAGCTTGTGCAACTTTCAAAATAATATCGCCTGCTTCAAGCTGTTTTCCTTTCCAAGCTGGTCCGCCAGAAATTAGTTCAGAAATTTTAGTAAAATCGTTTTCTTTTTGAAGTCTTGCACCAATTCCGTCAAATTTTCCACTCATGCTAACATCAAAACGCTCTTTCTCCGTTGGCGCCATATAAGCAGTATGTGGATCAAATCGAGATGCAATGGCGTTTACATAAACCGAAAACCAATCATCGCGAGTTAAATCTTTAATGAAACTGAAGTAATCATTCAACGATTTTAAAGTATTTTCACGTGTTTCTTTTTCAAGCGATTCAAATGATTTTGGCGCTTCTTTTTCGGCTAAATCTTTATTATTTTTTTTGTCTTCTTCTAATTTTTGTTTTTCAACTAAGGAAGAAAGTGCCGAAAGTTTAACCTGTAATCGCCATCTTTCTTTTAAATCAGCTTTATTTTTAGCATATGGCAATTTTTCATAATCAGTATTGATACTTTCGTCTTTTTTATAATCAAAAGGTTTAGCCAAAGCATCTTGATAATACTCTTTGCTCTCTTTCATTCTTTCCATCAACTTTGTATAAGTCAAATCGAAGAAGGTTAAATCTTTGTTGTTGATTTGATCATCCAATTGAGTTTCATATTTAGCAAACTCATCAATATCCGATTGCAAAAAGAAACGTTTTGACGGATCTAACGCTTCTAAATAATCTTTATAAACACCTTTAGAGAAAGAATCATCAATAGCAGCCGGACTGTAATGACCTCGTTCGATAACAAAAGTCAACAACTCTATTAATAATTTATCTTTTTCTGGATCAGACTCTTTCTGCTTTGGAATAAAACTCCATAAGGCAACTGATAAAGCACCAATTATCAGGAGAACTTTATAATTTCTTTTCATAAATTGCAAAATAACATTCATTAATTTTTGTCTAAAGTACATAAAAAACTATGCCAATATTTTTTGGAACAGCTAATTTTTTGTTAAACCAATTCTATTCATTACTCAATTTGTCCAAAGTTAAAAAATTTGTTACGTAATTTGACGTTAAATTTGGTTAATTTTGCCTTAATTGAATAAACAACATGAGTAAAAAACCCTTAATTCTGGTTACAAACGACGACGGAATTACCGCGCCAGGAATTAGAAATCTAATCGCTGTAATGGCAGAAATTGGCGAAGTTGTAGTTGTTGCTCCTGATAGTCCGCAAAGCGGAATGGGACATGCTATAACCGTAAACAACACTTTGTATCTCAATAAAATTTCTCCTGAAAATGCTGCAATAACCGAATACAATTGTTCTGGAACTCCAGTGGATTGTGTCAAACTTGCTGTTCATGAAATTCTAAAATGCAAACCTGATTTGTGTGTTTCTGGAATTAATCACGGTTCAAATTCGTCAATAAACGTAATTTATTCAGGAACGATGAGTGCTGCTGTTGAAGCTGGAATTGAAGGAATTCCTGCTATTGGTTTCTCTTTGGCTGATTTCAGTTGGAATGCTGATTTTGAAGCGACCAAACCATTTATCAAGAAAATTGCACTTCAAGTTTTGGAACATTCTCTTCCCGACGGAACGGTTTTGAACGTTAATTTTCCAAAATTAAAAGGCGAAGATATCAAAGGAATAAAAATTTGTCGTCAAGCAAAAGCGAGATGGATGGAACGTTTTGATAAAAGACAAACGCCTTATGGCAAAGATTATTATTGGTTAACAGGCGAATTTGTCAATCAAGATAAAGGCGAAGACACCGATGAATTTGCACTTGCAAACGGCTATGTTTCTGTTGTTCCAGTACAATTTGATATGACAGCACATCACGCTATTCAACAATTGAATACTTGGGATTTTTAAATTAAAACCAATTGACTGCATTTTTAACTATAAAAAATAAACACGCAAAAAATGAAATATTACATCATTGCTGGCGAAGCTTCGGGCGATTTACATGGTTCTAATTTAATGCGAGCTTTGTATCAAGAAGATGCCAATGCCGACATTCGATTTTGGGGTGGAGATTTAATGCAAGAAGTTGGCGGAACTTTAGTAAAACACTATCGCGATTTAGCTTTTATGGGTTTTGCCGAAGTGGTAATGAACTTGAAAACCATTTTAAACAATATTAAATTCTGTAAAAATGACATTGAAAAGTTCAATCCTGATGTCATTATTTTCATAGATTATCCTGGTTTCAATATGCGAATTGCCAAATGGGCAAAGCAAAAAGGCATCAAAACTCATTATTATATTGCACCACAAATTTGGGCTTGGAAAGAAAATCGCATCAAAGCCATCAAAAGAGATTTTGACAAATTGTTTGTTATTCTTCCATTTGAAAAAGATTTTTTTGAAGTAAAACATAAATTCCCCGTTGATTTTGTTGGTCATCCGCTAATTGATGCTATTCATAATCGAAAAAAAACTGACGAAACTCAATTTAGAAAAGAAAACAATCTTGACGAGAAACCAATAATTGCCATTCTTCCCGGAAGTAGAAAACAAGAAATTTCCAAAATGCTTTCGGTAATGTTAAGCATAACCAATGATTTTAAAGACCATCAATTTGTAATTGCCGGCGCGCCAAGTCAAGAATTTGAGTTTTACAAGCAGTTTTTAACCAATAAAAATGTAAAATTTGTCTCCAATAAAACCTATGATTTATTGAGTTTTGCCACTGCTGCATTGGTAACATCGGGAACAGCAACACTTGAAACCGCTTTGTTCAAAGTACCCGAAGTGGTTTGCTATAAAGGCAATTGGATTTCGTATCAAATCGCCAAAAGAATTATTACTTTAAAATACATTTCTTTAGTCAATTTAATCATGGACAAACAAGTGGTAACCGAACTAATTCAAGACGATTGCAATCCAAAAAGAATAAAAGAAGAACTTGCTAAACTATTAGAAATCAATCACCGAAATCATCTTTTAGCCGAATATGACATTTTAGAAACCAAGCTTGGTGGCATTGGCGCAAGCCAAAAAACAGCCCAATTAATTGTTAAAGAAATTATATAATTTTCGGTTATTATTATTTTTTTCTAAATTTGCAAAAAGACATTTTTTTGGCAAAACTAAAATACATAGCAACAATTATACTGATTTTAACAATCGGCAGTACTGCATTGGCACAATCTAGTAAAATTGTTACTTCCAAAGAACAAGCCATAAAAAAAGGAATTTACACTTCGCCTTTATCCGATAACGCTGTTGCTTCAACTTCTATCGAAAAAGCGAAAAGCGAAAAGCCAAAATCTTCCAGCCGAAAAGAAGCTAAAAAGAAAGAAAATAAAACTTCTGTCATCAACACTACTAACGATGATGACATTCTAATTGACAAAGAAAGCAATTATTTAATTGAGCAATTAATTAACAATGCTTCCGATAATTTAGGCACAAGATATCGTGGTGGTGGAACTTCAAAAGATGGTTTTGATTGTTCTGGCTTGTTGTTTTCTACATTTAAAAAATTTGATATTACTTTGCCTCGTTCGTCTCATGAAATGGCAAAAATTGGTAGGGTTTTAAATCAAGACGAATATAAAGTTGGCGATTTAATTTTCTTTAAAACCGTTAGCAGAAGAATTTCTCACGTAGGAATGATAACTGAAATCAACGGAGATGAAATCAAGTTTATCCATTCTTCAACTAGTTTAGGCGTAATTATTTCCTCTACTAAAGAAGCTTACTACCAAAAAACTTTCGCACAAGTAAATCGAGTTTTAGAATAATTTTCTTGCATAATTAAAAATAAACATGTAGTTTAGACTACATGAAAATTCTACATTTTCCATTAACAAAAATTACAATTGGTTTTATAATTGGTATTCTTTTATTTTCGATACTAAATATAAACCCAAAACTTTCGTTTGGCTTACTTTTACTGGGCTTAATTTTGTTATTTGTTTTGCATATAATTAAAAAGAAAACGGAGCGATTTGACTTTTTATTTGGAACATTCACCGTTATAACTTCAATCTTTCTAGGAATTTCTACAGCAACAATCCACAAAGAAACTTTTAATCCAAAACACTATATTCACCAAATTTCTGATGTAAATCAAAATCTAAATTATACCGTTTTACTTGACGAAAAGCTAAAGAATACAAAAAAGAATTATCGATATATTGCAGAAATAAAATCGATTGAAAACCAAGAAAGTTATGGAAAAACAATCGTAAACTTTCCGATTAATAGTGACTTTAAATCAAAGAAAATTGGAAGTTTATTAACGCTTAACGGTACATTTTTCAGCAATAAATCATCATTTAATCCTAATCAGTTTGACTATGGAAAGTATTTGGAAAACCAAGAAATCTATGGTCAACTTTATGCCAAACCTGAAACGGTAAAAACAATTGGTTATGAACATTCGATTTGGATATTTTTCTCTAATTATCGAGAGAAAATCATTGATGTTTTTCAAAAATCCAACTTAGGCAAAGAAGAATTAACTGTTTTTATTGCCTTACTTCTTGGTCAACAACAAGACATTTCTCCCGAAGTTTTAAAAGATTATCAATATGCTGGCGCTATTCATATTTTATCGGTTTCAGGTTTACATGTTGGATTAATCATGGGATTTATAACTTTTTTGCTTCGTTCAATACCAAATTCCAAAAAAGGAAAAACAACCAAATTACTAATCACTTTATTCTCTTTATGGTCGTTCGCAATCTTGGCTGGATTATCGCCATCGGTGGTTCGCTCTGTAACCATGTTTTCGTTTTTGGTCATTGGAATTAATTTACAAAGAACAGTAAATATCTATCATACTTTATTAGCTTCGATGTTTTTAATTTTATTGGTAAAACCATCGTTTCTTTATGATGTAGGTTTTCAATTGAGTTATCTTGCGTTGTTCTTCATCGTTTGGGTTGATCCGCTTTATGAAAAAATTTGTGTTCCAAAAAACAGCTTCATCAACTACTTTTGGAAAATCATTTGCATGTCAACATCGGCACAAATTGGCGCAATGCCTTTAAGTATTTTTTATTTTCATCAGTTTCCGGGATTATTTTTCTTAACCAATATTTTAATCATACCATTGTTAAGTGTCGTTATGGCAATTGGTGTTTTTTCATTGCTATTTGCTTGTTTTGGATTTGTTCCAATGCTTATCATCAAACCTTTGGAATGGTCGATTTGGTTACTAAATGCAATCATTCATTGGGTTGCCTCATTTGAAAGTTTTGTCATTAAAAACATTTCGTTTTCTGAATCGATGCTTTGGATTTCCTATTTTGTAATTATTGGATGGATTTTATGGTTCAAAAAAGCAACTTTTCCTCGATTAGTGTTTGGACTTTTAAGTTTGCTCATTCTTCAATTTGTTTTCATTTTTCAAAAAATGGAAACACAAACTGGACAAGAAGGAATTGTTTTCAATAGCCGAAAAAATACGATTATAACTGAAAGAAGTGGTGAAAATGTTACTATTTATGCAAACGATAGTATTTTGACAACTATTGATAAAAATATTGCGGTTCAGTCTTATTTGGTTGGAAATTTTTGCAAAATTCAGAAAAAGCAAATACTTGAAAACTTACTTTACATCAACAACAAAAAGGTTTTAATCATTGACAGTTCATCGGTTTATAATCCCAAAATTCAACCTGATATTTTGGTTATTATTACATCGCCAAAGATAAATTTGTCTAGAGTTTTGCAATACTACAAACCAAAAGTCATTATTGCTGATGGTTCTAATTTTAAAAGTTACAGCAAACTTTGGGAAGCAACGTGTAGAAAAGAAAAAATCCTTTTCCATAACACGCATGAAAAAGGATTTTATAAATTTTAGTTCGAAACTTTTCTTTCAAAGAAATTCAAACTGGACTTATTGAATTACGATTTTTTATTCGCTAAAATTTGTTTTGCTCCTGCAATCCAAGCTTCTGGTCCGCCAGCAACATAACCTGTTTTTCCTAATTGTTCAAAGTTAACTTTTCCTCCAACATTTGTAGCATTAGCAAACCAAACGGTTGGATAACCTTGTACTGCAAAAAGCTGTTGTAATTCAAAATTTTGTTTTTGAAGTTCTGGTTTCATTGGTGTTCTTCTTGGGAAATCCAATTCAACCAAAACCACATTATCTTTCGCCCATTTTGCAAATTCTGGTTTTTTCAATACTTCATTTTGTAAACGAATGCACCATCCGCACCAATCACTACCTGTAAAAAACAATAATAAAGGTTTTTTTGTTTTTTTTGAAACTTCAATTGCTTTGTTGATATCCGTTTCCCAAGTTAACTCTTGAGCTTGTATTGTAAACGATCCTAAAACTAAGAATAACGTTAAAAATATTTTTTTCATTGTGAATAATTTTTTTCAAATATAACAAAAAGAATGCCAAATAGTAAACAACTATTTTACGTCTTGCATCAATTTCTTAACCCATGGCGAAATGACAATTAGCACAATTCCAGCAATTAATGAGTAAACTGCTAGCTGATAATATCCTTCTGTATAAGACTGTAATTTAGTTACTAAAGTTTCACCTTCATTTGATTGCGAAATTGCAGCACCTAGTTTTCCTGCTGCTAATTGCCCAAACGCACTTGCTAAAAACCACAATCCCATCATCATACCGAATAATCGTTTTGGAGATAATTTGGTAATTATTGACATTCCGATTGGACCAAGACAAAGCTCACCGATTGTTGTTACAAAATAAGCAAATGTGAAAACATTTAATGACGTTATTCCGTCAACATTAGCGAAAAACTTTGTATAGTAGAACAAATAGAAAGAAGCAGCTAGGAATAAAAATCCAATTCCGAATTTAATTAAAGTATTAGGTTCAATTTTCTTTTTTGCTAACCAAAGCCATAACAATCCGATTAATGGACTTAGAATAATTACAAAAAAAGTATTAGAACTATTGTTTACCACATTTGGATCAATTGTAAATCCTAATAAATTATCACTTAAATTGTCTTTTGCAAATAATGACAATGAACCTCCACTTTGTTCATAAATTGCATTAAATAAAAAATAGAAAAAGATAAATGAAAAAGCAGCAATTAATTTTTTCTGTAAACTTGCTTCTCCTAATTTTAATAATTCAAAAATAAAATATCCAACCGCAATTACTCCAATGGTATACATGAAATAATCGGTATAATCCGTATTAATTACCATCGTATAAATAAGTGGAATACTCAAAAGTGAACCTCCATAAACTGCAATTTCTCTAACAGTTCTTTTTGATTTTGGAAGATTTAACAATGGAGAATCTCCAATTGGGCCAAGATGTTTCTTAGTAAACAAAAAAGTCAATAATCCAGCAACCATAACAATTGCAGCAGCAAGAAAACAAAGTGTCCAAGAATGATATTTTCCTAAATAAATACACAATGCTCCACCTAATAATCCACCTATATTTATTCCTGCATAAAACATTCCATAACCAGCATCACGACGTGGATCTTTTTCATGATACAATTCTCCAACCATTGAAGAGATATTTGGTTTAAAAAATCCAGTTCCAATAATTGAAAATGCGATTCCATAATAGAACATTTGTTGTGGCGCAAATGCAATTAACAAATTACCAAGAATCATTACGATTCCACCAAAAAAAAGTGATTTTTTGAAACCTAAAACTTTATCAGCAAAAATTCCTCCAATAAATGTAAACGCATAAACAAATGCCTGAATAGCACCATATTGCAAATTGGCCGCATCGTCTTTTAAAAGCAATTGGTCAACCATAAAAAAAGTTAGAACACCACGCATTCCATAAAAACAAAAACGTTCCCACATTTCTACAGTAAATAAATACCAAAGCTGTTTTGGATATTTCCCTTCAAAATTTTGAATCTCTTGTATTGTAATTTGTTTTTCCATAATTTTAATTAATTCCTTTTTCTTTCATTACTTTATTCAAATTTTTCACTAAAGCAAACATCAAAATTGTGGCGAACATCAATAATCCAAAGTTTACCCAAAAGAAATCGGCTTTGTTTTCATATTGATCCCACATACTTGCCAAAACACCTGATAATTTGTTTCCGATAGATGTCGATAAAAACCATCCGCCCATCATTAATGCTGTTATGTTTTTTGGAGATAATTTGGAAACAATCGATAATCCCATCGGACTTAAAAATAATTCTCCAATCGTGATAATTCCATAATTGGCAACTAACCACCAAACCGATACTTTTTCAGTTCCATTGTTACCAACATGAACTGCGGCTACCATTACCAAAACAGACAAAGCTGAAATTAATAATCCAAAAGCGATTTTGGTTGGCGTTGATGGTTCTTTTTTTCGGCTTCGCAAATACGTAAAAAATGCGACAACTAATGGTGTTAAAATAATTACCCAACCTGGATTAATCGATTGACTTAGATTAGTAGCCCAAAGTGATACTTTTGAACCTTCGATTGGTTTTTTATCTTCGGCAACATTTCTAAAGTATAACGGATAATTAACTTCTTTTTTCACTACTCCATTTTCTTTTTGAAGTCGGAAATTATCGTCGTATAATTCAACACTATCTTTTTTAAACTCTACTTCTTTTGCTAATTTTAATCCGCTGAAAACCGTTTGTGTTGTTCCTTGAACTTCTCTGTCGGTATATCGATCTGCCCAAGTTGTCAATGCTGAACCATTTAATTTAAAAACTGCCCAAAATAAAATTACTACTGCAAATATGGAAAGTAATGCACCAATTGGTCTTTTTTCTTCAGCTTTTGCTTTAAAATACAAACTTCCATAAAAATAAACCACTGGAATACAAGCAAATATAAACGCATCGGTACTATCTGAACCAAAAACGGAACTATCAACATTAGTCGCCGATTGTACGCCTTTTATCAACCAACCGATAATTCCAAAAATAACTGACGGAACCAAAATATATAAAACGATTTTATAAAATGGCATATCGCCTTCTTGAACTCCTTTTTTATCGGTTTTGTCGCCATAATGTTTCGTTCCGAGAAGGAAAACAATCACTCCAATAAACATTCCAACTCCAGCTGCCATGAAAGCATATTGCCAACCTAAGAGAATTTGCAAAGCTGCGCCAAAGAAGTTACAGATGAATGCTCCAACGTTAATTCCCATATAGAAAATATTGTATCCTTCGTCTTTCTTTTCTTTGTATTTATCTTCGTTGTAGAAATTCCCTAAAAGTGTAGAAATATTAGGTTTGAAAAATCCGTTACCTACAATTACCAATGTCATAGCAATGTAAAGCATTACGATGTCATGAATTCCCATCATGAAATATCCTGTTCCCATCATTAATCCACCAAGAACAATTGATTTTTTGTAACCCAAATATCTATCAGCAACTAATCCTCCAATGAAAGGAGTTAAAAATACCAAAGCGATGAAAGTTCCATACAAATCGGAAGCTTCTTTTTCGGTCATAGCAAAACCTGCTTCAACATCTTTTAGATAAAGCGTAAAAATTCCGATCATTAAATAGTAACCAAAACGTTCCCACATTTCAGATAAAAACAAATAAGGCAATGCTTTAGGATGACTTTTCCACATAATTATAAGGTATTAAAATAACAAACCTACAAGGATTTCTTGTAGGTTTGAAAGATATAAAAATATTTTTAATTGTGATTATCTCACTCCGTGCATCATTTTCTTGATAACTGGTGTTAATAAGAATAAAATTAATGATGCAATTCCACAAAGTACCACAAACACCATGAAGAATTCATATAAATTAGTGATTTCAAAACCAGCAAATGAATGGTTATAAGCACTAATTTGATTAGCGTCTAAAAGTTTTAATTGTTCTGGTGTTGGCGTAATGGTTTTGTCTAAAATTCCTTGTAAATCAATTCCAAGTTCAGAAGCTTTTTTGAATTTATCACCAGTCGCAGGAAGAATTGATCCTAATGTTCCAGATAATGCATATCCAGCAGCACTTGAAATAAAGAAAACACCGTAAGCTAAAGAAGCAAAACGTTTTGGAGCTAATTTACCAACTAACGATAAACCAATTGGCGACAAACACAATTCTGCGAATGTTTGAATTAGATATAATAAAATCAACCACTTAATAGCTAACAAACCTGTGTTTCCTAAATCTTTTACGTTATGAGCAATGATAAAATAACTTACAGCAATTAACAATAAACCTATCGATTGTTTTACTGTAGAAAGTGGTTCGCTATTTTTTGCTCTTAATTTATCCCACAAAACACTAAATGGAAAAGCAAAAATTACAACGAATAATCCGTTAAATATTTGAACCATTGAAGCTGGCATTTGCCATCCGAAAAGAAAAGTTCTATCCGTTTGATTATCTGCAATAAAAGTTAAAGACGAACCTGCTTGTTCAAAAGCTGCCCAAAAGAAAATAATAAAAAACGACATAATATAGATTACCCATATTCTGTCAGTTTCTACTTTTGTCAAAGTGCTATCCATTAAAATTAATGCTGCAAGAGCAACTCCACTAGCATAGATTATTGGATAAATTATTGTTTTTACTACATTATCACCTTCGGTAAAATAATTAAAAATAAAGAATATTACAGCAAAAATTAAAACTGCTTTAATTATAGAAGCCATTGAAAACTCTGCTTTTTGTGACTCACCTTCTTCATAATCAGCTGCATCATGTCCTGATGGCAATCCGCCGATTGGCTTTCCTTCTGGCGTAACTACGTATTTATTTTTTAAGAAAAAGAAAATGGCTGTTCCCAAAATCATTGCGATTGACGCTGCCAAAAATCCCCATTTGAAAGCATGTACATCTCTAATTCCACCAGAGTCTTTAACATCTCCAATTAATGGACAAATAAATTGACCTAAAAATGCTCCAATATTGATTCCCATGTAGAAAATTGTAAAAGCGGTATCCAATTTAGATTTTTCTTGTTTTGGATATAAACTTCCTACCATTGAAGAAATATTTGGTTTAAAGAAACCGTTACCAAAAACAATGATACCCAATGCTGACCACATTAATGTGTTGGCTAATCCTAAATTTGTACTGAAAACACTAGCACTAAAGAACAACATCATTTGTCCAATTGCCATCATCACACCACCAATCATAATACAATTTCTGTTACCAAAGAAACGGTCAGAAATAAATCCTCCAAGCATTGGCGTTAAATAACAAAGACCAAGAAATCCACCATAAATAATTGATGCTTCTTCTTCCTTCATCATTAACGAATTCACCATAAAAAGGGTTAAAATCGCTCGCATTCCATAGAAGTTGAAACGTTCCCACATTTCGGTTCCGAATAGTACCCAAAGTCCTTTTGGATGTCCTGTTTTTACTGTAGTTTCACTCATAAATATTGGTTTAATTTTTGTTGGTTAGTTGATTATAATTTTTCTTTAATGTAATTCGTCATTTTGTTATACAACTGAATTCTAGTTTTTCCACCATAAATTCCGTGGTTTTTGTCAGGATAAATTGCCCAATCAAATTGCTTGTTGGCTTGAACTAACGCTTCAATCATTTGCATACTATTTTGAACATGCACATTATCATCGGCTGTTCCGTGAATTAATAAAAAGTTTCCTTTTAGTTTATTCACATGATTAATTGGTGAATTATCGTCGTAACCACTAGCATTTTCCTGTGGTGTTGTCATGTATCTTTCGGTGTAAATGCTATCATAAAATCTCCAATTTGTAACTGGCGCAACCGCAATTGCC
Source organism: Flavobacterium solisilvae (assembly GCF_012911605.1). Lineage (GTDB taxonomy): Bacteria > Bacteroidota > Bacteroidia > Flavobacteriales > Flavobacteriaceae > Flavobacterium > Flavobacterium solisilvae. The sequence goes on along the minus strand of NZ_JAAMPT010000207.1, from coordinate 184,968 downwards.
ATTTTGAAAACATCAGCACCTTTGAACAAACAGTTGCTCGACATGAATCCTCCATACGACCAGCCAAATATACCAATTCTAGTTTTATCTACATAAGGATAATTTCCAATAACTTTTGCAGCATCAATTTGGTCTTCCACTTCGTATTTTCCTAATTCTTTTTGTGTGCATTTTTTGAAAGCTGCACCTTTGTAACCTGTTCCTCGACCATCAACACAAGCAATGATATAACCTTGTTGCGACAACATCATAAACCACATATCATTTGTAGTCAATGCTTTATTTGCCACTTCTTGTGAACCTGGACCAGAATATTGATACATAAAAACCGGATATTTTTTTGTGGCATCAAAATCTTTTGGTTTGATTATCCAAGCATTTAATTTGTGTCCTTTTTCGGTAGTCAATTCAAAAAACTCTTTGGTTGGCAAATCATATTTCTTTAATTTATCTGCCAAAGCATTATTATTTACAATTTCTTGCACCAGTTTTCCGTCGGTTGCACTATTTAAAGTATAAATCGTTGGAACCGTTACGCTTGAAAACGAATTGATAAACAACGTAAAATCTGGGCTAAACGTTGCCGAATTTGTTCCTGTTTGTGATGACAATCTAACTTTCTTTTTTCCGTCTAAGCTAATTTTATAAATATCTCTTAGCGTTGAACCTTTTTCTACCGATTGATAAAAAACCGACTTTGTTTTTTCGTCAAAACCATAGTAAGAAGTCACTTCCCAATTTCCTTTGGTTACTTGATTTTTCAGCTTTCCGTTTTTGTCATATAAATAAATATGATTGAAACCATCTTTTTCTGATGTCCAAATAAAACTATTATCTTTTAAGAACGTTAAATTATCGGTTACATCAACATAAGCATTGTCTTTTTCGTTCAAAACTACTTTAGCAACACCTGAATTTCCATCAACAAAAAGCAAGTCTAAATTATTTTGATGACGATTTAAAACCTGAGCCGAAAGTACATTGGCATCATTCGTCCATTTTAGTCTAGCAATATAAAAATCATTGTAATTACTCAATTTTACCGTTTTTGCAGTTTTAGATGCCACATCAAATAAATGCAGCGAAACTACCGCATTTTTCTCTCCAGCTTTTGGATATTTAAACGTTTCAGATGTTGGATATAAATCTTTCTTATACAAATCCATAGAAAACTGTGGCACTTCGGTTTCATCAAATCGAATGTAAGCTAACTTTTTACTATCAGCACTCCAATCAAAAGCACGAACAAAAGCGAATTCTTCTTCGTAAACCCAATCCGTAATTCCGTTGATGATGGCATTTTTCTTTCCATCGGTTGTTACTTGAGTAGTATTTTTTGAAGAGATGTCATAAACAAAAAGATTGTTTTCTTTGGCGAAAGCAATCTTTGTTCCATCTGGAGAAAATGTTGGTTCTTGTACGTTTTCTAATACTTTAGCCAAAGATTTTGAATTCAAATTGTACAAATAATAATTTGCCGTATAAGAATGACGAAATATTGGGTTCGAATTATTAGCAATTAAAATTTGCTTTTCGTCATTACTAAAGGCATAGCTATCAATTCCTTCCTTTAAATCTGAAAAATCTTTAGTATCGATTAAAGTCGAAACTTTTTTAAGCGTAGCAAAATCATATAAATCAATCTGTTGACTTCTTGTTGTTCTGTCAGAATTTAGAACCGTGTATTGATTGGTATTTTTCATCGATTGCAAAGCATCCATTCCTTTACCGCGAAAAGCACCTGTGTAAATTTCTTCTACTGTAATTTTTTGTTGAGCTGTTGCCGAGAAAAATGTAGCAACAAAAAGAACGACCAATTGAATTGACTTCATATCTATTTTTTGAGTATTATAAAAAACCGTCAATTTTAGTGATTTTTTTATAAATATCGACACTATTTTTTGTTAAAAACACTTTTTGCCTTTTTTTAAAGTTAATCATCTAAGTTTGAAATTACCCTCTAAAACGTATCTTTGTACTTCCTTTTAGCATCATATATAATGAACCAAGCCGTTTCTGGATTTTCAAAATTATCCAAAGAAGAAAAAATCAACTGGATTGCAACAACCTATTTCGCCAATCCAAGCGAAGCAATCAGCATTATAAAACAATATTGGAACAGCGATGAAAAGCTTCAACAACTCCATGATGAATTTATAGAAAACACGATTTCTAATTTCTATTTACCGATGGGAATTGCGCCAAATTTCTTGATAAACGGAAAACACAAAACCGTTCCAATGGTTATTGAAGAAAGTTCGGTTGTAGCTGCCGCAGCAAAATCGGCTAAATATTGGTCAACGCGTGGCGGATTTAAAGCAACCGTTTTAAACTCTGAAAAAATTGGACAAGTTCATTTCATCTACAAAGGCGATGTGCAAAAACTAGAACAATTTTTCATCCAAACCAAGCCAAAATTCTTCCATGAAACCGAAAGCATGACCAAAAACATGCAAAAACGCGGTGGCGGAATTCTCGATATTGAACTACGAAATAAAACAAACGAACTCGAAAATTACTTTCAACTTCATGCTACATTCGAAACCAAAGACAGCATGGGTGCAAATTTTATCAACTCGTGTTTGGAACAATTTGCGCAAACGTTGAAAACCGAAGCGCAACAATTTGAACTTTTTTCCGAAGAAGAAAAAAACATTCAAGTCGTGATGAGCATTTTGTCCAATTATGTTCCCAATTGTATCGTTCGCGCAGAAGTTTCCTGTAAAGTGGAAGATTTAGCCGAAAAGAAAATTGAAAACCCAACCGAATTTGCCGAAAAATTTGTGCAAGCCGTTCGAATTGCCGAAATCGAACCTTTTCGCGCTGTTACGCACAACAAAGGAATCATGAACGGAATTGACGCAGTCGTTCTAGCAACAGGCAACGATTTTCGCGCCGTTGAAGCCGGAATTCATGCTTATGCTTCAAAAAACGGCAACTATTCCAGCTTATCTCATGCCAAAATAGAAAACGGAATATTCACTTTTTGGATGGAAATTCCGCTAGCAGTTGGGACCGTTGGCGGATTGACATCGCTACATCCATTAGTAAAAATCGCCTTGGAAATCCTAGGAAAACCAACAGCTCACGAACTAATGGAAATAGTAGCTGTAACCGGTTTAGCTCAAAATTTTGCCGCATTACGTTCGCTAACCACAACCGGAATTCAAGAAGGTCACATGAAAATGCACATCAACAACATCTTAAATCAATTTCAAGCCACAAAAGAAGAACGAATTACCATCGCCAAACACTTTGAAAACAATACTATTTCTCATGCTTCGGTAGTGGAATTAATCGAAAATTTAAGAAAATAAATTTGGATCGAATCGCTTGCGAATTTCTATAAACCTTATTCCCGCTTTTCGTTCCAATCGTTTTTTGTTTTTGTCAAACCAAGCGCAGTCGAGGTACAATTGCTAAAAAAACAAAAAAGGATTTCCACTATAATCGGGGATAAAAAAGAAACCATAGCACTAAATCAGCTTCATGAAAAAAACCTTCTACAGCAACGGAAAATTACTTATCACCAGCGAATATGTTGTTCTTGATGGCGCAATTGCGTTGGCTTTACCCACAAAATTTGGACAAACATTACAGGTAGAACAAGGAGAAAACAACATTATTACTTGGACAAGTTTTGACAGCGATGGAAGCATTTGGTTTGAAGACAACATTCCATTTTCATCCATTGTTAGAAAAGAACGATTTGACGATACAAAAAGCGTAAAAAACACTTTAATTGACATTTTACACGAAGCTTATCTTCAGAATTCAAATTTCATTACTCAATCCAATGGTTATGAAATCACTACAGAATTGAGTTTTCCAAAAAATTGGGGTTTAGGAACATCATCCACATTAATAAATAATATTGCACAATGGTTAGAAATCGATGCGTTTCAACTGCTACGAAATAGTTTTGGAGGAAGTGGTTATGACATTGCCTGTGCACAAAATAATTCAGCAATTTTATATCAATTAGTTAACGAATTACCCAAAGTAACAACCATAGATTTTAAACCTAATTTTAGTCAAAACATTTACTTTGTTTACTTAAACAAAAAACAAAACAGCCGCGAAGCCATTGCAGCTTATTATAACAAACAAGGTGATATTCATAAAGTCATTCCTTCTTTTAACGAAATAACTCAAACCATTATCTCTACTGACGATGCAAAAACATTTGCTCACCAAATTCAAAAACACGAAATCAAAATGAGTGAAGTTTTGGAACTTTCTACCATCAAAGAAGCTGTTTTTGAAGATTTTAATGGTGTTTTAAAAAGTCTCGGTGCTTGGGGTGGCGATTTTATTATGGCTTTTTCAAAAGAAAACCCAACGGATTATTTCAAACAAAAAGGATTTGAAACTATTTTATCTTTTGATGAGATGATATTAATTTAATTGTATCACAGAGTTTCACAAAGTCTTTTCACAAAGTTTCACAGAAATTAATTAATTTCTTAAAAAAAAATGCCTCAAATTACTTTGAGGCATTTTTTTATATGAAACTAAAAACTATTAATAGAAATCAGCTCTGTTATCTTCAATATCAGCTTCGTTTCTTAATGCAGTCATAATTCTTCCTGCATTACCTTTAGCTTGTGCTGAAAGTTGTGTTACTTGCTCTTTGAAATCTTTAATTGCTGGTGCTTTTGTCACTGCTTTTGTAACAACTACATAAACTCCAGAATTTCCTTCGATTGGTTTAGAAACTTGACCAACTTTTGAAGCAAATGCTGTTCCAACAACTTTTGGTTCAAATCCAGCACCTGGAAGCGCAGGATTACCTAATGTTAAATCAACTGCATTCATTACTGTAACTTTATTAGCAGTTGCTAATGAAGCCAAAGATGAACCGTTCAATTTAGCTTTGATTTTTTCAGCTTTTTTCTTGTTTTTAAGAATGTTTTCAACCATTGGTCGAGCTTCTTCTGCTGACATTACTCCTTTTGGAGTAACTTTTTTCAATTTAGCAATTACATGACCAACGTTAGGAATTTCAAAACGTTTAACGTCATTAGTGTTTGTATCTTCAGCAAAAGCCCATTTTACAATTTGTCTTTGATTTTGGATAGTTTCGAAACTTTCATCCATTGGTTTTAATTTTGCCGATGGAGCAACAGTAAGCTTCATTTGTTTAGCTAACGCTGCAAAATCTTTAGAAGCAGCTTCCATTTCAAATTTAGTAGCTTGTTCATAGATTTTGTTATTTGTTTGTTCAGAAGGAGCGATTTTTTGAGCAATTGTTGCCATTTTAATAGCATCTTGCTTATCTGTTACATTAATAATATGGTAACCAAATTCAGTTTCAACTAAACCAATTTTTCCGATTGGGTTATTAAAAACGAAATCTTTAAATGGTTGTGCAAAATTAACATCTCTTGTGATATAACCCATGTCACCACCATTTTGTTGTACTGATGGATCTTCAGAATTTGTCATTGCAATCATTTGGAACATTGCAGGATTTGCTAAAACTTGCGCTAACAATCCTTCTGCTTTAACTTTTGCTTCTTCTTTTGTTCTTTTTTCTTTTGGCGCAGCTCTCATTGCTCCATCCCAAGCAATTAAAATATGACTAGATTTTACTTTTTCACCTGCTTTTCTCCCTAATGCTTTTGAAATACAATAGTAATCATTAAACATATATGGGCCATAAATTTCTCCAGTTGCTAAAGCAAAAAGTTTATCAGCATGTTCTGCAGGTAAATCTTGTTTAGCGATATAGGTTGAATCAAATGGAATATCAGAATTTGCATTTACAAATTCAGCAATGTCAGTTGCATTTCTAAATCCAGGAATAGTATCGTTTTTGCCTGTTTCTTTGTTGTAACGAACGCTTGGTAAAAGTAACGCATCTACTTTTGATTTTACTTCAGTTTCGTCAGTAGTTGATGGTTTTTCTTCAATTAATACGTATTCGATTTCACGAGTTTCTTCTGATTTGAAACGTTTTTCTTTTGTTTTTACGTAAGCATTGATTTCTTCATCTGTAATTTTGATATCGCTATCTTTGATAGATGAATAAGGAACGTTTACAAAGTCAAAAGTTACTTTATCAGCATCTGCTTCATATTTTAATTTTCCTTCAGCATTAGTAGTGTATAAACCACCTTTTACCAATGAATTATAGATTTGATACTTAGCATTTAGCTCAGCATCTTTTTCTCTTTCTTTTAAGAATTGAATTCCTTCAGGATTTGCTTTGAAATATTCTTTGAATTTAGTGATGTCAAATTTTCCAACAGCATTTAAGAACATTGGATTTTGACCAATATTTGGATCTGCTTTGAATACTTCAACAATATGTTTTTCACCAACTCTTAGTCCTAATTTTTCAAACTCTTTAGTTAATAAAGCAATACTAATTTCTTGGTTCCAAACTTGATTAGCTGCTTGAACCGAAGTCATTCCTTGACCACTTTTTTCAGCATTTGCCACTTTAAGTCTAAATTCTTCAAACGAAACATCTTCTCCATTAACGCTTCCTACATATCTTGAAGGTTGTCCAAAACTTCCGCTTTGAAACAAATCTCCAATTACAAATGCAAATAAAGCGAATGCAATTATTGCAATCAATAAGCCGGAACGGTTTCTAATTTTTGATAAAACTGCCATTTCTATTATGTTAATTTTTTAATTCAGTTTGCGAAAATACAATTATCTCTGAAATAATAACAATCAGTTGCTTATATTTTTACTGTATTTTTTTATTTTCTGCAAACATTTAAGGTTTACTGCTTTTTATTGCGCTCGTCAAAGCGTTTTGCATAGTTTCTGCGGAAGAAAAACATAAATATTCCAATTACTGCAAAAACAGCACTTAGAATATAATTTTCTTCGCCTGATTGCCATTTTGAAAAAGCATCATAGGCAAAAATTAAACCTGCAATTAAGTAGGCATATTGGGTAAATTTTAAATAATTCATAGTTATTCGCTTTCGTTAACTTCTCCCGATATTTTTTGGGAGTTTACTTTTTTAAAGTCTTTGCTAAAATCAATTCCTTCGCCATAGGAAACACCTTTTGGAGAACTAAATTTGAATTTTCTTTGGGTAAAAAACCATTCGTTTTTTTGGTCGAAATAAAGTTGCTCGGTTTCGAGTTTTTCTCCTGTTTCGTTATAGATATTTACTTTTCCTTGTAAATCAATCAAATCGGTTCCTTTATAAGAAATGGCATAATTGGCTTTTACAAATGTTTTTTTACCATTGGCATCAAATAAAGTCAAATCAATTCCCTTAGGAAATTCGGTAAATGGAAATTCCACCATTCCAAATTCGAGCATTTTTGGACTGATTAAAACGGCTTTAATCCTTCCCGAATCGGTATATTTTAAATTGATTGAATCAGCTTCGCCACTAGGACTGAATTCTGAAAATCCCATTTTTTGTACTTCACGAAAATTACTTTCGCATGATGTTAACAGAACTAACACTAATGCAAAGCAAAAAAACGAGCTGTATTTGTACTTGATTTTCATTATTTAGCAGAAGAAAATTCGATGGTTTCGTTGATATCGCATTCGATTTTATAACTTTTTCCAGTCAATTTCGCTTTGCTGATTTCGTCTTTGGCCAAAGCTTTTGCATTGTATTTAGCAACAATACTTTCCACAATTCTAGCCGATTTTGGCTCATGAAACAATACTTTTTTTGCCGTTTGAACTGCTAAAGAATAAATTGCTTTTTTTTCAAAATCATTTTTCCCACATCGCTCCGCACTGTTGGCATAAGTTTCTGCTAAAAAAACATACGCTTTTGTATTTTTTGGATCGATTGCTATAGATTTACTTAGATATTCTTTAATCTTAGGAAGATTGTTGTTGTATAAACTTGTTCCGATGTAATAATATTTTTGAGCTTTCTCTATTTGATTTTCCTCTAATGTTGCCGATTCTTCATAATATTTTCTAGCATCGTCTGATTTTCTATTTTTCAAAGAAGCTATCGCTAAATATTCGGCCGATTTGACTGATTTTTTTAAATCGTAATTTTTTTGAGCTAATGCCAAAAAAATTGGTTTGTTACTGCATTTTGGCTTCAACAATTCCAATCCGCTTTCTAACCATTGTTGATTTTGGTCGTTTGCTGCGCTATTTTTTTCATAATATTCCGAAAGATTATCACAATTGATAACTTCTTTTGAAATAGATTTTAATGATTTTAAAGTAGCTTGATATTCGTCTGATTTACTGGCATTAGCAACTAACAAGGTGTTCAACAACTGATTTAGTTGAGCATATTTTTCGATATATTTTTCGGTAGAAATCTTTTTATCGCCAGCTATAAATTTTTCGTTATAGCTTTTAAAATAATTGAAAATGGTATTTCCTTCGGTTACTTTATCGGCTGCTTTTGCAAATCCGTTTTCAAATAGGGCAAAAATTTCATCTTTTGAATCAATCCCGTTATCGACTAACGCCATTGCTTTTTTGATTTCAAAATCTTGGGCATTTTCGGGAAAATTTTTATAGAATTGGTCGTATAATTTCATCAATTCACGAACACTTTTCTCTTTATCTTCGGGCGTTGAAGCTGTTTCTATTTGATATTGATAAATTTGAATTCCATCCGTATAAACTGAAACGCTTTGTTTTGGGCAATTTTTAGCCACAAATTCCCATGGTGATTTTGCATCAGCAAAGTTTCTAACAGACAAAAACTCTTGATACTCATTAATTTGTATAGAGCAATCTATTTTTTGAGCATTACCAATACCTTGTATTAGCAATACTATAGTTAAAAAAAGTACTCTCATGATGATGTTTTTTTAGTTGTATTTAGGTTTTACAAACCACTTATCGTTAAACGATAAACCGATGTTGATATTGAAATAGTTTTCTTCAATCAAATTGAAATATTTTGTTCCTCTTTTTCCAATTTCGAAACCAATATTAACATTTGAGAACGTTCCGCCGAATGGCAAACCAACACCAAAGTTTACTGCAAAATCTTCGATGCTTTTATTTTGAATAACCATACCTGTATTTTCAAATCGCAAACCTCCGCGATAGGTAATTCTTTCAAAATAACTTGAAAAAGAATTATAATTTGGAATATAATAACCTCCCAAACTGTAACGTGTTGAGTTTTCAAACACAACACCACTTATGTCACTAAATCTATTTTTCAAATCACTGTTTTGTTGCAGTGTAAGTTCAGCACCAACCAACCATTTCTTCACTTCTCCAAAACCAGCACCAAAAGCTATCTTTGATGGTAATTTTAAAGTCAAATTAGAAACTGGTTGTTCATCAACTTGATCATCAACTGTAATAGTTCGTTCATTTGCTAATTTCAAATTTGCTTCTGGCGAATAAACTAACGAACCAAATAAAGTATACTTCTTTTTAATTTTAGTTTCATAAGCCAAACCTGCATTAAAATTCAATCCGCTAATTCTAGAAAAATTTTCTTCAATTGTTCCATCCTGAACACCAGTTTCTATTCTAAAACTTGTTGTTTCAATTGTTCCAAAATTGTATTGTGCATCAACTCCAAAATTTAATTTCTTGGTAATTTTATAAGCCATTCCCAAAAACACTTTGTTAATTCCTCCAATACCATTGTAGCCTGTTTGTTCAAGAACATTACCTCCAGCATCTCTAACTGAACGATTAATTTTGTATCCAACCGAAGAATATGGAATTAAACCAAATCCAACACCTAATTTTCCCATTGGAATTCCAACAGCCAAATAATCAAGCGTAACTCTTCGTGCTTTTTCTTTTGCTTCTTCTGTTTTTAGCGTAGTATTCAAACTTGAACCACCAACACTAAACGTTGTTAATTGTAAACTTGCAAAATGAGCTGGATTTTGCAAATTAAGATGGATACTATCCGAAAAAACAGAAACTCCACCCATCATTCTATTTTCAACAGTTCCTTTAAATTTTACATCTCCAATCCCATAAAAAGAGTATGGCGAAGCAGTTCCTTCTTGAGCATTAGAAGACAGAGAAAAAAGCAAACCGAAGCTTACTATAATTTTTTTAATCATTTTTGATTGTATTGAAATGTTTGGTTCAAACTTTCTAAGAGAAAATTTGGATTGGCAAATATGGTATTTTTTAATCGTATAGCCAAAAAATCTGCATCACCACCAGTTAAAATTATGATAAAATTAGCGTTTAAGGTTTTGTAATAATCTATAAACCCGTCAATTTCGTTCACTAAACCATTAATTACGCCAGAATGAATTGATTCATTAGTAGAATTTCCAATTATATTTTCGGGAGAAGTTTTAGTCAATAATGGCAATTTTGCAGTAAATTGATGTAATGATTCATAGCGTAGTCGAATCCCAGGCGAAATTGCACCACCTAGATAGTTATCATTTTCATCTATATAATCATAGGTTACACAAGTTCCAGCATCAATCACTAATCTACTTTGATTAGGGAATTTTAAAACTGCTCCAGCTGCCAAAACCATTCTATCTATTCCAAGTGTATTTGGTGTTTCATATAAATTTGAAAACGGAAAAGCACTTTCTTTTGATATAAAACTAATTTTTGTTCTATTTTCAAAAGCCAAAAAGTCGGTTTTTTCAATACTCCCAACAGAAGCTACAGTGATTTTATCGATTTTTGGAAAATTATTTAAAATAAAATTCAATTCTTTTGAAAATTTTTCTTTTTGAAAAATAAAAACTTCCAAAAGTGTATTCTGTTCAAATACAGCAGTTTTAATTCGGGTATTTCCAACATCGATAGCTAAAAGCATATAGTTTAATTTAGAACTGCGAAGTTACAATAGATTTTTTTTACAATTTCTTTTGGATAAATTAAAAATCGTTCTATATTTGCACCCGCATTAGCAACGGTACCTTAGCTCAGTTGGTAGAGCAATGGACTGAAAATCCATGTGTCCCTGGTTCGATTCCTGGAGGTACCACAAAAAAGCCCAAACAAATTGTTTGGGCTTTTTTATTTGGCAAAAATTAAATTTCCTTTTAAAAAAAACCATTAAGAAATTAAGTTTCATTAAGTATTGCTGCACTTAATTAGGTTAATTTCTTAATGGTTAATATGTAAAATCAATCGTTTTAAACCTAACTAGTTATTACTTTCCATCTGTAGCTGGTTGATTTTGCAAAGGAGTTGGTACTTCGCCATCATATTCGGTTTCTTCCAAATCTTCTGTTTGTTTACCGAGTTGTACTTTTGGATTATCTTGCGTTCCTGTAATTTTTAATGGAATTCCCAACAAACCAAATGGTGGCAATCCTAATCGCATTTTGATATTTAATTTTCCGTCAAAACTCGTTGTTCCTTCAATTCTTGGGCGAAAACCAGCTACTTTGAACTTAAATCGTTCAATGGTAATAATGTTGTTTTTTATTTTGGTTTTGATATCAACTTTACTCAAATCAGGATTAGCAATGGCATCTTTTCCTGTTTTTTTACTAACGGTTCCAAACATTTTAAACCCTTTCATTTTTACATTTTTAACTGAAAGTGTTCCGCCTCCAGTTAACGATGGATAAATTGGCATCATATTTCCATCTAAAATTCCGGCAACATTGTAATCTAACGATACAATTCCTTCGGCGCTTTCGGCAGCAGAAGCTATTTCTCTGAACATTTTAACTTCGTTGTAAGCGCGTTTTATATCAAAATCTTTGGCATTTACTTTGAAGTCAAAAAAAGCTTTTTCGGGCGATTGACTTCCATAAACGATATCCATTTTTACATTGGCACCAATTAAATCAAAAGCCGAATTCTTTAACGTTAATTGACCTTTATTGATGTTCATTTTTCCTTTCAAGTTTTCCAATTTCAAGTCTTCAAAATTGACTTTATTAGCAATTGCATTAAACTCTAAATTAAAATTTGGAGGAATGACAATTACTGTACTTTCAGTTTTCACTTCATCTGGCGCAGATAATGGCGGATAATCAATCGTAACTGTCTGTTTTGTCATAAACTCATCAACATTAATAAAATCGGATTGTAAATTGAAATTTCCTTTTAAAATAGCTTTATCGGTCAACACAAAATCAATTACGTTTTGCAGAAATCCATTCATTTTAAAATCAGACTCGCCATAGGTTGCTTTGAATTCATTGAAATTCATTTTATCCTGATTGAAAACAAATGTTCCATCACGAATGATAAATGGTTTCGGCAGATATTCTGAATGCGTTTTAATATCTCTAAGCAATAGCGTTCCTTTGTTTTGAAGCTTGGCATAATTGCCGTTCATAGCATCGCTTTGCGTTCCTTTAAATGAAACATCAGCGTTGATATAACCATCTAAATCGAGACCTTTTTGTGAAAAGACTTTGTAAATTTTGCCTAAATCCAATTCACCTTTTGCCTTAATATCGTATTTAATGTTCTGGAAATCTTCCACCATAGCATTGACATAAATTGGTTTTCCTTCAAAGTCAAACGATGCTGGCGTTATGTTAATTTTCAAGTCATCAAGCGAACCTTTTTTATCAATTACTTTGGCAACGACATTGATATTCTGAATTGGATTTGGATAATAATCAGTCTTGATGTAACCGTTTTTCATCTCTATTTTTCCGTCGGTTACTGGAATTTTATTGTTCTTTTTGTCATAAACGCCAAGTGCTCGAATATTGGTATTCAAAGTTCCGCGCAATTCCATATTTTGAAGTCCAAAAGTACGATTTAATGTTGCTAGATTGACTTTGGTTTCAATTCGCGCATCAACATTTGGCGTAGTCAAACCTTTGGTTTTTACGATTGCTTTTACATAATCTTTGTCGAGATTGAAGAAAATGGAATCAAGATTTACTGTTAACTGTTCCGTGTCAAGCGAAGGCAATTTTGTATCAAAATTTAAGAAAATATTAGATGCCGAAACTGGCGCTTCATTATAATTGACATATCCTTCACGGATTTTCATATTGAAGGCAAGATTTGGCTTTAGGTTTTGAGAAGCGATATATTTTCCTTTTAATGACATCGACAAATCAGTTTTTCCTTTAACCTTAGATTTATCAAGCCAAGTAACATATTGTGGTGGTAAAGCCGAGAAGAATTCGCTCAAATGACTATCTTCAGATTTTACGCTGAAATCCATATCATATCCATTGCTCAAAAAGTCAAATTTTCCTTTGAATTCAACTGGTAATTTATTGATTTTTAAATTGTTTTGTTCAAAAACAAATGCTAAAGAATTGGTATTTATTTTAGTAATTAAATTAGCATTTACCTTTTTGTTTTTCAAGTATTGTTCGCCATCATAAGTAAAATCAAAGGATTCAATTTTGGCTTTGGTATATAAATCAAAAATCGATTTATCTAAATCTCCATTTCCAACATAATTGAAACCTTTGGCATCAATTAAAATCTTAGCCGATTTATCGTTGTAAACCAAATGAGTATTTTCTATAGCGATTTTTTCTAGTCGTAGTGCAGTTTCTGATGAATCTTTAACAGTAGTTTTTTCTTCGGAAATGTAAACATTATAATTTGCTTCTCCTTTTTCGTTTACCAAAACGTTAATCAAAGCATCAGAAATATAAATTTTATCGATGTTGACTTTTTTGTCAAACAATAGAGAAGATAAGTCAATTCCAAAAGCAACTTCTTCCGCAGAAAGTAATGTTTCCTTTTTATATGGCGCAGAACCTTTTAAGGATAAATCAGTAAGTGTTAATGTCAATGATGGAAAGTGATTAAAAAAAGACAGATTTGCTTCTTTGAAATCGAGTTCTCCATTGAGTTTTTTATTGGCAAATGCTTTTACTTCTTCGGCAATTTTTCCCGGAAAAAGTATTGGTAAAATAAATAATAGTGCAAGTATGGACGAAATTGAAATTCCTATCCATTTTAAAATTCTAATTATTATTGACTTAGATGGCTTTTTCATGCAACAAAACTACATCAATTATTAATATCTCAAAAAGATTTGTTTTAGTTTTAAAACAAGAAAGCCACACTTTTCAGCGTGGCTTTAAAAACATTAATTATAAACTAACTTAAACTAAAATTTATTGTTTGATTAACTTCATGGTTTTTGTTCTGTTTTGAGCATCAAATGCTTTCACTAGATAAACACCTTTAGTCAAATCGTTAATATCAAATTGATAATCAGTAGTATTTACACCGTAAAACGATTTAACTAATTGTCCAGTAACTGAATAAATTTCGGCTTTAGAAATTTCGCCTTCGATAACAAAATAATTGTTAGCAGGATTTGGGTATAATTTTACCGATGTTATTTGGTTTTCAGGATTGCTTAGTGTTGCCGGTTGATTTCCGAAGATTCTATAACCTCCAGGCTCAATAGATACATTTTGAGTTGTACTAGTAACATTAACTACGGAATTATCCATTAAATTAACCCAGTTACCAGTATATGGAAAACCTCCAGAAGCATTATAAGTTGCATCTGAAAAATTTGTCAACACAAAAACATAGCTCAAATTTGATTGAGGCGTTGAAGATGTCCAAACATCAAGTCTCGGTCGACCAGTTTGACTAAAATTCCAAGCATGTTGACCATTTTCGAAAACATTTTCATTAATTCTTAACTCAATTTGTTTTGCCCATTGGTTATAAACATTAGCTCTAGCAGTATTTCCAACCCAATTTTCAACCCATTGAGGTTGTGGTTTGGTATCAAGTTTACAGTCAGGATTTGAGTATGAAACATTTCCGTTATTACAAGTCCAAAGTGATTTATCCCAACCTAATTCACTAAAATGCCAGATCATTTTTGGTCCTGGAACTAGGAACAAAACAGAACCCATTGCTGGTAATCTTTGTAAAACTTTAGCCAGATTACCTTGTGTTTGACCTGCTTCATTTAATGCTTTATAGATGACACGTTCTTCGTCATGACTTTCGGCATAACCAATAAATCGATTTGTACTTTCTGCAACACCAGATAAATTCGTAGCATTTCCTTTTAGCAAATCTGCATAAGGATCGGTCATTTTACGCCATTGCATAATACCTTTTCCTTCAGCAATTCTATAATTCGCCCATTCTACTTCCTCATTATATGATCCGCCATTACCTAAATGCTCAAAAATACAATATGAAGTATTATCTGCTTCCCATTGTTTGTCGGCGTACCATTTTAATTTAGCAACTCGATCAACTTTATAATCATTAGTACAAGCCTCATCTCCACTTGTACAACTATTAGTAAACCCTTTAGTTAAATCCCATCTGTAACCATCAATTTTATATTCATTAATCCAGTGTTGAATAGTTCTAATGGAATAGGTATTGGCTAAATTTGACCCCCAAGTATTAGTAACGCCCGAAGTATTTTGGGTATTAGGTTCAAAGAAGTGGTTCAAATCACTTCCTACGCTATAAGAATGTCTTGCAAGTTGATTGATGTATGGATTTTCATTTGTTGTTGAAATTGCATCACCCCAACCGTCACCATTTGCATCTTGCATCCACATTCTCACTAATGGAGAACGACCAAAAACGTGATTTAAAGCTAAATCTAAAATAACAGCTATACCGTTTTGATGACACAAATCGATAAACTCTTTTAATTTTACTGGCGGTCCATATCTTTTATCTAATGCCAAATGGAAAGATGTATTATATCCCCAACTTTCATTTCCTTCAAACTCCATTACTGGCATAAGTTGGATTGCATTAATTTTCAAGTTTTTAAAATAATCTATACGATCAATTAAATTTTGGTAAGTTCTATTAGCATCAAAATCTCTTACCAAAACTTCATAAATCACAAGATCTTTAATATTTGGTTTTACAAAATTTGTAGTTGCTGTACTCCAATTGTAATTATAGTAAGCGTTTGGTCCAGTTTGAATAACACTTACTTCTCTTTCTTGTCCAGCAGGATAAGCAGGTAATCCAGGAAAAACTCCAAGTGAAATAATTTCTGGATCATCAAAAGGAGACAATACTAGAGTTGAAAATGGATCAGCTGTTTTTACTATTTTAGGAGAGTTTGTTGGTACACTTGTGTTATCGCAAACCCAATATTGGAATGTTTCATAATTTCCTGGTGTTAAACCAGTTACTTCTAACCAAAATTTTCCCGTAGTAGGATCTTTTTTCATCACATGACTTACAGTAGGTTGCCAATTATTGAAACTTCCTGCAACGTATACAAAGTCTTTTAAAGGCGCATTTAACACCAATGTTGCTTTTGTTGCATCGCCAGAATGGTAATTTACACCATCAACCATACCAGACGGCAATGCTTCACTAACTGGTGTTAATGTTTTTAATGCCGAAAAATTAAATGTTTTAGTAACTCCATTTTGAGTAACCTCTAAAGTATAATTATTTATGTTTTCTGTAGCAGTATCTGTAAAAGTATAACTTGGTGGACCAGAACTTGCAGCCAAATTATTTTGAGTATTAATAGTTACTCCATTTCTTTTTAAAACATAATTTGATGCGCTACCATTATGGCGCGCAGCAATAGAATAATTTGTTGCAAAAAGTTGTGTTCCTCCAGCCACAATACTATTTAAAAGTGTAACCTGAAATGAACCTACATTTAGAACTATGTCTTGTGATTTTTTATCTCCTGTCCCGTTTTTTGCCTTAATTAAAAGTCCAACTTTTGCGACTTCTGTAGTTCCAAAAAAACCAAATACATTTGGATTATACGTAAATGAATAAGTGTCATTTACCGAATTGTATATCATTAATTTACTGGCATCTGAATTTTCCCAAGCTCCATTTCCACTGTATGAAATATTTGCATTAGCACTATTTAATGCCCAAACCCAAGCATATAGCTGATTATTTGTAACTCCCCAAGTTGATTCGTTTATTGAAGAACCATTTATTGTTACAGTCAAAGCGTCTGTTCCTTCAAATGTTGGAGTTGGATTAATTGAATAGGTTGCCGTTTGTTGCTGTGCGAATAACAACAAAGGGAAAACCAACAAATAAAGTAAGATTTTTTTCATTTTTGTTTTTTTTAATGTAAAAAAGGAGTTGCTATAAAATTTGACGTAAAGTTTTGCTATGTATAATTAAACATATACTATCACTTATATCAGATATTAAAACAATTATTTGGTAATAATATCTCTAAAAAGTGTCATCAAATTTTATAACAACTCCAAGTATTCTATTTTACTGCAAAGTTATAGTATAACTCTTGGCTGGAATTCCACCTGCTTCTTCGGTTCCAAAATTTACTTTTATTAAATAAGTACCTGCAACTGTTACCGGGATATCTGCTCCTCCAGCTTCTAAAGAAAGATTATTTCCATCATCACCATAATTTGTACTCCAACTATCATCTAATCTGAATTTGAAAGCGCCAACAACTAAATCCATTGTAATAAAGTATGTTTTAGTACTTAAATCATAATCCAAGTTAGTATCAGAATCCCATCCTGTTGGTGTTGCACTACCAATAATTCCCCAATTAGGCCAAGCTGGATAAGGAGTTAACTTGATAGTGAAATGATTAGAATACTGAGGAACTCCAACTCCAGTTGTTCCAACTGTAGATTTAATTCTAACATCAATACTGCTTTCTTCAAATGGAGGAAAACCAGCATCTAATGCCGCTTGATTTAACTCACTTACTTTGAATTCTTTAAATTTCTCTGTTGAAGTTGCAACTACTGTTGGTGATGCGAAACTAGTACCAGCAGCATCAAATTCTACACTATAGTTAATAACTGTTGGTGTACCGTCATAAGCAGCATAATCCCATACAAATGCAGTAGCAAAATCATTTGCATTTGCAAGCGATAAAACCATAGCAAAATCATTATTTGGTGTTCTCAAGACAGGAGCAGTATTTGTTTCAACTGCATCTCTTTCTGTATCAGCAACATCATCTGTACAAGAAAGCACAAATAGACCGATACTTACCATTAAAATTCTAAATATTTTCATAATTTAATATTTTGTATTAAAGTTTAGTTATGGTATATGTTAAACCATTAAAATCAGCAGTTATAAAATAAGTACCACCTTCTGTAACAGGAATATTTGCACCATTATTATCTAGCGACAAGTTATTTCCATTATCACCATAGTTAGTACCCCAATCGTGGTTTAATCTAAACTTAAATTCTCCTGGTACTAAATCAATTATCATTGAATAAGTGTTTGTAGTAGAATCGAAATCTAGCAAAGTATCGTTATCCCATCCTGTTGGTGTTGCACTACCAATAATTCCCCATGCATCAACAATTGGAGTAATGGTGTAAGACAGATTATCAATATCTAGAACAATAGTGTAGTTTCCTGCTGATACAGCAATATTTGCTCCACCTGATTCTAAAGATAGATTATTACCATCGTCTCCATAATTTACAGCCCAACTATTGTCTAGTCTAAATTTAAACTCTCCTGAATTTAAATAAACAGAAATTGAGTATTTACCTGTCATAGGATTATAAACCATATCAGTACTATTATCCCATCCAAAGGCAGTTGCGCTACCAATAATACCCCAATTAGGTTGATAAGGAGTAACTTTTATCGTTGCAACATTTGAGGTTCCATTTACAGACTTTACTCGAATATCAACTACGCCTTCGGTTAGCGGTTGAATACCTATAGCTTTTGCAGCTGTATCTAAATTTCCGATAGTAACATTTAAGAACAAATCAGTAGTTGTCCCTAATGCAACTGGAGCAGCAAACTCAGTACCACCTAATGCAGCTTCAACCGTATAAGAAATAGAAGAATCTCCTGAATTATTTGTATCAGCCCAAACAAATGATGTTGCCACTTGATTTAATTTACTACCGTCCAACACCATATTGAAGCTTGACGTTGGGTTAATTAAATTAATTCCTGTTGCTGGTGTTACCTGCTCAATATCTTGAATATCATCAGAACATGATATGGTCATTAGTCCAAAAAGAACTAATACTAGTTTTGAAATATTTTTCATGTTTTTTAACATTTAGTTATTGTTTAATATCCTTGATTTTGAGTTAAATTTGGATTCGCAACAATTGAATTTGAAGGAATTGGGAATACTTTCAAGTTATCAGAGATAGAAGTTCCGTTTTGAATATTTCCTTTCCAAGCCCAATTGTAATTTCCTCCTGTAAATTGTCCAAATCGAATTAAATCTTGTCTTCTATGACCTTCCCAATGTAATTCTCTTGCTCTTTCGTCAATAATAAATTGTAAATCAACATCTCCAGCTCCAACATTTGCACTAGTTGATCCATTATTTGCTCTAACTCTTAAATCGTTTATGTATCCAATTGATGTAGTGTTTGCATTTTTTACATTACTACCATTAGTTGCCCCATCTTTCCTCATTTGAGCTTCAGCATACATTAAGTAAACATCTGCTAATCTGAACAATGGGAAATCAGTATCAACAAAAGTAGAATTAGGACCAGCTACACCAGCAGAAGTTTTATTTGAAAACTTGTGAAGAATATGTCCTTGACCAGCATTTGTAAGCACTGCTATATCAATTGGTCTTGAACCATTATTATCAGTAATTGTATTTCTAACATCGTTAGAAAAAGATCCGCCGTCAAATTTTTGAACTAATTGTTTTCTTAATCTAAGAGCTCCGCCCCAACCACCAACACCAAATTCTGAACCATTTCCTTCAAATGATCCTACTTGTCCATTGATGATTACTGTTGTTGCTCCATAATTTTGAGTTCTTACACCATCTGCTTGTAACGTGAAAATCATTTCATTAGAAGTATGATTATCCGCTTTGAAATTGTTTAAGTAATTAGTATTTAACGTATAACCTCCAGCCATTACACTTTGACACTGAGTCATACATTCTGTATATTTTGCTGTTCCAATATATACTTCGGCGTTCAAATATACTTTTGCCAAAATCATTTGCGCTACTGCTTTATCTAATCTACCATATTCATTGGTATTTGCGTCTTTTAATGTTGGTAAAACTTCTGTTAATTCGCTTTCAATAAAGTTAAATAATTGCTCACGGTTATATTCTGGCCCTTTGAAACCAATTGGATTGCTTTCTGTTATAAAAGGTGCTTTTCCAAAAACATCCATCATATAATAGTAAGCCAATGCTCTTAACACCCTTACTTCTCCTCGAAATACATTTATTTCGGCTACTTCATTTGCATTTGTAATTCCTCTTGAAGCCAACAATTCAGGTGTTGATTGTCTTAAAAAGTCGTTAGCAAAAGCTACTTCAGCCATTGTTCTACTAAAAAAACCTAGAATTACTGGATTATTTGCTGTCCAAGTATTTCTTTGTAATTCAGCAACTCCTTCATCATTTTCATAAGTCCAAACAACTTCATCTGCTGTAAGATTTTGTAAATACCATAAAGTTCTTCCAAACTGGCTAGTTCCTGCATCAATTCCTTGTAAAAAAGAACTACCCGCATCTCCAGTTCCAGTTAGTGACAAATTTCCATAAACACCTGCCAATGCTTGTTTATATCCTGCAAATGAAGAAAACAAAGCTTCTGGTGTAGTTGTTCTTGGATCTTCTGACACTACATTTAAATCATCAGTACACGATATAATTGTACTTAATGCTATTAGTAGATAAAATATTTTAAAATTTTTCATATTCAATTTTTTAAAATTTAACGTTAGCTCCAAATAAGAAACTTCTTTGTCTTGGATAGATAGTGTTATCAAACCCTCCTGTAACTTCAGGATCTAATCCCGAATAGTCGGTTATTACAAAAGCATTTTGTACTCCTGTATATAATCTTAATGAAGCTTTTCCATCCAACCATTTAGGGAATGTATAACCCAAAGTAATATTATCCATTCTTAGGAATGATGCATTTTCAACATACATATCAGATAATGCATTATTACTATTTTGATTTACAATTCCTGTCTCTAATACCGATGATGGAATATTTCCAATTGTTCCACCTGTATTCAACAAATTATATTGTGCTTTACTAGCATTTACCACATTGAACACTCTATTTCCTAAATTAGCTCTTAGATTAAAATAAAAATCAAAGTTTCCATAGTTAAAGTTAGAAGCAAAACCTAAAATTAATTTTGGATCTGGATTACGGTAAATGTATTTGTCTTCGGAGTTTATTACATTATCTCCATTTAAGTCTGCAAAAGCACCTTCTATCGGAGTACCTGCATTGTCATACAATTGTTTATACAACAAGAAAGAATTTGGAGTATAACCCACAAAATGAGCTTGTGCTTGTGTTCCTGTTCCTACAACGTTATCTCCTGTTCTTATGTAAGCAGCATTTAATTTTGTAATTTCACGCTGATAAGTAGTGGCATTAAAATTTACATTCCAGCTAAGGTTATCTCTTTTGATAACTTCTGCATTTAATGATAGCTCGATACCTTTTGTGGTAAAGCTTCCTATATTTTGCCATGAACGATTAGAAAAGTTTGAACCATCTGCGGTTTCTACATCAGCTAATAAATCATTAGATTCTTTATAGAAAACATCTAAAGCTCCTGTTAATCTGTTATTGAATAGTCCAAAATCTATTCCTGCGTTATAGGTTGTAGTCTCTTCCCATTTCAATTTATCACTTAATCTTGCTGATACAGCAATTGGATAAGGAACTTCTCCGAAGTAATATTGAGAACTTCCACTTCCAATATTATATTGTTGTAAATAGTCATTTTCGTTTCCAATATTTTGTTGACCTGTAACACCCCAACCTAACCTTAATTTTAAATCACTAACTAAGTTACTATCTTTGAAAAAATCTTGATTTACCTTCCATGCAAAAGCTGCTGCAGGAAAATTCCCCCAACGTGTATTAGTCACAAACTTTGAAGAGCCATCTCTTCTATAAGTTAATGTTAACAAGTACTTATCTTTATAATTAAAATTTGTTCTTCCAAAGAAACCAATTAAAACAGTGTCAAACGGCACTCTAAACGTTGGAAATCCTGTTAGGCCTGTTGGTAAATTTGGATCATTTACATTACCTGTAGAGTACTTATCTGTATCCCATTTTTGATATGAATAACCCGCCGTAGCATCAAAAACCAATTCATTAAATGTCTTATTATAGTTAAAATAAAAATCTAATAATTTATTTTTTCTATACTCCTCAGTATATTCGTTCGTACCGTAAGGAATATTATTATTTGAACCGGATGAAGCTACATCTAATCCTGCTCGTCTTGATCTTTCACCATTTGTTTCATCAAAACCTAGGTTTACAACTGCTCTTAATTCTGGCAAGAAATGAAATTTATAATCCATTTCAAAATTTCCAAAAAATCTATTGCTTACACCTGTATCATACGTTTGCATCAATTGAGCTACTGGATTTCTTGGTGTCTGAGGAGTTAACTCATTATTTGATGGATTATAGTATTCAAAAAAACCTCCATAAACCGAATTAGCATCATATACTGGTTGCGTAGGATCAAATGCTAAAGCAGCACCTTCAACACCATCTGCAAATCTGTTTTTCTCATTAGAATAATTAGCATTTAATTTGAATTTCAAATGATCATTCAAAAATGATGGATTTAAAGCAACTCCAGCGGTACTTCTGTTGAATTTATTAGTCAATCTTAAACCTTCTTGATACGTATTTCCAATTGTTAATCTTGAAGGAATCACACCAAACAAGTTTCCTCTTACCGATAAGTTTTGATCAACTAAATCAGTTCTTCTGTAAATTTCATCCTGCCAATTGGTATTTGCAGTTCCTAATCTTGACACATCACCAGGTCTCCATTGTTGAATAATATCTCTATATTCGTTTGCTGAAAACACATCAATTTTATCAACAAGTCTTCCTGAACCATATTGAAAATTATAATCCACAGCAAGTGTTTTTCCTCCTTTTTTGGTGGTAATTAAAATAACACCATTAGAAGCTCTTGAACCATAGATTGCCGTTGCAGAAGCATCTTTCAACACAGTCATCGATTCAATCGTACTTGGGTTTAATGATGCTAAAAACGATGTAGAACCCGTTGTAGTTGCATTTTCAATTGGCAATCCATCAATAACAATTAACGGATCATTACTTGCAAATAAAGATGATCCACCTCTAATTCTAATTTCGGATCCCGAACCTGGAGCGCCACTAGTATTAACGGTAACACCCGCAACTCTACCTTGTAATAAATTTTCTGTAGTTACATTAGCTCCTTTATTAAAATCTTTGGTGGTAATTACAGTTGCTGATCCCGTTGCGTCTTTTTTCCTAACAGAACCATAACCAACCTGAACTACAACTTCTTGTAATTGATTAGCTTCTTCTACTAAAGAAATTGATAGTGATTTTTGACCAGAATATTTTACTTCTTGAGCAGTGTATCCTATAAAAGAGAACTGAACTAAGTCTCCATTATTAAGACCACCCAATTGAAACTTTCCATCAAAATCAGTTGTTGTGCTTTTGTTAGCACCTTTGACTATTACATTTACTCCTGGTAATGGTTGATTGGATGCTGCATCCAAAACAACTCCGCTCAATGTTTGTGCAAATGCACTAAACGGCAAAATCAGGAATAAAAATAACAACTTTTTGTAAATTGTTTTCATACATTTTGTTTAGGTTAAAATTTGTTTTTGTGCTTATACTTTTAGCTTCGAATTGTTAAATTTATGTAAAAAAAGGGTTTTAAAAAATGAACATCTGTTAATTGTGTTTCGAAAACGTTTTCGTGTTGAAAACTTTTTAGTTATAGCAGATTTTTGATAAGAAAATTGACGTTTGTGAAAAAAAAATATATCTTTATTGACAAATCATTAGTAAACAAAAAAAATGAAGAGAAAAGTAACACTAAAACAAATTGCAAAAGAATTGGATGTTTCAATCTCTACTGTTTCAAAATCATTAAGAAACAGTTTGGAAATTAGCGAAGACACACGACAAAAAGTACAAGCTTTTGCAAAATTGTACAACTATAAGCCAAATAACATTGCTTTAAGTCTTAAAAATAAAAAAACAAAAACAATCTGCATCATTATTCCCGAAATCATCCATCATTTTTTTGCCACCGTAATTAGCGGAGTTGAACATGTTGCTAATGAAAACGGATACAATGTTTTGGTCTGTCTTTCGGACGAATCATTTGATAAAGAAGTCATCAATATGGAAATGCTCGCTAGCGGAAGTATTGATGGTTTTATCATGTCTTTATCCAAAGAAACACAGCAAAAAAAAGATTTTCATCATATTACCGAAGTCATCAATCAAGGAATGCCAGTAGTCATGTTTGATCGAGTTACGAATGAAATTTTATGTGACAAAATCATTATTGACGACGTTCATGCCGCTTATAACGCAACACAGTTTTTAATCGATAAAGGACTAAAAAAAATAGCCCTAATCACAACTATAGACTACGTTAGCGTTGGAAAACTAAGAACTGATGGCTATAAAAAAGCATTAAAAAGCAATGACATTGATGTTAACGAAAATCTTATTCTAAAAATCGAAGACACCGAAGATTTTGACAATTATATAGAAGAACTACTCTTAAACAACGAAATCGAAGCCATCTTTGCTGTTAACGAACTTTTTGCTGTTACCGCACTAAAAATTGCTAACAAAATAGGAAAAAGAATTCCTGAAGACATTTCAATAATAGGTTTCACCGATGGAATTATCTCTAAATATTCCACTCCAAGCATTACAACCGTTAGTCAAAACGGCATAAAAATGGGCGGAAAAGCTGCCAAAATGCTAATCGACCGATTAGAATCGGAAGACGAAGAGGAAGAACAATACAAAACCGAAGTTATCGAAACTGAATTAGTGGAAAGAGAGTCAACAAAAAGCTGATTTTATCAACAAAAAACGTTTTCGTAAACTATCATTTATCAAAATATCTAATTAGTTAAATCAAATTTAAAATCTTTAGTATATTTACAACTTATTATCAAGCTTATACTTTACTTCGAAACTAAAAAAGCTTGATAAGCAATAGCTTATCGTATTATAAATCATTAAATTACGATAATGGAAAAGCGTAAATTAGGTTTCTGGGAAATTTGGAACATGAGTTTCGGTTTCTTAGGAATACAAATGGGTTTTGCCCTACAAAATGCTAACGCTAGTAGAATTCTCCAAATTTTTGGTGCCGATGTACATGAATTATCATGGTTTTGGATAATTGCTCCACTAATGGGATTAATTGTTCAGCCTATAATTGGACATTACAGTGATAATACTTGGGGAAGATTTGGAAGAAGAAAACCTTATTTTCTTACTGGAGCTTTATTAGCTTCTATCGGGTTAATTCTGATGCCTCAAGCCGAAATTTTCATAGCATTTATGCCTGCTCTATGGGTTGGCGCGGGAATGTTAATGATTATGGACGCATCTTTTAACATTGCAATGGAACCTTTCAGAGCTTTAGTTGGAGACAATCTTCGTGCCGATCAACATACGCTTGGTTTTAGTGTTCAAACCGCTTTAATTGGTATTGGAGCAGTTGTTGGTTCATGGTTGCCATATGTTTTAAATAAATGGTTTGGTATTAGCAATTTAGCCACAGAAACTTCTGCAGTTCCTCAAAATCTAATTTATTCTTTTATAATAGGAGCATTAATTCTTGTAGGTTCGATTTTAATTACCATTTTCACAACCAAAGAATATTCACCAGAAGAGCTCGCTCAATTCAATGATGAAAAACTACACAAAGAAGCTTTAGGCGAAAAAGAAAAAGAAGCAAAACTAACCGATATTTTCTCGGATTTTGCTAAAATGCCCGAAACCATGCGTCAACTGAGTTGGGTGCAATTTTTCTCTTGGTTTGGACTTTTTGGAATGTGGGTTTTTTCAACACCAGCAATTGCACAACACATTTATGGTTTGAGTATTGACGATACAAAAAGTGCCGAATTTCAATCAGCTGGTGATTGGGTTGGAATTATTTTTGGTGTTTACAACCTAGTTTCAGCAATCGTTGCTTTTGCATTGCCTTACATCGCCAAACAAATTGGGCGACGAAAAACACATGCGCTTTCTTTAGTTTTAGGTGGAATTGGGTTAATTTCTATGTATTTCATGCCAAATAAAGAAGCATTAATTTTCTCCATGATTTTAGTAGGATTTGCTTGGGCAAGTATTTTAGCAATGCCTTATGCAATTTTAGCAGGTTCAATTCATCCAAAGAAAATGGGAGTTTACATGGGAATTTTCAATTTTTTCATTGTAATTCCACAAATAGTAAATGCCTTAATTGGCGGACCGCTTGTAAAATATGTTTATGGCGACCATGCCATTTATGCTATTGTGATGAGCGGAATTAGTTTCCTTATCGCAGCATTTTTAGTAATTAAAGTAAAAGATAACGTAGACACAAAATAATGTCAAAAAAAGCATTCATATTCGACCTTGACGGCGTAATTGTTGACACCGCTAAATATCATTTTTTAGCATGGCAAAAATTAGCGCAGGAACTTGGCATCGAATTTACCCCAGAACACAACGAAGAATTAAAAGGAGTTAGCCGCGTTCGTTCGCTTGATATCATCCTTGAACTTGGAGGAATTCAAGCTTCGCAAGAAGACAAAAACAAATGGCTTATCCAAAAAAATGAAGATTATCTATCCTATTTAGTAGATATTGATGAAAGTGAAATTTTACCAGGAGTTTTACCTGTTTTACACTATTTAAAAGACAAAAATCAATTAATTGCTTTAGGTTCAGCAAGTAAAAATGCGAGACCAATTCTTGAAAAAACCGGAATTATCAACCTTTTTGACGCCATTGTTGACGGAAACGATGTTACTAATGCAAAACCCGATCCCGAAGTTTTCTTGCAAGCCGCAAAAAAACTTAATGTTACTAACGAAAATTCAATCGTTTTTGAAGATTCGGTAGCAGGAATCCAAGCCGCAAATATTGCCAACATGACAAGTATCGGAATTGGTGAAGCAACAACATTACACGAAGCAAAATATATATTTGAAAATTTCACGTTTATTGATGTTTCTTTTATTGAGTCATTAATAAATTAAAACAACAGAAAAATAAAAATTAGCGATTTAGGAAAACAATTATTTGGAGCAAACGTCTTTAAATCTTTACATCCAAAAATCTTTAAAATAAAAATAAAAATGAACCAAGATTATATCAAACCAGATAACTGGTCGATTATTGAAGAAGGATTTGATGCCGAAAGAGTAAAATCTTCTGAAAGTTTATTCAGTATTGGTAATGGCGCAATGGGACAACGCGCTAATTTTGAAGAACATTATTCTGGAAAAACATTCCAAGGAAGTTATATTGCTGGAATTTATTATCCTGACAAAACAAAAGTGGGTTGGTGGAAAAACGGTTATCCAGAATATTTTGCCAAAGTGTTGAATGCTCCAAACTGGATTGGTATCAACATAGAAATTAATGGCGAAAATCTAGATTTAGCAAAATGTCAATCGGTTTCAAATTTTAAACGTGAGTTGAATATGAAAGAAGGTATTTATTATCGTTCTTTCAATGCAAAAATGCAAAACGGATTAGAGATTAAAGTCAAAGTAACGCGTTTTCTGTCATTAGATATAGATGAATTAGGTGTTATCAATTATGAAATAACTCCAAATGCTGATGCCAAAATTGTTTTCAAACCTTATGTCGATGCTGGCGTTCACAACGAAGATGCCAACTGGGAAGAAAAATTTTGGGAACCATTGAACGTTCAGCATAACAACAACGAAGCTTTTGTTACGGCAAGAACTTTCAAAACCCATTTTACAGCGACAACATTTATGCAAAACGCTATTTTACTTAACGGTGAAAATACGAATGCATTACCTGTAAATATCGAAAAAACCAACGAAAAAGTAGCATTTACATACGAAGTTGCTGTTGCAAATGGACAAACAGCTTCCATCCAAAAATTGGGTGGTTATACTGTTTCAATGAATCACGAAAACACACAAAAAGCAGCTCAAACTGTAATTGCCGAAGGTTTGAAAATTGGTTTTACAAATTTAGTAGAAAGCCAAAAACAAGCCTGGGCAAAAATCTGGGAAATGAGCGATATTACTATTGATGGCGATGTAAAAGCGCAACAAGGTATTCGTTTCAATATTTTCCAGTTAAACCAAACCTACTTAGGAAAAGACAGCCGATTAAATATTGGTCCAAAAGGATTTACTGGCGAAAAATATGGTGGTTCAACCTATTGGGACACTGAAGCGTATTGCATTCCGTTTTATATGGCGACAAAAGACCAGCAAGTTGCTCGAAATCTTTTGGCTTATCGTTATAACCAATTGGACAAAGCTATTGAAAATGCTGAAAAATTAGGCTTTACAAACGGTGCTGCTTTATATCCAATGGTTACCATGAACGGCGAAGAATGTCACAACGAATGGGAAATCACTTTTGAAGAAATTCACAGAAATGGTGCCATCGCTTTTGCTATTTTCAACTATCACCGATTTACTGGCGATTACAGCTATATTCCAGAAAAAGGTTTGGAAGTTCTTATCGGAATTGCCCGTTTTTGGCACCAAAGAGCAACTTATTCAACTTACAAAAACCAATATGTAATTCTAGGCGTAACTGGTCCAAATGAATACGAAAACAACGTTAACAATAATTTCTACACCAATTATTTAGCCAAATGGTGCATTGATTATACTATTGAACAAATCAGCAAAGTTCAAAACGAATATTCAGCCGATTATTCTCGAATAATGAGCAAAGTTAATCTTGATGATGCCGAAATTGCACATTGGAAAAAAGTAGCTGACAAAATGTATTTTCCTTATTCGGAAGAACATGATGTTTACCTTCAACAAGATGGTTTTTTAGATAAAGAATTAGTAAAAGTTCACGATTTAGATAAATCACAACGACCAATAAATCAAAAATGGTCTTGGGATAGAATTCTTCGTTCGCCTTATATCAAGCAAGCCGACACATTGCAAGGTTTCTATTTCTTTGAAGATCATTTCAGCAAAGAACAATTAGAAAAACATTTCGATTTCTACGAACCATTTACTGTTCATGAAAGTTCGCTTTCGCCTTGTGTTCACTCCATTCAAGCTGCTGTTTTAGGCAGAATGGAACAAGCCTATACATTCTATTTAAGAACTTCTCGTTTGGATTTAGACGATTACAACAAAGAAGTAGAAGAAGGTTTACACATCACTTCAATGGCTGGAACTTGGATGAGTATTGTAGAAGGTTTTGGTGGAATGCGTGTAAAAAATAATGCATTACATTTTGAACCACGAATTCCAAAAGAATGGAATGGTTATTCGTTTAAAATCAATTTTAGAAATCAAATTTTGAAAGTTGCCGTTCATCAAAACGAAACCAATTTCACTTTAGAAGGCGAAACAGCAATTTCAGTTTTCGTAAACGGAAAAGAAATTTTGGTTGAACCGAATAGTTTAGTGACAGTATAAATTAACCTAACACTAACCCTGTCAGAGTTTAAAACTCTGACAGGGTTTTTTAATTATTTATAAAATGAAAAAAGCACTTCTTTTACTTCTGTTTTCAATTTCAACTTTCGCTCAAATTGACAAAGTTGAACCACCTTTTTGGTGGAGTGACATGAACCTTTCCGATGTTCAAATTATGTTCTACGGAAAAAATATTGCGCAAAACGAAGTATCGGTTTCCAATGGAATTATCATCAAAGGAATACAAAAAACCGAAAATCCAAACTACGTTTTCGTTACTGTTGATACTAAAAATGTAAGTGCTCAAAACATCGTTTTCACTTTCAAAAACGGCAAAAAATCATTTACCAAAAACTACGAACTCAAACAACGCAAAGAAAATTCACGCTTTCGCGAAAGTTACAACAGTTCTGACGTAATGTATCTTTTAATGCCAGATAGATTTGCTAATGGAAATCCAAACAACGACAGTCATCCATCCGTAACCGAAAAATACAATCGCGATTTGCCTGGCGGAAGACATGGTGGCGACATAGAAGGAATAATCAAAAACATCAATTATATTCATGAACTTGGCGCAACAGCCATTTGGTCAACACCACTTTGCGAAGACAATGACGAACGTTATTCCTATCACACCTATGGACAATCTGATGTGTATAAAATCGATCCAAGATATGGAACTAACGAAGATTATCTTCGAATGAGCCAAGAATTACACAAAAAAGGCATGAAAAATATCATGGATTATGTGACCAATCATTGGGGTTGGAAACATTGGATGATAAACGATTTGCCAACACGCGATTGGATTCACCAATTTCCAGAATTTACCAATTCCAACTACAGAATGACAACCCAATTTGATGTAAATGCTTCAAAACGAGATGCAGCACATTGTATGGATGGTTGGTTCGTAAAATCAATGCCCGATTTAAATCAATCCAATCCATTGGTTTTAAATTATCTTACTCAAAACGCTATTTGGTGGATTGAATATGCAGATTTAGATGGTTTCCGAGTAGATACTTATTCGTATAATGACAAAGAAGGAATTGCCAAATGGAC
Source organism: Flavobacterium solisilvae (assembly GCF_012911605.1). Taxonomy (GTDB): domain Bacteria; phylum Bacteroidota; class Bacteroidia; order Flavobacteriales; family Flavobacteriaceae; genus Flavobacterium; species Flavobacterium solisilvae. Next base: position 154,627 of record NZ_JAAMPT010000207.1, on the reverse strand, counting down.
AAAAGCAATCACAGACGAATATCCACATTTTAACATTGTTGGCGAAGTTTGGATGAACGACCAAGCGCAAATGGCTTATTGGCAAAAAGACAGTAAAATTGGCGCTATTCAAAACTTTAATTCCTATTTGCCTTCGGTGATGGATTTTACGTTGCACGAAGCGATAAGTTCCACTTTCAATGAAGACCAAGCTACTTGGGACAAAGGAATCATCAAAGTATATCAAAATTTTACTAACGATTTCTTGTATCCAAACATTGACAATATTTTGACTTTTATTGAAAATCACGATACGCAACGTTTCAATCATTTGTATCCCGATTTCAAAAAATACCAATTGGCTATGACTTTGTTAGCAACGGTTCGTGGAATTCCTCAGATTTATTATGGTTCCGAAATTGGTATGGCAGGAAACAAAGATAAAGGCGATGCTGATATTCGTCAAGATTTTCCTGGTGGATGGAATGGCGACAAAAACAACGCCTTCACAGCTTCTGGAAGAACCGAAGTTCAGAAACAATACTTCGATTTTACGTCAAAACTATTAAATTGGAGAAAAAACAAATCGGTTATTCATGCAGGAAAGACAACTCATTACATTCCAGAAAATAACGTTTATGTTTATTTCCGTTATGATGAAAAAGAAACGGTAATGGTTATCATCAACAACAATCCCGAAAAACAAACCCTCAAAACCAATCGTTTCTTAGAAAATATCAAAAACTATAAATCTGGAAAAGATGCTTTAGGAAACACTTCTTTTGATTTAAAAAATGACATCACCATCGAAGGAAAATCTGCCTTAATTTTAGAATTAAAGTAAACCCAAACCATGAAGAAACTACTTTTTATCTTTTTAATTACATCAACTGCTTTTGCCCAAAACGCAAATAGAAAATTTATTTCCATCACAACTGACAAAACCTTTTGTAAAATAAAAGTAAGCGACGGTTCGTATCAAATTCGTTTTCTCTCGGATAAAATCATTGAAACAACTTTTATTCCCAATGGAGAAAAGTACAACCCAGCATCTGACCTTGTCGTATTGAACGAAAATAAAAATCCAAATTGGAAAATTTCGAAAGATGCCAATAGCAACACTTTCGCTTTTAACGACTTGGCAGTAGAAGTGATTAAAAATCCGTTTCAAATTATATACAAACACAAAGGTGCAGCAATCCTTTCAGAAAAATCAGGATATACAAAACGCAAACACATTCCGTTAGAAAACGTAAAAGGAAACATTGTTTACGACTCTACCGAAGTCTTACAATTTAATATTACTCCAGATGAAGTACTTTATGGTGGCGGTTCGCGTGCTTTGGGCATGAATAGACGCGGCAACCGTTTAGCACTTTATAACAGAGCACAATATGGTTATGAAACTCGTGCCGAACTAATGAATTTCTGTATTCCTGTGGTGTTGTCTTCAAAATTATATGCCGTTCATTTTGATAATGCTGCTATTGGTTATCTCGATTTGGATAGTCAAAAGAACAACACTTTAGAGTATGAAACTATCTCAGGAAGAAAAACCTATCAAGTAGTAGTAGGCAATTCTTGGGAAGATTTAGTCCAAAACTATACTGACTTAACCGGAAAACAACCTCTTCCACCACGTTGGGCTTTTGGTAATTTCTCCTCTCGATTTGGATATCATACGCAAGAAGAAGTTGAAAAAACTATTAAAAAATTTCAAGACAGTAACATTCCAGTCGATGCTATAATTCTTGATTTATATTGGTTTGGAAAAACCGTTCAAGGCACGATGGGAAATCTCGATTGGGACAAAGATAATTTCCCTAATCCTGAAAAAATGATTGCAGATTTGAATGCCAAAGGTGTCAAAACCGTTTTAATTACAGAACCATTCATTCTTACTACATCGTCTAAATGGCAGGAAACGGTAGACAAAAAGGTACTAGCAACGCTTAAAGATGGAAAACCAGCAACATGGGATTTCTATTTCGGGAATACTGGAATTGTTGATGTATTCAAGCCGGAAGGTTCTGCATGGTTTTGGAATGTTTACAAACGACTAATTAATCAAGGTGTTGCCGGTGTTTGGGGCGATTTAGGCGAACCTGAAGTGTTTCCTAGCTTTGCTAATACCGCAAAAGGAACAGCAGATGAAGTACACAATATCTATGGACACAATTGGGCAAAACTCATTGCCGATGGTTATAAAAAAGAATTCGCAACCCAACGTCCATTCATTTTAATGCGTTCTGGATATTCTGGTTCACAACGGTTTGGAATGATACCTTGGTCTGGAGATGTTTCAAGAAGTTGGGGTGGTTTACAATCCCAAATGGAAATTGCCCTTCAAATGGGTATGCAAGGTTTAGCCTATATGCATTCTGATTTGGGAGGATTTGCTGGCGATTACTTTGATAATGAATTGTATCTAAGATGGTTGCAGTATGGTGTTTTCAACCCAATTTTCCGTCCACATGCGCAAGAAGACGTAGCTTCTGAAGTTGCTTACAAAGATGTTGACACTAAGGAAGTAGCCAAGAAAGCCGTCGAACTCCGTTATCAATTGCTGCCTTATAACTACAATTTGGCTTTCGAAAATACTACAAAAGGAACGCCTTTAATGCGTCCATTATTTTTTGAAGAACCACAGAATACTGCTTTATTAGGCAAATCGGATGGCTATTTTTGGGGTAATGACTTCTTGATTTACCCAATAACTCAACGTGGTCAAACCCAAAAAGAGGTCTATTTCCCTAAATCGAGTAATTGGTATGACTTTTACTCTGGTAAAAAATACGAAGCGGGAACAACCCAAACCGTAGCAACCAACAAAGAGAATATCCCAACTTTTGTTCGTGGTGGAAGCTTCATCCCGATGAGCAAAATCATTCAAAACACTACCCAATACAACCTCAACAGCTTTGATGTACATTATTTCTTTGATGAGAAAGCTACCAACTCGAAGTTAAATCTGTACAACGATGATGGTGTAACTGCCAATAGCTTTGAAAATCAAAAATTCGAGAAATTCGACTTTAGAAGTAAGTTCAAAAACAACACGCTAAACATCAAAGTCGAATATGACCATACCTATGCCAATGCTACCAGCAAAAAAGTAACTTTGATAGTGCATGGTTTTACCCAAAAACCAACCAACATCAACCTGAATGATAAAAAATTAAATCCAACGGAATATACCTTTGGAAACAACTTGTTGAAAATTACTTTGGATTGTCCGCTTGACCTTACGAATGACCTTGAAATCAAATTATAATATGAAAAAGATAACTACCTTACTCCTACTTTCAATCGCTTTTGGTTGTAATTCCACTAAAGAGACTGTTTCAAAAAACACTACTAAAACCCCTTTCGTTTGGGAAAGTGCCAATGTCTATTTTTTACTACTTGACCGCTTCCAGAATGGCAATCCATCGAATGATAACATCATTAAACGCGATAAACCTACTGGTCCGTTGCGCGGTTTTGAAGGTGGCGACCTTCGTGGTATCATTCAAAAACTGGACGAAGGTTATTTCACCTCTTTGGGTATCAACGCTATTTGGATGACGCCAGTGGTAGAACAAATTCATGGCAGCGTAGATGAAGGAACCGGAAACACTTACGGTTTTCATGGCTATTGGACGAAAGATTGGACAGCGATTGACCCAAGTTATGGCACACGCGCCGACCTAAAAGAACTGGTGGACAAAGCTCATGCTCGTGGTATTAGAATTATGCTTGATGCCGTAATCAATCATACAGGTCCAGTTACTGAGTTAGATCCTGCTTACCCTAGTGATTGGGTGAGAACTTCGCCAAAATGTACCTACAACTCCTATGATACGTATATAAATTGTACATTGGTGGAAAACCTTCCCGATGTATTGACGGAAAGTAACCAAAACGTAGCCTTGCCACCAATGTTAGTTGAAAAATGGAAAAAAGAAGGACGCTATGAACAAGAAGTAGCCGAACTCGATGCTTTTTTTAAAAAGACAGGTTATCCTCGTGCGCCAAAATACTACATCATGAAATGGTTAGCCGATTACATTGCCGATTTTGGAATTGATGGTTACCGTGCTGACACCGTAAAACATACACAAGAAAACATTTGGAAAGATTTTCAAGCGGTATGCCAAACTACTTTTGATGAATACAAGAAAAACAATCCATCAAAGGTGTTAGATAATAACAAATTCTTCACCGTAGGTGAAGTATATGGTTATAATATCGGTGCCAAAAGGCTTTATGATTTTGGCGATAAGAAAGTAGATTATTATGCCAACGGGTTTACTAGTTTAATTAATTTTGATTTTAGAAACGAAGCCAAACTTCCTTATGAAGAACTGTTTAGCAAATACAATTCGATACTACAAAATGATTTAAAAGGTTATACTGTGATGAATTATACAACTTCTCATGACGATGGTTGGCCTTTTGACAAAAAAAGAGAACGCACTTTTGAAGCAGGAACAAAACTATTGCTTGCACCAGGAATTGCTCAAGTATATTATGGTGATGAAAGTGCTAGAAATCTAGACATTGCGGGTGCTCAAGGCGATGCTACCTTGCGTTTATTCATGAATTGGGAAGAACTAAAAACAGATACTTCTAAAAAAGAACTGTTGCTACATTACCAAAAGTTAGGTCAATTTAGAGCCAATCATCCAGCCGTTGGAGCTGGTGTTCACCAACAAATTTCGGCTGCACCTTATGTATTCTCTCGTTCATTTGCCAAAGAAAATTATACTGATGCCGTAGTAGTTGGTTTGGATTTACCTGTTGGACCAAAAGAAATATCGGTTGGAAAAATTTTTGTTGATGGAACTAAGGTAAAAGATACATACTCAGGCAAAGTTTCAATCGTTTCTAATGGAAAAGTAGCCCTTGATAGTCCGTTTAGCATTATTTTATTAGAAAAAAACTAAGTTACTAGCTTGTAAATTTTACTATCTTTAGGTCTTTAAATCAAAAAAGCCTTAATTCATTCTAAAATGAACCAAGTCCTTACTATTGGTCATCGTGGCACAAAAGGTCATGCTCCAGAAAATACCATTGCTTCCTTTGAAAAAGCAATCGAAATGGGTGTTGACATGATTGAGCTTGATGTTCACCTCAGTAATGACTTGGTGCCAATGGTTATCCATGATGCTACAGTTAATAGAACCACTTTAGCTACAGGAAACGTTGCCAATTTTTCTGCAAAAAAACTTCAGCAATTAGGCGTTCCATCGCTTGAAGATGTTTTTACATTAGTTCAAAATAAGTGTAGCATCAACATTGAAATAAAAGTATATGCAGCTACACAACCCGTTTTAGATGTGTTGCAATCATCATCATTTGATGTAGATAAAATCATTATTTCTAGTTTTGATTGGCATGTGTTACAAGAAATACGCTTTCAAAACGATACTATTAAACTTGGGGTTTTAACCGAAACTGATATTAGCTTAGCTATTGGCTTTGCTACTTTTATTAAAGCCTTTGCTATTCATCCGTATTTTCATTTGCTGACATTGGACACTGTAAAAAAAATGAAAGAAAAAGAATTTAAAATATTCCCTTGGACAGTAAATGAGCCGGAAGATATTACCTTTGTCAAATCATTACAGATTGACGGTATTATCACAGACTTTCCTGAACGAATATGAATTCAAAATACGACATAATTATTGTTGGCGGTGGTGCGGCAGGTTTTTTTTCAGCAATTAATATCGCCGAAAAAAATCCTAAACTAAAAATTGCCATTTTGGAACGCGGAAAATCAGTGCTGGAAAAAGTTCGAATTTCTGGCGGCGGACGATGTAATGTTACTCATGCTGAATTTATTCCGAAGGAATTAGCCAAAAATTATCCGCGTGGTGAAAAAGAACTCGTTGGTCCGTTTCACCAATTTTGTTCTGGCGATACGATTGAATGGTTTGCTAATCATGGTGTTGAACTTAAAATTGAAGACGATGGTAGAATGTTTCCTACTACCGATAGTTCCCAAACGATAATCGATTGTTTTTTATCAGAAGTAAAACGGTTAAAAATCGATGTCTTAACTGGTCAAAGCGTGCAATCTATTTTCCAAGGAAATGATTATTGGAAAGTAGAAACTAATCACGAAACTTTCTCTTGCCAAAAACTAATTATGACCACTGGAAGTAATCCTAAAATTTGGGAAATGCTTTCAGAAATTGGACATTCAATTGTTTCGCCAGTTCCGTCATTATTTACTTTTAATATCAAAGACAATAGGATTGCAGCCTTAATGGGGATTTCGGCTTTTGCCAATGTGAAAGTAAAAAACACAAAATTAGAAGCTTCTGGACCTTTGTTAATCACACATTGGGGAATGTCTGGTCCAGGAATTTTGCGACTTTCAGCTTGGGGTGCAAAAATTTTAGCCGAAAAAAAATATCAATTTACTATTCAAGTCAATTGGTTAAATGATACAGCATTTGAAGAAACTTTAGACATTTTAAAAGACTTAAAACTAGAACATTCTAAAAAAGTTGTCTCCAAAAAATCGCCGTTTGAATTTCCAAATCGATTATGGGAAAAACTTGTTGAAGCTTCTACGATTTCATCTGAAACCAAATGGGCTGATGTATCAAAAAAACAACTCATCGATTTAGCCAATCAATTGACAAATGGCGAATTTCAAGTAAACGGAAAAAGTACGTTCAAAGAAGAATTTGTCACGGCTGGCGGCATTGACCTAAAAGAAATTAACTTCAAAACAATGGAAAGTAAATTGTTCCCAACCCTTTTTTTTGCTGGAGAGATTGTAAATATTGACGCCATTACTGGAGGTTTTAATTTCCAAAATGCGTGGACAAGTGGTTATATTCTCAGTCAAAACCTGTAAATTCTCATTCAAGGTTGCAATTGTTTAAAAATCAATTATATTTGAATACAAAATATTAGCAACTACTTATGAAAAAACAACTACTTTTTTTATTCTTATTATTCAGCAGTACGCTTTTTGCACAGTTTCAAAACCAATATCCAGATTATTCATTATGTGATGACAACAACGATGGTTTTGAAGCGTTTGACTTAACATTACGAACCGCAGAAATTCTTAACGGTGCTAGTCCATCGGAATATACTGTTGCTTTTTATGAAACTTTTCTCGATGCTTCATCAGGTGTAAATTCATTTTCACAACCAAACAGTTATTTCAACATTAATCCTAATAGTCAAATGATTTATATTGGTATTAAGGAAATAGCTACTAATGAAATCAGTGTCGCTTCAATGCTGTTAAATGTAGTGCCAAAACCTCAATTTATAGTTAATGATGCTGTTGCTTGTAACGATAATGGTATGTATCATTTTGATTTAGGGAGTATTGCAGAAGACATTTGGGGACAAACAACTTCTTCACCAAACTCACTAAGTATTGGATTCTATTTAACCTTAACAGATGCTCAAAACAATACTAATCCACTTTCTTATACTTATTCAACACAAACAAACAATACTGTACTATTTATTAGCGCTATAGATCTTCAGCATAGTTGCAGTTCAATATCTACATTAACACTTGTTGGAGAAGATTGTGCTGGTAACACTTGTGTTCCGCCAACAAACATTGCGGTTACTAATATTACTAACATGACTGCAACTGTAAATTGGACATCATTAAATGGTGAAACGCTTTGGGAAGTTATGATTTTACCTATGGGAAGCAATCCTCCATTGCAAACTACTATGGGAATTATTACCAATGCAAATCCATTTGTTTTGACCAATCTTCAATGTAATACTGACTATGATGTATATGTTAGAGCAACATGTGGTTTGGTAGAATCGGCTTGGAGTACTATTCCTATTAGTTTTACAACAGCAATTTGTGGCGGAGTAGTTTCGGTAGGAACAAGTTATACGCCAACCCAATTGGTAAATGATGTTTTGTTGAGCAATGCATGTGGAATAGCAAGTAGTATAACATCACAAGGAAACTGTGGTATTGGTTATTTCAACAATAATGAAAGTGATTTCCCATTTGAAGAAGGTTTGGTAATTCGTTCAGGAAATGTTCTTTCTTCGGCTGGTGCTTATACCGGAAATACTAATTCATCAACTTGTTCTCAACTTGGCGACAGCGATTTGAATGCCATTGTAACAACAAGTGGACATTTAGGAAATATAGTAGATGTATCTTCGGTTAAATTTAATTTTACCGCTGCATCCAATTTATTATCATTTAATTTCATCTTTGCTTCCAATGAATATGGCGAATTTCAATGTGCTTATTCGGATGTTTTTGGATTTATATTAACCGATTTAGTAACCAATGTAAAACAAAATATTGCTGTTATTCCAGGAACAACAACGCCAGTTTCGATAACAAGCATTAGAAACAATCAACATAATGCTAGTTGTACTTCAGTAAATCCTGATTTTTTTGATAGTTATAACGTAAATAATTCGAACAGTACAATCAACTTCAAAGGACAAACGGTTCCAATGACAGCGTATGCTCAACTAATTCCAAATCGTCAATACTCATTAAAATTAGCCGTTGGCGATTATCAAGATAGTTCATACGATTCAGCAGTATTTATAGAAGGTGGAAGTTTTGCTTTTGGTAATCAATGTCAAGATAACATCCAATTAGTTGCTTTTATCGATGCAAATAATAACGGTATAAAAGACACTAACGAAGTTAATTTTTCGCAAGGAACTTTTAATTATGTAGTAAATGATAGTGCTGATGAAATTGTAAATCAATCATCAAATGGTATTTTATATATTTTCCCAGAAGATGTTACAGCAAGTTATGATTTTACCTATGCTATTTATCCTGAATTAGCGTCTTATTTTTCGACTTCAACCTCGTTTTCTAATATAGTTCATGTTGCTGGAGGAAATAATATTTATTATTTTCCAATAACCAATACGCAACCTTACAGCGATGTAGAAGTAACAATAACATCGTTTCAAAGTCCTGTTCCAGGATTTAGTTATAACAATGTCATTACTTATAAAAACAACGGAATTACTCCAGTTTCGGGAACATTAAACTATACGTATGACAGTATTTTAATGCTAACAAACATTACGCAAACTGGCACAACACCAACAACCAATGGATTTACTTATAACTATACTGATTTATTACCAGGCGAAAGTCGCGTTATTATTACCAGTTTTACTGTTCCAACTATTCCAACCGTTACATTAGGACAAATAGTTGCCAATACAGCTAGTTCTACAAATTCTGGTGATGTAAATCCTGCCAATAACAGCTTTAATTTTTCACAGGTTATTGTTGGTTCTTATGATCCAAATGATAAAATGGAAGCGCATGGTGGCAAAATTGAAATCAGTGATTTTGACAGTAATGATTATTTATTCTACACCATTCGTTTTCAAAACACTGGAACGGCAAACGCACAATTTGTTAGACTTGTAGATGATTTAAACAATCAATTAGACGAAACTAGCATAAGAATGATTAGCGCAAGTCATAATTATACATTAACCAGAACTGACCAAAACTTAGTTTGGAAATTTGACCAAATCAATCTTCCACCAGAAATTGTTGATGAAGTTGGAAGCAATGGTTATGTTCAATTCAAAATAAAACCAAAACCAGGTTTTGCCGTTGGCGATATTATTCCAAATACTGCCGAAATTTATTTCGATTACAATCCAGCGATTATAACCAATACTTTCAACACCGAATTTGTTCAATTATTAGGCAATACGGAATTTAGCCAAACAACAATTAGTTTGTATCCAAATCCAGCCAAAGAAAGTTTTACCATTCACAATTCTGGAACAGAAACTATTGGCGAAATATCAATTTATGAAATCAGTGGAAAAAGAATATTCCAACAAACAAAATCATTTGAAACTCAAACTACAATTCCAGTTTCTAATTTTGCTAAAGGAATATATTTAGTAGAAATAGTATCTGAGAATAAAGTAAAATTGACTAAGAAGTTAATCGTTGAATAACCTAAAAGTCCCGAAAATTTCGGGACTTTTTTTATCGAAAAATCACAAATCTCATTATTGCTCTATTTACAGAAAGTCAATTTGTATAATTTTTTCTTATATTTGAATGATTTAATTATCTCTAAAACAATTACTTATTCTAAATTTTATTAAAATGAAATTCATAAAAATAACTTTTTTTTTGTTATTTATTTGGTCAAAGGAATTACCCGCACAAAACCTAGATGTTCAACGTTTATGGGGTTCTTATTACGCTCCAGAAACCAGCAGAATGTACGGATTAAAAGAAGATAAGTTTGGTAATTTATTTGGATTTGCAGTTATTCATTATCCCTATAATCATGACATTGTAGATTATATGAATAGTTTCATTACTGAAGATGCATTTGATTCTTTTCATGAAGAAAATAGTGCGTTTACTTCCTTTGTATTTAAACTATCTCCACAAGGCAATGTCTTGTGGAGTACTTTTTTTCCTGGAGTAGTTATGGATATAGCATTTCCTCCTAATGGACTAGGTTTCTATTTGTGTGGAGATAGTGCTCATAATTCAAACTTAATTGCTTCTGAAAATGCGTTATTTCCAAATCAAGATGAATTTGGAACTGATGTATTCTCTAAAATGACTGGATTTATAATAAAGTTTGATGTTAATGGACAAAAGCTTTGGGGAACTTATCTTCCAAATGCAACATATTTGGAAACAGATAGCTCAGGAAATGTTTATGTTACTGGAACTACACATTTAACAGAACTATTTGGAGGTGAAGATGCATTTGACAGCAATTTTATATATCAATATACTGGTAATAATTTCCAACCAAATGCATACATACTTAAACTAAATCCAGAAGGAGAATTACAATGGAGTACTTATTACGGCGTTACACAAATTAGCAGTATTACTACTAAAAACAACGAGTTTTATGTAACAGGCAGAGCCACTAATTCAAATAACTATTATGCCACCGAAGTCGCTTTTTTATCTGGATTTAATTCAGGAATGTATTTGTCAAAATTTAATACAGCTGGGGAACGTCTTTGGAGTACTTATTATGGAAGTGGTGTTTCAACTGAAAATATATGGAGTGTAAAAGTAACCACTAACAACAAAGTTTTAATTTCTGGTTTCACTTCAAGTAATATTAATATCGCTACTTCAGGAACTTTTAGAGAAAACAAATTAGGAACTAATGACTATTTTATTGCTCAATTTGATACCGAAGGCAATAGAGAATGGGGAACCTATTTTGGAGGCGAAGGATATGACACTGGCATAGGAATTCTCGATGTTCTAGACATCAATGATAATTATATTTTTACTTGTGGAAGCACAAAAAGCTCAAACGGAATTGCTACTCCAGATGGACTAAACAATACTATTAGTAATACTTCTTTTGATGATGCGTTTATCAATATTTTTGACCACAACGGTAATCGTTTATGGGGTAGTTATTATGGTGGTGTGGATTATGAATTGGAAGTTGGAATTTTAACATCAATTTACGAAAACAGTTTTTATTTATACGGAGGAACAAGAAGTATAAGCGGAATATCAACCCTAAATGGAGCTTATCCTAATTTTAATTATTTTATTCCGCCTTATGGTAGTACACATGACAATGCTTATCTTGCTAAATTCAGTATAGGAACACTAAACAATCCAGCGCACAACACCAATGAAATATCACTTTATCCAAATCCTAACAATGGTAGTTTTACGCTTTCAGGAAGTGTTTTAGGCAAAGAAAATTTTGAAATGCAACTCTATAATATGCAAGGACAACAACTTGTAAACAGAAATTTATCTTTATATGAAGAGCAAAATTTTAATTTTTCACCTTACCTAAAAAGTGGAATTTATATATTGAAATTACAATCAAAAGAACAAAAAATTCAAAAAGAATTTAAGTTCATTGTAAAATAAAAATTGCTCTTCTTTATCTATTCAAATACCAAACACTAATCGTTAAAAGCGTAGCATAACTCACCCAAACCAAATAGGGCAAAAGAAGATTTGCCGCTAGTTTGTCTATATTTTTAAATTGTTTATAGGTTTCAAAAATCATCAACCAAAGCAAAATAATTTCGATTGAAGCCAACATTGGATTGTGCAACCCAAAAAACAAAAACGACCATAAAGCATTCAACGCCAATTGAATTAAAAAAAACAAAAATGCTTTTTTTACATTAGCTTCATCAGTATCGATTTTATTCCAAACGCTACCTGCGGCAAAACCCATCATGATGTAAAGTAGTGTCCAAACCGGTGCAAAAACCCAATTTGGTGGCGTAAAAAAAGGTTTATTGATTAAGGCATACCACGTTGGAATATTTTCTCTCGTAACAATACTTGAGATATAACCAACCGCCAAACACGTCATAATTACAGTTGCAATGCGTAGAATTTTTTGCATGATAAAAAGATTTTAGTCAAATGTACTACAGATTTACAAACTATTTTTAAAAAAAGTATCTTTGCCAAAAAATTAGTTATGGTTTCTGAAAAGGATTTTATTTCAACCGATTTTGCATCAATCGAAAAAGGAAGTTTTCAATGGAGTTCGCCAAGTAATATCGCTTTAGTAAAATATTGGGGCAAAAAAGAAAATCAAATTCCTGCAAATCCATCCATAAGTTTTACTTTGAATAATTGTAAAACGATTACTAAGTTGGATTTTTCCAAAAAAGAAACAAACGATACCTTTTCATTCGATTTATTATTTGAAGGAAAACCAAAAGAAGATTTTAAACCAAAAATTCAAAAATTCTTTGAACGCATCGAAAAATATTGTCCTTATTTAAAACAATATCATTTCACAATTGACACTGAAAATACATTTCCACATAGTTCCGGAATTGCTTCATCCGCTTCAGGAATGGCGGCTTTATCGATGAACATTATGAGTTTGGAAAAAGCGCTCAATCCAACTATAACAGATGATTTTTTCTACCAAAAAGCATCATTTCTAGCTAGATTAGGTTCAGGAAGTGCTTGTAGAAGCATCAAAGGAAACGTTGTCGTTTGGGGAAAACATGACGAAATTTCAACTAGTTCCGATTTATTTGGAGTAGAATATCCGTCACAACTTCATGAAAATTTCCATAATTATCAAGACACAATTTTATTGGTTGACAAAGGCGAAAAACAAGTTTCGAGCACAGTTGGTCACGATTTAATGCACAATCATCCGTATGCTTCAACTCGTTTTGAACAAGCTCATACCAATTTATCGGCATTAAAAAAAGTATTAGAAAACGGAAACTTAGACGAATTTATCAAAATTGTAGAAAGCGAAGCACTGACATTACACGCCATGATGATGACTTCGATGCCTTATTTCATTCTGATGAAACCTAATACATTGGAAATTATCAATAAAATTTGGAAGTTCAGAAACCAAACGAATATTCCTATATGTTTTACGCTCGATGCAGGCGCAAATGTGCATGTTTTGTACCCCGAAAACGTTAGCGAAACCGTTTTACAATTTATTCAGCAAGAATTAGTTGGCTATTGTCAAAATGGTAACTATATTTGTGATATAATTGGAAACGGAAGTCAATTGATGTAACTATGAAAGGACCACTTTTTTATTCAAAAATTCTTCTCTTCGGAGAATACGGAATTATCAGAGATTCTAAAGGTTTATCTATTCCTTATAACTTTTACAACGGCGCATTGAAGTTGGACGAAAATCCATCTGCCGAAGCGATGAAATCAAATGCAAGTCTGAAGCGTTATGTTGAGTATTTGGAACAATTACAAAACGACCAACCAGAATTAGTCACTTTCAACATCGAAGCATTAAAAACTGATATTTCAAACGGAATGTACTTTGATTCTAGTATTCCGCAAGGTTATGGCGTTGGAAGTAGCGGTGCATTAGTTGCAGCAATTTATGACAAATATGCCAACAATAAAATCACAGTTTTAGAAAACCTAACTCGTGAAAAATTATTACAGTTAAAAAATATTTTTTCTCAAATGGAATCGTTTTTCCACGGGAAAAGCTCTGGTCTTGATCCATTAAACAGCTATTTGAGCATTCCAATTTTGATTAATTCAAAAGATAATATTGAAGCAACAGGAATTCCATCACAAAGCGCAACAGGAAAAGGTGCTGTATTTTTATTAGATTCAGGAATTGTAGGCGAAACAGCTCCAATGGTTAACATTTTTATGGAAAACCTAAAAGAAGAAGGTTTCCGAAAAATGCTAAAAAATCAATTCGTAAAATATACCGACGCTTGTGTGGAAAATTTCCTTGGCGGCGATATGAAATCACTTTTCAAAAACACCAAGCAATTATCAAAAGTCGTTTTAAACCATTTCAAACCTATGATTCCAGAACAGTTTCACGGTGTTTGGCAACAAGGAATTGATACAAACGATTACTACCTAAAACTTTGCGGTTCTGGTGGTGGCGGATATATTCTTGGTTTTACTGAAGATTTAGAAAAAGCAAAACAATCCTTAAAAGATTACAAACTAGAAGTAGTTTACCAATTTTAAATTTCCATTATGCTTAGCCGAAAAACCAAACATCTGCTGTTAAAAATCATCAGCATGTTTTCAGTGGTTCGAGGCTATAACATTCCAGTTATTGTCTTGGCACAATACCTATCGGCAATATTTATTCTTGCGCCAGAAAAAAGAGCATTGGAAGTAATCCTCGACAAAAATCTTTTCTTAATCGTACTTTTATCAGCATTAACCATAGCTTCGGGTTACATCATCAACAATTTTTACGACAGCAAAAAAGACTTAATCAACCGACCAAATAAATCCATGCTCGACCGATTAGTCAGTCAAAAAACCAAACTACAAGTCTATTTTTCGGTCAATTTCATCGTTTTTTTACTCGCGTTTTTTGTATCAATCCGAGCCGTACTTTTCTTTTCTTGCTATATTTTCCTCATTTGGTTCTATTCTCATAAACTCAAAAAAATTGTAGTTATTGGCAATTTAACCGCTTCACTCCTAGCCGTTTTACCCTTTTTTGCCATACTTTTATATTTCAAAAATTTCTATCACGTTATTTTTGCACACGCCACATTTTTATATTTACTCATTCTCATCCGCGAAATGATAAAAGATTTAGAAAACCTAAAAGGCGATATAGCAAACGATTACCAAACCATTCCAGTGATTTTTGGCGAAAATATTTCCAAAAAAATCATCACCTTTTTAACCATTTCCACCATAATCCCAATCTATTTCCTAATCGAAATATTCGAAGTTGGCTACATGGACATCTATTTCTACGTCAGCATGATAATCCTGATTTTCTTCCTCCAAAAACTATGGAAATCCGAAACAAAATCCGATTATCTAAAACTACACAACATCCTAAAATTCATAGTCGTTTCAGGCGTTTTTTGCATCGTTTTAATCAATCTCGAAGTACTCATCCACGGCAAAAAAGTAGTCGAAACCATTGTTCGTTAGTAGCGAAACTTTCAGCAATTGCTAAACCATTTTCCCGCTTTTCGTTTCAATCTGTCATCTCGTTTTACAAAACGAGATGACAGGATTTTCACTTCAATCAGGGCTAATTTTTAAACCATCGCATTTTATTATACAATATAAGCCTCTGAAATACGTATCTTTGCCTAAATTTTAGAATTCATGAACAATAAGGAAGGCAATAACAAACGAAACAGTTCACGTTCAAATAGTTCGCGACCAAGCTCGAATAAGCCAAAACCTGCCATGCCAAAACGTGCGCAAGGTCCAAAAAAAGCAAAGCCAACAACAGACTCTGCTGCATCAAAAAAAACAGCAAAGCCAGTAAACAATATACCAAAACCATTAAAATCTGACGACATCCGATTAAACAAGTACATTTCCAACTCAGGAGTTTGTTCACGTCGTGATGCCGACATTTACATTCAATCAGGAAACGTAAAAGTAAACGGCGAAGTCATCACCGAAATGGGTTACAAAGTAAAACCTGGCGATGTGGTAAACTTTGATGGAACAACGTTAACTCCAGAACGCAAAGAATATATTTTACTAAACAAACCTAAAAACTTCACGACTTCTAACGAAGACAATGATGATTATAGAAACGTTTTAGAATTAGTTCGTTCCGCAACCAAAGCTAAAATTCAACCTATCGGAAGAATGGATAAAAACACCACTGGCTTATTGGTTTTCACTAACGATACCGATATGATTAGAAAATTCAGTTTACCTAATCAAAAATCAACAAAAATCTATCAAGTTTCTTTGGACAGAAATTTAAAATTTGAAGATTTAGAAAAAATTTCTGGTGGCGTAACACTTGATGGACATCGACTTTATGTTGACGAAATCAGCTACATTGAAAACGAACCTAAAACCGAAATTGGTTTAAAACTAAGAACTCCAAACGTAAAAGTAGTTCGTGCTATTTTTGAAAGTTTTAAATATGACGTACTAAAAATTGACCGTGTTTCTTTTGCCGGCTTAACTAAGAAAAATTTACCTCGCGGTAACTGGCGTTTCCTTACAGAACAAGAAATCATCAATTTGAAAAATATCTAAAAGTTGATTTCGTTTACGAAATACACAAAAACCAAGCATTTCTTAATTATTTGATTAAAATCCTCCATAATATTGTCATTCCGTAGGAATCTCAAAACACTATTTGAGATTCCTATGGAATGACAAACTTTGCTTTGATTGTTTCTAACAAAACAATAAAGTCGAAATTGAAATTTGCAAATTGACTATTCATAAATTAACATATGTCAACAGAAAAAAACTTATCCATTGCACATCTTTGGTTTTCCTCATTCAACGCTCATAATCTCGAAAAACTTTTATCGTTATATGATGACGAAGCACAACATTTTAGCCCAAAATTAAAAATCCGTCAACCAGAAACCAATGGTTTAGTTATTGGAAAAGATGCTTTACGTTCTTGGTGGCAAGATGCTTTTGACCGATTACCAAGTTTGCATTATAAAGTAACGTCATTAACTTCAAATTCGGATAGAGTTTTTATGGAATACATCCGAACTGTGGAAAACGAACCCGAAATGCTCGTAGCCGAAGTACTCGAAATTAAAGATGGAAAAATCATTTTCTCCCGAGTTTATCACGGATAATTTATCATTCCGTTAACTAATCAATTCATTAAAAAACTATAGTTTTACTTTACTAATCAATCCATTATGAGAAAAATTTATTCATTTTCGGCAATAGTAATTTTGTCATTACTTTTTGTAAACTGCAAATCCGATGAAAAACCACAGGATTTCAAATCATTAACCGAGAACTATTTCAAAGAAAAAAACGAATTAAGTCCACTTGAAGCTACTTTCAACGGTCAAAACGAACAAAACGACAAATTAGTTTTTGAAATGACTGATGCGTATCGTTCTAAAAAGAAAGCTTTTTTTGAAAAATATTTATCCGAATTAAAAAATATTGATTTCGACAAACTTTCGGAAGAAGAAAAAAACAGCTACAACATCATCAAATGGGAAGCTGAAGTTGGCATTTCTTTATTGGAACAAAACGGAAATTTAACGCCAATTAACCAGTTTGACGGAACGCATTTAACAATGGGACAATTAGCCAGTGCCGAAAGTGCGCAACCCTTTAAAACCGTTGACGATTATGAAAAATTTCATAAAAGATTAGATTTATATACCGTTTGGATTGATTCTGCTATTGTTTATATGAAAAAAGGAATGGCAAAAAATGTAGTTTTACCAAAAAGTTTGGCAATAAAAATTGTTCCTCAATTTGAAACATTAATTACTCCAAAAGCCGAAGACAATCTATTTTATTCAAGCTGTAAAAAATTCCCAACCGAATTTACGCAACAACAAAAAGACGAATTATCTAAAAAATATGCGGCTACAATTTCTGAAAAACTTATTCCTCAGTTTCAAAAAATGGTAAAATTTTTAAACGAAGAATATGTTCCAAAATCTAGAACAACCAGCGGAATTGGAAGTTTAAATGGCGGAAATGAATTGTATAAATCTCTAGTAAAACAATGGACAACAACGACCAAAACTCCCGAAGAAATTCACGAATTAGGATTAAAAGAAGTTGCTCGTATTAAATCGGAAATGGAAAAAGTAAAAACCCAAGTTGGTTTTACTGGAACAATCATTGAGTTTTTTGATTACGTTAGAAATAAACCCGAATTAAAACCATTCAAAAAACCGGAAGAAGTGATTGCTAATTTTGAAAAATACCACAAAATCATCAAGCCAAATGTGGACAAACTTTTTTCGCTTCAACCAAAAACACCTTTTCAAATAAAAAGAACAGAAGCTTTTAGAGAAAAAACAGCAAGTGCTGAATACATGCAAGGCGCAACCGATGGTTCGCGTCCAGGAACTTTTTATGTTCCAATTCCTGATGTAAAAAACTACAACTACTATGCAGATGAAGATTTGTTTTTACACGAAGCCATTCCTGGACATCATTTCCAAATTTCGTTGCAACAAGAAAATACCGCTTTACCCGATTTTAGAAAATTCAACTGGTTTGGTGCTTATGGCGAAGGTTGGGCTTTATACACCGAAAGTCTTGGAAAAGAATTAGGTCTATACAATGATCCATACCAATATTTTGGAATGTTAAGCAGCGAAATGCATCGCGCTATTCGTTTAGTGGTTGACACTGGTTTACACAGTAAAGGCTGGACACGCGAACAAGCCATCAAATATTCGCTTGAAAACGAAGCTGAAAGTGAAGCTAGCATTATTGCCGAAATCGAGCGCTATATGGCAATTCCGGGACAAGCTTTGTCTTATAAAATTGGACAATTAAAAATCATTGAGCTTCGCAAAAAAGCCGAAACAGAGATGAAAGACAAATTCGATATTAAAGTTTTCCATCAAAAAGTATTGGAATCTGGCGTAATGCCATTGGCTTTGTTGGAAAAGAAAATCAACGATTGGATTTCTACTGCAAAATAATAAATTCAACAAAAAAACGGCTTTCAAATGAAAGCCGTTTTTTTTATTTTTTAATTCCCTGTTCCAATTTATCAAAATTGATAGGATTTCCGTTTACATCAAAATATTGGTAATGATATTTCAACTTTCCGTCAAATTCTTCTATTCTAATTTCCATTTGATAAAAACCGCCTTTCCACTCAACAACAACACTAAAAGTATATTCTGCAACACCAAAACTACTTGGCATCGTACTAGCATAAACCAATCGTCTTGACTTTAAATTTAGAGTATTTATCTCAAAATTTTCATACGTTCCAATTCCTTGCTCATCAGAATCAATTCCTTCTTCATCATGATGACCAATAACTCGGCTACTTTTCTTAATATCTTTTGTATAATTATAAATATCTTTAATTGAAACAATTACATCTTTCAACGAATTTTTTCCAACATTAAAAACATAAAATCTCAATTGATGCACATAGGTGTTTTTATCTGATTTTTTACCATTATCATCGGACAAATCCAAATCGGTAATTTCAATCAACGGTAAATTGTTACCCAACATATTCTGATAAGAATACGCAACACTTGGAGAAAAAGCACTAGAATCTAATTCTTTATTTTTTAGAACACTGTTTAGTTTCTCTATTTCTTTTTTGCTTTTGGCTAATTCAATTTCTACTTCAGGCGAAGCAACCGTTGAACCATTTCCTTTGTAATAAATAAAAATGGCTAGTGCTATTAAAATACATCCTAGAATTGCTAGTATAATCGTTATCATATTCGATTTATGGTTCATTCTTTTCTATTTGATACTTCTTCAAAAGTGTTACATAGTAAAATACGATGTAAAACTATCCTAAAAGAATTCAATAATAAATTTTTAACGATAAATAGCTCAATTTTAAGATAAAAATCAAATTTTCAGCAATAATTACAATTTTTCTAGATAAAAAACCAATAAAAATAAAAAAAGCCCAAACTTTCGTTTGAGCTTTCTGTGCGGGTAATAGGACTCGAACCTACACGCCTTGCGGCACCAGATCCTAAGTCTGGCATGTCTACCAATTTCACCATACCCGCAAAATTTGTGAGTGCAAATATATAAATAATTATCAATTTCAAATATGAAATACGAATTTTTTTAAAACTCTTTTTTTAAGTAAATTTGACCTTACTCAATTTAATTAAAATGGACAACATAAAAAATTACGTTCAACAAAACAAAGAACGTTTTATTAATGAATTAATCGAACTTTTAAAAATTCCATCCGTTAGTGCCGATAGTGCTTATTCTCAAGATGTTATCAATACTTCAGAAGCTGTAAAAGCTAGTTTAGAAAAAGCTGGATGTCAGTTTGTAGAAATCTGTGAAACGCCAGGTTATCCTATTGTTTTTGGCGAACACATAATCGATAAAAACCTACCAACAGTTCTGGTTTATGGACATTATGATGTTCAACCGCCAGATCCAATGGAACTTTGGACTTCACCACCATTTGAACCTGTAATTAAAACCACTGAAATTCATCCAGACGGAGCCATTTTTGCTCGTGGTGCATGCGATGATAAAGGTCAGATGTACATGCATGTCAAAGCTTTTGAATACATGATTGCTAACAATAATTTGCCTTGTAATGTAAAATTCATGATTGAAGGCGAAGAAGAAGTTGGCTCAAAATCATTAGGTTGGTTTGTTGAACGAAATCAGGAAAAACTAAGTTGCGACGTAATTTTAATTTCCGATACCGGAATGATTTCAAATTCACAACCAAGTATTACAACAGGTTTACGTGGTTTAAGCTATGTAGAAGTAGAAGTTACCGGACCAAATCGCGATTTACATTCCGGACTTTATGGTGGCGCAGTTGCCAACCCGATAAATGTGTTGACCAAAATGATTGCTTCGCTTCATGACGAAAATAATCACATTACCATTCCCGGATTTTATGATAAAGTAGAAGAACTTTCCGCTGAAGAAAGAGCCGAAATGGCAAAACGTCCATACAGCGAAGACGATTACAAAAAAGCACTTGATATCGCTGATGTTTATGGCGAAACTGGTTATTCAACCAATGAAAGAAATTCCATTCGTCCAACGCTTGACGTAAACGGAATTTGGGGTGGTTATACTGGCGAAGGCGCAAAAACCGTAATTGCTAGTAAAGCTTATGCTAAAATCTCTATGCGTTTAGTTCCAAATCAAGATTGGGAAGAAATCACCGAATTGTTCAAAAAACACTTTGAAAGCATTGCTCCAAAAGCCGTAACCGTAAAAGTTACACCACATCACGGCGGACAAGGTTATGTAACGCCAATCGACAGCATTGGTTATCAAGCTGCTAATAAAGCTTACACAGAAACCTTTGGTGTTCAGGCTATTCCGGTTCGTTCTGGTGGAAGTATTCCAATTGTCGCTTTATTTGAAAAAGAGTTGAAATCCAAAACTATTTTGATGGGATTTGGTCTTGACAGCGATGCCATTCACTCGCCAAACGAGCATTTTGGAATTTTC
Organism: Flavobacterium solisilvae; assembly: GCF_012911605.1. Lineage (GTDB taxonomy): Bacteria > Bacteroidota > Bacteroidia > Flavobacteriales > Flavobacteriaceae > Flavobacterium > Flavobacterium solisilvae. The sequence continues at coordinate 133,257 of NZ_JAAMPT010000207.1, read as the reverse complement.
AATTACTTAAAAGGAATTGAAACTATTCCGTTGTTTTATAAATACTTTGTGGAACTTTCTAAATAGTTAACCGCAAATTCGCAAATTATTAATCCGTTTATTCTTAATTGAGTAAGCGGATTTTTTTTATCAAAATGTTAAATTTATATTCTACACTTGTAGAATTGATTTTTTATTCTACATTTGTAGAGTTAATTCTAAAAATATAGAAATGCAATTATCTAATGCCGAAGAACAAGTAATGGAACATTTATGGAAAATGGAAAAAGCTTTTATGAAAGATTTACTCGAAGCTTATCCTGAACCAAAACCTGCAACAACAACCGTTGCCACGCTTTTGAAACGAATGATTGATAAGAAATTTGTTGCTTACAACGAGTTTGGTAATTCCCGTGAATATTATCCATTAGTCAAAAAATCGGATTATTTCTCGAAACACGTTAACGGATTAATTAAAAATTTCTTTGATAATTCGGCATCACAGTTTGCTTCCTTTTTCACCACCGAAACCAATTTATCGGAAAAAGAATTGGAAGAACTCAAAAAAATCATTGACGTTCAACTTCAAAAAAAGAAAAAATGATAGACTTTATTATAACATCATCGGTTTGTTTAACCCTATTTCTTGCTGCATATCATTTGCTTTTGGAAAAAGAAAAAATGCATCACTTCAATAGATTTTATTTATTAAGCTCGATAGTGATTTCATTGCTAATTCCGTTTTTAAACTTCGAAATCATAAAAGAAATTCCCGTTGAAGTTTCAGAAACCGTTATGGTTGAAGGATTAATTCCTAGTCAAGCGGTTTTTGTAGAAGAAGAAACTTCGGTTTTACCTTTAATCATTTGGAGTTTATATGGTTTAATCACATTTGGATTTTTCATCCGTTTTGGCAAAAATCTTTTGGAACTTATTTCAAAAACCAAGTCAAATCCATCGGTAAAATATCAAAATGCCAATTTGGTTTTATTGGACGAAAAAGTACTTCCGCACACGTTTTGGAATTCCATTTTTATCAATTTTGACGACTATAATAGCAGAAATATCGAAGATGAATTATACACGCATGAATTGGTTCACGTAACGCAAAAACATACGTTCGACATACTATTTATTGAAACGCTGAAAACCATTTTTTGGTTCAATCCGTTGTTTTATTTCTACAAAAAAGCTATTCAACTTAACCACGAATTCCTTGCTGACGAAGAAGTGATAAAATCCTGTGATAATGTTCCGTTTTATCAAACTTTATTATTACAAAAAAACAGTATCAATCACGTTTTCCTAACCAGTAATCTTAACTATCAAGTAACCAAAAAACGATTAATCATGATGACTAAAAACACTTCAAAAACATTGGCTTTGCTAAAAAAAGTCGCAATTTTACCCATATTGGTTGGGATGATTTATTTTTTCTGTGTAGAAATTGTAGCACAAGAGAAAACAAAGCCTATCAAAACAGAAAAAGCTGAAGAACAAACAATTGCAAGTACAATAAATAAAAAAGACAAAAACATTAATCCCGAAGAATATTTTAAAGGTGTTCGCTTCAAATATTATGAAAATAAAAATGGAAAATTAATTTTTGATAAAAAATACGAAGAACTTACAGAAGACGAAAAGAAAGAAATTGAAATTTCTTTACTACTTGGCATGCAAAAGCCTTTTGAAAAAAAATCACCATCAATACGAGAAATGAACGATTTTAAAAATTCAAAGAAATTTGCAATATGGATAGATGGGAAAAATGTTCCAAACAATGAGTTAAACAAATATAAACCAAAAGATTTTGCACATTATTCGGGAAGCGTAATCCTAAAAAATGCTCGAACAAAAAAACATCCACAACCTTTTCAATATTGGTTTTATACCCAACCATATTTTGAAAAAAACAATATGGGAAAACAAATTAAAAAATATCCTGGCGATGAAATTATAATTTGGAAAGATGGAAAAGCACTAATGTTAATGCCAAATGAAAAGTCTTCTGTAAAAGCTGAAGCAACAACTAAAGAAAATGACACAATTAAAAAATCAAAAAAAGCAATAGAAAAAGTAGCAATTAACGGAAATATTTATGAAAAAATTGAAGATAAATACTTTAATGAAAAAGGTTCTTTTCAAACCGATGGAAAAACTAAACATAAAAATGGCTACATAAAAATTAATAATGAAACCTGCTTTTATGTTACTGACAACAATGGTGAAATAGACTATTTTGACCGATATGGAAATCGAATAAATAAAAACGGTGAAAAATTAGAACCAAAATCTGCATCCAACAACGAAATGCATTCAACCGCAGATTTAACCGAAAAACCAGAATTTGAAGGTGGAATGGATGATTTTTACAAATACATAGCTAAAAACTATAAAGTTCCAGCAGAAATCACCAAAAACAAATTAAAAGGAAAAATTTTCATGAGTTTTATTGTAGAAGCGGACGGTTCATTGTCTAATATAAAAACAATAAAAGATATGGGTTTTGGAACTGGAGATGAAGCCGTTCGTATACTAAAAAATTCTCCTAAATGGAAACCAGGAAAAATTGATGATAAACCAGTAAGAACTTCCTATTCTTTACCTATAACTATATCAAATTAATGAATATCTTTCGATTTGTATTTCTTCTTTTGCTGTTAGCAATTACAATTAGTTGCAAAACCAATAAAACCATCAACCATCATCGGGAAGGAAAATGGGTTTTTAAAGATACTGTAAACGGCGTTTTATATAAATCAAAAGGAAAATACAAGCAAAGTCAGGAAATCAAAACTTGGAAATATTTTGAAAATGGCAAACTCGTTAAAATTGAAAAATACGAGGATAATATTTGTCATATTAAAACTTTTAACGAAAAAGGAAGAACAACTTCCATCGGAAAATCGATGATAATGGAAGAAAACAATGAAACACATTGGTATCTAACTGGAGATTGGATTTTCTTTGATGAAAACGGAAAAATCATCGGGATAAAAAAATATGAAAAAGGCGAATTAGTCTCAGAAATTGAAATGTAGACGCAACTTTTTTAATAAAAATGTATCTTTAAAGCAAAACCTAACCATTATGAAACATTTTTTAACCCTATTAAGTTGCCTTTTTTTAGTAACTATTTCGTGTTCTGATGACGATAAAAAAACGGTTAACTCCAATTGTGATAAGCAAGCGTTAGTTTTTAACGACGATAACTTTCAAGATGTTATAACTGCCAATTATATGATAACAAACGTAGTTTTGAACGGCGATTGTTTATCGGTTAGTGTTAGTTCAAGCGGATGCAGTAGCGATAACTGGGATATGGAACTTATAAGCTCAACCAGCATTTTAGAATCATTTCCTGTGCAAAGACTTGTAAAAGTTGAACTTGACAACGAAGAAGCTTGTTTAGCGGTTTTCCAAAAAACGATTTCTTTTGATTTAGCTCCATTTCAAGTTGATGGACAAAATCAGGTCATTTTAAATATTGATGGTTGGGACGAACCAATTAGTTATCAGTATTGATTTAAAAAAAATAACTATCTAAAAACCTCATAATTCGCACTGTTTTATGAGGTTTTTTATTTGTCAAAATTTTAATTTTAGAATAAATTCTCTTCTAAAAATCAATCGTTTACAATAAATATTATTTTTTGGCGTTATATTTGTATATCATCAATCATCATAAAATCAATCAATCATGTTAAAACGTTTTTTTCTTCTTTGTTCTGGTGTCGATACTGACATTGTGAACGGTTGTTCCAACGGCGAACAAAACAAATATGCCGGAATTGGAGCCACAGTTTTCTTCACAGCCGTTATGGCTTTTATCGCTGCTTCTTATGCTTTATTTACCGTTTTTGACAACGTATTTATTGCTGTTGCTTTTGGATTAGTTTGGGGATTTTTAATCTTCAATCTCGACCGATTTATTGTTTCTACCATCAAAAAAAGAGATAATTTTCTGGATGAATTTCTTCAAGCTTCGCCACGAATTATTTTGGCAATCATTATTGCTATCGTAATTTCAAAACCATTGGAAATCAAAATTTTTGAAAAAGAAATCAATACAGTTTTATTGAAAGAAAAAAACGAAATGGCTTTGGCAAATAAAAAGCAAGTTGCTGGTTATTTTCAATCGGATTTAGATAAAAACAAAGCGCAAATCGACAGTTTAAAAAGCGATATTACTAAAAAAGAAAAAGAAGTAAACGCTTTATATTCAACTTACATCACCGAAGCCGAAGGAACTGCTGGAACCAAAAAACTAGGAAAAGGTCCGGTTTATAAAGAAAAACGTGAAAAACACGATGCGGCTTTGCAAGATTTGGCTGCTTTAAAAACAACCAATCAAACCAAAATTGCCGATTTGGAAACCAAAGCCAAAACACTACAAGCTGATTTAGACAAAAAAGTAACCGAAACCCAACCCATTATTGATGGTTTCGACGGATTGATGGCAAGAATTAATGCTTTGAACAAATTGCCTTGGTTGCCTTCATTTTTTATTATGTTGTTGTTTTTAGCTATAGAAACTTCGCCTATTATCGCCAAATTATTATCGCCAAAAGGTGAATATGATTTCAAACAAGAAGATGGCGAAATGGGAATTAAAAATGTAATCGCTCAAAATCGTTATCAAAGTGAATTGCAACGAAAAACCGATGCCGAAATCTATGATAAAGTTTATGCTGACATCAAAGATGACAAGGAATTATACAATTACAAGAAAAAAGGTGCAACCGAGTTATTGAAACTTCAAGCCGACGGTTTTGTTGAAAAGCAGAAGAAATCAATGTAGTTCTAACCACGAAGACACTAAGCAAACACAAAGAACACAAAAACCTTATATTACTCAAAATATAAGGTTTTTGTATTTAAAAAACTTTGTGAACTTCGTGGTTAGAAAACTACATACACTTTATAATCTCAGCTTTCAGTTTATCATATTCTCCTTGAAGAATTAATCCGTTGTCTAACAGTTTTTTATAGTTTTGAAGTTTTTCAAACAACTCATCCTGAGACAAATCAGCTAAACCTTTTTCGGTTTCAACTTTTTCGTCGGGAAACTGCTTTTCATCTCTAAATCCTGATTGTGCTACCGGAATAATTTCAGCAAAACTAGTTACTTCTTCTGCTTGAATTTCTTCAACAACTTCTGCTTCTTCAATGATTTCAACTGGAGTTGTTTCAATAGAAACTTTTTCTTCAACGATTGGTGTATTTACAACCGGATTTTTTAATAAATCCAATTGTTCTTTGGCAAAAGTATATAATTTTCGCGCTTGATTTTTTGGCAAATAATCTACTGTATGTGTCAAATCAGACTTAGTTGAAAAAGTGAATTCTGCACCCAAAATTCCTTCTTTTACAAAACTTGCTGCAATATCATCCCAATCATAATCAACAAATTCCATCGATAATCCGAGATTTTTTGGCTTACAAAGAATAATTCGTTTATTGGTTACCACAATACTATCGGGTAAAATAGTTACCGCTGGTTTTTTTTGAACTGCAATGTATCCAATTTCTTCATTGGACATCAATAGATTATCCAACTTTGAAGTAATCTTTTCAATTGCTTTTGGATCTTGGTCTTCGTTTAATATTTTCTTTAAATTATCTAACATGGCTTTATTTTATGTCTAAAATTCATTGCAAAAGTAATGCCTAATTCTCATTTTCAAGAATTTCGTTTTGAATTTTTTTGGTTAAACTTTTGAAAACTAATTCATAAGAATGATTTATCAGTTCAAGCATCATTTTATCGGAAACATCACTATTAAAACCAACTGTATTCCAATGGATTTTACTCATATGATAACCCGGATTTATCGCTTCATATTCAGCACGAAGTTCCAAAGCTCGTTCTGGTTCGCATTTTAAATTTAATGATGGAGTTCCTTTTTCCCATTCTTTTAATGATGTAAGACAAAACATTTTTCCACCAACTTTAAAGACTAATGTATCTTCATCAAACGGAAAATGTTCGGTTACTCCTTTCTTGGAAAGACAAAATTCATATAGTTGCTGGATGTTCATTTTTTTTGAGTGATTAGTGAACAGTAATTAGTGATTAGCTTGTACTTTATACAAAATCGGTTTACTTGGCGATGCATCATTTTCAAATGACGCTATCTGAATATTTAGAATATAACTTCCATCAGGAATTTCATTGGGAACAAAAATCATTTCGGTAATCGTGCAATCCATTCGTGCATCATCATTCAAATTAGTAACATCTTTTACATTCCAAAATGCTTTATGTGCCAATAATTTGCCTTCATCTTCTTCTCTATCAACACTTGGCAAATCAATTAAAAGATGCTTTATTCCGATTTCTCGAATGAAAATCGCTGCTTCTTCCGAAAGATATGGCGGATTGGTATGCGAATAGTTTTTATGTTTTTTGGACTCTAAATTAGGTAAAGTTCTTATGATTAATGCTTCTGGATTAATCCAATTATTATGTGATTTCTCCTTCGTCGAAATGACAAAATACTGTTGAATTTGCTCTTTTGTAATTACTAAATCATCATTTATGTTTTCTGGTGTAATCGAAATCAATTCTGCCGTAAAGAAAAATTGTTTCAAACATTGATTTATCGAATAAAATTCTCGCGTGATATGTCCGAGACATTCCGTGTGCGTTCCGTGTCCGTGTGGATTGAAGAAAATATTATTAAAATTGGTCGAACTTCCTTCGGAAACTTTTCCAACCCAATCACCAAATTTTACGGGTTCAATTTCAGGTTTTTCGATATACCATGCAATCGGATTTTTATCGGAATTGGTCAATGGAATAGAAATATCAATGGGTTTTGACAGGTCGATTTGGAAATTTTGGATTTTAGCTATCATAAATTCTAACCACGAAGGTCACAAGGTTTTCACTAAGTTCACAAAGCTTTGTGTTTCTTTGTGCTTTCTTCGTGTTCTTAGTGGTTAATAATCATTCCAAATTTAACAAAAACAAGTCACTTGCAATTCCATCACAAAGAAACTTTCCTTTTGAGGTTGGTTTTAAAATCTTTTCATCAAGATAAAGTAAATCATCAGCAATAAATTTTTCAGATTGTTTCAAAAGATATTCTAGAAAATCCGTTCCGAATTCTTTCTCCACTTTATCCAAAGAAATTCCCCAAATGGTTCGTAAACCCGTCATAACATATTCGTTGTATCTGTCGTTTTTGGATAAAATTTCCGTTTCTGATGGTAATTTATTTTCAGCTATTGATTTTAGATAAATTGAATTATTCGAAATATTCCAACTTCTTGAAGTTCCGTTAAAACTATGCGCTGAAGGTCCAATTCCAATGTATTTTTTTCCCAACCAATACGCCGAATTATTTTTGGAAAAGTAATTTTCTTTCCCAAAATTCGATAACTCGTAGTGAATAAATCCATTTTCTGATAGTTTATCGACTAAAACTTGAAAATGTTCTTGGGCAACTTCGTCCTTTGGTTCGTCGATTTTTCCAGTTTGTATTAATTTTTTCAAAGCGGTTTTGGGTTCAACCGTCAAAGCATAACTGGAAATATGCGGAACATTAAAGGACAAAGCAGTTTCGATGTTTTGCAACCATTTTTCGTTGCTCATATTTGGCATTCCATAAATCAAATCAATGGAAATATTATCGAAATATTGCGTAGCAAATTCTAGACATCTTTTGGCTTCATCGGCATTATGAGCACGATTCATCAGTTGTAAATCATCTTCAAAAAACGATTGAATTCCGATAGAAAGACGGTTTACTCCAATCGCTTTGAGTTCTTCAAAAAGATTCCTACGGAATGACAAACTTGGAGACAAATCATCTGGATTAGCTTCTATAGTGATTTCAGGATTTCCAACCACTTTATAATTGGAATAAACTGTATCAATCAACAATTTTATATCTGAAATTTCTAAAATACTCGGCGTTCCGCCACCAAAATAAATGGTTTCCACAACATCATTTTCAAATTCGTTTTTTCGCAACTCAATTTCTTTTGCCAATGCCAAAACCATTTCATCTTTTTTCTTCAATGAAGTCGAAAAATGAAAATCGCAATAATGACAAGCTTGCTTGCAGAATGGTATGTGAATATAGATTCCTGACATTTAAATTTGAAAGTTAATTGATTTGAAAATCTGAAAATGTTTACCGCAAAGAAAATAATTCTCAAATTGGTACATTTTAAAATTATCTAATTCTGTTTTCATTTTGTTTTACAAAAGCATCCCAACCGGAATAACTTTTTTCGCCAATTACTTTTCCCGTGTTGAAAAAATGACAAACGGCTGCAGCTAAACCATCGGTACTATCAAGATTTTTGGGTAATTCTTTCAATCCGAGAAGTTGTTGTAGCATTTTAGCAACCTGTTCTTTGCTGGCATTTCCGTTCCCTGTGATTGCCATTTTTATTTTCTTAGGTTCGTATTCTGTTATAGGAATTTGACGTGACAAACCTGCTGCCATAGCAACACCTTGCGCTCGACCAAGTTTCAACATGGACTGAACATTTTTACCAAAAAATGGTGCTTCAATAGCAATTTCATCTGGATGATGGGTTTCAATCAACTCAATTGTTCGCTCAAAAATGATTTTCAACTTGGTGTAATGATCATCATATTTAGACAAAATCAATTCGTTCAATTGAATGAATTCCATCTTTTTATTGATAACTTTTATCAACCCAAAACCCATTATGGTTGTTCCGGGATCAATTCCTAATATGATTCTTTCGTTTGCCAATTATTTTATTTTTTAGACACAAATTTTCACAAATTCATGATCCGTATTATTTCACTAATTTATAACTAACAGACTTTAAATCTCACAAATTTCTGATAGTTTTTCATTTACTTTGCACCAATGATTTCAATTCCTCACAAAGCTAAACAATTCAGTGTTTTTATTGTCAAACTTTTGATTGTTCTTGGCGCATTTTATTTTATTTACGACCGATTAGCCAATGACAAAAGTCTTGATTGGGAAAAATTTGGACAATTGATTGAAGAAAAAGCTACTTTTATCAGTGTTTTTATTTTGTTACTTTTCAGTGTTGCGAACCGTTTTTTTGAAATCCTGAAATGGCAAAATTTGGTAAAAGTGATAAAACCGATTAGCCTTGGCGAAAGCTCAAAACAAGTTCTTGGCGCATTGACTGCCGGAATTTTTACTCCAAATGGACTTGGCGAATATGCCGGAAAAGCATTATTTTTCAATAAAAATGAAACCAAAAAAGTCATATTTCTTAACTTAATCTGCAACGGAATTCAAATGATTTTGTCGGTTGCGTTTGGAACGATTGGGTTATTTGTTTTGGGTTATTGGAAATGGAGTTTTGCCATCATTGGTTTGGCTGTTTTCTTGATTTTATTTTCTTTTTTTACCAAAAAAATTAAAATCAAAGGTTATTCAATTGAAAAACTAATTCAGAAAATTAACGAAATTCCAAAAGCTATTCATAACAAAAACATCGGTTTGGCTATTTGTCGCTATTTAGTTTTTTCGCATCAATATTATTTTTTATTTGTTCTATTTGGTGTAGATTTACCTTATATTACATTGATTTCAAGTATTGCAGCCGTTTATTTTTTAGCTTCTTCATTACCAAGTTTTCAGTTTTTGGACTTTGCTGTAAAAGGAAGCGTTGCGATATTTTTCTTTGGAAGATTAGGCGTTAGCGATTGGATTGTCGTGTTTATTTCGACATTAATGTGGTTTTTGAATGTTGTTTTACCGGTAATTATTGGAAGTTATTTTGTTTTGACTTTTAAAACGAAGAAAACTTAAAAAAATAGACACAAATTTCACAAATTATCACAAATTAATTTGTGTTCAAAAATTTAAAACATCATGATTGAGATTATACTATTTTGCATTCTACTATTTTACATTGGATTTATTCTCCAACTGATTTTTGGTTTTAACAAGGTAAAATCATTTGCAAAAACAGATAAAACTCCAACAACTGCTTTTACTATTATTGTTCCTTTTAGGAATGAAGAAAAAAATCTATCGAAGCTTTTGGGTTCTTTTTCAAAGTTGAATTATCCTCACGAATTGATCGAAATTATTTTAGTAGATGATTTTTCCAGCGATTTATCGGAAAGGATTTGTATCCAATGGCGAATGCAAAATGACGATATTGATACAACACTTTTGGAAAACCTGCGTTTATCCAATTCACCCAAAAAAGATGCGATTGCACGAGCCATGCCAATTGCTAAAAATCCTTGGATTATTACTACCGATGCGGATTGTATTGTTCCAAAAAATTGGTTGCAAACTATTGATAATTTCATACAGCAAAATCAAACCGAAATGATTGTTTGTCCAGTGATTTATAAAACGAAAAACAACTGGTTTCACCATTTACAACAATTGGATTTATTGAGTTTGCAAGCTACAACTATTGGAAGTTTTGGGATTAAAAAACCATTTATGTGCAATGGTGCCAATTTTGCTTACACTAAGAAAATTTTCAAAAAATTGGACGGTTTCAACGGAAACAACAAAATGGCTAGTGGCGATGATGTTTTTTTGCTCCAAAAAGCAATTCATTCCAACGAAAAAGTTTCTTATTTAAAGCATCGTGATGTTATTGTTAAAACAAAACCCGAAAATGATTTGTTTGCTTTTTTTATGCAACGCGTTCGTTGGGCAAGCAAAACGACTGGTTACAAAAACAATTATGCCAAAATTTTGGCTGTCGCTGTCTTGTTAGCTAATTTGAGTTTGATTTGCGGTTTGTGGTTTACGGTTTGCGGTTGTTTGGATTGGAAATTGTTTATCGGATTGTTTTTAACGAAATACTTAGTTGATTACATTTTACTTTTTAAAGGGAACGACTTTTTAAGAAAAGGAAAATTTCTGTTGCCGATTGTTAGTAGCATTATTTATCCGTTTTACAGCAGTTTTACAGGAATTTATTCGGTTTTGCTTGGAAAGTTTACTTGGAAAGACCGAACGTTTACTAAATAGCCCGGATGGAAGCGGCATCCTTTTTCTTTTTTCTTTTAAAAAAGAAAAAGATAGAGCGAACAGCCGGACTGCCGTGTAGCTAATTGACGAAGAACCTGCTCCTGAAAATTTTATTCTTGCTTGATAATTACTGGAAGAATGAATTGGGTTTTAACCGGAATTCCTCTTTTGATTGCTGGGTTAATTTTAGGGAAATCGACCAATCGCGCTCGAAGAATGCTGTCAATCCTGATGGTATCGTAAGCCACGGAATCCTGCGGAAAATGAGGTTCGAAGCTGATTTTCGAATCGGGAAAAACGGTAACTTTTACTTCTATGGTATCGAGTTGCGGATACAAAGTTCGTAAAGTGTCGATGGCTAATTTTTGTTCTATTGTTGCGGTTAAAAAGTCGAAAAAGCATTGTTTTCGGGCATTTTCATCGGATATTTTTTCGCAATCTGATACTGATGGTAGTTCGTCGACTTCTTTCCAATTGATTTCTTTTAGTTGCTTATCCAATAATTCTTTTTCATTAGGCACTTTTTTGTCAAATAATTGACAAGAAGTGAAAAAGAGATTGGACAAAAGAAGAATTGCAATAAATTTTCTCATATTTTAGTACTGGAAAGAAAATTGGGTTTTAGATTTCCCAAATGTAATAAAATTTAATTTCTATGGATACTTTACTTTTAATTGTTGGGCTAATTCTTATGATTTTAGGATTGATTGGTAGTTTTTTGCCTGTTTTGCCTGGTCCAACTTTGAGTTGGTTTGGTTTTGTGTGTCTTTATTTTACCAAAACGGTTGAGGCAAATTATTGGGTTTTGGGCATTACGTTTTTGATTACGGTTTTTATAACTGTTGCTGATTATATTATTCCTGCGAAAGGAACGAAAACGTTTGGCGGAACAAAATATGGTGTTTGGGGAACGAATATTGGGTTACTTATTGGGTTGTTTTTTCCGCCGATAGGTTTTGTTGTTGGACCTTTTGTTGGTGCGTTTGTTGGAGAAATACTTTATAATTCTAAAGATACAAATGGCGCACTGAAAGCTGCTTTTGGTTCGTTTATTGGGTTTTTGGTTTCTACCTTTATGAAGTTTGTAGTCTGCTTTTCATTTCTTATTCTTTATATCTATATCGCGGTGAAGAATTTTGTTTAAAGTGAATTTGATACAACTTTTTTTTAAAAGCCACGAATTACACAAATTTACACAAATTAATAAACAGACGTTTCATAAACAACAAATGACATAAAAAACAAAAAAGCCATCCACAAAAGTGGAGAGCTTTTCATTGGTCTAACTACTAAACCGTGATACGAGTTACAAATTCGTATCGAAACAACACAACTAATCTTAAATGCTTTTTGGGCAAAAAAGGTTTTCATTTCTGAAAACCTTTCTTCCAATTTAGCGGTCTGGACGGGACTCGAACCCGCGACCCCATGCGTGACAGGCATGTATTCTAACCAACTGAACTACCAAACCTTTGCTTTATTGCGGTTGCAAATATACAACGCTTTTTTAGTTATGCAACTTTTTTTGAAAAAAAATATTGACTTTTTTTTACCCAACTAACCAAACATTTGTTTTTCAACTAAATATGTCGTTAAAATTTTTTCAAAATTTTCTTCAACAGCTACTGGAACGTACTTAATTTTGTTCTGAGCGCAGGTCATTGCAATGTCTTTAAAGTATAAATTGACTTGCTCTTCGTATGCTTCTTTGATGTTATCGGCAAAAATATTGATTTGTTCTCCTGTTTCTAAGTCGATAAATTTTCGTGGCGCGTTGTCAAAATCAAAATTGATTTCGGTTTTTTTATCATAAACATGAAAAATTACGACTTTATGTTTGTTGTGTTTTAAATGTTGTAATGCATTGAAAAGTTTTTCTTTATCGGCTGTGTTTTGAAACATATCGGTAAAGAGAATTATCATTGAACGACGATGTACTTTCTCAGCTATTTGATGAAGATAGGTTATCGTATCGGTGGATTTTGCTTCTTTTGGATTTTCAAGCAGATTTTCCAAGGTGTTCAAAATCATTCTATGGTGTCGATCGCTTCCTTTTTCGGGTGCATAATATTCGTATTTATCTGAATAGACGCTTAACCCAACGGCATCACGTTGTTTTTTTAGCAAATTCATTAAAACTGCCGATGCTAAAACGGAAAATCCTATTTTATTGTGAAAAAACAAATCGTTATTATTCAGTTTTGGATAATGCATCGACGACGAATTATCAATGATTAAATGACAACGAAGATTGGTTTCTTCTTGATATCTTTTGGTGTATAATCGGTCGGTTTTAGCAAAAAGTTTCCAATCAATATTTTTTGTGCTTTCGCCTGAATTATAGATTTTGTGTTCGGCAAATTCGGCTGAAAATCCGTGAAATGGTGATTTGTGCATTCCGGAAATAAATCCTTCAACTACTTGGTTTGCTAAAAGCTCCAAATGTTTAAATCCTGATATGATTTCTTTTTGTTGTTCTATCTTCATAACTTCAAAGATATTGAAAGGTTTATAAACTATCTTATAAAAATTTATTAAAATACTATGGTTTATTTTTTTTCACGAGTTTAAACCCGTGGCAACAAAAAAAGCCTGACTTTACAATCAGGCTTCTTAAATTCTCTTTCATTATTTTTTATAACAATGCGTCGATTGCATCGGTATAGGTTTTCTTTGGCGCAACGCCAACTTGACGACCTACAACTTCTCCTTTTTGGAAAACTAAAACCGTTGGAATGTTACGAACGCCATATTTTGCTGCAAATTCTTGGTTTGCATCTACGTCAACTTTTCCAACTACTGCTTTTCCGTCATATTCGGTTGCGATTTCGTCAATAACTGGTCCAACCATTCTACATGGTCCGCACCAAGCTGCCCAAAAATCTACTACTACTGGTTTGTCTGATTGTAAAACTACTTCGTCAAAAGTAGCATCTGTTATTGCTAATGCCATTATATTTAATTTTTTGTTTATTATTTTATGATGCAAATTTACGCATTAAAAACTTAATTTATTGTTAATTGAAAATTAGTTTTGACTATGCTAAAATCATTATAATTGATACTTAATTGAGTTTGAAATTCACCTGAAGTTTTTCTAATTCGTTTAAAAACTCGGATGAAATTTTGACTTTTGTTTTTCGGCTTGGCATTGAAATCGCAGTTATAACTTTGTTTTCTTCAATAGTTTCGGTAACGTTCATAGCAATTTCTGAAGTTATTTCGCTGTCGATTTCGTCTGTTATTACTTCGTCACTATCTTCATTGATAACAGGTTGAATTTCGATTTCTTTTTTTACTTTTTCTATTTCTAATACTTCAAATGTTACGCTGTGATCGCCTTGATGTTGCGTCATTATTTGACTTAATTGATAAACAAAATCTTGATGAAGCTCTTTTATATTCAACATGATTATCAATTTTTTGGCATAGGTTGGCAATACATCAGCTAGCATTTTAGCTTCCATGAATTGCATCCTTGGATCGGATTTTTTTCCAGTTTCGCGGTTTACCCAACCATCTTTTACCAAAACTTTGAAATAAACAAATTGGTTTTGGACTAAGAAATGACGGAATTTCAAGTATTCTTCATCAAAAATTCGAAATTCATAACTTTCGTCATAACCTTCGAGAAGAAATGTTGCCCAACCTTTTCCGTTTTTAGCTGTTCGATGTTGAATATTGGTCACAATTCCGCCAAACGAAACTGTTTTACCCACCAAACTTTCTAGTGATTTTAATTGTTCCAACTTGACATTACAGAAATATTCCATTTCAAATTTATAATCATCAAGCGGATGACCTGAAATGTATATTCCAACGACTTCTTTCTCGCGAGCCAATTTTTCCATTGTACTCCATTCTTCGCACGGCGGAACAATTGGTTCGGCTATTTGAACATCACTTGCTTCGCCAAACAAACTTACTTGCGATGAATTTTCGTTCTCCTGAAATTTTGAACCATAACGCATAGCTTTTTCTAAAAACGTAATTCCTTCGCCTTCAATGTGGAAATACTGTGCGCGATGCGTATCCGTAAAACAATCAAAACCTCCAGCTAGTGCTAAACTTTCGAATGCTTTTTTATTGGCAGCACGCAAGTCGATTTTTTTGGCTAAATCAAAAATCGATTTATAAGGTGCATCTTTTCTATTTTGAACAATCGTATCAACGGCATTTGCGCCAACTCCTTTTACAGCTCCAATTCCAAAACGAACTGCATAATCATTGTTTACGGTAAATTTATAATACGATTCATTTACATCTGGACCAAGCACTTTCAATCCCATTCGTTTACATTCTTCCATGAAAAATGAAACTTGTTTGATATCGTTCATATTATTAGAAAGTACCGCAGCCATATATTCTGCTGGATAATGTGCTTTTAAATAGGCCGTTTGATAGGCAATCCAAGCATAACACGTCGAGTGCGATTTATTGAAAGCATAACTCGCAAAAGCTTCCCAATCGGTCCAAATTTTATCCAATTTCTGTTCGTCATGTCCATTTGCTTTTGCTTGATCAATGAACTTAGATTTCATTTTATCCAAGACATCTTTTTGCTTTTTACCCATTGCTTTACGAAGTACATCGGCATCACCTTTAGAAAAATTGGCTAACGATTGCGACAAAAGCATTACTTGTTCTTGATAAACCGTAATTCCATAGGTTTCACCAAGATATTCTTCGCATGCTTCTAAATCGTATGTAATTGGTTCTTCTCCATTTTTTCTTTTAACGAAAGATGGAATATACTCCAATGGTCCAGGACGATACAAGGCATTCATCGCAATTAAATCTCCAAAAACGGTTGGTTTTAATTCGCGAAGGTATTTTTGCATTCCAGGCGATTCATATTGGAAAATACCAACGGTTTCACCTCTTTGAAATAACTCATAGGTTTTGACATCATCAATTGGAAATTCGTCAGGATTGAGCTCAATTCCTGTTCGATATTTTACTAATTTGACCGTATCTTTTATTAAGGTTAGGGTTTTCAAACCCAAGAAGTCCATTTTTAATAATCCTGCACTTTCGGCAACTGAGTTATCAAATTGGGTTACATATAATTCAGAATCTTTGGCAGTTGTAACTGGAACGAAATTGGTAATATCATCTGGTGTGATGATAACTCCACAAGCGTGAATTCCTGTATTTCGGAGCGAACCTTCTAAAACTTTCGCTTGCTGAATAGTTTCTCCTGCTAAATCGCCTTCGTTGGCAATGGCAATTAATTCTTTTACTCTATCAAATTCATCGGAACGAAGTGCTTTTTTTACATCTTCTTCTTTTTCGGAAATAAATCGTGCCAAATTCCATTTTGACGGCATCATTCCCGGAATTAATTTGGCAATTCTATCGGCTTCAAAAAGTGGCAAATCCAACACACGAGCGGTATCTCGAATAGCCGATTTAGTTGCCATTTTACCATAAGTAATAATTTGTGCTACTTGATTTGCTCCGTATTTATTGATAACATAATCCATAACTCGACCACGACCTTCATCATCGAAATCAATATCGATATCGGGCATCGAAACCCTATCTGGATTTAGGAAACGCTCAAAAAGCAAATCGTATTTGATTGGATCAATATTAGTAATTCCTAGACAATATGCTACAGCAGAACCAGCAGCAGAACCACGACCTGGACCAACAGAAACATCCATTTTTCGGGCTTCGGCAATGAAATCTTGTACAATTAAGAAATAACCTGGATAACCCGAATTAGAAATGGTAAGCAATTCAAAATCCAATCGTTCTTGAATATCTGGAGTGATTTCGCCATAACGTTTTTTGGCTCCTACCATCGTTAAATGTCGCAGATAGGCATTTTCTCCTCGAACTCCGCCATCAATAGCATCTTCTGGATTTATAAATTCGTCTGGAATAGCATATTTTGGAAGTAAAACATCACGATACAGCGAATAGGTTTCAACTTTATCAATAATTTCTTGAACGTTGATGATGGCTTCGGGCAAATCTTGGAATAGTTTTTTCA
This sequence comes from Flavobacterium solisilvae, assembly GCF_012911605.1. Lineage (GTDB taxonomy): Bacteria > Bacteroidota > Bacteroidia > Flavobacteriales > Flavobacteriaceae > Flavobacterium > Flavobacterium solisilvae. The sequence continues at coordinate 116,304 of NZ_JAAMPT010000207.1, read as the reverse complement.
TTTCGTCTTCCGATTTGAAATAATATTCCTGATTAGGCAATCCGTAGCGATATCCACGACCACGACCAATTGGTGTGGCTTGTTTTTCACCATCTTTTACACACAACAAAATATCATGTGCATTCGCATCTTCTTTGTTTACGTAATACGTATTATTGGTAGCAACTAATTTTACTTTGTGCTTTTGAGAAAACTCAATCAAAGTTTTATTCACCCGATTTTCATCTTCTTGATTGTGGCGCATGATTTCTAAATAAAAATCAGCTCCAAATTGTTCTTTCCACCAAATTAAAGCTTCTTCGGCTTGATTTTCACCGATATTTAAAATTTTACTCGGAATTTCTCCATATAAATTTCCTGATAAAACTATAATATCTTCTTTGTATTTTTCGACTACCGATTTATCAATTCTTGGCACATAATAGAAGCCATCGATGTAGGCAATAGAAGCCATTTTTGCCAAATTGTGATACCCTTTTTTGTTTTTAGCAAGGAAAACCACTTGATAACCATTGTCTTTTTTAGTTTTATCTTTATGATTATCACAAATATTGAATTCACAACCTACAATGGGCTTGATTTCAGTATCTTCTGGTTCTTCACCGTTTGCAATAGCTGTATCAATTTTAGATTTTACAGTTTTATTATGGTTCATAACCGCACTTACAAAATGAAATGCGCCCATCATATTTCCAGTATCGGTCATAGCAACAGCTGTCATTTTATTTTTGGCTGCTGCCGAAACTAATGCTGGAACTCCAATGGTAGATTGTAAGACCGAAAACTGTGTATGATTATGCAAGTGAGCAAATTTTGAACGCTTAAAATCGTGTTTATCTTCGTCGGAAATTGTAGTTTGAACGGTTTCGTTTTCAACTTTTTGAAGTTTCTTTCTAATTTGGTCAGAAGCTTCTTTGAGGTTGATGTGTTTTAGACCAATAAGCTGAATTGATCTTGGATTTTTTAATTGAAAATCTTCAAAATATTCGGGTTCAACATCAAGTTCTTCTTTGGAAAAAACTTCGGTACGAATTAATTCTAAGAAACAACGTGTTGTAGCTTCAACGTCGGCAGTTGCATTGTGAGCTTCTGCAAAAGGTTCGTTGAAAAGATATTGATGTAACTCGGTTAGTGTTGGTAATTTATATTTTCCGCCACGTCCACCAGGCAATTTTAAAAGCGATGCTGTAACTTCTGTACACGTGTCGAGAATTGGTATTTTGGACATTTGCGAATCGATTCCCATTCGGTAGAATTCGCAACCCATGATGTTAACGTCGAAACCTACGTTTTGTCCAACAATGTATTTGGCTTTTGATAAAGCTATGTTGAATTTCTCCAACATTTCTTTGAGTTGGATTCCGTTTTGTTGTGCTAATTCGGTTGAAATTCCGTGAATTCTTTCGGCATCGTAAGGAATATTAAACCCTTCAGGATTGATGAGATAATCTTGGTGTTCGACAAGGTTTCCCATTTCGTCGTGCAATTGCCAAGCTATTTGGATACATCTTGGCCAATTGTCTGTGTCAGATATTGGCGCTGCCCAACTTTTTGGTAATCCTGTGGTTTCGGTGTCGAATATTAAATACATAGCTTTCAAAAATCAATGTCAATTACAAAAGTCAATATCAAAAAAGTGGTTTTTGACTTTGTTCAAAATTACATTTTAAGGAAGAGATTGTCAATTTTAGTTATCAACAAATTGTGGTTTTTCTCTCTTAGTTTTCTTTTAGCCCTGATAGAGCCGATATCCTCGTAATGCAATGGAGAGATAAAGGCGAAAGCAGGAATAGGGTTTGAATTTTGCGCTAGCGTGTTGCTCTTAAAAACAAAAAATCACCTCGAAGTGAGATGATTTTTATTTATTTTGATTTTGTAAAGACTAGTATCTTCCTCTGTTGTTGCTGTTTCCACCGCCGTAGTTTCCACCACCGCGAGAGTTTCCACCACCATTATAACCACTTCCGCCTGAACGATTGTTGTTAAAAGATCTTCTTTCACCTTCTGGTTTTGGCTCAGATTTGTTTACTACAATTGTACGACCTTCAACAGTTGCACCATTTAATTCTTCAATTGCTTTTAATGCCTCGTCATCATTTGGCATTTCAACAAAACCGAAACCTTTACTTCTTCCAGTAAATTTATCAGTTACCACTTTAACAGAGTCTACTGCTCCATAAGCCTCAAAAGACTCTCTTAAATCTGCTTCCTCAATACTCCAAGGAAGACTTCCAACAAAAATGTTCATGTTTAATTTTTAAAATTTGGTCAAAGGTAGTTTAAATAAACTTATAATCAGCTTATTATTTGGATTTTGTTGAAAAAATAAAACCATCCGAAGATGGTTTTATACTATTTATTTATGTTGTTCTTTTCTTATTGTTGAGGAAAGATTGGAACTTTATAGAATTCTCCGTACTGAAAGTTTACTACTTGTCCGCTTATTGGATTAGTAATGTCGCTTGCGTTGAACTTAAATTTTCCTGAAATAGTCATTTTTGTAGCGTCGTATTCTGTGATTTCAATTTCGCCATTGCTGTTTCTAACATTTAAAACTCTAAATCTACAGTTTAAATTTCCACCTGTAACGGTAATTAAATCGCCTGCCATATAACCATTTCCTGGAGCAACAATAGTTATTTTTGTTACAACTCCAGCATCGTTAGCTGTTGTTGCTACATATAAACCGCTTCCTGTTCCTCCTGTAGTTTCAACATTTCCAGAGGTAGAATATCCTGTTCCGCCTGAAACTAATGTTGTTCCTGAAACTTGTCCTGGAACTGGAATTGTTGCATATTCTTGAGTAAATCCATCAAGTGTTAATGAATAAGATGCAAAATTATCTTGATTACTTGTTCCTAATGAATATTTACCAACATTAGTGCTAGAAGTTCCTAAAATCACTTCTTCAAATTGGTTTAAACCTTCAATAGTTACACTTCCTGAAGAAGAAAGATATGCTCTTGCATCGTTTGCTCTCCAAAAAGCATCATCTTTTTGACCTTGAAAACCAGGTGAATTGAATTTAACATCTTCTTCACACGAAACAAGTGAAGCTAACAATATAAATAGAGGCAATATTCTTTTCATTTTCTTAATTATTATTTGACAAAAATAACTTTTTAAAGCAAAAATACTAACATATTTTCAAAAAAATGCAACTGAAATTATAGTTAAAATTGTCACTATCAATAAAAAGTGAACTACTGGGTTGTATTTTAAATTAAAAAAACTATCTTTGCGCCCTTAAATAACCGAGGTCGAGAACCTCAAATTAATCAAAAAGATTATGTCAGTAAAAATTAGATTACAAAGACACGGAAAAAAAGGGAAACCTTTTTACTGGATCGTAGCAGCTGATGCTCGTTCAAAAAGAGATGGTAAATACTTAGAAAAAATTGGTACTTACAATCCAAACACTAATCCAGCAACTATTGATTTAAACCTTGACCAAGCGGTACAATGGTTACACAATGGTGCTCAACCAACAGATACAGCTAGAGCAATCCTTTCTTACAAAGGTGCTTTATTGAAACACCACCTTGATGGCGGAGTTCGTAAAGGTGCTTTAACTCAAGAACAAGCTGATGCAAAATTAGCTGCTTGGTTAGACGAAAAAGCTGGAAAAGTAACCGCTAAAAAAGACGGATTATCTAAAGCTAAAGATGAAGCTAAAGCTAAAGCTTTAAAAGCTGAAAAAGAAGCTAATGACAAACGTGCCGCTGCCGCTGCTGAAGCTGCAAAAGCAGAAGAAGCTGTTGAAGAAGTAGCAGAAGAAACTGCTGAAGTTGCTACAGAAGAAACAGTTGCAGAGGTTGCTACAGAAGAAACTCCAGCTGCTGAAGAAACTAGCGAAGAAACTGAAGCATAATTTAGTAAGCAATTATGCGTAAAGAAGATTGTTTCTATTTAGGTAAAATTGCTAAAAAATTTAGTTTCAAAGGAGAAGTTCTTATCTATTTAGATACAGACGAACCCGAATTATATGAAAATATGGAATCAGTATTTGTTGAATTCAACAAAAATCTGGTTCCATTTTTTATTGAAAATAGTTCTCTACACAAAAATGATTTTCTACGTGTTCGATTTGAAGATGTCGACTCCGAAGAAGAAGCCGACAAATTAATTGGATTAGAAGTATACTTACCTTTATCAATGTTGCCAAAACTAGAAGGCAATAAATTTTATTTTCACGAAGTTATAGGCTTTGAAATTGAAGACAAGCGATTAGGTGTTTTTGGAAAAATTATATCCATCAACGATTCTTCTGCGCAGCCATTGTTTGAGGTTGTTAATGGTTCTGTTGAAATTCTTGTTCCAATGATTGATCAATTTTTAGTGAAAATTGACAGAGTTAACAAGAAAGTCATCATGGATTTACCAGAAGGACTTGTAGAAATGTACTTGTAAATACATAAAAATAATTTTGAACCATTAAGAAATTAAGTTTCATTAAGCATCTCCTTAATTCACTTAATTTCTTAATGGTTTTAATTTTCTAAAATAAATGTCAACATTCAATTTTAAACAATTTTCTGTTCAACAAGACAAATGCGCCATGAAAATTGGAACCGATAGCGTGTTACTTGGCGCTTGGTGTCCAATTGACAACAATCCTTTTTCGATTTTGGATATTGGCGCTGGAACTGGCGTTTTATCATTGATGCTAGCACAAAGAAGTCATGCCGAACAAATAGACGCACTTGAAATTGATGAAGATGCATATGAACAATGTGTAGAAAACTTTGAAGCTTCGCCTTGGAGCGATCGATTATTTTGTTTTCATGCTGGTTTGGACGAATTTATTGAAGAACCCGAAGATGAATATGACATCATCATTTCCAATCCGCCGTTTTATTCAGAAGATTACAAAACCGATAATTCTCAAAGAGATTTGGCTCGTTTTCAAGATGCAATGCCTTTTGAAGAATTGGTAGAAGCTGCGGATTTACTTTTGTCGGAAAATGGAATTTTTGCCATAATCATTCCTTATAAAGAAGAAGAACGTTTTATTGATTTGTGTACCGAAGTAGAATTATTTCCAGTGAAAGTTACTCGCGTTAAAGGTTCACACACAACTCCGATTGTTAGAAGTTTGTTGGCTTTTAAACGATTTGAATTAAGCACATTAACAGCAGACGAATTGGTAATTGAAATCAACCGACATGAGTATACTGATGATTACATCAATTTGACGAAGGATTTTTACCTTAAAATGTAATTATCAAATCATTAAAGGAATCACAATTAACAATCCTTTATCATTTAGCATCACTTAAATCAGATACTTTTAGAACTGAAAACTAAAACTGATTCACTTGAAGCAAAAATTACTTTTACTCCTTTTCTTTTTTACTTTTTTGAACTGCTTTTCTCAAGACAGAAAAACAATTCATGGAAAAGTTGTTTTTAACGAAATGGCAATAGAAAAAATAGATGTTGTCAATCTAACCATCAAAAAAAGTAGCACTACTGATGCAGAAGGAAATTTTAGCATAGAAGCCAAAGCTGGCGATGAACTTTTTGTATTATCCAATGATTATTATGACATAAAAATTACACTTGAAAAAAAGGATTTTACGTCGGAAAAATTTATCATCAGTTTAAGCAAAAAACCCATTGAGCTTAAAGAAGTTGCCATAACTAAAGTAGAAAAAGTTGGTGTTATTGTTTCGCCCGAAGAAATACGGATGGCTAAACTTGCTAAGTATGAAAATAGTCCAAAAGTCTTAGGTGTTTACACTGGAGAAATGCCTTATGGTGTTGATTTTGTTGGGCTTTTTAAAAAAATATTCAAGTCAAATAAAAAGAAAGATAAAGAAGGAACATCAAAATTTGCTTCTTTTAAAGAATATGCAGTTTCTAAATTTGATGTCAACGAATTTTTTTATAAAAAATTAGACATAAATCTTGAAGAACTTGATTTATTCATGGCTTTTTGTGAAAATGACGATAACTACAAAGCCATTATGCAACGTGAAGACACGCTGGAAACTTTGGAATTTCTAACTACTAAAAACGAAGCATTCAAAAAACTGGAGCGATAATTCAACACCAAGTTCTAGCCCAGATAGAAGTGAAAATCCTTTTTATCTCGTTCTCAAAACGAGATAAAAAGATTGTAACGGATAGCTGGAATCAGCTCCAAAAAATAACAATTGTTAAAGTGAAACTCAAATATGTTTTATTACCTTTGCAAACGTTTTCGTAAAACATTTTTTTATAAATATCAATGAGATTGCTTCGTGCCTCGCAATGACAAAACTATGAAACCAGATTTATTTCAAGCTCCAGATTATTACTTGTTAGACGATTTGCTAACAGACGAACATAAATTAGTGCGCGATTCTGCTCGTGCATGGGTAAAACGTGAAGTTTCGCCAATTATTGAAGACTATGCACAACGTGCTGAATTCCCAAAACAAATCATTAAAGGTTTGGGAGAAATTGGTGGATTTGGACCATATATTCCAGAAGAATATGGCGGCGCAGGTTTAGACCAAATTTCGTATGGATTGATTATGCAAGAAATTGAAAGAGGCGATTCTGGTGTTCGTTCAACATCATCGGTTCAATCGTCTTTGGTGATGTATCCTATTTGGAAATTTGGAACGGAAGAGCAAAAAATGAAATATTTACCAAAATTAGCCACTGGAGAATTCATGGGTTGTTTTGGATTGACTGAACCAGATTATGGCTCAAATCCAAGTGATTTGGTTACAAACTATAAAGATATGGGCGATCATTATTTATTGAATGGTGCCAAAATGTGGATATCAAATGCACCGTTTGCAGACATTGCTGTAGTTTGGGCAAAAAATGAAGAAGGAAGAATTCACGGATTAATTGTAGAACGCGGCATGGAAGGTTTTACAACTCCAGAAACACACAACAAATGGTCGCTTCGTGCTAGTGCAACAGGCGAATTAATTTTTGATAACGTAAAAGTTCCAAAAGAAAATTTATTACCAGGAAAATCTGGACTTGGCGCACCAATGATGTGTTTAGATTCGGCTCGTTACGGAATTGCTTGGGGTGCAATTGGCGCTGCAATGGATTGTTATGACACGGCTTTGAGATATTCTAAAGAAAGAATTCAGTTTGGAAAACCAATTGGTGGATTTCAATTGCAACAAAAAAAATTAGCCGAAATGATTACCGAAATCACTAAAGCTCAATTGTTAACTTGGAGATTAGGTGTTTTGCGTAACGAAGGAAAAGCGACTACAGCTCAAATCTCGATGGCAAAAAGAAACAATGTAGATATGGCAATAAACATTGCTCGTGAAGCACGTCAAATGCTTGGCGGAATGGGAATTACAGGCGAATATTCGATTATGCGTCACAGCATGAACTTAGAGTCTGTAATTACTTATGAAGGTACGCACGACATTCACTTGTTGATTACCGGTGCTGATATTACTGGAATTCCAGCGTTTAAATAAAATTCCAATTATTTTTTGGAGCGAACAGCTTGGGCAATTCAGCAATCCGTTTTCCCGCTTTTCTCTCCAATCTTTTTCTTTAAAAAAGAAAAAGGATTTCCGTTTCAATCGGGGCTAAAAAAGGTTTCCATTTTAACTCTTAGATTAAACAATAAATAAAATTGATATAAAATGCTTCTCCATTTCGAGAAGCATTTTTACATTTGTAGTGAAGTATAATCCAAAAAGAATGTTACTTCGTATTTAATTAAAAAAAGCTATGACAATTCTTGAAATAAACACTAAAATTCAGCCACAAAAACAACAGTTATTACAACATCCGTTATACGAAAAAGTAAAAACCATAGACGATTTACATCAGTTTTTAGAAAGTCATGTCTATGCCGTTTGGGATTTTATGTCGCTGTTGAAAGCGTTACAAAGTAAACTAACGTGTACTACAACACCATGGTTTGCTTCGGAAAATCCTGAAACAAGATATTTAATTAACGAGATTGTTCTAGCAGAAGAAAGCGATTTGACATTGGACGGAAAACGTTTAAGTCATTTTGAAATGTATGTTGAAGCTATGCAAGATTGTGGTGCAAATACAATTGAGTTGAATACTTTTTTGCAAAATGTAATTGACACAAAAAATGTTTTTATTGCTATAAAACAAAGTAATCTTCACCAAAACATAAAAGACTTTCTTGATTTCACTTTTCGTGTCATCGAAGAAGGAAAAGCACACAAAATTGCGGCTGCTTTTACTTTTGGAAGAGAAGATTTAATTCCGAATATGTTTACTGAAATCTTAAAAAGTTTCCAACAAAATTTCCCTGAAACCGATTTGTCAAAACTAATTTATTACTTTGAAAGACATATCGAACTTGACGCTGACGAACATGGTCCGATGGCAATGCAAATGATTACAGAACTTTGTGGTAATGATGCTCAAAAATGGCGCGAAGTGAAAGAAGTTTCCATCGTAGCTTTAGAAAAAAGAATTGGTCTTTGGAATGCAATTGAAGAACAAATCGAGAAAACTGTTGAAATAGTTTAGCCAATGAAACATTTTCGCTCAATAGTATCAATTTTTTTGATTTGCACACTTTTTTTCGGTTGCAGTGCGGAAAGTGATACAATTATTGAGGATGAAACTCCAGTTGTTATTTCTAAAACTTACCGTTATTTAGCACTTGGCGATAGTTACACTATTGGACAAAGCGTTTGTGAAACCTGCCGATTTCCTATTCAGTTAAAAACAAAACTGAAGCAAAGTATGCCTAGCCCAGACAATATTTTGACTGATATTATAGCTCAAACAGGCTGGACAACGACCAATTTAAAAAATGCCATTGCATCACAAAATCCAACAAATAACTATGATTTAGTAACTTTGTTAATTGGCGTAAACAATCAATATCAAAACAAACCTTTTAGTTTGTATGAACAAGAATTTCCTGAATTGGTAAACATCGCAATTCAAAAAGCCAAAGGCAACAAGAATAATGTTATTGTTGTTTCCATTCCAGATTATGCTTACACACCATTTGGAAACGGAAATGCAACTATTTCAAGTCAAATCGATACTTACAATTCTTTTGCAGAAAATTATTGCATTCAAAACAATATCACTTTTGTGAATATTACTGACATTACACGGGAAGGTTTAGCGCAACCTACTTTAGTTGCTAATGATGGTTTACATCCATCAGACTTGGCTTATGCCAGATTTGTAGAACGAATTTTTCCAAAAGCGAAAGTGATTTTGGGATTGTAAAATTTATTGTTTTTTTGACTTCCAAATAAATCCATCCAATAAATAATGAGTAAACTGAGGCACGGTTAATAAAGGAACAAGTATAAACTGCCAATTTGAAAAATCAAAAGTTGTCATTGAAAATTGCTCATTCCAAACAAAAATCTCCCATAAAAACTCTTCTGAAAAAGCTATAATCAAAAGGATTACTACAAAAATAAATACACCTTTATATTGTTTTAACATACTTAAAAAGCCCAAATCTGCTTTAGTTTTTTTCTCAATTTCGTTCAAATAAATCAAAGCCATGTAGGGAATTCCGTGAGAAACAACGTTTAGTAAAGTAAAAACCAAATCGTTATTAAAGTAAACTATTCCAAAATACCAAGAAAGCATAGTTCCAATAATAATAGCATTTTTTGGGATATTAAAATAATTTGATTTTATTGAATTGTAGACAGTTCTAACGATATAAAATATTACTATCGCAAAATAAATCCATGTAAGAACTTCAAGTAATTTTTCGTTTTCGTACTTCAAAAATTCGTTTTCTACAAACCAATTGAACTTTCGTTTTGGCGATAAAAACCAATACAACATAGGATAAACAGTGGCCGAATAAATTATCAAATTATCAATCCAAGCAAAGGTCTTATCTTCATTTCTAGCATACAATCTCATAAAACCATATTGCTGGCGAATGAAATGAAAAACAGCTACATAAGCCAAAACCGACCAAAATACCTGACTACCAAATAGAAATAAAATAAAACCTAATAAAAAACAAAAAATGGGTAATCCAATATACAATTGTTTTCTTCTTTGAAATTCTGAGGCGACAAAATAGGTTTTAAATAATGTAGAATAAACATGAGCAACATCAATAAAAACAATTAAAAACAACCAAGTGTAAAACGAATAACTTTCTTCGATTTCGGTTAACCAATTTTGGAACAAGAAAACAATCGTCAAGACGATAAATGATGGCGCAAGTATAAAAATACCGTCGGTTTTGGCTTTATGTATCCAAGGTTGCATTATTTAGATTATTTTATTTACAACATTAATTCCTTGATGAAAAGCTTCTTCAAAAATAGATATTCCCGATAAATCCGAATGTGCAAAATAGATCTTATCATCAATAGATTGAGCTGCTTTTTGTTTGCTTTCGCCAAATAAAAATCCGTTTTTAGGGCTAATCATTCCGTGACCTAACAAATGAATATCTATACTTTCTGCTACTTCTTCAATATTAGGATGCGCAATTTTTAAATCTTCAAATACCAAATTCTTCCAATATTCTTTTGGCTTTTTATAGATTTCTCTTCTGCTTTTTCCACAATCAGATGAGGAGAAACTGTAGTAATACGTAATCACTTTTTTATCCTGAATTTGTTGCAACGACTGATGTTGATCGTAAATATATCCCAATCCTTTTGAACCATGAGCCACATTATCCCAACACAACGGAAAACTAAAATTATCGGTCAAATCGGAAACTACTAATGTTGCTAAAAGCCAAGGTGCGTAATGAAAATCTTTGGTGAATTCTTTTCTGTCGTCAAATAAATATTGATTTACAAATTGTGGCGTTGCCATAATAATTTTATCGGCTATAATTTCAATGGAAGTTTTTGTTTTATCATTAAAAACCAAGGCTATTGCTTTACCGTTTTCAATTTTAACTTCATAAGCCAAGTGATTTTGCAATGTTTTTCCTTTGGAATATTTTTTTAAATGATACGTAAGTCTCGCATTTCCTTCGGGCCAAGTTAAAACGTTATCATTTTTATCTTGCGTACTGTTTTGTTTTCTCGCAGCAAAATAATGAATTCCGGCGTAAGCAGAAACGAATTCAATTCCTAAACCAAAATCATCTCTGCAACAATAATCTACATAAACCAAAAGCGGATTTGATTTAAAATTTTGTTGTTCCAACCATTCTTTCATGGTTAGTTTATCCAATCTTTTTACCTCATCATTTTGAGAAGATAAAGCCATTGGAATATTAAACCAATATAATCCAAAATCATCTTTTTTGGTTCTAAAATCATCCATCATCGAAAAAAACCGAAGTAATTCTGCGTCTTCTTCTGCTGAATTACCAACTTTTGGAACTATTCCTTCTTGCCAGTTATTTTTGTAGAATAATCGTTCATCTGGAGAAAACGTTAGTTGGGTTTCATCAAATTCTGGAAATCCTTTTTCATCATAACCCAAAATAATTTTTTCCTCTTCGAGAAATTGCAGCAACTCTTTATCTTCAATGTTTGGCAAAGGCAAATAATGTGCGCCAAGAGGAAATTTAGAATACTGATTTTCACCATTGGAAGAATTTCCACCCAAATGATTTTCTAATTCGACCAACAAAAATTCGGAAATTCCTTTTTTAGAAAGCTGTCTTGCAGCAGACAATCCTGTAATTCCTCCACCAACAATTAAATATGGAATAGAAATTTGCTTAGAAGGTTTTGGAAAATTCTTAACGCGAAGTTTATGTCCTAGAATATGATTGGTTCCCGACAATCGAATTAAAAGCGTAATTACTTTTTCTTTACAAGCATTAAGAAGCGGAACAATCAGTAAAGTTGCACCTAAAAATTTGAAGAAATTCCTTCTCGAACTGCTATAATTTTCCCCATTCTTCATCGAAATAGCGTACTAAAACTTGGTTATCTAATCGATTAATTTCAATGTCTTTTGAAATCATATCTTTGGAAAAATAATTGAATTTTTCAAACTGATAATTGTAAAATCGCAATCCGTCAACGGTTCTATTGACTTTATTGAAATTAGTCCCAAAACCATTTATGGCAATAGTAAAACCCCATTCTCCAAACGATGGAACATAAGCATGATAGGCATCAATCTGAGGAAAAACTTGCATAACAGTTTTGTTGATACACCAAAATGATTTTGGAGCAAAATAAGGTGAAGTCGTTTGAATTACAACAACTGCATCCATTGAAAGCAGCTGTTGCATCGTGCTATAAAAATTCAATGAATACAATTTACCCAAACTGTAATTAGATGGATCAGGAAAATCAATAATTACAACATCAAATTTTTCTTTAGTTTCTTTTGCCCAAATGTAAGCGTCTTTATTGTACACTGTAACTTTGGAATTATTCAAAGCATTTTTATTGAAATCAACCAATACCTGATTGGTTTTGAACAACTTGGTCATTCCTTCATCCAAATCGACCAAAGTTACTTTTTTTACCTCTTTATATTTTAAAACTTCTCGAACAGCCAAACCATCGCCACCGCCAAGAACTAGTACATTATCCACTTTTTTAGCCATTGACATTGCTGGATGAACCAAAGCTTCGTGATAACGGTATTCATCGGCAGAACTAAATTGGAGATTGTTGTTTAAATACAATCGGTAATCGCTTTTATTGTGGGTTAAAACGATGCGTTGGTATTGCGTGGAATTAGTGTAAATGATGTTTTCTCCATATAATTTACCTTCAGAATACGAAAGAATATTTTCGGAGAAAAAGAACGTTACCAACAAAACTATAAAAGAAAAAATAGCTTTAGCTCTTAGCAGTTTTACCTTTTTTAATTCCGATTTTAATAAATAACAAAGGACAATGGCAATGGAAATATTAATCATTCCGAAGAATAATGACGTTCCCATAATTCCAAGTTTTGGAACTAAAATCAACGGAAAAAGTATGGATGCTAATAAAGCTCCGATGTAATCAAAAGTAAAAACATTGGAAACCAATTCTTTGAACTCTACTTTATCTTTAAGAATGTTCATTAGCAATGGAATTTCCAATCCGACTAGACATCCAGTAACGAAAACCAAAAAATAAAGAATGAATTGAAAAGCAAAAGCCGTTTCAAACAACAGAAAAAGAACCACCGAACTCAATCCGCCAATTAATCCAACTAAAATTTCGATTTCAACAAAAGTATTGAGTAGGTTTTTGGTAATGAATTTTGAAAAATACGAACCAATTCCCATCGAAAAGAGATATACTCCAATGATGAAAGAAAATTGTTTTACTGAATCGCCGAGTAAATAACTTGCCAAAGTTCCGGCAACTAATTCATAAACTAGTCCGCAAGTAGCAATGGTAAAAACAGCAAAAAGTAATAAATATTCAAATTTTAGGAATTTATTACCCATGAATTGCCGCACTAATAATCATTGAAATTCCAATAATTAAGGCTGCGAAAACGATAGCAACAGCAACATTATTTTCTTGAGTAATTTTTTTCCAAGTATTTTCGGGAGTTATTTTTTCAATTATGAAATAAGCAATAAAAAGTATTACAATTCCAACAGCAGAAAACACTAATGAGTTGATAACAAGATGTGATATATTCATGATATTTATTTTTAGTTATTTATGATAAAAACGATTAACCGTACTTCGTCCTGAATTGGTTGGTTTATATTTTTCGGTTGATTCACAATCGCAAAGTCTATTACCTTGTGTTGTGTAATAAACAAATATTCCATAGAAACACAAACCAATTAAAAAGGCTAAATAATTTTCTTTGATAAAATTTGACACTTTTTCCATTTTCAATTTTTAATATTCACCCCATCTTTTATTTTCAAAATATTTGGACCAATAGTACATTCCGACGGAAACAATTGCCATGAAAATAAATACCATATAAATATTTCTATTGGACGGTGCATTCCAATTGGCTTTAACCGAAATTAAACTATTTACAACATCTTCTGGCGCTTTTGATGGTGTTATCGTTAAATGATATTTTCCCGCACCAACACCACAAATATTAAAATTTTCAGAAGTACTTCCTTCAGTCCAATTTTCGCCATCGGTGTAGCCGTGATAATATTCAACATCTTTTGAGGCATAAATTTCTTCGTTAGTGTTTTCGTTTACCAAAGCAATTTGAACATTTGCCCAAGAATTATTTACATTAGACGAAACCGAAATTTGCAATGGCGCCGAACTTCCTTTTAACTCAAAAGATGGACTAACAAAGTCTTTTGAAGTATAGTTTTCAAATGGAATTGAAGTATTTAAAACCTGTTGTTCTACTCTATCTTGATTTAAATACCAATGCGTAAAAATGATTAAAAAACCAACTGCACAAAATGTCAAGACCAAATTTCTAACATTAATAAAGAAAGGTTCTACCATTCCAATCTCTGATTTTGATGGTATTGCCGATGTGTTGAATGCTTTTTTTACAGCACTTCTCGAAATATGTTTGCCGTAAAATGCGGTTTGCTCTTTGCCAAATTTTTCAAATGACAGAATAAATGGAGGATTTATGTATTCTATTAATTCTATTTTGTTCAAAACATTAAAATCAAAAAAACCAGCCGTATAATCAAGTTTTGGATAGTAATAATCAAATCTATCATAGGTTTTATCCAAATAGTCAACCGTTAATGGATGATTACCTACTTTTTTTTCAAACTCAATTTGTTCTAAGAGTATAAAGTTTCCAGATGATTCTGAAAGATATAAAAATTCTTCTTTATCATTTTGCAATACATATTCAATCCATCGAATATTATAGTCACCGCTTTTAACCAAAAAACCAATGATTGTATATACACTTCCATGAAATTCTGCTTTTTGACCAATAGAAAAGGCGTTGTTGTAATCAACTTTTTTGTGTCTTTCTTTAAAAACAAAATCGTTAGAATCATTTCTACTATAAATAGTTGCACAATTTGGGCAGGAAAAATAAGAAACCTCAATTTTTACATCGAGTTTGGTAACCGTATTACAATGATAGCAAGAGAAATCCATACTCAATTTTATCTATTAATTTCAAAATCTTTTAAAACAATTGCCTTAAAAAAGGTTACAAACTCATTGGTAATACTTTTTACTTTTTGAGTATTATCTTGTAAATAATTACACAAGTAAACATCTAATGTAAGCTGCTTAAATTCAGGCCAA
The DNA here is from genome assembly GCF_012911605.1 of Flavobacterium solisilvae. GTDB lineage: Bacteria > Bacteroidota > Bacteroidia > Flavobacteriales > Flavobacteriaceae > Flavobacterium > Flavobacterium solisilvae. Next base: position 101,206 of record NZ_JAAMPT010000207.1, on the reverse strand, counting down.
GTATGAATACAAATATGAGATTCTTTTAAACAAATAGCAATGGTAAAACTATTATTTTCAAAATTGTGGGTAATTATTCCAACTTTTTCAAGCTCAAAATCTTGAATAATTTTTTCAGAAAAATCAACAAAAGCATTACTGTTGGTTAGCAAATCTACCTCATCTACTTGAAGTGTAACTAATTTATGCAATCCTGGAGAATAGGTATTTTGATCCATTAAAAGTAAAATCCCAATTAATTTAGTGAGATATTCTTTTATACGTAAGTGTTAAAATTTTGTTACAAAAAAAGCAAGAATTTCATCTCGCTTTCTATTATTGTTCAGGTGCAATTTCCAGTTCCAAACCATCAATTTCTTCGGTAATACGTATTTGACAACCTAGTCGTGAATTGTCTTTAACATGATATGCTTCCCAAAGCATTGCTTCTTCATCTGGATTTCGTTCTAGTGAAATGACATCGTTTAAAACGTAACATTGACACGAAGCACACATTGCCATTCCTCCACAAACTCCAACGGTTCCTTCTTCGGCTAATTCATACATTCGAATAACTTCCATGACGTTTAAATTCATGTCGGTTGGCGCTTGAATTTCGTGAGTTTGCCCGTTTCGGTCGGTGATTTTTAGGGTAATATCTTGCGGCATTTTATTTAACTGTCTGAATTACAATTTCTAAATATTTCTTTTTTTGTTTAACTGTTGATAATCTAACAAATCTTTCAATCTTCCTGAAGCAAGTTTATTCTTCATTAAATCTTCAAAATCAATATAAGGAACTTTGAAATCTTTTTCATTTATCCAATCACAATGACTTTTACTTTCGATAAAATTTAATCCGGAAACTTTGGTTAAGACTTCGATTTTTCTGGGTTCAACACCCATACTCCAAACATCAAATTTATCACTAAAAAATTCCTCAAGTGAAAAAATTGGCGCACCAAACTCTTCGTAAACTTTTTTTAATTTAGAATAATTTTCTTCATTTTGATTTACCCATAAGTCCATATCTCCTGTACTTCTTGCATAACCATGGAGTATCACAGCGTAACCACCGACAAGTAAAAAATCTACATTGTTCTTATCTAAAAGTTGTAAAAAGTCTAAAAAATCTTTATTGAATAGATTCGGCATGTTTTCTAGCAGAAATTATAGTTCTATCTACTTTTTGCTCAGGAGTTGAATTAAAAATGGAATTAATAATATCACATGCAAAATTCAAGCGTTCTAAAGGAGATTTATCATTGTAAAAAGTTACATGATCATCAGCTTCTTCAAAAGTTAATTTAGCGGCAACGCTTCTATCCATTTTTATAGTGTCCATACTACAAATGTAAAAATTTATTCAATCGATTTTACAACTGCTTTTTCCGCTTCTTTTCGGGTTCCATCAAAACCATCAACTCCAGAAACTGTTGTATATTTTAATACGTATTTTTTTCCAGGATTTAATCTATTGTAAACACTTTGACACATTAATGTTGCTTCGTGAAAACCACAAAGAATTAACTTTAATTTTCCTGGATACGTATTCACATCACCAATGGCGTAAATTCCGTCGATATTCGTTTGATAATCTAAAGCATTGTTTACTTTGATGGCGTTTTTTTCTATTTCCAATCCCCAATTGGCGATTGCTCCCAATTTTGGTGTTAATCCAAATAACGGAATAAAATAATCCGTTTCCACGTTCATTCTCGCTCCGTTGATTTCAATATCTACTGATTCAATTCTTTCTGAACCTTTGAAACCAATAACTTCTGCTGGTGTAATTAGTTTTATTTTTCCTTCTTGCTTCAACTCTTGTACTTTATCTACTGAATCTAAAGCGCCACGGAATTCGTTTCTTCTATGCACTAAAGTTACCGATGAAGCTACATTGGACAAAAAGATTGACCAATCTAATGCTGAATCGCCACCACCAGAAATCACTACTTTTTTTCCTCTATATTTTTCTGGATCTTTTACAAAATAATCAACGCCACGATCTTCTTTTTCGTAAAATTCTAAATCTTTTAGAATTGGTTTTCTTGGCTCAAAAGTTCCTAAACCACCAGCAATTGCAATCGCTTTTGCATGATGTTTTGTTCCTTCATTTGTAGTAACAATAAAGCTTCCATCTTCTAATTTTTCTATAGTTTCGGCGGTTTCTCCAAGGGTAAATCCTGGTTGAAATTGTTTGATTTGTTCCATTAAATTGGTTACTAAATCTCCAGCTAAAACTTCTGGGTAACCTGGAATATCAAATATTGGTTTTTTTGGATATAATTCTGCCAATTGTCCGCCAGGTTGTGGCAAAGCGTCAATAATATGACATTTTAATTTTAATAATCCGGCTTCAAAAACGGCAAAAAGACCTGTTGGTCCAGCACCAATGATGAGTATATCTGTTGTAATCATTATAAAAGTTTATGGGTTTATGTGTTTAGAAGTTTATGCATACAAAAGTCTAAAACATAATTTTTTTATTATATGACATTTGTCAGTTCATGGGTTTGCGTTAGGGATTTCTTCACTTTACATTTATTTAATTTGGAGTTCAGAGAACTTAGTTTGCAGTGAAAATCCTTTTATTTTTTTCTTTAAAAAATAAAAGATTGTAACGGAAAGCCCGACCTCGTTTTTTTTTGAACGAGGTAACGCCATAATAAAATTAAGCTACGTTTTCTACCGTTTCAATTTGTGGCGCATACTTTTTTATGGTAGTTTCAACGCCAGCTTTCATGGTGCTGATGCTTAAACTACACGATGTGCATGCGCCTTGAAGACGAACTTTTACGTGTTTGTCGTCGTCTATAGAAACCAAGCTAATATCGCCGCCATCAGAGTTTAAAAACGGTCTGATTTCGTCTAATGCTTTTTCAACGTTTAAGGTTAATTCTTCGTTTGTCATATTTTTGGATATTTGGATTTTCAGATGGCTAGATTTCTGAAAATCTAACAATCCGACTATCTATAAATCTATTTTTTTACAGCAGAACATCCTGCCATTGTTGTTATTTTGATTGCTTCGGTTGGAGCAAGATTTTCGTTTCTGTACACTACTTCTTGCACCACGTTTCTGGCTATTTCTTCGTACACTTTTTCTAATGGTGAAGCAGTTTGCAATGCTGCTGGACGACCATAATCTCCAGCTTCGCGAATGCTTTGCACCAATGGAACTTCGCCTAAAAATGGCACTTGTAAATCTTCTGCAAGATTTTTGGCGCCTTCTTTTCCGAAGATGTAATATTTGTTATTTGGCAATTCTTCTGGTGTGAAATACGCCATGTTTTCAATAATTCCCAGAACTGGAACGTTGATAGCTTCTGATAAAAACATGGAAACTCCTTTTTTGGCATCGGCTAAGGCTACGGCTTGTGGCGTACTTACAACCACTGCACCAGTAATTGGCAACGATTGCATTATTGACAAGTGAATATCGCCTGTTCCTGGTGGTAAATCGATTAGCATAAAATCTAATTCGCCCCAATCGGCATCAAAAATCATTTGGTTTAACGCTTTGGAAGCCATTGGTCCACGCCAAATAACGGCTTGACTTGGTGAAGTAAAAAACCCGATGGAAAGTAACTTTATTTCATAGCTTTCGATTGGTTTCATTTTTGACTTTCCGTCAACTTCTACAGAAATTGGTTTTTCGTTTTCTACATCAAACATGATTGGCATACTTGGACCGTAAATATCGGCATCAAGAACACCAACTTTGAAACCCATTTTAGCCAAAGTAACAGCTAAATTAGCTGTAGTTGTAGATTTTCCAACACCACCTTTTCCAGAAGCTACGGCAATAATATTTGAAATTCCCGGAATAGCTTTTCCTTTGATTTCGTTTGGATTTTCTTTGGCTTCAACTTTGATATTTACTTTCACGATTGCATCTGGAGAGAATTTTTCGTGAATTAGTTTTTTAATATCGTCTTCGGCACGTTTTTTTATATGCATTGCTGGTGTTGCAATCAGCAAATCTATTGTTACCTCATCGCCAAAAATAAGTACGTTTTTAACTGCGCCACTTTCGACCATATTTTTTCCTTCGCCAGCAATCGTAATAGTTTCTAGTGCTTTTAGGATTTCTTTTCTATCTAGCTTCATCTTCTTGTTTAAAAGTTTATGAGTTTAAAAATTTAAAAGTTGATAGACTTTTTATTTAAACTGAATATGAATTGCAAAGATACTACGAAATGTTTGGAAACAATAGTTAAAGAATTGAAAATATTTATAGTTTGATTGGGAAAATTCGCTACAACACTTTTCCTTGAATTAAATTGATTTTGATGTCAGTAAACTGGATTTGTAATTGATTTTTGAGTAAATCATATTCAGCAGAAAGCAATTGATTTTTAACTGCCGAAAAAACAATGGCATCAATAACTCCCGAAGTATATTTTGATTGTGATGTTCGAAAAGAAGCATCGGCAAAGGTTTTCATTTCTTCTAATTTCTTTTCCAATTGTTCAAAATTGACTTTATTTTGGGTTTCGATATCGATTTGGTTTTTGACTTTTAGCTTTTCTTGCTCAATGACAAGTTTCGATTTTTCAGCTTCAATCTTGGTTGCCGAAACTCGACGATTGTTTCTAAAACCATTGAAAATTGGCACATTTAATTGAAGTCCGAGTTGATGATTTTTATTATCGCTAATTTGCTTGTTGAAATTATCTACTATAATATCAGGTTGGTTTAATGGCTTATAGTAAAAGGTTGAAAATCCGTAAAAGGTTGTCAACGTTGGTAAATTATTAGCTCGTTCCAATTTTGTGTCTTTCAAACTACATTGATAACCGAGTTCGGCAGCACGAATTTTTGGATTATTTTCAACGGAATTTTCGGCAGCATTTTTATCCATAAAATGTTCCAAAACAACTTCAGCTATAGTAGGATTTTCTACATTCATCAATTGAAAAAGTTGTTTTTTTTGTACCAAAAACAATTGTTCTGTTTGTAAAATCCTCATTTCTTCTTGAGCAAAACTCAATTGCATATCATACAAATCGCTTTTGGGTTTGCTCCCAATTTCGACTTCTTTTTGCACACGATTTAAGTTAAATTGTGCATTCTTGAATTGTTCTTTTTGGATTTTGAGTAATTCTTGTGTAAAAAGTGCTTGATAATAACTTTCCACTATTTGGAGTTGGTATTCGTTTTCGATTACGGCTAAATCGGCTTTGGATTTTTCGATGTCGATTTTTGTTTTTTGTGCATTGGCGAAAGCTTTGAAGTTAATCAAATTCATTTGTGCATTCAAAAAGAAATTGTCGTTTTGAATATTCGAACTTATTCTTCCGTTGGTTGATGGATCGATGGTTGAACCAAAATTATAACTTTGATTTCCAGTAAAACCAATAGACGGAAGCATTTGGTTTGCCACTGAATTGTGTAATTTTTGAGATTTTTTAACTTGAAGTTGACTGATTTTTATGTCAATCGAGTTTTTCATGGCTTCGTCAATGCATTTCTGCAATGGCCAGGAATTGTCCTGACCAAATACAGAAAAACAAAATGTATAAATGAAAACTAGTAAAAAAGCTTTTTTATTCATGCTATTATTTTTTGCCACAGATTTCACGGATTAAACGGATTTGACTTTTGAGGTTGAAATTGATTTTTGAAATTGTACTTGTTACTCGTATTTCAGGTATTTCAAAACATCCAATCTCGTGGCTTGATACGCTCGCGAAAGCACAACTATCAAAGTTAAAATCAACAATACAATAAACCCAATTACAAATGGAACGAAACTAATTTCTATTCGGAAGGCAAAATTTTCAAGCCATTTTCCGAGTAAATAATACACTGGAAAAACAGCGATTAAAAATCCGATGATGCAGAAAATCACATATTGTTTTGACAATTCTTTTAGTAAAACATTGGTTTCAGCACCGAGTGTTTTTCTAATGGCGATTTCCTTCATTCTTCTTTGGATTGAGTATGAAGCCAAAGCAAATAATCCAAAAATGGCAATTAAAATCACGATGAAATTTAACAGTGAAAATAGGTTTCTTTGCTTCACATAAGTTTCATACGTTCTGGCGTAAGCTTTATCCACAAAATCGTATTCAAACGGATAATCAGTATCGACATTTTTTGTCCAAAATTTTCCAATATCGGCAATGGTTTGTTCCATGTTTTTTCCATCTACTTTTACGTGAATTCTACTAGCATTACCAAGCATCCAATCGATGGTTTTGAAGTGAAAAAACACCATTGGCGGTACTTCTGCCTGTGGGCTATACAAATTAAAATCTTTTACAATTCCGACAACTTTCAACTTTTTACCGTTCCATTCAACTTCTTTGCCAATAAGATTTTTTTCTTTCATTTGCTTCATGGCTGTTTCATTGACTAACATAGTATTAATGGTATCCGAAGCCAGTTTTTCAGAAAGATATCGTCCTTCTTTTAACCCAATTTTCATCATTTCTAGCATTCCAAAATCAATTCCCATATTTTGACCTTGAACTGTTACGCCATTGTAGTCATAACTTGAAGATGAACCCGAACCATTTCCAAAATCAAATGCTCCAGTTGCCACTTGCTCAACGCCTTTAATTTTTGAAATTTCATCTTTAATCATATAGTAACGACTGAACAGCTTTTGCTTATAATCTTTTTCTTTCCAATCATAAACGTTTCGATAGCGAATAGAAAGTACTTGTTCGCCTTTAAAACCTAAATCTTTGGTGTTTAAAAATTGCACTTGTTGGTAAACTATATACGAACCGATGATGAAAAACGTTGCAATGGCAAATTGCATAATCAACATTCCGTTTCGTAACCAAATACCGCTTTTGCTTCTGCCAAAATTACCTTTCAGCACTTTTAACGTTTCAAAATTTGAAACATAAATCGCTGGAAAAACTCCTGCAACAGCTATGGTAAAAAAGAAAATCAAGACCAATTGCAAATAAAATTGTTCGCCATGAATGATTAATTTTTTATTCAAAAATTCATTATAATAAGGCAACGAAAGCTCAACAATTACTAAGGAAAGTAAGATGGAAAACAAGGTTATCAATGTTGTTTCAAAAATAAATTGCTTGATAATATTCATTTTTGACGCACCAATAATTTTTCGAACACCAACTTCCTTGGCACGTTTTATGGCATTTGCCGTTGCTAAATTGATATAATTTACGATGGATAAAATCAAAATTAAGATTGACAAACCAAGCATAATCAGTAAGAATTGATAATTTCCTTTGCCTTCGGCAAAACCATCGGTTATGGAATGTAATCTTGATTTTGACAATGGTTCCAAGGTAAACATTGTGCTTTCGTTTCCGTTTTTTTTCAACCATTCTTCTGGAGTAATTCCTTGCTCTTTTGCCCATCGTGCCACTCGATTTTCGAACATGATTTTTTCCATTCGGGCAACAACTTTTGGAGCGTCATCTGGATTTTTAAGTTTTAACAATAATCCGTGATTAAAATTTCCCCAATGATCGATGTTTTCTTGTAATTTTGGCTCAATCAAATTTGTAACCGCTTCTGGCATCAATGAAGATTTCCCAGTAATTTCATAAACACCACGGATTACAAAAATTCTTCCAGAATAACGCACTTCTTTACCTATTGGATCTTCATTGCCAAAAAGTAAATCAGACGTTTTTTTGGAAATTGCCATACTGGCATTGTCTTTTAAAGCTGTTTTTGCAGAACCTTTGATAAAAGGAAAAGGAAAAAATTCAAAAAAATTATTTTGAGAGTCCGTTACTTTTACAATTTCTTTTTTGTTTTTATACTGAATTATTTCTGTATAATACCAATTTTCGAGGTAACAATAAGCTTCTAATTCGGGAAAATCTTTTTCGAAATAGGTTTTTAGTGGCGCAACATTGCTTGCCCAATACATATCGGGAGCAACTTGACTGATAGATTGAAAAACTTTGTCTTTATTAGGATTCCAAGCGTTGTAACTTTGTTCGTCGTTCCAATACAGAATAGCAAAAATTAATCCTGCGATTCCGATACTCAATCCTAAAACATTCAACGCTGTGAACAGTTTGTTGTTTTTGATTTGATATAAAAATAGGTGTAGCCAGTTTTTTAGCATGATTTGTTCGTTTTTTGATGATGATTTTGATGATTATCTTTTATTTACTGAACCCGATGAACTTTTGTCTGTGTTTACTTGTGACGGATTTCCATAATAATTAACATCAGCACTTGATGAAGCTGCAGCATCCAATGATTTTGTAACGGTAAGCGTAACATCGGCTGAACTACTCGCTTTTACTTTTGCATTTTCCACTGTTAAACCTTTCAAATTACAATCTCCAGAACTGCTAGCTTTTACTTCAAGCAAAGTAGCTTTTCCGTCTAAAGAAACATCGCCCGAACTACTTGCTTCTACATATATCGTTTTGGCATTGATATTTCCTTTCACATCGCCACTTGATGAAACATCGGCTTTAAAATCGGAACAATCAAAACTTCCTGAAATACTTCCAGATGAACTTGCCGCGATTTCCAATTTTTCAGTCGTATTCAAATTTTGAATTTTGATACTTGCCGAAGAACTGGCTTTGATTTCAGATAATGATTTTCCTGTTACATAAACTTTTATAATAGTAAAACTTACGCCGTTAATAGTTCTGTTTTTCCATTTTTTTGATTTTGGCTTTTTAGCATTATCCGTATCGACGAAAATTTTTAAAGTTTCGCCTTCTACTTCGGTTTTAATCATTTGCAATCTTTCGTTGTCATCCGTTTCAACTTTTATGCTATTAGAATTGGAAACCGTGTATAAAACTTCAATCCCTTGTGAAGCTTTCAATTTTGAAAAATCGCTTACGTTTCTGTTTTCAGAAACTTGTGCAAAAGCGATTAAACTAGCTAATAATGAGGTAATCGTTAGGATAAACTTTGTCATGATTTTATGTTTTTTAAATTATTGTTTTAAGATACAAAAACATCTACGTTTCTGCTATTTGTTTTTTCAGAAAGCACCATTCCGTCTTTCATTACAATTGTTCTTTGTGAAAATGACGCATCATAATCAGAATGTGTTACCATAAGAATAGTAGCTCCGCCAGCATGCAAATCAGTCAATAATTCCATGACTTCATTTCCGTTTTTACTATCCAAATTTCCCGTTGGTTCATCGGCTAGAATAATTTTTGGATCGTTAATCAACGCTCTTGCCACGGCAACTCTTTGTTGTTGTCCACCCGAAAGTTGTTGTGGATAATGCTTCAATCGATGAGAAATTCCAAGTCTTTCGGCAATTGCTTCTACTTTTTTCTTTCTTTCCGACGAAGGAACATCATTGTAAATCAATGGCAATTCGATATTATCAAATACCGAAAGTTCGTCAATCAGATTAAAATTTTGGAAGATGAAGCCAATATTTTGCTTTCTGATTTTTGATTTTTCCTGTTCCTTAAGACCAATCATTTCCTGATTTAATAATTGATAACTTCCGTTTGTTGCACCATCTAAAAGCCCAACGATATTTAGAAGTGTCGATTTCCCACTTCCTGATGCACCCATAATGGTTACAAATTCTCCTTGATTGATTGTGATTGAAACTTCGCTAAGTGCTTTTGTCTCTACTTCTTCGGTTCTGAAGACTTTTGAGATTTTTTCGATTTTTATCATGACTGTTCGTTTTTTGATTGATTTTATTTTTTCTTTTGAAATGTTTCTTCGGCAAATTCTACCCATTCATAGTCAGAAATTGTATCGTCCATATAATAATCTGGTTGAATACCTTTGCCGTCAATTGCCATTTCGGGAATTCGATAGCTTTTTGACAAACAATACCCTAATTCAATTTTTCCGCAAGGCGATTTGACAAAATGCATATTGGAAATATCCAAAACTCCCATCGTTGTTGTTCCAAAAAGTTTTGTTTTACTGCTTTGTTTTGCTGCTAACAGAAATTGTTCCGCTGTACTTCCATTGTTACCATTTATCAAAATGGCGACATTTTCTGGATAATTATGTATCGTATCTTCAGTTTGAATAAATACTTTTTGCCCAAGAAGATTGACAAATTTTCCCAAATTGTTATTCATTTTCTTTAAATCTTCTCTTATTTCTTTCTTCTCTTCATCGCTAACATCCGACATTTTCAAAAATCCTTCCATTCGTTGATTATTCAAAGGTGTTGAAAGCATTTCTAATCCTACAGTTCGAATTGGATTAGTATATAAATATGGAATTATCTTGTTGTAACTTCTGTCTGCTCCGCCACCATTTCCTCGAATGTCGATAACCAAATTAGGTGTAGAAATTATTTTTTCGTGATAAACTGTTAGCAAACTATCGATAGCACCTTTTTCTTCCCATGCGAATGAAGGAATACGCAACACCAAAGTGTTTTTTGAATATTCCTGCATTATTGGTTCTCTGGTTTTCATTAACTCCAAATAACTTTTGACAGCATCCGAATCGGCAATGACAGGATTTACACGGTGAAATGCAAATTGACCTAATTTTATATAATTATTTCCTATCAAACTTACTTTATCCAAAGGATATTCAGAATAGTTTCTCAGATATAATTTCCCTGCATATCCTGTTTTATTTTCATTAGGATGCAAGCGAATTTTAACCTGATTTTTTTGCCAACCAGTTCCTGGAGCATCTATTATAAAACCAACATAACCATCTTCTTTTTTAATAACGCCAATCGTATATGAATCCATTTTCCAAATACCTTCAAAGGAATTTTGTTTAATTCCTGACATGTATTTTTGAATTTGTTTCTCTGTCATTGAAACGGTTTCCCAGTTTTTAGTATCAGTATTTGTTGTAGCAATTAGTGTATTGTTTGCATTTTCTTGATGAATATCAATAGAAATATGACCGTTTCTAAAAAACGTTAACCAATCATATAAAGTTCTACCACATTCATTTATATCTTCAATCTTTCTTACCTTTTCCAGATAAATTTGATTGTGTTTTTCATATTCGGCTTTTCCTTTTCGGTCTAAAGCTACCTGAAATCCAGCATCATTTTCTTCAAAAGTTTTCTTTACCCATAGGAAATTCTCTTCACAAGAACAATCTTGTGCAAAAGCATTAAAAGTTAAAAAAAACGCTATTAATACAAACTTTTTCATTACTATTTATTTTTACTTATTTTCCAAGTAACTTCATAATTTCCATTGGCATTTGTTCCTGTAAAAAGCAGTTTGTATTTTTTTCCTTTTTCAAGAATAACGTCTTTCAACAATTCACATTCTTTTGTTGCGCTACAATAAAAATACTGATTTTCTTTTTCATCAATCAATTTGAATTCAAGTCTTCCTGCTTTTATTTTAGAAAAAGCGTGAAAACTAACTTCAACCGTTTCATCAACTTCCAACAAAGCATAACACGAACCTGAATAGGATTTGAATTTTGCGTTGGTAAAATTTTCTCCATTAGCATTAGACCAACTTCTGTCTTTTATATTATCAACAAAGTGAGTTCCACTTGACTTAATGGTTTGTGCATTTAAATTAATTGCACATAATAGTAAGAATACGATACTTTTCATTTTATTCAAAATTTAATATTTCTGCTTCCTGATAATCTTTATAACTGGATGTTACCACTTGTTCTCCGGGTTTTAATCCACTGATGATTTCAAAATACAACGGATTTTCTCTACCAATTTCAATATTTCTTCTTTCTGCTTTGTTTCCGTTTACCACAAAAATCCATTTGCCAGAAGTATCTTGATTAAAACTTCCTTTAGAAAGCACTACCGATTTTGTTTTTTCAGATAAAGTCAAACGAACGGCAAAACTCAATCCTTGTTGTAAATCTAAATTTTCATTGGACACAAAATTCAATTCCACTTGAAATCGTCCACTTTTAATCTCAGGAATGACTTTAGCAATCACTACTTCTACTTGTTTTCCGTTGAAGTCAACTGCTCCTTTTTGACCTTGTTTTACTTTTGACAAATAAAATTCATCCACATCTGCCAATAATTTGTAACCTTTCATCACGTCAATTTTTCCTAACGTTTGTCCTTGTTGATAGCTTTGTCCTAAAACTGGTTCAAACGACGACAATCTTCCCGAAAGTGGCGCAACAATTAAGAAATTCTTTTTGTTGGTTCTTAAAATTCCCAAACTTTTTTCCATAATTCCGATGGATTGATTGAGTTGCCCAATTTGGATTTGATTGGCTTGTTTTTCTTTCGTTACACTTTGCTTGATAATATTCATTCGTTCTTTTTGAAAACGAAAATTCTCTTGTGTTTTTTCCCATTCGTTTTTGGCTAAAATTTCTTGATCAAAAAGTTTTTTGTTCAAATCATATAAATTTTTAGCATCTAAAAAATCATGTTCGATTGAAACCAAATCTTTTGCCAAATTCAATTCTTGATTTCTCAAATCTAATTTTGCTTTATTCAGATTGTTAATTTGCTCAATAATTGCGGTTTCTTGTTGCATATAATTCAATTCCGTATTTGGATTGTACAAGCGTGCCAACGGTTGACCTTGCACAACCCTATCGCCATTGCTAACAAAAATTTCCTGAACCGATCCGCCTTCAACAATGTTCACCAACATTGAATTCATTGGTTCAACTCGTGCTTGAAATACCATAAAATCTTCAAAAAAATCTTCTTCAACTGTTTTAATCGTGATTTCAGATTTTTTTACATTAAAAGTTCTCTTTTTGGTAATCATTGAAAAAGCACCATATCCTAAAACCACAATTGCCAAAACTGCTATTGTCAGATATTTTTTTTTGTTACTTTTACGATTGATGACTGTGTCCATTTTAAATTCTTTGACATGTATAAATACAATTTTGTGCCAAAATTTTAAAAAACACAATTTATTGATTTTAAATAAATTACAAGCCGATTAATTTTCAATAGTGTTCATTATCGAACACCATTTGTACGAAACCGAACAGTGATGAAAAAAACCAATGCCAACATTTTAGTTATAGACGATCAAGAAGATATTCTTTTTGCGGCAAAAATGCTTTTGAAGAAACATTTCGAAACCATTTTCACGTTGAATAATCCAAAAAATGTAATTCAGTTACTCGCCGAAAATGATATTGACGTTGTGCTTTTGGACATGAATTATCGCATTGGTTTTGAAGATGGACGCGAAGGTTTGTATTTTTTGAAAGAAATAAAAACGCTTTCGCCAAAAACGATTGTGATTCTGATGACGGCTTTTGGCAAAGTAGAAACTGCTGTTGAAGGTCTAAAAAATGGCGCATTTGATTATGTTTTAAAACCTTGGGAAAACGAAAAACTACTTGAAACCGTAAAACAAGCTGTTGACGAAAGTAGAAAAACCAGAAAGAAAGCCGAGAAAGAAACTCCAACAGAAAATTATTTTATTGGCGAATCAAAAACGATACAAAAAGCCTATTCTTTGGGAGAAAAAGTAGCCAAAACCGATGCTAATGTTTTGATTTTGGGCGAAAATGGAACCGGAAAGTTCGTAATGGCAAATTACATTCATCAGAATTCCGACCGAAAAAATAATGCTTTTGTTCACGTTGATTTGGGTTCGTTGAACGACAATATTTTTGAAAGCGAACTTTTTGGTTATGCCAAAGGTGCGTTTACCGATGCCAAAACAGATACCGCTGGACGATTTGAAAATGCACAAAACGGCACTATTTTTTTAGATGAAATTGGCAATGTTCCGTTGCATTTACAATCCAAATTATTACAAGTTATTCAAACCAAAACTGTCACTCGTTTGGGCGAATCAAAACCACGACCATTAAACGTTAGAATTATCACGGCGACCAATTTGAATTTGAAAGAAGAAGTCAACCAAAAGAATTTCAGAGAAGATTTGTATTATCGTATCAACACGATGGAAATCACGTTGCCTTCGTTGAAAGAACGCAAAGAAGACAAAATTCCGTTAGCAAAATTTTTATTAGAAAAAATGATTTCAAAATATGACCGAAACGAAATTATTTTCAGTGAAAAAGCATTGGAACAAATAGAAAAACACGCTTGGAACGGCAACATCCGTGAAATGGAAAACCGTATTGAACGGGCTGTAATTTTATGCGAAAACAACATCATTTCGGCTTCCGATTTGGATTTAGAATTTGTTACAACTTTTGAAAATCGTGATGATATTCCGCTTTCGGATATGGAAAAAATAACGATAGAAAAAGTATTAGTAAAACACGATTACAACATCAGTAAATCGGCAGAAGAACTCGGTTTATCTCGTGCTGCTTTGTATCGAAGAATGGAAAAATACAACATAAGCAATTCGTAAAATGTTCAAAAATCAACAACTATATCATCAACTTTTTTTTCGGTTAATACTGGTTTTAATCAGTATTGGTGTGAGTATGTTTTTGTTTTCAAAAGACTTACTTTACACTGGATTTTTTTTGCTATTTGTTTCTTTTTTACTGCTAACAGAAATCTATTTTTTTATCAAAAATGCTTTTTTGATGTATGACCGAACGATTGCGTCTATATTACAAAATGATTTTTCTGCCGATTTTTCCAAACATAAATCCTATGAAAATTATTCCAGTTTATTCCAATTGTATGGTAGGCTAAAAAACAAACAACACGAAGAACTTTCCAAAGACATTATTTATCGTTCGATTTTAAACAATATTGAAACCGGAATTATCATTTTACAAAAGGAAAATAGCGATTGGAATATCTTTTTGATGAATGATTATTTTTCCAAGCATTTTACCGTTCCAAAAGTATCCAAATGGCATTATCTGAAAAAACAATTACCATCGCTTTGCACCATTATTGAAGAACAAAATTTTCAGGAAATGAAAACTTCGTTGCAAATTCGAGTGAACAAACAAGACACACAAACCTTTGTTATTCAAACCTCTGCAACTAGAACATTCAATCAGGAATATTATATTATTTTGCTTGATAGTATTCAAAAAGTGGTTGAGAAAAAAGAAAAAGAAGCTTGGATTAACTTGATGAAAGTGATTTCGCATGAGCTTTTAAATTCGCTTACACCAATTCGTTCGCTATCGCAAAATTTAAGCGAATTGGTTCAACAAGAAACGCTTTCTGCCGAAGATTTAGACGACATCAAGCAAAGTGTTGCTACCATGCACAACCGAAGTAATCATTTGCAGGAATTTGTAGAAAGTTACCGAAAACTAGCTATGCTTCCTTCACCAAGAAAAGAAAAAACAGAACTTTCGGGACTGCTGGAAAATTGCCTGCAAATTATGCAGCCATTGTTTAAAAAAGAACAAATAACCGTTGTAAATTCGGTTGATTTTAGCCGTTGGATTTTAATCGATAAAAATCAAATGGAACAAGTCATTATCAATTTGCTAACGAATAGCATGTATGCTTTGGAAGACAAAGAAATCAAAGAAATTACGATTTCTGCCGAAGTGAAAGAAAAACGAATTTACCTCATCATCACAGATACCGGAACAGGAATTGACGCTGAAATTGAAGATAAAATTTTTCTTCCGTTTTTTACCACTCGAAAAGATGGCGCCGGAATTGGACTGACGTTATCGAAAAATATTATTGAAGCTCACGGCGGTTATTTGGCATTTGAAAATGGAGAAAATCAAACGAAATTTACGGTTTGTTTGTTGGAGTAATTATTCTTGTAGCACAAAGTTTTTCACGAAGTTTCACAACGTAATTTTAGTAATAAGTCGAGCGAATTCTGCCGATATTATTGGTCAAAACTACTTTCAGTTTATTGTAATCGTTTATCGAAGTTTTTATTTCTTCCAAAACTTCTTCAGGAATATCTGGTGTGAAATTTTGCATCAAATCTATTATCAATTTATTGATTAAATACTCGCGAAGCGAAATAATCGTTTCGGTAACATATTGACCAATCGTTTGCTCTTTTTGCTTTACATAAATGTGTTTAGTTTCCCAATTGTGCAAAACTTCTTTTTCTTCTTGCATCAAAATATCGGTAACCGTTTGCGCAAATTCTGGTGAAAGTTGCTGAAAATAATGTTCGCGATTGAATTCTTCTTGATTGTATTTTTCGATTAAATCGTTGTAAATCTCTCTGAATAATGGGTTTGCCAATTCCACTTCGTCTTCTTGCAAACTAAGATAAATTCGCTGAAAAACCTTATATTTTACTTTTTCAATCACTTCAGTTACTTCGCCTTCGTCATTAGCTTTTAAAATAACATCTTCAAATTCTTCTTCGTGATTTCCATACAAAAGTAAAATCTCGATAATTTTTCTTTCGAGTTCAAAAACAATGTTTACTTTTTCCTGAGCAAATTGAGGTTCATTTTTAACAACTTCAAACGCTTTTTGTTCCGAAGTATCAGAATTTTTCAGTTTTTTGTTGGCTTCGGAAATATCTTTTTGAATTAATTGTGCCAAAGTATTCAGCAAAACTTGCTCCGAAATATCCATAATTCGGGAACATTCCTGAATGTAAACTTCGCGCTTAATTCTATCGGGAATTTTAGAAATACTAACAACCATATCTCTAATCAAATCGGCTTTTTTGATTGGATCATTTTTTGCTTCATCCATCAGCATTGAGGCTTTGAACTGAATGAAATCTTTGGCGTTATTTTCTAAATAGTGAACAACATCTTCATAGGAATTTTTGCGTGCAAAACTATCTGGATCATCGCCATCAGGAAAGGTGCAAACTTTTACGTTCATTCCTTCTTCGAGAATTAAATCAATTCCACGAATGGAAGCGCGCAATCCAGCTGCATCGCCATCAAAAAGTACGGTAATATTTTTGGTCAAACGATTGATTAATCGGATTTGATCTGGCGTTAAAGCTGTTCCTGACGAAGCCACAACATTTTCAATTCCGGCTTGATGCATTTGAATAACATCCGTATAACCTTCGACTAAATAACAATTGTTTTGTTTGGCAATGGCTTGTTTGGCATGAAAAATTCCATACAAAACTTTACTTTTATGATAAATATCGCTTTCGGGAGAATTGAGGTATTTTGCCGCTTTCTTGTCATTAGTCAAAATTCTTCCACCAAAACCTAAATTTCGTCCCGATAAACTTTGAATTGGAAACATAACTCTTCCTTTGAAACGATCAAAATGTTTTCCGTCTTCACGAACGATAGTCAAACCTACTTTTTCAAGATAATCGAGCTGATAACCTTTGGACAAAGCTTCTTTAGTAAATGCATCCCAAGTTTCGGGCGAATATCCTAAACCGAATTTGGCAATAGTTTCCGTCGTAAAACCTCTTTCCTTGAAATAAGTTAGTCCGATTGCTTTTCCTTCTTCCGATTTTAAAAGTGTTTCCTGAAAATAATTTTTGGCAAATTCTGAAACCAAATACATGCTTTCGCGTTCGTTAGCTTCGATTTTTTCGTCTTGTGAAACCTCAGTTTCTTCAATTTCGATGTTGTATTTTTTTGCCAAATAACGAATTGCTTCTGGATACGTAAAATGCTCGTGTTCCATCAAGAAAGTCACAGCACTTCCGCCTTTTCCAGTACTGAAATCTTTCCAAATTTGCTTCACCGGAGAAACCATAAAAGACGGTGTTCTTTCTTCGGAAAAAGGACTCAATCCTTTAAAATTACTTCCGGCACGCTTGAGCTGAACGAAATCGCCAATGACTTCTTCTACTCGAGCTGCATCAAAAACTTTATCTATGGTTTCGCGGGTTATCAATTCTATTTTGATTTAAGGGTTTAAAGTTACAAAGTTTAAATAAAAAAAACCTACAAGGTTATGAAAACCTTGCAGGTTAAAGTATAAACTAACCTAATTTAATTCGTTGGGTAAACCGCAAATTGTCATTTCGACGAAGGAGAAATCTCATCACGCATAACCAATATTATGTGATTTCTCCCGCTGGTCGAAATGACAAACTGTATGCTTTTCTTAATTCCAATCAAATCGAACTCCAAGCGAAATGTTGTTTTGCTTGATTGCATTATCAGCAAACATTGGATTTAAATCGTATTTAATATACAAACTAGTTTCTTCAAAACCGAGATAAGCACTAACTCCATAAATAAAATCGTTTACATTGAAATTGCCTTTTTCTTTAGTAGAAAAATCATTTCCGTCGATTTCATAACATAATTTTTGTTTTGATTTCACACGGAAACCAGCATATCCACCAACTCCAAGACGAACACTTTTATGCGTTTTGAAGATTTCTTTTCCGGCATCGTTAGTTCTTTTTTTGGTGAAATCAAATTCCAAATGCAACGGAACTGTCACAAAAACATTTCGCAAACGAGAATCTTTTAATTTAACTCCAAATTCTTCCAAATTAGTTTGATTACCGTTGGTTACAAAAACTCGATTATCCGTTGGACGAAGATTGTTATACATTACTGAAAAACCATATTTGGCGTGCAACAGATTGTTATTTTTGAAAATTCGGGTGTTTCCAGTAATTCCCCATTCGTAAAAATGTGAACCCCAATATCTAAAATCAGAATTGGCAACACTTCCATCGGTAACTAAATTGTTCACACCAGCTGCAAAAACAAACTGTGATGTGGTTCGCAATTCCGACCTGTTTCTAACGATAGAATCTCTTTTCTTTCTATCCGTTTCCCAATTCCTCCATTGAACCGTAAATTTTCCTCTTTTAACACTTATTTCAGTATCATCGATAACTTCAAATGTTGCTGGATATTTTTTCCCGTTGACAACTAAAGTATCCACTTTATATTTTTTATCCGCCAATTTCCCATTGGCTTTTAATTGAATTAAGTCTTTCAATTCTTGTTCGTATAGTGCAACTTTCTGCTCAATATTATCGGCTCTTTTCAAGGCGAAAACTTTCTTTTTTTCTTCTGCTTCTTTAGCCGAAATTTTCCCTTCTTCAAGTTCTACGTTAACACTTTCCACTTCTCGTTTAAGCGCTTCTTTCTCTTGCTTGGTAACGTTATCGATTTTTGCCGAAATGACTTTTACTCTTTCGTTAAATGTATTTTCTTGCGCTGTCATTTTGCTCACAAAAAGACATAACGCTGCTGCTAAGTAAATTGTAAAATTTCTCATGATTATTTATTTTAAGATTAATGATTTTTAAATTTCAATACCAAAAATCAACTTCAATTTCAAAAATCAATATTTAATTTGCTATTGAATTTTCTTTTTGAATTTTGAAGTTGTAATTGTTTAGTGGTTTCTGTTGGCTACTGCTTCTTTAACCGATTTGTAATTTTTGTTTACCGTATTCAAAACTCTTTGTCTGAAACTCATATCTAACTCGGTATCCACTTCAGAAAGGAGACTTTTGGCATCAATATTTATATTGGATTTACTGACTTTAGTTTCCTTTTTTCTATCTTTTTCAACCGATGCTAAAAGTTCGTCAACATCAACCATTGAGGTTTTTTTGATTGTTTTTACTTCTTGTTTTGGCGAAACAATTTCCTGATTAACAATTGCTTCTTCTTGATTTTGAGTGATGATTGAAACTTCGTTAGATGTTGGTTGCGAGTTTCGGGTTTCGAGTTTCGGGTTATGAGTTGTCATTTTTTCATTTGAAACTGCAACTTCATTATTTTGTTTATTCTCTATGTTTGGAATTTGGAATTTGGAATCTGGAGTTTCTTTACTTCCATTTTCAGTTTCAACAACGGTATTTTGGGTTTCAATTGTTATATTTTTTTGATTGAAATAAAACAAACCAAGTGTTACGAATACCAAAACGCTGGCAGCAATTCCAATAAACTTGAAGGAGAAAAAAGAACGCTTTGTTTTTTTTTCTTCGGCAACGGTTAGCATGGCATCCAATCTATCCCAAGCTTGAGCAGAAGGCTGAATTTCTCTTGAATTCAACTTTTCTCTGATTTGGTTTTCTATATTATTCGGTTCCATTTTGATAATTTTTTAATTTTAAAACATTGTCTTGAAGCATTTTTCGAGCGTGAGACAATTGTGATTTTGATGTTCCTTCACTAATTCCAAGCATTTGGGCAATTTCCTGATGTTTATAACCTTCAATACAATAGAGATTAAAAACCATTTTGTATCCATCGGGTAAATTGTCTATCAAAAACTGAATGTCTTCTACTGAAAACTGACTTTCGATATTGTTTGCTTTTTCCTCAACAAAGTTTTCGTCTTCTAGAAACTTTACTTTCTTTTGAACTCTAATAAATGAAATACTTTCGTTAATCATTATTCGTCTAATCCAACCTTCAAAACTTCCTTCGTGTTTAAAATTTTTCAAATTGGTAAACACTTTCATAAAAGCTGTTATCATAATATCTTCCGCCAGATGAACATCTTTTATATACTGACGGCAAACGCTTAGCATTTTCGGAGCATATTTTGAATAAATCTGATGTTGTGCATGCCGATTATTCTCGACAGCCAATTCGATTAATTCTTTTTCTTCTTTATGTAAGCTTATTACTTTCATTATTCAATGGCAAAAATCAACTTCAAAAATCAATCTCAATTTCAAAAGTCAACTTCAAAATTTGTTATTGAAGTTGTTTTTTATTTTTTGATATCGACTTCTATTAGCATAGACGAGAATGGTTGCAAAATGGTTGCACCATTAAATTAAAACTTTTTAATTAAAAATTAAACCTCTTGTTATCAGTGTTTTAAAATATTATTATTTTTTGATTATGAGATTTCTCCTTCGTCGAAATGACAAAGTTTGTGAAAAAATTTTGAAATTGAAATTGAATTTTGAAGTTGAATTATGAGATTCCTACGGAATGACAAAGTTTAGGTTAAATTATTGAAATTGAGATTGACTTTTGAAGTTGAATTATGAGATTCCTACGGAATGACAAAGTTTGCGTTAAATTATTGAAATTGAGATTGGCTTTTGAAGTTGATTTTTGAAGTTGAAATTTCTATTTTTTTCTATCGATAACATAGTTTACCATAATGGTTAAACTGTCTTTGTATGGAGAATTTGGAAAATCGTGAAGTAATGCAAGTGCTTCTTGCTGGAATTGCACCATTTTTTGTTCGGCGTAAGCTAGTCCGTTTTTGTCTTTGACGAATTGGATAACTTCTCTAACTCTTTTTTTGTCTTTGTTGTGATTTTTAATCGAATTGATACACCAACTTTTTTCTTTGGGCGAACAATTATTTAATGCATAAATCAACGGCAAGGTCATTTTTTGCTCTTTAATATCAATTCCGGTGGGTTTTCCAATAGCGTCATCGGTGTAATCGAATAAATCATCTTTGATTTGAAACGCCATTCCGATGAGTTCACCAAAAAGTCGCATTTTTTCTACCAAAACAACATCTTCTGAAACTGATTTTGCTCCAAGTGCGCAACACGAAGCAATTAATGTTGCTGTTTTTTTGCGAATAATTTCATAATAAACGTCTTCAACTATGTCTAATCTTCGGGCTTTTTCTATTTGAAGTAATTCGCCTTCACTCATTTCGCGAACGGCAACTGAAATGATTTGGAGTAAATCGAAATCACCGTTGTCAATGGAAAGCAATAATCCTTTTGACAGTAAATAATCACCAACCAAAACGGCAATTTTATTTTTCCACAACGCATTGATGGAAAAAAATCCGCGACGACGATTACTATCATCAACCACATCATCGTGAACTAAAGTTGCTGTGTGAATTAGTTCAATTACACTTGCGCCACGATAGGTTCGCTCGTTTACTTCGTTGTTTTCGGAAAGCATTTTTGCTACCAAAAAAACAAACATTGGTCGCATTTGTTTTCCTTTTCGATTAACGATATAATAAGTGATTCTATTAAGTAAAGCAACCTTGGAAGACATCGATTCGTAGAACTTTTTTTCGAAAAGTTCCATTTCTTGCTGTATCGGTTGTTTTATTTGAGAAGTGACATTCATTTGTGAATGCAAAAATAAGTATTTTGCGTGAAGTAGCGTTAGTGTTATAATAAACTTAACGGTATTGAAATACAAATCCTTTTTTAGCCCTGATTGAAGTGGAAATCCTTGCCTTTTTTAGGCAAGATTGAAACGGAAAGCAGGAAAATGGATGACAAAAATGCCTAAACCTTTCGCTCCTTCTAATTAAAAAACTATGATTTATTGGCTAATTGTCCGCAAGCGGCATCGATGTCTTTTCCGCGACTACGACGTACTTTGGCTACGATGTCATTTTGCTCCAAGGCTTTGATGCAGTTATCAATGGCTTGGTCTGACGCTTGTTGAAATTCGCCATCATCGATTGGATTGTATTCGATTAAATTGACTTTGCACGGCACATATTTGCAGAATTTTACCAAGGCGTCAATCGAAGCTTTGTCGTCGTTAATTCCTTTCCAAACCACATATTCATAAGTAACTTTGCTTTTGGTTTTTTTGTACCAATATTGCAATGCTTCACGTAATTCGGGCAACGGAAAGTTTTTGGTAAACGGCATAATGTGGTTTCGAGTTTCCTCGATGGCGGAATGCAACGAAACGGCGAGTTTAAATTTTACCTCATCGTCAGCCATTTTTTTAATCATTTTGGAAACTCCAGATGTGGAAACGGTAATGCGTTTTGGTGACATTCCTAAACCTTCATCGGAAGTAATCATGTCGATGGCTTTCATCACGTTGTTATAGTTCATCAGCGGTTCGCCCATTCCCATAAAAACGATGTTGGACAACGGATGATTGTAATACAAACGGCTTTCGCGGTCGATGGCAACCACTTGGTCGTAAATTTCGCCTGGTTCGAGGTTTCGCATTCGTTTTAATCGTGCTGTTGCACAAAAATTACAATCCAAACTGCAACCAACTTGGCTGGAAACACAAGCTGTTGTTCTGGTTTCGGTTGGAATTAAAACGCTTTCGACAATCAAACCATCGTGCAGACGAACGGCATTTTTCACGGTTCCGTCTTCGCTGCGTTGCATTTGATCCACCTTGATATGATTGATAACGAAATTGTTTTCGAGCATGGCGCGAGTTTCTTTGGAAACATTGGTCATGTCTTCAAAACTGTGCGATGCCTTGCTCCAAAGCCATTCATAAACCTGATTTCCGCGAAAAGCTTTGTCGCCATTGGCTACAAAAAAATCACGGAGTTGTTCTTTGGTTAAACTGCGAATGTCTTTTTTCTCGATTTCCATGGCGCAAAGGTAAAAACAATTTGTGGATTTGGTTATTTGTGAATTTGGTTATTTGTAATTTTGTAAAAAAATAAAAAGATGCATTTCCTTTCCGACGAATTAGATCATTATGTTACGCTTCATTCTGAAAACGAACCCGAATTATTAGCGCAACTGAATAAAGAAACTCATCAAAAAATTTTGCAACCACGAATGTTGAGCGGACATTTTCAAGGCAGAGTTTTGAGCATGCTTTCTAAAATTATTCATCCGAATAACATTTTGGAAATTGGAACTTATACTGGTTATGCGACGTTATGTTTAGCCGAAGGTTTAGCCGAAAACGGAACGATTGACACGATTGATGTCAACGAAGAATTGGTTGATTTTCAGCGAAAGTATTTTGACAAAAGCGAATGGGCAACCCAAATTTTCCAACATCTGGGAAATGCTTTAGACATTATTCCAACGTTGAATAAAAAATATGATTTGGTTTTTATTGATGCAGATAAAGATAACTATATCAATTATTTTAACGCCATTGTTCCAATGATGAATAAAGACGGAATTATTCTTTCTGATAACGTTTTATGGAGCGGAAAAGTTTTGGAAGAAGTAAAATCTAATGACTTAACTACTAAAATTCTGTTGGAATATAATCAGCTTTTGAAAGATGACGAACGTGTTGAAACAGTTTTGTTGCCAATTCGTGATGGATTGACGGTAAGTAGAGTGAAATAGTTGGAATTTAGAATTTAGAAGTCAGAAATTAGAAGTTTTGATGTTGGTGTTGAAGTTTGAAATTGAATTTTGAAAAAGTTTTAACCACAAAGCACACAAAGGTTTAACGCAAAGTTCACAAAGGTATTTACTTATTTAAAATCTTGTTAAGCACATATTTATTGTACAATTTATAACAAACAAATCCCATGGTTGCGCCAAAAACATATCCGGTTAAAATATCGGTTGGGAAATGCAATCCAAGGTAAATGCGACTATAAGCAAAGATTAAAGGAAATAAAAACAACAAGTAAGCATGTTTATAGTATTTTCTTAAAATCATAAACATAAAAACTGTTGAAGCCATTGAATTAGTGGCATGACCAGAGAAAAAGCTGAATGATTTACTGGTTTTTACAATTCGGAGTAAACCTTTTATTTCTTCATCATTTATTGGACGAAGTCGTTCAAAACCATACTTAAAAAGATTTACGGTTTGGTCGCAAATCAAGATTAAAACTGCTGTGAATAAAATATATAAACCGAATTTTTTCCACCCGATTTTCTTTTGAAGCAAATAAAAAATAAACAGGAAAAACGGCGTCCAATACACTTGTTTGGTAATAATCAACCATAATCCATCATAGGTTTCTGAACCTAAATTATTCAGAAAAACAATGGCTTGTTTATCAAAGTCGATTATTTTTTCGAGCATTATCGTTGGCGTTTTATTGGACCTGTTAAATCCTCAAAACTTTCGGTGATTTCGTTAACAGGATTGATGTCTGGAGCAGAAATTCCCGATTTTATTTCGTCAACTTCTTTGGTAAAACTTGACGTTAACTCTTTCATACTATCGGTTACGCCATTAGCATCGGCACTTTTTTGAATTTCCGATTTGATTTCGTTAGTTGCATTTTTTAGTTGTGCCATTCCTTTACCTAGCGTTCTTGCAATTCCAGGTATTTTATCGGAACCAAAAAGCATTAACGCTATAAAAATGATGAAAACTAATTCTCCGCCGCCAATTCCAAACATACTATTAATCTTTTATTTCGAGTTGCAAAGTTACAAAGTCTTTTTAATCAAACTTTGATTTTAACTGTTCTTTTGGCCAAGTATTATTTGAAACATCAATATCGGCAGTTTCTTGTTTTGGATCGACCACAATTTTTGTCACCGCTTTTTGTGTAGCAAAAGTTCTAATCGCTTCTTTGTCATTCATTCGCCAAATTTGCGCTGGGAAATGATGATTTTCAGTCGTTCCGTCTTCAAAAGTCATTTGTACAATAATTGGCATTGGCAAACCTCCAGGTTTATCAAAAGTCACTTGGTAGAAATATTTCGGCGATTTCAATTTAGCTTGTTCTTCTTTGGTAAATGTCGCGTTTACATATTCTTCCAAAGGTTTGCTGTCTTTAATTTCAAACGGTTTGTTCAAACTAGGTTTGTAACTTTCGCTTCCATCGGCAATCATGTAAACTGCCGGACCTTCGATTTGATTTCTACGACGACGGGTTTTTAAAAACGCTTCCACTTCTTTCGAAGGTTCGTTGCTCACAAAATATTTTTTTACTTCTTTAATACCAATATCTACATAATCAGTCGTGTAAAACCAACCGCGCCAAAACCAATCTAAATCAAATGCAGACGCATCTTCCATCGTTCTAAAAAAATCTTCAGGTGTTGGATGTTTGAATTTCCATCTATTCGCATAGGTTTTAAACGCATAATCGAATAATTCTCTTCCCATAACGGTTTCGCGGAGAATATTTAAAGCTGTAGCTGGTTTTCCATAAGCGTTATTTCCAAATTGACGAATGCTTTCGGAATTGGTCATAATCGGTTCCAATCCTTTTTGATCGCCACTCATGTATGGAATGATATTCTTTGCTGGTCCGCGTTGCGCAGGAAATTTTTCATCCCATTCCATTAACGCAACATATTCTAAAAACGAATTCAAACCTTCATCCATCCAAGTCCATTGACGTTCATCCGAATTGACAATCATTGGAAAATAATTGTGTCCAACTTCGTGAACAATTACGCTCATCATTCCGTTTTTTGTGCGTTCAGAAGTCACACCATTTGCATCTGGTCGACCATAATTCCAGCAAATCATTGGATATTCCATTCCTTGATCTTCGGCATTGATGGAAATGGCTTTTGGATATGGATAATCAAAAGTATGAGCAGAATAACTTTTCAACGTATGAGCAACCATTCGAGTAGAATATTCTTCCCAAAGCGGATTTCCTTCTTTTGGATACAACGAAATTGCCATCGCGTTTCTCGTTTCCAATTTTACAGCCATCGCATCATAAATGAATTTTCTTGACGTAGAAATTCCAAAATCACGCACATTTGTTGCTTTGAACTTCCATGTTTTTTTCTTGTCGGAAAACCCTTTTTCGGCAGCTTCGGCTTCGGCTTGTGTAACTACAATTACTGGTTTGTCGAATGTTTTTTCAGCTAATTGATATCTTTTTAACTGTTCTGCTGTAAAAACTTCGTTTCTATTCAATAAATCGCCTGTTGCTTCCAAGATATGATCGGCTGGAACAGTGATATTTACATCAAAATTCCCAAAAGGCAACGTGAATTCTCCCGAACCCCAAAATTGTTGATTTTGCCAACCTTCAACATCGTTATAAACTGCCATTCTTGGATAAAATTGTGCCAAAACATACAATCTATTTCCGTCGGGAAATTGCTCATAACCTGAACGTCCGCCGTCTAAACGATAATTATTGATGTTGTACCACCATTTGATGGAAAATGAAATTTTTTCGCCATGCTTTAATGGTTTTGGCAACTCGATACGCATCATCGTTTGGTTGATAGTATATTGCATTGGTTTTCCTGCAACATCTTTTACATATTCGATATTGAAACCGCCGTCAAATTTTTCTTCCAAATAAGTTCTGGAAAAACCTTTTGGCGACATTGCTGGATCGGTTACGCTATTTTGAACCAATGGCGAAAGCGACTTTCGAGATTGTTGATTTTGATCCAATTGCATCCAAAGATAATCCAAGCTTTCCTTGGCATTATTGGTATAAGTAACAGTTTCTTGACCAAACAATTTTGCATTTTTATCGTCAAGTTCTAAGTCAATTTTATAATCGGCTTGTTGCTGATAATATTCTGGTCCAGGTGCGCCAGATGCTGTACGATACATATTTGGCGTTGCCAATAAATCATACATTTGTTTGAATTTATCAGGATTTCTTTCCGTAGATTTTGTTTCTTTTTGGACTTCTTGTGCCGTTAACAAACTGGCTGTCAAGAGTAATATGGTTACTAAAATCGGGTTAGTTTTAGTCATATCTTTTTAGCTTTTAGGCAACTAAAATAGAACAAATGTTTGAAAAAAGAAACGTGTCAAGTTTTATTTTAACATTCCTTTAAAATTATCTTCCGTCAACAACAAGCTGTTTTTATCTCCGTTGTTGTCCAATTGGATGATATTTTGCTGTTCAGGATAGATTTCCATTAGAATAGAATTTTCTACTTCGAGCGAAGTTATTTGGGTTAACTCTTTGATTTTGAAATAGCAAATCACAACATTATTTTCGATTTCTTTAGATAGGAAAATGTAATTTTTAGCTTGACCTTTTATTTTTAATTTGAATTTTTCGGCAATATATTTTTGCATTAAAACTTCGTCTTCTTTGCTTTCTTTTGGTTCGCCGATGAATGTTTTTTTATGGAATTTTTTTTCTAAAGCCAAGTTCAAATCATCTACAAAAATTCGGGTTGTGATGTGCAATTCCTTTTTTTGTGGCACAAATTTCATTTGAAACATCCCAACATAAAATTTATGGATAGCAAAAGACGACAAGACAATTATCGCTACTAAAAAAAGGCTACTTTGTTTCCACTTCATTTTCTTTTTCATTTAAAAGCGTTGTATAATCTGTTGCTAATTTCACAAAAACAAATTCTATTTGTATCTTATTTTCTGTTTCCAAAGCTTCTCTTAATTCTTTATTATCCGAAACATAAAAAAGAAATCCTCTTACATATTCCTCAGGAATTTTAAGTTTTTCAACAAAAAAAGCGGTTTCAAACTGATCTTCAATTTTCTTGATGGTCAATTCATTTCGTTCAACTTCGAGTTCTTTTTTCAACATTGCTGTTCGACCACTAATCGCGTTCATCAATCCATCTAATGGCATTCCTCCAAGCGGAATTAACAATGGATAATACCAACGAAAATCGCCTGCAGTTCTCAATCTTCGTTCGGCTGGCGTGTATTTTTTTGCAGGTTTATCCAAAATACCTAAGTCAACCGCATTGATATGAGGATAGGTTTTAATTTCAACCATTTCCAGCGGAATAACTTTGGCATGAACAACAACCGTCACGAGTTTTTTCAAAATATCGTCTTTAGAAACCTCAATAGCTTTTACATCAATTGCCATGCCTTCAAAAGTTAACTTGTCGCCCACTTTTACAAACATCGAAAAATCTCCATTTTTTTCAGGGTTTACTGCATTTTCCGAACGCCTATTGGTCACCACAATTGATGTTAAATCAACATCTTGGCAAATGATTTTTCCTTTCAAAAAATGAAGCTCATCATTTTGAGAAAAACCTATTGCATTGACGATTAAAAAAATAAAAACAAAAAAACGCTTCATTGACAACTGTTTTACGTTGTAAAAATATCTTTTTGGAAAATAATTACACTATAATCTTTTGTTAAAACTTATATTTGACTTTTAAAATTCAGAAAATGAAAAAGCTAATTATTGCCAGTACTTCAACACTTCACGGCGGTTCTTATTTGGACTATATTTTGCCAGTTTTAGAAAATCATTTCAAAGATTGCGAAACCATTTTGTTCATTCCTTATGCTCGACCAGGCGGAATTTCGCATGATGAATACACTCAAAAAGTAGCCGAAACTTTTGCTAAAATCAACAAAAAAGTAGTTGGACTTCATGAATTTGACAATGCCGCAAAAGCCGTTGAACAAGCCGAAGGTATTTTTACTGGTGGCGGAAATACGTTTTTATTGGTTACACAACTTTACGAAAATAATGTAATGGATGTTTTGAGAAATGCCATTGAAAACGGAACGCCTTATCTTGGTTCAAGTGCTGGAAGTAACATTACCGGAATTTCGATGCAAACGACAAATGATATGCCGATCATTTATCCGCCGAGTTTTAAAACGCTTGGTGTCATTCCGTTTAATTTGAACCCACATTATCTTGATCCCGATTTGCAAAGCAAACACATGGGTGAAACGCGCGAAACCAGAATTAAAGAGTTTCATGCTTTTAACGACATACCTGTTTTGGGCTTGCGCGAAGGAAGTTGGCTGGAAGTAAATGGCGAAACGATTACTTTAAGAGGAAATTTAACCGCACGTTGGTTTACTACTAATAATACGCCTGTGGAATTGGAAACGGGAACTGTGATTGGGTAAATTTTGTACATTTGAAATTTAGCAACCATTTTAAAAACTAGCTTTTGATGAAATTAATCTTTTCAAATACAATCTTTCTTCTAATAGCATTTTTTATTCAAAATTGTCATTCTCAAAATGGCTTTACTATAAATAGTGGAGAAACCGCTAATGGCAGAGTAAGGTTAAATTCAAAAGCTAATTTTAAATTTACTGATTGGATTGCAAATATTCCAGAAGATAAAAACCTAGAAGGAAAGTTTATTGTACTTGAATTTTGGGCATCATGGTGTAAGCCATGCCTCGAACAGGTAAGCCATTTAAACGAGTTACAATCAAAATTTAATGATAAAAATTTGTATTTCATCTCAATGACTGATGAAAAACCTGATGTTGTAAAAAGCATTTTAAAACGAGTTCATTTCGAATCTATCGTAGTTTCTGACCAAAGAAAAATCAATACTTTTTGGAATGGCGGAATCAAAAAATTAATACTTCCATTTACTATATTAATTGATGATGAAGGTTACATAAAATGGATTGGAACACCTTCACTACTGAGAGAAAAAGATATTCAAGATTTAATGACAAAAAAGATAATTCCTTTTAATCTTTATGAAAGAGAAAAAAGTGAAACCACACAAATCAATATCTGAGACAACCTAACTTAATATTGAACATAGTCTTTTTTCAAAAACATTATTCCATAACTATTAAAAAACAAAAAACCTCAAACTTTCGTTTGAGGTTTTCTTTTGGAGCGGAAGACGAGGCTCGAACTCGCGACAACCAGCTTGGAAGGCTGGAGCTCTACCAACTGAGCTACTTCCGCATTACAAATTGATATTTCTATCGTTTTGCGAGTGCAAATATAAAAAATAAGTTTCTTTGAATGCAAATTTTTTTTTAATTTTTTTTATCAAAAAATCACTTCACTTTTATAAGTAATTTACATTTAAAAAGTTATATCTTTATTTTCCCTTAGAAAACTTTAAAATAAAATGATGAAAATTGAAGAAATCACTTTTCAGGAAACTTTTTCCGTGCGACATCCAGTTTTAAGAGCTGGGAAACCTATTGAAAGTTGCCATTTTGATGGCGATGATTTGGCTTCAACAAAACACTTTGGCATTTTTATTGATAACACTTTGGTTGGCGTAACTTCGTTATTTATGCAACATCATTCTTTTTTTAATCACAAAATTCAAATACAAATGCGCGGCATGGCAGTTTTAAATTCACATCAAAAACAAGGTTTTGGAGAAAAACTGTTAGCAGCTTGTGAAAATTATTTGAGAAATGAAAAAATTAGCCTACTTTGGTTCAATGCACGAGCAAAAGCTGTTCCCTTTTATGAAAAATTGGGCTATCAAATTATGGGTAACTCTTTTGAAATTGGCGACATCGGAACGCATTTTGTGATGTACAAACAACTTTAATATGAAACAACTTTTACTCTTGATTTTAATTGTTTTTATGGTTTCGTGTAAAGATGAAACGGTAAAAAAAACACCTCCAAAAAAAGTTGACGTTATCAAACGTGACAAACCTTATGAAGGCAAAATCATCAAAATAGATACTAGTTTGTATGCCAAATTTGAAAGTAAGGTTTTGGTGGATTTTTATGCAAAGTACAATCACGAAACCGTTTGGCAATCGACTGAATTTAGAAAAATTGTTTTATCCGAATTCAAAAACGCCGAAAACGAAGGTCTTTTTCCCGATGATTATCGATTTGAAAAACTGAATAAACTGGAGACAAAAATCAACAAACTAAGCGATAAAGAATTGGTTGATTATGATTTGTTATTAACGTATAATCTGCAAAAATACATTTGGCACATCAGTCAAGGAAAATTAAATCCTAAAGGAATTTATGGCGATTGGGATTTAAAAACTAAAAACACTGATGTCAATGCTATCCTTTTGAAAGCATTCAAAGAAAACAAATTACAAACCGTTTTGGACAGTTGTAAACCGCAACATATTGTTTACAAAAGACTGAAAAAAGCAATGGAAATTTTGAATGGTTTTCCAAAAGACACGCTAAAAACCATTGTAGCTTCTGAAAAAATAAATCCAAACGATACTACAAAAGCAATGCTTTCTATCAAACGAAGATTGATGTATTGGAAGGATTTAAAACCACAAGATTCATTGACCAAAATTTATGATGCTAAAACCGTTGAAGCTGTAAAACGTTTTCAAACAAGACATGGATTAGCTGCCGATGGCGTTATTGGAAAAGGAACTTTAAACGCTTTGAATTTTTCTAAAACCCGAAGAAAAAACCAGATTATGGCAAATCTTGAACGCTGGAAATGGTTTGCTACCGAAATGGGCAACGAATACGTAATTGTAAACATTCCCGAATACAAATTACATTTGGTTGAAAACAACGACACTATTAGAACGCACAGAATAATTGTTGGAACAAGCAAAAGAAAAACACCAATATTGAGTTCGAAACTGAGTTATGCGGTTTTTAACCCAACATGGACAGTTCCGCCAACCATTTTAAAAGAAGACATTATTCCGGCAACGATAAAAAACAGAGGTTATTTAGCGAGCAAAAACATCACGGTTTATGACAACGCTG
Source organism: Flavobacterium solisilvae (assembly GCF_012911605.1). Classification (GTDB taxonomy): domain Bacteria; phylum Bacteroidota; class Bacteroidia; order Flavobacteriales; family Flavobacteriaceae; genus Flavobacterium; species Flavobacterium solisilvae. The sequence continues at coordinate 69,516 of NZ_JAAMPT010000207.1, read as the reverse complement.
GCAATGTAGTTTCGGCTAGCGATTGGAATCCATCAAAAGCGAGAAGTTATCGCTACGTTCAAAGTCCAGGAAGTTTTAATTCACTTGGAATGGTGAAAATCATTTTCCCAAATAAATATTCGGTTTATCTACACGATACGAATCACAGAGATTATTTTGAAAAATGGAATCGTTCGTTGAGTTCGGGTTGTGTTCGTGTGGAAAATCCGTTGGAATTGACCTCTTATTTATTGAAAGACAGTTTGAATTATAATTTGGAAAAAATCACTGAAATTTTAAAAACAGGCGAAACCAAAAACGCTTCTATCAAAACGCCAGTTTATGTTCATCAATGGTATTGGACAGCTTGGAGCGAAGGAAACAAACTAATTTTCCGCGATGATATTTACAATCTCGACGATGATTTATTCAAAAAAATGAAATAGAAATTAGATAAATTTCATCTCGACTGCGCTCGATGTGACAAAGACTAAATAAACAAGCTACTTTTTGACGGATGATAAATAAACAAACATGATTTTCCTTTAATCACATTGATAATTTTTTCATTCATTTCAACTGGTAATGCAGGACAACCTTGACTTCTACCCAAACGTTTGTGGTTTTTGATAAAACTTTCTGAAACATAATCAGCACCATGAACAACAACTGCGCGTTCTCTTGCTTTGTCGTTCAAGCCTTTTTGTAAACCATCTAAACGAAGCGACAAACCGTGTTTTCCTGTGTAAACTTCAGCAGTGGCATAAAATCCTAAGCTGCTTTGGTATGATTCTGCTTTATTCGAAAAATAATTCGCAAACTCTTCACCCGTATTTCTTCCGTGAGCAACTAAAGTATTGAATAAAACTTCGTTTGTAGTAAGATTAATTACCCAAAGACGCTTTGTATTTGACGATTTAGAAAAATCGATTAACGTCAAAATATCTTTGGTCACCAATCCTTTTTCTTTTAATTTATAAAATCCTTCTAAAGCAATAGAAAAGCTCTCAAAACTTGGTGTTTTATCAGAATTTACACTTAATTCATTGTAAGTAGTAATAGCTCTTGAAACAGGCAATTTGGCTGTAGCAGTGCTTTTGATGTTGTCGATAGGTTTATTAGGAATATTACTAAACGAGGTTAGCAACACAAATACAAAAAGAAAAAAAATCTTATAATTCATTGATAGTTATAGGTTTAAACATTTGACTTGGGACGGCAAATCTATAAAAAAAATAATAACTCACAAGTTTTTCAGCAAAAAGTGTACTTTTTTTAACGATTTAACAAGAGAACGAATAATCATATAAAATATTGTATTGATTATTGTGAAAATCAATTAAATACTTATTTTTGCTCGACAAACAACACTTACATGCCAAAAACTTCATACATTTTTCTGCCGTTACTACTATTTTCATGCTTTATTTTTGGACAAAAAAAAACACTCCAAACTAAGTTTATTACTGAAAAAATAAGTATTGACGCAAAACTTGACGAAGCTGCTTGGACTAATGCTGAGCTGGCAAATAATTTTATAGAAATATTTCCCACAAACGGCAAACCCGAAACTCCCGATAGGAAAAGTGAAGTAAGAATTCTTTATGACAACGAAGCTGTTTATGTTGCTGCAAAACTTTTTGACGATCCAACCAAAATAATGAAAGAGTTAACCCAACGAGACAACTTTGTTTCTGCGGATCATTTTGGCGTTTGGTTCAATGGCTATAACGATGGCCAACAAGAATTTCGTTTTTTTGTAAGTGCTTCAGGTGTTCAAATTGATGGTGTTTATACCGAAACCATTGGCGAAGATTTTACTTGGGATGCTATTTGGGAGAGCAAAACTCAAATCACCGATTTTGGTTGGGTTGTAGAAATGAAAATTCCCTATGCTGCGTTGCGATTTTCAACAGAAAAAGTTCAAACTTGGGGTTTAAATTTTTACCGAGAAATTCGTCGTGACAGACAGCAACTTTCTTGGAGTTTACTCGACAATAAAATTGTAAACGAAAGTACTCAAGCTGGATTATTGACTGGAATTGAAAACATAGAAACACCTACTCGACTGTTTTTAATTCCTTATTCTTCCTTTTATTTGAATGCCAATAAAACCCAAAAAACCATTGGCGAATTCAAAGGCGGATTGGATATTAAATATGGAATCAACGATGCTTTTACACTTGATGCTATTCTTATTCCTGATTTTGGTCAAACAAAATTTGATAACGTAGAACTAAATCTTAGTGCATTCGAACAACAATTTGTAGAAAACAGACCATTTTTTACCGAAGGAACCGATTTGTTTAACAAAGGAAATTTACTTTACACTCGAAGAATTGGCGGCGAACCATCAACGTATCCTACAACTGGCGATGATGAAGAAGTAACTGATTATCCTTTGACGGTAAATTTACTAAATGCATTAAAGATTTCTGGACGAACCAAAAGCGGTTTGGGAATTGGAGTTCTAAACGCTGTTACCGAAAAAACCGAAGCAACCGTTAAAAAAACAATCACAAATCCAGATAATTCAATTACTACAGAAAACCGAAATGTTGTTGTGGAACCTTTGGCTAATTTTAACGTATTGGTTTTAGACCAACGTTTTAATCAAAATTCGTCGGTTTCGTTAGTAAATACTAATGTTACCCGAAACGGAGAATTTCGCGATGCTAATGTTTCGGCTTTAGTTTGGGATTTAAACACCACTCAAAACACGTACAACCTTTCAGGAAATTACAAATACAGTTATATTAACGAATTTGGAAATCAAGACAATAGAAAAGGCTACGACAGCTATTTAAACTTTAGAAAAACCAGCGGAAAATATCGCTTTAGCTTGGCTGGACAATATGTTTCTGACGATTATGACAACAATGATTTAGGGATTAACTTTCAAACCCATTATCATTCCGTTTATGGAAATGTAAACTATCGAATATTAAAACCTAATGAATTATTTAATTCATTTACTGCTGGATTAACGCAGTATTACGAATTTGACAATAGAACTGGAATGTTGCAAGCCAACCGATTAAATCTAGTATTCAATACCGAAAACAAGAAGAATGATTTCCTTGGTTTTGCTATCAACACTAGACCTTTCGTTACTTACGATTTCTATGAACCGCGTTCAGAAAACGAAAAAAGATTTGTTCAAATTCCTGAGCAAATTCAGTTTTACTTTTTTCTATCACATAATTACAACCGAAAACTTGCCATTGATTTCAATCCTTATTTTACTTTCTTAAACGAAAGAGAACGCGTTATTTATAACATTCTTTTTAGTCCGAGATATAGAATAAACGACAAAATCACAATTATTTATGGCTTGACTTACAACCGACAAAACAACAATACAGGTTGGGTTGCTTTTGACGAAGACGACAACACTATTTTTGCAAGAAGAAATAGAATTAGCGTTACCAATACCATTCAAGGAAAATATACTTTGAACAACAAAATGAACTTCAATTTATTGGTAAGACACTATTGGTCGTATGTTACCAATAAGCGATACCTAACTTTATTGGATGACGGAACTTTTGCAGACAATTTTGCTTTTACTGAAAATTTAAACCAAAATTTCAACACTTGGAACTTGGATTTATCTTATTCTTGGTGGTTTGCACCAGGAAGTCAAGTTTCGGTGATGTATCGAAACAGTTCGTCTTTATTTTCAAGAGAATTTGACCGAAGTTTCAATACTAATTTTAAAGATGCAATTGACAACAACAATCTAAATCACATCTTTTCCATAAGTCTTCGTTATTTTATTGATTACAATTCTTTGAAAAAATAACGTTTTCGTTAGTATCTTTTTCAAAAAAACAACCACTTTTTAACGGACAAAAAACCGTAAATGATTTACCTTTGTTCAAAACATTTTTTAAATGAACAAGAAAGTAATCCTTATGATTTTGGACGGTTGGGGAAAATCACCCGATCCAAAAGTTTCCGCAATAGACAATGCCAATGTTCCGTTTATAAACTCACTTTATACTAAATATCCAAATGCACAACTTAGAACCGATGGTTTAAACGTAGGTTTACCCGATGGTCAAATGGGAAATTCCGAAGTTGGTCACATGAATCTTGGTGCGGGAAGAATTGTATATCAAGATTTGGCAAAAATCAATTTGGCTGTTGCCAATAAAACAATGTCTCAGGAAAAACCGCTGATTGATGCGTTTCAATATGCAAAAGACAATAACAAAGCCGTTCATTTTTTAGGATTAGTTTCCGATGGTGGCGTTCATTCGCATACGTCTCATTTAAAAGGCTTGATTGATGCTTCACAAACTTTTGGACTTGACAAAGTTTACATTCACGCTTTTACTGATGGTCGTGATGTCGATCCAAAATCAGGAAAAGGTTATCTTCAAGATTTAGAAAATTACATTCAAAATACAACGGCAAAAATCGCTTCGGTTATTGGAAGATATTATGCAATGGACAGAGACAAACGCTGGGAAAGAGTAAAACTAGCGTATGATTTAGTCGTAAACGGAAAAGGAACTTTGGCGATTGATGCTGTTCAAGCGATTGAAGCTAGTTATCAAAACAATGTTACCGACGAATTCATCGAACCAATTGTTATTGTGGATGAAAATCAAAAACCATTGACTACTATTCAAAATGATGATGTGGTGATTTTCTTCAACTTTAGAACCGATCGCGGACGTGAATTAACCGAAGCGTTATCGCAAAAAGATTTCCACGAACAAAATATGCACAAATTGAATTTGTACTATGTTACGATGACCAATTATGACGATACGTTTCAAAATGTTCATGTGATTTATGACAAAGACAACATTACTGAAACATTGGGCGAAGTTTTGGAAAAAGCGGGCAAAAAACAAATTAGAATTGCGGAAACCGAAAAATATCCACACGTGACGTTTTTCTTTTCTGGTGGAAGAGAAGTTCCATTTGAAGGCGAAACACGCATTTTGAGAAATTCTCCAAAAGTGGCAACGTATGATTTACAGCCTGAAATGAGTGCATTTGAATTAAAAGACGCTTTGGTTCCTGAATTGCAAAAAGGCGAAGTTGATTTCGTTTGTTTGAATTTTGCCAATGGCGATATGGTTGGTCATACCGGAATTATGGAAGCTGCCATCAAAGCCTGTGAAGCCGTTGATGTTTGCGTTAAAGAAGTAGTTGAAGCAGCATTGGCAAATAATTATACAACGATTATCATTGCTGATCACGGAAACTGCGAAACGATGATAAATCCTGATGGAAGTCCGAATACAGCACACACAACAAATCCGGTGCCGATAATTATGGTGGACAACGACCAAATTCCAGTAAAAAATGGTGTTCTTGGCGATATTGCTCCAACTATTTTAGAATTGATGGGAATTGAAAAACCAGCAGTTATGACTGGAAAATCATTGATATGACAGCTAATTTCACAAAAGACAAATACTGACTAGCCCTGATTGTAGTGAAAATAGAAAATGCTTCCATTGTTTGGAAGCATTTTTTATTGTAACGGAAAGCAGGAATAAGGAATCCAAAATGTCCCAAGCGGTTCGCTCCTATTTATTAATCAAGTCAAAATAACTTTTTTCAATACTTTCTTGATGATTTGGATGGGCAATTTTGACTAATTCTGCCATTCGTTGTTTCAAGGTTTTGCCATATAAATCGGCAATTCCGTTTTCGGTAATGATGTATTGCGCATGAGAACGAGTCGTTACAACTCCTGCGCCTTGCTTCAAGAATGGAACGATGCGACTTTCGCCTTTTTTAGTGATTGACGGCAAAGCGATGATGGCTTTTCCGCCTGGACTTAAAGACGCACCGCGAATAAAATCCATTTGTCCGCCAACGCCAGAATACATTTTGGCACCAATGGAATCGGCACAAACTTGACCAGTTAAATCGACTTCGATTGCTGAATTTATAGCGACCATTTTTGGGTTTTTACGAATTCGAGCCGTGTCGTTAACCATGGATGATTCTTTCATTTCGATGAACGGATTGTCGTTTACAAAATCATACAATCGCTTGGAACCAATTAAAAATGTTGCCAAAGCTCGACCGCGAAGTGTTCCTTTATAATTACAATTGATAACGTCGCTTTCTATCAAATCAATCACGCCATCGGAAAACATTTCGGTATGTAATCCTAAATCTTTATGGTTTTTCAACTTGCTCAATGCTGCGTTTGGAATAGAACCAATTCCCATTTGAAGTGTGCTTTTGTCTTCAATTAACGAAGCAACATATTCACCTATTTTTTCCTCTTCTTTAGAAAAAGCAGCAACCGGATGTTCATGTATTGGCAGATTGACTTCAACTAAATAATTGATTTCGGAAACGTGTAGAATTCCGTCACCAAAGGTTCGTGGCATTTGTGGATTGACTTGTGCGATAACGATTTTGGCATTTTCAATGGCAGCAACAGTTGCTTCAACAGAAACACCAAGCGAACAATATCCGTGACTATCTGGTGGCGAAACATGAATGAACGCAACGTCAATTGGTAAAACATTCTTACGAAAAAGATTAGGCAATTCACTCAAAAAAACTGGTGTATAAGAACCATTTCCAGCGGTTAACGTGTGTCGAACATTAGCGCCGATAAAAAAAGAATTCACGTGAAAACTTTCGGCTAATTCAGGATTTGCATACGGTGCTTCACCTTCTGTATGAAGATGACAAACCTCAACATTGCGCAACTCGGTTGCTCTATTAGCAAGCGCTTTGGTTAAAACGGTAGGTGTTGCTGCAGCTGCTTGAACGTAAACTCTATCATTAGACTTTACCACTTTTACAGCTTCATCAGCGGTAACATATTTGCTCATATTTTTATTTTTTGTAAAATTATTGAGATTATCATTTTAAAAATATGACAATTCTCATAGAAATTGAACAAAACAAATTATAAATAAAAGTTAAAATCTCAAAGTTAATAGTATTACTATTATTTTTACATAAAATTATAGTAAATGAATAGTATTTTGTCAAATATCGCAATAACTGTTAACCCAAAGTTATTTGTCAAAAACCCTGAAACATCAGATTTGGGAAAAAAAATTATAAGTCAAAGTATCATTTTGATTAATGAAATTGGCTTTGAAGATTTTACTTTTAAAAAACTGGGCGAAAAAATCGGCTCTAACGAAAGTTCTATTTATCGTTATTTTGAAAGTAAACACAAATTATTACTATATTTATGTTCTTGGTATTGGGCATGGATGGAATACCGAATGCTTTTTTCAATCACAAATATTACTGATCCTATGGAAAAGTTAAAAAGAGCAATCACAATCGTAACAGAAAAAGTTGATGATGATAGCCAAACACAGCATATTAACGAATCTATTTTGAACCAAATTATCATTGCAGAATTCACCAAAACACTTTTAACAAAAGAGGTTGATGAAGAAAACAAAGAAGGTTTCTTTTTAGTATATAAAAGTGTAATTAATAGATTAATCACCATTATTGAAGAAGTAAATCCTTCGTATAATTATGCTAAAAGTTTGGCTTCGTCTATTGTTGAAGGTTCGTTGCATCAACATTTTTTAAAAGACCATTTAAAAACGATAACCAATTGCAATGAAAATAATTCTCCAACTGATTTTTACATTGATCTTGCCTACAAAACATTAAAAAAATGAAGACGAAATTAACTGCCTTACAAAGAACAATTAATCTATTAAAATTGGATAAAAAGGACATTATCCAAGTACTATTCTATGCCATTTTTGCTGGATTAGTTAGTTTATCATTGCCATTAGGAATTCAAGCTATTATTAATTTAATCCAATCAGGACGCGTTAGTATTTCGTGGATTGTATTAGTTTTCATAGTAATTATTGGTGTTGCTTTAGCCGGAATATTGTCGTTAATGCAGCTTCGAATAACTGAAAATCTACAACAAAAGATATTTATTCGTTCCTCGTTTGAATTTGGCGTTAGACTACCTAAAATAAAACCCGAAGAATTGCACAATGAATATCCACCAGAATTAGCCAATCGTTTTTTTGACACGTTAACCATTCAAAAAGGAGTTTCAAAACTATTGATTGATTTCTCTACGGCTATACTTCAAATTCTTTTTGGAATTATATTGCTATCATTTTATCATTCCTTCTTTATATTATTTGGAGTTTTCTTGATTGTTTTGCTTTATATCATTTTCAAATTCTCTTTCAACTCAGGATTATCAAGTAGTTTAAAAGAATCTAAATACAAATACAAAGTTGTAAGTTGGCTACAAGAAATAGCACGAAACAACTTCAGTTTTAAAAAAGCAACCAACTTTGACTTTGCTTTAAGCAAAAACGATCATTTGGTTTCAGAATACATAAATTACAGGGAAAAACACTTTAATGTAATTAAAAGACAATTCACACAGCTTATCATTTTCAAAATCATAATTACTGCAGGATTACTTTTTATAGGTGGTTATTTGGTTTTAAATCAAAAAATGAATATTGGTCAATTCGTAGCAGCCGAAATCATTATTTTATTAGTCATCAACTCCGTAGAAAAAATAATTATTGGTTTAGAAACATTATATGATGTGTTGACTGCGGTGGAAAAAATTGGACAAATTACCGATTTAGAAATTGAGGAATCATCAACATCGAATGCCGATTTTTGCTACACCAACATTCAATTGGTAACCGAAAACATGAGTTATAAATTCCCTGATTCTACTGATTTTGTTTTAGAAAAAATAAATTTAACGATTGAACAATCCGAAAAAATATACCTTGACGGAATAAATGGTTCTGGAAAAACAACTCTTATTCGAGTACTTTCTGGATTATTACAACCATCGAGCGGTTCGTTTTATATAAACGACGATACCTATAGAAAAATTGACCTTAATCATTTCCGTTCCCAAATTAGCACAATCATGAATGGCGAAACACCATTTGAAGGAACAATTCGAGAAAACATCACTTTCAACAATCCGTTACTAACTCAAGAAGACATAAAATGGGCAATAGATAGTGTAAAACTAGGCGATTTTATAAAATCATTACCCAAAGGACTTGACACTAAAATTTCTCCTGAAGGAAAACAACTTTCTTCATCAAATGCGCAAAAAATATTAGTAGCCAGAAGCATCATTAGCAAACCAAAAATACTTTTCTATGAAGATGTTCTGGACAAAATGGATACTGAAGCTGCCAATGAAATCATCGATTTTATCACTTCCGATAAAAACAAATGGACATTATTGGTAACTTCTAAAAATGACAATTGGAAGGCAAAATGCAATCGAGTTCTCAACATGAGTGAAGGAAAAATCATCAACGATACTAAAAATTAATCACTATGCTTAACATTTCAAATAACAACAAAATCACTGAAAATATTGAAAAGTATAGCACTTATAAAAACCTAAGTGAACGACCTCATTATAAAATTTTAAACAAAATTATTATTAGAGTTTCGCTACTTTCACTAGTAATTTTGTTTTTGCCATGGACACAAAATATCTCTGGAACTGGCGCTGTTACTACCTTAAAGCCCGATCAACGTCCGCAAACCATTCATTCTGCTATTGCTGGAAGAATTGAAAAATGGTATGTAAAAGAAGGCGATTTTGTTCAAAAAGGCGATACTATTCTTTTCATTTCTGAAACCAAAGAAGATTATCTTGATCCAAATTTAGTTGAAAACACTGAAAGCCAACTCAAAGCAAAAGAAATGGCGCAACAATCCTATGGCGGAAAAGTAAACTCATTATCAGCCCAAATTCAAGCCATAGAAAACGAACGTGTTTTAAAAATACAACAAGCCAAAAACAAAGTCAGACAATCCATCCTAAAAGTAAAAAGCGACAGCATGGATTTGGTTGCCGTAAAAACACAAATTAAAATTGCTACAACGCAGTTCAATCGATCGGTTTCGTTGAATAAAGAAGGTTTAAAACCAATGACAGATGTCGAAGAGAAACGATTAAAACTTCAAGAAACTGAAGCCAAATTAATTACACAAGAAAATAAATTAATCACCAGCGAAAACGAATTAATCAACGCCAAAGTTGAAATCAACAGAATCATTGCCGAATACAATGATAAATTATCCAAAACCAAAAGCGATCAATTCACCGCTTTAAGCAGTCAGTATGACACCGAAGCTCAAGTAAATAAACTCAAAAATCAGTACAACAATTACAAAATCCGAAACGGAATGTATTACATAAAAGCACCACAAAGCGGTTATGTAAACCGTGCATTACAATCGGGAATTGGAGAAACCATCAAAGAAGGCACACAAATCGTAAGTATCATGCCTGCAAAATACGACATTGCGGTAGAAACCTACGTTAGCCCAACCGATTTACCATTAATTCACAAAGGCGAAAAAGTTAGAATTTGGTTTGACGGATGGCCAACAATTGTCTTTTCGGGCTGGCCAAATATGTCCTATGGAACTTTTGGTGGAAAAATTGTAGCCGTAGAAAACTTCATCAGTCCAAACGGAAAATTCAGAGTACTCATTGCACCCGACGAAAAAGAAGAAGCTTGGCCAAAACAAATCAGCATCGGTTCTGGAGCGCAAACGCTAGCATTATTAGACAACGTTCCTATTTGGTTTGAAATTTGGCGAACCTTAAACGGATTTCCGCCAAATTATTATCAACCCAAAGGCGAAACCACAGCAGAGAAAAAATAATTTATAGAAACGAATCGGATGCGCATTTTTCTAATCCATTTTCCTGCTCTCGTCAGTCGCTTTAACTTATTTAATCAATAAGTTAAGAGCTCCAACAATGACGAGATCAGGGTTAAAATACAATCAAAAGGCAACAAAATATGAATTTAAAATCACTCATACTCTTACTATTCACTACTTGGGTTGTTGCACAAGAAAACAACCTTCAAGAACTTACCTTCAATGAATATTTGGGTTATGTAAAAAAATACCATCCGTTAGTGAAAAGTGCTGGTTTAGAAATCAGTCAAGCACAAGCTAATTTGATGATGGCACGCGGTGGATTTGATCCAAAAATTGAAGTTGATTTCGAACAAAAAAAATTCAAAGACAGCGAATATTATTCCATTTTAAACAGTAGTTTTAAAATCCCAACTTGGTATGGAATCGAAGTAAAAGCAGGATTTGACAACAATGAAGGAATTTATCTAAATCCAGAAAATACCGTTCCAAACCAAGGTTTAACGTCTTTTGGAATTTCGGTTCCAATTGGTCAAGGTTTGTTTATCAATCAACGAATGGCCGATTTAAGAAAAGCCAAAATACAACTAAATCTTAGTCAAGCCGAAAGAAATTTAATGGCAGTTGCGGTACTTTATGATGCTTCGGTTGCTTATTTTAATTGGAAAAGAAGCTTTAACGAAGTTACTCTGTATCAAAACTATTTAAAAAATGCCGAAATCCGTTTCAAAGGTGTAACCCAACTTATTGAACAAGGCGACAAACCTGCCATTGACAGTGTTGAAGCTGGAATTATCGTTAGAAATCGCGAATTAAGTTTAGAAGAAGCCAAGCTAAAACTAACCAAAGCCAAATTAGAATTGGCCAATTTCCTTTGGCTGGAAAACAATGTTCCGCTAGAATTGCAAGACAACATCATTCCCGAAGAAAAATTAGAATTAACCATCAAAGAAACGCTTCGAACCAATGAGTTAATGCTAAATCCATCGTTGGAAAATCACCCAAAAATCAATGCTTTAGAAAACAAGATTCAGATGCTCGATGTAGAAAGAAAATTAAAAGCCAATATGCTTTTGCCCAAAATTGACTTGGGTTATTCCTATCTTTCCGAACCAAGCTATATTGATAATTACCGTTTTCAAGATTACAAAGTTGGTGTCAATTTTGCATTCCCAATTTTTCTTCGAAAAGAACGTGGAAGTTTGAATATGACCAAATTAAAATTACAAGATGCTCAATTTGATTTGGATTTAGAACGCGTTCAATTGAAAAATAAAATCAATGCGCAGCAAGCAGAAATTACTTCATTGGAAAAACAAAAAGGCTACATCGACCAATTAGTAACCGATTATACCACAATGCTTAACTCCGAAGAAAGACTTTTTTCATTTGGCGAAAGCTCCATTTTTTTGATAAATAGCCGCGAAAATAATTTGGTCTCAGCACAACTATCACAGCTTTCTGTTGAAAATAAAATCTTTGAATCCAATGCTTCGTTGTTCAAAATCATGGCAAATCCGGAATAATGATTAAAAATAACTACTTTTGCAGACTGAAAAATTAGAAAAATGATTATTCCAAAAACCTCAGAAGAGATTGAATTGATGCGTCAAAGTGCTTTATTGGTTTCTAAAACCTTAGGCATGATTGCTACCGAGATAAAAGAAGGTGTAACCACTTTAGAACTTGATAAAAAAGCCGAAGAATTCATTAGAGATAACGGTGGAATTCCGGGATTTCTTGGTCTTTATGGATGTCCGTCAACTTTGTTAACTAGCGTTAATGAGCAAGTTGTTCACGGTTTACCAACCAATCGTCCAATTGAAGATGGCGATGTTGTTTCGGTAGATTGTGGTGTTTTGATGAACGAATTTTATGGCGATCACGCTTATACTTTTGAAATTGGAAACGTTGCTCCAGAAACCAAAAAGCTGTTAAAAGTAACCAAAGAAAGTCTTTACATCGGAATTCGTGAATTCAAAGCTGGAAACCGTGTGGAAGATGTTGGAAATGCTATTCAAAAATATACAGAAAGCTTTGGTTATGGTGTTGTTCGCGAGTTAGTTGGTCATGGATTAGGAAAGAAAATGCACGAAGGTCCAGAAATGCCAAACTACGGAAAACGCGGTCGCGGAAAATTATTTATCGAAGGAATGGTTGTTGCCATCGAACCGATGATTAACATGGGAACCAAAAATATCAAAACCCTAAAAGATAATTGGACAATTGTTACTGCCGACAAAAAACCAAGTGCGCATTTTGAACATAATGTAGCTTTAGTCAATGGAAAACCAGAATTACTTTCTACATTTCAATATATTTATGATGTTTTGGGGATAAAATCTGAGGAAGAAAATGAATTTAGAAAAAATCCATTGGTTTTATAATTTATTACACTAATTTCACTAATTCGCACTAATTTATTTTTGCGCTCGAATTTCACAAATTTAGTTATAATGGAAGAACTATATTTTAAAGAAGAAGTCTATAAAATTATTGGTTTATGTATGGAAGTACATAAAATTTTAGGAAAAGGACATAGTGAAGTTGTATACAAAGATGCGTTAGAATACGAATTTAAAATAAATGGAATTCCATTTGAAAGAGAGAAAGAATATATAATCCAATACAAAAACATTATTCTTCCAAGAAAATATGTAGCAGATTTTGTGGTTTATGATGAAATAATTTTTGAAGTAAAAGCAATTTCTCAACTCACAATAAGTGACACTAAACAAACACTAAACTATTTAGCTTCTTCTAAAAACAAACTTGGTTTATTAGTTAATTTTGGAGAAGATAGTTTGAAATATAAACGAATAATTTTATAAATCAATTTCCACACGAATTTCACAAATTAACACTAATAATATAAAACGAAGTTTTAAGATTAGTGAAATCAAACAACCAAAACTAATTTGTGAAAATTTGTGAAATTAGTGTAAAAATCAACCAAATGAAAAAAGCATTCAAATTTATATTAAACACCATTCCAAGACCAATCCTTATTCGTTTGAGTATTGTAGTTCGTCCGATTTTGGCATTTCTGTTAAAAGGAAATCGATTTACCGATCCAATTGATGGAAAAAGTTTCCGAATGTTTTTGCCTTATGGTTATGGAACACAACGAAACAATGTTTTATCTCCTAGCACACTTTCATTAGAAAGACATCGCTTGCTTTGGTTATATCTTCAAAATGAAACTGATTTTTTTACTTCAAAAGAAAAGAAAAAAGTTTTGCATTTTGCTCCTGAACAAGAATTTTACAAAAGGTTCAAAAAGCAAACTAATATTGAGTACACAACAACTGATTTACTTTCGCCGTTGGCAGATGTAAAAGCAGATATTTGTAATTTACCGTTTGAAGACAACAGTTATGATATTATTTTTTGCAATCACGTTTTAGAACATATTCCTGATGATACTAAAGCGATGCAAGAATTATATCGCGTTTTAAAACCTGGTGGAATGGGAGTCTTTCAAATCCCACAGGATTTATCAAGAGCAACAACTTTTTCGGATGATAGTATTGTTGATCAAAAAGAACGTGCCAAAATTTTTGGGCAATACGATCACGTTCGCGTATATGGACGAGATTATTTTGACAAACTGAGAAGTATTGGTTTTAAAGTTGTCGAAGAAGATTATACTAATAAAATTTCAGCTGATTTAGTAGAAAAATACTGTTTGGCAAAAGGAGAAATTATTCCGGTTTGCTTTAAGTAATATACTTTTTTGGCACAATTTTAGTTAAAAAAATTACTATATTTACCATTCTGATTTTTATTAAATTATGTCAAAAATATCATTCTTGTCAATTCTGCTTTTTTTAATAAGTTTAATTTCATTTGCTCAAGCAGAAAAAGAAATTGCACCACCATATAACATCAAAACAGTCACTTTTGTTCAAAATAATCAAAATACTATTCCAATTTTTAGACTTGGAGATAGTTTTGAATTTCAATTCGATGATTTATATGGAACAGAAGCCAATTACTTTTATACCATTACGCATTGTGATTATGACTGGAAACCATCACAGTTAGTTAAAAATGAATATTTAATTGGATTTGACGACCAACGAATAATTGATTATTCAAATTCATTGACTACGCTTCAGTTGTATTCTCACTATAAATTGGCTTTCCCAAATCGATTGACACAATTTAGAGTTAGCGGAAACTACATCATCAAGATTTTAAACGATGATAAAGAAGTCGTTTTTGCTCGAAAATTTATCTTGTATGAAGAATTAGTTTCTGTTCCAATGCAGGTAAAAAGACCACGAAATTTATCGGTTATTGACCAAAAACACAATCTTGAATTTAGCATAAAATCGGCAACTATTAATTTTCAAAGTCCATTACAAAATGTAAAAGTTATGTTGTTGCAAAATGGAAGATTTGATACTGCAATTACCAATATCAAACCACAATACACTATTGGTAACGATTTGATATATCGATATGATTCTGAAACGCAATTTTGGGCTGGAAATGAATTTCTTTTCTTTGAAAACAAAGACATTCGCGCTGCCAACAACAATATTGCGCGGATTGACACCAACGGCGGAATTTATAATTCTCATCTTTACACCAATCAAGCCAGAGCAAATGTTCCTTACACCTATTTTCCTGATATAAACGGAAATTTTGTAGTCAAAAACATCAATGCACAACGCGATGAAATCGAAGCCGATTATGCTTGGGTTTTCTTTACGCTTTCGGCTCCAAACTATTTTGGCAAAAAATCAATTTACATCAATGGAATGTTCAACAATTTTGCCATTGGTGACGAAAACAAAATGGATTACAATGCCGAAAAAGGAGTCTATGAAAAAGCTTTGATGATTAAGCAAGGTTTTACCAATTATCAATATGTAATTTCAGACAGTAAAAAAAATATTGACGAAGAAAATGCAATTGATGGAAACTTTCAACAAACTGAAAACAACTACATTGGATTAGTTTACTATAAAGAAAACAATCAGCGATACTATCGAATTATTGGTCGAGGAATTGCTAGTTCGGTTGACATGACCTATTAAAAAATTAACTTTAGTTTGACTTTACAGATTGTATTTTTTTGTAATTTTGACATCGTTATTCAATTTTGTTTATGGTTACTCAAATAACGCGAGGCATAAAAATTTCTGTCACTACTAGTTTTGAAGGTACATACTTCAAAAACTACAAGATTCATTTTGCCTTTAGTTATGAAATTACAATCGAAAATCACAGCAAAGATTCTGTTCAATTAGTAACTCGCCATTGGGAAATATTTGATTCACTAAATAATCTTGAAGTTGTTGATGGCGAAGGTGTTATAGGGAAAAAACCTGTTTTAAAACCAGGAGAATCACATACTTATAGTTCTGGATGCTTGCTTTCGTCTCCATTTGGTGCAATGCGTGGTCATTTTAATATGGTCAACTTTACTTCTACCCGAAATTTTAAAGTGATTGTTCCTACATTCAAATTAAGCGCACCTTTTGCTTTGAATTAATTTCAATTGAAAGCAAACAATCTTTGATTTCTTCTTAACAATAATTCAAAAATTCCTTTGTACTTTTGTATAAAATTAAATTATTCTCAATAATTGAGTAATCTAATTATCTAAAGTCTAACATTTTTAAACCAAATATTATGCTAAAAGGATTTTTTAATGTCCCAAAAGCGGTCAATGAACCCGTAAAATCATACGCACCTAATTCACCCGAAAAAGCAGCAGTTTTAGCGGCTTACAAAAAAATGTGGAATGAAACAATCGACGTTCCAATGTATATCGGGAAAGAAGAAATTCGTACTGGAAATACCAAAACTATGTCTGCGCCACATGATCACCAACACATTGTTGGAACCTATCATTTGGCAGAAAAAACTCATGTTGAAAAAGCCATTTCATCAGCACTTGAAGCAAGAACTGCATGGGCAAATTTAGCTTGGGAACAACGTGCTGCGATTTTCTTAAAAGCTGCCGAATTAATTGCTGGTCCATATCGTGCTAGAATTAATGCCGCAACAATGATTGCACAATCAAAAACTATTTTTCAAGCTGAAATCGATGCTGCATGTGAATTGATTGACTTTTTGCGTTTTAACGTAGAATTCATGACACAAATTTATCAAGATCAACCAAAATCAGTTTCAGATGTTTGGAATCGTGTAGAATATCGTCCGCTTGAAGGATTTATTTATGCCATTACACCGTTTAACTTTACAGCGATTGCTGCCAATCTTCCGGCAAGTGCAGCTTTGATGGGAAATACTGTCGTTTGGAAACCTAGTGATAGCCAAGTTTTTTCGGCAAAAGTAATCATCGATGTTTTCAAAGAAGCTGGCGTTCCAGATGGTGTAATCAATGTAGTTTTTGGCGATCCAGTGATGATTACCGATACTGTTTTGGCACATCCAGATTTTGCTGGAGTTCATTATACAGGTTCGACATTTGTATTCAAAGAAATTTGGAAAAAAATTGGAAACAACATTCATACGTATAAAACCTATCCAAGAATAGTTGGTGAAACTGGCGGAAAAGATTTCGTCATGGTTCATCCAAGTGCTAACGTAAAACAAGTTGTTGCTAATACTATTCGTGGTGCATTTGAATTCCAAGGACAAAAGTGTTCCGCTGCTTCGAGAGCATATTTCCCAAAATCACTTTGGAATGACATCAAAGAAGAAATGGGCAAAGAATTAGCTTCAATCAAAATGGGTTCACCAGAAGATTTTAGCAATTTTGTAACGGCAGTTATTCACGAAGGTTCTTTCAACAAATTGACTTCGTATATCGACCAAGCCAAAAAAGATGCTGATGCCGAAGTTATTTTTGGTGGGAATTATGATAAATCAAAAGGTTATTTCATTGAACCTACGGTTATTTTAACAACCAATCCAAAATATACAACAATGGAAACTGAACTTTTTGGTCCGGTTTTAACGGTGTATGTTTATGAAGATGCAAAATGGTCAGAAACATTGAAATTGGTTGATCAAACATCAGAATATGCTTTAACTGGAGCAATTTTCAGTCAAGATAGATATGCCATTGAAGAAGCAACTATCGCTTTACAGAACAGCGCTGGAAACTTCTATATAAACGACAAACCAACTGGAGCTGTTGTTGGTATGCAACCCTTTGGTGGCGCAAGAGCTTCGGGAACAAATGATAAAGCAGGTTCAATGCAAAATTTATTACGCTGGGTTTCTCCAAGAACTATCAAGGAAACATTTGTTACACCAGTTGATTACAGATATCCGTTTTTGGGAGAATAAAATCAATTTTGTCTTTATGACGAATAAAACCTAAAAGTTCAAGTGAAAGCTTGGACTTTTTTTATTGCTTTGAAAATGAAATTTTTGTACCTTAGATTAAAATTTAAGACTATGAAAACAAAACTACTTTTACCGCTATTTATTATTTCATTTTTAAGTTTTGCGCAGAACCCGATTAACTCGTTTTATGGCGCTGACAACTCTACGTTTGATATCGTATCGAGTACAAATCCTCTAGATCATGCTGCAACTGGCGCTAATCAAACATGGAATTTTACTAATTTAACTTCAATTGGTAATTCCATACGAAATTATGAATCTCCAACTTCTAGCGAACTCACAACTTATCCAGGAACCACTTTGGTAATAGTAAACAATAGTTCCGTTGGAAGCACAAACAACATTGGTTACATGTATACCAAAAATACAGCTAACACTATTTCTATCACTGGGATTTCTGCCGATGATTTAATTGTTAATTTTGCTACAAACAACGCTACTTTAGGTTTATTTCCAATGAATTTTGGCTATTCTAACAGCGATACTGTTGCTGGAAATTATACCTATACAACCTATTCGGGAACTTTTACTGGAACATTAGTAACAACCGTTGATGCTCATGGAACTTTGAATTTAAACAACACAAGTGGCGGATTTTACACTGGAAACATTACTCGATTAAAAACCGTTTTAAATCTTTCTTTAAACTACAGTTTTTTCAATAATGCTGGAACTGTTACACAGACAACCTACAGCTATTATGCCGATAATCTAGGAAATAACAATCCGATTTTTAGAAGTATAAAAACCGACGCAGTAGTTTCGCTTTTAAATATAAATGAGAGCAATACTACATTAGAACTTTTTGCAGGTTCACTTCTAGAAAGTAACAAAAACAAATTAGAAAACATTTCAATTCAAAACCCTGTAGCAGATTACATTACAATTTATTCTCCGCAAAATATTGATAATGCAACCGTTCAAATAATCGATATGCTTGGAAAAGAAATTATCACAAAAACAAATCAAACTATTGATGAAAATTATCAAATACAAACCAATTTAAACAAAGGAATTTACTTAATAAGAATTTTTGACCAGGAAAAAAGCATCACAAAAAAAGTTAACAAACAATAAAAAAACGCTCGGTTGAGCGTTTTTTTATGCTTTAAACTTTAGCGGCAAATGAACCACTTTTTTAGTTTCAAAAAATTCATCTGAGAAAAAATTTGAAATATTATATTCAGTAGCTTTAGGGAAAGCAGCCAATTCTTCGGTTAAATCGCCGCCTTTTAGATATAGGATTCCGTTTTTTAATTCGTGTTTATTTTGCTTTTTGATTTTGTCTTTAACCCAAGAATAAAAATCGGGCATATTCGTCACAGCACGACTTACAATAAAATCAAAATCGCCTTTTACATTTTCAGCACGCAGCTGTTCTGCTTTTACATTTTTTAGTTCCAATGCATCGGCAACTGCTTGAACCACTTTTATTTTTTTGGCAATAACATCAATCAGGAAAAATCGGGTTTCCGGAAATAAAATCGCTAACGGAATTCCAGGAAAACCACCACCAGTTCCAACGTCAAGAACAAATGTTCCGGGTTCAAAGGGTTGAACTTTTGCAATAGCCAACGAATGTAAAACGTGTTTGGTATATAATTCGTCTATATCTTTTCTAGAAATCACATTGATTTTAGCATTCCAATCGTGATATAATGCTTCTAGTTTTTGAAATTGTTGTACTTGATTATCAGTAAGGTTAGGAAATTGTTTGATAATTTCTTCCATGAATTCTATTTTTCAACAAAAATACTGTTTTAGTTGATAAAAAATGACTAATATCAGTTTTAAAAAAATTATAATAATTACATTTGGGAAAAATTTTGAATACACAATATGAATAACACATCACCTACATTTTCAACTAAAGACAGCTTAAAATTCTTTAGAACGTTGAATTCTCGTGTAAACGCATACTTTAAAGAAAACAATTTAAAAAAGACTGGAAACTGGAAACTGCATTTAAAAACCATAGTGATGTTTAGCATTTTCCTAACGCCATATTTCTTTTTATTGGCAATGGATATGCCTTTTTGGGTTTACTTGTTATTAAACATTGTTATTGGAATTGGAATGGCTGGCGTTGGAATGAACGTAATGCACGACGGAAATCACGGTTCCTACTCTAGTAAATCTTGGTTAAATAAAATCATGGGCGGAAGCATTTACATTCTTGCTGGAAATGTTTACAATTGGCAAGTACAACACAATGTTTTACACCATACTTACACCAATATTCTTGGTCACGATGAAGATTTAGAAGCAGGAAGAATTCTACGTTTTACCAAAGAAGCAAAATGGTACAAACACCACAAATTTCAACATTTCTATTCTGTTTTTCTTTATGGTTTATTAACTTTCAATTGGGCAATCACTACTGATTTCCTTCAAATGAAACGCTATTTGAAAAGAAATTTATCGTATGGTGAATTTAAAAAACCTGCTATCCGTTGGACAACTTTAGTGATTACAAAAGTTATCTACTTCTCAATTTGGTTAGTTATTCCAATGGTATTAGGAATTACATGGTGGAAAGTTTTACTAGGATTTTTAGTAATGCATTATACCGCTGGAGTTATCCTTAGTGTTGTATTTCAATTGGCACACGTTGTAGAAGATACGCACAATCCTATTCCTGATGAAAACGGAGAAATGGAAAACACTTGGGCAATTCACCAATTATACACCACCGCAAATTTTGCTCCAAAAAATTGGTTAATCAACTACTATACTGGCGGATTAAACCACCAAATTGAGCATCACATTTTCCCAAATATTAGTCATATTCACTACGGGAAAATAGCCGAAATTGTAAAACAAACAGCCAAAGAATGTGAACTTCCTTACTACGAATTTAAAACAACACGAGAAGCTATCATATCACATTTCAAACATTTAAAAGAACTTGGAAAACAGCCACAGTTAGCTTAATAAGGACAAAAAAAATTACAAACCATTAAGAATGAAGTCAATAAGTTCAAACCTTACCTTTCTTACATTCTTAATGGTTTACTATTTAAACAATAATTTACAACAACACAACAATGAGCAACGGATTATCAGACAGAATTAACAATCTTTCTACATCTCAAACCTTGGCAATGGCAGCATTGGCAAGAGAATTAAAAGCACAAGGAAAAGACATCATCAGCTTAAGTTTGGGTGAACCCGATTTCAATACACCCGATTTTATCAAAGAAGCTGCCAAAAAAGCCATCGACGAAAACTACTCAACCTATTCACCCGTTGATGGTTATCTTGAATTAAAAGAAGCCATTTGCAGAAAATTCAAACGCGATAACAATTTAGATTACAAACCGGCAAACATTGTAGTTTCTACCGGAGCAAAACAATCGTTATACAACGTTGCTCAATGCATGATTAACGATGGCGACGAGGTAATTCTTCCTGCACCATATTGGGTTTCCTATTCAGAAATTATAAAAATGTCGGGCGGTATTCCTGTGGAAGTGTCTACTTCAATAGAAAACGATTTCAAAATCACACCACAACAATTAGAAGCAGCAATCACACCAAAAACTAAAATGATTTGGTACAGTTCGCCTTGTAATCCTAGTGGTTCTGTTTATTCTCGCGAAGAATTTACAGCCATTGCCGAAGTCTTGAAAAAATACCCAAACATATACGTTGTTGCCGACGAAATCTACGAACACATCAATTTCTCGGGAACATTTTGCAGCATGGCTTCCATTCCTGGAATGTTTGAAAGAACGATTACCGTAAACGGAGTTGCCAAAGCTTTTGCCATGACTGGTTGGAGAATTGGTTACATTGGCGCACCAGAATTTATCGCAAAAGCTTGTACCAAAATGCAAGGACAAGTAACCTCTGGAGCCAATTCTATCGCACAAAGAGCTACCATTACTGCCGTTGATGCTGATCCAAGCGTATTGAACGAAATGGTTGCCGCCTTCAAAAGCCGTCGCGATTTAGTAGTGGGATTAATCAAAGAAATTCCGGGATTGAAAATCAACGTTCCCGAAGGTGCATTCTACGTTTTCCCAGATGTTTCCTCGTTTTTTGGAAAAACATTGCGCGGAACAGTAATCAACAATGCCGACGATTTCTCGATGTACTTACTATCCGAAGCTAATGTTGCCACGGTAACTGGAGACGCTTTTGGCAATCCAAACTGCATCCGTTTTTCTTATGCCACCAGCGAAGAACAACTTACCGAAGCCATGAGAAGAATAAAAGAAGCTTTAGCATAAAGAGACATAATTTTCACAAACAAAACCAATAAGGTATTAAGTTTCATTAAGTGTAAAATCTTAATTTTCTTAATACCTTAATGGTTTAAAATAATATCCAAATGTCAAAAATACTACTACTTGGCTCAGGCGAACTTGGAAAAGAATTCGTCATTGCAGCACAACGCATTGGGCAAACCATTATTGCAGTTGACAGTTATGAAAACGCTCCAGCTATGCAAGTGGCTCACGGGTTTGAAGTCATCAACATGCTTGATGGAGCAGAACTCGACCGAATTGTAGCCAAACACAATCCCGACTTTATTGTTCCCGAAATTGAAGCCATAAGAACCGAGCGTTTTTATGACTACGAAAAACAAGGCATTACCGTAGTTCCATCGGCAAAAGCGGCCAATTTTACTATGAACCGAAAAGCCATCCGCGACCTTGCAGCTAAAGAACTAGGACTTAAAACTGCCAATTACCGCTATGCCACCTCAGCCGAAGAGCTACAAAAAGCCGTGGCAGAAGTTGGAATTCCGTGTGTGATTAAACCCCTAATGAGCTCATCAGGAAAAGGTCAATCGACTATAAAATCTCAAGAAGACATAATCAAAGCTTGGAACTATGCTGTAGAAGGTTCGCGCGGCGATGTGGTTGAAGTTATCGTGGAAGCGTTTGTAAAATTTAATTCAGAGATTACCCTCTTGACCGTAACCCAAAACAACGGTTTGCCTACGCTTTTTTGCGCACCCATTGGTCATAGACAAGAACGCGGTGATTATCAAGAAAGTTGGCAACCCGCTAGAATTTCCGACAAAGACTTGTTCGAAGCCCAAGATATGGCAGAAAAAGTAACCGAAGCCCTTGGCGGCGCAGGAATTTTTGGGGTAGAATTTTTCTTGGCCGATGACGGTGTTTATTTCTCAGAATTGTCACCAAGACCACACGATACCGGAATGGTTACACTGGCTGGAACTCAAAACTTCAACGAATTTGAACTCCATCTTAGAGCTATTTTAAGTTTACCAATTTTTGAAATTACCTTAGAAAAAAAGGGTGCCAGCGCCGTGATTTTGGCAGCTGAAAACTCAAACCATCCCACCTACGCGGGGATTGATACCGTAGCTGCACTACCTAAAACCGATTTTCGTATCTTTGGAAAACCTACTTCAAGACCATACAGAAGAATGGGCGTTGTTTTAACCAGCGACACCTTGGACACTTCTATTGAAGAGGTAGTAGAACGAGCCAAAACAGCAGCACAATTAGTAACCATAAATTCATAAACCATGAAAAAAATAATAACTGTTGCCTTCTTCCTTATCGGAACGGCATCGATGAATGCACAAGAAAAAAAGACTGAACAAAAACCCCAAGTAGTGGAAGCATCTTGCGGGCAATGCCAGTTTGGGATGAAAGACAAACCAGGATGTGACCTTGCTGTTCGAATAGACGGTAAAAGCTACTTTGTAGAAGGAACCGACATCAACAAGCATGGCGATGCCCATGCACACGATGGCTTTTGCTCCGCTATCCGTCAAGCCGAAGTTGTGGGCGAAGTAAAAAACAACAAGTTTGTAGTGTCGCAGTTCAAATTACTTCCGCAAAAGAAATAATTTTGGCACAAATCCTTGAAAACATCAACAAAATAGTAACGCTTTCTCCCGAGGAAGAGTTACTTTTTTTGTCTAAAATAGAAATTAAAACGTATAAGGCTAAAACCGTCCTTGTAAACGCTGGGGAGATAAGCCAGTATTCTTTTTTCGTCAATTGGGGTTTGTTGCGCAGTTTCAACATCAATGATAATATAGTAGAACACGTGTTGAGTTTTGCCTGCGAAGGCTGGTGGATTGGCGACATGTATAGTTTAATTTCCCAAAAACCCGGCAACCTTTTCATTGAAGTTCTTGAAGATGCCGAAGTAGTTTTACTTTCAAGAGAAAACCAAAACGAACTCTTTACTCAAATTCCAAAGCTAGAACGCTTCTTTAGAATTCTTACCGAAAACTCGCTCGTAGCCCACCAAGAACGATTGATGGACAACCTTAGTCTTACTGCCGAAGAACGTTTTGATAAATTTTGCAAACGCTACCCAACCATCATTCAGCGTGTACCTCAGAAACAAATTGCGTCCTATATAGGCGTTACCCCAGAGTTTTTTAGCAAAATGAAAAGCCGACTGTTAAAAAAATAACACCTTTGGGTTACGCCCCGAGAGTTTCGGGTTACGCCCCGAAGGTTTCGGGTTACGCCCCGAGAGTTTCGGGGAACTCCCCAAAGGTTTCGGGTTACGCCCCGAAGGTTTCGGGGAACTCCCCAAAGGTTTTGGTATCAATACCGTAGCTTTGGGGATAAATACCGCTGGCTTCGGGATGAATACCGCTAGCTTCGGGATGGATACCGCTGGCTTGGGGATAGATACCGCTGGCTTCGGGAAGCATCCCGAAATATTGCAATATTATGATTAAGTGAGTGTTTATGGGTAGAGCGATTTTTTTTGATTAAAAAAACTTGGGCAAGGCTGTTGTATTACTTTGGAAAAAAATAGTCTGTAGTAGTGTTTTTATTAGCAAAACGCTGGGTTATTTTTAGGCTTATACTAATGATTTTTGCTGGCTTTCTTTACTTTCTTAATCTAGGTTAAGTACAAATGGATAGTGGCGGGTGTACCTTTGTATCATAATAATTAATACCTTTATATATTATGAAAAATACAGTTTTACACAAAGCCAATACTCGTGGTCATGCTAATCACGGATGGTTAAATGCCTATCATAGTTTCAGTTTTGCAAGTTGGTACAATCCGGACAGAGTTCAGTTTGGAGTGTTACGCGTTTTGAACGACGACACTGTTGCTGCTGGAATGGGTTTTGGAACGCATCCGCACGATAATATGGAAATTATTACAATTCCATTAGAAGGTGATTTGGCTCACAAAGACAGCATGGGCAATGCGGCTACGATAAAAACGGGCGATGTTCAGGTGATGAGTGCTGGAACGGGTATTCAACATAGTGAGTTTAACCCCAATGCTGACCAGCAGACTAAGTTGTTTCAAATTTGGTTGTTTCCAAAATACAGAAATGTGGAGCCACGCTACCAACAAATTACGCTTGACGTAACAAAACAAAAAAATGATTTTGCACAAATTCTTTCGCCAAATGCTGATGATGAAGGCGTTTGGATACATCAAGATGCGTGGTTCTTTTTGGCTGATTTTGATAAAGATTTTGCTAAAACGTATCGGTTGAAAAAAGCGGGTAACGGGATGTATGTTTTTGTGATTTCGGGAACCATTACTGTTGACGGACAAGAATTAGAAACCCGCGACGGACTGGGCATTACCGATTTTGAGACCTTAGAGATTAAGGCTTCTACCGATGCCAAATTTTTGTTGATGGAAGTTCCGATGGAGCAGTAAATAGTGTTCAGTAAACAGTTTTTAGTATTCAGTTAAAAAACAAAACAAATAAGTAACAAAATGGACAACAAAGCACAACTAAAAATAGAAGGTAACAAAGGTTATTTCTATATAGAAGTAGCAGGAAAACAAGAAGCTAAGATGACTTTTGTTTTTGCTGGTGAAGATAAAATCATCATTGACCACACTGAGGTAAACCCCGGCAATAATGGCAAAGGTTTTGGTAAAATGATGGTGATGAAAGCCGTAGATTTTGCCAGAGAAAAAGGAATAAAGATATTACCCTTGTGTCCATTTGCTAAAAGTGTTTTTGACAAAACTCCCGAAATTAGAGACGTATTATAACAAAAAGAAACAAACCTGCTAGGTTGAAAAGCCTTGCAGGTTTATGGTTTAACGCTATGGAAACACTATTAGAAAAAAACATCGAAGGCAGTATTGGCACACAAAAATACTTGTGTACAATCAATTGGCGCAATGGTCAATTGATAATGGACGAAACAACCCGTATTGAAGGCAAAGACCTTGGTCCTGATCCTTATACTACTCTTTTAGCCTCGCTCGCGGGATGCACACTATCCACTTTACGAATGTATATCGATAGAAAGGGATGGGATATTCCGGAGATAAAAATTTCGATGAACATGTATCAAATCAACAACCCAGAGCTGGAAACGGTAATGACGCGAGATATTTCTTTTTCAAACGAGGTAGATGAAGATACCAAACAACGATTATTGATAGTAGCCGAAAAATGTCCGGTTTCCAAAATATTAAAAAACAAAATCACCATACCAACAACCCTATAATTATGGACGCTAATAACCTAACCAAAGAATATAGCAATGGCGAAGTAACCATTGTTTGGCAATCGAGCAAGTGTATTCATGCTGCCCAGTGTGTTAAAAATAACCCTGCGGTGTTTAAACCCAAGGAAAAGCCGTGGATTATTCCCGAAAATTCTACCACCGAAGCGATAGTAGAAACGGTAAAAAAATGTCCTTCGGGTGCATTAACCTATTATTTAAAATCATAAACCATGAAAAAAATACTGGCTTTTGGAGCTTCCTCAAGTAGAAATTCCATCAACAAACAATTAGCAACTTATGCTGCAAGTTTATTTCGAGATGCCACCGTGGAAGTATTGGATTTAAACGACTATGAAATGCCTATCTATTCTATTGATAAAGAGAAGGAAAATGGCATTCCTCAACTAGCTATTGATTTTTATAATAAAATTACCAATACCGATTTGCTGGTTGTATCTATGACGGAACACAACGGCGGATATTCTAGTGCTTTTAAAAATATTTTGGACTGGACATCGCGTTACAACAATGCTGTTTTTCAAGAAAAGACCATGCTATTGATGGCAACTTCTCCGGGTGCACGAGGCGGAAGTTCAATATTGGATATTGCAAAGAACCGTTTTCCAAGAAATGGTGCCAATGTTGTTGCTACTTTTTCTCTACCAAGTTTTAACGATAATTTTAGCAAAGACAACGGCATTATCAATGAAGATTTAAAGAGCCAATTGGTAGCTATAGTAAACGGTATTGATAGGTAAGCCAATACTAAAAGTAACTCGAGAAGCCTATTGAAACGTATTAGCCCTGATTGGCGCAATCCGCCGTGCGGTGCAGAAAGCAGGAAAATGGATAGCAAAAAGGTAGAAGCCATTGCGCTGCTAAAAAAATTAGTATTTTTGCGACTTTAAGTAGTTTTACTTATTCTTTTAAACACGAAATATTTAATTTATGAAAGCATACGTTTTTCCAGGACAAGGCGCACAATTTACCGGAATGGGTAAAGATTTATACGAGAATTCGGCAGAAGCCAAAGCCTTATTTGAACAAGCCAACGAAATTTTAGGCTTTAGAATAACCGACATCATGTTTGAAGGCACCGCCGAAGAGTTAAAAGAAACCAAGGTAACACAACCGGCAGTTTTCTTGCACTCAGTAATATTAGCAAAAACCCTAAACGTAAAACCCGATATGGTTGCTGGACATTCGCTAGGCGAATTTTCGGCGTTGGTAGTAAATGGTGCATTATCATTTGAAGATGGATTGCAATTGGTTTCAAAAAGAGCGTTGGCCATGCAAAAAGCTTGCGAAATTACACCAAGTACTATGGCTGCGGTATTGAATTTAGACGATAAAATTGTAGAAGATATTTGTGCTTCTATAGATGGCGTTGTTGTAGCGGCAAACTATAACTGTCCGGGACAATTAGTGATTTCTGGCGAATATAAAGCGGTAGAATTGGCTTGCGAAAAGATGAAAGAAGCTGGCGCCAAGCGTGCTTTAATTTTGCCAGTTGGTGGAGCATTTCATTCCCCAATGATGGAACCAGCCAGAGAAGAACTAGCTGCAGCAATCGAGGCAACAACATTTTCAACCCCAAGCTGTCCGGTATATCAAAATGTAACAGCAAATGCCGTTTCGGATGCAGAAGAGATTAAAAAGAACTTAATTTCTCAACTAACTGGTGCCGTAAGATGGACACAATCGGTACAACAAATGATTGCCGACGGCGCAACAAGTTTCACCGAAGTTGGACCAGGAAAAGTATTGGTTGGATTAGTAAACAAGATTAATAAAGAAGTAGAAACGATTTCGGCTTCACTTTAAAATTTATTTAGTATAAAAATTTATTTTTATCATTAGCCTTAGTAACAGTACTGGTTTCGTGTAAAGAAGAAACCAAAGAAAAGCTTGACGCAGCCAAAGATGCTGTAACCGAAGAAATGAAAAACAATATTGATTCGGCAAAAATAAAAGCCGCTATTGAATTGGATAGTTTGAAACAAAAAACCAAATCTAAAGTAGATAGCTTAAAAGTAAAAAGCGCCGAACAAATGGAAGAAACGGCAAAAAAGCTAAAAGAAAGCGTAAAGAAATAAAGCAAAAAAGTCCTCAAGTTGAGGACTTTTTAATTTATAATAACTATTGCAAATTAACTTCTAATTTTCTGTTCCCATTTCCAGGCAGAAGCCAGACTTTCTTCTAGTGAAAGTTCTGCTTTCCAGCCCAAAACTTGGTTGGCTTTATCGGTATTAGCATAAGCTGAAGTAATATCGCCTTCTCTTCTACCCACGATTTTATATGGTAATTTTTTGCCCGATACTTTTTCAAAAGCATTGATCACTTCCAGCACTGAACTTCCTGTTCCGGTTCCAAGATTGAAGGTTTCTACTTTTTCAAGGTTTTTATTTTCCACCAATCGGTGCATAGCTACAACGTGTGCTTTTGCTAAATCAACTACGTGAATATAATCACGAATTGCCGTTCCATCTGGTGTTGGATAATCATCGCCATAAACCGAAAGTTGTTCGCGAAGTCCAATTCCAGTTTGCGTAATAAACGGCACTAAATTTTGTGGAACACCAATTGGCAATTCACCTATTTCAGCACTTGAATGTGCGCCAACCGGATTGAAATAACGCAATAAAATGGCTTTCACGGAAGAAACTTTGGCAACATCGTTTATGATTTCTTCGCCAATTTGTTTGGTATTTCCATAAGGAGAAGCTGCGGGTTGAACGGATGCATCTTCGGTAATTGGCATTTTTTCGGCTTGACCATAAACAGTACACGACGAACTGAAAATAAAGTTTGCCGAAGGCATTTTAGTTAATTCTTGTAAAACATATACTAATGCATTGATGTTGTTTTCGTAATACAATAATGGATTTTCAACGCTTTCACCAACGGCTTTACTAGCAGCAAAGTGAATAACACCTACAACATCGTTGTATTTTGAAAAGAAACCTTGTACTGCTGATTTATCTCTTAAATCAAGATTTTCAAAAACTGGTTTTTTACCAATAATTCGTTCTATTCCATCTAAAACTTCTATTGAAGAATTAGATAAATTATCAATAATAATAGCTTCATATCCTGCATTGTGTAGTTCTACAACGGTATGCGAACCTATGAAACCTAATCCGCCAGTTACTAATACTTTTTTCATACTTTAAAAGATTACAGTAATTATGATTATTTAAAAAACTCTAAAACACTATTGGTGATGAATTCAATTTGCTCATCGTCAAGTTCTGTATGCATTGGTAATGAGATTACTTCTTTTACCAATTGATTGGTTACTGGAAAATCTTCTTCTTTGTAGCGACTATCAATATACGCTTTTTGGCTATGCAACGGAATTGGGTAATAAATCGCACATGGAATGCCTTTGCTTTGCAAATGTTCCATTAACTGGTCGCGTTTTCCGTTAGTAATTCGCAATGTATATTGGTGGAAAACGTGACAATCGCAAATATCACAAATTGTTGGTGCTACAATATTAGCATGACTTTCAAAAGCTTTTGAATATTTACGTGCAGCATCTTGACGCGCTTGACTGTATTGATCTAAAAATGGTAATTTAGCATCAAGAACTGCTGCTTGAATGCTATCCAAACGCGAATTTACACCAACAACATCATGATGGTAACGAACGTACATTCCGTGGTTTACTATTCCGCGAATTTTGTGTGCTAATGCATCGTCATTGGTGAAAATTGCTCCGCCATCGCCATAACATCCTAAGTTTTTACTTGGAAAAAATGAAGTTGAAGCAACATGACCAATAGTTCCAGCTTTTTTCTTTGTCCCATCAGAAAATTTACAATTGGCTCCGATAGCTTGTGCATTATCTTCGATTACATATAAATTATGCTCGTTGGCAATGCGCATAATCGCTTCCATATTTGCCGCACGACCAAACAAATGCACCGGAACGATGGCTTTGGTTTTTGGTGTGATTGCTTTTTTAATCGCATCAATGGAAATATTCATATTTACTAAATCGACATCGACTAAAACTGGAGTTAATTGAAGCAACGCAATCACTTCAACTGTTGCAGCAAATGTAAAATCGGCTGTAATAACTTCGTCACCAGGTTTTAAATCCAATCCCATCATGGCTATTTGCAAGGCATCGGTTCCGTTTGCACATGGAATAACATGTTTTACATCAAGATATTGCTCCAGATTTTTTTGGAATTCGTGAACTTTTGGTCCGTTAATGTATGTTGTTGTGTCTAAAACTTCTTGGATAGAAGCATCAACGGTAGCTTTTATTTTTTCGTATTGACTTTTTAAGTCAACCATTTGTAATTTTTTCATTTGGGAAAATTAATTGTGAAGCAAAACTACTAATTTAATGACTTATTCCAATGAAAATTCTACAAACTGATGTATTTTAGCGACACAATTAAAACGATATGCTTTTTCTCTATTCGATAGTAACCCAAATTGTACAATTTTTACTTCCTATTTTTGGTTTTTTTAGTCCAAAAATGAAACTTTTCATTGATGGTAGAAAAACGGTTTTTGGAACTTTGGAACAAAAAATTAATTCTTCTGATAAAACGATTTGGTTTCACGCTGCATCACTTGGCGAATATGAACAAGGTTTGCCTGTAATGGAAAAAATCAAAGAAAAATTTCCCAATCATAAAATTGTGGTTACCTTTTTTTCGCCATCGGGATATGAAGTTCGAAAAAACAACAGCATTGCTGATGCAACGGTTTATTTGCCTTTGGATACCAAATCGAATGCAAAACGTTTCTTAAAACTTGTTCATCCTGAAATGGTGTTTTTTATCAAATATGAATTTTGGCCCAATTATTTGAATGAGTTAAAAAAATCCAATGTTACAACGTATCTAATCTCAGGAATTTTTAGAGAAAATCAGGCGTTTTTCAAATGGTATGGCGGATTTTATCGAAAAGCGTTAAAAACGTTTGAGTACTTTTTTGTGCAAAATGAAAGTTCCAAAAAATTACTTCAAAGCTTAGGATTTCAGAATGTAAAAATTTCGGGCGATACACGATTTGATCGAGTGGTTGCTATTTTGGAAAAAGATAATTCGCTGGATTTTATTGCAAATTTCAAAGACAACAAAACGACAATTGTCATTGGAAGTTCGTGGCCAAAAGATGAAGAATTATTGATAAATTACATCAATCAATCTTCGGAAGAAATTAAATTTATTATTGCGCCACATAATATAAAGGAAGCACAAATTTCAAATCTCAAAACACAAATCACAAAAAAAACAGTTATATTTTCAGAGAAAAACAACCTTGATTTATCAAATTTCAATGTTTTCATCATCGACACTGTTGGAATTTTGACCAAAATTTATTCCTATGCTGATATTGCTTATGTTGGCGGCGGATTTGGAAATCCTGGTGTTCATAATCTTTTAGAACCGGCAACTTTTGGTATTCCGATTATTGTTGGACCAAATTATTCTCATTTTGCCGAAGCAACGGCTTTGGTTCATCAAGAAGGTTGTATTTCAATTAACAATCAAAACGAACTAAACGAAGCTTTTGACAATTTGATTTCCAACGAAGATATTCGTCACGAAAAAGGACATATTTGTGAAACTTTTGTCCAAATGAATAAAGGTGCTACACAAACCATAATGAGTCATATCCAACAATAGTCGAACTTAAATTCCTTAGATGGTTCAATTTAAATCTTTGCAAAAATCAGATATAGAAATCGTTACCAAAATGATGCAAGATTTCTATGCGATAGACAACTATCCTATTGACATTGAAACTTCAAAAAAATTGTTTCACGAATTCATTGCTGATGAAAATTTGGGTAAATGTTGGCTTATTTATCATGAAGAAGAAATTGTAGGTTACGTAATTTTAACTTTTATCTTCAGTTTTGAATACAAAGGTCGAATTGCTTTTCTGGACGAATTATATCTAAAAGAAACCGCTCGTGGCAAAGGAATTGGTAAAATTACTATTGACTTCATAAAAGAGCAAGCGACTATTTTAAATGTTAAATTAATCTATCTAGAAGTCGAAAATCATAACGAAAAGGCGCAAAAATTGTATCTTGCCAACGATTTTGAAATTCATAATCGTAAAATTTTAAAACACAAACCACACTAAACAAATATGAAATACATTAAATTACTTTTATTGTTCGTTTTCATTCAAACACAAGCGCAACAAGGCGGAATGTGGATTCCTTCTTTATTAAAAGGAATGAACGAAAGTGAAATGAAAAATCTTGGTATGAAAATTTCTGCCGAAGATATTTATTCTGTAAACAAGTCGAGTTTAAAAGATGCCGTTCCTCACTTTGATGGCGGTTGTACTGCCGAAATGATTTCGGATAAAGGTTTGCTTCTAACCAATCATCACTGTGGTTTTGACAACATTCAAAGCCATTCTTCGGTTGAAAATGATTATCTGACCAATGGTTTTTGGGCTTATAAAATGGACGAAGAATTACCAAACAAAGATTTATTTGTAACCTTCATTATCAGAATTGATGATGTAACAACAAAAGTTTTGGAAGGAACAGAAACAATGACTTCTGAAGGTGAAAAACAGAAAAAAATTCAAGCAAACATCAGTTCATTGACTAAAACTTCGCCTAAAGAATCGTGGCAAGAAAATAGTATTAAAACATTTTATGACGGAAATCAATACTTATTATTTGTAACCGAAAAATATACTGATGTTCGTTTGGTTGGTGTGCCGCCAAGTTCGATTGGAAAGTTTGGTTCAGATACTGATAACTGGGTTTGGCCAAGACATACTGGCGATTTTGCTCTATTTAGAGTTTATGCTGACAAAAACAATCGTCCAGCGGAATATTCAAAAGATAACGTTCCATACAAACCAAAACACTTCTTCCCTATTTCTGCTAAAGGAATTTCGGAAAATGATTTCACGATGGTTATGGGTTATCCTGGAAGAACTCAGGAATATTTACCTGCTGTTGCTGTGGAACAAATTGTAAACACAACAAATCCAGCAAAAATTGAAGTTCGCGATGCCGCTTTAAAAGTGCAAGATGGTTTTATGCGAAAAGACAACGCTATTAAAATTCAATATGCTTCCAAATATGCAAGTGTTGCTAATTACTGGAAAAAATGGATTGGAGAAACGAAAGGTTTGAAAAAATCAAATGCAATTGGTGTAAAACAAAAATTTGAAAAGGAATTTCAAGAAAAAGTTATCAAAACCGGAAAACAAGCTGAATATGGTAACTTATTGAGCGATTTTGAGAAAAATTATGCAGAAATAAAAGATTATGCTTTGGCTCGTGATTTATTTTCTGAAGTTGCAATGCGAAACACCGAATTATTGCAAAATGGTTATCGTTTATACCAATTAGAGCAGTTATTGACCACCAAAGGCGAACAAGCTTTTACCGATAGAAAAAATAATTTATCAAAAGGAATTGATGCATTCTACAAAGATTTCAACCCAACAGTTGACAAAAATGTATTCGAACAATTGATTACTATTTATGCTAAAAGATTGCCAAGTCAATTTTTACCAAATGAATTGAAAAATTTAGATGCCAATAAATTAGCAAATGATATATACACTAACTCAAAATTACTTAATCTTCAAGATTTCAGAAGTTTGTTAGAAGGCGACTCCAAAACAGTTTTAGAAAAAATAAACAATGATAAAGGTTATCAAATTTTGAAAGCGATGGCCGATTCTTACACAAAAAGTGTGGTGCCAAAATATGACGAAATCAATTTGAGAAATATTGCTACACAAAGAACCTATATGAAAGCTATTTTGGAGTTAAGTCCAAAATCTGATCGAATTTTTCCTGACGCCAATAGTACTTTACGTGTAACTTATGGAAAAGTAAAAGGATACAAACCAAGTGATGCTGTGACTTATGAACCTGTTACTTATCTTGATGGTGTAATGGAAAAATATATTCCAGGCGATTATGAATTTGATGTTCCAAAGAAATTAATCGATTTGTATAACACAAAAGATTTTGGAAAATACAGTCACAAAGGAAAAATGCCAGTTTGTTTTATAGCAACAAACCACACGACTGGAGGAAATTCTGGAAGTCCAGCTTTGGATGCCAATGGAAATTTAATTGGCTTAAATTTTGATAGAGTTTGGGAAGGAACAATGAGTGATATTTATTATTCGCCTGAAATTTGTCGAAACATAATGGTTGATGCTCGATACATTTTATTTATCATCGATAAATTTGCTGGCGCTCAGAACATTATAGACGAATTAAAAATAATTTACCCAAAATCAAAAAAATAATTTAAAAAATAGAGTTTGGCACAATTATTGTTACATAAATAATCGGAATTCGAGGATAGAATTTTTAAAAAAAGTTAAATAAAAATTTTTCCGATTGAAAAAATTTATATCTTTGCTCCGAATTAATAATTAACCTTTTATAATTAAGTAAGATGAAAAAAGTATTTTTAAGTTTAGCTGTTGTTGCTACATTAACTGTAGTATCTTGTAAACAAGCTGATGCTGCTCCAGCTGATGCTGTTGACACTACTGCTACTGAAGTAGTTGATACTACTGCTGCTCCAGCTGTTGACACAACTGCTGTTGACACTGCTGCTGCTCCAGCTACTGAAGCTCCAGCTACTGAAGAAGTAAAAAAATAATTAGAAATTAATTTCTAATTTTAAGCTCTGCAATGCAGAGCTTTTTTTTTGGAAAAAAATTACTCACTTCCAAAAATCTCCTCCGCAGGAGGAAAAGCAAAATCTTGTACACTAAAATCCAATACTTCCGATTTTGCTACACTTCTAGTTATTTCGTCAATTCCTTTTTGAAGTAACAACTGCGTAGTATATTTTCGACTAACTGCTATTTCTTTTTCTTTTAGAATAATTTTAAAAAAGAACTTTCCGTTTTTTGACTTAAACTTCATAAAAAAAACAGCTTCAATATTGTTACGAAATTCCTCAATTGCATCTTCGCATTCAAATCGCAATTCAAAATCATCGCTCATAAAAATGGTTTTACCTTTCCTAGAGGTAAATTCATATTTATAATATCCATTCTGTCTTTTCGTAATTACAAATGTTCCCATTAAAAATTCAGCTGCTAATTGCTATAAAAATTCATTAATTCCACTCTCATCTCTAGAGAAAATATTGTACCGCAAATTCGCAAATTAAAAATGCAAAACAAAATGTTTTATTCCTTTACTATGAAAAATTAAAAACAAAATGAAAATAAACAAAAAAAGCTCCAAACATAGTTTGAAGCTTTTGTACTCAAGGCGGGACTTGAACCCGCACGGGCATTACTACCCACTGGATTTTAAGTCCAGCGTGTCTACCAATTCCACCACTCGAGCATATTGCCTTTGTTTTGATAAAACTAATTTTTAGAAAAAATTAATTAAATATATCACCACTCGAGCATTATATAGTAGTTGAGCGAAAAACGGGGTTCGAACCCGCGACCTCGACCTTGGCAAGGTCGCGCTCTACCAACTGAGCTATTTTCGCATTATCAATTTTTGTTAGAACAACAATACTTATCCCGTATTGCGGATGCAAATGTAACACTAAAAATGAATATTGCAAACCTTTTTAGAGAAAAAAAATTCAATATTTTATAATCCATTGATTGCAAAAAGAATAGAACTTATTTTTTCAACAACATTCTTTTCAGTTCGTTCAATTTCATCAATGCTTCCACTGGCGTTAGCGTATTAATATCCAAACTCAAAATGTCTTCTCTGATTTCTTCCAACAGCGGATCATCCATACTGAAAATGTTGAGTTGCATTTCGTCCTTAGCTGATTTAATAGTATTCAATGCATCACTAGAATGATTTTTCTCCAGTTTCTTCAACAATTTTTGTGCTTTTTGAATAACCGTTTGCGGCATTCCAGCCATTTTTGCTACATGAATTCCAAAACTGTGCGCGCTTCCACCTTTTACCAATTTACGAATAAACAAAACATTATCTTTTAATTCCTTCACCGAGACATTATGGTTTTGAATTCGAGGCAAAAGTTCAGACATTTCATTTAATTCGTGATAATGTGTTGCGAACAATGTTTTTGGTCGGGCTGGATTTTCGTGTAAAAATTCGGCAATTGCCCAAGCTATG
This sequence comes from Flavobacterium solisilvae, assembly GCF_012911605.1. Classification (GTDB taxonomy): domain Bacteria; phylum Bacteroidota; class Bacteroidia; order Flavobacteriales; family Flavobacteriaceae; genus Flavobacterium; species Flavobacterium solisilvae. The sequence continues at coordinate 32,991 of NZ_JAAMPT010000207.1, read as the reverse complement.
GAAATTCCGTCATACGTGCTGGTTCCACGACCGATTTCGTCTAACAAAACCAAACTTCTATCGGAAATATTATTCAAGATTGAAGCCGTTTCGTTCATTTCGACCATAAAAGTAGATTCGCCCATCGAAATATTATCGCTTGCTCCAACTCGGGTAAAAATTTTATCTACAATTCCCATTCGAACTTTTTCGGCTGGAACAAAACTTCCCATTTGTCCTAACAATACAATTAAAGCCGTTTGTCTTAAAATTGCCGATTTACCCGACATATTTGGTCCAGTAATCATAATTAGCTGTTGCGTTTCTCTATCCAGAAAAATATCATTTGCCACATAAGGAACGCCAACTGGAAGCTGTTTTTCAATAACTGGATGTCTTCCGTTTGTAATTTCCAATTCAAAAGTATCATCCAAAATTGGACAAACATAATCGTTCTCAATAGCCAACTGTGCAAACGAAGTCAAACAATCTAATTGTGCTACCAAATTAGCATTCATCTGAACTGGTTTTATGTAAGTTCCAATCCAAACTACTAATTGTTCAAAAAGACGGCTTTCTATTTGATGAATTTTTTCTTCGGCACCAAGAATTTTCGTTTCATATTCTTTTAACTCTTCGGTGATATATCGTTCCGCATTAACCAAAGTTTGTTTTCTAATCCATTCGGTTGGAACTTTATCTTTATGTGTATTTCGAACTTCGATATAGTAACCAAAAACATTATTAAACGATATTTTTAGCGATGAAATTCCTGTTCTTTCTGATTCGCGTTGTTCAATTCCTTCCAAATATTCTTTACCTGAAAAAGCAATGTTTCGCAATTCATCCAACTCAGGATGAACTCCTGTTGCGATTGCATTTCCTTTAGCAATAGCAACTGGCGCATCTTGATTAAGTGTTTCTTTAATTTTTTCGCGAAGCAAATCACAAGCATGCAAACTATCACCAATCACACGAACGGCTTCTTGCTCACTTTCAAGTGCAATATTTTTTATTGGGATAATTGCATCCAACGATTCTTTAAGATAAATAACTTCTCTTGGTGAAATTTTACCCGTTGCCACTTTTGAGATCAATCGCTCCAAATCAGAAATTTGCTTAATCTGATATTGGATTTTCTGTAAAATTTCGGTGTTTTCCTTTAAATAAGAAACCACTTCGTGACGACTTCTTATCTTATTTATATCTTTTAAAGGCAATGCCAACCAACGTTTCAACAAGCGTGAACCCATTGGGGAAATAGTTTTATCGATTACGTCCAAAAGTGTTACTGCATTTTGAGAATGGCTATGATACAATTCTAGATTTCTAATAGTAAATCGATCCATCCAAACATAAGCATCTTCTGCTATTCGATGAATGTTTGTGATATGTTGTACTTTATTATGTTGCGTTTCGGATAAATAATAAAGTATCGCACCCGAAGCTATAATTCCATCGGGTAATTCTTCTATCCCAAAACCTTTCAAAGAATTTGTTTGAAAATGATTGGTTAATGTTTCAACTGCATAATCTTCTTTGTAAACCCAATCTTCCAGATAAAACACATTAAAATCTTCACCAAAAGCCGATTTAAAATCAGATTTATTGTTTTTTTGAATTAAAATTTCACTCGGCTGAAAATTTTGCAAAAGCTTGTCAATATATTCCTGATTTCCTTGAGAAGTTAAAAATTCTCCTGTAGAAACATCCAAAAAAGCGACACCAAGCTGTTTTTTACTAAAATAAACCGATGCTAAAAAATTATTCGATTTAGAATGCAAAACCTCATCATTCATCGAAACTCCAGGCGTAACCAATTCCGTTACTCCACGTTTCACAATGGTTTTGGTCATTTTTGGATCTTCCAATTGGTCACAAATCGCTACTCGAAGTCCGGCTTTTACTAATTTTGGCAAATAAGTATTCAACGAATGATGCGGAAATCCAGCCAAAGCGGTTTCGGTTTCACTTCCTGCGCCACGTTTGGTTAAAACAATCCCTAATATTTTTGAAGCTCGAATAGCATCTTCTCCAAAAGTTTCATAAAAATCACCTACACGAAACAATAAACACGCATCGGGATATTTACTTTTTATCTCGTTGTATTGTTTCATCAACGGAGTTTCTTTTGGTGCTTTATCTTTTGATGCCAATGTAAAATAATATTAAAATGATTTTGTGACAGCGAATTTAATTATTTTTGAAACGATAGCCATTTTAAATTTTAATTTAATATTAAGATTAAAAAAAGGAGGCGAATATTTTTTTTAAATAGATTTGTACCATAATCATAAAACACAATAAAAATGAAAAAAATAATTTTACTTGCTGCAATCACTTTCTTCGGTGTTGCTACTACAAATGCTCAAACTGCAAAAAAAGCAGTTAAAAAAGAAGTTACTAAAACTGAAGCTCCAAAAGTTGACGGTGCAGGATTAGTTTTCGAAAGCGAAACTATCGATTATGGAACAATCCAAAAAGGTGCTGACGGAAAAAGAGAGTTCGTTTTAACTAATAACGGAAACAAACCATTAACAATCACTAATGCACAAGGTTCATGCGGTTGTACTGTTCCAACAAAACCTGATGGTCCAGTTGCTCCAGGAGCAAAAGCTGTTATTGGTGTAAAATATGACACAAACAGACCTGGTCCATTTACTAAAACAATTACTATTACATCAAATGCTTCAGAAACTCCAAAAGTATTGACTATTAAAGGAAATGTAGTAGATTCTGCTCCAGCTGCTGAACCAGTAAAAAGTTAATTATTAATTACTGATTTTTTATAAAATCTCGTCTCGTTGTAAAAAATGAGACGAGATTTTTTTTGAATATCTTTGCAAAAAATTTCAAAATGAGAAAGCTCGAAAACAAAGAACTAGAACGCAAAACTGTTGATGATTTTAAACAAGCCGAAAAAACGCCCATTATTATTATTCTTGACGACATTAGAAGTTTGCACAACATTGGTTCAGTTTTTAGAACTTCGGATGCATTTCTTATCGAAAAAATATATTTATGTGGCATAACAGCAACTCCGCCAAACAAAGAAATACATAAAACAGCACTTGGCGCAACTGAAACCGTAGCTTGGGAATATCAAAAAGATGTACTTTCAGTTATAGAAAAATTGAAAAACGAAAGCGTAGAAGTCTTTGCCATTGAACAAGTAGAAAATGCTGTTTTTCTTCAAAATTTTGAAATCGATAAAACTAAAAAACACGCTTTAGTCTTTGGAAATGAAGTCTATGGTGTAAACCAAAAAGCGATTGAAATTTGCAATGGAACTATTGAAATTCCTCAACTTGGCACAAAACATTCACTAAATATTTCGGTTAGTGCAGGAATTGTGGTTTGGGATTTATTTCAAAAAATAAAATTCTAACAAATCTTTAGCAAACTATAAGTCTAAATTTTTCTATTTTTAAGCCATGTATAAAAAAATCATTCTAGCCTTAATTTTCATTTCTTCAATTTTTGGATACAATTCATTTGCTAATCCAATAAAGTTCAATAATGAAAATCCAGTTTTTAGACAAAAAAAACAGAAAAAGTTTATTCTAAATAATGCTCCTGTTTTATCTGCTACTGGAAATCAAATTTATTGTCCACAAACCCAAATGAAAATCGTCACTGATTTCAATATTGTTGACGATGATCCAGGAATTGATGCTATTTATGTTCAAATTTCTTCGGGATATGTAAGTTCGCAAGATGTTTTACTTTTAACCGGAAATCATCCAAACATTACCACATCTTGGAACCAAACTACCGGAAAATTAACACTTACTGGAGTTTCTGGACAACCAACATATCCACAAATTATTGCAGCTGTTAAAGACATCGTTTATCAAAATAATTCTGCTAATCCGCAAGCTAACACTAAAACATTTTCTATAACCGTTGGTCAAGCGAATTATTTACCTTCCAACGGACATTATTATCAATACATTCCAAACGTTGGGATAACTTGGTCTAGTGCAAAAACTGCTGCAGAAAACAGTACTTACTATGGACTTCAAGGTTATTTAGCCACAATTACCGCTGTCGATGAAGCACAACTTTCAGGCGAACAAGCAGCTGGCGCAGGTTGGATTGGCGGAAGCGACGAAGCTACCGAAGGTGTTTGGCGATGGATGACTGGACCAGAAACAGGAATGATTTTTTGGAATGGCGGCGTAAATGGTTCAAGTCCAAATTTTGCCAATTGGAATAACGGCGAACCTAACAACATGAACAACGAAGATTATGCTCACGTAACAGCTCCAGGTGTTGGAATTCCTGGTTCGTGGAATGATTTATCAAATACTGGAGATGTAAGCGGCGATTATCAACCAAAAGGTTATATCGTGGAATATGGTGGAATGCCTGGCGATCCAGTTTTGAGTATTTCAACTAGTACAACCATTACAATTCCTGCTATCAATCCTGTTTCGACTTATGCCATTTGTAATTCGGCATCGGTAAACATGTCGGCAACCGCAACTGCTGGAACGATAAATTGGTATGATGTTTCAACTGGCGGAACCGTTCTAGCTTCAGGAAATAATTTCATAACACCTACATTAACAACTACCACAACCTATTATATTGACGCATTTCCGATAGGTTGTACAACTGGAACTCGAACTCCAATAACGGTAAATGTAAACCAAACACCATCGGTTACTGCACCAAGCTCAACTTCAACTTGTGAAGCTACATCAGTTACATTAACCGCATCAGCAACTACTGGAACTATTCACTGGTACAACAGTCTAACTTCTACAACGCCAATTGTCACTGGAAACACATTTACAACACCAACTTTAACACAAACAACAACTTACTACATCGAAGCCAATAACAACAATTGCATTTCAACACCTAGAAATTCGGTAACTGTTACAGTAAACCCAAAACCTGCAACTATTGCTGATAGTGAAATAGCCATTTGCGAAGGAACAAGTACAACTTTAACCGCTGGAATTTCAGGAATGGATTATGATTGGACAACTGGAGAAACTACTCAAAGTATTCCAGTTTCAACGCAAGGACAATATTCAGTTGAAATGACCAATGTTTTTGGCTGTTCGTCCACACAAAATTTTACCGTTAATGTAAAAGCAAAACCAATAATTTCAGATGTAATCATTACAGGAAATACAGCAACAATTTTAACCAATTCTGGGGATTTCGAGTTTTCAATTGATGGAGTTAACTATCAGTCTTCAAATGTTTTTCAATTACAAAGTGGTGGAATTTACATGGCTTATGCAAAAGATAAAGATTTTTGTGGAAATGATGACTTTCAATTTGTCTATATAACTTATCCAGCATTTTTTAGCCCAAATGGTGATGGCTTTAATGATTTTTGGACAATTAAAGGAATGAGTTTTTATCCTAATCCAGAAGTAACCATTTTTGACCGATATGGAAAAGTGATTGCTTTTATTAATATACAAAATCCTATTTGGGATGGAACTTATAACGGAAGACAACTTCCTGCTGATGATTATTGGTTTGTTGCCAAAGTAAGCAACATTTTACCCGAACACAAAGGTCATTTTAGTTTATTACGATAAAATTAGGATTGTAATTTCTTTTGAATTTCGTCTAAAATAAAAGCATAATCCGATTGATTTTCGACAAAATCTTTATCAGAAACATCGATGATTAAAACATTCAAATCCTTTTGAGATTTGATGTAATCAAGGTAACCGCTATTTATTTTTTCAAGATATTCTGCTGGAATTTCCTGTTCGTAACTTCTTCCTCGTAATTTTATATTTTGAAGTAATCGTTCGGTATTTTGATACAAATAAATATACAAATCGGGTTTTGGCATTTCTTTATAAATGATATCAAACATCGTTTTATATAATCGAAATTCGTCTTCAGCAAGGGTAACTTTAGCAAAAATCAAGGATTTAAAAATATGATAATCGGCTACGACAAAATCTTTAAATAAGTCAAATTGCGCTAAATCATCTGAAATTTGTTGATATCTATCGGCTAAAAAAGACATTTCGAGCGGAAAAGCATACCGACTTTGATCTTCATAAAATTTTGGTAAAAACGGATTATCCGCAAAACGTTCCAAAACCATTTTAGCATTAAAATCTTCGGCTAATTTATTGCTCAACGTTGTTTTTCCAGCACCAATATTTCCTTCGATAGCGATATAATTAAAATTGTTTAAAGGAATTTTTGTAATTGGATTTTCAAGCGATTGAATTACTTTAATATTACTTTTATCTTCGGAAAGCAGTAATAATTCATGAAGATATTTTTGTAAAATTGGATGACGCCAATCTAAATTCAAATCGCGCATTGGAACTAAAACAAACAATCTGTTTTGCATTTCAGGATGTGGAACTTTCAATTTTTCTGAAGCGATAATTTCTTCATCAAACGAAATCACATCAATATCGATAATTCTGGCTTGATAACCTTCAACATCGGAACGAATTCTACCCAAAGCTTCTTCGAGCAACAACACTTCGTCTAAAACCTGATGTGCTGATTTATGAGTATGAACCACAACCGCACAATTATAAAACGGTCCACTTTCAAAACCCCAAGCTGGCGTTTCAAAAAGTCGTGAAACCTTGATAACTGCGCCAATTTCACGATGAATTGATATAATGCAACGCTCAATATTCTCAAGGCGATTTCCTTGATTACTTCCTAACGATAAAACGACTTGATGCTGCTTATTCATACCAAGCGCAAATTAAATAAAACTATTTTAGAATAAAAGAAAAAACAAACCCGCTGTTGATAACTATTTTTTTACGCTAGAAATCATAAAACTAACCTAAATTTTATACAGCATTAGTCAAAAAGGCACTATTTTTGTAAGTATCATTGTAACAAAATTATTCGTTATGCTAAAGAAAATTTTAAAAATCGTTGGAATTGTTCTTCTATTATTGGTTGTTGCAGCTTTTGCAATTCCTTATTTTTTTAAAGACCAAATCAAAGCCAAAATCCTTACTTCCATCAATGAAAATGTAGATGCAAAAGTTGCTTTTGCCGATGCTGATTTGAGTTTGTTTAAAAATTTTCCAAATGCAAGCGTAACTATTGATAAACTTTCAATTATCAACAAAGCACCGTTTGAAGGCGATACTTTGGTTTCTTTTGAAGAATTAAACCTTAAAATGTCTATCAAAGAATTATTCAAAGGAGAAAATGAACCGATGAATATTGACGGAATTTCATCCAAAAACGGTTTGATAAACATTATTTTCAATAAAGATGGCGTTGGAAATTTTGATATTGCTTTGAAAAACAAAAAAGAAGACCAGAAAGACGACAATAAAAGCAAACCTTTAGCCTTAAAAATAAAAGAATACGAAATCGAGAATTTTAGATTTCAATTTTATGATGAAAAGTCAAAAATGAAAATGGTTCTTGATAGCATTAACCACGAAGGAAAAGGCGATTTTACTTCAACAAAATTAGATTTAGATACCAAAACTACAACCAAAGTTTCACTTTCGATGGATAAAGCCAACTATATGAAAAATGTGGCGCTTTCGTTGGATGCTGTTTTGGGAATTGATTTAGAAAAAAGCAAATATACGTTCAAAGAAAACAAAGCAAAAATCAACGAATTGCCATTAGAATTCGACGGTTTTATTCAAATTGTTGAAGCCGGACAAGAATATGACTTAAAGTTCAAAACGCCAACTTCGTCGTTCAAGAATTTCTTAGGATTAATTCCGGCGCAATATGCTGCGAGTTTGGATAATGTAAAAACCACTGGAGATTTTACCGTTGCAGGTTTTGCTAAAGGTTTATATTCTGAAACTACTGTACCAAAATTCAACATCGAAATTGCTTCCAATAATGCTTCATTCCAATATCCGGATTTACCAAAATCGGTTCGAAATATTGTGATTGACACCAAAATCATCAACGAAACTGGTGTCATGAATGATACTTATGTGAATTTGGACAAATTATCATTCCAAATTGACCAAGATGTTTTCAATGCGAAAGCTAACATTAATAACATAGCCGAAAATGCTTTGGTAAACGCTGATTTGAAAGGAACAATCAATTTGGCTAATGTAACAAAAGCTTATCCGGTAAAGCTTGACAAACCTTTAAGTGGAATTTTGAAAGCCGATGTAAAAACGGAATTCGACATGCAATCGGTAGAAAAAAGCGATTATGCACGAATTAAAAATGCCGGAACAATCGATTTGTCAGGATTTAATTATACCGATGAAAATGGCAAAACGATAAATATCAGTAAAGTTTTAGTGGCTTTCAATCCAAACACTGTAAACTTACAACAGTTTAACGCTAAAACAGGAAAAAGTGATATTGCTGTGAATGGAGTTTTGGAAAATTTCTACGGATTTGTATTCAAAAATCAAGAGTTGAAAGGAAATTTTAACCTGAATTCTAACCAATTAGCGGTTAATGATTTTATGACAACGGAACCTGAAACCGATAAAAAAGAAGAAGCTAAAAAATCGGAAGCCATGAAGATTCCAGCGTTCTTAAATTGTTCTTTAACGGCAAAAGCCAATATGGTTTTATACGATAATTTGACATTGAAAAATGTTTCTGGAAAAATCATCATTAAAGACCAAAAAGCAACCTTACAAAACGGAAAAACCGATATTTTTGGCGGTTCGATTGCATTTGATGGCGATATTTCTACCAAAGAAAAAACACCAAAATTCAATATGGATTTAGGATTGAATACCGTTGATATCATGCAAACGTTTACCCAATTGGATATGATGAAAAAAATTGCACCAATTGCAGGCGTAATTAATGGAAAATTGAACTCAAAAATTCATTTATCAGGTAATCTGAATGAAACCGAAATGACACCTGTTTTAAGTAGCTTATCTGGAGATTTATTAGGACAATTGCTTTCAACGACTGTGAATTCTAAAAATTCAACATTATTATCAGCATTAGACAGCAACCTGAATTTTGTGGATTTGACTAAGTTAAATTTGAATGATTTAAAAGCTGCTGTCACTTTTAAAGACGGAAAAGTAAACGTAAAACCTTTTGATATTAAATACCAAGACATCAAAGTGAATGTTGGCGGAACACACGGTTTTGACCAAAACATGAATTATAATTTAAAACTAGATGTTCCAGCAAAATATCTTGGAACCGAAGCCAATAATTTAATCGCAAAATTATCGCCAGCCGATGCTCAAAAAGTAGAAAGCATTCCGATTAATGCTATTCTTGGCGGAAGTTTTTCGTCGCCAAAAATCACTACCGATGTGAAACAAGCCACAACTAACTTGGTAAATAATTTGGTAAAACAACAAAAAGACAAATTGGTTACAGGTGGAAAAGATGCTTTGAGCGGAATTATTTCTAATGCTACAAAACCAAAAACAGACACAACCAAAACCGATGTCAAAAAAGATGTTCAAACCAAAGCCAACAGTTTGATTAAAGACATTTTTGGTAAAAAGAAAAAAGAAGAACCAAAGAAAACGGAATAGTTTTTTTAACCACTAAGACACAAAAAAAGCACAAAGTTCACTAGAATTTTGTGCTTTTTTTTACTAAATGATTGTCATTCCGTAGGAATCTCAAAATTGCTATGAGATTCCTACGGAATGACAAAGTTTAAGGTTATAATTTTATTTTTATATCGAAATCTTCACTACATAACCTTCAAAAGTTCGAATGTTAAAAACTGTTCCGTCATCAAAAATTAAATATTGCCCTTTAATTCCTGTTAGCTTTCCTGAAAAATTAGGAGATTTATCCAAATTCAAGCTAGTTACTTTCTTAGGATATTCTAAAACTGGAAAATGCAATTCGTATAAATCGTTTTTATCAACGTCATAATATTCCTGAACTTCTTTTGGTATCAAATATTTTAATGATGCTTTTTCTTTTAGCAAATCTACATTTGGAATATCATTTTTCAACATTTTTTGCCAATTGGTTTTATCGGCAAAATGATTTTTCAATGCGACTTCGGTAATTCCTGCCAAATAACGATTGGGAACTTCAACAATTGGAATGGCTTGAATTGCACCTTGATCTATCCAGCGTGTTGGTACTTGAGTTTTTCGCGTCACACCAACTTTTACTTCACTCGACAATGCTAAATACACGATATGTGGTTGTAATTGCACTTTTTTTTCATACTCCAAATCGCGATCTTCAATGTCTAAATGTGCTGTGGAAAGCTCGGGTTTCATAATCCAATCGCCAGCCGAAGCCGAACTCATGAAACAATCATAGCAAAATCCTTGTCGGAAAATTTTTTTCTTTTTACCACAATTCAAACATTGATAACCCACGAAATTGATTTCCATCGATTTGTCTAAAAGTTGGTTTAAGCTCAAAAAACTATTCTCAAATACCAAATAATATTGAATTGGATTTAAAAATTCGGTTTGCATTTTGGTAAGAACGCCTTCGTATGTCATACTATCGATTTTCAGATTTTTGGCTAAATTTATAATAATTTTAGTATTTTAGCGTCATTCAAATAGTATTAAACCAAATTTTGAACCATGAAAAAACTACTTATTTTGTTTTGTTTTGTTGTTATGTCTTCGTTTTCAATACAATCAGACTTGAGAAAACTTCCTGACGGAAATTATGTTGCTGTATTGGACAAACAATACAAAGACAATGGATTAGTGGATTATGAATTCACCATCAAAAACGATAAGTTTATCATCAAAATTGGGAATACCACCGAAATGCTAGACATCAATTGGATTGATGAAAACTCATTTATTGTAAAAGGTTATACCGAACCTTCATCACCTTCAAAAACCACAAAAAATGTTGTATCAGCATACAGAATCTCTTTCAATATTACCAAACAAGAAGGAAATGAATATCATTTCAACTTAGGTAAAGAATCTGAAAATGATCCTGTTTATTCCGGAAAGTTTGTAAAATTTAACTAACCAAAATCCCTAACCATGAAAAAACTATTCAAAGCTTTACTTCTCGTTGTTGCTTTTGCAACCGTTTCGTTTATTTCTTCTGAAAAAGAAACAATTACCGTGGTTGTCGATGCTGGTCATGGCGGACATGATTTTGGCGGAAAACACGATGATATGCTAGAAAAAGATTTGGCTAACGCTATTTCTAAAAAAATTGAAGCGCTAAATTCTGATAAAAATATCAAACTTCTTTTTACTCGTGATGACGATAAATTTGTAGAATTAGCTGAACGAACAAACTACATCAATAGCGTAAAACCCGATTTAGTTTTGTCGTTACACGTCAACAATAATAAAAATATAACAACTAGTGGTTTTGAAATTTTTGTTTCCGATAAATCGGTTGCTTATGAAAAATCAAACGAATTGGCACAAAAATTAGTTTTAGACTTCGAAAAAAATATTCCACTAAAAAATCGCGGTGTAAAAACAGCACCTTTTTTCGTTTTGTCAAAATCAGAAGTTCCAGCATTAACGCTAGAAATGGGTTTTATTTCTAATCAAAATGATAGAAACTACATTACTAGCGAAGAAGGTCAAAACCAAATTGCACAAACAATTTTAAACTTTGTTTCTGGTTTGAAGTAATTAGTAAATAGTTGACAAAATTCTAAATTTAAAACATGTTCTATCCAATAATAAATTCGATTGCTTCATGGGTTTTGAAACAGCGCATTCATCAGATTGAGTTGTTTTTAAAATATCCTAATGAAGTTCAGGACGAATTATTGATGAACTTGCTTCGCCAATGTGAAGAAACAGTTCTTGGAAAAAAATATGATTTTGAAAGCATAAAATCCTATCGAACTTTTGCCGAACGAATTCCGATTTCTTCCTACGAAGATTTGGAACCCATGATTGAAGAAACGCGCAAAGGTTATCAAAATATTTTTTGGAACACACCCATAAAATGGTTTGCCAAGTCAAGCGGAACAACCAATGCCAAAAGCAAATTTATTCCCGTGAGTAACGAAGCTTTGGAAAATTGTCATTACAAAGCTAGCAAGGATTTGCTTTGTATGTATTTGAACAACAACGAAAACTCCGAAATGTTTTTGGGCAAAAGTTTGCGTCTTGGCGGAAGTTCACAAATCCACGAAAATAACAATACGTTTTTTGGTGATTTATCGGCGATATTGATTGAAAATATGCCAATGTGGGCAGAATTTAGCAGTACGCCAAGCAATAAAACATCGCTAATGAGCGAATGGGAAAGCAAACTAACGGCAATCATCAACGAAACCAGAACCGAAAACGTAACCAGTTTTGCTGGCGTTCCATCTTGGATGTTGGTCTTGTTAAACCGAATTTTAACCGAATCAGGGAAAGAAAATCTTTTTGAACTTTGGCCAAATTTAGAAGTCTATTTTCACGGTGGCGTAAGTTTTGAACCTTATCGCGAGCAATACAAAAAGATTTTACCAAATTCTAAATTCAAATATTACGAAATCTACAATGCTTCCGAAGGATTTTTTGCCATTCAGGATTTGAATTATTCCAATGATTTATTGCTGATGTTGGATTACGGAATTTTCTATGAATTTATTCCGATGGATACTTTTGGCACACCAAATCAAAAGATTGTTCGTTTAGCCGATGTAGAATTATTCAAAAATTATGCGGTTGTCATCACTACCAATGCTGGTTTATGGCGATATCTGATTGGCGATACCGTTCGATTTACCTCATTAAATCCATACAGAATTCGAGTTTCAGGACGAACGAAACATCACATTAATGTTTTTGGCGAAGAATTAATGGTTGAAAATACCGATTCGGCAATTGCAAAAACGTGTTCTACTTTACACTGTGAAGTAAAAGATTATACCGTTGCGCCAATTTTTATGAAAGACAAAGAAAAAGGAGCACACGAATGGATAATTGAGTTTAAAAAACATCCTGAAGATATTCATTTGTTCCAAAAAGTTTTGGACGAAAATCTGCAATCAGTCAATTCTGATTATGAAGCCAAACGCTACAACAACATGACATTAAATCAATTGAAAATTAATGTAGCGCGAGAAAATCTTTTTTATGATTGGCTAAAAGACAACAACAAACTCGGCGGACAACACAAAATACCGAGACTTTCCAATCAACGAGATTATTTGGAACAATTACTTGAAATGCAAAATATAGTAAATTCCAAATTTTAAAAATCCAAAATCCGAGTGAAAAAGCTATTAATCTCAATACTTCTAATTTGCTTATTAACTTCTTGCGGACCAAAAAGAATGGGTTGCGGACCAAGAAGTTGTTCCATTGAAAAAACTGCTGCGCAAAAAAATATTTGCTAAAAAATCACTTTGGATTGTAACATTTTCATTCGATTAAAGTCTTACTGATAATCATCAATCTGAAATTAATCAAAAATGAAATCATTCTTTATGGCTGCATTATCCTTTGCAGCAACAACCGTTTTTGCGCAAGAAACAAAAACAGAAAACGACACCATTAAACCCAAAGAGCTTAACGAAGTTACCATCACGCAACAGAAAAAATTCATCAAAGTTGATTCTGACAAAACAACGGTAAACGTAAAAGACAACCCAATGTTAAGCACCGGAAATGCTTTTGAAGCTGTAAAAAGACTTCCTGGTGTTATTGCTTCGCCAACTGGCGGATTATCACTAAACGGAAAAGGCGTAACAATTTATATTGACGGTGCGCCAAGTACATTAAGCGGTAGCGATTTGGAAAATTATTTGTCGTCACTTCCAGCAAATGCTATCGAAAAAGTAGAATTGATATATAATCCTGGAGCAGCTTTTGATGCCAATGCTAGCGGTTCAATCATCAATTTAGTTACCAATTCTAAGCGTATGAAAGGCGTAAATGCTAGTTTTAATATCAACTACAATTTCAACAAATACCAAAAACCAAGTCCGCAGATTTTACTCAACGGAAAAGAAAAAAACTTGAGTTGGCAAACCATGATTGGTTACAATTACATCGAATGGGAACAACAATCAAATAATGGTCAAACGTTCACTTCTTTTGATCCTGATAAATTCATCAATCAAAACCGACTAAATGTAAACACTAACCGAAATTTTTACGCTCGCGTTGGAACCAATTACAAGTTAAGCGAAAAATCGAATTTGTTGTTCAATTACAATACAACTTTTGCTAACGATAGAGGTGATTTTGAAGGAATTACTAATGGTTCGGAAATTTCAGATTATTTCAACAACGGAATTTCCAAAACAAAAGCAAGCAATCACGAAGTAAGTTTACAGTTTAAAACCAAGTTAGACACCATTGGAAGAACGCTTGATATTATTGCGTTTACCAATACTTTTAACCGAAATCCAGACACAAAAACTAATGCTGTTGAAGACAACGTTTCGAGTTTTAATAACTTCAAAAACGATTTTGGATTGCTGAATTATTATTTGAAATATGATTTTGCTATTCCGTTTGAAAAGTTAAATCTTTCGGTAAATACAGGTGGAAAATTCAATACGATTAAAGTTGACAACATTGGAAGTTACAATTTGAATTCGGCTACAACCGATATTATCGACTTTGATTACAAAGAAACCAATTTGGCTTTTTATGCCGAAGTTCGAAAGAAAATCAAGAAATTACATTTAACCGCTGGATTGCGATTTGAAAATTTTGAAGTTGACAGAGTTGGAATTGTAGATGATGTAAAAACCAATATCGATTTTAAAAACAACAATTTGTTTCCAAATGTCAGCGCGATGTATGAAGTAACCGACGATATCAATCTTACGGCATCATATTCAAGAAAAATTTCGCAACCGAGTTATAGTGTTTTGGATCCAAATGGTGGAAATTTTGACCAATACAACTCTTCGGGAGGAAATTTATTGTTGAACCCAAGCTTTTTTGACAATTTTGAATTCAAAATTTCGGCGTTGCAATTTGTTCAATTAGGCGCCAATTATACCGTTGCAAAAGACCACAATTTATTCTTGATGACGGCTGAACCAGGCGAATTGGTTAGCACGCAAACGTTCCAACAATTCGACCGATTTAAAACGTTCAGTGCTTATGCCAATTTCCCAATTCCGTTGGATTATTTCTTCAAAGGAAAAGAAGAATTCCAAAAGCGAATGAACAATATCGACAAGATGAATTACATATATTTGAATATAAATTACGTTAAAAATTTAACCGAAGGTTATGATTTTTCGTTTGATGCTTCACCAGTTTGGAATTATGGTGCACAAGCTCAAATCATGTTGCCTTGGGATATAAAAAATACCATGAGTTATTTCATTTTGCCAGAAGGTGGCGTTTGGGAAATTTACAAAATCACCAAACCAATTCAGCAGTTTGATATTTCGTTTAATAAAGATTTCATGAATAAAAAGTTGAAATTGGGTTTACACATGTTTGATGTTTTCAATCAAAACGAAGTAAATGCTTTGATTTCTTCGACCAATTTGCAAACACGTTTCTATGAAAAAAATGACACGAGACATTTTAGAATTTCGTTGACCTATAACTTTGGAAATTTAAAACTACAAAACGAAAACACTACTATCGAAACGGAGAAAGTAAATAGTGGTGGCGGTTTTGTAAAATAAAAACAAGTTGTTTTGAAGAAAAACACGAATTACACCAATTTTCACGAATTATTTTTTTAAAAAATTGAAGCTAAAAATCCCTTAACTTGAGGGATTTTTGGTTTTAAAAAGTGTTCTTATAATTTTGAATAGTTTTGTATATTTGGGTATTCAGGCTAACGATTGAATATTGAAAAAATGAAAAAAGAACTAACTAAAACTTACTTTAATATACTCGTTATTTTACTTGTTCCATTTCTGTTTAGTCATTGTAAACAAAAAGATACTGAACTTAAAACAACAAAAAAATGGGAAAATTTTAATGTCGATAATAAGATTTCTGAAAATGAAATATTCAAAAAATTAGACAACGAAAAAGAAATTTTTTCAGCTTTAGAAAAAGACACACTAATGAAGAAGTCAAGTGCTGTATCTTATATAAATAACCGAAATGAGGATTATGACATGAAATATTCGAATTTTAATAATTGTCGTTCTTATTTTTGGAAAAAGGATACGCTTTCTATAAACATTGGAATCGGTAACGGTTTTGGTGGTCATGGATTTATAATATTAGTAAAAAACGGCAAGTTCTATACTGAACCCTATTATTCAACTGACGTAGTAACTGAAGGAGAAAAAGAATCAGTATATAAAATTATTTATCAAAAATTAACATTAAACCATTCAAATTTTAAAATTGGTGATAGTATTTATGGAAAAATAGATTTCAAATCCATTGAAACCGACAATCAAAACAAAACAATAAACCATACAGGAGTTGGTTACTTTAGAACAAAAGTAAAAGAATTATAATCATATTTTTACAAATCATAATTAAAAAAAGTTTCAACAACATAAAAAAAACCACTCCAAATAGAGTGGTTTTCTTTGTATTCCGTCAAATTGAAATGATTTTTAAGACGCTATTTCCAATCGTTTTAATAAATTTTTACCCAAAGCATCTTCGGTGTATTCTTTATCAATATGAAGTGTTTTTTCATTACTACTTGGTAAATCATACATGGCATCGGTTAAAATGGCTTCACATAGTGAACGCAAACCTCTTGCGCCAAGTTTGTATTCTAATGCTTTATCCACAATAAAATCCAAAGCTTCATTTGATATACTAAACTTCACATCATCCATAGCAAATAGTTTTTCATATTGCTTGATTAATGCATTTTTAGGTTCGGTTAAAATAGAACGCAAAGTTTCTTTGTCTAACGGATCCATGTGAGTAAGCACTGGCAAACGACCAATAATTTCAGGAATTAATCCAAAATCTTTAATGTCTTTTGGAATAATATATTGCAGTAAATTATCTTTATCGATGTTCTCACCGTTTTTAGCAGAACTATATCCAACGGCTTGTCTATTCAATCGTTTTGAGATAATTCGTTCTACTCCGTCAAATGCACCACCAGCAATAAACAGGATATTTTGAGTATTTACTTCCACAAATTTTTGGTCAGGATGTTTTCTTCCACCTTTTGGCGGAACATTTACAATCGTTCCTTCCAATAATTTCAGCAAAGCTTGTTGCACACCTTCACCCGAAACATCTCGCGTTATCGACGGATTATCGCTTTTGCGAGCAATTTTATCAATTTCATCAATAAATACAATTCCTCTTTCGGCTTTTGGCACATCATAATCGGCAGCTTGAAGCAAACGTGTCAAAA
Organism: Flavobacterium solisilvae; assembly: GCF_012911605.1. Lineage (GTDB taxonomy): Bacteria > Bacteroidota > Bacteroidia > Flavobacteriales > Flavobacteriaceae > Flavobacterium > Flavobacterium solisilvae. Next base: position 15,837 of record NZ_JAAMPT010000207.1, on the reverse strand, counting down.
TACTTTCTACGTCTTCACCAACATAACCTGCTTCGGTTAAAACGGTTGCATCAACAATAGCTAACGGAACATCAAGCATTTTTGCAATGGTTTTTGCTACCAATGTTTTTCCTGTTCCAGTTTGTCCAACCATAATGATGTTAGATTTTTCAATTTCTACATCATCAACAGCGCTATGTTGCATCAATCTTTTGTAGTGATTGTAAACCGCAACTGCCATCACTTTTTTAGTTTGGTCTTGTCCAATTACATATTGATCAAGGAATGTTCTAATTTCTTTTGGCTTTCGCAAAACTAAATCGGAAGAAACCTTAACTTTTGAATTGGTTTTCAATTCTTCTAGCACAATTCCGTGAGCTTGTTCAATACATCGGTCACAAACATGTGCATTAATTCCAGCAATCAATAGATTGGTTTCTGGTTTTTTTCTACCACAAAACGAGCATTCTAATACTTCTCTTGCCATTTTTTATAGGTTTATTTGATTTTTATGGGGAAAAAATCTTTTAATTAACTTCTTCTCAACACTTCATCAATCATTCCGTATTCTTTGGCTTCATCGGCAATCATCCAATAATCGCGTTCTGAATCTTTATAAACTTTATCAAAAGTTTGTCCAGAATGTTGTGAAATGATATTATATAATTCGTCTTTTAACTTCAATGTTTCTCTCAAATTGATTTCCATATCTGTTGTTACTCCTTGAAAACCTCCTGATGGCTGGTGAATCATTACTCTTGAATGTGGCAACGCTGAACGTTTTCCTGCTGCACCAGCACAAAGTAAAACTGCTCCCATTGAAGCTGCCATTCCTGTACAAATTGTTGCTACATCTGGCTTGATGTATTGCATTGTATCATAAATTCCAAGTCCAGCATAAACGCTTCCGCCTGGAGAATTGATGTAGATTTGAACGTCTTTTGACGCATCAACGCTTTCTAAAAACAGTAATTGCGCTTGGATAATGTTTGCCACATGATCGTCAACACCTGTTCCTAAAAATATAATTCTGTCCATCATCAAACGTGAAAAAACGTCTAGTTGGGATACATTCAACTGACGTTCTTCAATGATATATGGTGTCATGCTGTTTACAATCTTATCATAATATAAGCTGTTAACACCATGCTTTTTTGTCGCAAATTTTTTAAATTCTTTTCCGTAGTTCATTTTTTTAAAAAAAAGTAATTATGTTAAACTCTCTTTGAATTTGAATGGTCAAAGCCGAAAATTAGCCTTAAAACAAGCAAAAAGCGTCAAATCTATTCAGAAATGACGCTCAAAGATACTAATTTTTTAATTAAATCTCACCATACATCGCTTTGATGAAATCATCATAAGAAACTTCTTTAGATTTTGCTTTAACTTTTTCTTTATATAAGTTTAGCATTTTCTCGTTCATTACTTGTTCTGACAAACGACGCACTTCGTCTTGATTTGACATAACGCGAGCAACAATTCCTTGTACATCTTCATCTGATGGATCCATTTGACCAAATTGTGCCATTTGTTTTTTTATCAATTCAGAAGTGTATGCTTTTAAATCTTCGAAAGTGATTTGTAAACCATTTTCTGTAATGATTTTACCTTCGATTAATTGGTAACGTAAACCGTTTTCTGATTTTGTAAATTCAACTTCAGCTTCTTCTGCAGAAAGAGGATTTTCACCTGCTGATTGTATCCATTTTTTTAGGAATTCAGCTGGTAAATCAAATTTCGTATTTGCAATCAAAAACTCCGTAACATCGTTTAAGAATTTTTGATCTGCTTGTTGAGCAAATTGTTTTTCGGCATCTTCTTTGATTTTTGCTTTCAATTCGTCAACTGAAGTTACCACTTTTGGTCCAAATAATTTATCGAATAACTCTTGGTCTAAAACTGCTGGTTCATGTGTTGTTACTTCATCGATTGTAAAAGTCACTTCGATATCTAAACCGTGAACGTCATCATGTCCAACTGCTAAATAATCCATCAATTTGTGATCGTCGTCAAATAAACCTTTGGTTTTTAACGTTACCACATCACCTACTTTTTTCCCAATGAAAGCTTTCGCTGTTTTTTTATCTGCAAAAACATCTAATGAAAGTGTCGTTCTGTTGTTGATTGCTTTTTCTTCGTTAGCAAAAACACCAGAAACATCGTTTCCTTCTTCCACTACGTCTTTTGCGATTAATTTTCCGTATTGTTTTTGAATTCTAGCCACTTGGTCATTCAACATTTTGTCATCGGCAACGATAGTATATTTTACCAAATCATTTTTTGCTGTTAAATCCACAGTGAATTCTGGCGCTAAACCTAATTCGAATTCAAATTTATAATCTTCAACATCCCAATTGAAATCTTCGGTTACTTTTGGTAGCGGATTTCCAAGGATATCTAATTTTTCTTCTACTAAATATTTGTTTAAATTATCTTGCAACAATTTGTTTACTTCATCCAACAACACTGCTTTTCCATATTGTTTTTGGATTAAGCTCATTGGAACTGCTCCTTTTCTAAAACCAGGAATTGAAGCATTTTTTCTATAATCTGCTAAAACTTTTTGTACTTTTTCGGCATAATCTGCTTTGGATACTTCTACTGTAACTACTGCATTTAAAGCATCTACGTTATTTCTTGTGATATTCATTTCTTGTGTTTTTTACATACTAAAATTGGGTTGCAAAAGTACAACTTTTTCACAACCCAACAAAGTTTTTAAATATTTGAATTTTAGCTTTTTATTTTAGTCATTATTTGTCAATTTAAAGACGATTGATTGTGATAACGAAAGTATTATACTGAAAAGCATTGCTGTCCAAAATGTACTTACTTTAAATCCGTCGATAAAATGGTCGCAAACCAAAATCATTGCGGCATTGATAACCAAATAGAAAAAACCCAGCGTAAAGATAGTTACCGGCAAGGTTAAGACAACCAATATTGGTTTTACAAAAAGATTTAGCAATGCTAAAACAACTGCAACGGTTAATGCTGACATGAATTCGTCAACAATTACACCTTTCATTAAGTGTGAAATTATCATTACTAAAACAGAGGTAACGAGTAATCGGATAATTATTTTCATAGTTTATTTTAAAAAGTTACTAGTTTCTTCAAAAAACAATTTTGGATTTTCGGCATGAAGCCAGTGTCCAGCGTTTGGAATTGTTGCGAGTTTAAAATTAGGGAAATGATTTTGAATTTCGGGTAAATCGGTATCCAAAATATACCTGGAATTTCCACCACGAATAAAAAGCGTTGGTTTTTCAAAACGTTTTTCACTTGGTAAAGCCACGCCAATTTGTTCGATTTTTTCATTAAAAACAGACAGGTTAAATCGGAATGCTAATTGTCCAGGTTCTTTCCAATACAGACTTTTCATTAAAAATTGTCTTGTTCCAAAATCGGGAATAAACGGATACAACGTTTCTTCCACTTGACTTCTATCAGGTTTTTCAGAAAAATCAACTGCGTTCAATCCGGCTAAAATATCTTGATGATGTGGCGCATAATATTTTGGACCAATATCAGCTACGATAAGTTTTTCAACCAAATCAGGATAAGTTGTTGCAAAAAGCATCGCTACTTTTCCACCCATCGAATGACCAATTATTGAAACCGATGATAAATTATGATGTTGGCAATAGTTCAAAACATCGTTTACCATGATTTCATAACTAAATTCATCGGAATGAAAACTTTTTCCATGATTTCTTAAATCGAGCATGTGAACTTGAAAACCTTCGGCAGCATAAAGCGAACCAAATGATTTCCAATTATCGCTCATTCCCAGAAATCCGTGAATGATTAAAAGCGGCTTGCCTTCGCCTTCTATTCTTGAGTATAACTTATTCTCCATTTTCTAATTCAAAAAGATGTCTATCTTGTTCTATGATCTGTTTTAACTCTTCTTCTTTTGGCATATATAACAAATATTGACTTGCAAAAACGCTTTTTTTATCTGCTAATACCGAATATTTGACTATTGTTTCATCTTTCTCTGAACAAAGTAAAATTCCAACGGTTGGATTATCACTTTCTGACTTCTTCAAATCATCATACATTCGAACATACATATCTATTTGTCCGATATCTTGATGCGAAAGTTCTCCTGTTTTTAAATCAATAATTACAAAACATTTTAAGATGTAATTGTAAAAAACCAAATCGATATAAAAATCTGAAGTATCGGTAACGATATGTTGTTGTCGTGCTACAAATGCAAATCCTTTTCCAAATTCTAACAAAAACTTTTGAATATGATCTATTATTGCGGTTTCGATATTTTTTTCGCTGTTTTTAATATCATTTGGCAATCCAAGAAATTCGAAAATATAAGGATCTTTTATTAAATTTTGAATGGTTGGTTTTTCAGAAACATCTTTTTTATGTTCTAAAATTCGCTCAAAGGCTAATGAATTAATTTGTCGTTGTAGCGTTCTACTATTCCAATTATTATCAACACTTTCTTTAAGATAAAAATTTCTTTTCTCTTGAAAATCTATTCTAGAAAGCAATCTATAATGTGTCCAACTCAATTCTTGACGCAATGCGTCAAGAATTGGAAAAGCGAGGTAGAACTTTCTCATATTGGTAAGATTTGTATAGTCAAACCCTTTCCCAAATTCCAATGTAAGTTGACCAGCTAACGTTTTTAAAACCGCTTTACCATATTCCGCTCGTTCTTTTCCTTGTTGTTCATCTTCAATAATTAATTTTCCTATTTGCCAATAGGTTTCAAGCAAAACAGAATTTGCCATTCTAAAAACTCGCTGACGAGACAGAAGAATAATTTCTTTTATTTCAGAAAACAACATGTTTTTATCGGTCTCCATACACTATATTTTAAATTCTAATCTCAAAGTTTCAAGATTGAAATTCTATTTTAATCTATTCAAATACATATTCACAACATTGTCCAAACCTAAATATAACGCTTCAGAAATCAAAGCATGGCCAATGGAAACTTCTAATAAATTTGGAATATTTTCTTTGAAAAATTTAATATTATCCAAACTCAAATCGTGTCCGGCATTGATCCCTAAACCCAGTTCATTGGCTAAAACAGCAGCTTTTGTATAAGGTTCGATTCCTTTTTCATTTCCTAAATCATATTGATGTGCAAAACTTTCGGTATATAACTCAATTCTATCGGTTCCGGTTTTTTTGGCGCCTTCAATCATTTCCAGAATTGGATCAACAAAAATGGAAGTTCGAATTCCGTTTCGTTGAAATTCTGAAATTACTTCGGTTAAATAATCCTGAAATTTTATCGTATCCCAACCTGCCGAAGAAGTTATCGCTCCAATCGCATCGGGAACAAGCGTTACTTGTGTTGGTTTACACTCCAGAACCAAATCGATAAAATTATGTTGCGGATTTCCTTCAATATTATATTCGGTGTAAACAATCGATTTCAAATCGCGTGCATCTTGATAGCGAATATGTCTTTCATCTGGTCGCGGATGAATGGTTATTCCTTGTGCGCCAAATTTTTGAATATCGGTTGCAACCTTTAATAAATCGGGCACATTTCCACCACGAGCATTTCGTAACGTTGCTATTTTATTGATGTTTACACTTAATTTTGTCATTTTTTTTCAACTTTTAGCCACAGATGCACAGATTACTATTTTTTGAAGTTAATCCTAAAAAATCAGTGAATCTGTGGCTATTAATAAATTTCAGCAAAAATACAAAGTTAAAGCAAGTCAACATGTCCGAAATTTTGATTATTTTGCAGTCGATTAAAAAATGAATACATGAGAGTACTTTCTGAATACATTAACAACGATTTTAAACCTTTTTCGATTAACGAAACCGTTGCCGAAATTCAAGATTTTTTTGCCGAAAGTACTTTTTCACATTTTCCAATTTTAAACGAAGGAATTTATCAAGGTTGTATTTCATCAGTTGATGCTGAAACGTTTGATTTTCAAAAAACCATACTCGATTATCGCTATGCTTTGGAAGGTTTTTTTGTTAGAAATTCCATGATTTGGCTTGATGTTTTAGAGATTTTTGCGCGAAACAATGCTAATCTTGTTCCTATTTTGGACGAAAACAACAACTATGTTGGCTATTATGAAATAACCGATGTGATAAAGTTTTTAAACGAGACGCCTTTTCTAAAAGAAACTGGAGGAATTATTGTGGTTGAAAAAGCCGCTATCGATTATTCGATGAGCCAGATTGCTCAAATTGTAGAAAGTAATAACGGAAAATTGTTAGGTCTTTTTGTTTCGGAAGCCAATAATGAAAAAGTTCAAGTTACCGTAAAAATTACACTTGGCGGTTTGAACGACATTATCCAAACGTTTAGACGATATAACTACGAAATTATCTCTGAACATCACGAAGATAATTATATGAATAATTTAAAAGAACGTTCGGAATATTTGGACAAATACTTAAATATGTAATCTTATGAAAGTTGCCATTTTCGGACAATATTATCAAAACGACACGCGACCAATTATTAAAGACATCTTTGTTTTTTTTAACAGAAACAACGTGGAAATGGTTATCGAAGAGAAATTTTTAAAAATTCTTTACGAAGAAAAAATCATTGAAAAACAATACAACACGTTTTCCTCTCACGAAGATTTAAACAGCAGTTTTGACATATTAATTAGTATTGGTGGCGACGGAACAATTTTAAGAGCAGCAACTTTTGTTCGTGATTCAGGCATTCCAATTCTTGGCGTGAATGCTGGAAGATTGGGTTTTTTAGCCAAAGTTCAAAAAGAAAACATTGAATCGTTCCTAAAAGTTGTTTTAGAAAAAAAATACACTATTTCCGAACGAACACTTTTAACGATAGATTGTTCAACCAATGAAATTGGGATGGACATTAATTTTGCAATGAACGAAATATCGGTAAGCCGAAAAGACACCACTTCAATGATTACAATCGAAACTTTTCTAAACGACGAATACTTAAATTCCTATTGGGCAGATGGCTTAATCATCTCAACACCAACAGGTTCAACAGGATATTCACTTAGTTGTGGCGGACCAATTTTAACTCCCGAAGTAAAAGGATTAGTAATAACACCAATTGCGCCACACAATTTAAACGCTCGACCATTAGTAATTCCTGATGACACCATTATTAAACTAAAAGTTTCTGGAAGAGAAGAACAATACTTGGTTTCGTTAGATTCTAGAATGGTATCGGTAAACAATAATGCCGAATTAACCATCAGCAAAACACCTTTCAAAATTAAAATGGTAGAAATTCCAGAAGAAACTTTTTTTAAAACATTAAGAAACAAACTTCTTTGGGGTGAAGATAAAAGAAATTAGAAAAAAAGAACCAAAAAATATACTACAACACATTTTTTTTCGTTTTAAAAACATCACAGTTCAAGTTCAACAAGCTGACTACTTTAACATTATTTGTGATAAATCTACTTTTGATGTTTCATAAGTAGTGAGAATTGTTATATTTGCACGCTATTTTCAATTGAATGAAAAAGACTTTAGTACTGTTTTTTTGTATATTGTTTCAAAACTTTTCAAATGCACAAATCCATGAGATTGGTGCTTTTTTAGGTGGAAGCAACTATGTTGGCGATGTTGGGAAAACAAATTATGTTAATCCAAATGAATTTGCCTTTGGAATTTTGTATAAATGGAATAAAAGTCCGAGACATTCCTATCGATTTTCGTATATGCAATCATCGATTACTGCGAATGACTTAGATTCAAATGTTCCTAACCGAAATTTGCGTGGTTATAAATTTGGCAACAGTATTAAGGAATTTTCAGCAGGATTAGAATTCAATTTTTTTGATTTTAATCTTCATGATGCTTTGAGAAGAAAAACAACGCCTTATGTTTTTTCAGGTTTGTCCTATTTTATATATGATGAGCTTTTTGTGTTAAACGGGCAAACTAAAAAAGATTATCGAGAAGGTGCTTTAGCCATTCCAATGGTTGTTGGAATAAAAAGTAATCTTATTGAAAACTTTGTCATTGGAGTTGAAGTTGGCGCAAGATATACATTTACCGATAATTTGGACGGAAGCAATCCAAAAAATGAAAATTTGGCACCGTTAAAATTTGGAAATATTAACAGTAATGATTGGTACTTTTTTTCGGGAATAACGATAACGTACACCTTTGGAGAAAAACCATGCTATTGTGCAGAGTAAAAAAATGAGTTTGAACACTACTATAGATAAAGACAATTTACCCAAACACCTTGCCATCATCATGGACGGAAATGGTCGATGGGCAAAACAAAAAGGATTTCTAAGAGCTTTTGGTCATGAAAATGGGACAAAATCGGTTAGAACTACAGTGGAAAGTTGTGCCAAACTAGGAATAGAAAATCTTACACTTTATGCCTTTTCTACCGAAAATTGGAATCGTCCAAAGTTGGAAGTAGAAACATTAATGAAATTACTCATTTCTTCCTTAAAAAAAGAACTCGACACACTACAAAAAAACAATATCAGATTGAATGCTATAGGCAATTTAGATTTGCTTCCTTCATCTGCCAAAAAAGAATTAGTAACAGTTATAGAAAAAACAAAAAACAATAGCCGAATGACGCTAACACTAGCGCTAAGCTATGGTTCAAGAGAAGAATTGTTAAATGCTGTTAAAAATATAAGTAGTAAAGTTAAAAATAATATAATTTCTCAAGACGATATTGATGAATCAATTATTAATCAGCATCTTTACACACACAATTTACCCGATGTTGATTTGGTAATACGAACCAGTGGCGAACACAGAATTAGTAATTTTTTGCTATGGCAAATAGCCTATGCAGAGTTTTATTTTACTGATGTTCTTTGGCCCGATTTTAAAGAAACCGATTTATATGATGCCATCATTAGCTATCAAAAAAGAGAACGAAGATTTGGAAAAACAAGTGAACAAATTAAATAGATTTTCAGTGCAAATAAATACCCTAAAAATATTTTTAATCGCTTTATGTATTGGGAATATTTTTCAATTACAAGCCCAAGAAGAAAGATTACCGTTTTCTCAAGGAAGAAAATATATTTTAGCCGATGTAAATGTGGTTGGAAAAATCAGCTACAATCAGCAAACCGTTGTTACCTTTACTGGACTTGAAAAAGGCCAACAAATCACTGTTCCTGGAGAAGAAATTAGTAACGCCATCAAAAAATTAGGTAAACTAGGACTTTTTAGCGACATCGATTTTTATGTAAATAAAACTGAAAATGACAGTATTTGGCTTGATCTTTTCATCACTGAACTACCAAAATTGAGTGATGTAAAAATTCAAGGAGTAAAAAAATCAAAAATCGAAGGACTTATCAAAGATAACTCGTTAACAAAAGGCAAAATTGTAAACGAAAACCTTATCACGACTACTAAAAACTACATTGAAAATAAGTATAAAAAAGACGGTTTTTTTAATACCAAAGTTTTCATCACTACAACTCCAGACACAACCGAAGGCAACTTGGTTAAAATGCTGGTTAATATTGACAAAGGAGACAAACTTAAAATCTCAAAAATAACGTTTGACGGCAACGAAAAATTCTCGGATAAAAAGCTGCGTGGTGCGATGAAAAACACCAAACAAATCAACCCTATCCGAATTTTTAAATCTTCAAAATTTGTAAAAGACAAATACAAAGAAGATTTAGTTTCTATCGTATCTAAATACAAAGAAAAAGGATATCGTGACGCAAGAGTTGTATCGGATTCAGTATTCTTGAATGAGAAAAAATCAAAATTAGCTATCAATATTAAAGTTGAAGAAGGAAGAAAATATCATTTTGGTGATATTAAATTCCTAGGAAACTCAGTATATTCTGATCAACTTTTAAGTCGTGTTCTTGGAATCAAAAAAGGAGAAACTTATAACGGAGTTTTACTTGAAAAAAGAATTGCCGATAAAACAAAACCTGATGCTGATGATTTAACCAATTTATATCAAAACAATGGTTATCTATTCTCAAACATTAATGCCGTTGAAGTAAAAACAGAAAACGACACTATTGATTTTGAAATAAGAATTACCGAAGGCCCAATTGCCTATTTTAACAACATTACCGTTGTTGGAAATGACAAAACCCATGATAGAGTAATTTACAGAGAATTAAAAACACATCCTGGTGAAAAATATAGCAAAGATGCTTTGGTTAGAACTATTCGTGAAATTGGACAATTGGGTTTCTTTGATCCAGAAGCAATCGATCCGAAATTCAAAAACGTCGATCCAGCAGCAGGAACAGTTGATATTGAATACAACTTAGTAGAAAAAGGTTCTAGCCAAATTGAGCTTCAAGGTGGTTATGGTGGCGGAGGTTTTATTGGAACACTTGGACTTTCGTTCAACAACTTCTCAATGCGAAATTTATTCAATAAAGAAGCTTACAAACCATTACCAATGGGCGACGGACAACGAGTATCATTGAGAGCACAAGCTAGTTCATTCTTTCAAACGTATAGTTTATCTTTCTCTGAACCATGGTTTGGCGGAAAAAAACCAGTTAATTTCTCGACTTCATTGTCTCATAGTAAACAATTTTTATACACAGGAAGATCAAGAGATGTTGACAGAACTAAAAGTTTTAACATTACGTCACTTTCTGTAGGTTTAGCAAAAAGATTAACAATTCCTGATGATTATTTTGTATTATCTGGTTCAACAAGTTTCCAATATTATGATTTAAATAATTACAACACTGGATTATTTTCTTTTGGAGATGGTGCTTCAAGAAACTTAGCTTTTACAGTAGGTTTAACTAGAAACAATAAAGGTGTAAATCCAATATATCCAACATCTGGAGCAGAATATAGCGTTTCAGCAAAATTTACATTACCTTATTCGCTTTGGAACGGAATTGATTATGGTGACTTGGAAAATCAAGAAAAATATAAATTAAAGTATACTGCTGGAATGGAGAATGTTTACACAAATAGCGAAGGTTACTTTCCATTAGAAGGCGATTATCTAGGAATTAAAGAAACATTTCCAAACGGAACTGTACACTACCAAGCTGTAGATAATTATACTGATGCTGCTGCAGACAAATCAAAAGTTGACCAAGAAAGGTTCAATTGGTTAGAATATTACAAAGTAAAATTCAAAGTTGACTCCTACACAAAAATTGCTGGAACACCACAAAAAGCGTTAGTTTTAAGAGCTTTGGGAGAATTTGGTTTCCTTGGCGCGTACAACAGCGCAAGAGGAATGGTTCCTTTTGAACGTTTCTTCCTTGGTGGTGATGGATTGGCTAACTTTGCGCTTGACGGTCGAGAAGTGGTGCAATTAAGAGGTTATCCAAACCAATCATTATCTGATATTAATGGTGGAACAATCTATAATAAATTCTCGTTAGAACTTAGATATCCATTAACGTTAAAAGCTGCTGCGTCAATTTATGCATTAGGATTCCTTGAAGCAGGTTCGTCGTTCAACAACTTCCAAGAATACAATCCATTTGTGCTACAACGTTCGGCTGGATTTGGTTTAAGAATATTTATGCCTGCATTTGGATTACTTGGTATAGACTTTGCTCATGGATTTGATGCCGTGCCAGGTTCTGGAACAACACAAAAGAACGGTTGGGAAACACATTTTATTATTGGTCAACAATTTTAATTATATTTGATACATATTTTAAAATCATAATAATATGAAAAAATATTTTTTAGCATTACTACTTCTTACTTCATTTGCAATGAATGCTCAAAGTAGAGGAACAAAGATAGGTTTTATTGATATGGAATATATTCTACAAAACGTTCCTGATTATACAGAAGCTAAAAGTCAATTAGAACAAAAAGCACAAAAGTGGAAACAAGATATAGAAGCAAAAAAAGTTGAAATAGCTAAACTTAAAGATGCTTTAAAAACTGAAAAAGCACTTCTAACGCGTGAATTAATTGAAGAAAGAGAAGAAGAAATTGCTTTCCAAGAAAGTGAACTTATCGACTTTCAACAAAAGAAATTTGGACCAAATGGCGATTTAATCACTCAAAAAGCCGTTTTGGTAAAACCAATTCAAGATCAAGTTTTTACTGCAGTTCAAGATATAGCTGAAGCCAAAAAATTCGATTTCGTTTTTGACAAATCATCCGATTTAACCATGCTTTTTGCAGCAAAAAGACACGATATCAGCGAGCAAGTTATTAAAACAATAACAAGAGCAGAAAGAAGAGAACAGCTTACAAAAAAACAATTAAAAGATCAAGAAGCCAAAGAATACAAAGAGGATTTAGAAGATGAAAATCCTGCTCTAGCAGAAAGAAGAAAAGCATTAGAAGAAAAAAAAGCTGCTAGAGACAAACTTGTTGAAGATAGAAAAGCGGCAAACGAAGCTAAGAAAAAAGAACTTCAAGATAAAAAAGATGCTGCAGCTGCCGAAAGAGAAGCAAAAAAATCTGGCACGGTTTCTGCAACTGACAAAAAAGAAGACAACAAAGAAACTAAAGACGCTGAAAAAACAACCGATGGAACTGCTACTGCTAAAGAAGACAAAGCAGCCGAAAGAGCAAAAACATTAGAAGACAGAAAAGCGGCACTTGAAGAAAAAAAGAAAAAAATATTAGCCGATAGAGAAGCGGCAAAAAAAGCAAGGGAAGAGAAAAAAAATCAACCTAAAGAAGAACCAAAAAAAGAAGAATAACAATAATTAATTAATACTTTTAAAACAATGAAAAGATTGAAATCATTACTAATCGCTGGAGTTGTGTTTCTAGGAACAATGCAAACGATGAATGCTCAAGCAAAAACTGCACACGTAGATGTAAATGAAATTATTTCTAAAATGCCTGCAGTAATAGAAGCTAAAAAACAATTAGAAAAATTAAGCTCTACCTATGATGCTGAATATAAAATAATGATTGACGAGTACCAAGCTAAAATGAAAAAATACGAACAAGAAGCAGATACCGTTGGTGACGCTGTAAATGCAACTCGTCAAACAGAAATGCAAGATTTAACTAAGCGTATTACAGATTACAGAGAAAATGCTCAAAAAGAACTACAAAAGAAAGAAACTGACTTAGTAGCACCTTTATACGACAAAGTTAGAGCTTCTATTGAAAAAGTAGGAAAAGCAAAAGGATATCAATATGTATTAAACGCAGCTGACTTACTTTTAAAAGATGGTCCAGATTTAACTGCTGATGTTAAAAAAGATTTAGGTTTTTAATCAAAAGCTTAATTATAAAAGTAAAAAACTGCTCAACCTTTCAACAGGATTGAGCAGTTTTTTTTTATTTTTGTTACTTATGACAAACAACAACCCAATAGGACTATTTGATTCAGGCATCGGCGGAACTTCCATCTGGAAAGAAATTCATGAACTCATGCCAAACGAAAACACCATTTATCTAGCCGACAGCAAAAATGCACCTTACGGACAAAAATCAAAAGAAGAAATCATCCATTTAAGCAATAAAAACACCGAGTTTCTGCTCAATCAAAATTGCAAAATTATAGTCGTTGCCTGCAACACAGCCACAACCAATGCCATCAAAGAACTAAGAGCAAAATACCAAGTTCCGTTCATTGGCATTGAACCCGCAATAAAACCAGCAGCATTACATTCAAAAACCCAAACCATTGGAATTCTCGCCACACAAGGAACCTTAAACAGCGAACTATTTCATCAAACAGCCCAACAATTTCAAGACACTAAAATCATCGAACAAATTGGCCATGGACTCGTTCCACTAATCGAAAAAGGAAAAATCAATTCACCTCAAATTAAAGAATTACTCAACAATTACCTTCAACCCATGATAGAAGCGAATATCGACTATCTTGTGCTAGGCTGCAGCCATTACCCATATCTTTTGCCACAAATCAAAAAAATCCTCCCAAAGCACATTAAAATCATCGATTCAGGCGAAGCCGTTGCAAAGCAAACCAAAAACATCCTATCCGAAAAAAACAACTTAAACCAAGAAAGCCATCAACCAAAGAACATTTTCTACACTAATGCCAACCCAACTGTTCTCGAAAAAATTCTAAAGCACAATTATCCAGTAATAAAAAAAGATTTCTAGAAGCCAAACTTCCAAAAATCTTTTAAACCATTTTCCCGCTTTCCGCTACAATCTGTCATTGCGAGGAACGAAGCAATCTCACAAACAACAGTGAAGCAATGACAGGATTTCCGCTTCAATCGGGGCTAAAAACCAACTTTCGGCTTCTTTTACTCTTCCTTAAACCAACTCGAATACATTACATAATTATTCGAAATACGTTCAATCTCGCCAGCAAAATCCGACTGATCAATATCCTTAACTTTCTTAGCAGGAACACCAGCATAAATCGTCCCCGATTCTACAACCGTGTTTTGCGTAACCACAGCACCGGCAGCAACAATCGAGTTACTTTGAATAACACAATTATCCATTACAATTGCACCCATTCCAATCAAAACATTATCATGCACTTTACAACCGTGAACAATAGCATTATGACCAATAGAAACATTATTCCCAATTTCCGTTGGATGTTTTTGATACGTACAATGAATAATGGCACCATCTTGAATATTTACCTTATCGCCTATTTTGATAAAATTAACATCGCCACGTACTACAGCATTAAACCAAACACTACATGATTTTCCAAAAGAAACATCACCAACAATCGTTGCGTTTTCAGCAACATAACAATCCTCCGGAATTTGAGGAGATTTTCCATTTACAGCTTTTATAACCATTACTTAAAAAAAAGTCCCATCTTTTTTGACGGGACATTATTTGAATTATTAATTAATCGCAGGACAATTACAGTGGTATTTCTCTCTTTTACAGAACAAGTTAAGACCTAATGTAATTTGGTGAAATCCACCAGCATCAAACTTAATGTCACCTAATAAATGAGAATAAGTATAAGAAATCATATAACTATTGAAATTTAACCCAATAATTGGAGTGATGTATTGTAACTTTTGATCGCCAATACTTTGTTGACCTTCAACAAACTGCGCCCCATCTAAACTTCTTCTATAAGACAATCCTCCCCAAAGTCTTCCAAAATCAAGTTCCTTATAAGCTTTGATATTCAAATCTACCGTTTTCTCTTGAGTTTGAGTAACTAACTGAAACATGAAAGATGGTTCCCAAACAATCTTATCAGGATCACCAAAAGTATACCCTGAATTCAAAATAAAACGTCTTAAATTAACTGGTTCTCTATCGGTATACAATTTTCTATCACTAGCCAATGCATTTTTAACTGTAGCATGTACATAAAAATCCAAGAAATTATACGATGCTCCAATATCTACATTAAAGTAAGAAGCTCTTTGTATGTCGCCAAAAGCAACTGGATCAAACGAAGGATCATTAGTATAAAAAGAACTCTCATCAAGACTACTTTGCACAAAACCTGCACTCATACCAAAAGACAATTGATTCAAATCAACATTGTCTCTTGAAAACATAATATGATGTGCATAAGTCAACTTCATCCCTGTTTGTGAATGATAACCGTTTTTATCATTAAAAACAATAACTCCACCACCCGATCTTTCACCTAAAGAACCATTTATACTCAAAGTTTGCAATGCCGGCGCATCATCTTGACCAAACCATTGTTGTCTTGCTGTTAATCTAACTTTGGTACAATTAGCAGCTCCAGCCATAGATGGATGAAGCAAATAATAATTATCCGAAAGATAGTCAGAATATACAGGCAATCCTTCTTGAGAAAACGATACCTGAGCTACCGCAAATAATAGTACTAAATAAACTTTTTTTAAATTCATGGTTTTTTATCTTTTCAATGAGAAATGGGCTTTAAATTCTTTCATAACACCTGCTTCAGGATATTCTACCTTGAACCAGTAATCGGTTGATGGCATTAACTGTCCGTTGAACGTTCCGTCCCAACCG